>NZ_JBSHMO010000001.1:0-1642699 GCF_053645455.1 Allobosea sp. NPDC055332 | reverse complement strand
GTCGCCGACCTCCTGAAGCGCGTCGGCCTGCTGCCGGAGATGGCGAGCCGCTTCCCGCACGAGTTCTCGGGCGGCCAGCGCCAGCGCATCTGCATTGCGCGCGCGCTCGCGGTCGAGCCGCGCCTGATCGTGGCGGACGAGGCGGTCTCGGCGCTCGACGTCTCGGTGAAGGCGCAGGTGGTCAACCTGATGCTCGACCTGCAGGCGCGTATGGGGCTGGGTTATCTCTTCATCTCGCATGACATGGCGGTGGTCGAGCGGGTCAGCCACCGTGTCGCGGTGATGTATCTCGGCGAGATCGTCGAGATCGGGCCGCGCGAGGCGATCTTCGGCAACCCGCAGCACCCCTACACCAAGCGATTGCTGGCGGCGGTGCCGATCGCCGATCCGGCGCGGCGCCTGCAGAAGCGGCCGGTCTCGAACGACGAGATCAAGAGCCCGATCCGCCCGGCCGACTATGTCCCGCCGGTGCGCCAGTACCGCGAGGTCTCGCCAGGACACGCCGTCATGATCTGGGGCGAAGAGTGGGAAACAAAGCCCCAAATCGCAAAGGTCGCCTGAGAAAAAGGCGACCTTCATGGGATGCCGACAGATCCGATCAGCCTGCGCCGCAGGCTGATCGGTCAGGCCGCAGCCTTGGCCAGGAAGGTCTCGGCGTAGTGGCAGGCGACCTGCCGTCCGTCGATCTCGCGCTTCTGCGGGCGCTCGGTCCGGCAGCGATCGGTGACGAAGGGACAGCGGGTCGAGAAGACGCAGCCCGTCGGCGGGTTGAGCGGCGAGGGCAACTCGCCGCGCAGCACGATCTTCTCGCGCTTGTCGCCGCCGACACGCGGCGTCGAGGCGAGCAGCGCCTGCGTGTAGGGATGCAAGGGGCGGGCGTAGATCCGCTCCTTCGGCCCGTGCTCGATGGCATTGCCGAGATACATCACCATCACGTCATGGGCGATGTGCCGGACGACGCTGAGATCATGCGAGATGAAGAGGTAGGCGAGCTTGAGCTCGTCCTGCAGGTCGGCCAGCAGGTTGAGGACCTGCGCCTGGATCGAGATGTCGAGCGCCGAGACCGGCTCGTCGGCGACCACTACCTTGGGCGAGAGGATCAGCGCGCGGGCAATCGCGATGCGCTGGCGCTGGCCGCCCGAGAACATGTGCGGGTAGCGGGCATAGTGCTCCGGCCGCAGCCCGACCTTGGCCATCATGGCGCGAGCCTTCTCGGTGCGCTCGGCCTTGGAGAGGTCAGTGTTGATCAGCAGCGGCTCCTCCAGGATCGTGCCGATCTTCTTGCGTGGGTTGAGCGAGCCATAGGGGTTCTGGAAGACGAACTGGACGGTGCGGCGCAGACGGCGCTGCTCGCTCGCCGGCGGCGAGACGGCGTCGAGCCCGTCGAGCGTCAGCGACCCGGAGGTCGGCTTCTCGATCAACGTCGCCATGCGTGCCAGCGTCGACTTCCCGCAACCGGATTCGCCGACAACGGCCAGCGTGCGACCGGCCTCGACGGCGAAGGAAACCTTGTTCACCGCCTGCAATTGCGCCGGCGGGCGGAACAACCCCTGTCTGACCTGATAGGTCTGGACGAGGTCGCGGGCTTCGATGACGGGAGTGCTCATCGCACCGCCTCCGTCGTCAGGCCGGCTTCGTCGCGGGCGCGCTCCGCCTCGCGCTGGAGATCGCCGAGCGGGTAGTGGCAGCGCACATGCCCGTCAGCCCAAGGCCGGAGCTCGGGCTGGACGCTGCGCGAATGCTGGGTGGCATAGGCGCAGCGCGGGCTGAACAGGCAGCCCTTCGGGCGATCATTGAGCCCGGGCACCATGCCGGGGATGGTGGCGAGGCGGTTCGCCCCCTCGCTGCGTTCCGGCAAGGCGGCGAGCAAAGCGGCGGAATAGGGATGCTGCGGGGCGGAGAACAGCGCGTCGACCTTGCGCTCCTCCATGATCTGCCCGGCATACATCACCATGATGCGCTGCGCGGTCTCGGCGACGACGCCCATATTGTGGGTGATCAGGACGAGCGCCATGTCGCGCTCCTTCTGCAGCGTCATCAGCAGGTCGAGGATCTGCGCCTGGATGGTGACGTCGAGCGCGGTCGTCGGCTCATCGGCAATCAGCAGGCGCGGATTGCAGGCGATCGCCATGGCGATCATGACGCGCTGGTTCATGCCGCCTGACATCTGATGCGGGAAGGCCTTGAGGCGGCTCTCCGGGGCCGGAATGCCGACCTGCTCAAGCAACTCGATCGAGCGGCGCTTGGCTGCCTTACGATCCATGCCTTCGTGCTTGCGCAGCGTCTCGGCGAGCTGGAAGCCGATGGTGAAGCAGGGGTTCAGGCTGGTGCTCGGCTCTTGGAAGATCATCGCCACGTCCTTGCCGGTGAGCTGGCGGCGCTCGCGGGCGGACATGGTCAGGAGGTCGCGGCCGTCGAAGCGGAGCTTGTCGGCGCGGACGCGGCCGGGATAGCCGACGAGGCCCATCAGCGCGAGCATGGTGACTGACTTGCCGGAGCCGGATTCGCCGACGACGCCGAGCACTTCGCCTTCGTCCAGGGTGAGGTCGATGCGGTCGACCGCGCGCAGGGTCCCTTGCGAAGTCGGGAACTCGACGCTGAGGTTTTCGATCTCGAGCAGGGGCATGGGATCAGCGCTTCAATTTGGGATCGAGGGCGTCGCGCAACCCGTCACCGAGCAGGTTGAAGGCGAGCACGGTGATCAGGATGGCGAGGCCCGGGAAGGTGACGACCCACCAGGCGCGCAGCACGAATTCGCGGGCGTCGGCGAGCATCGTGCCCCATTCCGGGGTCGGCGGCTGGGCGCCGAGGCCGAGGAAGCCGAGCGCGGCGGCGTCGAGGATCGCGGTGGAGACGCCGAGCGTCGCCTGCACGATCAGTGGCGCGGCGCAGTTCGGCAGGATTTCCGAGAACATCAGCCGGGGCGTCTGCGCGCCGCTGACCTGGGCGGCGACGACATAGTCCTTCGAGGATTCGGCGATGACGGCGGCGCGGGTGATGCGGACATAATGCGGCAGCACGACGATGGCGACGGCGAGCATCGCGTTCATCAGCCCGGGGCCGAGGATGGCGACGATGACGATGGCGAGCAGCAGGCTCGGCATCGTCATCAGGATGTCCATCACGCGCATGATCGCGATGTCGGCGATGCCCTTGAAGAAGCCGGCGACGAGGCCGAGCACGACGCCGACGACGATGGCGATGGCGACGACGGCAATGCCGATGACGAGCGAGAGCCGCGCGCCGTAGATGAGCCGCGAGAGGATGTCGCGGCCAATCGCATCGGTGCCGAGCGGATAGGAGAGCGAACCGCCTTCCTGCCAGAAGGGCGGCTTCAGGAAGACGGCATTGTTGGTCAGGTTGGGATCGTGCGGGGCGATCAGCGGCGCAAACAGCGCGCAGAACAAGACGATCCCGATGACGACGAGGCCAGCGACGGCGCCGCGATTGGCACTGAAATAGCTCCAGAACTCGCGGGCGGGGTGCGGCGGCGTGCCTGCGGGCACGGCAGGGGCTTGCAAGGTCTCGGCGCTCATGGGCGAAGGCTCCAATGGGAGCGAAGGGACGAAAGGTGGGTCATCGGGCGTGCCTGATGCGGGGGTTGATCACGCCGTAGAGCAGGTCAACCAGGAGGTTGACGCTCATCACGACCATGCCGAGCAGCAGCGTGCCGCCCTGGAGGACGGGATAGTCGCGCCGGCTGATCGCCTCGATCAGCCATTTGCCGACGCCTGGCCAGGAGAAGATCGTCTCGGTCAGGATCGCGCCGGTGAAGAGCGTGCCGACCTGCAGGCCGATCACCGTGACGACCGGGATCAGTGCATTGCGCAGCCCGTGCAGGGCGACGACCCGGAGGGGGGCCATGCCCTTGGCACGGGCGGTGCGGATGTAGTCCTCGCCGAGCACTTCCAGCATGGCCGAGCGGGTCATCCGCGCGATGACGGCGAGCGGCACGGTGCCGAGCACGATCGCCGGCAGCACCAGATGCGACAAAGCCGACCAGAAGGCGTCGATATCGCCGGCGAGCAGGCTGTCGATGGTGAGGAAGCCGGTGACCGGTTCGATGAAGTACTGCACCGCGATGCGCCCGGAGACCGGGGTGATGCCGAGCTGGACCGAGAACAACAGGATCAGCAGCAGGCCCCACCAGAAGATCGGCATGGAGTAGCCGGTGAGCGAGATGCCCATCACGCCATGATCGAAGATCGAGTTTCGCTTCACTGCGGCGATGATGCCGGCCGGCAGGCCGATGATCAGCGCGAGCAGGATGGCACAGAGCGCGAGCTCGATGGTGGCCGGGAAGAGCTGGCCGAATTCGGAGAGGACGCTGTCGCGCGTCACGATCGACTTGCCGAGATCGCCCTGCACCACGCGCTCGATATAGCGGCCGTACTGGACGAGAAGCGGCTGGTCGAGGCCGTATTCCTTCAGCAATTGCGCGTGGCGGGCGGCGTCGATGCCGCGCTCGCCGGCCATGGTCTCGATCGGGTCGCCCGGCACGAGCCGGACCAGGAAGAAGGCCAGCAGCGTGATGCCGATGAAGGTCGGGATGACGAGGCTGACCCTGGTCAGGATGAAGCGAAGCATGGTTGTGCCAGTCTTATGGGCCGGGCGTTTCGTCGCGCGGCGGCCTGCCTTCTGAGCTTATTCAAGTTCGAATTCTGGCGGAGCGCAAACACCAGAACGCTGGAAAGATCAAGAACGCGGCTACAAAATCGGTGGATCGCTGGGGTCGGGGAGCAGATTGGCGTCTGCTCTCGACGCAAGACTCGAAAAACACTCGCGTCAGGCAGCGCAATGTTAGGAATAGACTTCACGCCGGCAAAGCAATGATTGCCATGCCGGCGCTGGAGTTATTCGGTGCAGAGATTTATTTGCCGACCGAGACGCCGTAGAAGGGCTGCCCGCCGAAAAAGTGAATCTTGTAATCCTTCACCTCCTTGCGCACCGGCGTGAAAGCCTGCGCGTTGGCGAAGAGCAGACCGGCGACATCTTCGTGGAAGATTTCCTGGAAGCGCTTGTAGAGCTTGCCGCGCTCGGCCTGGTCGGTGATAGAGCTGGCCTTGGCGAGAGCGTCCGAAGCCTCCTTGTTGCACCAGCGCGCCCGGTTGGCGCCGGTCGCCACGCCTTCGCAGGTCCAGCCGGTGAGCAGGATCTGGCTCGGGTCGGGATAGTCCCAGGTGTAGCCGAACATGCCGACCTCGTGCTCGCCGGCGCGGCCGCGCTTGAGGTATTCGCCCCATTCGAAGGTCTGGATCGTCGCCTTGACGCCGATCTTGGCCCAGTCGGCCTGGATCAATTCTGCGGCGCGCCGGCCGTTCGGCATATAGGCGCGCACGACCGGGATGGCCCAGAGCGTCGTCTCGAAGCCGTCGGGATAGCCGGCCTCCTTGAGCAGCGCCTTGGCCTTCTCGGGGTCATAGGGACGCGGCTTGAGGTCGGGATCATGCGACCAGAGCGAGGGCGGCACCGCCGAGGCGGTCTGCTTGCCGGTGCCCTGGTAGACGGCGTCGATGATCGCCGGGATGTTGGTGGCATAGGCCAAAGCCTCACGCACGCGCTTGTCGCCGAAGGGCTTCTTCTGCTGGTTGAAGGCGAGGAAGCTCTGGTCGGCGATGCTGCCCTGCAGCACGTTGATGGTCGGTTCGGTCTTCATCGCGGCCAGGTCGCCGGGATTGGGATAGCGCGCGATCTGGCATTCGCCGGAGCGGACCTTGGCGAAGCGGACGGCAGCATCGGGGGTGATCACGAAGATCAGGTCGTTGACCAGCGCCATGCGGTCGCGGTCGCCGGCGGCCTTGGTCCAATGGTCCGGCACCGCCTTGAAGCGGATCACCGCGTCCTTCTGGTATGAGAGCAGCGAGAACGGGCCGGTGCCGATCGAGGCGAAGTCGATCTGCTCGGGCGTGCCGGCCTTGCTCATCGCTGCCGCGTATTCGGCCGAGAGGATCGACATCGGCTCGACCGAGAGTGCCGACAGCAGCGGCGCGTTCGGCTTGGTCAGGACGATCCGGACGGTGTGGTCGTCGACCTTCTCGACCGCCTTCAGGCTCGGCTTCACGATCTCGCCGAAGAACTGGTAATTGCCGCTGCCGACCTTGTTGTAGGGGTGGTTGGCATCGAGCATGCGGTTGAACGAGAACAGCACGTCGTCGGCGTTGAACTCGCGCGTTGGGGTGAAGCTCTTGCTGGCGTGCCATTTCACGCCCTTGCGCAGCTTGAAGGTGTAGCTCAGCGCGTCATCCGAGATCGTCCATGACTCGGCCAGGCTCGGGATGATCTGCGAGCCGCCGCGCTGCGTTGCTGTCAATCGCTCATAGATCTGCGCCGCCACATCATAGGCAGTGTTCTGGCTGCTGAACTGCGGATTGAGGAAGTCGGGACTGGCTTCCGAGCAGACGACGAGCGCCTGGGCGCTGGCGATGGCGGGCAGCAGCAGGGCGCCGAGGCCGAGGGCCAGAGCGAGAGGACGGGCGGATCGGGTCATGGCGATCTCTCGGGGGCAGGCAGCGACCGGATCGGGCGCGAAGCCTCATGCCCCGTCGTCTTCCGGCCTGGGAGGGCGCGGCCCATGCGGGCCGCGCCGTCTGTCGAGCGTCATCCCGTGCCAATAGCCGGCACGGGATGACGGGTAGCTCACAAGCCGAGCTTACTTGATGTCGACGCCGTAGAAGACGTGGCGGCTGAACGGCGAGAGCTTGAAGTCGATGACTTCCTTGCGGACCGGCTTGAGCTGGACCGCATGGGCGATGGTGAACCAGGGCGCCTGCTCCTTGAAGATCACCTGCGCCTGCCGATAGAGCTTCTCGCGCTCGGCCTGGTCGGTGATCGTCTTGGCCTTCGTCACAAGCTCGTCGAAGGGCTGGTAGCAGAACTTGGCGACGTTGCCGCCATTGTTCTTGGAGGCGTCGCAGCCGAGCAGGGTATGCAGGAAGTTGTCCGGATCGCCATTGTCGCCGGTCCAGCCGAACATGCCGGTCTGGTGCTCGCCCGCCTGCAGGCGCTTGCGGTACTCGCCCCATTCGAAGGTCTTGATCTCGGCCTTGACTCCGACCTTGGCGAGGTCTGCCTGCATCAATTCGGCGATGCGCTTGGCGTTGGGGTTGTACGGACGCTGCACCGGCATCGCCCAGAGGTCGATCTCAAGCCCGTTCGGATAGCCGGCATCGGCCAACTCCTTCTTGGCGGCTTCCGGATCGAAGGGGTCGTCCTTGATGGTCTCGTTATAGGACCACATCGTCGGCGGGATCGGGTTGGTCGCGGCGACGCCGCTCGAGAGGTAGACCGCGTCGATGATCGCCTTCTTGTTGATCGCCTTGTTGACGGCGCGGCGGACCTTGACGTCGTCGAAGGGCTTCTTGGTGGTGTTGTAGGCGAGATAGCCGATGTTCAGGCCCGGCTGCTCCAGGATCTGGACGTTGGCGTCCTTCTTGATGGCGTCGAGATCGGCCGGGTTCGGATAGGGCATGACATGGCATTCGCCCTTCTGCAGCTTGGCCCAGCGCACCGAGGCGTCAGGCGTGATCGCGAAGATGAGGTCGTCGATCTTGGCCTTGCCGGCCCAGTACTCGGGGAAGGCCTTGTAGCGGATGATCGCGTCCTTCTGGTACTGCACCAGATAGAACGCGCCGGTGCCGACCGGCTCCTGGTCGAGCTTCTCGGGCGTGCCGGCCTTCAGCATCGCATCGGCGTATTCCTTCGACTGCACGCCGGCATATTGCATGGCGAGGTCGGCGAGGAAGGGCGCCTCGGGCTGGTTCAGCGTGATCTTGACGGTGTAGTCATCGACCTTCTCGATCGCCTTCAGCAGCTTGGGCAGGCCCATGTCGTTGAAGTAGGAGTGGTTCGAGCTGGTCACCTTGTAATAGGGGTGCGCTTCCTTCCACTGCCGCTCGAACATGAACATCACGTCGTCGGCATTGAAGTCGCGCGTCGGCTTGAAGTTCTTGTTCGAATGCCACTTCACGTTCTTGCGCAGGTGGAGGGTGTAGGTCAGGCCATCCGGCGAGACGTCCCACTTCTCCGCCAGGGCCGGCTGGACCTTTACGCCGCCGCGCTCGAACTGGACGATGGTGTCGTAGATCTGGGTGTTGGCGTCGAAGGACGTGCCGGTGGTGTTGACGCTCGGCGCGAAATTCTCCGGGCTGCCTTCCGAGCAATAGACCAGCGTCTTGGCGGCCAGCGGCTGCGCCGCCATCAGCGCCGAGGCCGACAGCGCCGCCAGCAATAATTTCTTCATGGAATCTCTCCTTGAGCCACGCTTCGCCTCGCAAGGCGAACGTTTTCCCCGTTGGACCGGAAGCCTCGCGAACGGAATACCGTGGGCCGCCTTGCCAACAGCTTATTGAAAGTTGGCGGGCGCGAACAGTCGTCCAAGGCTCATCCTGGGCGTGTGTTTTTGCGCCGGAGCACGCAAAAGCCTCATCCGGAAGACCCAACCTGCCGGGCTGGCCTTGGCCACCGGGCAAGCCTATGACATTCCAAGAGAATCACTGAGCGCCGGACCCACCATGCGCATCTGGATCAGGAACCCGCTCGCCATCCTTGCCGAGAATGCCGGGGGCGGGGTGGTGGTCGAGGACGGGGTGATCGTCGAGCTGGTCGCGAGCGGGGCCTATCCGGCCCTACCGGTGACCGAGAGCTTCGATGCTTCGACCCATGTCGTGTTGCCCGGCTTGATCAACACCCACCATCATTTCTACCAGACGCTGACCCGCGCCCATCCGGCCGCGATCGACCGCGAGCTCTTTCCCTGGCTGAAGGTGCTCTACCCGCTCTGGGCGCGCCTGCGGCCAGAGGACCTGCGGCTCGCGGTGCGTGCCGCATTGGTCGAGCTCCTGCTCTCCGGCTGTACCACGGCGGCCGATCATCACTACCTTTATCCGGCCGGGCTGGAGAACGCCGTCGACATCGCCGTCGAGGAGGCGCGGGCGCTCGGCATCCGCGTCACCATCTCACGCGGCTCGATGAACCTGTCGCAGAAGGATGGCGGCCTGCCGCCGGACGAGGTCGTGCAGGACGAGGACACCATCCTTGCCGATTGCGAGCGGGTGCTTTCCCTGTTCCATGATCCCAAGCCCGGCAGCATGGTGCAGATCGCGCTCGCGCCCTGTTCGCCGTTCTCGGTGACGACCTCGCTGATGGCGGCCTCGGCAGAATTGGCGACGCGCTTCGATGCGCCGCTGCACACCCATCTGGCGGAGACCGAGGATGAGGACGCCTATTGCCGGGAGGTCTATGGCAAGCGCCCGCTCGACCTTCTGGAAGAGGCTGGCTGGATGCGGCCAAAAACCTGGCTGGCGCACGGCATCCATTTCTCCTGCGAGGAATGCGAGCGACTGGGCAAGGCCGGGGTCGGTGTCTGCCATTGCCCGACCTCGAACGGCGTGCTCGCCTCGGGCTTCTGCAAGACACGCGAGCTGGAGGCGGCTGGTGCGCCTGTCGGCCTCGGTGTCGACGGCTCGGCCAGCAATGACGGCTCGAACCTGATGGAGGAATTGCGTCACGCGCTCCTGATCAACCGGCTGCACTACAGGAGCGCCAGTGCGGTGACGGCGCGCGATACGATCCGCTGGGCGACGGAAGGCTCGGCGCGCTGCCTGGGACGTTCCGATATCGGCCGGATCGCGCCGGGCATGCAGGCCGATCTTGCCTTCTATCGGCTCGACGAGCTGCGTTTCTCGGGCGCGCATGACCCGATCGCGGCGCTGGTGCTGTGCGGTGCGAACCGCGCCGATCGCGTCATGGTCGGCGGGCGCTGGCGGGTGATCGATGGCGAGATCCCGGGGCTCGATCTCACAAGTCTGCGCCGGGCGCATGGGCTTGCGGCGGAGCGTTACGCCTGAGCCTTCCGGAAGTCGTCCCGGACAAGCCATGAAGTGGCGCCGATCCGGAACTCATTCCGGAGCCTTTCCGAAAGACGTTCAGGAATGGACCCCGGGTCTCCCTTCGGTCGCCCGGGATGACCTCGATCTATTTGGAAACCGGAAACGGAGGGAGTTCTGCCCGCATCAGCGGCTTGAGGAACCCGGTCAGGTCATCGGTGACGAAGTGGACGTGGGCGGCTTCGACCACGGCCTGCTCCGAGGCGTCGCGGAAGGGATCGGTCGTGCGCGGCACGATCAGCACCGTCTTCATGCCGAGGTCGTTCGGCACGATCAGGTTCTTGTCGATGTCCTCGAACATCGCCGCACGTGCGGGATCGACCGCATGCTTGGCGAGGAAGTTCTCGTAGGTCGCCCGCTCCGGCTTGGGCAGGAAGCCGGCCTCGACGATGTCGAAAATGTCCTCGAAATGGTGGAGGATGCCGAGCTTGCCGGCGACGTTCTCGGCATGGCCGCGCGAGCCATTGGTCAGGATCAGCTTGCGGCCGGGCAGGGCGGCGATCGCCGCGCCGAGATCGGGATTGGGATCGAGCATCGACAGGTCGATGTCGTGGGCGAAGGCAAGGAAGTCGTCGGGATCGACGCCGTGCTCCGACATCAGCCCGTTCAGCGTCGTGCCGTAGCGCTCATAGTAGTAGCGGCGCAGTTCATGCGCGGAGAGGCCGTCGAGCCCGAAGAGCTGGAGCAGGTAGAGACTGATCCGCTCATTGACCTGCGGCCAGACCTGCGCCTCGTGCGAATAGAGCGTGTTGTCGAGGTCGAAGATCCAGTGGTCGACATGGCCGAACGCCGCCTGCTCCGGCAGGAGCGGGATGGCGGTGGTGATTGATGCGTTCTGGTTCATGGGGGCATGTCATGTGGGGGCAGCCATCATGACATGCAAGATGCTTGCAAAGTCCTTGCGACGATGAGGTCGTCCAGATGAGGGAGCCGCGTGGGCCCCTTCTCCCGGGTGGGAGAAGGGGCCCACGTCCGATCTGCAGCCGCTTACTTCCGGATGATCGTGCCCGAGCCGGTATCGGTGAAGAGCTCGATCAGCGCCGCATGCGGAACCTTGCCGTCGAGGATGACGACGGCCTCGACGCCCTTCTCCAGCGCGTAGATGCAGGTCTCGATCTTCGGGATCATGCCGCCGGAGATGGTGCCGTCGGCGATCAGGCGCCGGCACTGCTCGATGGTGAGCTCGGGGATCAGCTGCTTGTCCTTGTCGAGCACGCCCGGCACGTCGGTGAGCAGCAGCAGGCGCTTGGCACCCAGCGCACCCGCGATCGCGCCGGCGAAGGTGTCGGCGTTGACGTTGTAGGTCTGACCGTCGGCGGCGGCGCAGACCGGCGCCAGCACCGGGATCAGCTCTTCCTTCAGGATCGCCTTGAGCACGGTGGTGTCTACCGTCTCGGGCTCGCCGACGAAGCCGAGGTCGAGCACCTGCTCGATCTTCGAATCGGGGTCGACGATGGTGCGGGTCGCCTTCCTGGCGGTCACCATGTTGCCGTCCTTGCCGCAGAGCCCGATCGCCTTGCCGCCTTCGCGTGAGATATAGCCGACAATCTCCTTGTTGACCGAACCGGCGAGGACCATCTCGACGACGTCGACGGTGGCGGCGTCGGTGACGCGCAGGCCCTGCTTGAACTCGGACTTGATGCCGAGCTTCTCCAGCATGCGGGCGATCTGCGGCCCGCCGCCATGGCAGACCACCGGCTTCAGGCCGGACTGTTCGAGCAGCACTACGTCCTCGGCGAAATCCTCGGCAGTGGCGGCGTTGCCCATGGCGTTGCCGCCATACTTGATCACGATGACCTCCTGGTCATAGCGCTGCATGTGTGGCAGCGCCTGGACCAGCAGTTCGGCGGCTTGCGAGGGCGTGAGATTGTGAGGGGCGTTCATCGGCAGGCTCCGCGAAGGCGCAGGGAGGCAGCCGCGCCGCGCCGCGTTCTAACTGAAGACGAAAGGCTGCGAAAGCGCCGCGATGCCGGTCAGGCGCGCTTGGAGAACAGAGCCGCGAGGGCGAGCCCGAGCCAGCCGCCGAGCATCATGAAGCCGCCGGCGGGCGCGGCACCGAGGAAGAGCCGTTCGCCATGGAAACCGCGCATCGCAAGATCGGCGGAAAACAGCGCGACTCCGAGGATCAGCAGCGAGATCGCAAGCCGCGCCGGCCAGTCGGCCAGCAGTTCGGCCCGCCGGGCTGCGCAAGCGGCGATCACCGCAGGGGCATGGAAGAGCAGCATCTGGCCAGCGATCTGGACGTTGTCGGACGCTCCGGAATGCGTGCCGGCCGCGAGCAGCGTCACGCCTGACAGTCCCATCAGCATGGCGATGGTGAGGTGGATGCGGGTCGCGGTGATCATGGGCATATCCGTGTGGTTGGCCACGCAGGGGCCTTCGTGCTGATGAGCAGACGCTGCGGTCGCGGACAAGGTCAAGCCGGTGCGGCTGTGGCATCATGCTCCAGTTGGGAGCGCAGCCTCAGCCCGGCGCGTTGCGGCTGAGTTGCGTCACCGGCGCCGGTGCCGAGCCATGGCGGCTCTGATGCTCGAGCTCGGCATTGAGCTCGGCGCCAGCCAGCACGATCGTCGCCGAAAGCCAGAGCCAGGTCATGAACACGACGATGGTCGCGAGCGAGCCATAGGTTGCAGTGTAGCGGCCGAGCGTGCTGACATAGAAGGAGAAGCCGATTGAGGCTGCGACCCAGAGCAGGGCAGCGGCGATGGCGCCAGGCAGCACCCAGGCGAAGCGCGGCGGCTTGCGGCTCGGCCCGATCCAGTAGAGGCAGCCGATCGCGGTGATGCCGACGAGGAAGAAGGCGGGCCAGCGCAGCCAGCGGATCAGCACCTCCAGTTGGTGGCCGAAGGGGAAGAGCGCCGTCACCACCGGCAGGCTCGCGATCAGGGACAGCGCCAGGATGAGCACGACCAGTGCGCTCAGCGTCGTCGCCAGGGAGACCAGGTTGAGTCGGATGAAGCCGCGGCGCTCGCGCACGCCGTAGATGATGTTGAGCGCATCGAAGGCCGCCTTCATCGCGGCATTGGCGCTCCAGACCGCGATGAGGAAGCTGATCAGGAAGGTCAGCGAGAGATTGGCGGTGCCCTGGCTCGACAGCCTGATCGCCTGCTCGCGGATCAGTTCGCGCGCCGCCAGCGGGAAGACGATGGTGACGTCGTCGAGCTGGCCGACGATCGTCACCGGGTCGGTCAGCATGCCGTACAGCGTCACCAGCAGTGACAAGGCCGGGACTAGCGAGAGCAAGGTGAAGAAGGCGACGGCGCCGGCGAGCGACAGCACCCGCGCTTCCTGGATGCGGGCGCTGAAGCGCAGCAGCACATCCTTCCAGCCGCGCCAGGGCAGGGTGATCGGGCTCCTGGCACCGCGGCCACGTCTCGCCTGGCGCAGGGGTTCGCCGACCCGTCGCGAGACCAGGCCATGCACATAGCCCGCGACCACAGCCGCGAGCCCGGCAGCGCCCGTCAGTCGCTTGAAATAGGCCATGCGCGCTCCGTCCAGGGGCAGTCGATCCTAGACAGCTCCATCGCGCTGGCAACGTTGCGGCAGGCGTTTTCGTTCCGGCAGGCGGGCGTGGGTGCTGCTGCTTAGAGGTTCGTTAACCTTAACATTTTCATAATCGCGCTCCTGACGCCGTCGCGGCACCGGCCGGATCACCCGTCCTGGAAGCCGCCGTCATTCGAGTCGAGATTTTAATGAAAGCCCTGCTGAAAGCCTCCATCGCAGCTGTCGCCCTGTTGGCTGGTGGTGCTTCCCTGGCGGCTGATCTGCGCGGGAGGGGCGTCCTGCCGCCGGCGCCGGAGCTGCCGACCTTCTACAACTGGAGCGGCATCTATCTCGGCGGTCAGGTCGGCTATTCCTGGGGCTCGGATCGGGCCAGCGAATTCGCGACGGCCGGCCGCGTGTCGCTCGGCCGCTCTTTCGACTACAGCCCGTCCTCCTTCATCGGCGGCGCCCGCCTCGGTTTCAACTATCAGCTCGGTGCGATCGTGGTCGGGGTCGAGGGCGATATCGAAGGCATGAGCGCCCATGCCGGCCAGGGCGATCTCGGCGGCGTTACCCGCGTGCGGCAGGACTGGCAGGGTTCGGTGCGCGCCCGCCTCGGCTACAGCCTCGACCGCATCCTGGTCTACGCCACCGGTGGCGTGGCCTTCACCAAGCTCGAATACGCCTATGTCAGCCCGCTCGCGGGCCTGACCGATACGATCAATTCCTCCAGGACCGGCTGGACGGTCGGCGGCGGTGTCGACTACGCACTGACCGACAATCTGATCCTCGGCCTCGACTATCGCTACACCGACTATGGCCGCTTCGATCATGTCGGGATGGGCGCCTATCTCGGCCGGACCGTCGAGCACGAGCCGTCGGCGCACGCGGTGCGCGCCAGCCTCGCCTACAAGTTCTGAGAGACCCTGCGCTTCAGCCCGCCTTGCGGAACATGCCGGGCGTGATGCCATGCACGGCGCGGAAGCTGCGCGAGAGATGGCTCTGGTCGGAAAAGCCGGCGGCGAAAGCGGCGTCCGCCAGGCTGGCGCCCTCCTGGATCAAGCGATTGGCGCGGCGCAGGCGGCGGTCACGGATGAAAATGGCAGGTGTCGAGCCGGTCAGCTTCTTGAAGTCACGGATGACCTGGAAGCGGGTGACGCCGGCAGCCGTGGCGAGGGCCTGCAGGTCGAGTTCGTCGGCGAGCCCTGTCTCGATTACCTCCTCATAGCGGGCGAAGCGGCGTTGCGAACCTGAGCGATCAAGCGGCTCGGTCGGTCGGTCGCTGTCGCCATGCTGCAGGATCAATCGGCGTAGCGCCGTCAGCAGGGAGGCTTCGGCGCGGGTCGCGTCCGATGAGGTCGATTCCGCATGGGCCGCTGCGAGCAGCCGGGACAGTTCGGGATCGTCTAGCAGGGCTCGTGGAAAGAGCGGCACGTTAGGCTGCCCGAGCTCGTTCGCGACCTCCGAAAGCAGCGCCACAGAGGGGTAGAAGGTGCGGTAGGCCCAGCCCTGCTCGGCGCCGGCCTCGCCATCGTGCCATTCCTCGGGATTGACGACGAGCACCGAGCCGGCCGGGGCCAGCACCTCTTCTTTGCCGACGCGGACGCGCTCGCAGCCCTCGGTGATCAGCGCGATGACATAGCCTTCATGGGTGTGGCGGTCATAGCGGTGCTCGCGAAAGCGCGCCGCGAGCAGGCCGAGCTCCCGGAAGGCGGCGTGGCGCCAGAACGCCTGACTCTCCTGTCGCGGCTCGCTCATCGATCCAATCGGGTCAATCTGGTTCAAGACGCTGCCCGGCCCGCTCTCCTAATCCTGGGGCACGGACAGGAGAGAACCATGCTGCACAATGACCCGATCGCCAAGCTGACGCCAGAGGTCGTCTCCTGGCGCCATCACATCCACGCCAATCCCGAGCTCGGTTTCCAGGAGGTCGAAACCGCGCGCTTCGTCGCCGAGAAGCTGCGCTCCTTCGGCCTCGAGGTGCAGGAGGGCATCGGCGGAACCGGCGTCGTCGGGACGCTGCGTTCGGGCTCCGGCAAGCGCGCCATCGGCCTGCGCGCCGAGCTCGACGCGCTGCCGGTGATCGAGCGCACGGGACTGCCCTACGCCTCGAAGACGGAGGGCGTGATGCATGCCTGCGGCCATGACGGCCATAGCGCCATGCTGCTCGGGGCGGCCAAGCTCCTGAGCGAGACCCCGGATTTCGACGGCACCGTCCATTTCATCTTCCAGCCAGCCGAGGAGAACGAGGGCGGCAGCATGAAGATGATCGAGGCCGGGCTGTTCGAGCGCTTCCCGGTCGAGGCCGTCTATGCCGTGCACAATTGGCCGGGCGTGCCCTTCGGCACGATCGCGGCCCGCACCGGGGCACAGATGGCGGCGGTCGACAATTTCGAGTTGCGCTTCTCCGGCCTCGGCGCCCATGTCGCCATGCCGCATCTCGGCGACGATCCGATCCTCGCCGCCGGGGCCTTCATCCAGAGCGTGCAGCGTATCGTCTCGCGCGCCGTCGACCCGCAGACGCCGATCGTCGTCAGCCTGACGCAGGTCCATGGCGGCAATGTCGGCAACATCGTGCCCAAGGAGGTCTGGCTTCAAGGCACCTGCCGCTTCTTCGATCCGGCATTGTCGGATCTCTGCGAGCGGCTGCTCGGCGAGATCGCGCAGGGCGTTGCCGCCTCGCATGGCGTCACCGCGACACTCGACTACAAGCGGGGCTATCCGCCGGTGATCAACAGTACCGAGGCGGCCGCGCTGGCGGCGCGGGCCGCCGCCGCGGCGGTCGGGTTGCAGAATGTTTCGACCGAGTTCAAGCCGAGCCTGGGCTGCGAGGATTTCGCCTTCATGATCCGCGCCGCGAGCGGCTGCTATGCCTGGGTCGGCGCCGGCGAGGTCGGCCCCGGCGAAGGCCTGCATGGCGACCGCTACGTTTTCAACGATGCAATCGTCCCGCATGTCCTGCGCTACTGGCAGAACCTCGTTGCCAGCGCCTTGCCGAAGGCCGCGCCATGAACGCGCATGTCCCCGCTCGCCGGATGATCGAACGCCGCTGTGGCGGGCGCATCCTGCTCGACGGCGTCGATACGATCATGCTCGGCGCCAACGACTATCTCGGCCTCTCGACCGATGAGCGCGTACTGGCGGCGACCAATGAGGCGCTGCGGCTCTATGGCAGCGGGACCGGGATCTACCCGGTCTTTGCGACGACGCCATTGCACGAGGCGCTGGCGGAGAACCTCGCCTCTTTCCTTGGTGTCGAGGCGGTGGCGTTGTTCTCCTCCGGCGGCAGCGCCAATGGCGGGGTGCTGACGACATTGGTCGGCGCCGGCGACGTCATCATCTCCGACCGGCTGAACCATGCCAGCATCATCGATGGCTGCCGGCTCAGCCGCGCTGACATCGAGACCTATGAGAACCGCAACATCGCCGGCCTGCGCCGGGCGCTGGAGGGGACGAGGCGGGCGAAGCGCCGGCTGATCGTCACCGACGGCATCTTCAGTATGGAAGGCGGGGCGGCGCCATTGCCGGAAATCCAGGCGCTGGCGCGTGAGTTCGATGCGCTGCTGATGATCGACGAGGCGCATGCGACCGGTGTGGTCGGGCCTGGCGGTACCGGCACCGCGCCGCTGTGCGGGCTCGCCAATGGCGCGCCCGACCTGCTGCTGACCGGTTCATTGTCGAAGGCGCTGGGCGGCGCCAGCGGCGGCTTCGTCGCCGGGCCGCGCGCGCTGATCGAGACGCTGAAGGGAAAGTCGCGCAGTTGGATCTTCACCATGGGGATGACGACGGCGAATGCAGCGACGGCGCTGACGGCGCTGAAGATCTGCCGCGACGATCCCGGTCCGCGCGAGCGGCTCTGGCGCAATGTCGCGCATTTGCGCGAGGCGCTGCGCTTCTATGCGCTCGCCTGCCATGACAGCGACAGCGCCATCACCGCCGTGAAGGTCGGTAGCGAGGGACGGGCGCGGGCGATGACCATGCGCCTGACCCGAGCGGGGGTCTTCGCCCCGGCCGTGTCCTTCCCGATCGTGGCGCAGGGCGAGGCGCGGCTGCGTCTGCAGGTCAGCGCTGCGCATGGGACGGCCGAACTCGACGAGGCGGCGGCGGCTCTGGCGACGGCCTTCGCCGAGACGGGTTGAGCTCAGCTTGCAGCGAGCCGGTAGAGATGCACCGGCTTGCGCGGGGCGCGCTTGATCACGCCCTTGGCCTCGAGGTCGAGCTGGACGGCCTTCAGCCACCAGCCGGCCGTGGCGCCCTGCGGGAAGAGGTCATCCGGCAGGAGCGGCAACAGCGCCTCCTTCGCATCGGGCACGGTCAGCCCTGGCGCCTCGTCCGGCAGCGCGGCGAGCAATGCCTTGCGCATCGCGAGGTACTTGGCGCGGTCGACCCGCTCGGACTTGCCGGGCTTGTTGATGTTCTCGATCTCGATCTTGTCCTCAGGCATCGATCGTCCCCGCTGTGGTGATCTTCGGGTTGCGGAAGCCCATGGCGATCCAGGCGCCGAGCAGCTTGGCGTAGAAGGAGACCGTGTGGGTCCTGAGATTCGGGATGTCGGCCGGCAAAGCGGAGGCGTCGGGCAGGTCGCCGGTCATGGTCCGCAGCTCCGGCTTCGGCCGCGCGTCTTCGGGCCAGAGATGCGTGTAGAGGCTGAGCCAGTGCGCGCCCTTCATCTCCAGGAAGACCGGCGTGTTACAGCAGCTCGCGACGATGCGGCGCGAGCCGGCATCGGACTTCAGCCGGAACTCGCGCAGGGTCTCTGAGCCCGCGACGATCTCGACCCGGTCCTTGCGGTACTCGGCTGATGGCGTCGCGCCATAGGCCGTGAGGATGTCGCTGCCACCAGGCAGCTTGGCGAGCCGAGCGGCGGCGGCCCGGCAACTGTCGCACAGGCATTCCGAGACGAGGATCGGCGCTCCCCGAACCTTCAGCCGCGTATGGCCGCAGGCGCAGCCTATCGTCATGGACTGGCTCATGCGGCGCGCTCCTCGGCGATGTGGAAGAGATGGCGGATGTAGCGGTCGAGATGGTCGAGGCTTTCGCGTGCGAGATCCGGATCGTTGCCGGCCTTGGCGAGGACAAAACCGCCCTGCAGCACGGCCTGGGTGTGCCGGGCCAGGCTTTCGGCGCTCCAGCCGGCCGTGGTGATGCGGTGATCGCGGCGGGCCTGCTCGATATCGGCTTCCAGTGTCGCGGCATGGCCGAAGATGCTGCGGCCGCAGGCGTCGCGGATCTCCGGCGCGCTGGCATGGACCTCCTGCGCCAGCGTCCCGACCAGGCAGGTGAACTCGTAGAGGTCGCCAGCGATGATCGCCTTGCGGAAGGCGACGTAGGCGAGGACGCGGTCGAGGGCGTCCGCCGGCTGGTGATAGGGCGCCGCGGCGAAGAACGGCGTGACTTCCTGCGTCCAGAACTCGGCCGCGGCGACGCCGAGCGCCTCCTTGCTCTCGAAATGATGGAAGAAGGCGCCCTTGGTGACATCCGCGGCGCGGCAGAGATCGTCGACGCTGGTGGCGGCGAAGCCCTTGGCGCGGATGACGTCCCGCGCCCCTTCGAGCAGGCGGGTGCGGGCATTGCCGCGTTCGGGTGACTGTTTGGTCGGTCGTGGCATGGGTTATACATACCATTCAGTTGGTATGTTGCAACTGATTTCTCGCCGATTGCCAAGCGGTAGCCTCGACGCATTGACAAATTTTTTTGTCAATGCGAGCCTCCGGGGATGCTCGACCTTGACGTCATCGACGATCCCGCCCGCGCCGCCGTGGCGCTCGACCCGGTGAAGCGGCGGATCCTGGCCGAACTCTCCGAGCCGGCTTCGGCGGCTTCGCTCGCGGGCCGCGTCGGGCTCACCCGGCAGAAGATCAACTACCACCTGCGCGCGCTCGAAGAGCACCAGCTGGTCGCGCCGGCGGGCGAGCGGCACTGGGGCGGGCTGACCGAGCGATTGCTGGTGGCGAGCGCTGCCTCCTTCGTCGTCTCACCGGCGGCGCTGGGTTCGATCGGGGCCGATCCGGAGCGCAATCGCGACCGGCTCTCGGCGAGCTACCTGATCGCGCTGGCGGCCAGGATCGTGCGCGAGGTCGGGGTGCTCTGGCGCGAGGCCCGCCGGCAGGACAAGCGGCTGGCGACGCTCTCGCTCGACAGCGTCATCCGCTTCCGCTCAGCGGCCGAGCGCGCTGCTTTCACCCGCGAGCTGAGCGAGGCCGTAGCCGGCCTCGCTGCCCGCTATCACGACGAGAGCGCTCCCGGCGGGCGCTCGCATCGTCTCGTGGTCTGCGCCTATCCGGCGCCCGAGGCGACCCATTCCTGAAAGGATCAGAGTTATGCCGATCAAGAAGGACGGAACCGGCAAGCGCTGGGTCGAGATGGAGGTTCTCGTTCCCGGCACGCCAGAGCAGGTCTGGCAGGCGCTGGCGACCGGGCCGGGCAACACCGCCTGGTTCACCCGCACCACGATCGAGGAGCGGGTCGGCGGCAAGCTCAGCTTCAATTTCGGGCCGGAGATGAACTCGGCCGGCGAGATCAATCTCTGGGAACCGCCGCATCGCTTCGGCTACACCGAATATGAATGGGGCGAGAAGGCTCCGCCGGTCGCGACCGAGATCACCATCACCAGCCGCTCCGGCGACCAATGCCTGGTCAGGATGGTGCACTCGCTCTTCGCCTCCAGCGACGACTGGGACGACCAGATGGAAGGCTTCGAGGGCGGCTGGCCAGGCTTCTTCGCGGTGCTGCGGCTCTATCTCACGCATTTTGCCGGGAAGCAGGGCGCATCCTTCCAGGCGATGCAGGCGACCGAGGGCGAGCATCTTTCCGTCTGGAAGCGATTGACCGAGACGCTCGGCCTTGCTGGCGCCAATGTCGGCGAGCCGCGCGAGCTGAAAGCAGCGCAGGCCTTCGCCGGCACGGTCGAGCAGACCGAGCAGAACCGGAAGCAGCGGCATGTGCTGCTGCGCTCCGATGACGGCGTCGCGCTGATCGGCAGCTATGGGATGGGCGGCAAGGTCAATGTCAGCGCCTGCTTGTTCTTCTATGGCGACGATGCCGACAGGCGTGCCGCCGAGAGCGAGCCGAAATGGCAGGGTTGGCTCAAGGAAACTTTTGCGGCCGGCTGAACGTTCGCCTCAGCCCCGCTGGCTTAGCAGCCACGCCCGAACCAGCGCCGTCTGTTCGGCGTGCCGTGGCTTGCGGGCACTGACGACGTAGAAATCGAGGCCGCCGCGCATGCTCGCCATTGTCGCCAGGGCAAGGCGCCCGGCGGCGAGGTCTGGCTCGACCAGGAAGCGGCTGGCAAGCGCCACCCCCTGGCCGGCGATCGCGGCGTCGATTGCGAGCGCCGTCTGGTTGAAGCGCGTGCTCCTGATTGCCAGCGGCATAGACCGGCCGAGCGCACGCTCGAAGAACTCCGGCCAGAGATCGTGCCCGTCGCGCAGCAAGGGCAAACGCGCCAGTTCCTCCTCGGAGGGGCTCGTGCCGGGCCGGCAGACCGCGACGATCTCATGCTCGAACAGCAGGTCGGCGGTCAGGCCGGGGCCGAAAGGGGGGCGGCCCTGGCGGATGGCGATATCGACGCCATCGGATTGGAAGTTCGCCAGCGCGTCGCTGGCGAGGATGTTGAGCTCGAGCTGCGGATGGACGGCGGTGAACTCGGGCAGGCGCGGCACCAGCCATTTCGCTGCGATGCTGGGCGTCGCGCTGATCGTCAGCCGCAGGGGCTGCGGGCGCAGATTATCGGTCGCCTCGGCCAGCAAAGCGAAGGCGCGGGCGACATGGGTCGCATAGCTGCGCCCAGCGCCGGTCAAGGCGAGCAGGCGCGGCTGGCGCTCGAACAGTTTCAGGCCGAGCTCGCTCTCCAGCCCGCGGACATGCTGCGCGACAGCGCCTTGGGTGACGCCGAGCTCATCGGCCGCGGCGCGGAAATTGAGATGCCGCGCCGCCGCCTCGAAGGCGCGCAGCGCATTGAGCGAGGGCAGGCGCTGCTGCGGTTCGGTCATGCAGTAGTTTTTCTATCGATATGACGTCGGCCAACTCGCTGGCGAGTTTATGCGGGGAGTGCGAGAAAGGCGAGAATGAGCGGTGCTACTCGTAGCACCTGCACGCCCTTGGCAAAAAAGATGGAGCGTCCCATGGCAGGAGAAAAAATCGCTATTGTCACTGCCGGTGGCAGCGGCATGGGCGCCGCTGCGGCGAAGCGGCTGGCGCAGGATGGGTTCAAGCTCGCGATCCTGTCCTCTTCCGGCAAGGGCGAAGCCCTGGCCAAGGAGCTCGGCGGCTTCGGCGTCACCGGTTCGAACCAGTCGAACGATGATCTGAAGCGCCTGGTCGATGAGACGATGGCGCGCTTCGGCCGCATCGACGTGCTGGTCAACAGCGCCGGCCACGGTCCGCGCGCGCCGATCACCGAGATCACCGACGAGCAATGGCATACCGGGCTCGACGTCTACCTGATGAACGTGATCCGGCCGACCCGGCTGGTCGCGCCGGTGATGGCGGCGCAGAAGTCGGGCGCGATCATCAACATCTCGACCGCCTGGGCCTTCGAGCCTGCCGCCAACTTCCCGACCTCGGCCGTGTTCCGCGCCGGGCTCGCCGCCTATACCAAGCTCTTCGCCGACCAGTACGCGGCGCAGAACGTGCGCATGAACAATGTCCTGCCCGGCTGGATCGACTCGCTGCCGGCGACCGAGGAGCGCCGCGCCGGCGTGCCGATGCAGCGCTACGGCACCAGCGAGGAGATCGCCGCGACGATCGCCTTCCTCGCCTCGGATGGCGCCGGCTACATCACCGGCCAGAACGTGCGCGTCGACGGCGGCTTGATGCGCTCGCTCTAGAGGCGTAGCCATCGCGCCGTACGGTTTGACGAACGGAGCAGGCGCGATGGCGGGCAAGGTCGACTGGGATGCGAACCAGTATCTGCGCTTCGAGGACGAGCGGACGCGCCCGCCGCTCGACCTGATCCAGCGCGTTCGCCTTGCGGATCCGCAGCGCTGCATCGATCTCGGCTGTGGGCCGGGCAACAGCACCGAGCTGGTCGCGGCCCGCTTCCCGGGGGCGGCGGTGGAGGGCCTCGATTCCTCGCCGGACATGCTGGAGAAGGCGCGCAAGCGCCTGCCGCAGCTCTCCTTCACCTTGGCCGATCTGGAGAGCTGGTCGGCGGATGGCCGCTACGACCTGATTTTCGCCAATGCGGCGCTGCAATGGATTCCCGATCATCCGGCTCTGTTCGCGCGGCTGGCGCGATCGCTGGCGCCGGGCGGCGTGCTCGCTGTGCAGATGCCGAACAACCTCAGCGAGCCCTCGCATGTCTCGATGGACGAGGCCGCGGCCGAAGGGCCGTGGGCGGCCCGTCTCGCCAATGCGCGGGCGTCGAAGGCGGTGATCGGCTCGTTCTCGGATTACCGGCGCTGGCTGATGGAGGCTGGCTGCGAGGTCGACATCTGGCAGACGACCTATGTCCATGCGCTCGCCGGGCATGACGCGATCGTCGAGTGGTTCAAGAGCACGGGTCTGAAGCCCTATATCGACCCGCTGCCGGCCGATGAGCGCGAGGCTTTCCTCGCCAGCTATCGCGAGAAGATCGCCAAGGCTTATCCGATCGAGCCGGACGGCAAGGTGCTGCTGCGCTTCCCGCGCCTGTTCATCCTCGCGACCCGGGCATAGCGCCGGCGGTCAGTGCGATCCGGCCTTCGACTCGGCGAGCACGTCGTGCAGGACGAGCTCATGTGCCAGCGCATTGAAGGTGACATCGTCGATTTCGCCGCTCTTCAACAGCCCGCGCAAAGCCTCGCGTTCCGCTGCCAGCGCGGTATGGCGCAAGGTGCTCTCGGCCCGTTGCAACGCCACGGCCTCCTCGCGCGGTGTCTGGCCGTCGTCGAGCAGAGCGAGGCGCCGCCGATAGGTTGCGATCAGGCCTTCCGCCACCGCCTGGTCGACGGTCGCGGCGCCGTCGGTCCCGCCGCGATGAGCGACACCTTCCAATCGCGCGATCGCCGCTTCGGTCGCGGCAATCCGCGCGCGCCGCATCTCGGTGGCATGAGCGGCGCCATGGCCGGCGGCCAGGCCGCGCACGATCGGGGGCAGGCCGAAGCTGGCGATGGCGAGCCAGCACAGGATCACGCCTGCGGCCAGGAAGATCGCGACGTCGCGGCCGGGAAAGGGCGAGCCGTCGAGCGCCAGCACCGGGAATGACAGCACGCCGGCGAGCGTGACCGCGCCGCGCACGCCGGCGATCGAGCCGGCCAGCCTCGTCCGTAGCGTGGTGTGGAACTGCTCCAGGCGAAGGCGGCGGCTGACGACGCGGCTGAGTGCGATGGCCACCGTGATCCAGACAAAGCGCAGCACGATCAGGCAGAGCGTCAGCGCGATGATGATGCCGAGTGGCTGCCAGAGCCAATGCGTGTCGATGAGGGCGGGTGGAACGGTGCGGATGATCGCGGGCAATTGCAGGCCGAGCATCAGGAAGATCGCGCCGTTGAGGAGGAAGGCGAGCATCGTCCAGAACGAATGGGCGAGCATGTAGGCGGAAACGCCGAGCTGGTTCGCGGTTCGCGTGCGCCCCACAGTGAGGCCGGCGACGACGGCAGCGAGCACGCCGGAGGCGTGTACGGCCTCTGCGGCCAGGAAGGCGGCGAAGGGCAGGAACATCACGACCAGAACCTGCGCCTCCGGCGCGATCCGGTCGAACTTCGCCAGCAGCTTCAGCGCCCAGGAGACCACCATGACCGCGAGCAGGCCAGCAGCGATGCCGCCGGCGACGGCGAAGAGGAAGGCAAGCGAGGCCTGCCAGAACGAGAAGCTGCCGGTCAGGGCTGCTGCGGTGGCGAAGCGGAAGATCACCAGACCGGAGGCGTCGTTGAGCAGCGACTCGCCTTCGAGGATGTGCATCAGATTCTTCGGCACGCTCTCCTTGTCGACGATGGATGAGACGGCAACCGCATCGGTCGGCGAGAGCACGGCGGCGAGCGCGAAGGCGACCGGCAGAGGCAGCGAAGGCACCAGCCAGTGCAGAGCGAGCCCGCAGAAGAGAGTGGTGAAGAAGACCAGGCCAAAGGCCAGCGACAGGATCGGCCGCAGCAGCTTGCGGTATTCGCGCTTCGGCGCTTCCCAGGCATCGGCGAAGAGCAGCGGGGCGATGAAGAGCAGGAGGATGAGCTCTGGCTCGATCCTGGGATGGAAGCCGGCGGTCGGCCAGGCGAGCGCCGCGCCGAGCGCGATCTGGACGACGGGAAGCGGGACGATCCTGAACAGCCGGGTCAGCGGCTGCGAGGCCACCACGGCCATGACCAGGATCAGGATGAAGGTGAAAGTCTGCATGGACTGCGCGGCCGGCCCGGTTCGCTCTGGGATCGGCCGCGAGGTTTATCGTCCGGCCTCCGGTGAGCCAAGCTCACCGGAGGCCGGTGCAAGCAATTTTAGAACGCGACCTTGTCGGCGCCCTTGAGCTGGAGCTGCTCGCGGGCGTCGTCCGGCGTTGCGATCTCCAGGCCGAGGCCCTCGATGATCTTGCGGGCGGCCTTGACCTGATCGGCGTTCGACTTGGCGAGCTGGCCGGGGCCGAGCCAGAGCGAATCCTCGAGGCCGACGCGCAGGTTGCCGCCCATCGCCACCGCCATGGCTGCGATCGGCAACTGGTGGCGGCCGGCGCCGAGCACCGACCAGTGATAATCGTCGCCAAAGAGCCGGTCGGCGGTCCGCTTCATATGGGCGACGTCCTCGGGATGCGGGCCAATGCCGCCGAGCAGGCCGAAGACCGACTGGACGAAGAAGGGCGGCTTCACCAGCCCGCGATCGACGAAATGCGCCAGCGTGTAGAGATGGCCGATGTCGTAGCACTCGATCTCGAAGCGCGTGCCGTTTTCGGCGCAGGTCGTCAGGATGTTCTCGATGTCCTTGAAGGTGTTCTTGAAGACACGGTCGTTGGACCCTTCGAGATAGGGCCGCTCCCAGTCGTGCTTGAACTCCTTGAAGCGGTTCAGCATCGGGTAGAGCCCGAAATTCATCGAGCCCATGTTGAGCGAGGCGACCTCGGGCTTGAAATGGGCGCAGGGCTTGAGGCGCTCCTCGACCAGCATGGTCGGGGCGCCGCCGGTGGTGATGTTGATGACACAGTTCGAGCGCTGCTTGATCACCTTGAGGAAGGGCTCGAACGCCTCCGGCGACTGGTCGGGCTGGCCGGTCTTGGGGTTGCGGGCATGGACATGGACCAGCGCCGCGCCGGCCTCGGCTGCGCCGACGGCGGCGTCGATGATCTCGTCGGGCGTCACCGGCAGATAGGGCGACATCGAGGGGGTGTGGATCGCCCCAGTGACGGCGCAGGTGATGATGACTTTGCGGTTCTTGGCCATGCGATAGTCCTTCGCTGATCCCTAATCTTCGAAACTCACGCCGGCTTGCGCTTCGCGGCGCGCTTATGCGCCTGCAAAGCGGCGAGGCGGCTGTCGCGCCAGTCGCTCAGGCGCTTGATGCGGCTGGCGTCCTGCGCGCCGCGCCATTCGCGCATGACCTCGGCGACCGTCTCGGGCTTGAACGGATTGCCGAGCCCCTCGGAGGATTTGACCATGCGGTCGAGCGATTCCGAATAGCGTGCGCAGTAATCCGGGATCCCGCCGGGCGCATTGAGCTCGATCGTCTCGAACGGGCCCATGAACGACCAGCGCAGGCCGAGCCCGTCGCGGATGGTCTTGTCGACATCCTCGGCGCTGGCGACGCCCTCGCCGACGAGGCGGAAGGCCTCGGCCAGCAGCACCGCCTGCAGGCGGTTGAGCACGAAGCCGGGCTTTTCCTTGCGCAAGGTGATGGCGACCTGGCCGGCCTGCTCATAGATGCGCTTGGCCTTGGCGACGACCTTGGGATCGGTCCAGGGCGCCGGCGCGAGCTCGACGATCGGCACCAGATGCGGCGGGTTGACCGGGTGGGCGACGAGGCAGCGGGCCCGGCCCTTCAGGGTCTCCGAGAAGGTCGAGGCCATGATGAAGGAGGTCGAGGAGGCCAGGATCGTGGAGGCCGGCGCGAGCGCATCCATCTGCGCGAAGAGTTCGCGCTTGGCCTCGACCGTCTCCGGCCCGTTCTCCTGTACCAGCGCGACGCCCTTCAGCGCGTCGGCAAGGTCTTTTGCGACGCGGATGCGGGCGAGCGAGCCCTGGGGATCATCGACGAGACCGTGGCCAGCGAGTTCCTTGAGGTTCTTGCCGATATGGGTGCGGGCGGCCTTGGCGGCCTCCGGCTTCACATCGTGCAGCGCGACCTCGAAGCCATGGCTGGCGAAGACGGTGGCCCAGGCGCGGCCGATCAGGCCCGAGCCGACGATGGCGATCTTGGTCATCAGGGAAGGTCTCGGCTGGTGTGGTAGGGCGCGGGGAACCCCTCTCCTGGAAGGAGAGGGGCAGGGGTGAGGTGTTCGGGAGAGTGATCTCTAGCTTGAACGCGGCCGCGCGGTGAGCGCTCGCGGAACTGGTTGAGCCGCCAACACCTCACCCTGCCCTCTCCTTCCAGGAGAGGGTTCCCCGTGCTTCTATTGTCTCGCGTATTGCCCATCACAGCCACAGCACCTGCCGCCGCAGCGCAAGGTCCTGGCTCAGCGCCCGCGAGGGGCCGATATAAGTGACCTGGCCACGCTCGAGCACCACGGTGCGGTCGGAGAGGGCCAGCGCCAGGTCGAGATGGTGGTCGACGATGACGATGGCGATCTCCTTGCGCAGCTTGTCGAAGGCTTCGAACAATTCCTCGACCACGGCCGGCGCCAGGCCCTCGAACGGCTCGTCGAGCAGCAGCACTTTGGTGTCGCCGGAGAGGGCGCGCGCGACCGCGACCATCTGCTGCTCGCCGCCGGAGAGATAGTCGGCCGGCGACTGCCAGCGCTCCCGAATGCGCGGGAAGAAGGCGAAGATCTTCTCGTCTTCCCAATGGGTGCCGTTGCCGGTGCGGCGGCGCAGGCGGCCGAGCTCCATATTGTCCTTGACGCTCATGCCGGCGAAGAGGCCGCGCCCCTGCGGGACATAGGCGATGCCGGCGCGGGCGATCTGGGCCGGGGGCAGGCGGGCGATGTCGCTGCCGGCGAGGCTGATCGCGCCTGAGGCGGGTGGGGCGATGCCGGTGATGGTCTTGAGCAGGGTCGACTTGCCGGCACCGTTGCGGCCGAGCAGGGCGACGATCTCGTTCTCGTGCACGCCGAAGCTGACCTGCCGCAGGATGTGGCTCTTGCCGTAGAAGGTGTCGACGTTGTCGAGACCGAGCAGCACCTTGTCGCCGGCGGCGCTCTCACGCGGCTTCTCGGCCAGCGCATGGGCGCCGGAGCCGATATAGACCTCCTGGACCTTGGGCGAGGATCGGGCGTCCTCGACCGTGCCGTCGACCAGCACCGAGCCCTCGTTCATCACCGTGACATGGTCGGCGATGGCGAAGACGCGGTCGATGTCGTGCTCGACCAGCAGCACCGGCAGGTCAGTCGAGATCGACTTGATCAGGTTGCCGACGCGCTCACGCTCGGCCGCGGCGAGGCCGGCGAGCGGCTCGTCGAGCAGGAGCACGCGCGGGCTGGTGGCGAGGGCGAGGCTCATGTCGAGCAGGCGCTGGCCGCCATAGCTGAGCGAGCCGGCCTCGGCTTGCTCGATGCCGGAGAGACCCATGGTCGAGATGACCTGGCGGGTCTCGTCATTGACCTGATCGAGGCCGCCCGCCGCCTGCCAGAGGCCGAAGCGCTCAGGCGCCCGCGCCTGCACGGCGAGACGGACATTCTCGGCGACGGAAAGCGCCGGGAAGAGGTTGGTGATCTGGAAGGCGCGGCCGATGCCGGCCCTCGTGATCGCCTCGGGCGAGAGGCCGGCGATGTCGCGCTCGCGCAGGCGAACTTCGCCGCGGTCGGGTGAGAACATGCCGGAGATCAGGTTGAAGGCGGTGGTCTTGCCGGCGCCGTTCGGGCCGATCAGCGCATGCAGCTTGCGGTCGCGCATGGCGATATCGACGTTCTCGACCGCCTTGATGCCGCCGAAGCTCTTGGCGAGGCCGGTCGCGGTCAGGATCGTGCCGTCGCCGGCGTCCTTCGGCTTCATGAAGGCGGGGAGTTCGACCGCGCCGGCCTTGCGGGCCGACATCGCCGCATCCTCCGCGGCCCGCTTGCGGAAGGGCTTGAGCAGGCGCTGACCGACGCCGACGAGCCCGTCCGGCGAGAAGACGATGAAGGCGACGAAGAGCAGACCGAACCAGAACAGCCAGTTCTCGGTGACGCTGGAGAGATAGTCACGGAAGACGACGAAGAAGAGCGCGCCCAGCGCCGGTCCGAGGAAGGAGCGCATGCCGCCGATCACGACCATCGCCAGCAACTCGCCGGAGAAGGCGACCGAGATCGGCTCGGCCGAGGTCATGCGGTTGTTGAAGAGCAGGAGCGTGCCGGCAAGGCCGGTCAGCGCCGCCGAAACGGTGAAGGCGACGAGCTTGTAGCGTGTGGTGGCATAGCCGAGGAAGCGGGCGCGCTGCTCGTTCTCGCGGATGGCGACGAGGACGGTGCCGACCGGCGAGCGATGGAAGCGCCAGAGGCCGTAGACCACGGCGAAGCCGATGGTCGCCACCAGCATGTAGAAGGGCAGGGCGGTCTCGAAATCGATGCCGGCGAAGAGCGGGCGCTTGATGCCGCCCAGGCCATCCTCGCCGCCGGTGACCGAGGTCCAGCGGAAGGCGACCGAATAGATCATGGCGGCGAGCGCCAGCGTCAGCAGCGAGAAATAGACGCCGCGGCGGCGCAGGATCAGGGCGCCGAAGGCAAACGCGATGACAACGACGAGCGCGACCGCGAGCAGGATCGGCAAGGCGAACTGGCCGGGCAGCCAGTTGCGCTGGATCAGGCCGGCGGCATAGGCGGCGATGCCGAACCAGGCGCCATGGCCGAAGGAGACGAGGCCCGTCGTGCCGACCAGCACGTTGAGCGCCATGCAGGCGATGGCGAAGACGACGACCTCGGTGGCCGAGGTGGTGCCGAGCCCGACCGCGTGCATCAGCGAGGGCAGCAGGCTAAGGCCGATGGCGGCGAGGACGAGCGGGAGATAGTCGCGCTGGGAGCTGGTCATGTCGGCCTCACTCGAAGCGCTGGATGCGCTCGCCGAACAGGCCGCGCGGACGGAAGAGCAGGACGAGCAGCATCATCAGGTAGATCACCGCCGTCGACCATTGCGTCAGGCCGAGGCCGATGGTGATGCCCTTGACCAGGCCGACCATCAACGCGGCGACGACGACGCCCCAGAACGAGCCGAGGCCACCGATGACGACAACGACGAAGGCCGGGGTGATGATCTCCTGGCCCATGGCCGGATGGATCGAGTAGATCGGTGCGAGCAGCACGCCGGCGAGGCCGGCAAGGCCGATGCCGATGCCGGCGACCGTCATCATGTAGGGCTGGAGGGAGATGCCGAGCGCGCCGACCATGTCGGGATTCTGCACGCCGGCTCGCACGACGCGGCCAAAGGCGGTGCGCTGCAGCAGGAACCAGAGGCCGAGCACGCAAGCGGCGGCGATCAGGATCAGCAAGGCACGATAGCGCGAATAGATGAAGTCGCCGATGAAAAGCTGGCCGCGCAGCGCCGGCGGGATCGAGAAGGAGAGCGGCGGCGCGCCGAAGATCATGCGCAACGACTGCTCGGCGACCATGGCGAGGCCGAAGGTCAGCAGCAGCGAGAGGATCGGATCGGAGCGGTAGAAGCGCTGAAAGAGCCCGCGCTCGATGACGATGCCGATCAGCGCGACGAGCACGGGCGAGGCGATGATGGCGCCGCCGAAGCCGATATGGGGCGCGAGCACGATCGTGAGATAGGCGCCGATCGCATAGAAGGCGCCATGCGCCAGGTTGACGATGCCGCCGAGCGAAAAGATCAGCGACAGGCCGAGCGCGATCAGGAGGTAATAGACCCCGTCGAGCAGCCCGTTCAGCACCTGCTGGATGAAGAGGGTGAGCAAGGGATGGCCTTTGCGGATTGCGCGATGATGGCGTGCTGTGCCGTTATGCTCGGGCTTGACCCGAGCATCTCTGGTAGAAGAAGGCGCCAGCCGGCGCCTTCCCATCGTGAGATTCCCGGGTCTGCGCTTCGCTTCGCCCGAGAATGACGCTGAGCGTTCAGCTCATCTTGCAGACGGCTTCGTCGCCCTGGGTGGCGATCACCTCCATGTCCTCGTTCGGGCCGGGGACCGGCGGCGAGGAGGTGAAGAGGTCCCACTGGTTCTTGACCTGCGCCGCCGGCAGGGCGGTGATCGTGTACATCTCGCTGATCAGTTGATGGTCGGAGGCGCGGAAATAGCCCTGGCGCGGCTTCATCACGTCGAACTTCGCGCCCTTCTCGAGATGCTCGAGGATCTTGGCGGTGTCGGTCGACTTCAGCTCGTTCATCGACTGGGCCATGACCTTGACGCCGACATAGTCGCCCCAGGCCTGGTTCTCCGGCGGCTTGCCGTATTTCTTGGTGAAGGCGGCGACGAAGGCCTTGGTCGAGGGCGTGTCGATCAGGTGATGCCAGACGCAGGGCCAGATGCCGCCGAAATTGTCCTTGCCGGCGGCCCAGGCGAGGGCAGTGTCGAAGCCGAAGCCGGCGACCGGGAAGGTCAGGCCGAATTCGGAGTACTGCTTGAGGAAATTGGTGATTTGGTTGCCGGCGAGGTTGGAGATGACGAGGTCCGGCTTGGCGGCGCGGATCTCCAGCAGCAGCGCCGAGAAGTCGGTCGCGTCGGTCGGCACGAGCTTGTCGGCGGCGAACTGGCCGCCATTGGCTTCCATGAAGCGCTTGGCGACCTTGCTGAGGTCATGGCCGAAGGCGTAGTCGGCGGTGAGCGAGAACCATTTCTTGCCCTTGACCAGCCCCTGGGCCAGCAGCGAGCGGCCGGCGCTCTTCACATACATCGAGTTCTGATGCTCGACATGGAACATGTAGCGGTTGCAGCTCTCGCCGCGCAGCGCGTCGGAATTGCCGCCGGTGTTGAGGAAGAGCGTCTTGTTGCGGGCGGCGACCTGCGAGATCGTCAGGCAGGAGGCCGAGGAGATCTCGCCGATGATACAGGCGACCTTGTCGCGCTCGATCATGCGCTCGGCCTTGGTCGAGGCGGTCTGCGGGTTGACCGAATCCTCCTTGAGCAATTCGAGCTTGCGGCCGTTGATGCCGCCGGCCGCGTTGATCTCTTCGGCGGCGAGATCGGCAGCCATGACGCCGTATTCGCCGAGCGGGCCGAGGAAGCCAGTGCGCGGCGTCAGGTGCCCGAAGCGGATCGCATCCGATGTCTGCGCGAGAATGACCGCCGGGCTGGCGATCAGGCCGGTGGCCACGCCACCGAGCCCGACGAGCGTCTGACGGCGCGAGAGACCCTTGATCCTTGACTGCTCTGACATTCCGTTCCTCCCAGAACTGCACCGCGCTCTTCGGCGTCGGATTGTGTCGATCGTCGTTCTTCACTCTACGGTCTTCGACCGCTTGTCGTGATCTGTGATCACAGTTAGGTTGGCAGACATGGTTGCCCGAGTCCAGCCCTCTGTTGCGCCGCAATCGCGGCCTGCCTCCCCAGGAGCGGGGAAGCCGGGAGAGGTGTCGGCGCTCGACGAGGTCGGCTCGCTCCAGCATGAGACGCTGGGCGAACGGGTCACCGGCGAGCTCCGGGCGCTGCTGATCGCGGGGCGCCTGGCGCCGGGCGAGAAGCTGTCGCTGCGCCGTGTCGCCGAAGCGCTCGGCGTCTCGATGATGCCGGTGCGCGAGGCGGTGAGCCGGCTCGCTGCCGACAAGGCGCTGGAAGTCCTGCCGGGACGTGCGGTGCGCGTGCCGGTGCTGACATTGGCGCAGTTCCGCGAACTCACCCGGATCAGGCTGGTGGTCGAAGGCTTTGCCGCCGAGGAGGCGACGAAGGCAATCACCGACGCGCAGATCGCCATGGTCGCCCAGCATGAGGCGGCATTCCTGGCTGCTGCCAGGGCGGACCCACCGGATCCTGCCGCTGCGGTCGGTGCCAATCGCGACCTGCATTTCGCGCTCTACGAAGCCGCCGGCATGCCCTCGCTGATCGAGATGATTTCTCGCCTCTGGCTCAAGGCCGGGCCGATCCTCAATCTCGACATGCGGCACGAGCCGAAGCGGCTCGATGGCGGCAGCGCCGTCGTCGCGCATGCGCAATTGCTCGATGCCTTGCGAAGGCGCGATCCGGTTGCGGCGCGGCAGGCGCTGGTCGAGGACATCAGCGCCGCCGCTGAACATATCGAACGGACAGCACGGCTGGCGGAGTAGCAGGTCGGCCGGAAAACGAAGGAAAAGGGACGGAAACGATGGATCTGACGATCAAGGGTTTGCGCGTGCTGGTGACGGCGGGCGCCAATGGCATCGGCCGGGCGACGGCGCGCGCTTTTGCGGTCGAGGGCGCCAAGGTCCATATTTGCGATGTCGACGAGAAGGCTCTCGCCGAGATGGCTGAGAGTGATCCTGCGATTACGCGCTCGGTCTGCGACGTCTCCGATCGCAAGGCGGTGGCAAGGCTGTTCGCCGAGGCGCTTGCCGCGCTCGGCGGGCTCGACTGCCTCGTCAACAATGCCGGCATCGCCGGGCCGACCGGACGCGTCGACGAGATCGCGCCGGAGGACTGGGACAGCTGCGTGGCGATCGACCTGACCGGCCAGTTCAACTGCACGCGGCTCGCTGTCGAGCACCTGAAGCAGTCGAAGAACGCTTCGATCGTCAATCTCTCCAGCCAAGCCGGCAAGCATGGCTTCCCGCTGCGCTCGCCCTATGCCGCGGCGAAATGGGGCGTGATCGGCTTCACAAAGGCGCTCTCGGCTGAGCTCGGCGAGTTCAGCATCCGCGCCAACGCGATCTGCCCCGGCCTTGTCGATGGGCCGCGCATCCAGAGCGTCATCGCCAACAAGGCGCGCTCGCTCAACGTCTCGCACGACGAGATGACGCATCGGCTCTTCGCCGGCGTCTCGATCAAGCAGTTCGTCGATCCCAATGACATCGCCAAGCAGATCGTCTTCCTGGCCTCGCCCTTCGCCAAGACGATCTCCGGCCAGGAGATTTCGGTCTGCGGCGATACGCGGATGCTGAGCTGAGGGAGCAACCCGTCATGCTCACCCTTGCGGCGAGCATCCACGTCTTGAACGCCGCACGCGATTGCTGAAGCCAAGACGTGGATGGTCGGGACAAGCCCGACCATGACGGCAGAGGGCCTGCGACCTGCGCACCCTCGACCTTCCCCCTTTAATCGCCTAGAGGATGCCGCCTGAACAGGAGCGGCGGCTTGTCGAAGGGCGTCCATCACGAATTCGGGGCCGGGGCCGGCCATGACGCGCATGAAGGATCGAGCGATCGTTCCTTCGGCTTCGTCTTCGCCGGCTTCTTCGCGCTGGTCGGTCTCTACAATGCCTGGCATCACGGCCGGGCCTGGCCCTGGCTTGCGCTGGTCGCAGCCGGCTTCCTCGCGGTCGCGCTGATCCGGCCGGCGGCGCTGGCGCCGCTGAACCGGCTCTGGATGAAGTTTGGCTTGCTGCTGGCGGCGATCATCAATCCGATCGTGCTCGGCATCCTGTTCTTCCTCGTCTTCACGCCGATGGCTTTCATCGCCCGGCTGGTCGGCAAGGACTTCCTCAGGCTGAAGAAGCAGCCGGAAGCGAAGAGCTACTGGATCGTCCGCGATCCGCCGGGGCCGGAGCCGGTCTCGATGAAAGACCAGTTCTGACGGGATTGCTGCGATGTCGTTCCTGCGCGAGTTCTTCCGCTTCATGGCGGTGCGAAAGAAGTTCTGGCTGGTGCCGATCCTCTTGATGTGCGTGCTGCTCGGCGGCCTGCTGTTCCTGACCAAGGGCAGCGCGATCGCGCCCTTCATCTACACGCTGTTCTGAGCGTCCCGGCCGCGATGCGCATTCTCGGGATATCGGGGCTCTATCATGACAGCGCGGCCGCTCTGGTCGTCGACGGGCGGATCGAGGCGGCAGCGCAGGAAGAGCGCTTCACGCGCAAAAAACACGACGCCGATTTTCCGAGGCGGGCGGTCGAGTATTGCCTGTCGGTCGCCGACTGCGGGCTGGATCAGCTCGATGCGGTCGTCTTCTATGACAAGCCCTTCATCAAGTTCGAGCGCCTGCTCGAGACCTATCTCTCCTTCGCGCCGCGCGGCTTCCAGTCGTTCAAGATGGCGATGCCGCTCTGGCTGCGCGACAAGCTGTTCCAGAAGCAGATCATTGCCAAGGAACTGAAGAAGCTCTCAGCCAACTTCGATATCGAGAAGCTGCTCTTCACCGAGCATCACCTCTCGCATGCGGCCTCCGCCTTCTACCCCTCGCCCTTCGAGGAGGCGGCGGTGCTGACCATGGACGGCGTCGGCGAATGGGCGACGATGACGCTCGCCATCGGCAAGGGGAACGACCTCAAGGTCCACAAGGAGCTGCATTTCCCGCATTCACTGGGACTGCTCTACTCGGCCGTGACCTATTACATCGGCTTCAAGGTCAATTCCGGCGAGTACAAGGTGATGGGCCTTGCGCCCTATGGCGAGCCGCGTTTCGCCAAGCTGATGCTGGAGAAGCTGATCGACCTGAAGGAGGACGGCTCCTTCCAGCTCGACCAGAGCTATTTCAACTACGGCGTCGGCCTGACGATGACCAACGACAAGTTCGCCGCCCTGTTCGGCGAGCCGGTCCGCAAGCCCGAGCAGTTGCTGACCCAGTTCCACATGGACATGGCGGCCTCGGTGCAGGCGGTGACCGAGGAGATCGTGCTGCGTCTCGCCCGCTCGGTCCGGGCCGAGACCGGCATGACGAATCTCTGCCTCGCCGGCGGCGTCGCGCTCAACTGCGTCGCCAACGGCAAGCTGCTGCGCGAAGGCCTTTTCGACGGTCTGTGGATTCAGCCGGCGGCGGGCGATGCCGGCGGCGCACTCGGGGCAGCGCTGGCCGGCTACCACCTCTTCCACGGCAAGCCGCGCGAGGTGCCCGCCAAGGGCGATGCGATGCGCGGCAGCTATCTCGGTCCGGAGTTCAGCCAGGCTGAGATCAAGGCCGAGCTGACGGCTGCTGGCGCCAAGTTCGAGGTCCTGGACGATGCCGCGCTGATCGACATGACGGCCCAGGGCCTCGCCGACGGCAAGGCGGTGGGCTGGATGCAGGGGCGGATGGAGTTCGGCCCGCGCGCACTTGGCGGCCGCTCGATCCTCGGCGATCCGCGCTCCCCAGCGATGCAGAAGACGCTCAATCTCAAGGTCAAGTACCGCGAGAGCTTCCGGCCCTTCGCGCCGTCGGTGCTGCGCGAGGATGTCGCCGACTGGTTCGAACTCGACGGCGACTCGCCTTACATGCTGCTCGTCGCCGATGTCCGCGAGGAATTGCGGCGCGAGATGACGCAGGAGGAGAAGGCGCTGTTCGGCATCGACAAGCTGAACGTGCCGCGCTCGACCATCCCCGCGGTCACCCATGTCGACTATTCCGCCCGCATCCAGACGGTCCACGAAGAGACCAATCCGCGTTATCACCAGCTGATCTCGCGCTTCAAGGCGCTGACCGGCTGCCCGGTCGTGGTCAACACCTCCTTCAACGTCCGTGGCGAGCCGATCGTCTGCACCGCCAGCGACGCCTTCCGCTGTTTCATGGGCTCGGAGATCGAATTGCTCGTGGTCGGCAACTGCCTGCTGCGCAAGGAGGAGCAGGACCCCGCCCTGAAGCTGAACTACAAGGATGCGTTCGAGCTCGACTGAGGTCAGACGGGGATAGAATCCGAATCGATCCCCGCTGCTTCCGGCACCCGCATAATTGGCCGGCATGGCGCGTGCCCTACGCGCCGCTCCGATCCTGCGAGGTCCCATGAGCGATACGCCGCGTCTTGGCCTGCCCCTGCTCGCCGCCGGGCAGGCGCAGAAACACGTCACCCACAACGATGCGCTGATGCGGCTCGACATGCTGGTGCATCTTGTCGTCGCCAGCCGGACGCAGACCGTGCCGCCGGCTTCGCCGGCTGAGACTGCGGCCTATATCGTGCCGGCGGGTGGCACCGGTGTCTTCGTCGGCCACACGGGCCATCTCGCGATTTTCGAGGACGGCGCCTGGAGCTTCCTTCCGCCGCGTGCCGGCTGGCAAGCCTGGGTTACGGACGAGGTAGAGCAGCATGTCTGGACCGGCACGCAATGGCGCCGTTCGCAGCCGGAAAGCAGCCTTGGCGCCGAACTATGGGGCGTGAACACGACGGCCGACACGACCAACCGCCTCGCCGTTTCCGCCGACGCCAGCCTGTTCAACCATGCGGGCACCGACCATCGGCTCAAGCTGAACAAGGCGAGTGCTGCGGGCACGGCAAGCCTCCTGCTTCAGGACGGCTTCTCCGGCCGGGCCGAGATCGGGCTTGCCGGCGACGACCAGCTCCGGATCAAGGTCAGCCCCGATGGCGCGAGCTGGACCGAGGCACTGGTCGTCGACCGGACGAACGGATTCGTCACCTTGCCGGCGAGCAGCTGGGCTCGCGAGACGCCGCAGCCGAACCTGCTGATCAACGGCGACTTCCAGATCAACCAACGCGCTTTCGCCGGTGGGGCGCTGGCCGCCGGAGCCTATTGCTTCGACCGCTGGAAGGCGCATGGTGGCGGTGCGAATCTCAACCGCAGCAACTTCGATCTGACACTGACTTCGGGGGCGATAGTGCAGGTCGTCGAACCGGAGCTGTGGGGGCTGCCTTCGTTTGCGCAGGTGCCGCTCTGCCTGTCGGTCGAAGCTCTCAGCGGTGGATCGCTGGCGGTCACGATCGGCAGCGTCTCCGGCACGATCACAGCCGGGACCGGTCGTCGTTCGGTGACACTGACACCGGCGGTGAGCGACAGCGGTAATCTGAGCGTTCGGCTGACGCCGTCCGCGGGAAGCGTCAGCTTTCGCAGGATCAAGCTCGAATTCGGCAGCACCGCCACATCATGGCTCGCCCGGAGCGCGACGCAGGAACGCCAGCTCTGCGAGCGCTATTACTGGCGACCTGGTTCGCCACTTTTCCTTGACTGCTACCACGCATCGGGGGGTTACCTGCAGCAATTGCTGCCGTTCCCGACGGCGATGCGGGTTACGCCGACGGCGAGCTATTCAGTGACGACGGAAAACAACATCTATGGCGGCGAGCGGGTTATAACGCCGAACTCCAATGCTTGTGCCTTGGCCTCGATTCGCGCCTCTGCCGCCGGCCGCGCCCATGTCAATTTCAGCGACATTGCCTTCAGCGCTGAACTCTGACCGGCCTGTTTGCGCGCGCCGCAGGGCGGCCAATCCATGCCGGGCTTTTGCCGGGGTGTTCCGTCGGATAAGAGAAGCGCTCCCTTGCGGCGGAGATTGCCCGGCCGATGTGCGGTCTTTTTGGTTCTGTCGGTTTCGAGCCCGAGCGTGCCCGCATCGACATCGTTGCGCATCGCGGGCCGGATGGTAGCGGATGGCAAGTCTTCCAGAGTGCCGCCGGTCCTATCGCGCTCGGCCATCGTCGGCTGGCGATCATCGACGTGTCCGATGCCGGCCTGCAGCCGATGGCGGATGCGTCGGGCCGCTACCAACTCGTCTTTAATGGCGAGATCTACAACTACATCGAGTTGCGCGAGGAGATGCGGGCGAAGGGCGAGGTCTTCGTCAGCGAATCCGATTCCGAGGTGCTGCTGCGCGCCTACATGCTCTGGGGCGAGGAGGCGCTGCCGCGGCTACGCGGCATGTTCGCCTTCCTGATCTGGGACGATCGCGACAAAAGGCTCTTCGCCGCTCGCGACCGCTACGGCATCAAGCCGCTGTATTACGCCGCGACGCCACGCGGCGTCGCCTTCGGCTCCGAGATCAAGCAATTGCTCGGCCTGCCCGGTATCTCCGGCCGGATGAACATCGCCCGAGTGCATGATTTCCTTGCTTCGGGAGTCTCCGACCACACCTCCGAGACGATGTTCGAAGGCGTCGTCCAGCTCCGCGGCGGCGAATGCGTCACGATCGACGCCAGCCGCGACGGCGCACTCGCCGTGCCGATCCGGCGCTGGTACCCGGCGATGGCGGGCGAGATCGTGATCAGCGAGGCCGAGGCGGCCGAACGCTTCCGGGCGATGTTGACGGACGCGGTGAAGCTGCATCTGCGCTCGGACGTGCCGGTCGGCTCCTGCCTGTCGGGTGGGCTCGATTCCTCCAGCATCGTCTGCCTGATGTCGCAGATGATGGGCTCGGGCGCCGGCGGCTCCCAAGTCAATACCGTCTCGGCCTGCTATGCCGACAAGAGCGTCGACGAGAAGCCGTTCATGGATGCGGTGGTAGCGCAGGCGCACACGCGACCGCATTTCATCTTCCCGAAGCCGGACGAGGTGTTCGCGCGTGCCTCCGACATCACCTGGCACCAGGACGAGCCCTTCGGCTCGACCTCGATCTTCGCGCAATGGTGTGTGTTCGAGGAGGCGCACCGCGTCGGCGTCAAGGTGATGCTGGACGGGCAGGGCGCCGACGAGCAGCTCGGGGGCTATCATTTCGGCTTCTCCTTCCATCTGGCCGGCCTGATCCGGCAGCTGCGGCTGGCCGAGGCGCTGCGCACGATGCAGGAACGGCAGAGCTGGCATGGCGTGGCGATCTCACAACAGCTCAAGCATGCACTGATCCCGCTGCTTCCGGCGGGGCTTGCCGGCAAGCTGCGCAATCGGCACCGCGCGCTGACCCAGCATGACTGGCTCGGCGGCGAGTTGCTGCGCGCGCAAGGGGCGAACGGAACCGCCCTCGAGCGTGCTGGCGCCGAGCTTGGCCTGCCGCCGGTCAGCGATCTGCGCACGCTGTGCATGAACCTGACCTATGGCTCGAACCTGTCGATGCTGCTGCATTGGGAGGACCGCAACTCGATGGCGCATGCGATCGAGGCGCGCGTGCCGTTCCTCGACCATCCGCTGGTCGAGTTCAGCCTGGCGCTCGGCAACGACCACAAGATCGTTGGCGGCGACACCAAGCGGGTCCTGCGGCGGGCGATGGAGGCGATCCTGCCGCCGGCGGTGCTGCAGCGGCGTGACAAGCTTGGCTTCGCCACCCCGGAGCAGGCCTGGTTCCGCGGGCCGCTGAAGGGAATGATGACCGAGGGGATCGAGGCGACGCTCGCGCGCTATCCGGGCCTGCTCAACGCCGATGGCGTACGCGCGCTCGCGGCCGACATGCTCGAAGGCAGGAAGCCGGTCGACTTCCTGCTCTGGCGGATCGTCAATCTCGGCATCTGGGGTGAACGGTTCGGGGTGAGCGTCTGAACGGACCGCTCTGAAAGCCTGAGCCGTTCCGTCAGCGCAGTATCCGCAAGCCGAGCTTGACGCCATTCGCCGCGGTGTCGGTGGCAAGCTGACGCGACCAAGCCCAGAACTTGTCCGACCAGCGCTCCGGATGGACGCTGAGCTGAACGAACGGGGGGCGGTGTGTCTGCAGGTGCTCTCCGACGGCAGCGGAACTGGCGACGCCCGGGGCACGTTTGCCGCCGATCGTGTCGCGCAGATTGGTCAGCCGCGCATCGAAGCTTCGGCCGGTGTCGGTGAAGAACAGGAACTGCGACCAATCCGCAGAGAGGATGCAATCCTTGACACCGCTCTCGACGAAGGAGCGGTGCTTCCACAATTCCATGTTGTTGTGCTTCGCCAGTGGGCTGCCGTGCATGGCAATGCTGCGTACCGGGGTGATCTCGCGCAGCGCGGCGAGATTCCTCAGATACAGCGCATGGGCCTTGTCGGGATCGTACTTGGCGACGTGGAAATCCTCGTAGTGATAGCCGATCTCGTGACCCATCGCGGCGATCTCGCGAATGATCGCAGGGTTGAACGCGCTGCCGACCGTCCGGAAATAATAGGTTGCCGGCGCGCCGCGTGCCGCCTCCTCATGCGCCATCGCCAGCGCGTTCTCGGGCCGCCGGTCGACGTCATGACGCAGGATGATGACCGGCTCGCCCGGCCTGGCCCCGTCCAGCCAGTCTCCGACCCGCATTGGTCGGTATCCGGCGGCCAGAGCGGCATCGACAATGCCGACATAGGCCTTCAAGGTGAAATCGCGCGCCATGGACCCCTTCCAAACGGCGCCGTTGTGACGGCTCCGGGCCCGCCACGCAAGGGGAGGGTGCAAGGCTTAGAGTAATTGCGGAGATTGAAACGCGTTTCACTGCGATTGCTCGCCAAGTACTAGCCCTGTATGTCGCAAGGATCGACGATGTGATCGGCAGACGGAAACGGCAATGCGACTAGTAGTTCTTATAGCGGCCTGTCTGCTGGCGACGATGGCTGCGGCCGAGTCCTGGGTCGAAGTTCCGCTGGCTCAAGCTCCCGACCGGTCGGCCCTGCTGGTTTCGGCTGATGGACGGGAATTCGCGTATCAGGCCCAAGGCGAGCAACCCAAGCCGTTGCCGCGCGACTTCATACCGCAGGCGCAGCTGCAGCGTTCGTCCGGCGGCAACTTGGTGATTGGCCGTGGGGCCCTCCGGGACGGCATCGCTGCTGTCGTCGAGCAAGGCGGCAGCTACCAAACCCTCGGGGTCGAGGAGGGCCTCGCTGCCAGGCTCTATTTCCTGCACGCGTTCAACATGGGTCGGAACGCCTATCTCGTTGTCTACGATGTGGACGAGACGATGCCTTCAGGCCGATCCGGCCGTGTCGTGCGTGACGGGGTCGATATCTATCGAGCGACGCCGACAGGCGATTCTCTCCGATTGGAGAAGGTCGCCGATAAGCTGACATTGTCGGGAATCGATGCTCGCTATCAGGATCTTGCGCTGTCGGACGGGCACCTGCTCTGCGCACAAACCGCTTGCGTGCGAATCACCGAAGACGCGAGTGGCCAGATCGCGCTAACGGAGATCAAGCGAGAAGGCTGGACTGGACGTATCCTGATCGAGGCGATCGCTGTCGAGGGCGGAGTGCGCGGCCTGTTCCGTCTCGACTACGATGACCGTTTTCGCTCGCCGCCGGCGGCTGGCGAGGTGATCTACCGGGACTGCGCGATCTGGCCGCTCGGCGATTGCCGGGATCTGCCGGCCGACTGGCTGCCGAAGGGCTATACGTCAGCTGGCGCGCCGGTGGCACTGCAAACCTGTGCCGAGGTCGAGCCGCTGCTTCGCCGTGACATCGCGCGCATGCCTGGCCACGGACTGACTTATCTCGGCATGAACAACCATGAAGGCCGGCTGCCTTGGGGCCAGGTCTACGTCCTCGACGGCATGCTCGACGTGATCGAACGCCTGGCGCTGCCGCAGCAGCGCTTCGACGCTTTGCGTGAGGATATGCGTCGCCGCGTCGCACTGGAGCTTGGGTGGTGGTCGCGGCTCGCTGAGGCCGACAAGCCGTGGTTCTGGTCGCGTAGATATTCGCAGGAGCGGGTCGATATCCTGTCGATTGTCCATCTTGGCCGCATGGCCAGGGTAGTCGGTCGAGCCATCCGAGCAGGTGTGTTCGGCGACGACCGCCTAGTCTCAACGCTGCGGCAGGAAATGACCAACTTCGACCGCTCGGTTGAGCGGCTCGATGGCGCGCAACTTTTCATCAAGCGCGGCGCGCCGTTTTGGCTCGATGGTGCCAATACGCCTTGGAACTATCATAGCGGCTGGATCGAGGGCTTGGCCGAACTGCACAGTCTGAAGCCAATCCTACCCGACCTTCAGGCCACGGTTCGCAGAATGACGGCCTCTTTCCTTGCCGCCGAGGTCTCGGAGAAACGTCCGCGCCTGTGGCAATATTGCGCGGGCCCTTGCCAGGAAGGCTGGAGCGCAGCTTCAGGGACCTCGGTGAATACGCCGAACTGGGAAGGTAACAAGACCAGAACCAGTACTGCGCATGTCAGCTATCGAACCATGGATGTTAGGGCCGTGCTCGACGCCATGAAAACCTTCGGCGACGCTGCGCCGGCCTGGTTCCCGGCTTACGTCTCGGAACTCGTCGAGCAGGGCTGGATCTACCCGATGGGGGCTGCACCGCTGCGCCAGTTCGGCCTGTCGCCGGTGCTGTCACCAGCGTTGATCGCGGCTTATGGGCGGGCCGCTACTCCCTTCGACAATCACAACCAGATCTGGGCGATCGACGCCGCTGCCAAGCGCCTGGGCTGCCAGTAGGTTTAAAGCCAGAGCCCGCGAGTCTCAAACCCGCAGCACCTGCTCGAAGCGGGCGAGCAGCGGGTCGTCGGAGGGGTGGTCGGCGATTGCGAAGGCGCGGCGCCAGGTGGCGGCCGGGAAGCGTTCGTCGATGAAGCGCAGCTTGCCCTCGCCGTGGAGGTGCTGATAGGCGCCGCCGACGAATGAGGAGCCGAAGGCGTGGTCGAAGCCGAGCAGGCGACCCAGCGGCTCGACATAGTCGTTGGGCGAGGCGGAGAGCAGCACCGTCGTCGCGCCCCTCGCTTTCCACTCGTCCAGCAGCGCCAGCCTGTCGGCGATGACGGCGGCCTGAAGGCGTGCGCACAACGCCGTGACCGTCTCCCGCGAGGCGAACTGGCGTCCGAGGCGTCGATGCGCCTGCGTAGCAAAGCCGGCGCGGTCGAGCAGGCGCAACCGGCGCAGCAGTGCGGCGGCGAGCAGCAAGGGATCACGCGTCAGGTTCTGCCGCACGAGCTCGGCGAAGCTGTCATGCGCGATCAGCGTGCCGTCGAGATCGAAGACGCAGAGGTCCTTCACGCGCCCCTCCGCAGCAAAGCGAGGAAACCGAGCGGGTCGGTCAGCGGATTGATGTCCAGCCTGGCGCCGACCGCAGTGCGCAGGACCGCCCAGGCTTCGCGCATCCGACCCTTGGCGAGGTAGCCTGCGAGTGCGAGCAGGTTGAGCGGCAACAGGGCCGTGCGCAGGCCGGTCGCAGGGGCGGGCGCCCGCTCCGGCGGGCCGAGCAGAGGCTCGAAATAATTGGCGCCGTCGACGAGCCCCTGATGGACCGAACCCCAGATGCGGGGGTTGCACTCGATGAAGCCGAAATCGCCGGGGCCGCGCCGCTTCAATTCGAACATGGCAAAGCCCGACCAGGGCGCCTGCGCCAGGACCTGCTCGACCAAGGCGCGCAAAGCCGGCAGGTCGTCGTAGGGATAGCGCTCCCGCACGACGCTGGAGCCGCCGGTGACAGGGTATTCGCAGACGCGCCGGTGGGCATAGCCGACGAGAATGCGCCCGTCCTCGAAATAGCCGGAGAAGCCGACTCCCTCGCCCTCGAAATAATCCTGGATCACGCAGTCGCGCGGCGTGGTCCCCACCCGCTCGCGCATGGCCGCGCGATCGGCCTCGCTGCGAAGGTAGAAGACGCCGGCGGCGGAGGAGCCGCGCGTCGGTTTGACGACGAGCGGAAGCGGGGCGTCGAGCGTATCGTGAGCGCGCGGGGCAGGCGCCCCGATGCGCTGCAGCAGCGCGCCGAAGGCGAGCTTGTCGTCGAGCGAGGCATAGAGCTCGGGCGAACCGATATAAGCGAGCGCCCGGCCGAAGCGCTGGCGCGCCGCCATCAACAGCCTGATCTCCTTGCTGTTGATCGGGATCAGCAGGTCGACGTCGCGATCGGCGACAAGGGCGGCCAAGGCCTCGACATAGGCGTCCGGATCGGATGGTCCGGCGGGCAGGATGTGGACGTCCCGGACCCAGCGCGTATGGACGTTGCGTACGAAGGGACGATGGTCGGTCGCGATCACCTCGACCGACGGGTAGGCTGTCCGCAGGAAGCGCGCGACGACCGCCGCCTTGTAGCTCGAGACGTCGGTGATCAGAACCCGCATGGGTTCTAGGACAGCTTCGTGCCGGCCTCGGGAGCACGGGCGATCGCCAGCCTGGTGCCGGCGACGATCGAGACCGGAATGCCGGTCGCCTGCGACCATTCGTCGACGGCGCGGCTGACATCCTCGATCATGCCGTAATCGTGCCAGATCAGCACGCCGCCCGGCTTCATGTGGGCGAGGCAGTTGGTGGTGTCGACCTTGACGTAGTCGTAGAAATGGCAGCCGTCGATGAAGGCGAGGTCGAAGGGGCCGGCGAGCTTGGCGTAGTCGAGCTTGGCGGAATCGCCGAAGACCTGCGTGACCTGCCCGGCATAGGGCGAGGTGCGGTACTGGATGCCGACGCGGGCGCGGTCGGTGATGTTGTTCATCATCTCCGGCACGTGGATCTCGAAGCCGCCCGACCAGTCCTCGGGCAGGTCGAGCGTCGTCATGCGCGCACCATCCGCGCCGTTGGCGACGAGGTTGAGCGTCGTGTTGCCGTCCGAGGTGCCGACCTCGATCATCGACTGTGCCTTGACGTGCGAGGTGATGGCACAGATCGCCAGCACTTCCTGCGCGTCGAGCGAGAGGTCGCGCTTGCGGTCATAGCTGCGGAAGACCTTGATGTCGGCGCTCTCGATGCCCGGGAAGATGTCGCGCAGGTCGACGCGCGGCGCGGCGCCGAACGACCAGCTGCCGATGCGGTAGGCCTCCGGATCGCGCGGCTTGATGCCGAACGGGAACATGCGGCGCCAGGCGAGCGAGGCCGCGCGGCGCGGATCCTTCAGGGCTCGCGGGATATTGACGAGGATCTTATGGATGCTGGGATACATGGGGGCTGCTCCGCACGGCTCTAGCGCTTGATCAGCAGAGCGTGCCCATTGATGTTGTGGACATAGGTCAGGTCGTCGCGCGCGCGCAGCTCGTCGACGCAGCGGGTCACGCCGTCGCAGCCGACGAAGCCGTAGTCGTCGAAGACGATGACGCCGCCGGACGGCATGCGCGGCAATACGTATTCGACGCAGTCGCGGGCCGACTGGTAGACGTCGACATCGATGTGAAGCAGCCGGACGCGCTCGGACTGGAGCTGCGCGCCGGTCTGATCCGGGAAGATGCCGACGAGGGTCTTGGTGTTCTTGACGCCGAGCGAACGGGCGAGCTCCTCGACGATCGAGGTGTCGGTGTCGCGGTGCTCACCGCCGCGATAGTCGGAATCCTCGGTCCCCGCCTTCACGACGCCCGCGAAGGTGTCGCAGAGATAGACTGTGCCGGAGCCGCCGAGCAGCGTCTCCTGCTTCGCCATCATCACGCCGGAACCGCCGCGCCAGACGCCGATCTCGACGATGTCGCCACCGACCTTGGCGGTCTCGCGGACGAGCGACCAGAGCTCGTACATGCGGTAGATGTCGACCAGCGTGTTGTGCTTGGCGACCTCGAAGGCGGCCATGAACTCGGCGTCGGAGAGCCAGGGCGCCAGCGTCGCGTTGGGATGGGCCTGGCTGTAGGAATAACCGGCCTGCTGCTCGCTCGCGGCGCGCGGGATCCGATAGATCGCGAAGCCGGTCGCCCGCAATACGGTCTTCACCAGAGTCTTGGGCAGCATGGCGGGGGCAATACCTTTCGTCGTGCGCGGGGCGGGCGGCCCGTCAACCCATCTCAGATGTAGAGCTTCTTGATCCGGTCGATCACGCGGATCGCCTCATCGAAATCGATGTTGATCAGCTGCGTGTATTCGCGGATCGACTGCCAGCGCGGCTGGTTTTCCTGCTCGACCATCGCCAGCGCCTTCTCGCGGCTGAGCGCGCCCTGACGGATCTGGTTGGAGCGGAAGGTGTCGTACTCGGTGAAGCCGGCGACGGTGTAGTAGATGTAATTGTAGAAGGGCGCCGTGCCGTCGCCGATGCGCCAGGTCGAGGGCGAGTCCGGCGAAGTTTCCCAGTCGTACTGGTTGATCAGCACATCGTCGATCTCCTCCTCGATCCAGGGGAGGAAGTCGAACATCGACAGATAGTTCTGCTCGATGGCGTAATAGGAGAAGAACGCCGTCAGCGTGTTCGGCAGCGAACGGTTGAAATAGGCCGGGTTGGCGGCGAAGCGCATGCCGTACTTGCCGAGCATCTTGAGCTTCTCGACCGAGGGCAGCGTCGACGGCTTGTGGATGGTCGCCGCGGCCGAGCTGACGCCGAGGAAGCCCGTCTTGAAGTCGGTCTTCTCGTACTGGTTGGTGCAGAAAGCCATGGCCGAGATGCCGGTCTCGCGCATGATCCGGTTGGCGTGCCACATCACCTGCTTGTCGCCGGCCATGAACAGCGGGATCAGGCCGATGTCGGGCTTCTTCAGCCAGGCCAGGACGTTGGCGCGGATGTTCGCGCGCTTTGCCTTGATATCGGCCGAGACCCAGAGATGCTCGATGCCGAGCTGGCCGCAGATGCGCGCCTGGTTGCGGCGGGCAAGGTCGGTGACCATGCCCCAGTCATAGCTGAAGCAGAGCGGCGTCATGCCGTATTTCTGCTTGAGCAGGTGCAGGCCGTAGCTCGAATCGCGTCCGCCTGAGAACGCCATGATGCAGTCCGGCGAACCGTCCTTGGAGCGCAGCCGGTCGAGCATGTCCTCGAGTTCGTGCTCGGGGCGCTTCGCCCATGGCTTGTAGGCGTGGCAATAATTGCAGACGCCGTCGCCATCATAGGCGATGAACGGCATCGTCTCCGGCAGCAGGCACTTCGAGCAGCGGCGCATCGCCTTCATCGCGTCGCGATAGCGTTCCGCTTTGTCCTCGATCCTGCGCTGCGTCTGCAGCATCGGGCTGACCGACGGCGCCGCGAGCGCCTCGCCGGCCAGGGGGAAGGTCTCGATCTCGTGCGTATCGAGCCGCAGCACGGCGCCCATGCCGGCATGGAGCTGGACGATGGTCGCGTCCGCGAAGCCGGGAATCGCCTTGTCGCCGGTGCAGAGGCGCTTGGTGATGAGGTGTTCCGAGGTGAAGAAGAAGCCCGAGCCGGTCTTGCTGATCGCGTAATGCAGCGAGCCGGTGTTGGTGCCGAGCAGCATGACATTGTGCTGCTTGAGCAGGACCGCGATCGAGGTCTCGCCGACGATCTTCGCATAGGCGTCGCGCAGCGCCTGCGGGAGCGAGGCGCCTGCAGAGATCGAGCGCTGCAGCATCGCAGCGATGACCTCGGTGTCGACGTCGGCGCGCGGCTCGACGCCTTCCGGCTTCAGTTCGGCCCAGAGCTTGTCGACGTTGACGACGATGCCGTTGTGGATGATGACGATGTCGTCACGCCGGACCGGCTGGTTGTTGGCGTCGATGCCCTGCAGCCCGTTCGTGACCAGGCGAGCATGGGCGATCGCCGAGATCGTCGAGCTGCCGGTGGTGTCGAAGAAGCTGCGCCGGGTCCGCTCCATGACCTGACGATAATCGTCCGTCTTGAGCATCTGGCCGGCCGAGACCGAGTCCTTGTGGACGACCAGCATGTCGGGGGTCGCCACGGCGATGCCGGCGGCCTCTTTGCCTCGGCTCTCCGACAGCAGGAAAAGATCGCGCAGCGCGACCTCCCACTGGGGAAAACTCAGCGCATGATCGCGCTTAATTGAGATACCGAAAATTCCGCACATGCTCGCAGATCTTTGTCGTTAGGTAGATCGGCGCGAATGTCCGGCCGCGACCTCGATTTCGGCGTAGCAGCTATCCGATTGTGTTGGGGATATCAAGACAGAGCATCGCTCTGGCGTGCCGTTTCACTCGCCTGGAGCTGGCGCCCCGGCGGCAGAGCCAGACCTATCCTTCAGATGAACAGACGCACCCGTAGGACAAGTCGGGAGATGAGCACGACGGCAAGGCCCATGGTGATGACGGAAAGCCCCATGGCGATCGCGGCGCCTTCCATGCCGAAACGCGGGATCAGCAGGGCATTGCCGATGAAATTCACTGCGAGGCTAAGGGTCATCGCGGCGCTCTGGAGGGTCGGGTGGTTCGCCTGCGACAGGATCAGGCTGTAGCACAGCGGGGCCGCAGCGAAGGGCAAGGCCAGCATCAGCCAGAACAGAGGCTGGCGGGCGGCCGCGAAGTCCTGATCGCCGAACAGCAGACCGGCCACATGCGGATAGAGCATGTAGGCGGTCAGCGCGCCGAGCCCCATCACCAGCGTGACGCCGAGCCCGAGCAGCCGGCTGAACCGCAGGATTCCGGGCTTGTCGCCATTGGCCATGCTACGGGCGAGCTGCGGCGAGATGTTGTTGCGGACCACGACGACCGCTTGCAGCGCGGCTTCGAAGATCAGGGCTGCGATCGAGTAGATGCCGGCGATGCGATCGTTGAGCAGGGCGCCGAGCATCAGCACGTCGACCCGCGTGTTGAGCTCGCCGACCATGCCGGCAGGCAGGATCCTGATGCCGAAGCGAAGATGGCGCATGCTTTCGCCGAGCGCCTCGCGCCATCCGCTGCGCAGCGGCACCACGCTGGCGACATAGCTGGCCGAGGCGCACAGCAGGATGAACTCGCCCAGCGACAGCACGACCGCGAGTGAATAACCCGGCGCGCCGAGTGCGGTGAGGACGCCGAGGCTGACCAGAATGAAGACGTAGCGCCCGGCCTGAAGCACGGCGAAGGCGCGCATATGCTGCAGCCCGTTCACGACGCCGAGAAGGAACTTGTTGAGCGCGAACGGGATCAGGCCAGGCGCTGCGAGGACCCAGGCTCCGGCGAAGTCGGGCACGGCAGGGAACAGGCGCGCCAGAAGCGGCGTGCCGAGGAATGCGCACAGGGTGACCAGCGATGCGATGGCGAAGCAGGCGAGCAGGCCGCCCTGAACGATCCGGCGCAGCTTCACGGGGTCGTCGGCTCCTGCTGTCGAGACCGCCTGCAAGGCAGAGAACTGCAGGCCGAACGCGGCGAGCTGGGACAGGAAGATGTAGATGGCGAAGACGACGTTGAACGTGCCGAGCGCCGCCGGGCTGTACCAGCGGCCGATCGCGATGTTGAGGGCGATGCCGGCGAGAGCCAGGAAGGCGAGCGAGACCAGATTCCAGGCGAGACCGGTCGCAAGGCCGGTCCGGCCGGCAACGCTTTTCGACACGACGGAGGCTTCCGGTTGCATCAGGCGGCTTCCAGCTTGCGCAAGGCGACGGGGCCGGCGAGCCGCAGGCGGGCGATCGCTGCGCTGACGACCTCTTTCGGCAGCAGCATCGAGAGGTAGGCCAGAGCTTCGTAGTTCAAGCGCTCCAGCCGCGCCAGCGCGCCGAGATCGTCTGGCGTCGCCTGGAAGCGGAGCGGCCCGGTCAGCCCGGCATCGCCGGCCAGGAGGGACAGCCGCCGCAGATGGTAGCGATCGCTGACGAGGATGACGGCCGAGGGCTGGCCGACCGCCTGGCGTATCGCAGCATTCGCGCCCGCAAGATTCGAAACGGAGTCGTTCGAGCCGGTGTCATGAGCGACCTGCTCCGGCCGAACGCCGCTGGCGAGCGCGTCGTCGCGCATGTCGCGGGCGCCGAGATAGCCGCGGCCCGGACGCCAGCCGCCGACGGTCACCAGGAAATCGGCCTGGCCCGTTTCCAGGAGCCTGACCGCAGTCATGGTCCGCAGATGCCGGAAGACGGGACGGTCATCGTAGAACGCCACGGCCACCACCGGCCCCGCATCAGTGCGCGCCGGCGCCGTAGCCTGAGCGGCAAACGCTCGCGAACTGAGCTCGATCCACGCCAATCCGCCACCATAGCCGAGGAGCGCGAGGGCGCCGAGAACGAGCAATGCTCGCCTCATCGCGTTGGCGCCCCCGTCTCGGCGAAGGGGATGAGCGGCAGCGCCAACCCCGAGCGTGCTGCATCCGAAGCCAGCGATACCTCGATCCGGTGGATGTCGAGATAGCCGTATTGCTGCTTGGCGATATCCGCGACCGACTGCTCGATGGCGAGCAGCAGCTGCCGCTCGTTCTGGAATACCACACGCACGCTGCGCGGAATGCAGGGTGGAGTCAGGACCCAGGACATGGTCTCGGTCTTGTCTGCCCAGAGCTGGATCGGTGGCAGCTCGAACGCCTGGACCTCGTCCTTCTGCTTGATCGGGATCACCGACATCAGGCTGAAGTTGCGGACCGGTTCGAGTTCGCACTTGATCAGCAAGGTGGGGGTGATTCGCCCATAGCCAAAGATCGAGGCCTTGAGGTTGATCTGTAGATCGCCGGCCTTGAAGAGCTCCTCGAGCTGAGCCTCGCGGGAGGCTGTCTCCTTGTCCGAGATCGGGCGGAACGGCGGAGGCGATATCAAGGATGCCGAGCCGCTGAGGCGTTGCAATCCGAGTGTCGGGAACGGCCAACGTTCATCGAGCGCGGCCGAGGGCGGCTGGGTCCGCAATTGCAGGCCAAGACGGGGATTCAGCGATGCCGCGCTGAAAACCCACCCCTTGTTGACGGCGTTGACCGTGGCGCGATCGGATTCCGCTTGTGGGTCTGCGGAAAAGACAACCGAATTCGCGGTCCAGCCATGGACTCTCAGCGTGTTGCCATCGCGCAGGCGGAAGACCACGCGGGCCCCGCGCTTGGTGCGCTGGTCGCTGGTGCCGATGCGCGAGAGCGCCGGCACCAGCCAGCCTCCGACGCTCTTGGGCGCTTCGGTCAGGAGGCCAGACCAGATCGTCTCTCGGATGAGAATCGGTGCGCCGACCAGGTCCGTACTAGCTTCCAGGTCACCCAGTCGCTTGGCGACCGGAGGATAGCTGACATATTCGACGATCATGTCGGCCAGGCCCGAGCCGGACAGGGTCGCCTCCATCAGGATGCGGCTCTCGTCGCTCAGCTCGAAATCGGCGGCATTGATGGCGTTAGGGTCGTTCTGCGTTCTGACCGGCTTGGACAGGATCGCGTCCCAGCGCAGCAGCTGCTTGACCGCTCCGCGACGACGCGTCAGCTCGGCGATGCCGCTCTGCGGGTCGAGCGTCAGCCTGGTGCGCTCGCCATCGACGAAGCCGGGACCCTGATCCGTGGTTGCGTAGAGCTGGGTTCCCTTGCCGACCATCGGGACCGCCTTGGCGATCTCGGTCCGCTCGATCGGCGCATTGGTCTCCCGCACGCGGTAGAGGCCCCAGCCATTGCTGCGGGCGATCGGCCTGATCAGCTGCGGATCACGCAGGAGCGCCGCGAAGGCGCTGTTGTTGATCTCGGGCAAGGAATAGCCGGGCGCGTAGATCCACTTCAGCCCGCGCTTCAGCAGCGCGTCCCGCAGCGCGCGCGGATCGTCCATCACGAAGAGATCGGTGAGCGTCGTATCGACGTGGAAGCGGAAGCGGGGCGAGCTGTAGAAGCCGAAGCTGGCCTGTCTGAAGGACAGTGCCATGTCGTCGGGCGCCATCAGGTTGCGGGCGATGCCCTCGATCGCCGCTTCGTCGAGCACACTGCCGTCGCGCTTGGCCTGCTCGGTTTCGAGCAGGCGCCGAGAGATCATGTCCTCGTTGCTGAAATAGACGCGCATGTTGGCATAGCCCAGCCGGAACACGTCGTAGAGCTGGAATGAGATCAGCATCGCGACGAGCAGGCAGCTGGCGAATGCAAGCGGCGTCAAGACGGACTCCCTCGGGGCGGCAGCGCCGCGTCCCCGCGAACCAGGGGCGAAGCGTCCGAGCCATGAGGTGAGCGCGTAATATCCTTTGCCGACGGCTTCGTCGGGAATGAGCCGCCCGAGCCCGATCATCGCCAGCGCAATGATCATCGGAACGACCGTGAGCATATAGCGGGCGTTCTTGACGGCGAGGTCGGTGCCGGCCAGCACCGACAGGAAGATCACACCGATATAGCCCAGCAGCGCGACGAGCAGGGGGATGGCCGCGTCGCTGCCGCGTGCTGCGAAGGTTGCGATGGCAGTGGCGCGCCGATCGGATCGGGCGAGATTGCGAAGCAGGATCAGCACGGCGATGAGCGTGCCGAAGCTCGGCAGAAAGCCGAACAGGTCGGTCCTGGTGAATGGCATCAGGACGCCGAGCACGAAGCGGTCGGCGAAGGTCTCCAGACCGCGTTCGCCGCGGAGGAATTCCGATACGCCGAGATTGGGAAGATCCCAAACCGGAACCGTGTCCTGGATCGGGCTGCCGAAGATCGCGACATTGCGCAGATAGTGGGGGAGCGCCATGATCGCGATGGTGATCGTGATGATCGCAAGGCCTTCGACCAGCCGGCGGAGCGAGCCGCGCCAGCAGACCACGAGCATGGGCAGCGCGATCGCCATGGCGAGAATGCCGATCGAGTGCGTCATCGCCGCGCTGCCGATCGCGTAGCCCGCGAGCAGGAAAGCGCCGCGGCCGCCGCTCGTCACGGCATGGATCGTCAAGGCGATCGCGGTGACGAAGATGGCGATGCGCGTCGCATCGATGTGAGCGGTCAGCGCGATCTCGAAATACACCGGCACCGAGATCGCAAGAAACGGGGTCAGCCAGAGGCGCCAGCTCAGGCGGCGGTCCGAAGCGAAGACCAGCCCCGCGGCCAGCGCAGCGCTGGCGACGGCGAACCAGAGCGAGATCAGCTTGGCCGCGCCGGCGATCGCGGACGTGCCTTGCAGCATGAAGGCCAGCGCGATCAGCGAGCCGTAAGTCGGCGGGTGGGTCCAGGGCGCGATGAAGCCGCTCGAGGACAGCGCGGTCTTGAGCGGGTAGACATGCGCGTCGCGCTGCTCGTACAGCAACCGGCCAAGCTGCATATATTCGAGCGGGTCATTGCCGTGCAGCGGCAGGATGAGCAGCTCGAACGCCAGGCACAGCGCGGGGATGGCGAATAGCAGCATGCCCCAGAACGCGATGCTGGAGCCAAAGGGGTGCTGCCCCCAGGCCTGGTGCAGGCGATGCAGATCCGCCGCCAGCGAGCGGAGCCTGAGCAGACAGACCAGCAAGGGAGCGGCGGCGAGGATACCGACATAGAAGGTGGGGCTGCGTCCTGGAACGACCCAGAAGAGCAGTGTCAGAAGCAGGCCCAGGGTGATCGGCCCCAGAATAGTAGCGCTGGCGATGTATGCTGCGAGCCAGTGGGGGCGTGAAAGCGACGGTCTAGCAAGCGCCCAACACGCCGCGGCATACAATAGAAACAGGATGTATAGCTGAGCCGCCGCAACAATCTGCACCTCGTAGCCGATCATTGAGCGCTCCTCCCGGAGGTCGACTTGACCCCCGGGGCCGAATGCCTGCCGGTGAGGTTCGCGTCAAGCTGCTTCGTCGTGATCCTGTTTATCGGTGCCGGCCTTGAACAGGTGCGGCAGGACGAGCCACAGGGCCAGGCTTCGCAGCCCGGCAATGACGGCAAAGCAAAGCAGGGCAGTGACCGGCTCAGTCGCCAGCTGGAAGACCAGAAGCCCCGCAGCAAGCGCCATCAGATGGATCGCGAAGGCCCGACGCTCAGCGCCGGCGAAAGCGACGAGCTCGGCATGCGGCCCGCCGAGCGCGATGGCGCCGGTAAGCAGGCAGGCGATCGGAATATAGGCGCCGGTCGCCGCGATACGGCCTTCAATGACGACGAGGTTGAGGGCCTGAGCTCCGCCCGCCAGCAGGGCGACGAACAGCAGGACGCCGGCGAGATAGATCAGCGCGAACACCGCGGGAGACGTCGACGAGCCTCGACCGCGCCAGGCACCCGACGCGACGATGAAGGATGTCGCAGCGGAAGCGAGCAGCTGCATCGGCGCATCGGCGATCCGCAGCGCCAGGGCGATGTGGCCAGTCGTGGCATGGTCGGCGAGGCGGCCGACCGTGATCAATGGCAGGGCGACGAGAGTCTGCGAGGCGAGCGCCGCGGGCAGATTGAAGACGACCAAACGGTGCCAGCGTGCCATCACGCGGGGTGTCCAGCGCGGGCGCATCAGCAACCGCAGCAAGGCGCCGTGACCCGCCGAAACCATGGCTGCCGCCAGAGCGGCGCCGATGATCTCTCCAGCTATCAGCATGGCGAGCGGCGGCCAGCCGGTCGCCAAGAGCACTATTTGCGCCGTGAACTGGCCAATGGCTTGCGCCAGGATCAGGCCACTGAGCCGCATTTGGTCGCCGGATCGCAAGAACCAGGCATTGACCAGCAACAGCACGCCGCGCGCCAGGAAGGCGACCAAGAGCAGCAGCGCGAAGCCATGATGCGGGTGCTGGGCCGGGAGATCGGGGTTGAGGGCGAAGGCCGCTGCGACCGCCACCAGGGAGCTCGCCGGCAGGATCAGCAGGGCGTTGCGCGTGACACGTACCGCCTCCGCGACCGAGGGGGCGGTAACAATGGCCCGCTCGAGCCGGAAAACGGCGAACACCGCAAAGACCAGTCCGATGGCCTGCAGCCGTCCGTAGAAGCCGAAAACCGCAGGTGCCACGACGATTGCCACCACCAGCGCCAGCAACGCTGAGGCGATGCGTGCGCCGAAGGCGAGGGCGATCAGGCTACGGGGTCCGGTCATGCCGCTTCTTGCGATCCACGAAAGTGGCGTCGCCATCGCGAACGGCCATCGCCGTTATTGCCGGCTTAGCCGCCGGAGGTAAAGCGCATGCCGCGGCATGCCGGCTTGATCCGCGTCATTCGAACCTGCGAGAATGCCGGCGCTCTTGCGGCATGCCGTCGCTGGCACGATACCGGCCCTCATGCTTCTTCTCCCAAGCCTCGCCGTACTCGGCGCGTTCGCAATGCTCGCGATTGCGACGGCGGCACTGCTATGCAACCGGGGTGGGTGGAGTTCCGCCGACCGGCCACTGGCGCTCGCAGTCGGCGTCACCTGTGCTCCGGCCCTTGCCGGGGTGGCGCTGCTGCCATTCTTTCTGGCAGGCTGGCATCCGATCAACGCGCGCGCACTACCTTTCGTGCTCGCAGGGCTGATGCTGATCCTGGCGGGGTGGCCTTTGCCGCTGCGCCTTCCGGGCGTCTGGCGCAGACCGAGGCTGGCGACCCTCGCCATCATGGTGATCGTGGCTGGCCTCCTGCTGGCGCTGCTCGCATTGCCGCTGATCGAGAACGATGCGCTCGAATACGCGGCCGTCGCCCGCTTCCTGGCGCTGGAAGGGAACTTGCAGCGCTATCCGCTCGTCATGGCCGATCCGGCGAGCGGGCTTTATGCGCCTTCCATCCACCCGCCGCTGTTCCATCTGGCGCTGGTCTGGGGGCAGGCCTGGTTTGGCGAGAACATCTTCATGGCGCAACGGCTGATCACCTTGTGGTCAGCAGTCGGGGCGACCTGCGTCGTCGGCGTGATGGCCGGGCGTGAGAGCCGTCTTGCCGCTGCCTGCGCGATGCTGCTGCTGGCGACGACGCCCTTCTGGCTCAGCAGCGTGGCCGGCTACGGCATCGACGCGATGCGGATCGCGTTGTTCACAGCAGCCGTGGCGAGCGTTCTCGTCGTCGTCGAAGTCGCAAACCTGCGTCGTGCTACGAGCGTGGGCCTGGTGAGTGGGCTTGCGATGTGGACGCATGGCATCGGCATTCTCGCGCCAGCCTTCGCAGGGATCTCGCTCGCTCTGTTCCTGCTTCCGGCACGACAGTGGCGCCCCCTGCTCGCGTTCGGCCTGGTTGCTCTGCTTGGTGGCGGCGGCTGGCTGCTGCGCAATCTTTGGCTGCTCGGCACCGCGATCGGCGACGACTGGCCCGCGGCAAACTGGCCAAACCTGGCTTTTGCGGCGGATCTTGCTGCCCGGCGCGGCCTCGTCACGTTGCCTGAGCAGGTCATCCACGGCGCCTTGCGCCCCTGGATAGATATCGGACTCTTTGGCCCGGCCTTCTGGCTCGCCTTGCTGGCGCTCCCGCTCGGGGTACGACGGCCGCGCGGTGCACTGACGATAGCACTCGTCGTGGTCTTCGGTTTCACAGCGCTGGCCTTGCTAAGCGTCGCAGCCGGTTCACTCCTCGTCGTGAAGAACCCGCGCTATGTGCTGACGGTGGCGCCGTTCGCGGCGATCGCAGCCGGCATCGGCTGCGCCCGGCTGTTGCGCGCGGCGCCGGTGCTAGGCCGGGTCGCGCAGGGCGTCCTGGCACTGGCACTGATCTGGGGAGCGATCAATCTCGGCATCAGGTCTTATGGGCTGGCTGATCTTGGCCTGGTCCTCTCGGGCCAGGAGCGTGGCTTCCTGCAGAAGCCGCGCGTCACCGGCGGCCCTTTGCTCGAAGGGCTGGAAGGCCTGGAGCCGGGGCGCGTGCTCAGCTTCCGCCCCCCGGAAGTCGCGATCTATGGTGGGCACCCGTGGATCGACCATACCGATCCACGGCTGAAGGAACTGCACAGCGCCGATGTGGCGACTGCGGCAGCGTGGCTGGCGCGGCATGACGTCCGCTTCGCGCTGCTGCCGGACTACAGCCCGGTCACACATGGCCGCTCGAGCCTCGGCTTCCTGCTCGGCGATCCCGCCTGGGCTGAGCCGCTCGCGGCGCACCGCGGCGCACGCCTGTTCCGGTTGCGCGAAACACCGGCGGCGATCGATTGTTCACCGCAACCTCTGGCCGCGGCGATCGAGAGGTCTACCGGCGTCGGCCTCGGCGATGTGCTGGCGCGGCTGTCGGGCATTCCGCATCTGCGGCGGATTTTGCCCGGCGGCGCGCCTCGTATCGAGCCGGACACGGTCTTCGACTGGTCGAGCGCTGGCATGGAAGAGCTGGAAATTGCCGTCCGGCAGCCGTTCGAGGGGCGCTTTGCCGCCACGCTGCAATTGTCGGGAACGGGTGTCTTCGCCGTCGATGCCGTCATTGCGAGCGAGACCGGCGCATCGACGGAGATCCGGCTCATCGATGCACTTGCCGATCCGAGCCCGCGCACGGTCTCCGGACAATGGTTCACCGGTCCGGGCCAGACGCTACGCGCGCTGCGCGTCAAGCCGCTGGCGCCGGCCAGCGGCAGGGTCGAGTTGCACAGCGCGAGCGTCTGCCGCGTCGGGGAGCGCTGACGATTTCGTCAGCGCAGGTGCTTGTTGGAATCCATGTCGAACCACATCGCGAAGAAGATCGACTGCATCGCGGTCGAGAACGCGAACAGCATCGCCATGGACGACATCGGCGGAGCGACCCCTTCGATCACCCACAGCCCGATCACGCGCAGGAACATGAAGACGCTGAGCAGCAGCATCAAGACGCCGAGCACGTAGAAGAAGATCAGCGGGTGGAAGTCGCGGACGATATACTTTTCCCACAACCGGCTGAGGAACCCCCGAACAAGGACGTTCGAGATGGTGAAGATCACGCGGCGGATCTTGATGCCGCTGACCTCGCCGACGCCGTAGACCGGGCGAATCGGCACGTCCCGGACCCGGAAATTCTCGATGTTGAGCTTGATCAGGACGTCGTTCGGCTGGCCGTAGCGCTTGTACATATTGTCCCAGTCGAGCGTCTGCAGCACGGCCTTGTTCGCGACCGTGTAGCCGGTCTGGGAGTCGGCGACATGCCAGTAGCCGGAGGCGATCTTGGTCAGCAGCGACAGAACCGAGTTTCCGAAGAAGCGACGCTTCGGGATCAGGCGGTAGGAGCCGCGCCAGATCAGCCGGTTTCCCTTCGAGTAGTCGATGCCTTCATCGAAAACAGGATCGAGCAGGTTCGGCAAGTCAGCCGGGTCCATCTGCGCATCACCAGCCATGACGACCGCTGCATCCATATCGTTGTCGCGAGCCCACTTGTAGCCGGTGGCGATGGCGCCGCCGACACCCTGGTTCTCCTGGTGTTCGAGCAGGACGATCTTCGGATTGGAGGCCGAGAGCTCCTGGACGACAGCAACGGTTCGATCTTTGCTCTTGTCGTCGATGATTACAATCTTGTCTACGAATTCCGGCATTGTCGCGACGACTTTGCCAATCTGCGTCTCCTCGTTGTGGCAGGGCACAACGACGCAAACAGTCTTATTCTTATACATCAGAAGATTGCTTTTCTCGAGAGGCCGGCTGAGCGGGCGAAGGCGCGCCTTGATTGCACAGAAACAGGGGTGTTTCAAGGTTACCGCGTGCTTCAGCGCGCTGTGCGAGCGTGGCCCGCCAATCGAGCGAAGAGGATTTGCATCCAGCTACAGGTCAGGATGCGTCATCTACATGGCTGGCGCGCTGGCCCGATCGAAGCCTGCGAAGCGATCGCCTCGAGGTGGATCGCAGCCGCGCTTCTGGACCCTGGCCCGCTCGAGCAGGTGGCGCCGACGCCTAACTTCCCCTGCGCGACACTGCCTGCGCGGCGAGGCGTTCGTAGAGTGCGGTCAGCTTGGCCTGCTCCCTGCTCCAGCTGAGCTCGCGAGCCGCGACGAGCGCGTTGGCTCGCATCGTGGCGAGCAGCTGCGGATCAAGCGATGAGAGAGCTGCGGCAATCGCCTCGGGCGTCGCCTCCATCGCGGCAAGCCCGCAATCATGTTCCCGGACCAGATCGGCCAGATCGGTCTGATCCGCGACCAGCAGAGCCAGGCCGGCCATGAGATACTCATAGGTCTTGTTCGGCATCGCGAAACGGGTCTGGCCCGTGTCGCGCGGAGCGCAGAAGACGCCGACATGAGAGCTGGCGGCGGCCTGGATGACGGTATCGTACGGTACGCTCGGCTCGAAGCTGATGCGGTCGGTGGCGCCGGATGCGGCGGCGAGGCGCCGGAGCTGTTCCAGATAGCTCGGAAGGCCGTCGCCCCGCAGCGTCAACTGGTATTGCGGCAAGAGCGGCATGGCCCCGATCAGGGGCTCGATGCCGCGTCCGCCTTTCATGATTCCGTGGAACAGCAGGCGTATAGGCTCGCCGGGCGGAGCCGGAACCACGGCTTGGTAGGCTGGCGCGTTGCCGATCACGACCGGGCGGACGGGCAGTTCATAGATCCGCTCAAGCGTTTCGGCGATACCGTGGCTCACGGTCACCACCGCATCGGCCGCCTTGATGAAGCGGGCTTCGATGGCGCGCGTATGCTTCTGGGCAACCAGGCGCCAGACCCAGTTGTCGGCATGCTCTTCGCTCGCCAGTTCGTGGCTGTCGTAGACGATGAGCGAACCGGCCGCGCGTTTCGCGGCGTCGGCGGCGACCAGCGTCTGCCAGTCATTGGCGTGGATGATGTCGGGACGCAGCGCGAGCAGGGCGGCCCTGGCGGCCCGGTGCTGCGGCAACAGCATGTGCAGGAATGGGGCGGAGGCCGGGGCGAAATTGGCGGGGAACTGCGTGGCGGCGAGCGCGAGCCGCTGGCCGGTGTGCCCTGGCGGGTTGGGCAGCCGAATCATCTGTACCGGCAGGTCGGGCGGCTCGCCGAAACCGATCGCGACCACCTCATGGCCGAGCGCCACCAGCGTCTCGAGCGTGCGCAGGACCCGATAGTCGCGCGAGATCGCGGTGTAGGACAGCACTGCGATCCGCAGCGTGCGCTCGGCCCGGCTATTCACTGGGAGAACGGCCCCAAAGTTTCTGAATCGCTGTCATTTCCAATCTGCCGAATCCGAGAATACTTTAACAGCCAGGATTTAAACTATCTCAAACGGCGCTTCGCACAGGAGGAACTCCGGGCGCGGCGGCTCTGCCAACGGATCAACTGGCCGGCACCACCGCCCGCAGGATGCGGTCGACCTCGCCACCACGCTGCTGCCAGCTGGCCTCGCGCAGAACATAGGCTAAGGCGTTCTCCCCCAACATGGCTGCCTTGTCCGGCTCGGCAGCAAGCGTTTTGACCGCCTTCGCGACGGCCGAGGCAGAGGCGGGAGGCACGATCAGGCCGGCGCCGGCCTGCCTGACGATTTCGGCCTGGAAGGGCAATTCGCTGGCGATCACCGGAACGCCGCAGGCCATGGCCTCGAACAGCTTCAGCGGCGCAACGCCCGAGGCGGAGCGGCCGTCCTGATCTTCGATCACGCAGAGCGCGGCGAGTGCGCCGCGCAGCAGGGCAGGAATCGCCTCATAGGGCTGCCGGCCGAGCCAGAGCAGGCGAGGGTCGGCCTTCGCGGCTTCGAGCTTGTGGCGTTCGATGCCGTCGCCAACGATGACGAGCTTCACTTCGTCTGGCCAGGACGGGTCTTGCAGCGCTGCGAGCATGGTGCCCACGCCGTGCCAGGCGACGAGGCCGCCAACGAAGATCACATAGCGGCCGGCAATATCGGCACGGGGCCCAGCAGGCGTGAACAGCTCGGTATTGGCGCCGTTGGAGACGACGCTGACCCGGTCATGGCCGGCGAAGCCGCGAGCCCATTGCGCCAGTCCCTCGGTGACGGCGACCAGGTGAGCCGCCATGCGGTATTGCGTCCGGTAGAGCCAGGAGAAGATCGGCGAGAGCGGTTTCAGAGCCGGGTAGGTCACGCCGATGTCGGCCGGCTTGCCGTTGATCTCCTGCACGACCGGAATCTTGCGCCGGCGCGCCCAGAGCGCGAGCGGCAGCGCCATGAAGTGCGAGCGGACGAAGACGGCGTCAAACTCGCTCAGCCGGCGCCCCAGCGCGAGCTGAACCCGGCCATAGTCGAGCAGCCGCTGCAGGAAGGAGGTCCGCGCGCTCGCCCCGCCCCGCGTCGTGGCGAAGAGCTCGACCTGCCAGCCGCAATCCCTCAGGCTGGCGATGATCTCGTCGATATGGGTCTGCGACGCTTGCCCCGGCCTCGGCGTCTCTAGCGAGAGATAAGCCAGCCGCAGCGGCCGGCTCATGCCACCGCGGCCGTCGGCGCCGCCAAAGCCTCGCGGACCTGCTCGATGATGTAGTCCTGCGTCGCCTCGTCGAGATAGGGATGCATCGGCAGGGCCACGACCTCCTGCGCGACGCGCTCGGAGATCGGCAGGCCGTTGCCGGCGACCGGGAAGTGCTTGTAGGCGGTCTGCTGGTGCAGCGGCTTGGGGTAGTAGACCGTGGTCGGCACGCCCTTGGCCTTCAGCGCCGCCTGGAAGGCGTCGCGGCGGCCGGCATCGACCCGGATCGTGTACTGGGCCCAGGTCGAGACGCTGTCGGGCATGACATAGGGCGTCGTGACCAGGTCCTTCAGCGCTGCGGTATAGCGCGCGGCGACGAGCTGGCGCTGCTCGATCTCCTCGGCATAGATCTTGAGCTTCTCGATCAGAACGGCGGCCTGGATGGTGTCCAGCCGCGAGTTCACGCCGACGCGAACGTTGTCGTATTTATACGAGCCCTTGCCGTGGAAGCGCAGCGAACGCAGCAGCTCGGCGTGCTCGTCGCTGTCGGTCAGGATCGCGCCGCCATCGCCATAGCAGCCGAGCGGCTTGGCCGGGAAGAAGCTGGTCGTGGCGAAATCGCCGATCGCGCCGGCGACGCGGCCCTTGTAGCGGGCGCCGTAGCCCTGCGCCGAATCCGAGATCAGGACGAGGTCGTTCTCTTTGCAGAAGGCCTCGATCGGCTCGTAGTCGCAGGCCTGGCCGAAGAGGTCGACCGTTATCAGGGCGCGGGGCTTGAGCTCGTGCTTCCTGGCGGTTTCCAGCGCCGCGGCGAGGCCCTTAGGGTCGATGTTGTAGGTGGCTTCGTCGATCTCGGCGAAAACCGGGGTCGCGCCCATCCAGGCGACGACTTCGGCGGTGGCGGCGAAGGTGAAGCTCGGGCAGAGCACCGCGTCGCCCGGGCCGATGCCGAGCGCCTCGAGCACCAGGATCAGTGCGTCCGTGCCGTTGGCGACGCCGATCGCGTGCTTGGCGCCGCAGAAGGCGGCGAGCCCGGTCTCGAACTCGCCGACCTGCTCGCCGAGGATGTAGTTGCCGTCGTGGACGACCTTGAGGATGGCCTCGTCCATCGCCTTGCCGATGCGCTGGCGCTGGGCCTTGAGGTCGATGAACTCGATCGCGGGACGCTCGCTCATCAGACGATCTCCTCGAGAGTGTCGGGTCCGGTCTCGCGATAACGCCGGCCGGTTTCGGGGCAAATGAGATCGGGGCCGAGCTTGGCGCCGTTATGGCTCATCCAGCCGATGCGACGGGCCGGCACGCCGGCCATCAGGGCGAAATCAGGCACATCCTTGGCCACCACTGCTCCGGCGGCGATGAAGCAGTAGGCGCCGAGCGTGTGGCCGCAGACGATAGTCGCATTGGCGCCGATGCTGGCGCCCGTCTTGACCAGGGTCTTCCGGAACTCCGCCTTGCGGTTCAGGAAGGCGCGCGGGTTATTGACGTTGGTGAAAACACAGGACGGGCCGCAGAAGACGCCATCCTCGAGCACGACGCCGTCATAGAGCGCGACGTTGTTCTGGACCTTGCAACCATCGCCCATGCTGACCCGTGGGCCGACCATGACGTTCTGGCCGAGGACGCAGTCCTTGCCGATCTCTGTCTGGCCGAGGACATGGACGAAGTGCCAGATCTTGCTGCCGGCGCCGATGGTCACGCCATCGTCGACATAGGCGCTCTCATGGATCGCTACGCCTGGAAAGCGCGGATCGTCACGCATCTGCGACCCGGCCATCGGTTTCAGGCCTTGAGATATTTATCGACGAAGGGGTGGCGCTCGCCATTGGTGACGATCGGCAGATTGCGGAACTCAGAGACCACCTCGACGCAGAAGCGCACATCCTCGAGGCCGTAGCCTTTGCCGGCCAGGATCTCCTGATAGCTGCGGGTATGCAGGTCGGTGAAGCCTTCGGAGAATTCGACCTCCTCGCCGTCGAGCGTGATCGAGCGATAGGTGGTCTTCTTGCCCTTGACGCTGTCGGGCAGATCGTTGGCGTCGACCGACAGGAACCAGCGCACATCGGCCTTCTCATAGGAGAGCAGGCCGCCGGCGCGCCCGGGCTCGCGCAGGCTCGCGGTCTGCGACTTCAGCGGGCCGAAGACATAGGCGAGCATGTCGAAGAAATGGACGCCGATATTGGTGGCGACGCCGCCGGACTTGCTGTCGTCGCCCTTCCACGAGGCGAAGTACCAGCGACCACGCGAGGTGATGTAGGTCAGGTCGACGGCGTGGCGCTCGTTCGACTGGGCGATGCGCTCCTTAAGCGCCTGGATCGCCGGGTGCAGGCGCAGCTGCAGGATCGTGTTGATCTTGCGGCCCGTGTGCTGCTCGATCTCGGCGAGGCCGTCGATGTTCCAGGGATTGAGGACGAGCGGCTTCTCGCAGATCACGTCGCAGCCGGCACGCAGGCCGAAACGGATATGGGCGTCGTGCAGGTAGTTGGGTGAGCAGACACTGACATAATCGATGTCTTCGCCGCGCCGGTGCAGCTTGTCGACATGCCGGTCGAAGCGCTCGAATTCGGTGAAGAAATGCGCCTGTGGGAAGTGGCTGTCGATGACGCCGACCGAATCATTCGGATCGTAGGCGACCTTGAGGTCGCCACCATTGGCCTTGATCGCCGTCATATGGCGGGGAGCGATGTAACCGGCGGCGCCGATCAGCGCGAAACTCGTCATGATTGTCCGTCTCGATCTCGTGCGTCGTGCCAGCAAGCTAAGCCCCGCCGGCGCCGTTCTATCAGGCCTTGAAGACGTTGTCCGCCTTGATGCCGGCGCGCGCGCAGGCGTTGCGGGTATCGACCACCAGCCTCGAGCCGGCGACGATCGCATGATAATCGACGTCGTCGTGGTCGGTCGCGATCAGCACGGCGTCGAAGCCGGCGAGCGAGGCCTTGTCGACCGGGGCGCTCTTGCGGCCTGTCAATTCGGCGTGCTCGCGGGTCGGCGGGATCACCGGGATGAAGGGGTCGTGGAACTCGACATGGGCGCCGCGCTTCTCGATCAGCTCGATCAGCTTGAGCGAGGGGCTCTCGCGCATGTCGTCGATGTTCTTCTTGTAGGCGATGCCGAGGATCAGGATCTTCGCGTCGCTGAGATTCTTGTGCCCCTTGGAATCGAGCAGGGCGGCGAGCTGGTCGACGACCTGATAGGGCATACGGGTGTTGATCTCGCCGGCGAGCTCGATGAAGCGCGTGGCGATGTCGTATTCGCGCGCCTTCCAGGTCAGGTAGAAGGGATCGATCGGGATGCAGTGGCCACCGAGGCCCGGGCCCGGATAGAACGGCATGAAGCCGAAGGGCTTGGTCTTGGCCGCTTCGATAACCTCCCAGACATCGATGCCCATCGCCGCGTAGACGGTCTTGAGCTCGTTGACGAGGGCGATGTTGACGGCCCGGAAGATGTTCTCGGTCAGCTTGACCGCCTCGGCCGTCGCAGTCGAGGAGACCGGGACCGCCTTGACGACGAGCGCGCCGTAGAGGGCGAGCGACATGGCGAGCGCGTCGGCGCCATCGCCGCCGACGACCTTGGGAATGGTCGAGGTGCCGAAATCGGGATTGCCCGGGTCCTCGCGCTCCGGCGAGAAGGCGAGGAAGAACTCCTCGGCGCTCTTCAGCCCCGTCGCCTTCTCCAGGATCGGGCGCATGACCTCGTCAGTCGTGCCGGGATAGGTGGTCGATTCGAGGACGACGAGCTGGTCCTTGCGCAGGCGCTTGGCGATCGCCTCGGTGGTCTTCACCACATAGGACAGGTCGGGCTCGCGGTATTTGGTCAGGGGCGTTGGCACGGCGATCAGCAGTGCGTCGGGCTCCGCCATCTTGTCGAAATCGGTGGTCGCGACGAAGTTGCCGGTCTTCGCGCTCTCGATGATCAGGTCCATCGGGATGTGCTTGATCGCGCTGCGGCCGGCATTGAGATCGTCGACGCGCTTCTGGTCGATGTCGAAGCCGATGACCTTGATGCCCTTGCGCAGGGCCGCGAGTGCGAGCGGGATGCCGACATAGCCAAGGCCGACGATGCCGATGACGATCGAGCGGTCGTTGACGCGTTCAATAAATCGCTGCGCGGTTGGTGAAGTCACAGAGCACCCCAAAATTGCGGAAAGATCGACTGCCGCCAATCTTTGCGCGTGCTTCTTCCAGAGTTGCCAAACTACGTCAACATCCGCTTGGGCATGGGCGCTGCAGCCCTGCTCTGCATCCCCGTGTTTTGCGGGGGCGTGCGACAGCCCACTTTAATCTTTGAAAATGCTCTTAAAATACCGATTGATCGCGCTGTGATCGACAACGATGCCGCGGTTCCGTTCGGTCAGGATGCCGGCATGCCAGTACCAGTCGTCGAAGCCGACATTGAGTCGCTCATAGCCGGCCTGCGCCAGCAAGATTCGCATCTCCTCGCGCCGCGGCTCGACGAAATTGTGCTCGATGGTAAGCAGAGCAATGCGATGACGTGCAAGGTCGATGGTGCGCAGAATCTCCAGCTCCGACCCTTCCGTGTCGAGCGAGATATAGTCGAAGCCTGTCTCGGCGAAGTCTGCCATCGCCGCGATCTCGGCGAAGCTGATCGTCTCTACCTCGATCAGCCCGTGCGTCGCGGCGGCCAAGGCGCGATCGTCGGCATAGCGGTCATTCCCAGCGAATTCGGCCAGGGTCCCGATTTCCTGGGAAGGGATAAAGGACAGGGTATGACCGGACTCGCGATAGACCGCCCGTTCCAGGCACAGGGCGCTGCGGCTTTCGTTCAAGCGGGCGAAGAGGGCAGGATTCGGCTCGACGCAGACACCCTGCCAGCCATGCTCGGTCTCGAGAAAATAGCTGTTGCTGTGCAGCACGCCGTCGAAGGCGCCGATCTCGGCGAAGCGGCCGCCGCGTCGGCCATTGCACATGGCGAAGACCCAGCGCTCCTGCTCGATCTGCGAGTTGGTCGGCATCTCATAGGCGAGCGCGGGATCGAAACGCACCTGCTCGTTCAGTTCGCTCGTCACCATCGCCTTCCAGCCGCCAGGTTGCCGGCAGCAGGGTAGTCGGTGCCCGGCACGGGCGCCAGATGTGCCTGCCCCGGCGGGATCAGGCGGCGATCTGTGGCGGTGAAGGCGGCATCTCACGCAGGAAGCGGTAGCGGCCATGCTGCTTGATGGCGGCAAGGTCGTGCGAGACGAGGCCCGCCGGCCGGACGATCTCGACGCCGACATGGTCGCCATCGAAGTCGAGCACGGCAAAGCCGCAGCGCGTGTCGCTGTCGAGCCCATGATTGCCGGAGAAGGCGAGTGACGGCACCCAGAGATGGCGCAGGCCGTCGATACTGCGGTCGCGATGTGCGTGCAGGTGGCCGCTGACGATCAGCCGGATATCGGCCTGGCAGAGACGCTGCATCAGCTCGCCGCGCGGGGTCGGGCAGAGGGATGCGGGGCTCGGCAGCGCCTCGTCCGGGCTCTCGACGAAGAGCGGCTTGTGCAGGACGAGCGCGACGCGGTCGCCCCTGCTCCCTGTGAGCATCGCGTCGAGCCAGTCGTTCTGCTCGGCTTCGCGGGCAAGCCCGGAGCCGAAGAGTTGCGCGTTGACGCCGAGCAGAGTCCAGCCGTCGAACTGGAAGCGCCAGCGATCCTCACCGATGACGTTGTTCCAACGGGCGAGGCGGGGCTCGTCGACGATCTGATTCGGATCCTGGCCCGGTGGCTCGTCGCCGATGTCGTGATTGCCGGGCAGCGGCAGCACGATGCCCGGCAATGCGGCCAGTGCCTTGGCGGCGAATTCCATTTCGGCGTCGCTGTCGGGTCCGTCGATGCAGAGGTCGCCATTGACGATGGTGCAGGCGGCCTCGATCCGACTCGCGGCGTCGCAGGCAAGCTGCCAGTTAGGCCAGAAGAAGCCATGCGTGGGGGAGAGATGCGGGTCGGAGAGGATGATGACGCGGGTCATGCAAAGCTCAGATTGAAGGGGCGGAAATCCATGTAGTAGAGCGGGTAATGCGCCCATTTCACGTTGCGGCGCTTCGCGAAGTATTCCCGCGCCTGATAGAGGATCAGCGCCGGTGCCTCGGCCTCGAATTCGTCCATCAAGGCGAGCCAGAGCTGCTTGCGCTCGCCCGGATCGGTCGCGATGCGCAGGTCGTCGCTGATCGCGTTGAATTTCACCGGCTGCCAGAAACCGCTCTTCTGGGTCGAATAATCCTTCGACAGATTGACCATCAGCCCGCCGCCGAGCGGATCGGGGAAGCGAAACGAGACGGAGATCGGCCGGACATCGGCGCCCGGCCGGACGAGCTGGGCGATGTTCTCCATGGTTTCGAGCCGGCTCCTGACGCCGACCGCCTCCCACATCTGCTGAATCACCTGCACGGCGAGGTGCATCTGGAGATAATAGCCGGGTGTGATCCGGATCACGATCTCCTCGCCCCTGTAACCGCCATCCTTCAGGAGCTTGCGGGCGCGGTCGGGATCATAGGCGTGGCCGGGGCGAGCGGCGTCGTAATAGTCGCCGAAGGCCGCTGTCTGCAGCGCCGCCATCCGCTGGAAACCCGAGCCCCATAGCGACGTGCCGATCGCATCGATGTCGACGGCGTGGTTCAACGCCTGGCGGACGCGTGCATCCCTCACTACCGGGTTGCGGGTGTCGTAATAAAGGATATGGGCAAGGTCGAGCACGACGTCGCCGCCCTCGAGCGTCGCGCTGCCCCTGAGCGTCTCGACCTGCTCCGGCAGCAGGTTGGTAACGAGGTCGAAATCGCCGGCTTGCAGACCGGCTAGCCGGCTCGACGCCTCCGGTACGACGATCAAGACGATCTGGCGTGCGGCGGGACGGCCCATCCAGTATTCGTCATGACTGTCGAGCACGAGGCGCTGGTCGCGCTGGAAGGAGGCGACGCGGTAGGGTCCGCTGCCGACGGGCTTCTGGCGCATGCCGGCGAGCCCCTGATCGTTGTAGAACTGCGCCGAATGGATCCAGCCGCCATAGGCGGCCAGCCGTTGCGGCATCACCACGTCGGGAGTCGCGGTCCTGAACACGACCGTGTCGCGCCCTTCGGCTTCGACCGCGGTAAGGTGGCCGAAATTGACGCGGCCCTCATGGTGCTGGACTTCCTTGCCGTACATGCGCTCGGGCGAGAAGGTCGAGAGGACGTCCTCGGCCGAGAGCACGCTGCCGTCATGCATGCGCACGCCGTCGCGCAGCCTGGCTTCCCAGGTCAGCGGGTCGCGCTGCCGCAGCGAGGTCGCAAGATGGGGGAGCAGGTGCTGGCCGCCTTCGGCGGCCTCGCGATTGAAGTCGCGCCGCCAGAGCGTATCGAAGACATTGTAGGTGGGCCGCAACCCGACATTCGAGATCGCTTCGAACGGCTCCAGCGTCGGCGGCAGCGCCTGAACGGCGATGCGCAGCACGGGGCGCGTATCGGCCTGCGCCCGTACCAACCCGGGGAGAAATGCAGGCGCGGCGAGGCCGGCTGCGAGCAGGTTGCGGCGGGTGACCATGGCGGCTCCTTTGGGAGCCGCGACGCTGGTCGTCCGCGGTTACAGCGATGTGACGACGGTCAGTGGATTTCCGGTTCCGCCACCTTCGCCGTGCCGGTGAGGTAGTCGAAATCGCAGCCCTTGTCGGCCTGCTGGATATGGGCGGCCGACATCTTGCCCCAGCCGCGCGGGTAATCGCGGTCGGGAGGCGACCAGACTGCGAGCCTGGCCGCGATCTCGGCATCGCTGAGTGCGACCGAAATCGTGCGGGCCTCGACATCGACTGTGATGATGTCGCCGGTCTTCACGGCGGCGAGCGGGCCCTTGATATAGGCCTCGGGTGCGATGTGGAGGACGCAGGCGCCATAGCTGGTGCCGGACATACGGGCGTCGGAGAGCCTGAGCATGTCGCGCACGCCCTGCTTCAGCAGCTTCTTTGGGATCGGCAGCATGCCCCATTCCGGCATGCCGGGGCCGCCGACCGGGCCGCAATTCTTCAGCACCATGACGTGGTCGGCAGTAACGTCGAGGTTCTCGTCGTTCACCGCCTTCATCATCGCATCATAGTCCTCGAAGACGAGGGCGGGGCCGGAGTGCTTGAGCAGGCGCTCTTCGGCGGCCGAGGGCTTGATGACGCAGCCGCCGGGGGCGAGGTTACCCTTGAGCACGGCAAGGCCGTTGGCGGTCGAGACCGGACGGTCGAGCGGGCGGATGACGTTGTCGTCATAGACCTTGGCGAGCGCGATCGTCTCGGAGATTGGCTTGCCGGTCACGGTCATCGCGCCGGTGTGGAGCTTGCTCTCAAGCTGCTTCAGCAGAGCCGGGAGCCCGCCGGCATAGAAGAAGTCCTCCATCAGGAAGTCGCCAGAGGGCCGCAGGTTGGCGATCACCGGCACCTGGCGCGAGAAGGCGTCGAAATCATCGGGGGTCAGCGGCACGCCGGCGCGGCCGGCCATGGCGACGAGATGAATGATGGCGTTGGTCGAGCCGGCGACCGCCATATGGACGGTCAGCGCATTCTCGAAGCTCTCGCGGGTCAGAATGCGGTCGGGTGTCAGGTCCTCCCAAACCATCTCGACGATGCGCTTGCCGGCGGCGGCGGCCATACGCGGATGGGCGGCGTCGGCAGCGGGAATGGCCGAGGCGCCGGGCAGCGTCAGGCCGAGTACCTCGGCATGGCTCATCATGGTCGCGGCCGTGCCCATCACCATGCAGGTGCCGTGCGAGCGGGCGATGCCGCTCTCCATGTCGCGCCAGTCGGCATCGGAGATGTTGCCGGCCTCCTTCTCGGCCCAGTACTTCCAGACATCGGCGCCGGAACCGAGCGTCTTGCCGGCCCAGTTGCCGCGCAACATCGGCCCGGCCGGCACAAAGATGAAGGGCAGGCCGGCGCTGCAGGCGCCCATGATCAGCGCCGGCGTGGACTTGTCGCAGCCGCCAAGCAGGACCGCGCCATCGAGAGGATGAGACCGGATCGATTCCTCCGCCTCCATCGCCAGGAAGTTGCGATAGAGCATGGTCGTCGGCTTCTGGTACTGCTCGGAAGCCGACATCACGGGTATCTCGACCGGGAAACCGCCAGCCGCCCAGACCGCTCGCTTCACCGCCTCGGCACGGTCGCGCAGATGGGTGTGGCAGGGGTTGATCTCGGACCAGGTGTTGAGGATGCCGATCACCGGCTTGCCCATGAACTCGTCATGGTTGAGGCCCATCTGCAGCGCCCGCGAGCGATGCCCGAAGGAGCGCAGGTCGCTGGCGCCGAACCAGCGCTTCGAGCGCAGCGTGTCGGGCGTCTTGCGGGGATGGGACATCGGTGTTTCCTCGAATTCTTGGTGTTCTAGCTTGAGCTGGTTACAGGCCTCGCCGTCATGCTCGCCCTTGTGGCGAGCACCCACGTCTTGAACACCGCACTTGGCGAAGGAAGACGTGGATGGTCGGGACAAGCCCGACCATGGCGGGGAGGCGCTCTACTCCGCCGCAGCGCGCTGGCTGCCCCAACCTCCGACGATCTTGCGCAATTCGGCGCGCTCGCTCTCGTTCAGCTCGGGCAGGCCGGGCAGGCGCACCGGCCCGACATTGGTGCCGAGCAGGCCGAGCGCTTCCTTGACCACGGTGACGTTGGCGCCGTTGCCGTATTTGGTTCGCAGCGTCTCGAAGCCAGCGATCTCGTCGACGAGGCGGCGGGCGCGGTCATAATCGTTGTTCTCAAGCGCCTGCCAGATCGCTAGCGAGCGTTCGGGTGCGACATTGACGAGGCCGGAGGTGAAGCCGCGAGCGCCGAGCGCATGGAAGGGCGCGGCCCAGCCTTCGGCGAGACCGCAGATCCAGTTGGCGCTCGAGCCTTGCGTGGCACGGACGCATTCGGCCAGCAGCATCACATTGGGCGAGGCGAATTTGACGCCGGCGACATTGGGATGGGTCGCGACGCGGGCGAGGTCCTTCACGCCGACCGCATCCGAGCGGATATAGGCGACGAGCGGGATCGTCAGCGCCTCGGCGATGGCGAGGATGTAGTCGGCCTGGCTCTGTGGGGCCGCGAAGGGGTCGAGCGGGTGATGCACCATCACCGCGTCGCAGCCGGCCCTGGCGGCGAGCTTGCCGGTCGCGACCGCCTCGCGCAAAGACCTTCCGATGCCGGCGGTGACCAGTGCCTTGCCGGCGGCGGCCTCGGCCGCAACGGCGTGGCTGCGCACCACCTCGTCGGTGGTCATCGGGTAGAACTCGCCGGTGTTGCCGGCCGAGACGATGTTGTGGATGCCGGCCTCGGCGATACGCCGAACGATAGTGCCGGTCAGCGCCCAGTCGGCCTCGCCATCGCCTTTCCAGGCCGTGACGTGCACGCCGGAAATGCCGCGCAGCGCGCTGCGAACCCTGTCACTCATCGTAATCCAATCCTTCCGCATCGGCGCCGAAGACCTGGCGCACATGGCTCTTGGCCGAGCGCACGATATGGCTGCGCATGCGCTGCTCGGCCCTGGCCGGCTCATGCGAGCGCAGCGCCTCGAAGATGCCGCGATGCTCCTCGAAGCCCCTGGCGCGCTCGTTGGGTTCCTCAAGCAGGGCGATGCGCTGGGCATGGTCGTACATGCGCTGGCCATCGAGCCGGCGCTCGAGATAGCCGCAGCCGGAGATGCGGTGGATCATGCCGTGATAGGCTTCGTTCAGATTGACGAGGTCCTCGAGGTCGCCATGGGCGGTCGCATGCGCCATCTCGTCGATCAGGCGGGCCATCTCGGCGATCTCTGCCTCGCTGATCCGGTTGGCGGCGATATGGGTCATGACGCTTTCGAGCGCGGCGCGGCCTAGCGCCATCTCCAGCGCCTGGCGGGCCGAGAATTCCACGAAGACGCCGCGGCGGGCCTCGGTCCGGACCAGGCCCTCGCTCTCCAGCATGCGGATCGCGTCCTTCACCGGCGTGGTCGAGACGCCCAGCATGTCGGCGAGCTGGCGCTCGTTCAGCCGCTCGCCCTCGCGGAAGCGGCCGGCGACGATCGCCCGGCGCAGGCGCTCGTGCACATGCTCGCGCAGGGAGCGCAGCAGATGCGGCGAGACGGGTTCGATGGCGAGCGCGTTTGACATCCCGGTTCCTCTGGCGAGGCCGCAGCACGATTCGTCTCTCGCACCGGGCCCTCGCCATTGCCTCACCAGACACCACAAAGCGCAAGTGACATCAAGTCTGAAATTTCAGATTTCAAATCTGGAATTGCGTGCTATGGAGTGAGCCAAGACGGCCGCAAGACGCCGGAACGGCATGGGCCGGATGGACAATGATGAGGGAGGATTGGATGACATCGATCACACGCCGCGGATTGCTCGCCGGAGCTGGTGCCATGCTGGCCGCGCCTGCGCTGGCACAGAGCGGCTATCCCGGAAGCAGGGTGGTGACGATCGTCGTGCCCTTCGCAGCCGGCGGCACGACCGACCTGCTCGGTCGCATCCTGGCCGACCGGCTGGGCGCGCGACTCGGTGGCAAGTTCATCGTCGAGAACCGGGTCGGGGCTGGTGGCAATACCGGCGCGGCGGCGGTCGCGAAGGCCGATCCGGACGGCTACATGCTGACCATGGGCACGGTCTCCAGCCATGCGATCAACCCAGCCGTCTATGCCAAGATGCCCTATGACCACATCAAGGATTTCGCGCCGATCTCGCAGGTGGCGAGCGTGCCGAACATCCTGATGGTCAATCTCGACGTGCCGGCCAAGACCGTGCCGGAGCTGGTCGATCTCCTGAAGAAGAACCCTGGCAAATACTCGTTCGGCTCCTCGGGCGCCGGTACCTCGACCCACATGGCGGCCGAATTGTTCAAGGTCTCGACCGGCACCGACATGGTCCATGTGCCCTACCGGTCGAGCGGGCAGGTAACGCAGGACCTGCTCTCCGGCCAGATCCAGCTGACCTTCGACAACATCACCATCGCCTGGCCGCATGTCGAAGCCGGCAAGATCCGGGCACTCGCCACCGCGACGCCGAAACGTCTCGCGGTCGCTCCGGACCTGCCGGCGCTGTCGGAGTTCATCCCGGGCTATGATGCCAGCTCCTGGCACGGCTTCTTCGCACCGTCGAAGGTGCCGCCCGAGATCGTTGCCAAGCTTTCCACCGAGACGCAGGCGATCATGCGCGAGCCGGCGGTGATCGAGCAGCTCAAGAAGCTCGGCGTCGACCCGGTCGGCTCGAGCCAGGCCGAGTTCACCGCCCATATCGCCAGCGAGACCAAGCGCTGGGCCGAGGTGGCCCAGAAGGCCAATGTGAAGATCGAGTGAGTGAGGCTGTCGCTTCCTCCTCCGTCATTGCGAGGAGCGGAGCGACGAAGCAATCCAGAAAGAGACGGAGCGCTCTGCTTTCCTGGATTGCTTCGCTGCGCTCGCAATGACGCCCCCCGCTCTCTCAACGAGTATTGGCCCATGACAGCGACTGCCCTGACGCCCGAAAATCGCGAGAAGCTGAAGCGCGTCTCGACCGCGACCCTGACCACGGCGTTGTTCAAGCGCGGCCTGCGCAACCAGTTCATTCAGGATGTGCGGCCGCTCTCCCCGAACGCGCCGCGCATGGTCGGCGAGGCCTTCACGCTGCGCTACATCCCGGCCCGCGAGGACCTCGATCATCTCAGCGTGTTCGAAGGCACGCAGCACCCGCAGCGCGTCGCGGTCGAAACCTGCCCGCCCGGTCATGTCATGGTGATCGACAGCCGCAAGGATGCGCGCGCGGCCTCGGCCGGCTGCATCCTGGTGACGCGCCTGATGCAGCGCGGCGCTGCCGGCATCGTCAGCGATGGTGGCTTCCGCGACAGCCCGGACATCGCGGCGCTCGGTTTCCCGGCCTATCACAACCGCCCGAGCGCGCCGACCAACCTGATCCATCATCATGCGCTCGACATTAACGCACCGATCGGCTGCGGCGACGTGCCGGTCTATCCCGGTGACATCATCGTCGGCGACGGCGAGGGCGTCTGCGTGATCCCGGCCCATCTCGCCAACGAGGTCGCGGCCGAGGCCTATGAGCAGACGGCGTATGAGGACTTCGTCGAGATGAAGGTGCGGGAAGGGCGCGGCATCTTCGGACTCTACCCGGCCAATGCCGAGACCAAGGCCGAATTCGCCAGATGGCGGCCGGACTGGAAGTGACCTGAGACCACTCCCGTCGCCAAAGCGACGGCAAAAGACCCGCCGAAGGGCGGTGAAGACCGGGCGCCGTCAACGCGACGCCCGAAGGCATAGCCATGACAACAAGAACACAGGGGGAAATGCCATGATCGATGCATCACGTCGTCAGTTTCTGAGGGGCAGTCTGGCTGCTGCGGCCGGTTCGGCGCTGGCCGGGCCGGCGCTGGCGCAAGCCTTCCCGTTCAAGCCGAACCAGCGCTATCCCGACCCGGCCGTCGACATCCTCGACCCGAGCTTCGGCAAATACCGGATCTATTCGAGCACCATCGAGCAGGTCGGCACCGGCATGCGCTGGGCCGAGGGGCCGGTCTATTTCCCGGACGGGCGCTACCTTCTGGTCAGCGACATCCCGAACAACCGGATCATGAAATATGACGAGGTGAAGAACAGCTTCACCGTCTTCCGCGAGAACGCCAACTACGCCAATGGCAATGCCCGCGACCGGCAGGGGCGGCTGATCACCTGCGAGCATTCGGTGACGCGGCGCATCACCCGCACCGAGAAGAACGGCCGGATCACCGTCCTTGCCGACAAGTTCGAGGGTAAGCGACTGAACGCGCCCAACGACGTCGTCGTCCGCTCGGACGACACGATCTGGTTCACCGATCCGCTCTTCGGCATCAATGGCGAATGGGAGGGCTCACGCGCCAAGCCGGAACAGGCGACGACGAACGTCTACCGGCTCGCTCCCGACGGCAAGCTGACGGCGGTGATCACCGACCTCGTCAACCCGAATGGGCTCGCCTTCTCGCCTGACGAGAAGAAGCTCTATGTCGTCGAATGGCGGGGAACGCCGAACCGCAGCATCTGGAGCTATGACGTCGATGCCGACGGCAAGGTCTCGAACAAGGTCAAGCTGGTCGACGCCGCCGATTTCGGCGCGCTTGACGGCTTCCGCGTCGACCGCGACGGCAATCTCTGGTGCGGCTATGGCAGCAATGGCGCGCTCAATGCCGAGCCCGCCGATGTCGGCGGCCGCAAGGTCTACGGCCTGCGCGGCAAGTCGGAGGATCTCGACGGGGTGATGGTGTTCAGCCCGGCCGGCAAGCCGCTCGCCTTCATCCGGTTGCCGGAGCGCTGCGCCAATCTCTGCTTCGGCGGCCCGAAGGGCAACCGGCTCTACATGGCGAGCTCGCACTCGCTTTACGCGCTCTATGTCGAGGCGCACGGCGCCGTGTGACTCCCCGACGCGCTTCAGGTCGCCAGCAGCTCGCGCACCATCGGGATGACCTGCCGGCCATAGAGCTCGATGCAGCGCAGGAGCCTGTCCTGCGACAGGGGGCCTGCGCTGATCTTGAGCTGGAAGCGCTGGAGGCCGAGCGCCTTGACCGTCGCCGCGATCTTGCGGGCGACGGTTTGGGCTGAGCCGAGATAGAGCGCCCCGCCCGAAACCTCGCGCTCGAACTCGTCGCGCGACAGCGGACCCCAGCCGCGCTCGGCGCCGATACGGTCGCGCATGGTCTTGAAGGCGGGGAAGAACTCCTCGGCCGCCTGCTCATCGCTCGCCGCGACATAGCCGGGCGAATGCACGCCGATCGGGCGCTCGGCATGGCCAAGGCGCCCCATCGCGTCGCGATAGAGCTGGGCGTAAGGCGCGAAGCGCTGGGCCGGGCCGCCGATGATGGCGAGCATCAGCGGCAGGTCGTAACGCGCCGCCCGCACCACCGATTCAGGGCTGCCGCCGACGCCGATCCAGGTCGTCAGCTCGCCTTTCTCCAGTGTCGGGAAGACCTGCTGATCCCGAAGCGGCGGGCGAAGGCTGCCTTCCCAGGTCACGCTCTTCTTGCGGATCAGCTCGACGAAGAGGTCGAGCTTCTCCTCGAACAGCACCTCATATTGGCGCAGGTCGAAACCGAAGAGCGGGAAGGATTCGGTGAAGGAGCCGCGGCCGAGGATGACCTCGGCGCGGCCGTTCGAGAGCGCATCGACCGTCGAGAAGCGCTGGAAGACGCGGATCGGATCGTCCGAGCTCAGCACCGTGACGGCCGAGCCCAAGCGGATGCGGCTTGTGCGGGTCGCGATGCCGGCGAGCACGGTTTCGGGTGAGGACACCGCGAAATCGGCGCGGTGATGCTCGCCGATGCCGAAGAAGTCGATGCCGATCTCGTCGGCGAGCACGGCCTGCTCGACGAGGTCCCGGATCACCTGCGCATGCGGGAGCAGGACGTCGTCCGGGCCGGCAGTGACGTCGCCGAACGTGTCGAGGCCGAGTTCTAGATTGGCGGGCATCAGAGGATCCGAGGCGTTGCGAACAGTGCCGGTGGTCGGCGCCCGAGCGATCTGGCGGCGGAATCCCCATGGTTCAAGATGCGCTGGTGCCGAGGGGTCTATGCGAATTCGCCGAAATCGGTACCATGAGGAACAATAATATCTGCCGGACCCTCATTTGGGTGTGGCGGAGGGGATATGAATGATGTCGCCTCGGACCGAGCTCAGAGAGCGGATTCGGGCGTGGCCACAAGGGGGGAGAGGTTCATGGGCGGCGAAGCTGCGGCCGAGAGCGAGCGCTCGATCGTCGGCAACCCGATGCTGCTGCCGTTCTTCGATCTGTCCTTCGACGAGATCGAACTGCTGTGCCGGGTGACGGCGCAGTGGCGCGACGGCCCCCAGGAGGTCGTCGACAGCGCGTGGTTCGCGAGTTTCATGGACGCACGGAAGGAGCCGACCCGATAGGCGAGGCGCTTCTTGTCGCGCTCGTCATGGTCGCCCTCGCGGCGGCTGCATGGTGGGCGACCAATCGATGGCGGCTCTGAAGCGGCCGCCCGCAGATCAGGCCGCCGGCTCGAGCCGGGCGCGGCCGAGGACCATTACGCGGTCGACCTGGAAGCCGCAGCGCCGGAGCGCGTCGTGATCCTGCGGCCAGGCAGCGGAGCGTTCCAGCGAGATCGCGATACGTGGCAGGTCGAGCTGCGCCGCAAGCTGGTTGGCGAAGCGCAGCAGCGCGTCGACGAGGCAGGTTCCGGGCAGGCGCAGCATGGCGATTTCGGAGATCTCCAGCGTCGTGCTTCCGGCGATCGTCCGGGCGACGCGGAAGCCGAACAGAGCGTGCGGCATCCGGCGCGCATCGCGCAGCGCGAAGACGCCGCGCGGCTGCGCGCCATCCTGCGAGTGGTCGCGCACGAAGGCGGCCCAGTCATCCGGCGTCACATCGGAGTGCAGCAGCGAGACGAGTCCATAGACCGTATCGGCGCAGCCCGGCACGATGCGCGCGACTTCGAAGATGTCATCGCCCATCACGTGCGGCTCTCCCTGGTTTCAAGGCAGCAACCTCGTTTCGCCGGGCCTATTGCCGCATTGATCTGGATCAAATCCGTGGTCCTGCGGCAGGAGGCAGGCTTTGTCTGCCTAGGTGCATGCGCTACGGTCTGCGCATGAGCAGGAAGGTGCTATCGTGAACTGTCAGCCCTCGGCATGCGGCGGCGCTGCCCGCGGCGAAAGCGGGTGCCGCACCTGCATGGTCCGCCTGGTCAGCGTTTGCGCCTCGCTGAACGATGATGAGCTCGCGCTGCTGGAATCGCTGGCGACGCCGACGCATTTCTCCTCCGGCGAGACGCTGTTCACGCAAGGGGCCGAGGCGCATTGCGTCTACAACGTCACCGGCGGTGTCGTGCGTCTGTACAAGCTGCTCTCGGACGGGCGCCGGCAGGTCGTCGGCTTCGCGCTGCCCGGTGATTTCCTCGGGCTCGCGATGCGCGACGCCTATGGCTTTTCGGCCGATGCGATCGGCGATGTCGCAGTCTGTGCCTTCTCGCGGGCGGCCTATACGGCGCTGGTCGACGCCAAGCCGCATCTGCTGAAGCGCCTGCACGAGTTCGCGACGCATGAGCTGACGCTCGCCCATGAGCAAATGATGCTGCTCGGCCGCCGCACCGCCGAGGAGAAGCTGATCTGCTTCCTGCTCGGCATGCAGCAGCGCTGGGCCCGGCTCGGCAAGCCGTCGGTGACGGTGCCGCTGCCGATGACGCGGCAGGACATCGCCGATTTCCTCGGCCTGACGATCGAGACGGTGAGCCGCACCTTCACCCGCCTCGCCAAGGACAAGACGATCCTGATCGTGCCCGGCGGCGTGCGCGTCATGAACCCCGAGCGGATGAACGCCGTCGCGGCGTAAGCTGCGCCGTCCCGCCGCAGCCCGCCCTGTCCTGCCCTTGACCTGGATCAAAGCTCGCCGCCCAATCGGCCGCTAAGCCTCCCGCTGAGGGCGCATCCCAGCGCCTGCGACGAAGCGGGAGTCAGCGGTGACGGCGACGACGAGCCCTGTCAGGGCAATGACGGTCGGCGAGATGATCGGGATGCTGATCGCGGGCGCCAGCGTGCTGCCGCTGATCCTGATCGGCGCACTGACCGAGAACTCCGGCTACGCCTTCCACGCCATGCTCGGCGCAGCCGCAGCCGCGGCCAGCATGATCCTGATCGGCAATCGCTGCTTCGACGGCTCGCTTGCGGTTCAGCCGCAGGAGATCCACGGCAAGCCCAACTACAATATGGGGCCGGTCAAGTTCGCGACTGTGGCCTCGATGGTCTGGGGCGTCGCCGGCTTTGCCGTCGGGTTGATCATCGCGCTGCAGCTCGCCTTTCCCGGACTGAATTTCGATCTGCCCTGGACCAATTTCGGCCGGCTGCGGCCGCTCCATACCTCGGCGGTGATCTTCGCCTTCGGCGGCAACGTCCTGATCGGCACATCGTTCTATGTCGTTCAGCGCACCTGCCGAGCCCGCCTCGCCGGCGATCTCTCGCCCTGGTTCGTCGTGCTCGGCTACAACCTGTTCATCGTCATCGCCGGCACTGGCTATCTGCTCGGGATCACCCAGAGCAAGGAATACGCCGAGCCGGAATGGTATGCCGATCTCTGGCTGACCATCGTCTGGGTCGTTTATCTTCTGGTCTTCCTCGGTACGCTGAGGAAGCGCAACGAGCCGCACATCTATGTGGCAAACTGGTTCTATCTCGGCTTCATCCTGACCATCGCGGTCCTGCACATCGGCAACAATGTCGCTGTGCCGGTCTCGATCCTGTCGCCGAAGTCCTACGGCCTGTGGTCGGGCGTGCAGGATGCGATGTTCCAGTGGTGGTACGGCCACAACGCGGTCGGCTTCTTCCTGACCGCCGGCTTCCTCGCGATCATGTACTATTTCGTGCCGAAGCGCGCTGAGCGGCCGATCTATAGCTACCGGCTCTCGATCATCCACTTCTGGGCCCTGATCTTCATCTATATCTGGGCCGGCCCGCACCATCTCCATTACACCGCGCTGCCCGACTGGGCGCAGACGCTCGGCATGACCTTCTCGATCATGCTGTGGATGCCCTCCTGGGGCGGCATGATCAACGGCATCATGACCCTGTCGGGCGCCTGGGACCGGCTGCGCACCGACCCGGTGCTGCGGATGATGGTGGTCTCGCTCGCCTTCTACGGCATGGCGACCTTCGAGGGACCGCTGATGTCGATCAAGGCGGTGAACGGGCTCTCGCACTACACCGACTGGACCATCGGCCATGTCCATGCCGGCGCGCTCGGCTGGGTCGCCTACATCTCCTTCGGAGCGATCTACTGCCTCGTGCCCTGGCTGTGGAACCGCAAGGGGCTCTACTCGCTCAGGCTGGTGAGCTGGCACTTCTGGGTCTCGACCCTCGGCATCGTCTTCTACATCACGGCGATGTGGGTCTCAGGCATCCTGCAGGGCCTGATGTGGCGGGCCTACACCTCGCTCGGCTTCCTCGAATACGCCTTCATCGAGACCGTCGCGGCGATGCACCCGTTCTATGTGATCCGGGCGCTGGGCGGCGCGCTCTTCCTGATCGGCGCGCTGATCATGGCCTTCAACCTCTGGATGACCGTGCGCTGCAAGGAGGCCGCCGACACGCCGCAGGCCCATGCGCTGCCGCCGCGCCAGCTCGCCACCGCCTGAGGACATCATGACGAGCATCGAACAGAAGCCGCCGCGCCGCTCGCTCTGGGCCAAGCACAAGATCTTCGAGACCAACTCGATCGTCCTGGTCATCGGCACGCTGCTGGTGATCTCGATCGGCGGCCTGGTCGAGATCGCGCCGCTCTTCTACCTCAGGAACACGATCGAGACGGTGCAGGGCATGCGGCCCTATACGCCGCTCGAGCTCGCCGGACGCGGCATCTATGTCCGCGAGGGCTGCTACAACTGCCACAGCCAGATGATCCGGCCGCTGCGCGATGAGGTCGAGCGCTACGGGCATTACTCGCTCGCGGCCGAGAGCATGTACGACAAGCCGTTCCAGTGGGGCTCGAAGCGGACCGGGCCGGATCTCGCCCGCGTCGGCGGCAAGTATTCCGACGAGTGGCAGCGGGCGCATCTGGCTGAGCCGCGCGCAATCGTGCCGCAGTCGATCATGCCGGGCTATCCCTTCCTGGAGAAGACCGAGCTTTCGTTCGGCGACATCGCCGACGAGCTGCGCGCCAACCGCGCCGGCGGCGTGCCCTATAGCGACGAGATGATCGCGCAGGCGCAGGCCGATCTCAGGGCGCAGGCGACGCCGGATCACCCCGGCCAGGCCGATCTGGAGAAGCGCTATCCCAAGGCGCAGTCGCGCGATTTCGACGGCAATCCGCAGCGCATCACCGAAGCCGACGCCCTGATCGCCTATCTGCAGGCGCTCGGCACCATGGTCGACTTCAAGCTCTACGACGACAAAGCCAACATCCGCTGAGCCAACCCATGCAAACGACCTATCACTGGCTCGCCGGCTTCGCCCAGTCCGCCGGACTTCTCTACTTCGTCGCCGTCTTCCTCGGGGTCTGCGTCTACGCCTTCTGGCCGAAGAACCGCGCCCGCTTCGAGGAAGCCGCGCTCAATCCGCTGCGCGAGGACTGACCGATGGACCAGAAGCACGACAATCCGCATGTCGATGCCGCCACCGGCTACAGCACGACCGGCCATGAATGGGACGGCATCCGCGAGCTCAACACGCCGCTGCCGCGCTGGTGGCTCGGCGTCTTTTACGCCACCATCGTCTGGTCGATCGGCTACTGGATCGTCTATCCGGCCTGGCCGCTCCTGACCGACGCGACCAAGGGTGTGATCGGCTATGCCAGCCGTTCCGAGATCAGCGCGGACATGGCCAGGCTCAAGGCCCAGCGCGCCGTGCAGGCTGCCGGCATGGCCGACGCCACGCCTGAGCAGATCAAGGCCGACCCGACCCTGTTCCAGATCGCCATGGCGCAAGGCAAGGCCGCCTTCGGTGACAATTGCGCGGCCTGCCATGGCGTCGGCGGCGCCGGCGCCAAGGGCTATCCCAACCTCAACGACGACGACTGGCTCTGGGGCGGCTCGCTCCCGGCGATCCAGCAGACCATCCGCCATGGCATCCGCGTCGCCGGCGACAACGACACCCGCGTCAGCCAGATGCCGGCCTTCGGGCGCGACGGCGTGCTGAAGCGCGAAGAGATCGCAGCCGTCGCCAGCCATGTCCGCGAGCTCGCCGGCCTGCCGACCGAGCCGAAGGCGGATCTGCCGCTCGGGCGCAAGGTCTTCGCCGACAACTGCGCCGCCTGCCATGGCCCTCAGGCTAAGGGCAATCAGGAGCTGGGCGCGCCGAACCTCACCGATGCGATCAGTCTCTACGGCATGGACATGGCCTCGCTCACCGAGACCATCAGCAACAGCCGCAACGGCGTGATGCCGGCCTGGGCCGGGCGGCTCGACGAGACCACGATCAAGGCGCTGACCGTGTACGTCCACTCGCTGGGGGGAGGGCAGTAGCGTGAGCAGCGGCGAGGCCGACCAGGACGACGGCCCGCTCTTCGCGGCGTCGCGGAAGGTCTATCCGCAGAGCGTGTCGGGTCCATTCCGACGCGCCAAATGGCTCATCCTCTTCCTGTGCCTGGGCATTTACTACCTGCTGCCCTTCCTGCGCTGGGATCGCGGCCCGCACCTGCCGAACCAGGCGGTGCTGGCGGACATCGCCAACAACCGCTTCTACTTCTTCTTCATCGAGATCTGGCCGCAGGAGGTCTACTACTTCACCGGCCTGCTGATCCTGGCCTCTTTCGTCCTCTTCCTGATGAACGCAGTCGCCGGCCGGGTCTGGTGCGGCTATCTCTGCCCGCAGACGGTCTGGACCGACCTCTTCCTGGTGGTCGAGCGCTTCTTCGAGGGCGACCGGCGCGAGCGCATGCGCCGCGACGCCGAGCCCTGGGGCTTCGACACGCTCTGGCGCAAGACCGCCAAGCATGCGGTCTGGCTGATCATCGCCTGGTGGACCGGCGGCGCCTGGGTTCTCTACTTCGCGGATGCGCCGACCCTGGTGCGCGAGCTTGCGACCCTCGCTGCGCCGCTTTCGGCCTATGTCTGGATCGCGATCCTGACTTTCACCACCTATGCGCTCGCCGGCATCATGCGCGAGCAGGTCTGCAAGTATATGTGCCCCTGGCCGCGCATCCAGGCGGCCCTGACCGACGACGAGGCGTTCAACGTCACCTATCGCTATGATCGCGGCGAGCCGCGCGTCTCGGTGAAGCAGGCGGCGAAGCTCAAGGTACAGGGCGCGCCGGCGGGCGACTGCATCGACTGCTTCCAGTGTGTCGCCGTCTGCCCGACCGGGATCGACATCCGCGACGGCGCGCAGGTGGACTGCATCCAGTGTGGCCTGTGCATCGACGCCTGCGACACCGTGATGAGCAAAATCGGCCGACCGACCCGGCTGATCGCCTATGACACCGACGGCAATGTCCAGCGCCGCCTCGCCGGGCTCGCCGCGATCTACCGGCCGGTGCGCCTGCGCACGCTCGCCTATGCGGCGCTGATCGCCATCGTCGGCGGCGCCATGCTCTGGCAGCTCGCGACCCGCAGCACCGCCGGCATCTCCGTGCTGCACGAGCGCACGCCGCTGTTCGTCATCCTGAGCAACGGCTCGATCCGCAACGCCTATGCGGTACGCCTGCTCAATAAGCGCCCGGAACATCGGCCCTTCGCCCTGACGGTCGCCGGCCTGCCGGGCATCGGGATCGAGGCGGTGGGTGTCGCGCCGAGCGCCGACCTGCGCCCCGTCGTCAGCGTCGATCCCGATTCGACGCGGGAGGTGCGCGTACTCGTTACCGTCCCGGCCGGCGTGCCGCTTGCGCCCTCGCAGGCGATCACCATCACCGCCTCCGATCTCTTCGCCGGCGAGACCGTGCGCGCCGACGACCATTTCATGGCGCCGGAGACCCATCGATGAGCTGCTGCGGAGTCATCCTCATGCCCTATGAGACCCCGAGGCCGATCGCCCCGCGCCGTTCCTTCGAGCTGACCGGCGGCATGGTCGCGGCCATGCTGATCCTGTTCTTCGGGGTGGTCGTCTCGGTCAACGCGACGATCCTGACGATGGCGCTGCGGACCATGCCGGGCGTCGAGACCCGCAGCGCCTATGAGGACAGCCAGCGCTTCAACGAGGAGATCGCCCGCCAGCACGAGCGCGATGCGCGCGGCTGGGCCGCGACCACGACGCTGGCCCGGCAAGGCGAGGGCGCGACGCTCGCCGTCACCCTGGCCGATCGCAATGGCGGGCCGCTCGCCGGCCTCGCCGCCAGTGCCCGCCTGCGCCACCCCGCGACCTCCGCCCGCGACCATGACCTCGTGCTGAACGAGGGCCCGCCGGGGCGCTACGAGGCCAGCTTCGGGACGATCGAGGTCGGCTCCTGGATTCTCGAATTGCAGGCGAAGCGCGGCGAGGAGGTCGTCTTCGTCTCGCGCAGCCGCGTTACCCTCGGGGAGCGCTGAGATGGCGGCGCAGGACCTCTCCGTCTTCGTGCGCCATCGCGACGATGGCATTGCTAGCATGGAGCTGGCGGTCGACGGGATACGCTGCGCCGGCTGCATGCAGGCGATCGAGGGCGGTCTCGCCCGCGAGCCGGCGATTTTGGGCGCCCGCGTCAACCTCGCGCTGAAGCGCGTCTCGGTCGAATGGCGCGAGGCGCTGCTGCGGCCCGAAGCGGTGGTCGAGAGGCTCGCCGCGCTCGGCTTCAAGGCCTATCCCTTTGCGCCCGAGCGGCAGGAGGACGGGGCGGCGGCCGAGGAGCGCTATCTGCTGCGCGCGCTCGGCGTCGCCGGCTTCGCCTCGATGAACATCATGCTGCTCTCGGTCGCGGTCTGGTCCGGCAACAGCGGCGACATCGACCCGACGACACGCGACTTCTTCCACTGGCTCTCCGCCCTGATCGCGCTGCCGACGGCGGCCTATGCCGGAAGGCCCTTCTTCGAGAGCGCGCTCAGGGCGCTGAAGGCGGGCGCCGTCAACATGGACGTGCCGATCACCATCGGCGTCGTGCTGGCGCTGGTCATGTCGGTCGCCGAGACCTGGAACCATGGTCGCCACGCCTATTTCGACGGCGTGGTCATGCTGCTCTTCTTCCTGCTGATCGGGCGCTATCTCGACCATCTGATGCGGCGGCGCACCCGCGATCTCGCCGGCAATCTCGCGGCGCTCAAGGCCGAGACCGCGACGAAGCTCGCCGCCGATGGCAGCGCGACGGTGATGCCGATCGCCGCGATCGCGCCCGGCGACCTCGTGCTGGTGCGGCCCGGCGAGCGCGTCTCGGTCGACGGCATCGTCGAGACCGGCCGCTCCGAGCTCGACCAGAGCCTCGTCACCGGCGAGACTGCCCCGGTCGCCATTGGGCAGGGCGAGCGCGTCCATGCCGGCACGCTAAACCTGACCGGCGCGCTGACCGTGCGGGTCGAGGCGGCCGGGCAGGGCACGCTGCTCGACGAGATCGACCGGCTGATGGACCAGGCCGTCGGCAACCGCTCGCGCTATGTCCGCCTCTCCGACCGGGCCGCGCGGCTCTACGCCCCGGTGGTGCATACGCTGGCGGCCTCGACCTTCCTCGGCTGGCTGGCCTTCGGCCTGTCCTGGCCCGAAGCGCTGATGATCGCGGTCACCGTGCTGATTATCACCTGCCCCTGCGCGCTTGGCCTCGCCATCCCGGCCGTGCAGGTCGTCGCGGCCTCCGCCCTGTTCAGGCGCAAGATCATGCTGAAGGAGGGCGATGCGCTGGAGCGCCTTGCCGAGGCCGACATCGCCGTCTTCGACAAGACCGGCACGCTGACGCTGCCCGAGCCGGAAATCCTCAACCCGCAGGCGCTCCCGGCCGAGCGACGGGTCGAGATCGGCGCTTTGGCGGCGGCGAGCGGGCATCCTCTGGCGCAGGCGCTGGCAAGGGCGCTTGGTATTTCGCGTGCGGCGGAGGACGTGCACGAGGAGCGCGGACAGGGCCTCTCCGTGGGGGAGGGAGATGACGAGCGCCGTCTCGGCAGCGTCGCCTTCTGCCGGGCAGAGGCGGAAGCGACCATGGTCGCGGCGCTGCATCCCGGCGCCTCGCTGATCGCCTATCGCCATGGCTCCTTCCGCACTGTGCTGGCGCTGGGGCAGGCGCTGCGCCCGCAGGCGCGCGAGACGATCGCCGCGCTGCGCAAGGCCGGGCTAGAGGTCGCGATCCTCTCCGGCGACCGCTTCGAGGCGGTTGAGCCGATCGCCGCGGAGCTCGGCGTCGCCGAACTGCATGCGGGCCTGATGCCGGGCGACAAGCTCGCTCTGCTCGATCAGATGGCGGCCGACGGCCGCAAGGTGCTGATGGTCGGCGACGGGCTCAACGACGCGCTGGCGCTGGCGGGCGCGCATGTCTCGCTCTCGCCGGTCAGCGCCACGCATCTGGCGCAGGCGGCGGCCGACATCGTCTTCCTCGGCGAGAGCCTGGCGCCGGCTGCGGCTGCGCTCACGATTGCCCGCAAGGCGCGCCGGCTGATGCTGCAGAACCTGTATTTTGCCGTGCTCTACAATGCAGTCGCGGTGCCGATCGCCATCGCCGGGCTGGCGACGCCTTTGGTCGCCGCCGTCGCCATGTCGGGCTCCTCGCTGGTGGTGACGCTCAACGCGCTGCGTGCGCGGAGCAATGAGGAGGCGCGGGCATGAACATCATCGTGATCCTGTTCCCTTTGGCGCTCGGCCTAGGCTTGTTGGGGCTTGGAGCCTTCTTCTGGTGCATGCGCAGCGGCCAATATGCCGATCTCGACGGCGCGGCCTGGAGGGTGCTGCAGGATGATGACGCGGAGAGGGGGCGAGGCAGCGAAGGACCCTAGGCCGAACGCCTGAGTTCGAGGCCGGCGATGAAGCTCTCCAGGCCATAGTCGAAGGCGGCGTCCGCCCCGTCGTGCTCGACCTCCAGGAAGAGGTTCTGCAGGAATGGTGACAGACCGGAGGAGTCCGGTTCTGCATCGTCCCGCTCTGCGCAATCTGCCGCCGCGGCCTGCTCTTCGATGACGGCGCCGACCACGTAGTGGCTGACCGCGGACAGGGCGCGGGTGGCATCCTTCGGGGTGAAGCCGGCCGCGCATAGAAGGCGGATCTGCGCCTCGACCGCGCCTGATTGCGGAGCGCTCGGCCGGGTCCCGGCATGGATGCGCGCGCCATCGCGATAGGCGAGCAGGGCCTTGCGGAAGCTCCGGGCATTTTCCCCCAGGAACACGCGCCAATCCTCGCCGGCCTTCGGCATGGAGCGCATATGGTTCTCGGCCAGCATGGCCTCAGCCAATGCATCGAGCAACGCGCGCTTGTTGGGGAAGTGCCAGTAGAGAGCGGGCTGCTGGACGTTGAGGCGTTCGGCGAGCCTGCGCGTGGTGAGGCCATCGGCCCCGACTTCGTTCAGCAGGTCGAGCGCTGCGCGAATGACGATTGCCCGGTCCAGTTTTGCCATCGCTACCCCTCGCCGCCTCTTGACAATTTATCGGTGATAAATTTTTTTGTCCATGAACTTATCGTTGATAAATTTCCTGGCACCCGCATTCCGAAGTCTCGTCATGAACAAGCCACTCATCGCTGCCCTCGTCGTCGTGACCCTGGATGCCATGGGCGTCGGCCTTGTGATGCCGGTGCTGCCGGCATTGCTGCGCGAACATGTGCAGCCCGGAGAGGTCGCCGGGCACTATGGCGTCCTGCTGTCGCTTTATGCGCTGATGCAGGTCTGTTTCGCGCCGGTGCTGGGGCGGCTGTCGGATCGTCTCGGGCGCCGGCCCGTGCTGCTTGCGTCGTTGTTCGGCTCTGCCGTGGATTATGCGATCATGGCCGCAGCTCCGTTTCTCTGGGTGCTCTATCTCGGCCGGCTCGTCTCCGGGATCACGGGCGCGACGGGGGCTGTCGCCGGTGCAGTCATCGCCGACATGGTGAAGGGAGACGAGCGCGCCCGCTGGTTCGGTTTCATGAGCGCCTGCTTCGGTGTTGGCATCATTGCCGGGCCAGCGATTGGTGGCCTGTTGGGCGGGGTCGTCGCCCATGCCCCTTTCATCATGGCGGCATTTCTCAACGGCGCTGCGTTCCTGCTCGCCTGTTTTTTCCTGGCCGAGACCCGGCGCGTCAGGGGGGAGGCGGCAGAGGTGGGAGGTCTCGGGCTGCTGGCTGGGCTTCGTCAGAGCGGTGCGCTGCGCAGCTTCGCTCCGCTCTTCTACGTCTTCTTCGTCATCCAGCTGATCGGCCAGGTGCCCGGGGCCCTCTGGGTGATCTATGGCGAAGATCGTTTCCAGTGGGATACGGCGACGGTCGGTCTGTCGCTTGCCGCGTTCGGCGCAGTGCACGCCCTGGTCCAGGCCTTCGTCACCGGGCGCTTGTCGAACCGGCTGGGCGAGCGGCTCACCCTGCTCCTCGGCATCGCGGCCGACGGGGCGGGCTTCGTCCTGCTGGGGTTAGCGACGCAAGGGTGGATGGTCTGGCCGATCCTCGCCCTGCTCGCCAGCGGCGGGGTCGGCATGCCGGCCTTGCAGGCGATGCTGTCGCGGGCGGCCGGCGATGATCAGCAGGGCGCGCTGCAGGGCCTGCTCGCCAGCCTGACCAACCTGACCTCGGTCATCGGCCCGCTCGGCTTCACGATGCTCTACGCAGCGACATCGGGACTCTGGAGCGGCTCTGTCTGGCTCGTCGGCGCGGCGCTCTATCTGGCCTGTCTGCCAGCCCTGCGAGGGTCGGCGCCGACCTTGCGATCACAGCCTGTGGAACGTTGACGCAAGCCGCCCTGAGAGCGACTTCATTGCCCGGAAGACATCAGGAAAATTGGATGGTAGCGGGAGAGGGACTCGAACCCCCGACACGCGGATTATGATTCCGCTGCTCTAACCAGCTGAGCTACCCCGCCCCGATGGCGACGCGCCGTGAACGGCGGTCAATCGCGACGGCGCGGATATAGGGGGCGCCGGGTATCGGCGTCAAGCCTTGATGGCGCCGATCAGCTCAGCTTCCGCAGCCTGACCACCTTGAAATAGCCCTGGCCGACATGGACGGTCTCGTAGCGCCCGGTCGCGGCGGCCCAGTCGGTCAGGCGCGAGACCTTGAAATCGCTGCTCCAGCCGATCGCCCTGGCCAGCGGCGCGACCGCCTTCCAGAACGGCGCGGCAAAGCCGCCATCATCGACGAGGCGGCTGGAGATCACGATCTCGCCGCCGGGACGCAGCACCCGGTCCATCTCGGCGAGCGCCTGCTCGGGATCGGGTACCAGGGTGATGACGAACTGGGCGGTGACCGCGTCGAAGGAGCGATCTGCGAAGCCGAGCCGGCAGGCGTCCATCACCATCAGGCCGCGGACATGGGTCAGGCCCTGGCTCAGCACCTTGGTCCGGGCGACGCGCAGCATGTCGAGCGAGAGGTCGGCGCCGACAACCTGCTTGTCGCGCTCGAAATAGGGCAGGGTCAGGCCAGTGCCGACGCCGATCTCGAGGATGTCGTGGCCGCTGGCGCAGGCCGCCGCCACCGCCTCGCGCTGGGCGCGGGCGAGCAGACCCTGATAGATCCGGTCGTAGAATTTCGCCCAGACCGCGTAGACGCGCTTTTGCGCGTCGAGACCGTTCGTCGTCGTCATGTGGTGGCGTAGGCGGGCTCGGGCTGCGGCGCCGGGCGGGGCGCCCGGTTGGCCATGATGACGCCGCCGCCGAGCACGCGGGCTCCGCTGCCGGCATGGTCGTAGATCACGCAGGCCTGGCCGGGCGAGACGCCTTCCTCGCCCTGCGCCAACAGGACATGGACGCCCTTGTCGTCGGCGAGCAGGCGCGCGGGACGTGGGGCGCGGGTGGAGCGGACGCGGACCGCGACCTCGACGCCTTCGGGCGGCAGTTCGGCCAAAGCGATGTCGCCGATCCAGTTGAGATCGCGCAGATCGACGCGGCTGACGCTCAGTGCCTCGCGCGGGCCGACGATGACGCGGGCGTTCTCGGCGTCGAGCGCGATGACATAGAGCGGCTCGGCGCCGCTGATGCCGAGGCCCTTGCGCTGGCCGACCGTGTAGCGCAGCACGCCCTCGTGCTCGCCGAGCACGCGGCCGTCGAGATGGACGATGGCGCCCGGGCGGGCGGCACCCGGCTTCAGGCGCTCGATCACCTCGGCATAGCGGCCGTTCGGCACGAAGCAGATGTCCTGGCTGTCGGGCTTGTCGGCGATGGCGAGGCCGAATTCGGCGGCGAGCGCCCGGGTCTGGGCCTTGTCGAGACCGCCGAGCGGGAAGCGCAGCAGATCGAGCTGTTCCTGCGTCGTCGCATAGAGGAAATAGCTCTGGTCGCGGCTCTCGTCGGCGGCGCGGAACAGGCCGCGATGGCCGGCGCCGAGATCGCGGCTGGCGACATAATGGCCGGTGGCGAGCGCATCGGCCCCGAGCTCGCGGGCGAGGCCGAGCAGGTCGCGGAACTTCACGGTGCGATTGCACTCGACGCAGGGGATCGGCGTCTCGCCGGCGAGGTAGCTCTCGGCGAAGCGCTCGATCACGGCGTCGCGGAAGCGGCTCTCATAGTCGAGCACGTAATGCGGGATGCCGATCGCCTCGGCGACGCGGCGGGCATCGTGAATGTCCTGGCCGGCGCAGCAGGCGCCGGCGCGGTGCACGGCTTCGCCATGGTCGTAGAGCTGCAGCGTGACGCCGACGACGTCGTAGCCCTGGCGCTTCAGCAGCGCCGCCACCACCGAGGAATCGACACCGCCCGACATGGCCGCGACGACGCGCGTCGCCGCAGGCGGCTTGGCGATGTCGAGGGAGTTGAGGGAAACGGTCATATGGGTTCCGGGCGGGTTCGGGCGCGGGGCGTCCGAGGATTTGGGCGCTCTATAGCGGTTTTGACAGATGCCGGCCAGCACAAGGCCGGCAAATCCTGCCGGGTCCAGGAGCCCGCACAAGCGATTCCTGCCGGGTGAAGGGGGATCTCGATTCCCACAAGGTGCTGAATCAGAACGATTTTCCGGTTGGCTTGGCTCTTGCTCGGTAAGCCGCGGCCACATCGTCACGGTTTTGTTCCGGAGAGTATCCCATGTCCGCCGCGCCGGTCTCGCGTTCGTCCGCGCTGCCCGAGATCCCGCTCCCGAGCCGCCGCAGCCCCGAGCGGAGCGAGCCCGAGCAGGCCTTCGCCCTGCCGCCGGAGCCTGTGGAGCGGCCGCGCCCGCGTCTGGACGATGATCGTAGCGCCCGCGACAGCGCGCCGCCGCGCGATGAGCCCAAATCGGATGACGGTGCTCGCAGGACGACTGCGGCCGACAATAAGTCGCCAAGCCGCACTGATGATACCGCCAAGGGCCGGAAGGCGGGTGCCGCCGAGTCGTCCGACCAGGCGACGACAGAGCCTGCGACAGACGAGGCATCGACGAAGGATGCTGCGGCTGTCGAGGGCAAGAAGGCCGAGCCGGCCGCCGGCGAGAAGCCGGTGAAGGGCAAGGCGAGCGAGGAGAACAAGGCGGCGCTGGCCGCCGCGCTCGACGGAATGCCGGTGATCGGCGAAGGCAAGCCGGAGATACCGGCCGTTCCGGTCGCCACGCCGCAACCCGTGCCGGCTCCTCCTGTCGCGGCCGAGTTCCTCGCGCTCGCGGCTCTGACGCTCCAGGGCGGTGAGCCGGCCAAGCCGGACGGTGCTGCTACGCCAGAGGGCAAGCCGGAAGGCCAGGCGATTGCGGCGAGCACTGTTGCGAGCGCTGCCGCGCAGGCGGCGGCGACCGGTGTCGTCGTCCCGGTTCCGGCAGCGTTGGTGAAGGTCGAGGCCCAGGCCAATGCGAGTGGCGAAGCCGCCATGGCCGGTGCCAAAGCCGGCGTGACCGCGCAACTTCCGGCAGCCGGTGTCGTGACCAAGGCGGAAACCAAGCTCGGCGAGGGCCGGCAGGGCGACGCCAAGGCAGCCGAAGGTCAGGCGGCGCCGAAGGATGGATCAGAGGCCGGCAAGACGACGGCGGCCACCGCAGGCGGCGAGACCAAGCTCGCCGAGACGAGCCATGCAGCTCAGCCTGCACAGGCGGGCGCCAAGGACGATGCCACCCCGGCTGTCGGCACCCAGCAGGCGAACACCCCCTTGAGCCCGCAGGCGATCCTCGCTGCCGGGCCGCAAAACCTGATCGCACCACAGGCGCCCCTGACCGAGCTCGACGCCGCCGCGCAGGCCACGGCCCACGCCCAGGCCGAAGCCGCCCACAGGACGCTTTCGGGCGAGACCGGGCGGGCGACGCCGCTGCATGTCGTGCCGGTCGAGATCGGCGCTCAGGCGCTCGCCGGCAACAAGCGCTTCGACATCAGGCTCGATCCGGCCGAGCTCGGGCGGATCGATGTCCGCCTGGAGATCTCCGACAAGGGCGAGGTCAGCGCCAAGCTGACGGTCGACCGGGTCGAGACACTGCATATGCTCCAGCGCGATGCACGCACGCTCGAGCGCGCCTTCGAGCAGGCGGGGCTGAAGCCCTCCGAGGGCGGCATCGACATGAGTCTGCGCGATTCCAGCGACCAGCAGGCGGGCGCTCGCCAACAGCGCCAAGATGACGAGACGCCGCGCGGTCGCCGCGCCTGGGTCCAGGCCTCCGACGACAGCGCGCTCGTCACCGAAGTCGCGAGCCTGCCACGCAATGCCAGCCGCCTCGGCGGCGTCGATCTCAGTATCTGAAGGAGGGACAGGCAATGGCCGTTTCCAACACTGGCACCTGGAGCCCCCAGCAGATCGCGGCTGCGCAGAAGAACGCTGGGACCGGCAGCGGCACCTCGATCGCCAATAATTTCGATCAGTTCCTCACGTTGCTGACGACGCAGCTCAGGAACCAGAACCCGCTCGACCCGCTCGACACCAACCAGTTCACCCAGCAGCTGGTGCAGTTCGCGGGGGTGGAGCAGCAGCTCAAGCAGAACGAGACGCTGACCGCGTTGCTAGGCGTCAGCAAGGCGACGACGGGTGCGAGCGCGATCGGCTTCGTCGGGCAGACCGTTACGGCCGATGGCGCGGCAACGCAGCTCAAGGACGGCAAGGCCGAGTGGAAGCTCAACGCCTCCAAGGGCGGCACCGGCACGATCACGATCAAGGATTCGAGTGGCAAGGTGGTCTACAGCGGCACGAAGGCGCTGACGGCCGGCGACCAGACCTATAGCTGGGACGGCAAGACCTCGACGGGAGCGACGGCGCCCGAGGGGGAATACACCATCACGATCGACGGCAAGGACGTGTCCGGCGCGGCGATCACGGTCAAGACCGAGATCACCGGCAAGGTCGACGGCATCGACTTCTCCACGACCGTGCCGACGCTGCTGATCGGCGCGATCAAGGTTCCGCTCGATCGGGTCAAGTCGGTGAAGAGCACCTCCTGACAGGATGCGCCATGCCCCATGCCGAAAGCCTGTGCGATTGCTTTAGGCAAAATTTAAGCCCGTCAGGATTAGGCTTCTGGGCAGTAGGTCTGTTGAGTTGTGTGAGAGTACCATGACCGAGCCGCTGCGACCGCGCGTCAAATATGTCATCGGGCCCGACGGGAGCCCGCTGACGATCGCCGATCTGCCGCCGATGAACACGCGCCGCTGGGTGATCCGGCGCAAGGCCGAGGTTGTCGCCGCCGTGCGCGGCGGCCTGCTCAGCCTCGAGGAGGCCTGCCAGCGCTACACGCTGACGGTCGACGAATTCCTGAGCTGGCAATCTTCGATCGACCAGCACGGCCTTGCCGGGCTGCGCACCACCCGTATCCAGCACTATCGTCAGTAAGCCTTTCCGGCAGCTGCAAAAATTTAAAGGGGGCGTCGGTCGAATGGCCGGCGCCTTTCGCATTTGGCTGTGTGTCGTCCAGCCGAACTGTCCCGTTTCTCAACAGCCGTTAACCGGGCGCTAACCATGCACCGGGAAAAACTTGCCTAGTGGTGTGTCTGCGCGTTGGTCTCGCGGGCACCTGGCGACGGAAAAACGGCGTGAACGGGCTAGTCGAACAGTTCCGGAGATTCGGCGCGGCGCGGCTGGCGGCGATGCTGGCGGTGACGCTGGCGCTGATCGGCTTCTTCGCCTTCGTCATGCTGCGCATGTCGCAGCCGGCGCTGGGCGTGCTCTTCGCCGACCTGTCGAGCCAGGACGTCAGCGCCATCACCAAGGATCTCGATACCCGTGGGATCAAATACGAACTGCGCGGCGACGGCCAGACCATCCTGGCGCCGCGCGCCGATGTGCCGAAGCTCAGGCTCGAACTCGCCGGCAAGGGCATCCCGTCCGGCGGCGGCGTCGGCTACGAGATCTTCGACAAGGGCGACGCCTTCTCCTCGACCAGCTTCGTCCAGAACATCAACCATCTGCGTGCGCTCGAAGGCGAGCTCTCGCGCACCATCCGTTCGATCAGCCGCGTCCAGGCGGCCCGCGTCCATCTCGTCATTCCCGAGCGGCGCCTGTTCGAGCGCGACCGCGAGCCGCCGCGCGCCTCGATAGCGCTCAAGCTCGCCGGCGATCTCGACAACGCCCAGGTCCGAGCGATCCGCCATCTCGTTTCCTCCGCCGTCGACGGTTTGAAGCCCGAGCGCGTTTCGATCGTCGATGAGCGCGGCCGGCTCCTCGCCGATGGCGCGCAGGGCGAGCAGGGTATGATCGGCGTCGCTCTCGACGAGCGCCAGGGCGTGATCGAGCGGCGGATCAAGGCGCAGGTCGATGACATCGTCGCCAGCATCGTCGGCCCGGGCCGCGCCCGCGTGCAGGTTTCGGCCCTGCTCGACTCGAACCGGGTCGAGAGCCGCTCTGAGACCTTCGATCCCGAGAGCAAGGTCATCCGTTCGAGCCAGAACCGGACGGAAGCCTCGGCCACCAGCGAACAGCGCGAGGGTGTCACTGTCGGCAATGAGTTGCCGGGCGCGCAGCAGAACCAGCAACAGCAGGCCGCGCAGCGCGACACCAACTCGAAGAACGAAGAGGTCGTCAACTACGAGATCTCGCGCACCACGCGGACCGAGGTGCAGGAGGGTGGGCGCGTCCGCAAGCTGTCCGTCGCTGTGCTGGTCGACGGCGTCTACAGCCGGCAAGGCAACGAAACGAACTATCAGCCGCGCTCGCAGGAAGAGCTGGAGCGCATTGGTCAGCTGGTGCGGACGGCGATCGGCTTCGACCGCCAGCGCGGCGACCAGGTCGAGGTCGTCAATCTGCGCTTTGCCGAGGCGCCGCAGGCGCCGACGGACTTGAGCGAGCAGACCCTGATGCAGCAGCTCCTCTCCTTCACCAGGGAGGACATGGTCCGTTTCGCCGAGATGGGCGTGATCGCGCTGCTCGTCCTGATCGTGCTGATGGTCGTGGTGCGCCCGCTGCTCAAGCAGGTGCTCGCGCCGGATCGTGAGCTCCGCGCCATTCCGAGCTTCATGCGCAACGGCGTCATGGTCGTCGATCAGGGCACGGGCGATCCGTCGACCTTCTCTTCGGCCTCCGGCGGCGCGGGCTCCGGCGCCGGGGGAGAGCCAGGCCAGATCGATGTCGAGGCGCCGTCCGAGCGGATGCTCGCGATCGCGCAGATCAAGGGCCAGCTCAAGGCGCAGTCGGTCGAGAAGATCGGCGCCATGGTCGCGCAAAACCCGGCGGATTCCGTCGCGGTGCTGCGCGGCTGGATCCACGAGAAAGCACCAGCGTGACGGGAGCCTGAACCATGGCCGCGACACGCTCCATCGCAACCCGCAGCGGAAGCGCCGACTCCGACAGCGACTCCGCGAGCTATAACGACGGCCCGACGACGCTCGACAGCATGACCGGGCCTCAGCGCGCCGCGGTCATCCTGCTCATCCTCGGCGAAGAGCACGGCCGGGTGATCTGGCAGGAATTCGACGACGAAGAGATCCGCATCATCACCCGTGCCATGGCGGAGCTCGGCACGGTCGATTCCGACCAGGTCGAGAAGCTGATGCTCGATTTCGTGGGCAGGCTGTCGAGCGCCGGTGCGATCACCGGCTCGTTCGACCGGACGATCTCGTTGCTGGAGAAGATCCTGCCGACCGATCAGGTCGCGCTGATCATGGAAGAGATCCGCGGCCCGGCCGGCCGCAACATGTGGCAGAAGCTCGGCAATATCGACGCGGTCGTGCTCGCCAACTTCCTGAAGAACGAATACCCGCAGACGATCGCCGTCATCCTGTCGCGCATCCGCCCCGATCACTCGGCCAGCGTGCTGCGCAACCTGCCGAACGAGCTTTCGATCGAGGTCGTCGGCCGGATGCTGCGCATGGAATCGGTGCAGAAGGAGGCACTCGACCATATCGAGAACACGCTGCGCACCGAATTCGTCTCGACTCTGACGCAGACGCGCCGGCGCGACCCGCACGAGATGATGGCGGAGATCTTCAACGGTTTCGACCGCCAGACCGAGGTGCGCTTCCTCGCGGCTCTCGACGCCACCAACCAGGAATCGGCCGAGCGCATCCGCGCCCTGATGTTTACCTTCGAGGATCTCGGCAAGCTCGACTCGGGCGCGTTGCAGACCATGATGCGCCAGGTCGACAAGGACACGTTGGCGCGCGCCCTCAAGGGCGCGAACGAAGAGATGCGCGCCTTCTTCCTCGGGGCGATGTCGCAGCGCGCCGCCAAGAACCTGCAGGACGACATGCAGGGCATCGGCCCGCTGCGCCTCAAGGAGGTCGACGAGGCGCAGATGAAGATGGTGACCTTGGCCAAGGATCTCGCCGAGAAGGGCGAGATCATCATTTCCAAGGGCAATTCCGAAGACGAGCTGGTGTACTGACATGGCAGCCGCCAAGAAATTCATGTTCGCCACCGACTTCAGCGGCAATGGCAGCAAGGCGGTCGACGAGGCGGCGCTCGAGGCCGCCAAGGCAGATGCCTTCCGCAGCGGCTACGATCAGGCTCGGCGCGAGGCCGACCAGCAATTGGGCGCCTTGCTTGCGCAATTGGTGCGCCATGGCGAGCAGCTCCTGGCGCAGCAGGACGAGCGGCTGGCGCGGATCGAGGCTCAGGCCGCGCAGCTCGCTGTCGCGACCGCGCGCAGCCTTGCTGGCGCGGCCCTGGCCGACAAGCCGCTGGCGCAACTGCTCGCCGCGGCGCGCGAATGCCTGGCCCACGCCCGCCATGCGCCGCATCTGGCGATCCGGGTGCATGAAAGCCTGGTCGAGACCGTCGAAGGCAAGCTCTCCGGGCTCGCCCGCGAGACCGGCTTCGCCGGCCGGATCGTCGTGCTCGGCGAGCCCGACATCGCCATCGGCGACGGTCGGCTGGAATGGGCCGATGGCGGCATCGCGATCGAAAGTGCAGTGCTCGACGAAGCGGTCGACAAGGCAGTCAGGGCCGTCTTCGGCCCGGCAGCGGGGTAAGACAGATGCCAAACGAAAACGATCTCAACCTGCCGCCGCTCAGCCCGGCCGATCTCTCCTTCGACCATAATGCCGCGGACTCGGTGGCGCGCTCGGGGCCGGTCCCGGTCAAGACGGCGGAGGACCTCGAACAGGTCTTCGACGTGCCGGTCACGGTCTCGGCCGTGCTGGGCTCGTCGCGGATCGCGGTCGGGGATCTGCTGCGGGTCACGCCGGGCACGGTGCTGGAGCTCGACCGGCGCGTCGGCGAAGCCATCGACATCTTCGTCAATGAGCGCCTGGTGGCGCGCGGCGAGGTCGTGGTGGTCGAGGAGCGCCTCGGCGTGACCATGACGGAAATCATCAAGACCGACCGGTGACGAACCGGCCGGAGCGACTGCATCTTTCAAGAAAGGCCTGAGCCATGCGCCTCATCATTGTCGGCAGCCTCAAGGGCCAGCTCATCACCGCCGCCAAGATCGCGGTATCGCAAGGCGCCGCCGTCACCCATGCCGAAAGCGTCGAGCAGGCGCTGGCGGTGCTCCGCGCCAAGGGCGGCGACCTGCTGATGGTCGATGTCGAGCAGCCGATCGCCAAGCTGGTCGCGGCGCTTGATATCGAGCGTATTCGTACCCCGCTCGTCGCCTGCGGCACCTCGACCGACGCCCGTGCCGCTGTCGCTGCGATCCAGGCCGGCGCGCGCGAATATGTGCCGCTGCCGCCCGATCCCGAGCTGATCGCCGCCGTGCTCGCCGCCGTCGCGGGCGACAAGGCGAGCCTGATCTGGCGCGATCCGGCGATGGAGCGCGTCGTTCAGCTCGCCAACCAGATCGCACGCTCGGATGCGCCGGTGCTGGTTACCGGCGAGAGTGGCACCGGCAAGGAGATGATCGCGCAACATCTGCACCAGAAGTCGCTGCGCAAGGACAAGCCGTTCGTCGCGGTGAACTGCGCCGCCATCCCCGACAACCTGCTCGAATCCGAACTGTTCGGCCATGAGAAGGGCGCCTTCACCGGAGCGGTCGCCCGGCGCATCGGCAAGTTCGAGGAGGCGAATGGCGGCACGCTGCTGCTCGACGAAATCTCCGAGATGGATGTGCGCCTGCAGGCCAAGCTGCTGCGGGCACTGCAGGAGCGGATGATCGACCGGGTCGGCGGCACCCAGGCCGTCAAGGTCGACATTCGCGTGATCGCGACCTCGAACCGCAATCTGGCGGACGCGGTGCGCGAGGGCTCTTTCCGCGAGGACCTGTTCTACCGGCTGAACGTCGTGCATCTGCGCCTGCCGGCGCTGCGCGAGCGGCCGGGCGACATCCTGGCGCTGGCCGATCATTTTGCCAAGAAATACGCCGAGCTGAACGGGATGCCGCTGCGGCCGATCGCAGCCGAGGCGCGCAAGCTCCTGCTCGGCAACGGCTGGCGCGGCAACGTCCGCGAGCTCGAGAACACCGTGCATCGTGCGGTGCTGCTGGCGCAGGGCGTCGAGATCGGCACCGAGGCGATGCTGACGCCGGAAGGCGAAACGCTCGGTCCGGCAAGCGGTCGCGACGTGGCCTCGCGGGCGGCACAGACGGCGGAGGCGGTGACGCGCGGTCTGGTCGGCCGGACCGTCGCCGATGTCGAGCGCGACCTCATCCTCGACACGCTCGACCATTGTCTCGGCAACCGGACTCATGCCGCCAAGATCCTGGGCATCTCGATCCGGACGCTGCGCAACAAGCTCAGCGAATACGTCGCCGCCGGCGTGCCGGTCGCGGAGCCGGGCCAGGCGCGAACGACGTCTCTCTGACTCTTGGTGAGCGTTGAAAAGAAGAGGGCCGGAGCATGTGCTCCGGCCCGTCAGCGGCCGCTCAGTAGTAGTAACGGCGGCGGTAGTAGTAGCGCCGCGGGCGGTAATAGTAGCGCGGGCGATAGTAGTGGCGCCGGTAGTAGCGCGGCCTGCGGTAATAATAGTACTGGCTGAAGTCGGCGTCCGTCTTGTCGATGCCTTCCTTCAGCTCCTCCGGCAGCTCTTCCGGCTTCTTGGTCGGGAGCGGGGCGAGCTTGGGCTGCGCCGCCTCAGAGGCGGCGATGCCGCCGACGCTGGCAACGGCGAGACCGCCGAACAGCGCCATTACGAATGAACGTCGATCCATGTCATGCCTCCAGTTGGTTCGATCCGGGCGCCGCGTTCCCACGAGGCCACTCTATTCCCCTTCTTGCCCATTCGTCACGTTGGCGATGTGACGATGGTTCACAAAAAGGGCCGACGGCGCGGGAGTCCGGCCGTTAGCTGGTTGTGACGGTTTGAGACGCAATCGCCGCTCAGGTATCCGCCGAATCCTCATATCGCTCTCAGCGGCTTGCTGACGTCTTCGAGCGAGCGTCGCTCCGCTTTCACCGCAAAGCGCCAGGCGATCAGGCCGGCGGCGATCATCAGCACCGCGCCGAACAGATAGCCGCCGAACACGCTCATGCGCGAGCCGGTATCGATCAGCGCGCCGAACAGCCAGGGGCCGGCGACGCCGCCGAGCCCTGTACCGAGCGAATAGAACACGGCGATCGCCAGCGCCCTGATCTCGAGCGGGTAGGTCTCGCTCACGGTCAGATACGCCGAGCTCGCCGCGGCGGATGCGAAGAAGAAGACGATGCTCCAGCAGATGGTGAGCTGGTTGGCGGAGACCAGCTCGCGGGCGAAGAGGTAGCCGGTTCCGACGAGCAGGACACCGGAGAGGATATAGGTCGCGGCGATCATCGGGCGCCGGCCGAGCGTGTCGAAGAGCCGCCCGATCAGGACCGGACCGAGGAAATTGCCGGCAGCGAAGGGCAGGATGAACCAGCCGATCAGATTGGACGGAACGGCGTAGAAGTCGGTCAGGATCAGGGCGTAGGTGAAGAAGATCGCGTTGTAGAAGAAGGCCTGCGATGTCATCAGCGCCAGCGCCACCAGCGTGCGCGGCCGATGCGTGACGAAGAGCGTATGGGCGACCTCGCTCATCGGTGTGGTCGGGCGCGGGCGCAAAGTGAGCGTCGGCAGCGCCGCGGCGGGCTGCGGCGGCGAGAACGATTCGATATGGGCGACGATGCGCTCGGCCTCGGCGATACGGCCATGGCTCATCAGCCAGCGCGGGCTTTCCGGGATCCATTGCCGCAGGATCATGATGATCAGGCCGAGCACGGCGCCGATGAAAAAGGCGAGGCGCCAGCCCAGATTCGGGGCCACAATGGTGGTATCGAGCAGGACGATGGCGGCGACGCCGCCGATCGCGGCACCGACCCAGAAGGAGCCGTTGATGACGAGGTCGGTCCAGCCGCGCACGCGCGCCGGCACGAGTTCCTGGATGGTCGAGTTGATCGCGGTGTATTCGCCGCCGATGCCCATCCCGGTCAGGAACCGGAAGAGCAGGAAGCTCCACAGGTTCCAGGAAAACGCGGTAGCAGCCGTTGCGGTGAGATAGACCAGCACGGTGATGGTGAAGAGCTTCTTGCGGCCGAGCCGGTCGGTGAGCCAGCCGAAGAAGACGGCACCGATGACTGCGCCTGAGAGGTAGGCGGCGCCTGCCATGCCGACCTCGGTATTGGTGAACCGCAGGGTCGGGCTTTCCTTGAGGGCGCCGGAGACGGCCCCGGCGAGTGTGACTTCGAGCCCGTCGAGAATCCAGGTGACGCCGAGCGCGACGACGACGAGCGTATGGAAGCGCGACCAGGGCAGGCGGTCGAGCCTGGCCGGGATATCGGTGACGATCTCGCCGGAGTTCTCGTGTCCCTCGTTCAAGAGGCTTTCCCTTCGACAGACGGTCTTGGCGCCGCTTCAAAGGCGACGGGCGGCTGGGTGCCGCCCGTCGATAGGTTCCGCTCTCAGCGATAGATTACGCGCTGACGGACCACGACACGCCGCGGGCGACGTACGACAGTGGTGCGCCGGACGACGACCGGGCGGCGATAGGCCGGACGGACAACGGTGGTGCGGCGCACGACGACAGGCCGGCGGTAGGCCGGGCGGACGACGGTGGTCCGGCGGACTACGGTCTGGCTGAAGTCGGCATCGGCCTGGTCGAGGCCGGCCTTCAATGCCGGGGCCAGATCCTCCGGGCCCGGCAGGGGGGCAGCGGGAGCTGAGGCTGCAGCTTGCGCAATGCCCATGCCGCCGAGGCTGGCGGCGGCAAGGCCACCGAAAAGGCTCAGCACGAACGAACGTCTATCCAAGATTTCCTCCAAAGGCTCCGGCCAAGCGGCCGCTGTCGTCGACCCGCTGGAAGTTGGGCGGCCGAATGCGGCCAGAAGGCGGCCATTCGATAACAGCCTGTTCAGAGAAAGGTTCCAGACGGGATTTTTTCCGCCTTCCTAACCACTCGTTAACCATGCGCTCGGCAAGAATTGCCGGGTGCGACTGCCGCCCGTGGAGGGTCGGCGCGTGGGAGCGGCTGTTCGATGAGCGATGTGACGGCGGGCAGCGGCGGGGGCATGGCGATGCCGTCGCGCGGCCAGATGGGCGCGCTGCTCAACCGGCCGGACCTGTTCCTCGCCATCGGCGTGATGGGCATCCTCGTGGTGCTGATCTTCCCGCTGCCGGCGATGCTGCTCGATATGCTGCTGGCGCTCTCGATCATCCTGTCGGTGCTCGTCCTGATGACGGCGCTGTTCATCGAGGAGCCGCTGGAGTTCTCGGCCTTCCCGACCGTGCTCCTGATCGTGACGATGCTGCGGCTCGCGCTGAACCTCGCCTCGACGCGCCTCATCCTCGCCCATGGCCATGAGGGCACCGCCGCTGCCGGCCACGTCATCGAGGCCTTCGGCAATTTCGTGATGAGCGGCAATTTCGTGATCGGGGTGATCGTCTTCACCATCCTGATCATCGTGAACTTCGTCGTCATCACCAAGGGTTCGGGCCGTATCGCGGAAGTCGCGGCGCGTTTTGCCCTCGACGCCTTGCCGGGCAAGCAGATGGCGATCGACGCCGATCTCTCGGCCGGACTGATCGACCAGGAGGTCGCCAAGGTCAGGCGCAAGGCGCTGGAGGACGAGGCCAACTTCTTCGGCTCGATGGATGGCGCCTCCAAATTCGTGCGCGGCGATGCGATCGCCGGCCTGCTGATCACCTTCATCAACGTGATCGGCGGCATCATCATCGGCGTCGCGCAGCAGGGCATGAGCTTCGGCGCCGCGGCGCACAGCTACACGCTGCTGACCGTCGGCGACGGTCTCGTCAGCCAGATCCCGGCGTTGATCGTCTCGACCGCGGCGGGCTTGCTCGTCTCGAAATCGGGCGTGCGCGGCGCTGCCGACAAGGCGCTCGGCAAGCAGCTCTCGGGCTATCCCAAGGCGCTCGGCATGTCGGCGGCGGTGATGCTGCTGATCGCGCTCCTGCCGGGCATCCCGATGCTGCCCTTTCTCGCCCTTGCCGCCGGCTCGGGCTGGCTGGCGCGGCATTTCGGCCGGCTCGCCAAGGCTCGCGAGGCGGAAGCGGCGACGCAGGGGCCGCAGGGAGCGTCGCCGGTCGCGGCCGACGGCACGCCGAAGGAGGAGACGCTCAACGACCTGCTCAAGCTCGACGAGCTCAAGATCGAGATCGGCTACGGCCTGCTGCCGCTGGTCAATGCGCCGGGTGGCGCCGACCGGCTGACCGACCAGGTCAGGGCACTTCGGCGCCAGCTCGCTGCCGAGCTCGGCTTCGTCATGCCGGCGGTGCGCATCGTCGACAACGTCCAGCTCGAGGCCAACCACTACTTCATCAAGATCAAGGAGATCGATGCCGGCCACGGCATGGTCTATCCCGGCCAGTACATGGCAATGGACCCGATGGGCGGCAGCGTGACGCTGCCCGGCCACAACGTGCTGGAGCCGACCTTCGGCCTGCCGGCGACCTGGATCGACGGGGCGCTGCAGGACGAGGCGCAATTGCGCGGCTATACCGTGGTCGATGCGGCCACAGTGATCTCGACCCATCTCACCGAGGTGCTGAAGTCGCACATGCCGGAGCTGCTCTCGCATGGCGAGGTGCAGAAGCTGCTGCGCGAACTGCCGAAGGACCATGCCGACCTGGTCAAGGAGATCGTGCCGCAGCAGATCTCGACCACCGGCATCCAGCGCGTGCTGCAGCTCCTGCTCTCCGAGCGCATCTCGATCCGCGATCTCGGCACCATCGTCGAGGGCATCGCCGAGGTTGCCGGCAGCGTCCGGAATCCGCGCGACATCGCCGAGCACGTCCGCGTCCGGCTCGCCCGCCAGATCTGCGCCCAGTTCTCCAACCAGCACGGGCAATTGCCGATCATCACGCTGTCGCCGGCCTGGGAGAGCGTCTTCGCCGAATCGATCGTCGGTCAGGGCGAGGACCGGCATCTGGCCATGCAGCCCTCGCGGCTGCAGGACTTCGTCCATCAGGTGCGCGACAAGTTCGAAGAGGCAGCGCGCCTCGGCGAGATGCCGGCGCTGGTCACCTCCGGCATGGCGCGGCCCTTCGTGCGCCAGATCATCGAGCGCTTCCGCCGCGAGACGCCGGTGCTCTCGCAGAGCGAGATCCACCCGCGGGCGAAGCTCAGGACGGTGGGGAGCGTGTGATGGGAGTCAGCGCCTGCTCACCACCACGAGATAGCGCGCCGGCTCGGTGCCGGGGTTGCTGAAGCGGCAATCGGCGGGTGGGCCAAGCTCCAGGCAGTCGCCAGCTTCGAGCCGCGTGACGATGCCGCGCTCGTCGAAGTCGAGCAGGCCCGACTGCATCCAGATCTGCTGGCGGATGAAGGCGTAGGAGCTGGCGGGATAGGCGATCGCCGCGCCGGGCGGCAATTCGCCGGCGACCAGTTCGAGATCGCCATTGCCGGCCGGCGAGATCGCCCGGCGGACGAAGCCGGTTTCGGGATCGCGCCAGAGCGGCTGGTCCTTGGCGCGGCGGACGCGCTCGCCGGCATTCTCGATCCGTGCGAGCAGGTTCGACAGGGTCAGGCCGAAGGCGCCCGAGAGCCGGCCGAGCAGCACCGCGGTCGGGCTCGCCTCGCCGCGCTCGATCCGGCTGATCATGGCGCGCGAGACGCCGGAGCGTTCGGCGAGATCGTTGAGGCTCCAGCCGCGGGCCTCGCGCTCGCCGCGCAGCCGCTCTGCCAATCTTGACGCGAGATCGTCCATCATCATGGTATGGATTCTCGTATCGTAGAGGCGCGAACTTGCCAATACCGTCGGCAGGCTGCTCCCAACATCTGGCCAGAGAGGGCTTCCAGCTTCAGGTTCGCCCGATGAACTCTGCGATGAGAGTCGCGACATCGTCGGGAGCGTCCTCGAAGCAGTAGTGACCGACGCCAGCGAGACGATGGATTGGTGCATCGGGGAAAATCTCGCTGAACAGCGGCAGGAAGTGTCTGGCGCCGAGCGTCCGATCGGCCTCGCCCCAGATGGCCATCGCCGGCTTCGACCGGATTGCGCGATCTGTCGCGACATCGGGCGTCTCGAACCTGTGCGCACCCGTCGCGAAGCCCTTTGCCCAGCCAATGGCGCCCAGGCAGTCGGCGGGAGTCGCAAAGCGCGACCCATAGGCGGAAAGCCAGGTATCGGTGATGACCGTGTTGTTCTCGAAGCCGTTGAGCTTGAGGGTGCTCAGGATATTGAACCCGAGCTGCCCCAAGACCGTTTCGAGGCTGCCATCGGCTTGCGCTTTCGCAATCCATTGGAACCAGGGAGAGGTGGCGGCATTTGCGGTCACCAGGTCAACGAGATCGGGCTGACCGAATGGGGTTGGCCCATTCGCTGCGATCACCCGGCGAATGCGGCCGGGAAGCCGAGCGGCGAGGCCCATCCCGACGGGGCCACCGAAATCGTGCATCACCAGAGTGATATCGCGAAGGTCGAGGGCGAGCACGAAGCGTTCCAGATTGTCGACATGATCCTGCAGCCAGTAGCTGCGATCTTGCGGCGTCGCGCTCTTGCCGAAGCCCATGTGATCGGGAACGACCACCCGGTAGGTGCCGCGCAGCGCAGCGATCAGGTGACGATAGAGATATCCCCAGGTCGGCTCGCCATGGAGACAGAGTACCACCTGCCCATCCCTTGGCCCCTCGTCGCCATAGTGCATGCGAAAGCCTGAGACGGGCGCAAAGTGCGGCTCATATGGAAAGCTGCCGCTGAAAGTGTCGTCGAACCGGATCACGTGATTCTCCTCTCCGGCAGATCTGCCCGCTCGGTGGTTGCAAACTAAAACCGCAATACTCGTATTGCTTGAGGTTTTAATTTGCAACCACTATGTTCGAGGCTGATCGTGGCCGTCCCCGGAGGCATGGCGGCGCGCGGGGGTGCACTCAAACCTGGCGAGATGTCGGATTGGCCAAGAGGATCAGTCACCGGGATGCCGGCTGCGGCGTCGCCAGGCCATTGGACGCAATCGGCGACTGGTGGTCGCTGTTGATCATCCGCGACGCCTTCGACGGCTTGAGCCGGTTCGGGGAGTTTCAGAAGAATCTGGGGCTCGCCAAGAACATCCTGTCGGCTCGCCTGCGCAATCTCGTGGCGCACGGCATCATGGACACGATCCCCGCTTCCGATGGCAGCCCCTATCAGGACTATGTCCTGACCGCGAAGGGGCGTGGCCTGTTTCCGCTCCTCGTCGCGCTCCGGCAATGGGGCGAGGATTTCTTTTTCGAGCCGGGCGAGGAGCATGTCCGCCTGGTGGATCGAAGGAGCGGGCAGCCGGTGCGCAAATTGGAACTACGCTCGCAGGACGGGCGTGTGCTGGCACCGGAGGACACCGTCGTCCGATCGGGCCCAGATGTTGCGGCATAGGAACGACGGTCGCCTCGCCGCGCTCGACCCGGCCGATCATGGCGCCGGAGCACTCGGCGGGGTCGTCAGGCCCCAGCCACGCGCTTCGCGTTCACGACGCAGCCGCTCTGCCAATCTTGACGCGAGGTCGTCCATTATCATACCCTTGATTCTCATATAATAGAGCGCGGCAAGGGCATGGCCGGACGGCGTGGCAGGCGCTCTCACATTGATGCCATGGCCGCATGCCGGGCCGGCATTGGTCCTTGCTCCTCCTCATCGCTAAGCGCAGCCCATGTCCCGCAATGCCGCCCTCTTCGCCTTGATGTGCCTCGTCTGGGGCCTGACCTGGCTGCCGATCAAGGTCGGCTCGCAGCATGTGCCGCCGGTCTTTCTCGCAGCCTCGCGTTTCGTCATTGCCGGTGCGCTGATGCTGGCCTGGGCCGGCCGGGATGTACTGCGGGTACCGGCCGCGGCCTGGCCACGCGTCGTCGTGACCGCGCTTCTCCTGAACACCGGCAACTACACCTTGCTGTTCTGGGGCACGGCCCAGGCGCCGACCGGGCTCGCGGCGATCGTCAATTTCGCGACGATCCCGATCTTCACCATCATCGCCAGCTACCTGATCGAGGGCCACGCGATCGGCGGACGCAAGCTCGCGGCGATCGGGCTCGGCGCGGTCGGTCTCGGCTTCCTGTTCTCGACGCGGGCGCTGGGCGGGCTCGCCGCGGCGAAGGGCGCTCCGCTCGAACTCTGGGGGCTGGCGGCGGTTGCGGCCGGCACGCTGCTCTATTGCTTCGGCGCGGTCTGGTCGCGGCCGGTGATGGGCCGGATTCCGACGCTGACACTGGCCGGCTGGCAGACCCTGATCGGCGGCCTGGGGCTCTGCCTGATGTCGGCGCTGCTGGAAAACGTCACGCCAGCCCATTTCGGCGCATTGCTGTCCTGGCCGGTGCTGCCGGCGCTGGCCGTGCTCGTCATCGGCGGCTCGCTGATCGGCTTCACCATCTATCTCAGGCTGGTGCGCGACTGGGGCGCTTTCCGGGCCGGGCTCTATGCCTTCATCAGCCCGGCGGTGGCGGTCGGAGCCGGCGTCTTTGCGTTGGCTGAGCCGTTCGGCCCGGCCGAGGCGATCGGCAGCCTCCTGATGTTCGGCGCGGCGGCGATCGCGCTCAAGCGCTGAACGTCACTTCGGCTGGTCGATGTGCAGGGCCGCGGCCTTGGCCGCCGCCTGCTCCTGCGCCTTCACCTGCGTCTCGTGCGCCAAGGCCTTGCGCAGTTGCGCGCGCTCGAAGGCGAGCACGATCGGCAGCGAGATCACCAGCGGAATGATCAGGTAGAACATCCGCCAGACCAGCAATGCTGCAAAGACGGCAGGCGCCGGCACGCCAGGCATCACCGCGAGGAACACTGCCTCCATCACACCGACACCGCCCGGCACCTGGCTGAGCAGACCGGCTGAGAACGAGATTAGGAAGGCGCCGAGCACGATGAAGAAGCCGGGATTTCCCTGTTCCGGCAGGGCGAAATAAATGATGCCGGCAGCGCCCATCAGCTCCAGCGGCGCGGCGAGATATTGCCGCGCGACGATCGGCAGGCGCGGATAGACCAATTCGAACGAGCCGACCTTGAGCGGCTTGAAGCGCAGCCAGGAGCCGATCGTGTAGAGCACGCAGAAAGCGAGCAGTCCGAAGCCGATCAGCCGTGCCTGCTTGTCGCCGATGCCGAACCAGGTCGAGAGCCGATGCAGCGGGCGCAGGATCTGCGGCTCGCCGATGAGAACGAGGCCCATCAGGAGGATCGTGCCGAAGGCGAAGGTGAAGGAGCAGAGCGCGACCAGGACCGCGATCTCCGCCGCCGTCAGGCCCTTCGCGTGATAGGCGCGATAGCGCACCATGCCGCCGGAGAAGACCGAGGCGCCGATATTGTGCGAGAGGGCGTAGGTGACGAAGGAGCAGAGCGAGATATAGGCCCAGGAGATGCCTTTCTCGCGGTGCAGGTGCAGCAGCGCGATGCGGTCGTACCAGGCGAGGGCGGCATAGGCGACGAGTGTCGCCAGCGCGGCGTGGAAGAAGGCGGCCGGCGGAATGACCGCGATCTTCTGGCCGATGCCGGTGGCGACGATCTTGAACGCATCCCAGAGGCCGGCCTGTTCGAGCTGGGCCGCGACGGCCTCATTGGTCAGGGCCTCGGTCTTGAGCTTGTCCCAGAGCAGGTCGACCGACCAGATCACGGCGACGAGGCCGATCAGCGGCCAGAGATAGTCGAGGTATTTTTTCATCGAACCCGCGTGCAGCCGGAGGCGAGACCAGAGCCCATCTACGTTCCACGGCTTGTGCATGCAGGATGTGCGTGGACGCAAGTCGCGCCGCCTCTCTGCCAAAGCCGGCCCCGCGGGGCAAGCGACAGGCGCGGAACCCGCCCCGAACCGCAGCGATTCCGAGGGGGTGTGGCGAAACTACTTGCCGCGCTTTGTGAGCCAGTCGCGCAGGAAGGCGATCTCCTTCTCCTGCTCGGTGATCACGCCTTCGGCGAGCTTGCGCAGCTCGGGGTCCTTGCCATGGGCGAGCACGACCTTGGCCATGTCGACCGCGCCCTGATGGTGCGGGATCATGCCGCGGGCGAAGTCGACATCGGCGTCACCGCTGAAGGCGATGCCCATCTCCTTGTGCATCCTGTCATTGGCCTCCTTGTAGGCCTGCGTCGCGGCCGTGTCGGCGGCAGGGGCGGTCGCGCCATGGCTGCCATGGCCCTGATGGCCCTGCGCCAGGGCAAGGCCGGCCAGGATGAGCACGCTGAACAGGGCAGTGCCCGCGAAGAGATTGCGGGTAGCGATCATGCTGATGTCCTTTCGGGAAGCCGGTTCCGGCATGCCCGAATCCTCCGCGGCGATCGTGTCACCAGCGCGGCAGAGCCATACGGCTCGAGGTCTCGGGTTGCCTCGAGCACCCGTGCGCGACACTCCGCCACTCCCGATCCGAGATTGGAATGCCTCTCAGTTGATCGCCTTTGTGTACACGCCGGTTGACGCTTTTTGTGGCACATGTCTTGCTGCGCCCCCTGACGAGACAAAAGAGGCGGAAAGCCTCGTTCGGATCAGACTGATCGATATCAGCAGAGGGGACCAACGATGGACGAGAACAAGCTGCGCGGGCTGGTCGAGGGCGTGAAGGAGGGCACGATCTCGCGGCGCGCCTTCATCACCAGACTGGCGGCGGTCGGCATCACGGCGCCGATCGCATCGCAGATCCTGGCCTGGAACGACGTCGCCATGGCGCAGGCGTCGCTGCAGTACAAGCCGACCAAGGCCGGCGGTGGCGGGCCGCTCAAGATCCTGCTCTGGCAGGCGCCGACGCTGCTCAATCCGCATTTCGCCAGCGGCACCAAGGACCAGATCGCCGGGCGCATCTTCTTCGAGCCGCTCGCCGGCTGGGACAAGGAAGGCAACCTCACCCCGCAGCTCGCGGCCGAGGTCCCGACCCGGGCCAATGGCGGGCTCTCCGCCGATGGCACCGTCGTGACCTGGAAGCTCAAGCAGGGTGTCAAATGGCATGACGGCAAGCCGTTCACCGCCGACGACGTCGTTTTCACCTGGGAATACGCCGCCGATCCGGCGACCGCCGCCTACACCACCGGCTCCTACACCAACATCAAGGTCGAGAAGGTCGACGACCACACCGTCAAGGTGATCTTCAAGGAGCCGACGCCGTTCTGGGCCGATCCCTTCGTCGGCGTCGTCGGCCAGATCCTGCCGAAGCACCATTTCGGCGAGTATAAGGGCGCCAAGTCGCGCGAGGCGCCGGCGAACCTCAAGCCGGTCGGCACCGGCCCCTACAAGTTCGCCGACTTCAAGCCGGGCGACATCCTGACCGGCACGCGCAACGAGGACTACCACGTCAAGAACCAGCCGCATTTCGACACGATCGAGGTCAAGGGCGGCGGCGACGCGGTCTCGGCGGCGCGTGCCGTGCTGCAGACCGGCGAATTCGACTACGCCTGGAACCTGCAGGTCGAGGACGAGGTCCTGAAGAAGATGGAGACCGGCGGCCGTGGCAAGGTCAGCGCGGTCGCCTCGGGCGACATCGAGTTCATCATCCTCAACACCACCGATCCGTGGACCGAGGTCGATGGCGAGCGCTCCAGCATCAAGACCAAGCACCCGACCCTGTCGGATCCCAAGGTGCGCGAGGCGATCAACCTGCTGATCGATCGCGATTCGATCCAGAAGTTCATCTATGGCCGCGGCGGCACCGCGACGGCGAGCTTCGTCAACGAGCCCAAGCAGTTCAAGTCGAGCAAGCTGAAATACGAGTTCAACGTCGAGAAGGCCAACAAGCTCCTCGACGACGCCGGCTACAAGAAGGGCTCGGACGGCATCCGCGAGAAGGACGGCAAGAAGCTCAAATACGTCTACCAGACCTCGATCAACGCCCCGCGCCAGAAGACGCAGGCGATCATCAAGCAGGCCTGCCAGAAGGTCGGCATCGACCTCGAGCTGAAGTCGGTGACGGCGTCGGTGTTCTTCTCCTCCGACGTGGCGAATCCCGACACCTACACCAAGCTCTATGTCGACATGGAGATGTATACGACGACGCAACCGCAGCCCGATCCGGAACGCTTCCTCAACCAGTTCGTCTCCTGGGAGATCGCCAACAAGGAGAACAAATGGCTGGGCCGGAACGTCTCGCGCTATTCCGATCCGGAGGCCGACAAGGCCTACAAGGCTGCCCAGAAGGAGCTCGATCCGGCCAAGCGCGCCGCGCTGCTGATCAAGGTCAACGAGATCTTCTGTGAAGCCAATGTGATCCTGCCGCTGCTCTCGCGCACCCGCGTCGCCGCCTCGGTGACCAACCTGATGCACGATCACAGCGGCTGGGACGTCGACACCTGGAACGTGGCTGCCTGGTATCGCAGCTGAGGCCGGCTAAACCGCTCGCGGACGATCGATACCGTCCGCGAGCGGCCCCTGCCGCTTCCGCGCGAGCTGCCTTGGTCCGGTGGTGTCTCTTCGCCATCGGCCCGCGCGGTTCGCTTTAGCGACACCCCGCTTCACGGGAACCCTTGATGGCGACTTATCTTTTGCGGCGATTGCTGATCGCCATACCGAGCCTGCTCGGCATCAGCCTGATCCTGTTCACGGTCCTGGCGTTGGCGCCGGGCGATCCGTTCTCGGAGATGGCGACCAATCCCAACGTCCCGCCCGAGGTGCGCGAGGCCCTGCGCGCCAGCTTCGGCCTCAACGACCCGATCATGGTGCGCTATCTGCGCTGGCTCTCGGCCATGGCGCAAGGCGACTGGGGCTTCTCCTTCGCCAGCCGCATCAATGTCGACGACCTGATCCTGCAGCGCGTGCCGACCACCCTCTTCGTCGTCGGCACCTCGCAGATCCTGGCGCTGTGCATCGCGCTGCCGGTCGGCATCTATGCGGCGACGCGGCCCTATTCGATCTTCGACCAGATCGCCAACACGCTCGCCTTCGTCGGCTTCTCGCTGCCGACCTTCTTCACTGGCCTGCTCCTGATCCTGCTGTTCTCGATCAAGCTCGACTGGTTCCCCTTCGTCTATCGCTCCGATATCGCCGCGAGCGGCTGGCGCTGGTACTGGGAAATGTTCCGCCAGGCGATCATGCCGATCACAGTGCTCGGCCTGTTCCAGGCGGCGTCCTATACGCGCTATGTCCGCTCGGCCGTGCTCGACGTGATCCGGCTCGACTACGTCACCACGGCGCGCGCCAAGGGGCTGAGCGAGAAGCGGGTCACGCTGCGCCACATCACGCGCAACGCGCTGATCCCGGTCGTGACGCTCGTCGCCCTGCAGATGCCGGCGGTCTTCGGCGGCGCCATCGTCACCGAGCAGATCTTCCGGATCCCCGGCATCGGTTCGCTTCTGATCGACGCGATCCTCGCCAACGACACCCCCGTGATCATGGCCGTGACCTTCGTCTTCGCCTGCCTGGTCGTCCTCTTCAACCTCATTGCGGACCTGCTCTATGGCTGGCTCGACCCTCGCATCTCCTTCGGCTGATCCCATCGTGGCAGCCGCCGGGGCGACCGTATCGGTCTCGCCCGGCCGTGAAACCTGGCGGCGCTTCCGCCGCCACCGGCTTGCCATGGCGAGCGCGTTCATCCTCGGCTCCCTGATCCTCGGTGTCGTCGTCGGCCCCTGGCTCTGGCCCGTGCCGATCAATGACATCGATTTCACGGCGCAGCTCCAGGGCCCGTCCTGGGCGCACCCCCTGGGCACCGACGATCTCGGTCAGGATATCCTGGCGCGGATGATGTATGGCGGGCGCATCTCGCTCGCCGTCGGCCTCGCCGCGATGGTGGTCGCGACCCTCGTCGGCGTCGTGATCGGCGCGACCGCCGGCATGTCGCGCAAGATCGCAGACCCCGTGCTGATGTGGGTGACGGATCTTTTCCTGTCGTTGCCGCAGCTGCCGCTGCTGCTGCTGATCATCTACCTGTTCCGCGAGCAGCTGAAGGCAGTCTTCGGCGTCGAGGGCGGCGTCTTTATCCTGATCGTCGTCGTCATCGGCGGCTTGCGCTGGATGCCGGTCGCGCGGCTGGTTAGAGCGCAGTTCCTGTCGCTGCGCGAGAAAGAGTTCGTCGAAGCCGCCAAGGCCCAGGGCGCCACCAAGTTCCGCCAGATGACGCGCCATATCCTGCCCAATGCGGTCGGACCGGTCATCGTCGCCTCGACGATCGAGGTCTCGTCGGCGATCATCGCGGAATCGACGCTGTCCTTCCTTGGCCTCGGCTTCCCGCCGGATATCCCGACCTGGGGGCGCCTGCTGTTCGACGCCAAGGACCACCTCGACTCCGCACCGCACTGGGCGTTGTTCCCGGGCGCGGCGATCTTCCTGACCGTTCTGTCGATCAACTTCATCGGCGACGGCCTGCGCGACGCGCTCGACCCACGCCGCGTCATCTGACGCGGCGTGGCGATGTGATCAGTCTTTAGGACAAGTGGCGGAGGCGGGACGCCTCCGCCTCACATCTTCTTGCCGTCCTTGCCGAACTGCTTGAGGAAGGCGGTGAGGTCGGCGATCTCTTTTTCGTTCTTGATGCCGGCGAAGACCATCTTGGTGCCGGGGATCTTGGCCTTCGGGTCCTTGATGTATTCGGCGAAGACCGCCTCGTCCCAGGTGATGTTGGCACCCTTGTTGGCGGTCGAATAGCTGTAGCCCTCGACCTCGCCGGTGTGCCGCCCGAACAGCCCATTGAGATGGGGTCCGACCAGGTTCTTGGCACCTTCGCCGGTCTGGTGGCAGGCCCGGCACTTGTTCCAGGAACGCTCACCGGCGGAGATGTCCTGAGCCGAAGCATTGGTCGTGATGAAGGCGGCAGTGAAGGCAGCGGCAATGACAGGCAATTTCATGCGTTTCAGACCCTGATGACGAGAGGGGGGCGGCGGCGTCGCGCGAAGGCGACGGCGCGGTGAGCGGTTTCAGGCGAACATGTCGGCGGTGATCGCGGCGTACCAGCCGATGTTCTCGGCCTGGTTCTCCTTGCGCAGCTCGGCGCTCTCGCGCGGCTGCGAGACGAAGGTTTCGCTTGCCGCGATCTTGCCGTCCTTCGGCTCGTAGCGGCCGCCGACCTTGATGGTGTCGTCGGTCTCGATCAGCGACCAGCAGGTGTTGATATAGCGCGCCGGGAAGGTCCGGGCATTGGTGAGCTCGCCGCGGATCACCATCGCCGCGACCTTGGCCTGGCTGTTGGCGGAGAAGGCGGATTTCGGCATATCGCCGGCGATGCAGGCATCGCCGAGCACGAAGATGTTGGGATCGGCGGCCGATTTCATCGAGGCCGGATCGATCGTGCAATAGCCGCCGGCCGGTGCCAGCCCGGCCGAGCGGGCGATCTCGCCGGCCATCTGTGCCGGGATGACGTTGACGAAGGCGCAGTCCTTGTAGGTCTCGAAGCCGGTGACGACGGTGTTGGTCTTGGGATCGACCGACTTGATGCCGTCATGCACCTTCGGCCCGAGCCATTCGATCATCGCGCCGTAATGCTTCTCCCAGCCTTCCTGGAAGACGCCCTGCTTCGAGAAGCTGTCCTTGGGGTCGAGGATGAAGATCTTGCAGTCGCGCTTGCCGCTGGCCTTGAGCACATGGGCGAACATCGAGGCGCGCTCATAGGGGCCGGGTGGGCAGCGATAGGGATTGGGCGGGGCGATCATCACGATCGTGCCACCATTGGGCACGGCGTCGAGCTTTTGCCTGATCAGCTGCGTCTGCCGGCCGGGCTTCCAGCCATGCGGCATGGCCTCCTCTGATTCCTTCGACCAGCCGGGGACGGAATCGTATTTCAGATCGATGCCAGGCGAGACGACGAGGCGATCATAGGGCAGGCGGGCGCCGGTCGAGAGCACGACCTCTTTCTTGTCGCGATCGATCTGTGTGGCGCGGGCGCGGGCGAGCGTGATGCCATGGTTCTTCGCCAGCGCGTCATAGCGATGGCTGATGTCCTCGTAGCTCTTGAAGCCGCCGATGAAGAGGTTGGAGTGGAAGCAGGTCTGGTAGACCTCGTTCTCCTCGACCAGCGTCACCGCAATGGCGCCGTTCGAATCCTTGGCGATGTACCGTGCCGCGGTCGCGCCGCCGGCTCCGCCGCCGATCACCACGACGCGCGGCTTGGCCTGGCCGAGCACGGCGGGCGAGGCAATGGCAAAGCTGCCAGCGGCGGCAAGGCCCGACAGGAATGTGCGGCGACTGGTCGACATGGTTCCCTCTCCCCTTCCAATGATTGGCAGCGGGCCTCTTGCGGGCCTTATCCGACCTTCAAATAAGCGAAGCCCTTGGCCTGCATCGCCGCGACGGCGGCGACGCCCGACGGCACGAAGCCAACGAATTCGGCCTTGCGCGCCTTGCTCTTGTCGATCTTCAAGCGGTTGAAGGTGATCTCGCAGAGATGGACCTTCAACCCGTTCTTGGCGACATCCTCGACCCGCTCGAAGATCTTCGGGACCGTGGCGGCTTCCTCGCTCCAGCTGGTGCCGTCGAGATTCTCCAGGAAGAACTTCACGCCAGGACCATGCGCGACGATGGCGAGCTGCAGCGCGAACGGGTCGGCGCCATAGGCGGAATAATGGTTGGCGATGTTCTGCAGCATCTGGATGAAGCGCTGCGGCTCGCCGAAATCGCAATGATAGAGACAGGCGACATCCGCGTCCTTCTTGAGGTCGGCGAGTGCCGTCTGGCGGGGCGCGGCGAGCGCGGGCGTGGCGGCCGCGACGACTCCGCTGGCCGCCGCCAGCATCAGCGCCCGGCGCGAAGCCTGCTGGGTTTCCTCCGACATCGTGACCTCCTCGGCTCGGGCCATATGCCCGGCTATGGATTGGGTTTCAGGCTCTCGTAATAGGCGGCCAGCGCCGCGATCTCCTCGCTGGAGAGCTTGGCGGCGACCGCCTGCATCACCTGATTCTCGCGCTGACGCTCGCGATAGGCGTTCATCAGCGCAACGAACTGCTCGGCCGGATGGCCGACGATCGCCGGGATGCCGCCGACCTGCTTGCCGCTGCTCTGATGGCAGCTCGTGCATTCGGACGAGAGATACTCCCCCAGCGCCCGATCGCCCGCCGCCTCGGCGGGTACGCAAGCCAGCATCAGCCCGAGCACCGCAAGACGGACAGCGCTGGCCTGCCGCATCAATCGACCTTCGGCGCGGTCTTCGAATCCGGCGTGACGTCGAGGATCACCGCCCGTCCGGTGATCTTCACCTCCGGCTTGCAATTGGTCATGCACGGCTCCTTGCCCCAGAAGGCCTTCTCCGTGGTCTCGCGGTCGTCATCATAGAAGGCGGCCGCGTTCGGCAGCTTCACACTGGTAAAGTTCTTATCGGACAGTTCGAAGTCCTCGTCCTTCACGATGTCGTTCAGGTAGAGCAAATAGGCGGTGACGGCGTAGAGCTCGTCCGGCGAGAGCGACTGGGCGTTGCCATAGGGCATGGCGCGGCGGACATAGTCGAACACGGTCGAGAGATCGGGCCAGAACGAGCCGATCGTCTTCTCAGGCCGGTCGGATTTCAGCGAGCCCATGCCGCCGGCCAGCACCGGCCAGCGATTGTTGCCCTGGCCGAACTCGCCATGGCAGCTGGCGCATTGCGCCTGGAAGATCTCGTCGCCCTGCTTGACCGTGCCCTTGCCGGGCGGAAGGCCCTTGCCGTCGGGACGCACCGCGATGTCCCAGGCCTTGATCTCCTCGGACAGCGCTTCGCGGCCGAGGCCGAGCTTGGCGGCCGGCGCAGGAGCAGGCGCGGCCTTGGCCGGCGGATGCGTCTGGGCCTGCTTGGCCGCCGGCTTGGTCTGGGCGATCAGCGGCGCGGCGGCCAGAACGGCAACTGCCGCAAGGCCCGCGAGCAGGACGGGATTAACCGATCTCGACATTCTCGGTCTCCCCGTTCGCCTTCACATGCCAGGTCTGGATGCCGTTGTTGTGGTAGATCGAATTGGTGCCGCGGATCTTGCGCAGCTCCTCCTTGGTCGGCTGGAGATAGCCGGTCGAATCCATGGCCCGCGACTGGATCAGCAGATCCTGCCCGTTCCAGTCGAAATCGACATAGAAGCGCGTCAGCGACTTATCGAGCACCGGCCCGTCGATCCTGGCGTGCTGCCAGTTCTTGCCGCCGTCGAGCGTGACGTCGACGCGTTTGATCGTGCCGCGCCCCGACCAGGCGAGGCCGGAGAGGACGTTGCGGCCCTTCTGCTTCAGCGGCGCCTGCGGCGAGGGATTGGTCACCACCGACTTGGCGTCCATGAAGAAGGTGAAGCGGCGCGAGCGGCCATCGGCCAGGAGGTCGGTGTATTTCGAGGTCTCCTCGCGCGCCTGCCAGGGCTGGTCGCCAACCTCGATGCGCCGGAGCCATTTGACCCAGAGATTGCCTTCCCAGCCGGGGATGACGGCGCGCAAGGGGTAGCCCTGCTCGGGCCGCAGCGCCTCGCCGTTCATGGCGAAGGCGATCAGCACGTCGTCGAGCGCCTTCTCGATCGGCAGCGAGCGATTCATGCCGGAGGAATCGGCGCCTTCGAGCAGCAGCCATTTGGCGTTGGCCTTCACGCCCGCCTCGGCCAGCAGCACCTTCAGCGGCACGCCGGTGTACATGACGTTGTGGACCATGCCGTGGGTGAACTGGCAGCCATTGAGCTGCGCGCCACGCCACTCCATGCCGGAATTCGCGGCGCATTCGAGGAAGTGGATGCGGTTCTGCCGCGGCATCCGCTTGATGTCTTCCATGGTGAAGACCAGCGGCTTGTCGACGAGGCCATGGATCATCAAACGGTGATTGGCCGGGTCGATATCGGCGATGCCGCCATGATGGCGCTCGAAGCACAGGCCGGACGGGGTGATGATCCCGTCGAGCTCGTGCAGCGGCGTGAAGTTGACCGAGGACTCAGGCGAGGCCGTCAGCCAGGAGACGTCGCGGCGGATCACGTTCTTCTCGAAGCGCGACGGCGTGCCATAGGGCCGCTTGTCGACCCCCTCGCCGAGATAGCGGCTCCAGTCCTGGACCTCGGTAATCAGCGGATCGGGCTTGGCCGTTTCGGCGCGGGCGGAACCTGCGCCGGCGAGGCCGGCTCCGGCGAGCGCCGCCCCGCCGAGGAAGCGGCGGCGGCTGAGCGCATCGGGTTTTGCGGGAGAGGTCATGCCTCGTCTCCTTGGCTTTCGACGAGCGTGACGGCGGAGGCGCTCATGCCCCGCTCACCTTCACGGCGTCGTTCGGCTTGATGGTGATGGTCTTGGCCGCTGCGACGTGGTCGCGCACCACGTCCCAGATCGGCGGTCCCTGCGTGCCTTCGTTGACGCTGGCCCAACCGGCGACGACGTATTTGCGGGAGGCGTCGATCGGCTTGCCGGATTTGAGGTGGGTCAGGCCGGAGATGCGGCTCCCCATCGGCTTGCCGACATCGATGGCGTAGCCCATGCCGCCGATGCGGACCATGTCGCCGCCGCCCTGGAAATAGGGGTCGGGGTGGAAGATGTTGTCGGCGACGTCCTCGAGGATCTCCTTGAGCTGCGCGCCGGTCATCTCCATCCGGTAGCAGTTCGGATAGGTGATCGCCGTCGCGTTGCTGATCGCCTCCCAGGTGATCGCCTCGCCCGGCAGGAGCGAGCCGCCCCAGCGGAAGCCGGGCGAAAGCGCGATCTCGGCATCGCGCTGCGACAGCATGGCGTCGCAGATCAGGTCGTCGAAGCTGCCGTTGAAATTGCCGCGCCGGTAGAGCAGCGATTCCGTGCGGCCGATCTCCTTGGCGAGCTCGGCGGCATAGGGCGCGCGCAGCTTGGTGACCAGCGCCGCCATCTCCGGATCAGGCGTGATCGCATCGGCGAAGACCGGCATCAGCTTGAAGCGGATATCGGCGACCTTGCCGTCCTTCACCGCGATGTCGAGCCGCGAGACGAACTTGCCATGCGAGCCGGAGGCGACGAGGGCGGTGTCGCCGACCCGGATCAGCCCGGGCATGGCATCATGGGTGTGGGCGGTCAGGATGACGTCGATGCCCTTGACCCGGCTCGCCAGCTTGCGGTCGACATCGAAGCCGTCATGCGAGAGCAGCACGACGATGGCGGCCCCCTCGGCGCGGGCTTCTTCGACCTGCTTCTGCAACTCATCCTCGCGGATGCCGAATTCCCACTCCGGGAACATCCAGCGTGGATTGGCGACGGCGGTGCGCGGCAGCGCCTGGCCGATCACCGCGACCTTGACGCCGCCCTTCTCGAAGACCTTGCGCGGCGGGAAGACCGGCTCGTTCCACTCCTTGTCGCGGATGTTCTGGGCGAGGAAGGCGAAGGGCGCGGCCTCGACGATCTCCTTGACCCGCTCGGCGCCGAGCGTGAATTCCCAATGCGAGGTCATCGCATCGAGCTTCAGAGCCGACATCACGTCGACCATGTCCTGGCCCTTGGTCTGCAGCGAGCTCCAGCTGCCCTGCCAGGTGTCGCCGCCGTCGAGCAGCAGCACCTTGTCGTTGCCGCGCTCGGCCCGGACCGCCTTGACCAAGGTCGCGATTCGGTCGAGCCCGCCCATCCGGCCGTAATTGCGGGCGAGCGCGACGAAATCGTCCGAGGTCAGCGCAAAGGCATCGGCCGAGCCCGCCGCGATCTTGAAGTGCTCGCGGAAGGCGGCGTCGGTCAGATGCGGCGGCAGGCCCTTGACCTCGCCGACGCCAAGATTGACCGTCGGCTCGCGGAACTGCAGCGGCATCAGCTGGGCGTGGATATCGGCCACATGCAGGATGGTGACCTGCCCCTGCGGCTCGAAGCGCAGGATATCGGCCTGCGACAGCTTCTGCTGGGCGGCAGCGCGCCCGAGCGGGCCGAGGCCGGAGCCGGCAGTCAAAGCCGCGGCGACCGCCGTCGCCTGCAGGAAGTCTCGTCTCGAGATCATGACTTATCCTTTGGATGCGCGCACATCGCGATCCAGGGAATCCAAAACGGAGGCGCCGCCGAAACCGGCGGCGATACGATGCCTAAAAGCTCAGCCGACCGTCAGCTTGTTCTTGGCCGTGTATTCGGAGCCGTCATCATCCTTCCAGGTGAAGGTGAATTCGCCGGATTCCGTCGCCTTGAAGAAGAATGACTGATAGGGATTGGCCGAAATCGCCGAGTACCAATCGGCCGAAAAGACGGGCTTGCCGTTGAAGCTCGCCGAGAACTTGTTGATGATCTTGCGCGGGATGGTCTTGCCCTCGGCGTCCTTGCGCTGGCCGGATTCCATCTCGTGCGAGATCAGGGTCTTGATCTCGATCATCTCGCCGGCGGCGGCCTTGGCCGGAACGCGCACACGGGGCGTGGGCTTGGTGGTCATGGATGCTTCCTCGCCTTGTTCTGTTCGATGACGATGCCGGGCGTCAGCCGCCGCAGCCGCCGATCGTGACCTTGATGTTGGCCTTGGCCGTGTGCAGCGTACCGTTCGACATCTCGGCGACGCAGATGATGTCCTGCGTCTGGGCGAGGCGCATGCGCGTCGCGGCCGAGGCCTTTCCGCAGGCCGGCGTGAACTGGTAGCTGACGACGCCCGGCTGCGGGTTGCCCTCGGCGAAGACATGCACGGCCTTGACGTAGTCGGCCTCCGTCATCGGGCTCTCGATCTCGACATTGATCGGCACGACCAGGCCGTTCTCGGCGATCTCGGGCACGTCGAGCTTGATCTTGCCGGAGGCCATCGGCTTGTCGCCGTAGAGCTTCTTGATCTCGGCGGCGACGGTCTTCTCGTCGGCGAAGGCGAGCTTCGGCGCGATCGCGGCAGCGGCGAGGGCCCAGGCAGCGGCCTTCACCGCATCGCGGCGCGACAGCGTCGGCAGGTGGGTCAGCATACGAGGGCTCCTCCTTCACATTCGTCTTGTTTTAACTCTTGACGGCGCCGCGGCGGGTCGCCAATCATTTGCACGTATCGTGATATTGTTTTTTGTGAATGTAAAGCCCCCGAGAGGGCCGGCGACGAGATCGCAGGATAAGCGGTCCCGGAGGAAACGAAAGGGCGAGGGATGAAGCTTCCGATCATCGGAGCGGCCGCATTGGCGGCCGTCATGATAGTCGCGGCGGGGCCGCTGACAGCGCAATCGCCGCCGCAGGACGACAGCGAGAAGGAGATCGAGCGCTATCGCCAGATGCTCTCCGACCCGTTCTCGAATCCGGGCTTTCTCGCGGTCGATCGCGGCGAGGCGCTGTGGGCGGAAAAGCGCGGCACCAAGAATGTTTCGCTGGAGGGCTGTGATCTCGGCGAGGGGCCGGGCAAGCTCGAAGGCGCCTTCGCCAAGCTGCCGCGCCATTTCGCCGACGCCGACAAGGTGATGGATACCGAGCAGCGCCTGCTCTGGTGCATGGACAAGCTGCAGGGGCTCGACACCAAGGACGTCGTGCTGCGGCGCTTCTCGGGGCCGGCACGGGCCTCGGACATGGAGGACCTCGTCGCCTTCATCGCCAACAAGTCGAGCGAGATGACGATCCAGCCGCAGCTCTCCCATCCCAAGGAGAAGGAGATGGCGGCGGTCGGCGAAGCCCTGTTCTACACGCGCGGCGGCGTCAACGATTTCTCCTGCGCCACCTGCCATGCCGAGGAAGGCAAGCGCATCCGCCTGCAGGGCCTGCCCAACCTCTCGGTCAAGGGCAAGACCGCGCAGGAGACGATGGGTTCCTGGCCGACCTACCGGGTGTCGCAGAGCGCGCTCCGGACCATGCAGCACCGGCTCTGGGACTGCTATCGCCAGCAGCGCTGGCCGGTGCCGGAATACGGCTCGGAAGCCCTGACCGCGCTCACCGTCTTCCTGCAGAAGCAGGCCGAAGGCGGCGAGATCAAAGTTCCGTCGATCAAGCGCTGAGGGGAAACGTCATGATCAGGACACTCATTCCCCTGGCGGCCTTGCTGGTCGCCGCAGGGGCCGCCACCGCCGAAGAACGCCCGGCCCAGGCCGTGATCGACGCCTATATCAAGTCGACCTTCGGCAAGGCCTCGGCAGAATGGCAGGCCAGGATCAAGCCAGACGACTCGCTCGCGGTCTGCAACACGACCCGCAACAACCCGTCCTCGGCCGAGTCCGAGGCAATGCTGAAGCGCGAGCGCGCCCGCGTCGTCTATCCCGCCGACGGCAAGTTCCTCGGGAACTGGAAGAACGGCTACCAGGTCGCCAACAATGGCCGCGGCGGCCAGTTCTCCGATCCGCCGGGCACGGTTGCCGGCGGCAACTGCTTCGCCTGCCACCAGCTCGATCCGAAGGAGGTCAGCTATGGCACGCTAGGCCCGAGCCTCGCGGCCTATGGCCGGGATCGCAAATACGATCCCGAGACGATCAAGGACGCCTACACCAAGATCTACAATTCGATGGCGGTGGTGCCCTGCTCGAACATGCCGCGCTTCGGCGTCAACAAGGTGCTGGACGAGCAGCAGATCAAGGACGTGATGGCCTATCTGTTCGACCCGGAATCGCCGGTGAACAAGTAGGTCTTGCCGGAGCGCTCGATGCTGACGCGTCGCCTGTTTGTAACCGCCGGTGCCTGCGCCCTGGCCTCGCCGGCCCTGGCACAGGTCGTGGCGACGCTCGGCTCCGGCGAGGAGACGCTGACCGTCCTCAGCGACGGCAGCTTCGAACTGCCGTTGTCGATGCTGGCGCGCGACGTCCCGCAAGCGGAGCTTGCCACCGAGGCGAAGCAGAGCGGACCGATGCGATCGGTGCTCAACGTCACCTGCCTGAAGCGCGGCAAGGACGTCATCCTGTTCGATTGCGGCTCGGGCGCGAACTTCCTGGCCGGCTCGGGCAAGCTCGGCGAGAGCCTGAAGGCGGCGGGAATCGAGCCCGATGCGGTGACGCATGTGCTGTTCACCCATCTCCATCCCGATCATTTCTGGGGCGCGCTTGACGAGTTCGACAGCCCGCTCTTTCCCAATGCGCGCTGGCTGGTGAGCGCGCCCGAGATCGGGTTCTGGAGCGATCCCAAGGTCTATGAGCGCATGCCCGAGGATCGCCACGCCTTCGCCGCCGGGGCCCAGCGCATCGCCAAGGAGCTCGGTGACAAGCTCGAGCGGATCGAGCCCGGCCGCGAATGGCTGCCGGGGATCGAGGCAGTGGCGACGCCCGGCCACACGCCGGGCCACGTCTCCTTCGCGTTCAAGGCGGCAGGCGAGCCGGTCATGGTGCTGGGCGATGCGCTGACGCATCCGCTGATCTCGTTCGCGCGCCCGGACTGGCGCCCGGCCTCCGACCATGACGCCGATCTCGCCGTCGCGACACGGCGCAAGCTGCTCGACCGGCTCAGCCAGGACAAGGCGCAGATCGTCGGCTACCACCTGCCCGGCGCGGTCGGACGCGTCGAGCGGCAGGGCGCGGCCTACCGCTTCGCCGCGGCCTCCTGATCAGCCGCGCAGATAGAACTTCGCCTTGTCGGGCTTGAAGGTCCAGGGCAGCCCGGCATTGCGCCAACCGTTCATGCTGCGCCGGCCTTCCGGGGAGAGATCGCCCTCGAAGCCCTCATACTGGTTGTAGACCCGGGCGAAGCCGGCCTCGGCGAGCTTGTCGACCGCCCGCGCCGAACGATCGCCCGAGCGGCACATCACGATGACGCGGTCGGTCTTGGCGAGGCCCTTCGCCGCCAGCAGCCGGCCGACATCCTGCGAGAAGGTCGCATTAGCTTCGAGCTTGTAGCGGCCTTCCTTGTCGTCCCAGTCCCAGAACTCGGTGACATCGACGAAGGGCACATTGCCGTCGATCACCGGGGCCCAGCCGGTGAACATCATCTCGGCGCGGGTGCGGACATCGACGAACAGGGTTTTGGCGCCCTCGCGCGCCATCACGTCGGCAGCTTCGCGCGGAGTCATGTAGAGGCCGAGCGTGGTCTGCTTGGCCTTGGCGATGCCGGCCTGCGGGCCGGCTGCCGGTGCAGCCTGCTGCGCCTCGGCGCGAATAGTGATGCCGGCGATGGCCGCCCCGGCTGCGAGCGTAAGGGCATTCCTGCGGTTCATCATGCTGTCCTCATCGATCGAGATAAGTCATCTGGTTTCGGGCAAGCGCCATCCTCGGCCGGATTGGCCGGCACGCTCGCGGCGGGTGCTCGTCACAAGCTGTTCAGCGGCACCTTGAGGAAGCGCTTGCCGCTCTTGTCCGGCTGCGGCAGCTCGCCGGCCTTCATGTTCACCTGCAGCGAGGGGATGATCAGCCTGGGCATGGCGAGCGTCGCATCGCGCGCCTCGCGCATCGCGACGAACTCGTCCTCGCCGATGCCGTCGCGGACATGGATGTTGTGCTCATGCTGCTCGGCGACCGTCGTCTCCCAACGGATCTCGCGGCCGTTCGGGCCATAGTCATGGCACATGAACAGGCGGGTCTGCGGCGGCAGCGCCAGCACCCGCTGGATCGAGCGGTAGAGCGTGCGTGCATCGCCGCCCGGAAAGTCCGCCCGGGCCGAGCCGCCGTCCGGCATGAACAGCGTATCGCCGACCAGGGCGGCATCGCCGATCACATGGGTCATGCAGGCCGGGGTATGGCCGGGTGTATGCATGACGAAGGCCTTCATGCCACCGATCATGTAGCTGTCGCCGTCGGCGAAGAGGTGGTCGAACTGGCTGCCGTCGCGCTGGAACGCGGTGCCCTCGTTGAAGATCTTGCCGAAGGTCTCCTGGACGACGGTGATGCGCTCGCCGATGCCGATCTTGCCGCCGAGCTTGCCCTGGATATAGGGCGCGCCGGAGAGGTGGTCGGCATGGACATGGGTCTCGATCAGCCATTCGACCGCGAGGTCGTGTTCACGGACGTAAGCGATGATCTTGTCGGCTGAATCATAGGTGATCCGGCCGGAGGCATAGTCGATATCCATCACCGAATCGACGATGGCGCAGACGTTCGAGCCGGGGTCCTTGACGACATAGCTGACCGTGTTCGTCTGCCCGTCGAAGAAGGCGGTGATCTCGGGCTTGGTCGACAGGTCGACCGGGTGCGGGATTGCGGTCATGACTTTCTCCTCAGCTCCGGCCTTGCTCGGCCGGTTGAGCGGAAGCGACGGTGACTGCGGCGAGGCGGCGAGCGAGGGCCATGCCGGCGAGCATCGCTGCGAGGAAGGTCAGCGCCGGCACGCCGCCGGTCAGCGCCGCGACCAGGGCCGGGCCGGGGCAGAAACCGGCGAGCCCCCAGCCGATGCCGAACAGGACGGCGCCAGTGACCAGTCTCGCATCCGGTCGGCTGACACTCGGCAGGACGAAGCGTTCCGCGAGCAGCGGGCGCTCACGTGCTAAGGTCAGCCTATAGCCAAGCATGGTGACGGCGATGCCGCCTGCCATGACGAAGAGCAGGCTGGCGTCCCAGCGCCCGGTCGGGATGGCGGCGAGGTCGAGGAAATTCAGCACCTTGGCCGGGTTCGACATGCCGGCGAGGATCAACCCGAGGCCGAAGATCAGGCCGATGGCGAACTGGACGAGGATCGACATGGCCGGCCTCACAGCAGGTGCCGAACGACGAAGACGGTCGCGATCGCACTCGCCATGAAGGTCGCGACGGCGATCAGCGAGCGCAACGACAGGCGCGACAGGCCGCAAATGCCGTGGCCGGAGGTGCAGCCATTGCCCCAGACCGAGCCGAAGCCGACAAGCAGGCCGGCGATCACGAGAACCGGGATCGTCGCGGCGATCTGCGGAACCGGCCAAGCCGAACCCGCAGCATAGACGATGAGCGGTGCGAGCACGAGACCGGCGACGAAGGCGAGGCGACCGCCAGTCTCGCCGTCCGCCTCCGGCGGCAAGAGGCGCGAGAGGATGCCGCTGATGCCGGCGATCCGGCCCCGGAACAGCATCAGCAGTGCCGCCGCCAGGCCGATCATGCCGCCGCCGACGAACGAGGCGGCCGGTGTGAAGGCGGTTTCGATCATCTCAGTGCCATTGCAACGAGCAGGTCCCGATTGACCGGGCTCTCCATTGTGATTATTACATTGCATATCTGATATATATAGAAAATATTATATGTCAATCACAACCCTTCAGCCCGCTGAAGCGCAGGCTACTCCCCCGATCGACGAGGCGGCCGCCCTTCTCACCGCCATGGCGAACCCACGCCGACTCGCCATCCTCTGCCGGCTCGTCGAGGGCGAGGCGGGAGCTCTCGAGCTCGCCGAGGTCACCGGGTTGAGCCCGGCTGGCGTCGCTTCGCATCTGGCGCAGTTGCGCCGGCTCGGGCTGATCGCCGCGCAACGGCGCGGCATCGCGGTCTTCTTCTCGCTGGCGAGCGCAGAGGCGAAGGCCGTGCTGGAGACGCTGCACGCGCTTTATTGCGCGCCGGTGCAGACCCTCAGCTGCGCTGCCACAGCCCCCTGATCGAGCCTTCCACCAGGAAGGCGATGCCGATGCGCGCGCCGACCATCATGCCGGCGATCGCCAGCGGCCAGGACAGCGCCAGCATCGAGCCGGCGGAGATGCCCTGCCCGATGGTGCAGCCGCCGGCGAGCACGCCGCCGCCGCCCATCAGCACGGCGCCGAGCAAATGGCGGCGCATTTCGCGATCGTCGTCGAAGGCTTCCCAGCGGAATTCGCGGTCATAGAGCGCCGACAGGAATGAGCCGAGCGTGACGCCAGCAAGCGTGCCGATGCCGAATTCGAGCAGCGCCAAGGGCACGCTCAGCACCGCATAGAGCGCCCGGCCGACCGGCGAGACGAAGGTCAGGCTCTGCGCCCGCGGCACGGTGTCGAAGGCATCGACAGCGACGCCGGTCACCCACCAGCCGGCGACCACAGCGAGGCCGAGCGTCGCCCCAGCGAGCAGCAATCGTGGCGAACGCCGCAGCCGCGGGTCGATGACGACGATGGCGATCAGGGCGAGTGCGCCGGCAGCGGTGATCAGGACACGTGCAGCCGGGGCGCCGAGATAGGTCAGGATGCCGGCGAGATCGCCCTTGAGGCCGCCGGGCAGCGGCCAGTAGACCTTCTCCAGCACCTCGATCCGGATCGGCGCGAACATGCCGCGCAGCGTCGCATAGGCGACCGCGCCGAACACCATCATCACGATCAGGCTGCGCAGATCGCCGGAGCCGAGCCGGATCAGCGAACCGAAGCCGCAGGTGCCGACCAGCGCCATGCCGAGGCCGAACAACGTGCTACCAACGATGATCGACAGCCAGGGCAGGGCCGGCTGGACATAGGTGGAATTGGCGGGATCGAGCAGATGCAGCCCGATCAGCGCCTGCGTGCCGATCAGCGCGATCGCCAGCGCAAGGCCGAAGACCCTGAGGCGACGGGTGTCGCCGCCCATCCAGGCATCCTCGACTGCACCGAAGGAACAGAGCCTCGCGCGACGGACGGTGAAACCGCAGGCGGTGCCCACAGCGACGCCCGCCAGTGCCGCGCCCCAGGCCGGCAGCTCGATCATGGCAGGCGCCGATACGAGCGATCGTTGCTCACGATCTTCCGGCTTCGGGTCCGGGCGGATTGCAGAAGATGTCGTAGATCACGGCGATGACGCGCCGGACATCGTCGCTGGCGAGACTGTAATAGATCGCCTTGCCGTCGCGGCGGGTGGTGACGAGCTGGTCGAGGCGCAGGCGCGCGAGCTGCTGCGAGACCATGGGCTGGCGCAGCGAGAGCAGGTTCTCGAGCTCGGTCACCGTGCGCTCGCGCTCGGCCAGCAGGCACAGCAGCAGCAAGCGGTTCTCATGCGAGAGGGCTTTCAGGAAATCGCTGGCCTTGCGGGCCTTGCGCATCAGCTGGTCGAGCTCGGGCGAGAACTCGGCGCCGTCGCGCAGTTCGGTTTCGAGCGCTTTCGAGACGATGGCGGTCATTGGGTCTGTGCGCCTGATCGTTGAACCTGGTTAGGTGACTCAATGACAGCAACGAGCCGCCCGAGCAAACCCCAGAACATGTCGTCGTTGAGATAGCCGGTGATGCGGCCGGCCTCCCGGCCGTCGTCCAACAGCACGAAGGTGGGCGTGGCGATCACCGGCTCACGAAGCCCTTCGTCATGCATGCCGCCGGCCGGCAGTTCGACCCGCCGCAGCGGCGCGGCCCTGCCTTCGGGCGTCTTCGCGTAGACTGGCGCGACCTCGCGCTCGAAGCGCAGGCAGAAGGGGCAGGCATTGCGCGTGTACATGACGAGCTCGGCGGCCAAGGCCGGCAGCGGCAACAATACCGACAACGTGAACGCTGCCGCGAGCCTCGCGCGATATCTGCCGCTTGCAATCATCCTCGGAACATAGTCGTATTCATATGTTTATACCAGAGCCCGTAATGGCCCGGTGCGGAGGCGACGCCATGATCTCACGACGCAGCCTGCTGGCGAGCTCGCTGGTGGCCATGGCGACAGCACCGGCCCTGGCCAAGGCGCGGCTCGGCGAGGACGGGCTCTACCAGGAGGACTGGTATCTCGAAAGCTTTCTCGACCTTGCCGAGGACCTCACCGGCGCGAGCCAAAACGGCAAGCGCTTCGCGGTCCTCTGGGGGCTGCGCAACTGCCCGGCCTGCCGGCGCATGCACGAGGTCCATCTCGCCGACCCAGCGATCGAAAGCTATATCCGCAGCAATTTCGCGGTGCTGCATCTCAATATCCTCGGCGCGCGCGAAGTCACCGATTTCGATGGCAGCAAGCTGACCGAGAAGGCACTCGCGAAGCATTACGGCATCGAGGGCACGCCAGCGATCCAGTTCTTTCCTCCCAGCGCAACCGGGCTGGCAGCGAAGGCTCCGAAGAATCGCGAGGTCGCGCGCATGGCCTCGCTCCCCGATCCGCAAGCCTTCATCGCGCAGTTCCGCGCCGTCCGGAACGGCGTGTGAACCGACCGGCCTGACACGGTCTCAGTCGGCGACCCCGAACGCGTTCCTGACGGCATAGAGTTCGGCGGCGAAATCGGAGACCAGGCGCGAGTTTACGCCGTCGGGTGGGCGCAGCAGCAAGGCCCGGAAATGAACGGCGGGCTCGAACGGGCGGACCGCGATGTCGCCGATCATGCGATCGGCGATGATGAACGGATTGACGAGGCCAAGGCCGAGGCCCTGGGCGGCCAGGATCGCGATGGTGACGCCATAGGGGGTCTCCACGAGGATCCGCGGCTGGACGCCATGCTCGGCAAAGATGCGGTCCATCGCCAGGCGGACCGTGTCCTCCGGCGCGAGCGCGAGGAAGCCTTCTCCTTCGATATCGGGCGGCGTGATCACCGTGCGGCTCGCCAGCCGATGACCCTTCGGCATGACGCAGACGGCACGCGGCGTGGTGAAGACGCTGTGCAGCACGCCGGTGGTGTCGACCTCGTCGGCGGCGAGCCCGATGTCGAAGCTGCCGGAGGCGACGAGGTCGCGCACGACATGCGAGGTGCGGACCTGATAGCTGATCCGTGCCTGCGGATGCTTGCGCGAGAACGAGGCGATGGCGCGCGGAACCAGGCCATGCCCCAGCGCCGACAGGCTGGCAACGCGGATCGTGCCGGCGCCGACTTCCCTGATCTGGGCGGCACGCAGCTTGAGGCGGTCGAGGCCGACCAGATTGGCCTTCACCTCGGCGTGGAAGAGCTGGCCTTCGCGGGTCGGCACCAGTCGCCCCCGGATCCGGTCGAACAGGCTGAAGCCGAGCTCGGCTTCGAGCTTGGCGAGCGAGCGGCTGATGGCCGGCTGGGAGGTGTCGAGCAGCGCCGCTGCGGCGCCGGCCCCGCCGCTGAGCATGATCGCGTTGAAGACGTCGATGTCGCGCAGGTTCATCGGCAACTCATATCAAAATCGGATCAACTCTATCGTTGTGGCCATAGATGGCAATGGATCAGCCGGCTAGTTGTCGGCCATGGCCCGATCCGACGACACCTCCCACATCCACCCGCCCGAGCGCTCTCGCGAGCCTTTCCGAGCGGTCGCGATGCCTGTCGAGCGCGCTTCGACGGTCGTCTTCGATGATCTCGGAGCGTTCGAGCGGCGCATCGATCGCGTCTATGACGGCTTCAGTTACGGGCTCTACGGAACGCCGACGAGCCGCCAGCTCGAGGATCACATCGCGCAGCTGGAAGGCGGGGCGAGGGCGCTGGTCGTGCCTTCCGGCATGGCAGCGCTGGCGCTGGCGACGATGGCGGTGTGCCGCAGCGGCGACAAGGTGCTGGTGCCCGAGACGCTGTATGGCCCGGCCCGCGACATGATCTTCAGTTTCCTCGGCCCGCTGGGGGTCGAGGCGATCTGCTATGATCCGCGTCTCGATGCAGGGATTGCCAGCCTGTTCGACGACAGGACGCGGCTGGTCTGGGTGGAGTCACCAGGCTCGGCGACCTTCGAGGTCCAGGACGTGCCTGCGATCGTCGCTGCGGCCCATAAGGTTGGCGCGCTGGTCGCGGCCGACAACACCTGGGCTTCACATCTGCTGTTCAAGCCGCTGGCGCATGGCGTCGACATCAGCATGCAGGCCTTGTCGAAGCACGCCGGTGGCCATGGCGATCTGCTGATGGGCTCACTCGCCGTGCGCGACGACGCCCTGTTCCGGCGGCTCAAGGATGTGGCGCGCTTCCTCGGCTACGGCGTCTCGCCGGAGGATTGCGCCTTGTGCGAACGCGGCCTGATGACCATGCCGGTCCGCATGCGCCATGCCGCCAATACGGCGCTCGGCGTGATGTCATGGCTCTCCGGCCGCCCTGAAGTCGCGCGCATCCTTCACCCATGTCTGCCGGAGCATCCCGGCCATGACATCTGGCAGCGCGACTTCGCCGGGTCTGCTGCCGTGTTCGCGTTCGTGCTGCGGCCCGAGCTCGCCTCGCTGCAGGCACAGGCTCTGCGCCGGATGCAGCTGTTCCGGCTCGGCGCGAGCTGGGGCGGTGTGCATTCGCTGGTTGCGGTCAGCGATCCGCGCAAGGGCCGGACAAGTCTCGACTGGCTGCCGAGAGGGCCGGTCTGGCGCCTCTCGATCGGCCTCGAGGCGCTCGACGACCTCATCGCCGATCTTGCCCAGGCCTTCGCGGTCTTTGCGGAAGCGGAAGGACTTCAGGCGGAACCGGCCAGCAGCCGGGCCGCGGAATGACAACGACCAACTTCAAACAGGGGAGAAGATGACGATGACGGGATTGAGGATCATGGCAGGCGCGGCCTTCGCCGTCGCAGGCCTCGCTATGGGCATCGGCGCTGCCGCTGCGCAGAGCACGGTGAGCAAGATCAAGCAGCGCGGTTATCTCAGCTGCGGCGCGAGCCAGGGCGTGCCCGGCCTCTCGCGTCCCGACGAGAACGGCTACTATCGCGGCTTCGATTCCGATATCTGCCGGACCTTCGCGGCCGCCATCCTCGGCGACAAGGACAAGATCCGCTTCGTGCCGCTCAATGCCGGCCAGCGTTTCCCGGCGCTGCAGACCGGCGAGATCGACGTGCTCTCGCGCACCTCGACCATCACCTTCTCGCGCGACACCGTGGTCCGTTTCGTCTGGATCACGCTCTACGACACCGACGGCCTGCTGGTGCGCAAGGCCGACAAGATCACCGATCCCAAGCAGCTCGCCGGCAAGACCGTCTGCCTGCAGGGCGGCGGCAGCCTGACCGAGAAGGCGATCGAGGAGACCGAGGAAGAGCACGGGATCACGATGAAGAAGGTCTATTTCGACTCGACGGTCCAGGCCCGCGACGCCTTCTTCGGCGGTCGTTGCGATTCCTATGTCACCGACGGCACGGCGGCGGCAGGGCAGCGAGCCTCGGTCGCGAAGAATCCGGACGACTACGACATCATCAAGGTCGGCCATGCGGCGGAACCGAACGGCGTCGCGGTGGCGCGCGGCGACGAGCAGCTCTTCGATCTCACGCGCTGGACGGTCAACGCCCTGCTCTGGGCCGAGCTCCACGGCATCACCGCCAAGAACATCGACGAGAAGCTGAAGACGGGGACGAGCGAGATCAAGCGCGTCCTCGGCCAGGAGCCGGGCTTCGGCAAGCCGCTCGGGCTCGATGACAAGTGGGCCTACAACGTCATCAAGCAGATGGGGAACTATGCCGAGATCTGGGACAATAATCTCGGCAAGAACAGCCCCCTCAAAGTCGATCGCGGCCTGAACGCGCTCTGGAAGGATGGCGGACTGAACTATCCGTTCCCCTTCGACTAGGCGCCGCCGGGGAGCGCGCGAGCGCTCCCCCTTCAATCACCGTGTTGGAACTGGGAGGACGGCATGCTCAGCGATGCCAGGACGAGATCGATCGTCATCCAATGCACGCTGGTGGCGGCCGTCGCGGGAGCGGCGACGCTTCTGGTCAGCAACACCTTCGCGAACCTGCAGGCGCGCGGCATCCCGATCGGATTCGACTTCCTGGCGATGCCGTCGCGGATCGTCATCTCCGAGGCGATCCTCTCCTATAAATCACGCGATCCCTATTACTGGGCGATCGTCGTCGGTTTCGCGAACACGATCTTCATCTCGGCGCTCGTCATCGCCTTCTCGTCGGTTCTCGGCCTGATCGTCGGCGTCACCCGACTGAGCAGCAATCCGCTCGCCGCCGGCACCTGCCGCGTCTGGGTCGAGATCGCGCGCAATTCGCCGCCGATCGTGCTGCTGATCTTCCTCTATTCGCTGTGGTGGAAGGTGCTTCCGCCGGTCGGGGAGGCGCTCAACCCGCTCCCGGGTGTCTTTGCCTCGATGCGCGGCTTCGTCGTTCCCGCCATCAGGTTCGAGATCGACAGCGCGGCTGTCGGGCTGATCCTTGCCGCATTGCTGGTCGGCGTCGTCGCCTGGCGGGCAGGCGCGCTTCAGCGCTTCCGGAGCGGAATGGCATGGGGCGCGGCCGCCCTGCTGCTGCTCGGTCTCTGGTCGGCGGATCTCGCGCTCTCGGTCGATTGGCCGGTCTTCACCGGTTCGAACTTCCGCGGCGGTCTGGAACTGACGCCGGAACTGAGCACGATCCTGATCGGCCTGACCATCTACACCACCGGCTTCATCGCCGAGATCGTCCGCGGCGGCGTCCTGTCGGTCGGCAGCGGGCAATGGGATGCCGGCCGCTCGCTCGGCCTGTCGCAGGCCAGGATCCTGCGCCTGATCGTCGTTCCGCAAATGCTGCGGGTGATCGTGCCGCCGCTCAACAGCCAGTACATCAACGTCGTCAAGAATTCGACGCTGGCGATCGCCGTCGGTTATCCGGATTTCCTTGCGGTAATGAACACGATCATCAGCAAATCCAGCCATTCGATCGAAGGCGTCTTCATCATCCTGGGCGTCTATCTTGCCCTTAACCTGACCCTGTCGAGTGTTGCCAACTGGTACAACCGCCGCATCGCGATCGTGGAGCGCTGAAGCCGTGAAGACGATATCGCTCCCTCTCCCCGAGACTCCGGTGCCGGCGCGCGCCTGGCCTGCGCCGCTGCTGGCTTCCCTGCGCGGGAGCGGCAAGCTGCTGTTCGGTTCGCCACTGAACGCAGCCCTGACCCTGGTCTTCGGCGCATTGCTCGTGATCACAGTGCCGCCCATGCTGCGCTGGCTCGTGCTCGATGCGGTCCTGTTCAACCCGGACCCCGCGGCCTGCCGCGCGGCCTCAGGCGCCTGCTGGAGCTTCATCTATGCCAAATCGGGGCAGCTCCTGTTCGGCATCTATCCGGTCGACGAGCGCTGGCGGCCGGCTCTGGTCTGCCTGTCGATCCTGGCGTTGCTCGGCTGGTCGGTCCGGCCGGCGAGCTGGACGCCGCGGCTGGTCTGGCTGTGGGCTGTGGCGCTCGCGCTGATCGTCTGGCTGATGGGTGGTGGCCTCGGGCTCGAGGAGGTGCCGACCTCGGCCTGGGGCGGCCTGCCGGTGACGCTGATCCTCACCGTCGTCGCGATCGGGATCGCCTTTCCGGTCGGCATCCTCTTGGCGCTGGCGCGTCGCTCCACCATGCCTGTGGTCAGGATCGGGGCGGTGGTCACGATCGAGTCGGTGCGCGGCCTGCCGCTGCTCTCGATCCTCTTCGTCGCCTCGATCATGCTGCCGCTGTTCCTGCCGGAGGCGCTACTGCCCGACAAGTTCGTGCGCGCCCTCGTCGCCCTGACGATTTTCGCGGCCGCCTACCTCGCCGAAGTCATCCGCGGCGGGCTGCAGGCGATCCCGAAGGGGCAATATGAAGCAGCCGCGGCGCTCGGCCTGCCGTTCTGGCGGACGCAGTATCTCGTCATCCTGCCGCAGGCGATCAGGGTGGTGATCCCGGCTCTGGCCAACACCATCATCGTGATGATCAAGAACACCAGCCTGGTGCTCGTGGTCGGGCTGTTCGATCTGATCAGCTCGGGCAAGGCGGCGCTGGCCGATCCGGCCTGGCCGTCGCCCGCGGCCGAAACCTTCCTGTTCATCGGCGCGATCTTCTTTTCCCTGTCCTTTTCGTTCGCCCGTTTCGCCGACTTTCTCGAGCGGCGCGGTCCGGCCTCTCGCTAGGAGACGACATCATGACACCGGCTCTGGCTCCCGCGGCCCTGAAGCAGACGGCGCTGAACACGGCGACGGCGGTCGAGATGATCGCGGTCAACAAGTGGTATGGCGAGTTCCACGTGCTGCGCGACATCAATCTGAAGGTGTCGCGCGGCGAGAAGCTCGTGATCTGCGGTCCGTCCGGCTCGGGCAAGTCGACGATGATCCGCTGCATCAACCGGCTGGAGGAGCACCAGAAGGGCCAGATCATCGTCGACGGCACCGAGCTCACCAACGACCTCAAGAAGATCGACGAGATCCGCCGCGATGTCGGCATGGTCTTCCAGCACTTCAACCTGTTCCCGCATCTGACGATCCTGGAGAACCTGACGCTGGCGCCGATCTGGGTTCGCAAGATGCCCAAGAAGGACGCCGAGGAGATCGCGATGCACTATCTCAAGCGCGTCAAGATCCCCGAACAGGCGGCCAAGTACCCGGGCCAGCTCTCGGGCGGCCAGCAGCAGCGCGTCGCCATCGCCCGCTCGCTGTGCATGAGCCCGAAGATCATGCTGTTCGACGAGCCGACCTCGGCGCTCGACCCGGAAATGGTCAAGGAGGTGCTCGACACCATGGTCTCGCTCGCCGACGAGGGCATGACTATGCTCTGCGTCACCCACGAGATGGGGTTTGCCCGCCAGGTCGCCGACCGCGTCATCTTCATGGACGCCGGCCAGATCGTCGAGATGAACGAGCCCAACGAGTTCTTCAAGAACCCCCAGCACGAGCGCACAAAGCTCTTCCTCTCCCAGATCCTGCACTGAGCGGGAGCCCATTGCAGGAGCGGATTCAGCAGATCGATGCCGATCGAAAAGGCGCTTGACCTTGCCATGGTGGGAAGGTGCAGGTTGCAGCAATCGTCACTTGAAGGACATTGCAGCCATGTGCTCCTGCCAGCAGCATTCGACCACGGCCTCGGCCACGACGCAGGCCCCTGGCGGGGCGATCAGCTTTCGCGTCGAGGACATGACCTGCGGCCACTGCGCCGGCACGATCAAGCAGGCGATCGAAAGCCGGTTTCCAGGCACAGCAGTGACGGCGGATCCGGGTTCGAAGCTGGTCAGTGTGCGCGGCAGCGCCGATTTTGCGGCGATCAGCTCGGCCGTGACCGCTGCCGGCTATACGCCCGGCGCAGAGCTCGTCGGCCAGTTCCAGTAGTCGGAGCAAGCCTCGCGCGGGAGCCGTTGCCACTTTCTCGCAGCACGCTCCAGGCGGCCGGCGTGAACGCGTCGGCCGCTATCGCGTTGGCAAATGAGCGGGCGAGATAGCGAGGCCGCATCCATGACAGAGAACCATCGTCATGCCGGTCATCACCACCATGACCATACGCAGCATCACGGCCACCCGGATGCGTCGAGGCCTGTGGTGAAGGACCCGGTTTGCGGCATGGTGGTCGATCCCGTGACGGCGAAGCATCGAGCCTCCCATGCTGGACAGGCCTACGCCTTCTGCTCCGCCGGCTGCCACGACAAGTTCGTGGCGAATCCGACGGTCTATGTCGCGGACGATCCTGCGCGATCCGTTTCGAAGCCCGTCTCCGAGGGCGCGATCTACACCTGTCCGATGCATCCCGAAATCCGCCAGCCGGAGCCGGGCAATTGCCCGATCTGCGGCATGGCGCTGGAGCCCGAGATCGCGAGCGCCGAGCAGGGGCCGAGCGCCGAGCTGATCGACATGACGCGCCGGTTCTGGGTCGGACTCGTCCTCGCCGCGCCGGTCTTCCTGCTCGAGATGGGCGGTCATCTTGTCGACCTGCATATGTGGATCGGCCAGCAGGCCTCGAACTGGGTCCAGCTCGTGCTGGCGACGCCGGTCGTGCTCTGGGCCGGCTGGCCGTTCTTCCAGCGGGCCTGGGCCTCCCTCGTCAACCGCAGCCTGAACATGTTCACGCTGATCGCGATGGGCACCGGCGTCGCCTGGCTCTACAGCGTGATCGCGGCAGTCGTGCCCGGCCTGTTCCCGCCGGTGTTCCGCGCCGGCGACGGTTCGGTCGCGGTCTATTTCGAGGCGGCCGCGGTGATCACCGTGCTGGTCCTGCTCGGGCAGGTGCTCGAATTGCGGGCGCGCGAGCAGACCGGTGGCGCGATCCGTGCCTTGCTCGATCTGGTACCGAAGACGGCCCTGCGGGTACGGGACGACGGCACCGACGAGGATATCGGCCTCGACGCCGTCCATGTCGGCGATCGCCTGCGCGTCCGGCCTGGCGAGACCGTGCCGGTCGACGGCGAGTTGCTCGAAGGCCGCAGCTCGATCGACGAGTCGATGGTCACCGGCGAATCGATGCCGGTCACCAAAGAGGTCGGCGCCGCGGTGATCGGCGGCACGCTCAACCGCACCGGCGGCTTCATCATGCGCGCCGGCAAGGTCGGTAGCGACACCATGCTCGCCCGCATCGTCGGCATGGTCGCCGAGGCGCAGCGCTCGCGGGCGCCCATCCAGCGCCTGGCCGACCAGGTCTCCGGTTGGTTCGTTCCGCTGGTGATCGTCATCGCCATCGCTGCCTTCGCCGCCTGGATGGCGTTCGGACCGGAGCCGCGCTTTGCCCACGGGCTCGTCGCTGCGGTCGCCGTGCTGATCATCGCCTGCCCCTGCGCGCTCGGCCTGGCGACGCCGATGTCGATCATGGTTGGCGTCGGACGTGGCGCTCGTCTCGGCGTGCTGATCAAGAATGCCGAGGCGCTGGAGCGTTTCGAGAAGGTCGACACATTGGTCGTCGACAAGACCGGCACTCTGACCGAGGGCAAGCCCAAGCTGACTGCCCTCAAGCCGGTCGACGGCTTCGACGAGGACGAACTGCTGCGGCTCGCAGCCTCATTGGAGCGAGCCAGCGAGCATCCCCTTGCCGCTGCGATCGTCGACGAGGCGAAGGAGCGCGGCCTCACCTTGGCCGAGGCGCTGGATTTCGACAGCCCCGTCGGTAAGGGCGTGACCGGCATAGTGGATGGCCGGCGGCTGGTGATCGGCAGTCATCGGATCATGGCCGAGGCCGGTGTCGATCTCGATGCCCTGGTGAGCGAAGCGGAGATGCTGCGGGCCGAAGGCGGCACCGTGATCTTCGTCGCCGTCGACGGCCGCGTCGCCGGGCTGCTGGCGATCGCCGACCCGGTCAAGCCGACCACGCGGGCGGCGATCGAGGCGCTCAAGGCAGCCGGCATCCGTGTGGTCATGTTGACAGGTGACAACCGGACCACCGCGCAGGCGGTGGCGCGCCAGCTCGGCATCGACGAGGTCGAGGCCGAGGTCCCGCCCGAGGACAAGAGCGCGGTGGTGAACAGGCTGCGCGCGCAAGGCCGGGTCGTCGCGATGGCCGGCGACGGCGTCAACGACGCGCCGGCGCTCGCGGCGGCCGATGTCGGCATCGCCATGGGAACGGGCACCGATGTCGCGATCGAGAGCGCCGGCGTGACCCTGCTCAAGGGCGACCTGCAGGGCATCATGCGGGCGCTCCAGCTCAGCCGGGCGACGATGCGCAACATCCGGCAGAATCTGTTTTTCGCCTTCATCTACAACGCCGCGGGGGTGCCGGTGGCGGCGGGCGTGCTCTATCCGCTGTTCGGGCTCCTTCTGTCGCCGATCATCGCGGCGGCGGCGATGGCGCTGTCATCGGTGAGCGTGATCGGCAATGCGCTGCGCCTGCGTAGGGTCTCGCTCGACTGACGGCAACCGCGACGGAACCCACGACAAGGAGATCATCATGACGAATGAATTCACCCTCTCCCGCCGCGTGCTGCTGTTCGGCGCCGCCGCATTCGGGTTGTCACGTCCTGCCGGCGCCGCCGAGACGCTGCCGAAGATGGTCGTGACGCGCGATCCGAACTGCGGCTGCTGCGGCAACTGGGTCAAGCATGTGCGAGCGGCCGGCTTCCCGGTCGAGGTGATCGAGGTTCCGGACGTCACGCCGCTCAAGCTCAGGCTCGGCGTGCCCGACGCACTGGCCTCCTGCCATACTGCCGAGATCGGCGGCTATGTGCTGGAGGGCCATGTCCCGGCCGAGGCGATCAAGCGGCTACTCGCCGAACGCCCGAAAGTGACGGGCCTCGCTGTCGCCGGCATGCCTGTCGGCTCGCCCGGCATGGAAGTGCCGGGGCAGGCGCCCGATAGCTATGACGTCGTCGTTTTCTCCACCGGCCGGCAGAACGTATTTGCGCGCTATCGGGGGCTGCAGCAGATCTGACGGGCAGGACAGCCAGCCTGTCACCGAAAGGTCAGGCCGGCTCCGCTAATGGGCATGCATGCCTCGAAAATACATTTGTGTCATAAAACATTCATTTGTATGGTCCACGGCAAAACCGCTGCCCCGCACTGGACGGAGGCGGCCCGCATCCCCTTCGCGGGAGGCGTGCTCGGAGGGACCATATGCGCCGGATCGTGCAAATCTCGGACACTCATCTCAGTCCGACCAAGCCGCATTTTGCCGGCAACTGGCAGCCGCTCACGGCCTGGCTGGCGGCGCGGAAGCCCGATCTCGTCATCCATACCGGCGATGTGACCGTCGATGGCGCCGATGTCGACGAGGATTTCAGCTATTGCAGCGGCCTGCTGACGGCTCTCGGCGTGCCGGTGCTGAGCGTCCCCGGCAACCACGATGTCGGCGAGGCCCATCATCCGCACCAGCCGGTCGACGCGCCGCGCCTGTCGCGCTGGCGCGAGCATCTCGGGGCGGATTTCTGGGTCCATGACGTCGAGGGCTGGCGGTTGATCGGCCTCAACTCGATGCTGTTCGGCAGCGACGAGGCCGACGAGGCGCGCCAGCTCGGCTGGCTGGAAGAGCAGATCGCCGAAGCCGATGGCCGCCGCCTCGGCTGGTTCCTGCACCGGCCACTCTTCATCGAGGCCCCCGACGAAGGCGACAAGGGCTATTGGAGCGTGCCGCCGAAGCCGCGGGCGCAGCTGCTCGATCTCGTCCGCCAGCACGGGGTCGCCTTCGTCGCCAGCGGCCATCTGCACCGGGCCCATGACTTTGAGGTCGACGGCACGCGCTACATCTGGGGGCCGTCCTCCGGCTTCGTCGTCGGCCCCGAGCTGCAGCCCGGCATGGCCGGCACGACGACGCTCGGCGCCGTGACCTACGATTTCGACGGCAGGGACTATGCCGCAGCGATCCACGAGATCAGCACCCTCCAGACACTCTGGATCGATGACGTGATCCACGAGGTCTACCCGCCGCGCGCCGCCTGAGACGGCGCCCCGCCGCGATCCGACGACGTCAACCGCAAGACGCCCTCAGGGCCCCGCACAGAAAGGCGAGCGACGTGGCAACGGTCACCCTGTCCTCCATCGCCAAGTCCTTCGGCCAGACCCGCGTGCTCGGCGGCGTTGACCTCGACATCGCCGATGGCGAGTTCCTGACCCTGGTCGGCCCGTCCGGCTGCGGCAAGTCGACCCTGATCCGCATCATTGCCGGGCTGGAGCATCAGGATGGCGGCGCGGTCGCGATCGGCGGCCAGCCGGTCGACCATTTGCGCCCGCATGAGCGGCGCGTGGCGATGGTGTTCCAGTCCTATGCGCTCTACCCGCATATGAGCGTGCGCCAGAACATTGCACTGCCGCTGACGATGTCGCGCTTGAAGCTCTGGCAGCGCTTGCCGCTGCTGCGCGCACTCTCCGGCCAGCGACGCGCGGTGATGCGCGGGATCGAGGCCGATGTCGCGGCGGCCGCGGCCCAGCTCCAGCTCGACCATCTGCTCGATCGCAAGCCGGCTCAATTGTCGGGCGGCCAGCGCCAGCGCGTCGCGCTCGGCCGTGCCATGGTTCGCCATCCCGACGTCTTCCTGATGGACGAGCCACTGTCGAATCTCGACGCCAAATTGCGCGTGCATATGCGCACCGAGCTGGCCGAATTGCACAAGCGGCTGGGTGCGACCTTCATCTACGTCACGCATGACCAGGTCGAGGCGATGACGATGTCCGATCGCGTCGCGATGATGGATTCCGGCACGATCCTGCAGCTCGGCACGCCCTCCCAGCTCTATGAGAAGCCGGCCTCGCTCAAGGTCGCGCAGTTCATCGGCAGCCCGGCGATCAACCTGCTGCCGGCCAGCGTTGGCGCGGGCGGCCGGCTCGAGCTCTTCGGCCGGCCGATGGCGCTCGCGGTGCAGCAGGCGCCAGGGCAAGCCGTGACGCTCGGCGTACGCTCGGAAGCGCTCTCGCTCGTCCATGGCGAGCCCGGCGGGACAGGTCGCGCCTGGTTCTCGGCCCGTCTGCGGCGCAAGGAGAATCTCGGCTCCGAATACATCCTGCATTTCGATCTCGCCGGGCGGGATCTGCCGAGCGTGACGATGCGCACCAGCCCGGCCCAGGCCGCCGGTGTCGCCGAGGCTGCCGAGGTGACGCTCGGTTTCGACGAGGCCGCCTGCCATCTCTTCGCCGCCGATGGCGAGCGCATCGAGCCGCGTGGGCCGGGCGTCGCGACCGCCTCCGTCGTGCCGCTGAGGGCCTGAGCATGACGCTCGCGCTCGACATGCCCGCACAACTCGCGCCCAGCCGACGCCGCCGGCTCTGGATCGAGCGCGTCACCGGCCTCGGCTTCGCCGCGCCCGCGTTGGTGCTGTTGCTGCTGACGATCCTGGCGCCGCTCGCCGTGCTCGTGGTGCTCAGCCTGACCAATTACGAGTTCGGCGGCGTCGACCTCGACTTCGTCGGGCTCGCCAATTTCCAGAAGGCACTGGCCGACCCGATCATCCGCCGCTCGCTGCTGAACACCCTGATCTACGTGGCGATCATGGTGCCGGGCGGCGTCTTCGGCGCCTTGCTGATCGCCATCCTGATCCATCGGCGGACGCGCTCGCGCTCGCTCTACGAGGTCATCTACTTCCTGCCGGTGACCTCGACGCTGATCGCGATGGCGACGGTCTGGCAGTTCCTGCTGCATCCCTCGCTCGGCCCGGTCAACGGCCTCTTGAAATGGCTCGGCTTTGCGCCCGTCGCCTTTCTCAGCGAGCCTTCGACCGCGCTGGCGACGCTGGCCGTGATCGGCATCTGGCAGATCCTCGGCTTCAACATGATCCTGTTCCTGGCCGGGCTGACAGCGATCCCGCGCGATCTCTACGAAGCCGCCGATATCGATGGCTGCTCGGGCGGCATCGATCGCTTCCTGACCATCACCTGGCCGCTGCTCGGCCCGACGACGATGTTCGTGGTGATCACGACGATGATCACCGCCTTCAAGATCTTCGACACGGTGGCGGTGATGACGCGCGGCGGCCCGGTCGGCTCGACCGAGGTGCTGCTCTACAATATCTATCTGGAGGGCTTTCAGTATTTCCACACCGGCTATGCCGCGGCGCTGACCTTCATCTTCCTCGCCTTCATCCTCGTCTTCTCGGCCGTGCAGACCTTCGCTCTCGACAAGAAGGTGCACTACTGATGCCGGCTCCAGCCCCTTCCGTCGCTACGGTCTCTCCCGCGCATTCGGTAGCGCGGCGCTTCCTCTCGCTCGTGCTGATCCATGGCGTGCTGATCGCCGGGGCGCTGTTCATGCTGGCGCCCTTCATCTGGATGCTGGTCACCTCGATCAAGCCACCGGCCGAGATCTTCAGCGCCGAGATCGCGCTCTGGCCGAAGCAGTTCTACGGCGTCGAGAACTACCGCTTCGCCATGGAGAAGGCGCCGCTGCTGCGCTTCGCGCTGAACGGCGTCATCCTCTGCGTCGGCATCCTCGTGGTGCAGCTCCTGGTCGCGATCCCCTGCGCCTATGCGCTGGCGAAGCTCGATTTCCCCGGGCGCAACCTGCTCTTCGTGCTGGTGCTGCTCGGCCTGTGCATCCCGGTCCAGGTGCCGGCGATGCCGCTCTATATCGGCCTCGCCCAACTTGGCCTGCTCAACACCTATTTCTCGATGATGGTGCCGTTCTTCCTCTCGGTCTTCGCCATCTTCCTGTTCCGCCAGTTCTTCCGCAGCTTCCCCAACGACATCATCAACGCCGCCCGGCTCGACGGGATGAGCGAGTTCGAGATCGTCTGGCGCATCGTCACCCCGAGCGCCTGGCCGGCGATCGCCGCCTTCGCTGTGTTCTCGATCGTGGCGCATTGGAACGACCTGTACTGGCCGCTGATCGTCATCTCCGACGCGAAGCTCGCGCCGCCGCCGCTCGGGATGATGTTCTTCGCCGATGCCGAAACCGGCTCGAACTACGGCGCACTGACCGCCGCGGCGACGATCCTGACCGCTCCGCTCGTTCTCGCCTTCCTGATCGCGCGGCGCAGATTCATCGACGGCATCACAATGACCGGCGTCAAATAAGCCGACCCCGCGAAACGCCTAAGCCTGAAACGCCCAAGCCCGACCAAAACCCAATTATCTCAAGGAGATCACCGATGAAAGCTTTCGGCAGAACCCTGGCCGCCGCGGCACTCGCGCTGGCCGCCTCCACGGCGGCACGCGCGCAGGAGGTCACGCTCGACGTGCTCTACGCCTTCCCGGCCTTTGCCAAGTTCCACGAGCCCATCGCCGCGGAGTTCATGAAGAAGAACCCCGGCATCAAGATCAACTTCCGGGCCCCGGCGGCGAGCTATGACGAGGGGCATCAGGCGATGCTGCGTTCGTCGGTCACCAACCAGCTGCCGGACGTCTACTATTCCGGCTTCCACTTGCTGACCGAGCTGGTCGAGACCCTCGACAAGCGCAAGCAGGTCGTCGATCTCGGCGAGCTGCTCAAGGCCGAGCCGGAAGCCTGGCGTAAGGCCAACTACTCGGACGCGCTGCTCTCGCTCGGCCAGGCCAATGGCAAGCAGGCTGGCCTCGCTTTCAACGCCTCGACCCCGCTGATGTACTTCAACGCCGAGCTGGTGAAGAAGGCCGGCGGCGATCCCGACAAGATGCCCGACAACTGGGCCGACACGATCGCGCTCGCCAAGAAGATCCGCACCGCGGATGTCGCCGGTCTCGCCTACAACATCCATGACTGGCCGGATGATTGGCTCTGGCGCGGTATCGTCCAGCAGGGCGGCCACACCCTGCTCGACGCCAGCGGCAAGAAGGTCGCCTTCGGCGGCGATGTCGGCCTGAAGGCGCTAGAGACGTTGCGCAGCCTCGTCACCGAAGACGGCATGCCGCTGATCGACTGGGATCAGTCGCGCCAGCAGTTCATCGCCGGCAAGATCGGTATCTTCTTCGACACGCCGGCCCGCCTGCGCCAGGTCACCGACCTCGTCGGCGAGCGCTTCACGCTGAAGACCGCCCTCTTCCCGGTCGACGACAAGGCCAAGGGCACGCTGCCGACCGGTGGCAATGCGGCGATCATCACCGCCAAGGACCCGGCCAAACAGAAGGCGGCCTGGGAGTTCGTGAAGTTCGTCACCGGGCCGGAGGCGCAGAAGATCGTCGTCGAGACCTCGGGCTACATGCCGACCAATCTGCGCGCCGGCGAGGACGCCTTCCTCGGCCCGTTCTACAAGGACAACGCCAATTTCCGCACCATCAACGGCCAGGTGAACCGCGCCTCGCCCTGGCAGGGTTATCCGGGCGGCAATTCGGTGCGCATCTGGCGCCAGCAGCGCGAGGTGATCGCCGGCGTGATGCGCGGCGAAATCCAGCCCAAGGCCGGCCTCGAGCGCATGGTCTCCGAGACCGAAGCGCTGATGAAGTGAGCGCACTCCTCTGACGCACTGATGCCGCCCGGCCTCCGCGCCGGGCGGCCTTGTTATTTCCAGACTTGGATTCAGACCCGATGATCATCGCCCAGCTCAGCGATTTCCACGCCAGGCCGCATGGCCGGCCGGCCTATGGCATCGTCGACACCAATGCCGCGATTACCAGTGCCGTCGACGCCGTGCTGGCGCTCGATCCGGCGCCGGATTGCGTGCTGGTCACCGGCGATCTCGCCGATTGCGGCCTCGCCGAGGAATACGCGATCGTCAGCACGGCGCTGCGGCGATTGCCGATGCCGGTCTATGTCCTGCCGGGCAATCACGATCGGCGCGAGGGCTTCGCCGGGGCGCTCGGTGCCGACTATGCCTACCTGCCGAAAACCGGCTTCCTGCACTACACGATCGAGGATTTTCCGGTCCGGCTGATCGGGTTGGACACAGTGATCGCCGGCGAGGATGGCGGTGAGATCTGCGCCGAGCGCGAGGCCTGGCTTGCCGAACGTCTGCGCGAAGGGCAGGCGCGTCCAACTTTGATCTTCATGCACCATCCGCCTTTCGCCGTCGGCGTCGACGGCATGGATGTGATTCCCTGCCGCGTCTCCGCGAGCTTTGCCGCGCTGATCGCCGCTCATCCCGAGATCGAGCGCGTGCTCTGCGGGCACTACCATCGGCCGATCCAGCGGCGTTTCGCCGGCACGATCGGCTATGTGGCGCCAGGCACGGCCCATCAGGTCGCGCTTGATCTGCGCCCCGGCACGGAAAACCAGTTCATCATGGAGCCGCCGGCATTTGCCGTGCATGTCTGGCACGCTGAGACCGGCATCGTCAGCCATCTCCAGCCGATCGGCGATTACGGCCCGCGCAGGCCCTTCGTGCTCGACCCTGCCTATCCCGGCAAGCCGCAGGTGGCCCATGCCTGAACCGCGTCTTCTCGCACTGCTCGACCAGTCCGCTGCGATCGCGCGGCAGGCCGCCGAGCTGCTGGTCCGCATGCAGGACGGCGACCTTGCGGTCGCCCGCAAGGACTTCCGCGATGTGGTGACGGCCGCCGATCTCGCTTCGGAACGGCTGGTCATCGACGGTTTGCGGCAGCTGACGCCCGAGGCGGCAATCCTCTCGGAAGAGGCGGGTTTCTCCGGCTCGACGGCGGCGCCGTGCTGGATCATCGACCCGCTCGACGGCACGGTGAACTACGCCGGCGGCCTGCCCTGGTTCTCGGTCACCATGGCCTATCAGGAGGAGGGGCGCACGCTGCTTGGCCTGACGCATGCGCCGCTTGCCGGGCTTGTCGCGCATTATGTCGAGGGCGGCGTCGCGACGGTCAACGATCGGCCTGCCGCTGTCTCGGCGACGGCAAGCCTTGCCGATGCGGTGGTCTCGATCTGCCTGACCTCGCATTATGCGCCAGAAGATCTGGAGCGGACCAATGCCGTCATCCGCCGGTTGTCCGGCCTTTGCCGCGGTGTCCGTGTGCTCGTCTCCGGCGGGCTGGAGATGTCGCTGGTCGCGGCTGGGCGCCTCGACGCCTTCATCGGACTCAAGGCCGATATCGTCTCGCATGCGGCGGCGATGCCGTTGGCCCGCGCCGCCGGTGGCAAAGTCACCACCGTCGCCGGCGTGGATTCGCGCGACGAGGATCTGGAGAAGGTTGTCAGCAACGGCCTGATCCATGAGGAGTTGCTCGCGGCGATCCGCGCCGCCTGAAGCCGTCAGTGCAGAGCGAGTACGGCAGCCGCAGCCTGCTCGTCGGTGATCAGCACCGAGGCGAGCCTGCCCTTCAGGGCGGCGGCGATGACCGCGGCCTTGTTGCTGCCGCCCGATGCCAGGATCGCCGTCGGGATGCGCGTCAGCGCCTCCAATGGCAGCGCGATGGCGCGGCGGTTGATCGGATGGTCGAGCGGCTTGCCGTCCTTGTCGATGAACTGGCCGAGCAGGTCGCCGACCGCACCGCGTGCCGTCAGCTCGGCAATATCGAGATCGCGCGGCAGGCCGTAACGCACCAGCAGCGAGCGCTCGCTCATGTCGCCGGCGCTGAGGATCGAGACGTCGGTCGCCCGGATGCGGGCGAAGGCCGCCTCGAACACGTCCTGCGCCAGGATGGTGTCGCGCGATTGCGGCGTGCCGGCATAGATCGGCGCGGCGAGATAATGGCACTGCGCCTGCCAGAGCCGGGCGAACTGGCTGGCGATCTCGAAGGTGTTGAGCTCGATGCCATAGGTCAGCCCGCCCATCATCGAGGTGACGTCGAGATCGCGGAACTGGCCTGGCCTGACATGCCGGATCGTCTCGCGCAGCGTGCTGCCCCAGCCGACGCCGAAGACGCCCGATTGGCGCTCTTCGACGATCTGCGAGACGAACTCGCCGGCGGCACGGCCGATCTGGGCCGGCACCTGCGCCGGGTCATCCGGCGTCGGCACCACCACGGCCTCCTGCAGGCCGAATGCGTCGACCAGCGCGCGCTCCAGCCGGACGCAGCTTTCCAGGCGCGAGTTGATGGTGATGTTGACGAGACCGCTGCCGCGCGCTTCCACCAGGAGCCGGTTGACCCGGAGCCGAGTCATCTTAAGCCGGTCGGCGATCTCCGCCTGGGTCAGCCCTTCCATGTAGTACAGCCAGGCGGCTCTCACCTGGGTCTGGGCGTCTTCCGGCATCGCTGGTCCTTCTGTCGGGCTGCCGAGGGTTATATCGCGCCGGCCGTCCCTACAACCGGGGGCTGTCTGCATGGCGGTTTCGTCTTGACCAAAACCAATGTAAGTACGAAAATACATCTGTTGCAAAGGCGATCAGTCGAGCCGGAGTGTCACCCCGAGATGTCCCATGCCGTGTTCCTGCATGCCGCCGGCGATGCGCGTGTCGCGCCCTTCAATCTGCGCGAGGGAGCGCCCGGCGAAACGCTGATCGACGTGGCCGCGGTCGGTCTCTGTGGCAGCGACCTGCACTATTACAAGGATGGCGGTATCGGTTCGGCGGTGATCGCGGCGCCCTTCGTGCCGGGACATGAGTTCAGCGGCTGGCTGACCGAGGACCTGCCCGAGCTCGGCCTGGCGCGCGGTGCACTGGTCGCGGTCGATCCCAACCAGGCCTGTGGTCATTGCGAGCATTGCCGCGCCGGGCATCCCAATCTCTGCCCCGAAGTCATCTTCATCGGCGCGCCCCCCAATGACGGCGCGATGACGGACCGGATCTGGGTGCCGAAATCGCAGATCGTTCCCGTGCCGCAGCATTTCACGCCGAGCGATGCAGTCATGCTGGAGCCGCTCGGCGTCGCCATCCACGCCGTCGATCTGGCAAAGCCGCGCCTGCTCGAGCGCGTCGCGCTGCTTGGCTGCGGGCCGATCGGCCTTTTGATCCTGCAGGTGCTGCGGACGGCCGGTGTCGGCGAGATCCTGGCCTGCGATCCGCAGCCGCATCGACGGGCGCTGGCGCTCAAGCTTGGCGCCAGCAAGGTCGGTGAGAGCGCAGCCGACATCGCCGCGTGGACTGAAGGAGAGGGGCTCCCGCTCGTAATCGAGGCGACCAATGCGCCGGAAGGGTTTCGCGACGCCGTACGCGCCGCGCGCATTGGCGGGCGTGTTGTGCTGGTCGGGATTCCCGATGGCGACAGCTATGTGGTGCCGGCGGCGGAAGCGCGCCGGCGCGGGCTGACGATCAAGTTCTCCCGACGCATGGGCCATGTCTATCCGCGCGCCATCGAGCTGGTGGCGCTGGGCAAGGTCGATGTCGAGGCCGTCGTCAGCCACCGCTTTGCTCTGGCTGAGGGACCTGATGCTTTCCGCCGCCACGCCGCGAACGAGGCCGGCATGGTGAAGAGCCTGATCTATCCTGGCGGGACCGAGATGCGAGGGCGCTGAGCGCGCTCGCCGTAATCGGGCCCGGCCGGAAGTCGTTTGACAGAGATTGGAGCAGATGCTCTTTATCGGAGCATCTGATCAATTCTTGTTGCCCCATGACCCGCCAATCTTCGCCATTCGACCTCGTCATCCTCGATTGCGACGGCGTGCTCGTCGACAGTGAAACGATCAGTTGCGGGCTCCTGGTCGATCTTCTCTCGCCGTTCGATCCCGATTACGATCTGCCCTATGTGATGCGCCGCTATCTCGGGCGGCCGGCGAGTGCGGTGATCGAGGACTATGAGCGCATGACGGGTGGCCCCGTTCCCGACAGCTTCAGGCGGGACTGGCGCGCGCGGTTGTTCAGTGCCTTCGCGAAGGATTTGCAGCCGATCGCCGGTGTGCGCGAGGCGGTCGAGGCCTTCGATGCCGACTATTGCGTCGCCTCGTCCAGCGACGAGGAGCGTATCGAGTTCTGCCTCCGTCAGGTTGGACTCTGGGACCTGTTCGAGGGGCGGATCTTCAGCACGACGCGGGTGAAGCGGGGCAAGCCCGCACCGGATCTCTTCCTGCTGGCGGCGGCCGAGCGTGGAGTTGCGCCGGAGCGCTGCCTCGTGGTCGAGGACAGTGTCAGCGGCGTCAAAGCGGCCAAGGCTGCCGGCATGACGGCATTCGGCCTTGCCGCCGGCAGTCATTTCTCCGTGCTCGACCAGCGTCAGCCGCTGATCGAGGCGGGGGCCGACCGGCTGCTCGGTTCCTGGCGGGAGTTTGCGATGCAGGATGCGGATTGAGCGCATGGCCGACGGAGACAATGCCCGCCTCGACGATGCCGCCCGCGCCGGCTGGCTCTATTATATCGCCGGCCGGACCCAGGAGGACATCGCCCAGATCCTGAACATCTCGCGGCCGGCGGCGCAGCGCCTGGTCTCGCTTTGCCGGAGCGAGGGGCTGATCAGTTTCCGGATGAACCATCCGATCGCCGATTGCATGGATCTCGCGGCCCGTCTGCGCGATCGCTTCGAGCTGCAGCATTGCGATATCGCTCCCGCCGATGGCTCGGCCGAAACGGCTGCCTCCGGTGTCGCTTCCCTCGGCGGGCTGTTGATCGAACGCTGGCTGCGCTCGCGCAAGTCGCTGGTGATGGCCCTCGGCACTGGTCGCTCGATGCGCGCCAGCATCGAGCGCGTCTCGCCGATGTCCTGCCCGCTGCACCGGCTGGTCTCGCTCGTCGGCACGATCTCGCCGGATGGTTCGGCGAGCCGGTTCGATACGCTGGTCAAGCTGGCCGAGATCACCAAGGCGCAGCATTTCCCGATGCCGCTACCGCTTTATGTCTCCAGCCCGGAAGAGCGGGCGCAATTGATCGAGATCGAGTCGGTCCGGCGGATTCGAGCGATCGCCGGCGAGGCGGATCTCTGGCTGATGGGCATCAGCCAGATCGGCGATGATGCCGTACTCCATCGCGACGGCTTCATGACCCGCAGCGAATTGCTCGAGCTGGTTCGCGCCGGAGCAGTCGGCGAGGTGACCGGCTGGGCCTTCGATGGCGAGGGCAGGGTGCTCGACCAGGGCCTGAACCGGCGCGTCACCAGCGTGCCGCCTGAGCCGGGCAGCGACCGGCTGCGCATCTGCATCGCCCATGGCGCCGCGAAGGTGGCGCCGCTGCGGGCGGCCCTCGCCGGGCGCATCGTCAACGGCCTGATCACCGACGAAGAGACGGCGCGCGCCCTGCTGGGCGACTGAGCGCCGCAAACCCTCCCCGATCTCCTGGAACGCTCGATGCACGATGTCTCCGCGTGTCGTCATCGCCCTGTCACGGGCGGTTGACATAGAATGCCTGTATGCGAGCATATGCTTCAACAAAGAGCATATGCTCGCATAACATTTCACGAGGGAGGCTTCTCATGCGACCTTTCCATGGTGCGATAGCGGGCGCGGCCGCCCTGATGCTGGCAGGGCTGTCGCCCGCCCGGGCCGCGACGGAGATCGAGTTCTGGCACGCGATGAGCGGCGCCCTTGGCGAGCGCGTCGACGAGATCGTCAAGAAGTTCAACGACTCGCAGAAGGACTATGTCGTCAGGGCGATCGCCAAGGGCACCTATGACGAGGTGCTGAACGGCACGATCGCCGCCTACCGGGCCAAGCGCCAGCCGGAGATCGTCCAGTCGAACGAGCGCTCCTTCCTGACCATGGTCAATTCGGGCGCGATCATCCCGACCGCCGAGCTGATGACCGAGCAGGGCTACAAGATCGACTGGTCGAACTTCATCAAGCCGGTGGTCGGCTACTACGCGGTGAATGGCAAGCTGCAGGCGATGCCGTTCAATTCCTCGACGCCGATCCTGTTCTACAACCGCGACCACTTCAAAGCCGCCGGCTTCGACAAGCCCGGCGCGACCTGGCAGGAGCTCGAGCCGCAGCTCGACGCGATCAAGGCCAAGGGCGTGTCGAAATGCGCGATGGTGCTGCCCGGCGACTATGAGTGGAGCTTCCTCGAGAACTACAGCGCGGTGAACGACATCCCGTATGCGACCAAACGCAACGGCATGGACGGGCTCGACACCTCCTTCGTCTTCAACAAGGGCAAGCTCGTTGGCCAGGTTGAGCGCATGAAGCGCCTGGTCACCTCCGGCGTCATGCAGATCGCGGGGCAGGGCGTCGTCCCGGTTCAGCTCTTCACCTCCGGCGAGTGCTCGACCATCATCGCCTCGACCGCTGCCCACGCCGCGGTGGTCGCCGCCGCCAAGTTCGACTGGAGCGCGATCGAACTGCCTTATGAGCAAGGCGTGACACCGAGGAACAGCGTCATCGGCGGCGCCGCGCTCTGGGCCCTGAAAGGCCACACGCCGGAGAAGTACAAGGCTGTCGCCGCCTTCTACAATTTCCTGGCGCAGACCGACACGCAGGTCTGGTGGCACCAGGTCACGGGCTATGTGCCGGTAACGGTCGCCGCCTATGAGGCCGCCAAGGCGCAGGGCTACTACGACAAGAGCCCGACGCGGGCGATCGCCGTCGTCCAGCTGATGCGTGGCACCCCCAGCGACAACTCGCTCGGCTTCCGGATCGGCAACAGCAACCAGATCAATGTCGCGATCATGGAGGAGGTCTCGGCTGCCTTCCTCGGTCGCAAGCCTGTGCAGCAGGCGCTCGACGACGCAGTGAACCGCGGCAACGAAGCGCTGCGCCGCTACGAGCAGCTCAATGCTGGCAAGAAATAGCGAAGGCCTCGCGCTGCCGGCCAGCGGAGACGCGCGGCGTCTGCGCTGGCCGCTGCGGCGGCGGGCGGCCGCTCCGATCATGGACGGCCAGGCGGAAAGCGGGCTGAAGCGCGCGCATTTCACCGGCAGCTGGCTGCCGTTCTGGCTGCTGGCGCCGCAGCTCTTCATCCTGCTGCTGTTCTTCTTCATCCCCTCGGTGCGGGCACTGCTCCAGGCCTTTCAGCTCACCGACCCGTTCGGCGCGACGACGCAATGGGTCGGCTTCCAGAATTTCGAGCGTCTCTTCCGCAGCGGCGTCTACTGGTCGTCCGCGCAGGTGACGCTGCTCTTCACGCTCGCACAGAACATCCTGACCCTGTCGGTCGCGCTCGTGCTCGCCTTCGCGACCAACCATATCGCGCGCGGCCGCGGCGCCTATCGCACCATCCTGCTGCTGCCCTATGCGATCGCGCCGGCGATCGCCGGCATCATGCTGGCCTTCCTGTTCAACCCGCGCGTCGGCCCGGTCGCGCAGATGCTGCAGGGGCTCGGCTTCGACTGGGACCCGAACCGCAATTCCGGCCATGCGCTGGCGCTGATCGTCATGGCCGCCTCATGGAAGCACATCTGCTACAACTACATCTTCCTCGCCGCGGCGCTGCTGTCGGTGCCGCAATCGATCCTGGAATCGGCCTATCTCGACGGCGCTGGGCCGATCCAGCGCTTCCTGCGCATCTGCCTGCCGATGATCTCGCCGACCCTGTTCTTCCTGGTGGCGATCAACTTCGTCTACGGCCTGTTCGAGACCTTCGCTATCGTTGATGCAACGACCCGCGGCGGGCCGGCGGGCTCCACCTCGATCCTGGTCTACAAGGTCTACCAGGACGGCTTCGTCACGCTCGATCTCGGTTCCTCGGCGGCGCAGTCTGTCGTCCTGATGGCGCTGGCGCTCGCGCTCACCTTCGCGCAGTTCCGCTTCATCGAGCGGCGCGTGAACTACAGCGTCTAGGAAGCGACGATGAACGAGCGCACGCCCGTCCTCGACTTCGTCTGCCATGCCATCCTGGTGCTGGGCGCGGCGATCGTCTGCCTGCCGATCTACTTCGTCTTCGTCACCGGCTCGCAGTCGCAGCAGGAGATCATGCAGGTGCCGCTCTCCTGGCTGCCGGGCGATCAGTTCCTCGCGAACATGCAGACCGTGCTGAGCAGCGCGAAATTCGGCCGACTCTTGCTCAACTCCTTCGTCGTCGCCTGCGGCATCACGCTCGGCAAGCTCGCGGTCTCGCTGATCGCCGCCTTCGCCGTCACCTATTTCCGCTTTCCGTTCCGGCTGACGGCGTTCTGGCTGATCTTCATGTCGCTGATGCTGCCGATCGAGGTGCGGATCGTGCCGACCTATGAATCGGCGGCCAATGTCGCGCTGCCGCTCAACATCCTCGGCGGTTGGCTGGGCTGGCAGGTGCTGGTCGATCTCGACTGGAACCTGGTCAACACCTATTCCGGCCTGATCCTGCCGCTGATCGCCTCGGCGACCGCGACCTTCCTATTCCGGCAATTCTTCCTGACCGTGCCAGACGAGCTCTGCGAGGCCGCGCGCATCGACGGCGCCAGCCCCTGGCAATTCTTCCGTTTGATCCTGCTGCCGCTGTCGCGCTCCAACATCGTGGCGCTGGCGATCATCCTCTTCCTGATGGGCTGGAACCAGTATCTCTGGCCACTCCTCCTCACCACTGATCCCGACATGGCGACGGCCGTGATCGGGCTGAAGAAACTGATGCCGCAGAGCGACTCGCTGCCGACCTGGCATGTGCTGATGAACGCGGCCTTCCTCACAATGCTGCCGCCGACCATCGTGATCCTGCTGCTCCAGCGCTGGTTCGTGAAGGGGCTGGTCGACAGCGGCAAATAGCCAACGCACCTCTCTGACGACGGGACTTCGACCATGCGGATCATCGGGCATCGCGGCGCGCGCAACCTCTGGACCGAGAACAGCCTCTCCGGCTTCAGGAATACCCGCGACCTCAAGGTCGACGCCGTCGAGCTCGATGTGCATCTGTCCAGCGATGGCGAGATCATGGTGATCCACGATCCGCTGCTCGACCGCACCACCGACCATAAGGGGCCGATTGACAGGCTCGACCGCGAGGCGCTGCGCAAGGTCAAGCTGCGCGACACGCTCGGCGAGACGATCCCGACCTTGGCCGCGGTGCTCGACGTCTTCGGTCCCACCGGGATCGAGCTCGAGATCGAGATGAAAATGAACGCCTTCGGCAGCCCCTATCCCGGCCTGCTCGACAAGGTGATCGCGCTGGTCGAGGAACGCGGACTGGCTTCGCGCGTGGTGCTGACCTGCTTCGTGCCGGAGGTGATCGAGGAGATCAAGGCGAAGGCGCCAAAGCTGCGCCGTCTCGCCTCGGTCGACCGGCGTTCCTGCGAGGCCTATGGCGGCATCGAGCGGACGCTGAAGCGCTTCACCGATCTCGGTTGCATCATCGCTGTCGAGCAATCGCTGCTGCGCCTCACGCTCGACCAGGCGCTTGGCATCGTCGGGCGCGAGCGCCTCGGGGTCTGGGTACCGAACACGGTCGGCGACATCGACTTCTGGCTCGGCCAGCCCGTCTCGCAGATCACCAGCGACCGGCCGGACCTCGTCCAGCAGCTGGTCGCTGCCCGAGCGAAGTGACCCCGATGGCGGTCAGGCTCTCGCGTGCGACGCTGGCCGCCATCACCGGTCCGGTCGCAGTCCCGAGCTACCAGCCGGGCGAGCTTTCGCCCGGCATCGTCCATATCGGTGTCGGCAATTTCCACCGCGCGCATCAGGCTGTTTATCTCGACGAACTCTTCGAGCGAGGCCTCGATCGCGACTGGGGGCTGGTCGGCGCCGGGGTGCGCGAGAGCGATGCCGGGATGCGCGCTGATCTCGCGGCGCAGGATTTCCTGACCACCGTGGTGGCGCAGGACGCCTCGTCCTCGCAGGCACGCATCATCGCGCCCATGCTCGATTTTCTTGCGCCGGGGAACACCGAAGCGGTTCTGGCGAAGCTCATCGATCCACGCACCCGCATCGTCTCGCTGACCGTCACCGAGGGCGGCTACTATATCGATCCGGCGACGCAGGCCTTCGCTGCCGATCACCTCGACATCCTCGCCGATGCCGCTGACCGGCTGCAGCGGCCGAAGACGGCCTTCGGCCTCATTGCGACGGCGCTGCTGCAGCGTCGCGCCGCGGGCATCGCGCCCTTCACGGTGATGTCCTGCGACAACCTGCCGGGCAACGGACATGTCGCAGAGGCAACCGTCGCAGGCCTCGTCGAGCTGGTCGATCGCTCCGACGCGGCCTGGATCAGGGAGAACGTCGCGTTTCCGAACGGCATGGTCGACCGGATCACGCCGGCGACCACGCAACGCGAGTGCGACAGGTTGCGCGAGGAGTTCGGCATCGAGGATCGCCGCCCGGTCTTCTGTGAGGACTTCCGGCAATGGGTACTGGAGGACCGGTTTGCGGCCGGCAGGCCGCGGCTCGAGGAGGTCGGCGTCCAGTTCGTCGGCGATGTCGCGCCGTTCGAGCTGATGAAGCTGCGCATCCTCAATGGCGGCCATGCGGCGATCGCCTATCCCGCCGGCCTGCTCGATATCGCGTTCGTCCATGAGGCGATGCAGGATCCGCAGATCGCGCGTTTCCTGTCGATACTGCTCGAAGAGGAGGTGGTACCGCTCGTGCCACCCGTGCCGGGCACCGATCTTGGAGCATACCAGCGGACGATCGAGCGGCGCTTCGCCAATCCGAAGATCGGCGACACCATCCGCCGGCTCTGCTTCGACGGTTCGAACCGCCAGCCCAAGTTCATCCTGCCGACGCTGCGCGATGCGCTTCGAACCGGGCGCAGGATCGATGGGCTCGCCCTCGTCTGCGCGCTCTGGTGCCGCTATTGCTATGGCGAGAGCGAAAGCGGCCGGCCGATTGCGGATAATGATCCGGTCTGGCTGCGGCTCGCCGAGCGGGCCCGCATGGCGAAGGCTGAACCCGCCGCCTGGCTCGAGATGCCGGACATCTATGGCGAGCTGGCGCGAGAGGACCGATTCCGGATCGCTTTTTGTAAGGCTCTGCAAGCAATCTGGAACGACGGAACCAAAGCAGTGCTGGAGCACTATTGCAGGTTGAGCATGTATTCGGCCTGAGGCTTTCGACGCTTCTTGCCGGCGGATCGTCCAGATACCTCGCCGATGGGGTATCTTTGCGTATGTAACAGTTACTGCCGCCTGACTGCTTCCGGGTTTCGTCGATCCATCCGAAGATACTGCCTGTGACGGTGCGGGGACGATCGGACCGGCAAGCCAGTGGGTTGAAAACATGAGACGAGGCATGAAGCGCCTGGCAGTGGCGTTGCTCGCCACCGCCGCGATGGCTGTCGCGCAGTCCGGCGCGGCGGTCGAGCGTCTGCAGGGCGCCTGGGTAACCAGTGCCGCGAGCTGCGATCAGGTCTTTACCAAGCGCAACGGCCGGCTGGTCTTTAGCAAGCGCTCGGCCGAGGGCTGGTCGGGCTTCATTGCGAGCGGAAAGCATGTCCGTGGCGCGCATGCCAGCTGCGATGTGATCTCGTCGAAGCAGAAGGGCGATGTGCTGACCGCCCTGCTCGGCTGCGAGACCGAGATCCTTTTCGAGACCATGAGCGTCTCGATTCGCTTCAAGCCCGATGGCGATCTCGTGCGCTTCGATCCGGAGTTTCCGGAGGTCGAGACGAGCTATCGCCGTTGCGACAAATGAGATGCCGATTGCCGCACCAGCATGGCGTCACACTCGCTTTTGCCGCGGTTCGCAAGATCGACCAGCACAGGAGGAGGTGACATGGTGGCATTCCCGAGCGTCAAAGCAGCCTGTCACCTTCAGGCGGAGCCGATAAATGAGCTTGGCTTGAAAGCCCTGGTCGTGGTGCTGATGCTTTCTCCATTCGTGCCGCATGATGCGCAGGCGCTCACACTGATCGCGCCGGGCCTTGCAAGCGCCGCGCCTGAGCTTGTCGAGACGGTACAATTCCGCCGGGGCGGCGTCGCGGTTGGCCCGAGAGGCGGTGCGATCGCCGCGCGGGGTTATGCTGCGCGCGGGCCGCGCGGAGCCATTGCCGGTGGGGGCTATGTCGCGCGCGGCCCGAGAGGGAACGTCGTTGCGGGGCGAGGTGCGGTCGTGCGTCCCGGCTATCCGGTGCAGCCCTGGGTCCGCCCGCCCGGCTATTGGTGGCATCCGGGCCTGGCTGTCGCGTCGGGAGCGGCGATCGGCTTTGCCACGGCAGCGGCGGCCACGGCCTATGCCAATTCGCGGCCGCCGGCACCGGGCTATTGCTGGTTCTACACAGATCCGCAGCGCACGCAGGGCTTCTGGGACGTCTGCCCGCCCTGAGAACGGTCGCAGTCAGAAGAGAAACCGAGCCGAACTCATGATCGGCGTCATCCAAGTCGGAGGTTTTCATGTCGAAGCATATTGCTCTGGTTCTCGCCTTTTCGATCGCGGCTGGCATGGCGGGCTGTGCCACCGGTCCGGAGATCACTAGCGATACCGTCATCGTCGCCGGCGTCGGCCCGGTGGAGATCGAGCGGCTCAATGTCCGCGTGATCTCGATCGACCGTGCCAACCGCTCCGTCGTCGTCGAGCAAAACCGCAACACCTGGCGCGTCGATGTTCCGCCGGCCTTCGGCAATCTCGAGCGCGTCCGCGAAGGCGACAATGTCGAGATCCGGCGGGTCGAAGGCGTGCTGCTCGATATCGGGCGCAGCAAGCGGGGCGCCCGCCCGGCGATCACCTATACGGAAGCGGCGAGCGAGCCGCAGTTCCAGAACCTGCCGGATCGGTTCGTCGTGCGCTCCATCACGCTGACGGCGAGGTTCGAGCGCTTCGATGCGGCCAATAGTGTGGTCAGCTATGTCGGCCCGTTTGGTCCACGCTCGCTAAAAGTGGCCGATCCAGCCATCAAGGGGGAGCTGCAGCGACTGCGGCGGGGCGATATGGTCGACCTCAGCCTCGCAGAGGCCTTCTACATCGCTCTGAACTAGTGCCCCGGCGCGCAGGATAAACCGCTATCGCTTTGGCTCTTTGCCAAAGCGATAGCTTGCGGCCGAAGCCTACTCCCATCGGCGATGGTGATGCGCGGGCGCGTCAGTGTTTGACGACCTTCGGCTCCGGCGACGGGGCCGGAGCTGCGACATGCCCCAGCGGGAAGGCGAGGCTGATCAGGGCGATCGTACCCTGCGGCCGGTTCTCGACGCTGACCTCGCGCAGCACCTTGAGCCGGGCCGCGACCGGCGTCCCCGCGACGCTGAAATTATAGCCGATCGTGCCGCCGACGGCTGTGGTGCGGCCCTTGTAGGGGCCGAGCGTCGCGCCGCTGCCGCCATCACCGCTGACCTGCTGGTAATGCGAGGCGATCACGCCGATCGAGAATTCCTTGCTGAGATACTGGGTGATCGCGAGATCGGCGTGGAAGGCGTTGCCGCTGCGATAGTCGGTATCCTTGTTCTTGCCGTTGATCTCGAAGCCGACGGTGGCGGAGATGTCGAGGCCGATCTTGGGGTCGAGCCAGGTGGCAGCGGCGAAAACGTCGCCGATCCAGCGGTTGAAGGCCATGTTGGAGAGCTCGCCGTCCTGGTAGGCGCCGGCGGGAATGCTGAGCGAGCCGCCGACCTGCCAGTGGAAATTGCCGGCATGCCAGCCGATGAAGCTGGAGACGATCGGGTCGCCGAGATTGAAGGTGGCGTCGTGGGCGCTGACCCCGATGGCGCGGCCGAGACGCGGCGCGGCGACCACGGCGCCGGCGCTGATCCGCGGGGTACCGAAGGGAACGGAAACGGCGAAGGCGAGGTTGCCCCCGAAGATCTCGAGCGGCGTGACCCAGGTCGGGGTCATGAAATTGGCGCGCGCCTCGACGTTGACGTTGGCGAGCACGGCGCCGCCGAGCTGCGTCTGTGTTCGCGCGGAGAGGCGGCCGGAATAGGAATAGAAATCATTCTCGAAGTAGAAGCCGGGTGGCGGCAGCATGCCGGCGCCGGGCCCATGCAAGCCCGGGAGATAGAGACTGGCGCCGCCTTCGGTCGCTGCGAGCTGGGTGTGGGTCAAGCCGGCGCCGAGAAAAGCCGTCGCGCCAAGGAGAGCGGTTCGGAATCGCTTCATGATCTACGCCCCCGTCACGAAGACGGAGCGTCCGATGATTCAGCCGGGAGCGTCAAGTTGCGGAGGTAAATGCAGGGGTGAGCGGCCCAGCTGGCCTTGCAACTGTAACGACTGCATCTGCAGCAAGATTCCGAGCGTATATGCTTTTGTACGCCTCACGGTGCGACGGACACCCGGCCATGGAACAGGCGCAAAGACGAGGACTCGCCCGCCTGATGCTGCGCTGGCCGGACCGGCGGGCTGCCCTGCGCGAGAAATGCGGCCACGATCCCCGCCTGGTAGAACTGTGCGAGGCCTATGAGGCCGCCTGCGAGGCTGCTGCCTACTGGGCGAAATCCCCGGCAGCCATCGGCCGGGAACGCACCGAGGAATACAACGCGCTCGCTGCGGCGACAGAGCAAGACATCCTCGAAAGAATTTCCTAACCTTATCGCTCTCGCGACGAACGAGCACGAGCGCGCGCCTTGTCAATCCATCTATGGTTGCGCCATTGTTACGTCGATCGGCGAGAGATGTTTTTCGATCCAGGCTTTGGAGGCGAGGCAATGGACGAAAAGATATCGGCGCAAGGCGAAGAGCCTCCGCCTGGTGAAGTACTGTTGGCTCTCCAAGCGTTAGTTGAAGCCGAATCGCTGCGGATATCCGAGCGTAACAGACGTTTTCTCAGTTTTGTCGTGACGCAGACGATTGAAGGGCGATCCGATCGGATCAAGGCCTATTCGATCGGCGTCGATGTCTTCGGGCGGGACGACAGCTTCGATCCGACGATCGATCCCATCGTGCGCATCGAGGCGACGCGCCTGCGCTCTGCCCTGACCGCCTATTATGAAGGCGCGGGGCTGGAGGATCGCGTCAGGATCACGATACCGCGCGGATGCTATGTCCCGACATTCGCCTGGTCGCCTGGGACTGCGGGCGAAAGCGAGACCCTGGCCGCCGTCGCGCCGGACGGAGCAGCGGCTGCCGTGGTCATTCACGACCATTCCGACCGGGCCGATCCCGCGACTGAGCTGCGTGGCGAACTCTTCACCGACGCGCTGCTCCCGCTCCTGCGCAAGGCGCACTTCAAGACACTGGTGGTGCCCTCGGTGGAACGCAGCGCAGCGTCCGATGCCATCCAGGAACTCTTCGCCCATCCCGGCGAGACCTATTCGCTCGATATCGCGGTGCGGCCGCTGGTTGAGCGCCGCCGCTACTCCTGGCGCTTCAGCGATCTGCGCAATGGCGAAGTCCTGGCCTCGGACTTCCGTGACTTCCTGGCGAAGGCGACGCCCTGCTTCGAGCTGATCGACGATCTCGCCGATAATGCAGTGAAATCGATTTCAGCGGTGGTCGCAGCCCGCTGAGGCTGCGGTCGGTCCGGCGATACAGTTACAGCCTTAAGCGCCCGGTACCCGCGTGCGACCTTCCCGGCGTCGCGCGCCTGGGCCTGCGCTCTTGAAGACGCGCAGTGCCCGGCGACGGATCCGCAACCGGGAGTGTTTCATGGGACGCCATAAATTCCTTGCCGCGGTCGGCCTCGTGGTCGGGCTTGGCCTGTCGGCGATGCCGGCGCAGGCGCAACCAGCGCCCAGCCAGCCGAGCTCGGCCAGGCCGAACATCCTCGTCATCTTCGGCGACGATGTCGGCCAGTCGAACATCAGCGCCTATTCGCACGGCCTGGTCGGCTACAGGACGCCGAACATCGACCGCATCGCCAAGGAAGGCATGATGTTCACCGACTATTACGCGGAGAACAGCTGCACGGCCGGGCGTTCGACCTTCATCACCGGGCAGGTCTGCCTGCGCACCGGCCTGTGCAAGGTCGGCATCCCTGGAGCGACGGTGGGACTGCAGGATCGCGATGTGACGATCGCGGAGGCCTTGAAGCCGCTCGGCTACGCCACTGGCCAGTTCGGCAAGAACCATCTCGGCGATCGCGACGAATACCTGCCGACCCGGCATGGCTTCGACGAGTTCTTCGGTAACCTCTACCATCTCAACGCCGAGGAAGAACCCGAGAGGCCCTATTACCCGAAGAACGACACGGCTTTCGTGAAGGCCAATTCACCGCGCGGCGTGCTCAAGTCGTCGGCCGACGGCAAGATCGAGGACACGGGACCGCTGAACCGCAAGCGGATGGAAACGGTCGACGACGAAACCACTGCCGGCGCGATCGACTTCATGCAGCGCCAGGTGAGGGCCAACAAGCCGTTCTTCACCTGGATGAACACGACGCGCATGCACGCCTTCACCCATGTGCGCGAGTCGATGAAGGGCCAGAGCGGCATGCCCGGCAACGACTATGCCGACGGCATGATCGAGCACGACGGGGATGTCGGAAAACTGCTCAAGGCGATCGACGATCTCGGCATCGCCAACAACACCATCGTCGTCTACACCACCGACAATGGCCCGAACCAGTGGTCCTGGCCGGATGCGGCGACGACGCAGTTCCGTTCCGAGAAGGACACGAACTGGGAAGGCGCCTTCCGTGTGCCGGCGATGATCCGCTGGCCCGGCAAGGTCAAGGCGGGCGAGGTCTCGAACGAGATGATCTCGGGCCTCGACTGGTTCCCGACGCTGGTCGCGGCGGCGGGTGATGGCGAGATCAAGGACAAGCTGGCCAAGGGGACGGCGCTCGGCAGCAAGCAGGCCAAGGTCCATCTCGACGGCTACAACCAGCTGCCCTATCTCACCGGCCAGCAGCCGAAATCCGCCCGCAACGAGTTCTTCTACTTCAACGATGACGGCGAACTGGTTTCCTATCGCTACAACGATTGGAAGATCGTGTTCTGCGAACAGCGCGCGCCTGGTGGGTTCACCGTCTGGGCCAACCCGTTCACCTGCCTGCGCGCACCAAAGGTGTTCAACCTGCGCATGGATCCGATGGAGCGGGCGGATGTCGTCTCCGACCAGTATTATGACTGGCTCGCGAAGAACGCCTACCTGATCCAGTACGGCGTCTACAAAGTCGCGCCCTTCCTCCAGACCTTCAAGGACTACCCGCCGAGCCAGCGCCCGGCGAGCTTCAGCGTCGACCAGATGGTCGATGCGTTGATGAAGAACCTCGATACGGCCGCGAGCCGGGCATCGAAATAGCGGCCCTCGCGTGAGCGGCCGGGGCGGCCAACAAGCCGCTCCGGCTCTGACAGCCTACTGCATGGCGATCAAGAAACGGGTTTTCACAGCAGAGGAACAGGGCAATGGACAAGCATCCGACTTCGCAAGAGCAGGAGCCGACCGCGACCGCACAATCCTCATCCAATCTCGACCGGCGCAGGATCCTGCTGTCGGGCACGGCCTTGGTAACGGCAGCGGCCATTGGCTCGCGCACCGAGGCGCAGCAGCCGGCGCCCGCCCCTCGGCCTGCCACCGCGCCCGGCCGCCCGCCCAACATCCTCGTCATATTTGGCGACGATATCGGCGTTCCGCAGATCAGCGCCTACACCATGGGGATGATGGGCTATCGCACGCCGAACATCGATCGGATCGCGAGCGAGGGAGCCATCTTTACCGATGCCTATGGGCAACAAAGCTGCACGGCGGGCCGTGCGTCATTCATCATCGGCGAAGAGCCTTTCCGGACAGGACTGCTGACGATCGGCATGCCCGGCGACCCGCACGGTATCCAGGACTGGATGCCAACGATAGCCGACGCGCTCAAAACTCGGGGGTATGCGACAGGGCAATTCGGCAAGAACCATCTCGGCGACCGTGACGAGCATCTGCCGACCCGGCACGGCTTCGACGAGTTCTTCGGCAACCTCTACCACCTCAATGCCGAGGAGGAGCCCGAGGGCTATTTCTATCCGAAGGACCCGAATTTCCGAAAGCAGTTCGGTCCTCGTGGCGTGCTCAAGACCTCGGCGGACGGCAAGATCGAGGATACCGGGCCGCTGAACACGAAGCGTATGCCCACGGTGGACGAGGAATTCCTGGCTGCGGCGAAGGATTTCATCGATCGCCAAGCCAAGGCCAGCAAACCGTTCTTCTGCTGGTTCAACTCCACCCGCATGCATGTCTTCACCCACCTCAAGCCGGAATCGATGGGCAAGACCGGCATGGGCATCCATGCGGACGGCATGGTCGAGCATGATGGTCATGTTGGGCAACTGCTCAAGCAACTCGATGATCTCGGAATCACCGACAACACGATTGTCCTGTACACGACCGACAACGGCGCCGAGATCGCGCTTTGGCCGGACGGCGCGATGACCCCTTTCCGGGGCGAGAAGGGGACGACCTGGGAGGGCGGCTTCCGCATCCCGATGATGGTGCGCTGGCCCGGAGTGGTTAAGCCCGGCACGCAATTCAACGACCCGATCACGCTGATGGACTGGTTCCCGACCTTCTGTGCCGCAGCTGGAGAGCCGGACATCAAAGAGAAGATGAAGAGCGGCTTCCAAGCGGGCGGAAAGACCTTCAAGGTCCACCTCGATGGCTACAATTTCCTTCCCTATTTCAAGGGCGAGGCGAAGAAGGGACCACGCGAAACGGTCTTCTACTTCGACCAGGGCGGGAATTTGAACGCCGTACGCTGGAATGACTGGAAGGTAAGCTTTGCCGTCAACAGCGAGGGCAATATCGCAACCGCCACGCGCGAGGTCACATCTTGGGCGTCGATCACCAATCTGCGGATGGACCCCTACGAGCGCGGCATGAAGGAAGGTGGCGAAGCCACCAAATTCCTCGGCCAGCAAATGTGGTTGCTCGTGCCGATCCAGGCCCAGGTGAAGCAGTTCTTCTCTGATTTCGGAGAGTATCCGTATCAGACGGGCAGCTCTCTCAATGCCGCCGGGATCAATTACGGGCTGCTGCAGCAGCAGTCCGCGCTGAAGCGGCTTGGTGATCTGGAGCGGCTGCGTCCACGCTAGCAGCTAATCGCAGGCCATGGCCGCGACACCCGATCGTCGCGGTCATGGGAGCCAGTTGCGGCGAGACGCGTGCTCGTAGGCGCGTTGCGCCCGCTTGCCAAGATCGCGGGGAATTCGATGTCGAAGCTTCGTACGATTCTTGCAGTGGCGGTGTTCGCATTGCTCGGCTTTGCACCCGCCGGCGTCCTCGCGCAGACCGACCCGCTGCCCTCCTGGAACGACGGCAAGTCCAAATCGGCCATTCTCGACTTCGTCAGGACGGTGACGCAGGAGGGCGGGCCCGGTTACGTGAAGCCCGAGGAGCGCATCGCGACCTTCGACAATGACGGTACGCTCTGGGCCGAGCAGCCGGCCTATTTCCAGCTTCTCTTCGCCTTCGACGAGGTCAAGCGGCTCGCCAATGGAAATCCGGCGCTGAAGACCAAGGAGCCCTATCGCTCGGTGCTCGCCCGCGATCTCAAGGGGCTCACCGCCGACCACAACAAGGGCCTGATGCAGGTCATGGCGACGACCCATTCCGGGATGACGACCGAGGATTTCGCGCTGCTCGTGCGCAGCTGGCTCTCCTCGGCGCGGCATCCGACAAAACAGCGGCCCTATGACGAGATGGTCTACCAGCCGCAGCTCGAATTGCTGCGCCATCTGCGTGCCAACGGCTTCAAGACCTTCATCGTCTCCGGCGGCGGCGTCGAGTTCATGCGAGTCTTCGCCGAGAAGGTCTATGGCATCCCGCCCGAGCAGGTCGTGGGCTCGTCCGGCGTGGTCAAGTTCCGGCCGGGCGCGAACGGCAAGCCCGCATTGTTCAAGGAAGCAAAGGTCGAGTTCATCGACGACGGGCCGGGCAAGCCGGTCGGTATCAACCGCTTCATCGGTCGCCGCCCGATCCTCGCCTTTGGCAATTCCGACGGCGACCTGCAGATGCTGCAATATACGACCGCCGGAGACGGTGCGAGGCTCGCCCTGATCGTCCACCATACCGACGCCGAGCGCGAATGGGCCTATGATCGCAGCTCGCATATCGGCAAGCTCGACAAGGCACTGGACGAAGGCCGAGCCAAGGGCTGGACCATCGTCGACATGAAAACCGACTGGAAGACCATCTTCCCAAGCAAGCCGTGACTATGGCGACGGGTCAGCGATCGGAGGCGCGCGAACCATGATGAACGCCGCAGTCGGGGAGGCCAAGGCGATCACGGACCGCATGGTGCGGATCGAGGGCGGCAGCTTCCGCATGGGCTCGGACGCGCACTATGCCGAGGAGGCGCCGAGCCATCGCGTCAGCGTCGACGGCTTCTGGATCGACGAGACGCCGGTGACCAACCGCCAGTTCCGCGCCTTCATCGAGGCGACGGGCTACGTCACCTACGCCGAGATTCCGCCCGATCCGAAAGATTATCCCGACGCGTTGCCGCATATGCTGCAGCCGGGCTCGCTGATGTTCAACCCGCCGATGCATCCGGTGGACCTGCGCGACTGGTCGCAATGGTGGACCTTCAAGTTCGGCGCGAACTGGCGCAAGCCCTATGGCTCGGGCTCCTCGATCAAGGGCCTCGACGACCACCCGGTCGTGCATGTCGCCTATCGCGACGCCGAGGCTTATGCGGCCTGGGTGGGCAAGGCGCTGCCGACCGAAGCGGAATGGGAATTCGCGGCCTGGGGCGGGCGCGAGGACGCCGAATTCGCCTGGGGCGACGAACTGATGCCTGAGGGCCGCCACATGGCCAATGTCTGGCAGGGCAATTTCCCGCACGAGAACACCAAGGAGGACGGCTGGGCCCGGACCTCACCTGTCGGGACCTTCCCGCCGAACGGCTACGGCCTCCACGACATGATCGGCAATGTCTGGGAGTGGACCACGGATTTCTGGTCCGTGCGTCACCAGGCCGATGCGCCGAAGGCGTGCTGCGTGCCGCAGAATCCGCGGGGAGGGCCGGAGGCCGAGAGCTACGATCCCCGCCTGCCGAGGGTCCGCATCCCGCGCAAGGTGCTCAAGGGCGGCTCGCATCTATGCGCGCCGAGCTATTGCCGGCGCTATCGCCCGGCGGCGCGCCATGCCGAGCCGGTCGACACCTCGACCAGCCATGTCGGCTTCCGCTGCGTCCTGCGCGAGCGCGGCTGACGATCTTCCCGGCGGCCCGTAACCGTAACAGGGCTGACTTCGCGGGAGCCTGTCGCCCAAATCATCGGACCGGCGCATCTGTCGGTGTCTCCGGGGATTGGACAATGGACGGAGCCGGACCGAGTGCACGCGACGCCGTCCGGGAGCTTCAGGACCGGATCAACCAGGACATCATCGGCCAGGAAAAGGTCGTCGAGCGCATCGTCATCGCGCTGCTCGCCAACGGCAACGTGCTGCTCGAAGGACTTCCCGGCCTCGCCAAGACCCGGGCGATCAAGAGCTTGTCGAAGAACCTCGAATCCGAGTTCAGCCGGATCCAGTTCACACCCGACCTGCTGCCCTCGGACGTGACCGGCGGTGAGATCCTGCGCGCCGACGGCCAGTTCGAGTTCCGCAAGGGGCCGGTCTTCGGCAACCTCATCCTCGCCGACGAGATCAACCGTGCCCCGCCCAAGGTGCAGTCGGCCCTGCTCGAGGCGATGGAGGAGCGGCACGTCACCGTCGCCGGCAAGCGCTACGATCTGCCGCCGCTGTTCATGGTGCTGGCGACGCAGAACCCGATCGAGCAGGAAGGCACCTATCCGCTGCCCGAAGCGCAGATGGATCGGTTCCTGATGCATGTGCGGATCGACTATCCCTCCGACGCCGACGAAGTGAAGGTGATGCGGCTCGTCCGCTCCGAGAATGCGGCGGCGTCTGCCGGCCCCGCTCCAGCGCCTGCGAAGATTCCGCAGGCTGCAATCATGCTGGCCAGGACGGAGATCGATCGGGTCACGACCAAGGAGGTCGTCGAGACCTATATGGTCGCGCTCATCGCCGCGACGCGGCGGCCGGCCGAGTTCGGCGAGCATCTCAAGAGCTGGATCGCGGTCGGTGCGAGCCCGCGCGGCTCGCTTGCGCTCGACAAGTGCTCGCGGACCCATGCCTGGCTTCAGGGGCGCGATTACGTCACGCCCGAGGACGTGCAGGCCGTGGTGCACGACTGCCTCAGGCATCGCGTCGCGCTCGCCTACGAGGCCGGCGCCGACGGCGTCAATGCGGATGCGGTGCTCGACGAGGTGGTTAGGCAGGTCGCTGTCGCGATCTAGCGGAGAGGCGCTATGGCGCTGATGCGAGAGCGGGCAAGAGTGAGCGAGCGCAGGAAGGCGAGCGAGGCGCGCGCCTTTGTGAGCCTTGACGATCTCCTTCGCCTCAAGCATCGCGCCCGCGGCTTCAGTTTCCTGCCGCGCCAACCGGTGCACAGCCTGCTGGCCGGCCGTCACGCCTCGCGGCTGCGCGGGCGTGGCCTGAATTTCGAGGAATTGCGGCACTATTTCGAGGGCGACGACACCCGCACCATCGACTGGCTGGCGACGGCCCGGCTCGGCAGCCCGCATGTCCGGGTCTATTCGGAGGAGCGCGACCGGCCGGTGCTGCTCCTCGTCGACCAGCGCAGCACGATGTTCTTCGGCAGCCGGCGGATGATGAAGTCCGTCGCCGCCGCGGAGGTCGCGGCGCTCGCGGCCTGGCGGGTGACCTCGCTGGGTGACCGCGTCGGCGCCGTGGTCTTCGGCGATGACGGCATCGTCACCGTGAGTCCGCAAGGCCGGGACCATGGCGCGGTTCGTGTCCTCTCGGAGGTTGCCCGCCAGAACGCTGCCTTGAAACCTCCCGCGGCGGCTGGGCAAGGCGCAGCGCGGCTCAACGAGGCGCTCGCCGCGGCGGCCCGGATGGTCGCTCATGACGGGCTGATCTGCCTGATCTCCGACGTCACCGGCGAGGATGGCGAAACCCAGCGCCTGGTGACGCGTCTGTGCGCCCATAGCGACGTGCTGGCAGTCTTCATCCATGATCCGCTCGAGCAGGAGCTGCCGGATCTCGGCCTCGCGATCTTCAGCGCCGGCCCGGCACAGATCGAGGTCGACGTTTCGTCGGCTATGCTTCGCAGGCGGTTCGGCGAGGAGCGTACGCAATGGCGCGCGCGGCTCGCGGCGCTGTCGCGCAATCGGGCCATTCCGGTGCTGCCGATCTCGACCGAGCGCGATATCGCCGTGCAATTGCGCGAGCTGATCGGCCGGCGCCAGGCGCAGAGGCTGGGCCGCCTCGGCGGGAGCGCGCCATGAGCAGCGATCCCGGCGATCTCGCCAACCTGGCCGATCTGACCTTGCCGGATCCGATCTCGTTCTGGCCACCCGCTGCGGGTATCTGGATCGTCGGTGGGATGGCCGCCGCTATGCTGGCAGTGGCCGGCTGGCGCGCGCTGCGGCGCTATCGGACCGATGCTTATCTGCGGAGCGCCACCGCGGAGATCGAAGCCTTGTCGCAAAGCGACGGTGTGATCGATGAAGCGGTCTCGGCCATCCTGAAGCGTGCGGCGATCATCGCCTATGGCCGCGAGGAGGTGGCGTCGCTGACTGGTTCGGGCTGGGCCAGCTTCATCACGCGGACCACGCCGGCAGGTGTTCAGACGGCGAATCTGACGACGCGCCTGGCAGGCGTATTCGTCTCGCATGCTGCCTCGTCCGCGATAGGCTCGAGCGCGCTCGTCGTACAGGCCAAGGCCTGGCTCCGCGGGCAGCGTGGTCGCTTGGCGAAGGAGGCGTGACTGATGCTCGCCTTCGCCTATCCCTGGATCGCGCTGCTTCTCCCGCTGCCGCTGCTCGTCTGGTTCGGACTGCCGGCGCATGCCGAGCAGCGCGCCGGCCTCACCGTGCCCTTCTTCGACAGGCTGGCCCGGCTCAGCGGCCAGACCCCCTTCTCGGGCGGTGTCGTGGCAAGGCGGAAGCCCGGCGGCCTCGTCGTGCTGGCGTTGGTCTGGCTGCTCGTCCTGGCGGCGCTCGCCCGGCCGCAATGGATCGAGCCGCCGCTGCATCGCGACCTGCCGACGCGCGACCTGCTCTTGCTGGTCGATCTCTCCGGCTCAATGGATACGCGCGACTTCGTGGACGCGTCCGGCAAGACGGTCAACCGGCTGACCGCGGTGAAACAGGTGCTCGACGATTTCCTGTCGCGTCGCAAGGGCGACCGGGTCGGCGTCGTCGTTTTCGGCGATGCGCCGTTTGCGCTCGTGCCCTTCACCACCGATCTCGATCTCTGCCGGGCCATGCTGCAGGACACCGCCGTCGGCATGGCCGGGCCGCGCACGGCCTTCGGCGATGCGATCGGCCTCGGCATCGGCCTGTTCGCCCACAGCACGGTCAAGGCGAAGACGATCATCGCGCTGACCGACGGCAACGATACGCTGAGCAAGGTGCCGCCAGCCGAGGCTGCCCGCGTTGCGAAGGACAAGGGCATCGTCATTCATACGGTCGTGGTCGGTGACCCGCAGGCGGCCGGCGAGGACAAGCTCGACGAAGCCGCGCTGAAGGAAGTCGCGGCGACGACCGGCGGCGGCTTCTTCCGGGCTTTGGACCGAGCCCAGCTCGCCCAGATCTATCAGCGCCTCGACGCGATCGAGACGCGCCGCATCGACAGCGTCAGCTTTCGCCCGCGACGCGACGTCTACTGGATACCGCTGGCCGCGGCTTTGGTTCTGACTTTGCTGGCGCAGGCGCTCGGCATCGCCCGCCGGTATCGCCGCATGGCACCTGCCGGATCGGCCGGGATGGCGGAGGCGCGGTCATGATGGACGCGCTCGCCGCCTTCCATTTCGAGCGGCCTTTCTGGCTGCTGGCGCTGATCCCCGCCGCCATTCTCTGGCTGGCGGCGCGGCGCAATTCCGATCCCGTGCTGCAATGGCGCCGCGTCATCGATCCGGAATTGCTCCCCCATCTCCTGAGCGGGAACGACCAGCGTGCGCGGATCGTCCCGGCCGATTGGCTGTTCGCCGGCTCTGTCGCCGCGGCCGTCGCGATTGCAGGCCCTGCCTGGCAGCGCGAGCCATCGCCTTTCGCGGACGCCAAGCCGCCGGTCGCGGTCGTGCTCAAGGTCACGCCCTCCATGCTGACGGAGGACCTTGCGCCGACGCGGCTCGACCGCGCCAGACAGAAGCTCGCCGATGTCCTGGCGGCCCGCGAAGGCGCTTCGACGGCGCTGATCGCCTATGCCGGCTCCGCCCATCTGGTGCTGCCGCTGACGCCGGACAGTGCCGTGGTGCTGGATCTCGCCAAGGCGCTCGTGCCCGAGATCATGCCGAAGGCCGGCAACGATCTTGCCGGCGCGCTCGCCTTGGCCAGGCGCGCATTGGCGGGAACCGGCCAGGGTGGATCGATCCTGCTCCTGGCCGATGCGGCCACAGCGGACATTGCCGTGCAACCGGTGGGCGCACCGATGGTGACGATCCTTGGGCTGCAGGGTCCTGGGGCTGCGGCTGCCGGGCTCGTCGAGGCGGCAAAGGTGCTTGGCGGTACGGTGGTCGCGACCACGCCCGACCAGTCCGACATTGCAGCGGTGGTCCGCCGCCTCGACCGCGGCGACAGTGCAGCCGGCGTCACCGGCGAGGGCGAGCATTGGCGGGAGGCCGGCTATTGGCTGGTGCCGATGCTGGCCCTCCTGGTCCTGCTCTGGTTCCGGCGCGGCTGGGTGCTGGCATGATCCGCTCCCGCAATTTTTCGCCTTATGCGGCCATTACCTGCCTGGCGGCTCTGGCATTGCTGGTGGCGTGGTATCAACTCGGCTTTCGCGATCTCTGGCTGACGCCGGATCAGCGCGGCCGCCTGCTGATGAGCGAGAAACGCTCGGCCGATGCTGCGAAGGCTTTTCGCGATCCACTCTGGCGTGGTGTCGCGCTGTTCCGGGCGGGGGAGTTCAAGGAGGCTGCCCAGTCCTTTGCCGCCCGCGACACGGCCGAAGGCGCCTTCGACCAGGGCAACGCGCTGGTGATGCTCGGCCAGTATGATGACGCGATGAAGCGCTATGATCGGGCGCTGGCGTTGCGCCCCGCGTGGCAAGCTGCGCTGACCAACCGCGAGATCGCCCGTATCCGCGGCGAGCGGAAGAAGACGCAAGGCGGCGAGACCGGAAACACCGACACCAAGGCCGACGAGATCGTCTTCGACAAGACAAAAAGGGGCGGCGAGGATTCGACGGTCGAGGGCGAGAAGCTAATGTCTGACGAGTCGGTGCGCGCCCTCTGGCTGAAGCGCGTGCAGACGAAGCCCGCGGATTTCCTGCGGGCAAAGTTCGCCTATCAGCTCGGCACGCAGCCGGGAGCGGCGCCATGAGAGCCCTTGCCCTGCTTCTGCTCATGGCCTTCCCGATCATCGCGTTCGCGCAGGCGCCAGCCGCGCCACCGATCATCCGTACGACGCTCGATCCGACGGAAGGGATCGTGATCGGACAGCCCGTCCGGCTCAACGTCGCCGTGCTGTTCCCCGGCGAGATGCCGCATCCGCCTCTCGTCAACGTGCCGGAAGCGGCCGGCGCCCAGATCCTGCGCTTCGAGACGCAGGCAACCACCCTGAGTGATCGGATCAACAGCCGGGACTATGTCGGCCAGAGCTTCGAGTTCATCGTCTTCCCGCGGCGCGGCGGCGACATCGCCGTGCCGGCACCGGTGGTCACGCTGCTCGCTCGCGACGGCGATCCGGCGGGATCGGCCTCGGGCACCGCGATGCGCTTCAGCGTCAGCGTGCCGGCCGGCGTCGACCCGTCCGGTCCGGTGCTCGTCGCCGACAGCGTGAGCGCGAACGAGAGCTGGTCGCCGCAGCCTGATGGGCATCGGTTTCGGATCGGAGACGCGGTGGTCCGGACGATCCGGCGCCAGGCCGCTGGCGTCCCGGCGCTCGGCATGGCCGAGTTCCGCTTCCAGGCACCGGACGGGGTGCGGACTTACGTCGATCCGCCGGTCATCGAGGACCGCAGCAATCGTGGCAGCGTCGAAGGCCATCGCACCGACAAGGTCACCTATGTCTTCGAGAAGCCGGGCACTTTCGAGCTGCCGGCGCTAGCGCAGCCATGGTGGAGCATGGCCGACAGGCAGGCGCGGACCGAAACGCTGCCGGGGCTGACGGTGACGGTCGCAGCCGCAGCGCAGCCGGCGCGGCCGGAACAGTCCGCCAGCTCGGTCCTCTGGTATCTGGGCTCGGGAGCGGCCGCTCTGGCCGTGATCGCGCTGCTCGCATTCGCCCTGCGCGCGGCCTGGCGGCAAGCAGCTGTCCGGCTCGGCGAGGCGGAGTGGCCTGCGCGCTTGCAGTTGTGGCGAGCTGCACGGAGCGGCGAGCCTGCGGCGAGCTATCGCGCCCTCGCCATCTGGCGTGGCCGGCTGGCAGCGGTTGATCGGAAAGAATTGCGTGAAAACCGGCGCGTGGCGCCGCATCTGGCTGAGCTCGAACACGCAGTGTTCGGCGGCGGTGGCTGGACCAGGCGGAACGGAAGAGAGCTTGCGCGCGCTGTTTCGACGTGGCCGCGCGCCGACCGTCCTCGCCAAGGCGCGCGCAGTCCGTTGCCTCCGCTCAACCCATTGGCGTGAACAAGCGCTTTGCAGCGCGCAGGAACGAGCGGCATGGCGCGCCGGCCGGTTGATGCCGTGATCTCCCTTTTTGTCGGGCTCAGCGCGAAGCGAGACTGCGCGACTTTACCGGCTCTGGTGTGCAGCAAGCGCCGCGCAGCGAAAGCCAGAGCTTGCCAGCCGGGCCATGTGCCGGCAATCTCCGCCGCGCCAAGACATTCAGCCGATGTATGCCGGAGTAGTCTCTCGCCGGGCAGCAGGACATGGGAAGTCCAGGAACATGATCATCGACGATAGCAATGCCGATGCCCGCAAGATGCACGAGATCGCCCTGCTCGGGCGCCGGGCGGGCCTCCTCAGCCGCCGCTCCTTCCTGGCCGGCGCGGCCGCCGGTCTCGGCGCGCTCGGGCTCGGCGGTTGCACCACCGACGGCATGAGCCTCGCCGAGGCGCAGAAGCTCTACGGGCCGGTGCCTGAGGAGAAGTTCCCGATCCCGGCGATCGACGTCACCCATGTAGACCCGAAATATTTCCGCCGGACGATCGCCTACGACACCAAGGAAGCGCCCGGCACGATCATCGTCGATCCCGGCAATTACTATGTCTATCGCGTCGAGGACGGCGGAACCGCCACCCGCTACGGCGCCAATGTCGGCCGCGACGGCTTCCGCTGGAACGGCGACGCCTATGTCGGGCGCAAGTCCGAATGGGCGACCTGGACGCCGCCCAAGGAGATGATCAAGCGCCAGCCGGAAGCGGCCAAATACGCCCGCGGCATGCCCGGCGGCCTCGACAATCCGCTGGGCGCACGCACGCTGCATCTCTATCAGAACGGCGCCTACACGCTCTATACGATCTACGCCTCGCTCGACGCGGAATCGATCGGAAACGGCATCACCAGCGGCTGCATCGGCCTGCTCACGCAGGACATGATCCACCTGTACAACAACACGCCGGTCAAGACGAAGGTGGTGGTGCTGGCGGCCTGAGGCGACGGCGTCAGCCCCGATCCAGGCGCTGCCGGCTCAGGCAGCGCCCAAGCTCGTCTCGCACCGGCAATCTGGCGCCTTCGGGGCGCGCCGCGGTCCGCGAGCACCAAGCACCCGCCGATAACCTGCCGATCCGGAGAAAAACCTCGGCCAGCGGCAAGACTGGCCCCGTCAGAGCACGGCGGGGCTGGTGCGCATCGTTTCGCCATAGCCACGCGCCGGCTGATCTCATGTAGGAGAGAATCGCCCGCTGCTGTCGCTCAACCCGTCGACCTGATGCAGCTCATTGCAATGGGCGAGAGCGAATGCCACGCCGCTGTTCCGTACCGTAACCGTTACAGCCTTAAGCGCTGGGGCGGCGCATGCGAGTTTTTCCGTTAGGGCATGAACCGAGAGTGCAAAGCCGGCCTCCGGCAAATGCAACTCCGTTCGGACCACTGGCGGGAGTTCATGATGAGAGCGGTCTTTGCCGTCGCCTTCGCGCTGCTCGCCGCGACCGCGCAGGCGCAAAGCCCGGCGCCCGGCGATCTCGAACGTCGATTGGTCGAGCGGCGCGCAGTCGAGGCCCTGATCTGGGGCATACCGGCGGTCAATTACGACCTGATGCTCCAGGAGATGCTGAACAAGACGCCGGGCAAGGTGCATCAGGTCATCTACTGGGGTCGCCCGCTCGACTCGCAGAACCAGACGCTGACGCCCAATCCCGACGCGCTCTATTTCATGGCCTTCTTCAATACGAAGGATGGGCCGATCGTGCTCGATCTGCCGCCCGGCGATGCGAACGGCTCGTTCAACGGCAATATCGTCACGATCTGGCAAATGCCGCTCGAAGATGCCGGGCTGCTCGGCGCCGACAAGGGCAAGGGCGGCAAATACCTCGTCCTGCCGCCGGGCTATAAGGGCAAGCCGCCGCGCGGCTATATCCCGCTGCAATCCGATACGTTCGGCGGCTACATGCTGCTCCGCTCGAACCTGAAGAGCCATGGCGAGGCCGACGTCGCCAAGTCGATCGCCTATGGCAAGCGGATGAAGGTCTATCCGCTGGCGCAGGCGGCGAAGCCCCCGGCGACGGTGTTCAGCGACGTCAAGGACGTCAGCTTCGACTCGACGATCCGTTACGACGCGAGCTTCTTCACGCATCTCGACCGGATCGTGCAGGCTGAGCCCTGGCTGCCGCGCGACCGGGCAATGATCGACCAGCTCAAGTCGATCGGCATCGAGAAGGGAAAACCCCACCGGCCGAATGAGGCGACGACGGCGTTGCTGGCCTCCGCTGCGAAGGAGGGGGGCGAGTGGCTGGAGAAAAAATACGATGCCGGGCTGCCGCCGTTCTTTTCGCCGGCGAGCCGCTGGAGCTTCCCGGCGCCCCCCGAACTGATCAAGGCGGCGCAGGAGGGCTACAGTGATGCCAATTTCTATCTGATCGACCTGCGCGGCCTCGCCTACAGCTACGCTTATATCGGCATCAAGCGGCTCGGCGCCGGCCAGTTCTATCTGATCTCGATCCGGGACAAGGACGGCGACGCCTTCGACGGTGGCAAGACCTATCGGCTGACCGTGCCGCCCAAGGCGCCGGTCGAGCAATACTGGTCGGTGACGGCCTATGACCGGCAGACGCATGCGCTGATCCGCGGCATGCCGCGCGCCAGCCGTTCATCCCAGATCCCCGAGATGCAGAAGAACGCCGACGGCTCGATCGAGGTCTATTTCGGGCCGAAGCCGCCGGTGGGCAAAGAGGCGAACTGGGTGCCGACCGATCCGGCGCGCAAGTTCGAACTGATGTTCCGCGCCTACGCGCCGACCAAGGCGCTGTTCGACAAGAGCTGGGTGCTGCCCGACGTCGAGAAGGTCGCAAATCCCTGAACCAAACGGAGACCGGTGATGATCGCTTACGGCAGGCACTGTTTTGGTCTGACTGCGCTGCTTGCGACGAGCGCGCTCGCCCAGGCGCAAACCGCCGTTCCGGTGACGGTCGACAATTTTCCGCGGGCGGAATCCGATCTCTATATGAACCGGAGCGTCCGGGACGGAGGGCTGGGCAAGTTCGTCCACAACCGCACGCCGGCCGATGTCGACAAGCAGAGCGTCATTCGCCTCAATCGCGACACGCTCTATTCCAGCGCGGTGTTCGATCTCGATGCCGGCTCGGTGACGATCACCCTGCCGGACGCCGGCAAGCGCTTCATGTCGCTGCAGGTCATCAACGAAGACCATTACGTGCCGCTCGTCGTCTACAAGCCCGGCCCGGTCACGCTGACGCGGGCCAAGGCCGGCACGCGCTATGTCATGGTCGGCGTGCGCACGCTGGTTGACCCCAATGATCCCAAGGACCTCCAGCAGGTCCATGCGCTGCAGGACGCGCTCAAGGTCGGGCAGAAGAGCCCCGGCAAATTCGAAGCGCCGAACTGGGACGAAGCCAGCCAGAAGAAGGTTCGCGACGCCCTGCTGGTGCTTGCCTCCACAATCGGCGGCTTCAAGAACGGCTTCGGCCAGAAAGGACAGGTCGATCCGATCCGCCATCTGATCGTCACCGCCGCGGGCTGGGGTGGCAACCCCGACAAGGACGCGACCTATCTGAGCTTCACTCCGCCGAAGAACGACGGCACGACCGTCTACAAGCTCAAGGTCGGGGCTGTGCCGGTCGACGCCTTCTGGTCGGTCAGCGTCTACAATGCCGAAGGCTATTACGAGAAGAACGCCTACAACGCCTATTCGCTGAACAACATCACCGCGAAGAAGAGCGCGGACGGCGCTGTCGACATCCAGTTCGGCGGCTGCGACGGCAAGGTCCCGAACTGCCTGCCGGTGATGAAGGGCTGGAACTACACGGTGCGGCTCTATCGTCCGCGGGCGGAGATCCTGAACGGGCGTTGGAAATTCCCCGAGCCGCAGCCGGTGCAGTGAGTCTCCGGCATGTCCGGCCTCGATATCTTCGCGTGGATCGTCCTCATCGTGCTCGTCGCCAGCACGGTCTTCGTCATCGTCTTCATGGCGATGTGGCCGGGCATGGTGGCCAGGCGCCGCAACCATCCCTGGGCCGACGCCGTCGCCATCGGCGGCTGGGTGACGCTCTTCCTCGGCTTCGTGCTCTGGCCGATCGTCCTGATCTGGGCCTATGTCGACGTGCCGACCAGCCCGGCGCGCCGCTCGAATGACGCGGAGGCGGCGCGATGATCGTCGTCCTGCTCAATCTCTACCTGGCCCTGCTCTTCATTCTGGTGAAGCTCAGGATCGTGCCGTTCAACCTGTTCTGGAAGATCTCGCCGGCCCTCGTCTTCCTGCTGTTGCTGATCGGGCTGTTCATCCCGATGGGCTGGGGCGCGCCGCAGGGACCGGTGCTGGTCTTGCGCAACTCGGTCGCGATCGTGCCGGATGTCGCGGGCGAGGTGATCGACGTACCCGTTGTCGCCAATACGCCGCTCAAGGCGGGCGATGTCCTGTTCAGGATCGATCCGGTGCCGTTCCAGTCGCAGGTCGATGCGCTGGCGGCGCAACTCAAATTCCAGGAGACGCGGCTCGCCGAGATGACACAGCTCCAATCGCGCGGCACGGGCAGGGCGTTCGACGTCGAGCAGCGCGAGGCCGAGGTGGACCAGCTCAGGGCTCAGCTCGTCGGCGCGAAATGGAACCTGGAGAAGACGACGGTGCGTGCACCGGCCGACGGCTACGTCACCAATCTCGCACTGCGCAAGGGAGCGCGGGTGACCAACCTGCCGCTGGCGCCGGTGATGGCCTTCATCGACACCGCGGACACCATCGTCGGCGTCCAGATCAACCAGGTCGACGCGCGCTATCTCGCGCCCGGCAAGCCGGTCGAGCTCACCTTCAAATGGGCGCCGGGAACCGTGCAGACGGGCAAGGTGGAGAGCGTGCTCCAGGCCGTCGCGACCGGTCAGGTGCAAACCTCCGGCACCGCGGTCGTGTCGAAAGTCGTGCAGGCTGCGCCCTTCGTCGTCCGGGTGAAGCTCGACGACGAAGCCTTCGCTCGCTCGCTGCCGGCCGGCAGCGCCGGCGATGCGGCGATCTTCACCGATCGCGTCAAGGTGGCGCATGTGATCCGCAAGGTGCTGCTGCGCCAGATCGCGATCACCAACTACGTCAATCCGTTCTGATTGGGCCGGGCCGAGGTCGTTGTCGCGCATACCCGCATCATCGACGCGAAAGAGTCCGACACCGTCGGCAGCGGCATCGCCCGCGAGGTAGCCGTCAGGAAGCGCGCAGCTAGCGCTGCTCGCGCATGTAAGCTTGCCCCGCTGCCGCCGGCTGGCGCGAGCGCCCGATCGTCCAGGCGAGCGCCGCGATCGAGACCAGATACGGCAGGATCTGGAAGATCTGGTAAGGCACGCCGGGAATGGCGAACTGCAGGCGGAACTGCAGCGCATCGCAGAGGCCGAAGAACAGCGCGGCCAGCGCGACGCCGGCCGGATGCCAGCGGCCGAGGATGATCGCGGCGAGCGCGAGGAAGCCTTTGCCGGCGCTCATCCCGTCCGAGAAGATGTGGACCTGCGCCAGGACGAGATGGCAGCCGCCGAGCGCCGCCAGCATGCCGGAGAGCATCAGGGCGAGATAGCGGATGCGGAGGATCGGCAGGCCGGCGCTGTCGGCGGCGCGCGGGTTCTCGCCGGTCGCGCGCAGGGCAAGCCCCCAGGGCGTCAGGAAGAGCAGGGCGGTGACGAGCAGGCAGAGCGCGACGAAGACATAAGTCAGCGCGTCATGCGCGAACAAGGCCGGCCCGACGATCGGCAAGCCCGACAGCGGTCCGAGATCGAGCGCCGGGAAGCCTGGCACCTGGGTGCTGGTGGTGAGACCGAAGACGGCCCGCGCGAGGAACGCCGTCAGCCCGGCGCAGAAGATGTTGACGGCGATGCCGGCAACGAGCTGGTTGACCCGGAAGGTCACGGTCAGCAGAGCGACGAGGAGACCGCCGACCGCGCCGGCGGCGATGCCGGCGACGAGGCCAATAAGGGGCATACTCGTCGCATGGGCTCCGGCGGCCGCGGCGAGCGCGCCGGTTAGGATCAGCCCTTCCAGCGCGATGTTGTAGACGCCGCTGCGCTCGGCGATGACGCCGCCCAGTGCGGCGAAGGCGATCGGCATGGCAAGGCGGACGGAGGCGGCCAGCAAGGCTGCGAAGAAGGCGGCGTCGAAGGCAAGATCGGTCATGGCGCGGCCTTTCGCGGGCTGAGGTTGATCGGCTCGGCCGGCGCCGGTTTCGAGCGCAGGAAGGCGAGCAGCGAGGCCGGCGACGGCTTCCAGGCGAGGCCGGCGGCGACGGTCATCACCACCAGGCCGAGGATCGCCTCGACGATGCTGCCGTCGAGGCCGATGGCGCGCTGCATGCTGCCGGAGCCCGCTTTGAGCGCCGCGATCAGCAGCCCGGCGAGTGGTACCAGTAGCGGCTGCGCGCCGGCCATGAAGGCGACGACGATGCCGTCGAAGCCGTAGCCGGCACTGAACAGATGGAAGAGCCGGTATTTCAGGCCGACGATTTCGAGCCCGCCGGCAAGACCGGCGATGCCGCCGCCGAGCGCCATGGCGACGACGATCTGGCGCTCGACAGCGATGCCGGCATAGCGCGCCGCCTGCGGGTTGCGGCCGATCACATCGAGTGCGAGGCCATGGCTGGTCCGGCTGAAATGAACGTGCAGGACGAGCGCCAGCACGAGGCCGAAGAGCGCGCCGAGATGGGCATCGGTCTGCGGCAGCAGCACCGGCAAGTGCAGGTTGGCAGGTAACTGCTCCGAGAACGGATAGGGCGCCCCTTCCGCCAGAAGCGGGCCGCTGACGGCGTAGCTGACGACATGGATGGCGACGAAGTTGAGCAGCAGGGTGACGATGACCTCATTGACGCCGCGATAGGCCTTCAGGGCGCCGGCGATAGCGGCCCAGGCTGCTCCGCCGATCATGGCGCTCGCCAGCACGAGTGGAATTCCCAGCCAAGGCGGGCAATCCGGCAGGCTCAAGCCCGCCAGCGTGGCGCAGAGGCCGCCGATATAGATCTGGCCTTCGCCGCCGATATTGTAGAGTCCGGCGCGATAAGGCAGGCAGACGGCGAGGGCGGCGAGTACGATCGGGCTCGCCTTCACCAGGGTGTTGGCGAAGCCCCAATAGTCGGCGAAGCCTTCGCGGAAGAGCACGGCATAGGCCGTGAGCGGGTCGTGTCCGGCAAGCCCGATCAGCAGGGCGCCGAGCAGCAGCGCGAGCAGCGTCGCCCAGAGGCTGCGCAGGTGGATGGCGATATCGAGAAGCGTGCTCATGCCGCGCGCTCCGTAGCGATGCCGGCCATCAGCAGCCCGATGCGCTCGGCGCTGACCTCCTGCGGCGTCAATTCGCCGGTGATGCGGCCGGCGCAGATCACGTCGATACGGTCGGCGACCTCCATGACATGCTCCAGTTCGGTCGAGATGTAGAGGATGGCGACGCCCTTCTCACGCTGCGCCAGGATCTGGCGCTGGACGAAGGCGATGGCACCGAGATCGAGCCCCTTGGTCGCTTGGGCGATGACGAGGATGCGCGGCGCGGCCTCGATCTCGCGCGCCAGGATGATCTTCTGCTGGTTGCCGCCAGAGAGGTCCCGCGCCACTTGCCGGGGCGAGCGCAGGCGGATGTCGTATTCCGCCGCCAGCCGCTTGCCGGTTGCCGCGATCGTCGTGCGGTCGAGCAGACCATGGTGCGAGACGGGCGGCAGATCGAAGGAGCGCAGGACGAGATTGGTCTCGACCGAATGGTCGAGCACGAGGCCGGTACCGTGGCGATCCTCGGGCACGAAGCCGATCCTGGCCTCGCGCTGGCGGGAGCGGACATCGAGCGGGCAGAGATCGCGGCCGTCGGCCTCCATGCTTCCGGAGATCAGCGGCCGCAGCCCGGTGATCGCTTCGGCGAGTTCGCGCTGGCCGTTCCCGTCGATGCCGACGAGGCCGACCACCTCGCCGGCGCGGACGGTGAGCGAGAGCTTGTCGAGCGCCCGGGTGCCGCGGTCATTGTCGGCGACTAGGTCACGCAGCACCAGGCGGTCCGCGCCAGGGCTGGTGCTGCGGGCCGCTGGTTCTACGGTCAGCTCGCGCCCGATCATCAGATGCGACAATTCCCGCGGCGAGGTGTCAATGATGCGCCGGCGCGCGACGACCTTGCCGGCGCGCATCACCGAGGCCTCGTCGGCGACCGCCATGACCTCCTCGAGCTTGTGGGTGACGAAGAGGATGGTGGTGCCGTCGGCGCGCAGGCGCTGAAGGCTGGCGAGGAAGCCATCGATCTCGCTCGGCGCCAGCACCGAGGTCGGCTCGTCGAGGACGAGGATGTCGGCGCCGCGATAGAGCGCCTTCAGGATCTCGACGCGCTGGCGCATCCCCATTGGCAGGCGCCAGATTTCGGCGGTGGGATCGACCTCGAAGCCGATCTGCCGGCTCATCTCGGCTATGCGCGCTGCGTGCTCGGCCAGCCGCAGCCGCGCCAGCGGTCTCCCGAGCCCGAGGACGATGTTCTCGGTGACGCTCAGCGCCTCGGCGAGATGGAAATGCTGGTGGATCATGCCGATGCGGTGGCGGATCGCATCGGCCGGGGAATGCAGCGCGATCGGCTGCCCGGCGATGCGGATCTCGCCCTCATCCGGCCGGTAGAGCCCGTAGAGCACGTTCATCAGGCTGGTCTTGCCGGCACCGTTCTCGCCGAGAACGGCATGGATGCTGGCCCTGGCGACCGTGAGGTCGACGCCGTCCAGCGCCCGAAAACGTCCGAACGCCTTCGAAACGCCGTCGATGACGAGATAGTCGTGCTCGGACACTGCCATGCGATCCTCCCTGGCTGGCCGGCGCGCTCTTGCGGCGCGCCCGGCCTTGCCTTGCTTTCGGTTCAGACGGGTTGGACGGCGAGCTGGCCGGACTTCATCCGCTCGACCAGCACTGCGATCTCGGCGACGGTCCCGGGCGGAACCTTCGGGCCGAAGCTGCCGAGGCGGACGGCCTGGGGCATGGTGATGTCGAACTTGTAGTTGCGGCCGGCGATGCCCTCGGCCTTGGCCTTGGCCAGCATGGCGAAGAGCAGGCCGCGCACGTCGAGAATCGCCGATTGCAGCATGATATCCGGCCATTTAGTGATGGCGTCGTAATAGAGGCCGAAGGCCATCGCGCCCTTCTCGCGCACCGCCTGCAGGCTGCCGGCAGTGGCGCTGTCCATGGTCGGCCAGACGATGTCGACGCCCTGGGCGAGCTGGTTGACCGCGGCTTCCTTGCCCTTGGCGACATCGTCCCAGTCGCCGGTCCAGGTGGTGACGACCTGGCCGTCGCTGCGGGCGGCGCGGAAGCCGGCCTCGAAGCCGGCGACGCTGTCATTGGTGAACTTGAACTTCTGCGCCGCGATGATGCCGACCTTGCCGGTCTTGCTCATCCGTGCCGCCAGGAAGCCGAGCAGATAGGCCGGCTGCGAGAAGTGGAAATCGGCTGTCGCGACATTGGCCGATGGGCGAAGGCCGTTGGTGACAAGGAAGCTCGTCTGGGGGAAGCGGCCGGCGACGCGGTCGACGGCATCCTGGAATTCGCCGCCATGCCCGATCACCAGATTGTAGCCGCGCCTGGCATAGTCGGAGAGCACCTCGACCTGCTGCGGCTGGTGCACCTTCTCGCTATAGGCGGTCTCGGCATGCAGCTCGGTGCGAGCCTGAGCCAGCACCTCGAAAGCCGACTGGCTCCAGCCGCCGTCGGCGATGCTGCCCGGCAATGCCATCGCCACCTTGAGCTGCCCGCCGGCGGCGCGCGCCGACCGCGGCAGGGCTGCGAGGCCGACGCTCGCCGCGAGCGCTGCGGTCATGTCTCGCCTGGTCAGGGTCATGCTGATCTCCCGTGCTGGAATGAGGACTGGGCTCCCCTCGGATCGTTTTCGGCCCATCCCGCACGATGGCAGCAGCATGCCCCGGCCTGCGAAAGTGAGATTTGCTCAACCCGGCTTGAGAGATTCTTGGAATGGCCGGAAGTGTCGGAAAACAGCGCTTCGGCAAGCAGTTAGCGGCGCCGGGGAATGTGATGAAAATCTCTTCAGAGCCCTGAAGAAAAACTCGTTGGTGCGACCACGGGCGGCAACCCATCTTCGTTGCAACCGGCGAGCCTGGTGGCCTGCCGCCTCAATGAGGATCTGCCATGACGACGCTTCTTCATCTCGACGCCAGTGCCCGCGGCGACCGCTCGCTCAGCCGTGCCCTGTCCAGGGCCTTCGTCGAGGCCTGGCTCGCCCGCGAGCCCGATACGAATGTGATTGCCCGCGATGTCGGGCGTGATCCGCCGCCCTTCCTCAACGAGGCCTGGGTCGCCGCAGCCTTCACGCCCGAGGAGGCCCGCACCCCGCAGCACAAGGCGGAACTCGCTCTGTCCGACGAGCTGATCGCGGAGCTCGCTGTCGCCGACGTCATCGTGATGGGCACGCCGATGTATAATTACGGCATGCCGGCGCAGCTCAAGTCCTGGTTCGACAAGATCATCCGGATCGGCAAGACCTTCAGCTTCGACCTGGCGCGTGGCGATTTTCCGCTGGAGCCGATCCTCAGCGGCAAGACCCTGGTGGTGCTGAGCTCGCGCGGCGAGTTCGGATTCGGGCCGGGCGGCGTGCGCGCCGACATGAACCAGCTCGACCCGCATATCCGGACCTGCTCGCACTATCTCGGTGTCGAGTCGATCCATACGATCGCGATCGACTATCAGGAGTTCGGCGACGCCCGGCACAAGCGCTCGATCGCCGAGGCGCATGCCGCGGTGCCGGGGCTGGTCGACGAGCTCATCGCCGGCCGCCGCGCCGAAGCGGCGTAGAGCGGGGAGGCAAAGCACCTTGATCCAGAATCCGATCCCGTGGCCGAATGGCGCGCGCTGCGCCTGCGCCATCACCTTCGACGTCGATGCCGACAGCCTGATCCATATCGCCAAACCGAAAGACAGCTGGAACCGGCTCTACCCGATCACCATGGGGCGCTACGGGCCGACCGTTGGTGTGCCGCGCATCCTTGAAACCTATCGCCGGCTCGGCCTGAAGCAGTCCTTCTTCATCCCGGGCTGGACGATGGAGCGCTATCCGCAAGCCGTCGAGGCGATCCTGACCGGTGGCCACGAGATCGGCCATCACGGCTATCTGCATGAGGACCCGACCGAGATCTCGCCGGAGGCCGAGCGCCGCGCCTTCGAGAAAGCGCTCGCCATCCACCGTCGGATGACGGGTCGCACGCCGCGCGGCTATCGCGCGCCGGTCTACAATGCGACGCAGGCGACGATCGATCTCCTGATCGAACACGGCTTTTCCTATGATTCCTCGCTGATGGCCGACGACATCCCCTATCGGATGCGTTCGGGCGGCAAATATCTCTATGAGGTGCCGCCGCATTGGGGCTCGGATGACTGGCCGCCCTTCGCGCACTATGCCGAGATCGGCTACATGATGCCGGTGCAGCCGCCGGAGCAGGGCCTCGCCGCCTCCTTTGCCGAATTCGAGGCGCAATACGAGGCCGGTGGCTTCTGGATGGGGATCTGGCACCCGTTCCTGACCGGGCGGTTGGCGCGTTGGGCCGTGGTCGAGCGCTGGCTCGAACAGGTGTTAGCGACGCGCCAGGTCTGGTTCGCGCCGCTGGAAGAGATCGTCGGCCATGTCGAGCGGCTGGTCGCAGCCGGCGAATATCAGGTCCGGACCGAGGAGCTGCCCTATTTCACGCAGCCCGTGACAGGGTGAGTTCCAGGGCTTCGCGCCTGCGGAAGGCAGCGGCCTCGGCGCGCAGCCAGTCGCGGAACAGCACGGTCGAGCGCTTGCGCGGCGTCGCGCCCTCGACCAGTCGGAAGGCGAAGCCCGGCAGGCTGCCGCCGTCGAGGCGCACCAGGCTGCCGTCGCGCAAGGCGTCGTCGACGAGGACATCGCTGCACAGCAGTGGGCCGAGCCCGCGATCGGCTGCGTGCAAGGCCAGCGTCTCCTCGCTGAACCAGGACTGGCGGAAGTCCGGCACCTTTCCCGGCAGCGCCTGCGCCAGCCAAGCCGGCCAGTCCGGGGTTTCGAGCGCGCGGTTCTTCCAGCGATAGCCGATCAGCGGGCGGCCGAGCATATCGGCGATGCCCGAGCTGCGACCGGCCGGGCAGAGAGTGCCGGAGGCGACGGCGATGTAGCTGTCTTCCAGCAGCACGTTCTGGCGCTGGTCGGCTGGCACCGCGCCATAGCGGATGGCGAGGTCGATGCCCTCGGCCCTCAGATCCATCACCTCCTCGGAGGCGTCGATATGGACCGTGATCGCCGGGTGGGCGGCATGGAACGCGTGCAGGCGTGGCATCAGCCAGCGCTCGGCGAAGGCACGCGTGGTCGAGACGGTGACCGCGTCGGCCGAGCGTGAATCGTCGAGCAGGGCGAAGGCGTCGGCGAGCCGGTCGAAACCGTCGCGCAGCAGCGGGAACAGCGTTTCCCCGGCGGCGGTCAGCGCGAGCGCCCGGGCCTGGCGCTCGAACAGCTTCAGGCCGAGCACGGCTTCGAGATGGCGGACCTGATGGCTCACTGCCGTCACGGTGACGCAGAGCTCGTTGGCGGCCTGGGTGAAGCTGAGATGGCGCGCCGTCGCCTCGAAGGCGCGCACGGCGTTGAGCGAGGGCAGCTTGCGCATGATGAGCCTCCCGTCAGGCGATCTGGTAGTGCGCGTCGGTCGGGTGCATGGCGTTGACCGGCACCATGTCCTGCGGGCAGGCCGAGAAGACGATGATCAGGTCCATCTCGGCGCGCAGGACGATATGCTGGCCGGGTTCGCTGACCGGTGCCTCGAAGGCGAGGCTGCCATCGGCCCGCACCGGCACGTTCATGAACAGGTTGAGCGGGCTCGGCGTCAGCGGTACGGCGATGCCGAGCGCGGCGAGCGCCGCCTTGAGGTTGTCGGTGCAGCTGTCGTGATGGCCGTGCGCGCCGAGCTGGCGATAGCGATGCTCGTCGCAGGCGGCGATCAGCATGTCGTGGATGCCGGGGGTGGTGTCCTCGACGACGGTCAGCATCGGGTTGCGGCGATTGCTGGTGAGCGTGTCGCCGACGGCCGGCATCAGCTTCAGGATCGCGGCTCGGCTGTGCTCCATCGACAGATGCTCATCGACATCGGCGGCGCTGAAGGCCCAGGTGTCGACCACCTGCTTGCCATGGGTATTGACGACTCGGACGCTCTGGCCGCGCTTGACCCTTGCGGCGACGCCGCTGCGGGCCGGGATCAGTTCGAGTGCGGGCTGGAGCGCTCCGACCTGCTTGTTCATGGCGATCTCCTCGCTGGCTCATTCGCTATGCCGGCAAGGAAACGCTCAAGTGTTATGCAAATCCAATAATTTGATTTGGCTTCATTATCAGAAAATCGTATGGAGTGGCATGCGCCTGCGCCAGCTTGAATGCTTCCGCGCCCTGATGATCCACGGCACGATGACGCGCGTCGCCGAACTGCTGGGGGTCTCGCAGCCCGGCGTCAGCACGATGATCGCGGCGCTGGAGCATGATTTTGGCGTGCCGCTCTTCGTGCGGCGCGGCACGCGGCTGCAGCCGACGCCGGAAGCGCATCTGATCTATGCCGAGGCGAGCCGGGCGCTGGAGGCGGTCGAGAACACCGTGCGGGTCGCAGGCGAGATCCGGGCCGGCAAACGCGGCCATCTCGCCATCACCGCCTATCCCAGCATCTCGATCGCCTTGCTGCCCCGGCTACTCTCGGTCTTCGCCGCCGAGCGGCCCGGCCTGCAGATGAAGATCATCACGCGGGCATCGCAGAGCGTGAAGGAGTTGATGTCGACACGGACCTTCGACTTCGCCATCGCCGAACTGCCGCTCGACTATCCGACCGCGCAGATGGAGGTCTTCAGTTATCAGTGCCAGTGCATGCTGCCGCTGGGCCATCCGCTGGCGGAGCGCGAGGAGATCACCCCGGCCGATCTCGACGGGGTGCCCTTCGTCACGCTGTTCCGGGGCGATCCGGTCTACCAGAAGCTCGCCGCCGCCTTCTCGGAATATGGCGCACGCTGGAATGTGGTCGCGGAGACGGAGTTCTTCTCCTCGGCCTGCGAACTCGTCGCCGCCGGCATCGGCGTCGGGATCGTCGATCCCGTCGTTAGTGCGCCTTTCACGGCCGACGTGGTGCGCCGGCCGTTCCGGCCGGCGATCTCCTACGAGATCGCCATCCTGCATCCGCTGCACGAGGAGCTGTCGCAGCTCGCGCGCGAGTTCATGATCCCGCTGCGCGAGGCTTTGACGGCCTGACCGTCAGCGATGGTCGAGCGCCGGTCAGACGTGGCCGTACTTCGCCAGAGCGTCGGCGAGCGAGAGTCCGCGCGAGAGCTCCTGCCGGATCTTGACCTCGACGGCGGTCAGCCGCTCGGCCTCCACCAGCACCTCCTCGATCCTTTCCGCTGGGATGGCAATGGCGCCGTCCTCGTCGGCGAGGATGAAGTCGCCCGGCTTGATCTCGACATAGCGGCTGGTCGCGCCGCGCATCAGCACCGGAACCTGGCTGGCATTGACCTTCCAGCGGCCGATCGACTGCACCGGCGTGCGATAGCGCGCATAGACCGGGAAGGCTTGCTCGCCGATCCAGCGGATGTCGCGGATGCCGCCGTCGACGAGGGCGCCGACGCAGCCCTTCTCCTTCATGCCGATCGCGATCAGCTCGCCGAAATAGCAGATGCCTTCGCCGTCGCCGCTCCAGATGGTGACCTCGCCCGGCGAGACGCCCTGGCAGGCCTTCATCTTCTCGGCGTCGCCGCCGAGCGGGAACGGCGTCATCTGGCCGCGGATCGTATAGGCGAAGCCGGCGAGCTGCCCGGTCGTCGCGGGATAGGGCGCAAACTGCGGCGCCAGCCCCTGGTCGGGCAGGCCGAGCGTGTCGAGCACGTCGGCGACGTTGGAGGTGTCGACCGCGAGGAAGCGGCGGCGGATGTCCTCGCGCCAGGTGGCGTCGCGGTGCGGCAGTTCGGTCATGACCTCAAATCCTTTCAGATGCTCTGGAGATAGCCGCCATCGACCCGGATGACCGAGCCGGTGATGTAGGCGGAGCGGGCGCTGGCGAGGAAGGCGACGGCGTCGGCGTATTCCTCGGGCGTGCCGTAGCGGCCGAGCGGGATCGAGCCCGTGCTCTCGGCGACGATGTCGGCGAGCGGGCGGCCTTCGCGCCTGGCCTTCTGCTCGTCGAGAAAGAGGATGCGGTCGGTGGCGATCCGGCCCGGCAGGATGATGTTGCAGGTGATGCCGGCCGCCGCGACCTCGCGCGCCAGTGTCTTCGACCAGCCGACCAGCGACAGGCGCAGGGCATTCGAGATCGCCAGGTTCGGGATCGGTGCAACGACGCCCGAGGAGGTCGAGGTGACGATCCGCCCGAAGCCGCGCTGGCGCATTCCCGGCAGCACCTTGTCGGTGAGCGCGATGACGGAGAGCACCATCGCCTGGAACTGCACCGTCCAGGTCTCCGATGGCACGCCGGCGGCGAGGCTCGGCGGCGGGCCGCCGGTGTTGTTGACGAGGATGTCGATGGGGCCGAGCGCCTCGCCGATCGCGGCAAGATGCCCGTCAGCCTCGTCGAGGCGACCGATGTCCCAGCGCCGCGCCAGATGCGGCGCGCCGAGGGCGGAGAGATCAGCCGCTGTCGCGGCGAGTGCCGTCTCGTCGATATCGGCGAGCGCGACCTTGGCGCCTTCCCGTGCGAGCGTCCTGGCGATGGCACAGCCGAGCCCGCCGCCGGCGCCCAGTACGAGCGCCGTGCGTCCAGCAATTCCCAGATCCATGATGGGTTCCTTGTGAGTTCCGGCTTACGAGCCGATGCGCAGGGGAGCGTCGAGCTTGCGCAGATAGGAGATGACCGAGAGCGCGGTGATGCGGCCGGTCTTGGGGTTGTCGCTCGGCACGTTCTCGATCGTCATCGAGAAGCTGGCGGAGTCGGCGTCGACCTCGATGGTGTGGGTATTGCGGGTCAGCGCCGGGTCGGCCCAGATCTCCAGCGTCGTCCGGTCCGGCCCGATGCCGGCGAGCGAGAGCGCGACGGCGACGTTGAGATTGGCCGGGAAGCCGATCGCGGCCTCGCGCGGCGTGCCGCTGAACACCCGCGTCGGCTCCCTGACATCGTCGAGGGCGATGTTGTTCTCGATGAGATAGGGCGCGCCGACCAGGCCGCGCACCGGCTTGCGGGTGATCATCCGGACCGAGCGGATGACGCCCTCGGCCGCAGCGGTGACGGCGTCGAGGCCGAGCAGGGCGCCGGTCGGCACGACGATCTGGCCGCCATGCTGGCGGGCGATCTCGATCAGCCCCTCATGCGAGAGGATGGCGCCGGAGCTCAACACGATCACCGTCTTGCCGGCGCGCAGGAAAGGCTCGGCGATGGCCGGCAGCAGGGCGGCCGGGGCGCATTCGACGACGATGTCGGCGAGCCCTTCGAGCTCCTCGATCGCCACGACCGGGACCGGGCGGGAGAGATGGGCGAGGCGCTCGCGCGCCTTGTCGCGGTCGTTGGCGGAGACGGCGACAAGCTCGCAGCCGGGCACGCCCTGGTCGAGCACGCTGGCGATCTTGAGGCCGACAGCGCCAAGACCGGCGATGGCGACCCGCCGGCGCGGACGCGTGCCGGGTGAGGAAGGGGAGGTCATGGGCGTTTCCTTGTCTTGTCGTCAGCCGGCCGATGGTGCCGGGAACAGGCTGGCGTAATGGCGCGCGCAGGCGCCGGCCGTGGTGAACCAGATGCGGTCCTGGTGCTTGTTGAGATGGTCGAGCACCCGGCGGAACTGCCGGATGCGGAAGGGCTGGCCGACGATGAAGGTGTGGATCGTCATGCCGTAGACCAGCGCCTGCTGCTCGGACTGGCGAAGCATCTCGTCGAGATTGTCGATCGCCATGTCAGCGAAGGCCTGGGCGGTGCCGTCATGCAGCACGACCATCGGCACGTCGTTGACCTCGTGCGGATAGGGCATCGCCAGCAGTGGGCCGCCCTTGGTCTTCAGCCAGACCGGCTGGTCGTCCATCGGCCAGTCCATGGTGTAGCCGTAGCCGGCCTCAGTCAGCAGGTCCTCGGTGTTGGCGCTGGGATGGGCGCCGGGGCTCATCCAGCCGGCGGGCGCAGCGCCCTCATGGCTCGCGATCGCCTGCGTCGCCTCGGCGATCAGCCGCCGCTCAGCCTCGATCTCCATGCCGTTCTGATGCTCGGAATTGGTGCGGCCATGGGCGACGATCTCGTCGCCGCGGCGGCGATGGGCCGCGACCAGTTCCGGGCAGTGCTCGTAGCACTCGGTGTTGAGCAGCACCGAGAGCGGCAGGCGATAGTCGTCGAAGAGCTCGATCAGCCGCCAGCCGCCGACGCGATTGCCGTATTCGCGCCAGGCCCAGTTGTAGGTGTTGGGGTGCTGGAGCCCAGGCGAATAGGGCAGGCCGAGCCCCGAGCCATAGGAAAAATGCTCGACGCAGAGCGCGACATAGACGGCGAGCCGCTTGCCGCCCGGCCAGGTGAAGTCCGGCCGATCGACGATGGGCGAGTAGGGGAAGCGTCCAGGGCTAGGCAGCATGAGCGTGCGTCCGTCAGGGGCGATAATCGGCCGGGGCGACGACCGAGGAGAGATCGACGGTCGCGACGTTCTCGCGCGTAACCAGCAGGGCCGGCAGCACGACGCGGGCTTCGAGCGGCTGCTTGGCGGCCGCCTTCAGCGCCTGTGCCATCGCGGCCTTGCCCTGGGCGACGACCTGCTGGATCGAGGTGCAGGCGATGTCGCCGTCCTTCAGCATCTGTTGGGCGGTCGGGCTGAAATTCGAGGCCGAGACCTTGATCGGCTTGCTCGCCGACTTGAAGGCCGAGACGACGCCGGCCGCCATGTCGTCGGTCGCGGCATAGATGCCGGCGAGATCGGGGAAGCGCTGCGTCCAGTCCTCGGCGGTGCCGAGCGCGGCGTTGCGGTTGTCGGCGAGGCGCGATTCCGCGACGATCTTGACGTCGGGCGCCGCCTTGGCCAGCGCTTCGCGGAAGCCCTTGGCGCGCAGGTCCGACCAGGCCTGGCCGGCGGGGCCCGCCATCATCGCGACCGTGCCCTTGCCGCCGACCGCCTTGGCGAGACATTCGGCCTGGAGCTTGCCCATGTCGGCATGGTCGGCGCTGACCAGCGAGGCGAGCTTGGGCGTGTTCGGCGGCGAGGAGATGCCAACGACCGGGATGCCGGCCTCGATTGCGCGCTCGACGATCGGTTTCACCGCATCGCCATTGGTGGCGCCGATCACGATGGCGGAGACCTTGCGCTGGATCAGATCCTGCACCTGGGCGATCTGCTGCGAGGCGTTGGCGTCGCCGCCGGCATTGAGCTTCAGCACCTTGGCGCCGCCCGCCTTCGCCTCGCTCTCCATGCCGTAGACGGCCGAAATCCAGAAGGAGGAGGCGAGGTTGGGCACGGCGATGCCGATCGTCTTGTCCTGGGCGAAGGCTGGTTGCGCCAGCGCGGCGGCAGCGATCGAGGCGAGCAGGAGGCTACGGCGGGACAGGAATGTCATGGCGATACGTCCTTGGGCTGGCGGTTGCGGGTGAGAAGCGAGCGGAGAGCGGTGTCCATCAGGCCGGAACCGAGGATGACGAGGCCGACGGTGACCTGCGCCAGGAAGGGCGAGACACCGGTGAGGTTGAGCCCGGTCAGCACCACCTGGACGAAGAAGGCGCCGGCAGCGACAGCGACGGCGTTGGCGACGCCGCCCGACAGGGCAGTCCCGCCGATGATTGCGGCGGCGATCGCCTGCAACTCCATGCCGGCTCCTTCGGTCGGCAGGCCGGCGCCGGCCCGCGCCGTCATCAGCGCCCCGGCGAGCCCCGCGAAGAGGCCGCAGAGCTGGTAGGCGCGGATCTGAAGCGCTCCTGCATCGGCGCCGACCAGGCCGACGGCTTCGGGATTGGCGCCGAGCATCAGGATGCGCTTGCCGAGCGTGGCGTGGCTCAGGAGGAACTGGGCGCCGAGGACGCAGGCAAGGGCGAGCCAGGCGAGTGGCGGCAGGCCGAGCACGGGATCGAAGGCGAGGCTGGTGGCCTGGCCGGCTTCGGTGAGCGGCACGGCCTGGCCGTCATCGCTGACCAAGAGGGCGACACCCTTGAGCGCGACGAGCGAGCCGAGCGTCGCGACGATCGGCTGCAGGGCAAGGCGGCCGACCAACCAGCCGTTCAACGTGCCGCAGGCAAGGCCGACGAGCGGGGCGACCAGCAGGCCCGCCAATCCGAAGCTGTTGGCGGCCATGGCGGCGAGGGTTCCGGCCAGCGCGGCGATCGCGCCGACCGAGATGTCGAAACCGCGGGCGGCGAGGGCGAACATCTGGCCGGTCGCGAGCAGGACAAGGATCCAAGCCTGGCCGGCGATGCTGGCGGCATTGCCGAGCGCAAGGAAGCCTGGTGCGATCGCGGCGAAGATCAGGCTGGCGGCGAGGATGCCGGCAGGTGCGACCAGCAGGCGAGGGGCGATTGCCGGGGTCATCCGCGCCTCCCAGCCGTCAGGACGCGGAGTGCATTGCCGAGGAAGGCCCAGTCGCGCTGGAGCAGCACGGCAGTGACAACGAGCGTACCGAGCAGGATGAGCTGGTAGGCGGTCGGCAGGTTCAGCAGCACCACGATGTTGTTGAGCATGGCGACGATCAGCACGCCGCAGGCGACCTGCAGGACGTTGCCGCGTCCGCCGCCGAGTGGCAGCCCGCCGACGGCACAGGCGGCAATGGTCTCGAAGGGCAGGTTCGGCGCGAGCATCGGCTGGCCCGAGGCGACGCGGCTGGTCAGGATCACGGCGCCGAGCGCGCAGAACAGGCCGGCCACGGCATAGCCGAAGAAGACGAGCCGAGGCACGGAGAGACCGGCGAGCCTGGCGGCCGTCGCATTGGCGCCGACCAGATACCAGCCGCGACCGAGCCGGGTTTTCGCGAGCAGCACATAGAGTGCGGCGAAGGCGAGGGTGGCGCAGAGGATTGGCACGGGGATGCCGAGGACGCGGCCGCGGGCCGGGAAGGAGAAAGCGTCCGAAGGCGGCGCGTCGATCGGCAGGCCGCCGGCGAGCCAGGCGGCGAGGCCGGAGGCGATCATCAGCATGCCGAGCGTCGCGATAACCGGCGGCACAGCGAAACGGGCGACGAGCAGGCCGTTGACCATGCCGACCCCCAGGATCAGCAGACCGCCGAGCAGGAAGGCGCCGACGACACCGGCCGTTGGCAGGGCCATGACGATGACGACGCTCGCCAGCGCCGCCGAGGCGCCGAAGGAGAACTCGATGCCGGCGAGGATGACGACGATGGCCTGGCCGCAGGCGACGATGCCGAGGATGGCGGCGATGCGCAGCACGTTCTCGACATTGCCGAGCGTGCCGAAGCGCGGCACCGCCAGGGCGGCCAGCCCGAACAGCAGCGCCGTCACGATCAGGATGGCGGGCGGGCGCAGGAAGGCGGGCATGCTGGAGGGGCCTCGATCGCCGAGTGGAAAGCTGCTCATGCCGCGGCCTTTCCGGCGAGCGCGGCCATGATCGTCTCGGTCGAGGCATCGCCGGGCAGTTCGTCGGCGATCATCCCGTCGCGGACCACGAGATAGCGGTCGCAGAGCGCGGTGAGCTCATCGAGATCGCTCGATGCGATCAGGACGGCGACGCCCGAGCGCGCCATCTCGATCACGGCGCGGTGGATCATGGCGCGGGCGGCGACGTCGACGCCGCGCGTCGGCTCGAGCAGGACCAGCGCCCGCAGGTTCGGCAAGGCGAGGCAGCGCGCGATCAGGAGCTTCTGCTGGTTGCCGCCGCTGAAGCTTGCGGCTTCGGCGCCCGGCCGGGCCGGATGCAGGTGCAGGCGGCGCAGCAGCGGCTCGATCGCGTCGCGCTCGCGCGCCTTGCCGAGAAGGCCGCGGGTGGAGAAGCGCGAGAGGGCACTGGCGGAAGCGTTGCCGATGGCGCTGACCGGGGGAAACAGACCCTCGGCGTGGCGGTCGGCCGGCACATAGGCGACGCCGAGGCCGACGGCCTCGCGTCGATCGCCGAGCGCGAAGCGCTGCTCGCCGACGGCGATTTCCCCTTGGCCGGGAGTGGCACCAGCCATGGTCGCTGCGATCGCAAGCGCTCCGGAGCCGACCAGGCCGGCAAGGCCGACGATCTCGCCGGCGCGCACCGAGAGATCGAGGCTGTGGCCGGTCGCCATGCGGACATTGGCTGCAGTCAAGACCGGTTCGCCTCGGGCGGTGCCGGAGCGGTGCTCGTGCTCAACCTGCATGCCCAGCATCGCCTTGACCAGCGTGGCGCGGTCATGCCGGCCGATCGGGGCGGCATCGATCACAGTGGCGCCGTCGCGCAGCACCGTGACCTCGTCGGCAAGGCGTTCGATCTCGTCGAACTTGTGCGAGATGAAGAGCACGGCGGCGCCTTGGGTGCAGAGGTCGCGGACTACGGCGAAGAGCCGGTCGGCCTCGGCGCCGTTCAGCGCCGCGGTCGGCTCGTCGAGAACGAGGATGCGGCAATTGCGGCCGACGCCGCGGGCGATCTCGAGCAATTGGCGCTCCCCCAGCGAGAGCGAGGAGACCGGGCGATCGAGATCGAGGTCGAGCCCGACCCGGGCGAGCCAGGCCCGCGCTTCGTCGCGCGGCACCAGCACGTTGCGGCTGAGGCCGGCCCGGCCGGCGGCAAGCTGGAAGGCGGAGAGATTGTCGAGGACGGAGAGCTCGGGAAAGAGGCTGAGATGCTGGTAGATCGGCACGATGCCGGCGGCGATCGCTTCGGCCACCGAGCGGAAGGCGACGGGCTTCCCAGAGAGAGCGACGCTGCCGCTGTCGGGCTTCACAGCGCCGACGATGATCTTGACCAGGGTCGATTTGCCGGCACCGTTCTCACCGAGCAAAGCGTGGACACGGCCGGTGTGCAAGGTCAGGGCGGCGCTGCGTAGTGCGCAGGTCGCGCCATAGCGCTTGGCGATGTCGCGCATGGCGAGCGCGATCGCTGGCTCGATCGTCATCGGCAGTTCCCCATTCACCTGAAGCGGGCCTTGCGGCAGCACCGGTGTTGACGGGACGATGCGTCCGTCGCCCGATCGTCACAAACGAATTGTTCGGTGCTCATGCATGATCTATCCTCATGCATGAGAGGGGTGATGCATGCGAAAGAGGCGTCTGCCGCCATTGAATGCGCTGCGCGGCTTCGACGCGGCGGCGCGCCACCTGTCCTTCACCAAAGCGGCCGAGGAGCTGAACCTGACGCAGGGTGCGGTCAGCCGTCAGGTCAAGGAGCTTGAGCTCCATCTCGGGCAGGAGCTTTTCCACCGCTTCACCCGCAGGATCGAGCTCACCTCGGAAGGGGAGCAGTTCTTCCGAAGCGTCGAGAGCATGCTCGACGAGCTCGAGCGCGCCGCCGGCCGTTTCACCCGGCGCCACGACCGGGCAACGCTGACGGTGTCGGTATTGCCGACGATCGCCTCGGTCTGGGTGATGCCGCGACTTCATGTCTTCACCGGCCAGCACCCGGAGATCGAACTGCGGGTCGTCTCCTCGATCGAGCCGGCTGACCTGCTCGCGCATGAGGCGGATGTCGCGATCCGTGTCGGCCGGCTGCCCGGCCGGCACTATGAGCGCAACCAGCCGCGCATCGAGCTGTCGATGTTGACGCGCTGGGATGGGGTCCATGCCGACGAACTCTTCCCGGATCGGCTTGTGCCGGTCTGTTCACCCGGCCTGATCGGTGAGACGGACATCACTCCGGCCGACCTGGCGCGCTGGCCGCTGATCCATACCTCGACACGCCGCCATGCCTGGCCCGACTGGCTCAAGGCCCATGGCGTCCGTGCGGCGATCGAGATCGAGCAGACGCTGCAGTTCGGGCACTTCTTCATGTCGCTGGATGCAGCGCGGCAGGGCCGCGGCATTGCGCTCGTGCCGGACATCATCCTGGCGCACGAGGAGGGTATGCGAGGCTTGGCGGTTCCGCTGACCAGCGAGCTCGACAGCGCGGGCGAATACTACCTGCTGATTCACGAAAGCCGTTTCGATGATCCGCGCGTGCAGCGCTTCAGGAATTGGGCTTTGAAGGAAGCCTTCGAGGCTCGCGGCAGCTCGCCGAAGCCTGTCCGGGCATGAGGGAGCAAAACGATACCGGCGGCCATCTTGGAAACCGGACAAAGCCCAAAAAGCAAAAAGCGCCGCAAGATCCGACGCTTGCATGCTTCTCAAGCCCTGAGAATGTCTGAAGCGGGCGAAGGGGTTCGAACCCTCGCAGAGCCCAGAGACTGCGACCGCGAGGTAACCGCTCCTGCATCGCTGCCAAGGAGTGCGGCGTGCGGCCAGCGGTGAAGCTGTCAGCCGCCGAAACGCCCCGCCGACACGAACCTGGAGACGGGATCGCGAGAACTCGGAGTTTCTCGCTCCCGCAATGCCGGTGGCAGTGACGCCTTGTCTCCTATCCTTCCGATCGCGATCGTCGCCTCGACTCGATAACCTTCGGGAACCGCCAGTCTTTGAATGCAGAGATCGCGATCGGTTATCGCCATGCAGTGCGTGTTCCAGCCACGCATAGCCGCCTGCAGCGCAAAGCTCGCCCAGGCCGCGCCGGCATCGAAAGAGTGGTTGTAGGCGGGCGTTTCTTCCGTCGAGCCGGGGCGGAGCATCTTGGTCTTCGACAGGACGGTGATGAGAGCAGCCGCTTCGCCGGCCCAGCTCTGGTTGAATTCGCTGAGTGGCGCGAGGAAGTTCGCCCAGTCCGCGCTGCCGCGGCGGGCATAGACGAAGCGCCAGGGCTGCGAGTTGTAGGAGGAGGGAGCCCAGCGCGCCGCCTCGAAACATCGCATCAATTCGGCTTCGCTGATGTCGTCCGGCGCGAAGGAGCGTGGCGACCAGCGCTCCAGAAAGACCGGATCGATCGGATGGTCCGCGACGCGGCCATTGCTCGCGATAGGCAAAGCGGGCGCGATGGCGGGAGAGCGGAACTGTGCGGCGGCGATCGTCATTGGGCGGCTTCCTGCATAATGCCGATGTCCATGGCGACCTGAGGCCCCTGGATGTGGCGCTCGACCGAGCGGGCGACTGCGGCCTTGGCATCGGTTTCGATGTCGCCGCGGCCCCAGAACGCCGAATGGAGCGAATCGAACTCCAGTTCATCGAAGCGAGCGCCCAGGCGTCTGACCTCGGCGGCGGGGAGCGGTACGTAGTTCGGGTAGGACCACATGAACGAGACGTGCCGGCGGTCCCAGGTTACGAGGACGGTGTCGCCCGCCAGCAACGTCTTGCGGTCGGGCAGATGCAGCACGCTGTTGCCCGGGAAATGCCCGCCGAAGCGATGTAGGTTGGCGCCTGGCAGGAGCTCGTGCGTATCGCCTTGCCAGAAGGTGAGGCGCGGATCGGGATCGACGACCCATTGCCGATCCGCCTCGTGGACGAAGACCGGGCAATCGAAGGCCGCGCCCCATTGCGCCATGGCGCTGTAGAAGTGCGGATGCGACATGGCGATCGCCTTCAGGCCGCCGAATGAATTGATGATCGCGATCGTCGCGGCATCGAGGTAGCTGACGCAGTCCCACAACACGTTTCCGGCCGGCGTGATCACCAGGAAGGCACGCTGGCCGATGGAAAACTGCGGCATGGTCCAGAGGCCGAACAGGCCGGGCGAGACCTCCCGAAAGGCATTGAAGCGGCCGACGGCAAGTTCAGCCGGCGTGACCCATTCCTGGCCGGCCTTGGGGACGAACTGGCGCTCGTCCTCGCAGATCAGGCAATGGCTCGGCGGAGCGGCACTGTCCGGGTAGCGGATCCCGCAGGCCTTGCAGAAATAGTGCGGCATGGTCGGCTCTCGTGAATGACAGGCATTGCCCGTGAGCCCAAACCGTCATCTATTTTGATTTCGTAGGGAATGCCTGCCTCGGAAGCATCACTCATTACTCTGGGTATCCAAAGTGGATCGTTTTACCGCACTCAAGGTTTTCCGCCAGGTCGTCGAGCTCGGCAGCTTCGCCGCGGCGGCGCGCCAGCTCGGCCTGTCGCCGGCGGCGATCAGCAAGAATATCGGCGAGCTCGAGGCTCATCTCGGGGCCCGCCTGTTCAACCGAACCACACGGCGCCTCAGCCGCACCGAGGCGGGCTCGCACTACTACGATTCCGTGGTGCGTATCCTCGACGAACTCTCCGAAGCCGACGCCGCGCTGGGACCGCTGCAACATCGGCCGAGCGGCTTGCTGCGAGTCGCCGCGCCGGCGACGCTGACCTTGATCCGGCTGTCGGCGGCGATGCCGCGCTTTCTCGAGCAATATCCCGAGCTCTCCGTCGATCTGCATATGGACAGCCGTCGGGTCAATCTGGTGGAGGAAGGCTTCGACATCGCGATCCGTGCGAGCGACAACCTCCTCGACTCCAGCCTGATCGCCCGCAAGTTGATGACCATGCAGCAGGTCGTCTGCGGTGCGCCGGCCTATTTCGCGCGCCATGGCCGGCCGGAACGGCCGGCGGATCTGCAAAAGCACAATTGCCTCAAATTCTCGCTATCCGGCCATGTCGACGAATGGGAGTTTCGTAAGGGGGCAGACCATGCGCGCGTGCCGGTGTCGGGCCGCTATCGAGCAACCTCCAGCCTCGCAGTGCGCGACGCGGTTCGGGCCGGCTTCGGCCTGACCCTTTTGCCGAGCATTTATATCCGCGACGACCTCGAACGGGGCTTTCTGCAGACCACGCTCGACGATTGGACCGCAGTGCAGTCCACGGTCTACGCGGTTTATCCCTCGCGCCGCCACGTGCCCGGAAAGGTGCGCGCCTTTCTCGATTTCGTGGTGGCGGAGCTCGCCGACTAGATCGGCAGGGCTTGGTTATTCACTACCTTCAGTAGTTAGTTCTGCTTCCGGCAGCGGTATTGTTGCTGCTGACCTCATCAATGACATTCCCGTGAAATGCTCCGGGAGTGCGCGATGCCGAGTATCAGAATTGAAGCCGGGGCCGGGCTGCAAGCGCAGCGCCCGGCGGTCATGCTGGCGGTGAGCCAGGCCTGTCTCGCGCCGCTCGGCGTTCATGCCGGCCAGAACGACGTCGTGATGACCTGTCACGGGCCCGGCGACCGTCTCGTCGGCGAAGGCCGCTCGGAGAGTTTCTGCCGCATCGAGATCTACATGCTCGCCGGCCGCGACCCGGCCCAGAAGGCCGGGCTGCGTTCCGCCATCGCCCTGAGCCTGGCGCCATTCGGCATCGCCGACGACGACCTCAAACTCATCGTGACCGACGTCCCGCCGGCCAATCTCGGCCGCTGACGGGCCGGCGTGCGTGACAATCAAACCAACAATTTCGGGGAAGCGCATGCATGACAGGACCCAGGTCGCGACCGAGCGACATCCCAGCGTTTTGACGCCGTCGACCTTGATCCTGATCCTGCTGCTGAGCCTGTTCGGCGCGCTGATCGGGTTGCAACTGATCGTCACGCTCGGCGTCACCCCGAACACGTCGCTGATTGGCGTGCTGGTCGCGATGGCGCTGGCGCGGATCCCGATCGGGCTCTTTCTACGCTATCGCTCGGTGCACGTGCAGAACCTGGCGCAGAGCGCGACGGCGGCCGCGACCTTCGGCGCCGCCAATTGCCTGCTGGTGCCGATCGGCGTGCCCTTCGTGCTGGGCCGGCCCGACCTCGTTCCCGCCATGCTGGCGGGGGCGTTCCTTGCCATGCTGCTTGATGCTTACCTGCTCTACCGGCTGTTCAATTCACGCCTGTTTCCCGCCTCCGGAGCCTGGCCGCTCGGCGTCGCCATCGCCGAGACGATCAAGGCGGGCGATCAGGGTGGCCGTAAGCTCGTCCTGATGGGTGTCGGACTGGCCATCGGGATCGCGGGGGCGCTGTTCAAGGTGCCGATGTCGGCCTTCGGCTTCGCCTTTCTCGGCAATATCTGGGCGCTGTCGATGTTCGGCATCGGCCTGCTGCTGCGTGGCTATGCCGGTGTGATCTTCGACTTGCCGGGCCTGTCGGCGATCGTGCCGAAGGGCGATCTGATGGCGGCCTATGTCCCGCATGGCGTGCTGATCGGGGCGAGCCTCGTCGTCATCGTCGAGATCAGCCGGCTGATGCTGCGGCGTGAGCCGGCCAGGACGGCAGACGCCACGGAAGTCTCCCCGGCGGCGCTGAAGCGCTCGCTCGGCTTCGGCACGGCCTGCTATCTCGTCATCGCGCTGATCATCGCGCTCGCCGGCGGCCTGATCAGCGAGATGTCGCTCGGCATGCTGCTGCTTTTCCTCGTCTACGCCGCGTTCGCGGCTTATGTGCACGAGCTGATCGTCGGACTTGCCGCGATGCATTCCGGCTATTTCCCGGCCTTCGCAGTGGCGCTGGTCACGCTGATCGTCGGCATCCTGATCGGCTTTCCGGTGCCGGCGCTGGCGCTGCTCGCCGGCTTCTCGGTCGCCACCGGCCCGGCCTTTGCCGATATGGGCTTCAACCTGAAGGCGGGCTACATCCTGCGCGGCGAAGGCCAGGATCCGGCCTTCGAGCTGGAAGGCCGACGCCAGCAGCTTTTTGCCGGCATGCTCGGCTTCCTTGTCGCAGGCGCCTGCGTCGCGCTGCTCTATCCGAGCTTCTTTGCCCAGAATCTCGTCCCACCGGTCGACAAGGTCTATGCCGCGACGATCCAGGCCGGGGCCTCGACGAGCGTCGCCTGGTCGCTGCTGATCTGGGCGATCCCTGGAGCGATCCTGCAGCTGCTCGGTGGACCCAAGCGCCAACTCGGCGTGCTGCTCGCCACGGGCCTCCTCATCAACTCGCCGCTCGCCGGCTGGGCCGTGGCGGTCGCGATCGCATTGCGCCTGATCTGGGGGCGGCTGCGCGGACCGGGCAGCGAAGCCGACATGCAGGTCTTCGCTGCGGGCGCCATCGCCGGCGACGTCCTGTTCAACTTCTGCGACGCGCTGCTCAAAGCCTTCCGGCGCTGAGTGGCCCGCACGATCGGAGATATCTGCTATGACTCAGCAGCCCGCTTTGCCCTGGCACGGCGTCATCCCTCCCGAGGAGGAGCGGCGTTACGGCGCCGCCGGCTTCGGCCAGCGCGGCGGCTGTGGTCGCAAGCCAGCGCTGCTGGTGATCGACGTGCAATACCGCACCACCGGCAGCACGCCCGCTCCTTATGAACAGGCGGTGCGGGAGTATCCGACCGCCTGTGGCGACGCCGCCTGGAACGCAGTCGGGCAGATTCGTCCTCTGCTGGGTGCCTTCCGCCGGCTCGGCCTGCCTGTGCTTTATCCCTATGTCGCGCCCAAGGATGCGCGGACCGATGCCGGCCGCCTCGCCGCGAAGGTGCCGGCGATGTTCGGGGTCGATGCGCGCGGCTACGATTTCGTCGCCGAGGTGGCGCCGCAGGCCGGCGACCTGCTGCTGCCGAAGAAGCATCCCAGCGCCTTCTTCGGCACACCGCTGCTCAGCCACCTGATCGACCTCGGTGTCGATACGCTGTTCGTCACCGGCTGCAGCACCAGCGGCTGCGTCCGCGCTTCAGTGGTCGACGCCTTCTCCTATAATTTCCGGGTCGTCGTGCCGCAGGATTGCGTCTTCGATCGCAGTCCAACCTCGCATGCGGTCAACCTCTTCGACATGAACGCCAAATATGCGGACGTCGTCCCGGTCGCGGAGGCGCTCGCCATGCTCGCTGCCTTGCCGCAAGGCGATGCCGCTGCGGCCGGAGCTGCTTCGTGATCAGGCTCACCGTGAACGGGGCGGCCCATGCCGCCGATGTCGATGGCGATACGCCGCTGCTCTGGCTGCTGCGCGATGTCCTCGGGCTGACCGGCACAAAGTTCGGCTGTGGTGCGGGGCTTTGCGGCGCATGCACCGTTCATATCGACGGTAATCCGGTGCGCGCCTGCATCACGGCAGCCGAGGAGGCCGAAGGCCGGCAGGTCACTACGATCGAGGGCGTGTTCTCGACGCCTCAGGGCAAGGCGCTGCGCCAGGCCTGGCTCGACCTCGACGTGGTGCAATGCGGCTATTGCCAGCCCGGCCAGATCATGTCGGCGACCGCGCTGCTCGCGGCAACGCCGCGACCAAGCGATGCCGAAATCGATGCGGCGATGACCGGCAATATCTGTCGCTGCGGCACCTATCAGCGCATTCGCGCCGCGATCCACCGTGCCGCCGGATGATGTGCCCCGCATGACCATGATCGTTCCCGAGGCGGCCCTTGGCCGCCGCGACCTGCTGAAACTGGCCGGCGGCCTCGTCGTCGCCGTCGCCATGCCGATGCATGCCGGCGCACGGCCTGTTGCAGGTGCAGTCGGTTTCGCGCCGAACGCCTTCATCCGCATCGACCGGCGGGGGCTCGTGACGTTGGTGATGCCGATGGCCGAGATGGGCCAGGGCATCCACACCGCTCTCTCCATGCTGCTAGCCGAGGAACTCGAGATCGGTCTCGAGACAGTGCGCCTCGAGCAGGCTCCGGCGGACGATGCGCTCTATGGCAATGCGGTGCTCGGCGGTGTGCAATCGACCGGAAACTCCGCGTCCATCCGTGCCTTCTGGCAACCCTTGCGGCAGGCGGGCGCGACGGCGCGCGGCCTTCTGATCGCGGCGGCCGCAGGGCGTTGGCAGGTCGAGCCGGCGACGCTGCGCGCGGAGAACGGCGCGGTCGTCGAGCAGGGCGGTGGCCGGCGAGTTCACTATGGCGACCTCGTCGAAGCGGCAGCAGAGCTCCCGCTTTCGGTGGCTGCCGCCAGCGCGCCCAAGCAACGTTCCAGCTATCGCCTGATCGGCAAGCCGCTGCGCCGCATCGAAGGCGCGGCGAAGGTCGATGGCAGCGCCGTCTTCGGCCTCGATGTCCGCCTTCCGGGATTGCGTGTCGCGGCGATTGCGATCTCGCCGGTTCTCGGCGGCAAGCCGAGCGGGCTCGACCGGGCCGCCGCGCTTGCGGTCAAGGACGTGAGCCAGGTCGTGGTGACAGATGAGGCTGTCGCCGTTGTCGCCGCGCATACGGGCGCCGCCTACAAGGGCCTGGAGGCCGCTGTGGTCCGCTGGGACGACGGCGTGAATGGCGATGTCGACAGCGCGATGCTCGTCAGGGAGCTCGAGCAGGCCTCGCGCCAGCCAGGCGCGGTTGCGCGCAGTGAGGGCGATGCGGGAGTTGCGCTCGCCAGCGCGGCACGCCGGCTCGACGCTGTCTACGAGGTACCATTCCTCGCCCATACGGCGATGGAGCCGATGAACTGCACCGTCGAAGTCCGCAAGGAGCGCTGCGACATCTGGGTCGGCACGCAGGTTCCGACGATCGCGCAGGCGGTGGCAGCCGCGATCACCGGCCTGCCCAAGAGCGCGGTCCATATCCACAACCAGCTCCTCGGCGGCAGCTTCGGCCGGCGCCTCGAGGTCGACGGCATCGCCCTGGCCGTGAAGATCGCCCGACAGGTCGAAGGGCCGGTCAAGGTGATATGGAGCCGGTCCGAGGATGTCCGGCACGATATGTACCGGCCCTATTACTACGACCGCATCTCCGCCGGGCTTGATGCCGGCGGCCGGCCGACCGCCTGGACGCATCGCATCGCCGGCTCCTCGATCCTGTCGCGCTATTTCCCGCCGGCGGTGAAGAACGGTGTCGACCCTGACGCGGTCGAAGGCGCGGCCGACATGATGTACGGCGTGCCCAATCTCCTCGTCGACTATGTCCGGGTCGAGCCGCGCGGCGTGCCCACCTCGTGGTGGCGGGGCGTCGGCGCGACGCATAACGTCTTCGTGGTCGAGAGCTTCATCGACGAACTGGCAGCCGCTGCGGGCGCCGATTCTCTCGCCTATCGCAGGCAGCTCATTCCCGACCCGCACACGCGGGCACGCGCCGTGCTCGACCTTGCTGCCGCCAAGGCCGGTTGGGGGGCAGCCCTGCCAGCGCACCGAGGCCGCGGCATTGCCGTGCAGTTCGCCTTCGGCAGCTATGTCGCCATGGTGGCGGAGGTCGAGGTCGCCGCTGAGGGAGCAGTCAAGGTCAGGCGGCTCATCTGCGCCGTCGATTGCGGGATCGCGATCAACCCCGACACCATCGCGGCGCAGATCGAGGGCGGCGCTGTCTACGGCCTGACGGCAGCCCTGCACGGTGCGATCACCTTCCGCAATGGCCGCGTCGAGCAGGGGAATTTCGACGACTATCCGGCCCTGCGGATCGACGAGGTTCCGCGCGTCGAGACGCACCTGATCGACAGCGCAGCGGCGCCGGGCGGGATAGGCGAGGTCGCGACCGCGATCGTCGCACCTGCCGTGACCAATGCCATCTTCGCGGCGACGGGCAAACGCATCCGCAAGCTGCCGATCGACGCAGCGCTGTTGAGGGCCGGGCGATGACCGTGGACGAGGAACTTTCGCTCGACGCTTTCGCCGACTTGGCTAAAGCCATGGGCCTCTCGATCGTGCCCGATGAGCTAGCGACGACGCGTGAGGGCTATCTCGGTCTATGCCGGATACTCGCCCTGCTGCCTCGCGATCTCGACGCCTTCGAGGAGCCGGCCATCGTCTTTTCACCGGGCGAGGACGCCCGGCGATGAGCGCTCTCCACGAGCTGTCCATTGCCGAGGCGGCGGCGATGTTGCGGCGTCGCGAACTGACTGCTCGTGATCTGACGCAGGCCTATTTCGCGCGCATCGGCAAAACCAACGCAACGCTGAACGCCTATATCACCGTCACCGCTGAGGCTGCCCTGGCGCAGGCCGAGGCGGCCGATCGCGCCGCCGCAACGGGCCGTTTCCTCGGGCCGTTGCATGGCATTCCGATCGCGCTCAAGGACGTTATCGCGACCGCCGGCATCCGCACCACCTGCCATTCGCGCCTGCTGCTCGACAATGTGCCGGGCGAGGATGCGGCCAGCTATCGGCGGCTGCGCGAGGCCGGCGCCATCCTGCTCGGCAAGCTCGCGACACATGAATTCGCCTTTGGCGGGCCCTCGCACGACTTGCCGTTCCCGCCGGCGCGAAACCCGCTCGCGCTCGACCATGTCACAGGCGGCTCGTCGAGCGGTTCGGGCGCGGCGCTCGCGGCGGGGCTCTGCGCCGGTTCGCTCGGGACCGATACCAGTGGCTCGATCCGCATGCCGGCGGGCCATTGCGGCGTCGTGGGACTGAAGCCGAGCTATGGGCGGGTCAGCCGGCGTGGCGTCTACCCACTCAGCTTCTCGCTCGACCATGTCGGGCCGATGGCGCGCAGCGTCGCCGATTGCGCTGCGCTGCTGCAGGCGATCGCCGGCCACGATCCCGACGACCCGGGTTCAACCGACCGTTCCGTACCGGATTTCTCCGCTGCCCTTGGTCGCCCGATCGCCGGCCTGCGCATCGGCATCGACCGAAGCTGGTACCAGTCGGAAGCCTGCGGCGAGATGGTTGCGGCGGTCGAGGCCGCGCTTGCTGCTCTCCAGGAGCAGGGGGCCAGGATCGTCGAGCTCGCTCTACCCGATCTCGCGGTGATGAATGCCTGCGGCAGGATCATCCTGTTGAGCGAGGGCTATGCCGTTCACGCTGAAATGCTGGCGCGGCGCCCACAGGACTACGGCGCCTTCACCCGCGACCGGATGCGGCTCGGTGGCTTTATCTCGGCGGCGGACTATGTCCGGGCGCAGCGGCTGCGGCGCAGGCTCATCGCCGAGATGGCGGAGATGATGGGCACCTGCGATGTGCTGGTGACGGCCAATCAGTATGGGCCGGCAGAGCGTTTCGACGAGGCGACGGAGACCTTCCCGTTCTTCGGGCGGCCCTTCCTCACCATGCCGTTCAGCCTCACCGGCCAGCCTGCCCTGACGCTGCCTTGCGGCCACGCCGGCAACGGCTTGCCGCTGGGTATCCAGATCGTCGGGGCGCCCTTCGACGAGGCGACGGTCCTGCAGGTCGGCGCTGCGCTCGAACGAGGACTCGCGGCATCGGCAACGGAGGATCACGCTCAGGTAGAAACTCCGCTTATCTGACCAGCCAAGATTTCCCGAAGCGGCTCTCCTGCCGCGCGGGTCATGCAGACGTCATCCGCGGCGGATAGCTGGGCCCGACTTCAAGAGGCCAAGCATGACTCGTAAAAACGTTCTTCTGATCGTCGTCGACCAGTGGCGCGCCGATTTCGTCCCGCATCTGTTGCGCGCTCGCGGCCAGGAACCTTTCCTGAAGACGCCGAACCTCGACAGGCTCTGCGCGGAAGGGGTCACCTTCGCCAACCACGTCACCGCCTGCGTGCCCTGCGGCCCGGCCCGCGCCAGCCTGCTGACCGGCCTCTACCTGATGAACCATCGCGCGGTTCAGAACACCGTCCCGCTCGACCAGCGGCATTTCAACCTCGGCAAGGCGCTACGCGCCATCGGCTATGATCCGGCGCTGATCGGCTACACCACGACGACGCCCGATCCGCGCTCGACGGCGAAGCAGGATCCGCGCTTCCTCGTGCTCGGCGACCTGATGGACGGGTTTCGGTCGGTCGGTGCCTTCGAGCCGAACATGGACGGCTATTTCGGCTGGGTCGCCCAGAACGGCTTCGAGCTGCCGCCCAACCGCGAGGACATCTGGCTGCCCGAGGGCGAGGATGCCGTGCCTGGGGCCACGGAGCGGCCGGCGCGCATCCCCAAGGAACTGTCCGACTCGTCCTTCTTCACCGAGCGCGCGCTGACCTATCTCAAGGGCCGCGCCGGCAAGCCCTTCTTCCTGCATCTCGGCTATTACCGGCCGCATCCGCCCTTCGTCGCGCCGGCGCCCTATCACGAGATGTATCGGCCGCAGGACATGCCGGCGCCGATCCGGGCTGAATCGCCAGAGGTCGAGGGCACCCAGCATCCGCTGGTCAAATACTATGTCGACGCGATCAAGCGCGGCTCGTTCTTCCACGGTGCGGAAGGCTCTGGCGCGACGCTTGACGAGGCGGAGATCCGCCAGATGCGCGCGACCTATTGCGGGCTGATCAGCGAGATCGACGACTGCCTCGGCCAGGTCTTCGCCTATCTCGACGAGACCGGGCAGTGGGACGATACGCTGGTCGTCTTCACCAGCGACCATGGCGAGCAGCTCGGCGACCATCATTTGCTCGGCAAGATCGGCTTCCACGACGAGAGCTTCCGCATTCCGCTCGTCGTCAAGGATCCGCAAGGTGCCGCAGGCCGGCGCGGCGCGATCGAGGAGGCCTTCACCGAGAGCGTCGACGTGATGCCGACGATCCTCGACTGGCTCGGCGGCGAGGCGCCGCGCGCCTGCGACGGGCACTCGGTGATGCCGTTCACGCAAGGCGTCCGCCCGGCGGATTGGCGGACCGAGCTGCACTACGAATACGACTTCCGCGACGTGCATTATTCCGAGCCGGAAAAGGTGCTCGGGCTCGGCATGGATGAATCCAGCCTCTGCGTCGTGCAGGATGAGAATTACAAATACGTCCATTTCGCTGCCCTGCCGCCGCTGTTCTTCGACCTGCGCAGCGATCCCAATCAGTTCGTCAATCTGGCGGAAGACCCTGCCTATGCGCCGCTGGTGCGTGACTACGCCCAGAAGGCGCTGTCCTGGCGGCTGACCCATGCCGACCGGACGCTGACCCATTTCCGCTCCAGCCCGCGCGGGCTCGAGGAGCGCAATCCCAACGCAACCGAAACAGGAGACCAGTCATGGTCGGCTCCCTCACGCGTCGCAGCGCAATAGCGCTCGGCGGCTCTGCCCTCATCCTGCCCTCGCGCTTCGCCATCGCGCAGGCCGACAACCGGCCCTCGATCACCATCGCGGTTCAGAAGATCGCCAACTCCAACCTGCTCGACGTGCTGCGCGAACAGTCCAATGTCGGCGAGCGCATCTTCTTCTCTTCGATCTGGGAAGGCCTGATCGGCAAGAACTGGACCGGCAATCTCGAGCCGGTGCCTGGCCTCGCGACCGAATGGAAGCGCATCGACGACAAAACCGTCGAACTCAAGCTGCGCCGGGGCGTGAAGTTCCACAACGGCGATGAGCTGACCGCCGAGGACGTCGCCTTTTCCTTCGGCAAGGAGCGCATGTTCGGCGACACCAAGCCGAGCGCCGGTAAGACGATCTCGGCTGATTTCACGGTCGGCGGTGGTCGTGCCTCAAAGGAACTGCCTGCGGAAGTTCCGGCCGTGGCGCGCCGCGCCTGGCCGGCCCTGCTCGGCGTCGAAGTCGTCGATAAATACACCGTGCGCTTCGTCAACGGCACGTCTGACGTCACGCTGGAAGGCCGCATCTCGCGTTTCGGTAGCGAGATCATGAACCGTCGCGCCTTCGAGGAGGCCAAGACCTACAGCGACTGGGCTTCGAAGCCCGTCACGACCGGTCCCTATCGCGTCGCGGAATACCGCCCCGACGTGTCGCTGCTGCTCGAGGCCCATGACGAGTATTGGGGTGGCCGTCCGCCTCTGAAGTCGATCCGCTTCGTCGAGGTGCCGGAGACGGCCTCGCGCATCAACGGGTTGTTGTCGGGCCAGTATCAGTTCGCCTGCGACATCCCGCCGGACCAGATCGCCCAGATCGAAAAGAGCCCCGCCTTCGAGGTCCAGGGCGGCACGATCCTGAACCACCGCCTGACGGTGTTCGACAAGAACCACCCACAGCTCGCCAATCCGCTGGTGCGCCGCGCGATGACGCATTCGATCGATCGGCAGGCGATTGTCGACTCGCTCTGGGCCGGCCGGACCTCGATACCGAAGGGGCTGCAGTGGCCTTATTACGGTGACATGTTCATCGCCGACTGGTCAGTACCGGCCTTCGACCTCAAGGTCGCCAAGGATCTGGTCAAGCAGTCGGGCTACAAGGGCGACCCGATCCCCTACCGGCTACTCAACAACTACTACACCAACCAGACCGCCACCGCGCAGATCCTGGTCGAGATGTGGAAGGAAGCCGGGCTCAACGTCGAGATCCAGGTCAAGGAAAACTGGCAGCAGATCCTTGAGCGGACCCCGACGCGAGCGGTGCGTGACTGGTCGAACTCGGCGCCCTTCAACGATCCGGTTTCCTCCCTGGTCAGCCAGCACGGCCCCAACGGCCAGCAGCAGCAGGTCGGCGAATGGACCAATGCGGAGCTGAATACGCTCGCCGTCGAACTGGAAAGCTCGACGGACCGTGCCCGCCGCAAGGCCGCCTTCCGCCGTATGCTGGAAATCGCCGAGCGCGAGGACCCGGCCTACACGGTGCTGCACCAGAACGCGACCTTCACGGCCAAGCCGAAAGCGCTCGCCTGGAAGGCCTCGCCCGCCTTCGCCATGGACTTCCGCGCCGAGAACTGGGGCGGACGCAGCTGAAGCCGGCATCATCGACGGCGCGACCTCACGGGTCGCGCCGTTTTCTTTTTGGATGTTCGAGGAGGTCGTCATGATCGGTCCGACCAGCCGTGAGACAAGCCCGCTCGTCGCCATCCGCGACCTCACGGTCTCGTTCGACGGCGTCAAGGTGCTGCACGGCATCGACCTCAGCGTTCATCGCGGCGAGGCCGTCGGCCTCGTCGGCGAGTCCGGCTGCGGTAAGTCCGTGACCTGGCTCGCGGCCCTCGGCCTCCTGCCGAAGAAGGCGACGATCACCGGCAGCGTCATGCTCGATCGGCACGAGCTGATCGGCGCGGCGCCGGCCACCCTCGACAGCGTGCGTGGCGGGCGCATCGCCATGATCTTCCAGGATCCGGCCAGCGCGCTGAACCCGGTGATCAAGCTCGGCAGGCAGGTCGGCGAGGCGCTGGCGCTGCATGGTGGGCTCTCCGGCAAGGCGATCCGCGCCGAGGCGAAGCGCCTGTTCGATCTCGTCGGCATCCCTGACGCAGCGCGCCGGCTCGACGCCTTCCCGCACGAATTGTCCGGTGGCCAGAACCAGCGCGTGATGATCGCCATGGCGTTGGCCGGCAAGCCCGACATCCTGGTCGCCGACGAGCCGACGACGGCGCTCGATGCGACGATCCAGGCGCAGATCCTCGAATTGCTGACCAGGATCAGGCGGGAGACCAACATGGCCCTGGTCCTGATCAGCCACGATCTCGGCGTGATCTCCGAGACCTGCGACCGCGTCTGCGTGATGTATGCCGGCCGCATCATCGAGACGGCGGCTTCCGAGGCGCTCTTCGAGCAGCCACTGCACCCCTATACGCAGGGTCTGCTTGCGGCCCTGCCGCCGCTCGAAGGTGTGCGCCGGCGGCTCGTCCCCGTCGAGGGCAATGTGCCTGAGCCCTGGAACCTGCCGCCGGGCTGCTCCTTCGCGCCTCGCTGTCCGCGCCGGATCGACGTCTGCGACATGCGCGTACCGTCGCTGGACCCGAAAGCAGCGGACCGGCGGGCCGCCTGCACCATGACGCCGCCTCTGGTGCAGCCGCGGCGTCAGCCGGAGCCCGTCTACGCATGAGCAGCGCTCCCTTGCTTCAGGCGCGCGGCGTTGCCCGTCGTTATGCCATGCGACAGGGCCTGTTCGGCCGCTCGGTCGATGTCCGTGCCGTCGACGGTGTTTCGCTGACGGTGGAGCGTGGTCGGACGCTCGGCCTTGTCGGCGAATCCGGCTCGGGCAAGTCGACGACCGGTCGGCTCGCGCTCGGGCTGGAGCCGCCCGACGACGGCGATGTCCTGTTCAAGGGCGCGCCGATCCCACCAGCCGGCACGCTGGCCTGGCGCCGGATGCGCGCCCGCATGCAGATGATCTACCAGGATCCGCTGGGCGCGCTCGACCGGCGCCTGTCCATCCTGGAGCAGGTACGCGAGCCCTATGACGTGCATGGCATCGGCGAGGCCGGGGAGCGCGACGCCATGGCGCTCGCCTTGCTCCAGGCAGTCGGCCTGCGCGCCGATCAGGGTCGCCGTTATCCGCATGAGCTGTCGGGCGGACAGCGCCAGCGCGCGGTGATCGCCCGGGCGCTCGCGACCAAGCCGGACCTGCTGGTCTGCGACGAGCCGGTCTCGGCGCTCGACGTCTCGATCCAGGCGCAAGTCGTCAACCTGCTGGTCGACCTGCAGCAGGAGCTCGGCCTCGGCCTGCTGTTCATCAGCCACGACCTGAAAGTGATCCGCCAGGTCAGCCATCGCGTCGCGGTGATGTATCTCGGGCGCATCGTCGAGGAAGGCGATGCCGATCTCCTGCTCGCCAGCCCGGCGCACCCCTATACCGAAGCGCTGGTCTCGGCCTCGCCGGTGCCCGGCCGCCGCGCCCGCCCGCGCATCGTGCTGCAGGGGGATCCGCCCAACCCGGCGGCTCGGCCCTCAGGCTGTGCCTTCCATCCGCGCTGCCATGCGGCTCGCGAGCGCTGCAAGGTCGAGAGCCCCCGCCTGCTGCCGCTGCCGGACGGGCGCCTGACCGCCTGCCATGTCGCCCATGACCAGGCCAATTTCCTGAAAGCCGCAAGCTGATGCTGCGCTTCTTCTTCATCCGGCTGTGCCGTGCGGCGCTGACGGTCGCGCTCGTCGTCACCTTCGCCTTCATCGTGCTCAGGATGTCGGGTGATCCAGCGCTGATCATCATGAGCGTCGATGCGCCGCCTGAAGCCATCGCCGCCTTCCGCAAGGCCTGGGGCCTCGATGATCCGATCTGGCTGCAATATCTGCGCTATTTCTCCGCGATCGGTCAGGGCGAGCTTGGCCAGTCAATGCGCGATGGGCGCCCGGCGATGCAGCTGGTGCTCGAGCGCATCCCCGCCACGCTGGCGCTGACGCTGCCGGCACTGGCGCTCAAGCTCGGCATCGGCATCCCCGCCGGCATCTACGCCGCGCTTCACCGCGACAGCCTGATGGACCGGATCGTGATGGTGACGGCGGTCGCGGGCTTCACCGTCCCCAGCTTCGTGCTCGGCCTCGTCCTGGTGCTGGTCTTCTCGGTCCAGCTCGGCTGGCTGCCCTCGGGCGGGCAGGAGAGCTGGCGCCATGCCATCCTGCCGGTGCTGACGCTCGGCATCGGCGGTGCCGCCGTATTGGCGCGCTTCACGCGCAGCGCCATGCTTGAAGTGCTCGGCCAGTCCTATATCCGCACCGCCAGCGCCAAGGGCGTGCCCTGGCCCCGCGTCGTGCGCGGCCATGCCCTGCCGAACGCCGCCGTGCCGACGGTCACCGTCGTCGGCTTCATGGTCGGTAGCCTGATCGCCGGCGCGGTCGTGGTCGAGAGCGTGTTCTCCTGGCCCGGCGTCGGGCGGCTGCTCGTCGTCGCCGTGGCCAATCGCGATCTCGCCGTCGTGCAATGCATCCTGCTGCTGGTCGCGATGACCATGGTCAGCGCCAATCTCATCGTCGATCTGCTCTACGGCGTACTCGATCCACGGCTGCGCAGCAGCGCCAAGGCCGGAGGGCACTGAAGATGGCCGATGTCACCGTGACCGCCTTGCCCGCGACCGACACGGCCAAGCCGAAACCGAAGCAGCGGATTCCGTTTCTCGTCTGGTGCGGGCTGGTCTGGATCGCCTTCATCATCATCGTCGCACTCTTCGCCGACTGGCTCACGCCCTACCGGTTCACCGCCTACGACCTGCGCAACAGGCTGGCGCTACCGTTCCACCCGCTGCATTGGCTCGGCACCGACGAACTCGGTCGCGACGTGCTCTCGCGCCTGATCATCTCGGTACGGATCTCGCTGCTGGTGGCCTTCGGCGCGACCATCATCTCGGCCGTGCTGGGAACCTTGATGGGCTTTCTCGCCGCGCATTTCCGCGGGCTCGTCGAACAGTTCGTGCTGATGCTGGCGGATTTCCAGGCGGCAATGCCCTTCCTCATCCTGGCGCTGTCGGTGCTCGCCTTCTTCGGCAACGCACTGCCGCTCTTCATCGGCCTGATGGGGCTCTATGGCTGGGAGCGCTATGCCCGCATCGCACGCGGCCTTGCCATATCCGCCGGGGCGCAGGGCTATGCCGGGGCGGTGCGCCAGATCGGCGCCGCGCCGGCGCGCGTCTATCTCAAGCACATCTTGCCCAACATCGCCTCGACGCTGATCGTCTCGATGACGCTGACCTTCCCGGAAGTGATCCTGCTCGAAAGCGGTCTGTCCTTCCTTGGCCTCGGCGTGCAGCCGCCGATGACGAGCCTCGGCAACATGGTCGGCTATGGCCGCGAATATCTGACCCGGGCGCCGTGGATCATGCTGGCGCCGGCCTGCACGATCGTGCTGACGACGCTTGCCGTCAGCCTCGTCGGCGACTGGCTGCGCGACAGGCTCGACCCCACCCTGCGCTGAGCGGGCAAGCGACATGAACGCCGTTTCCGCCGCCGACGGCGTCGTCATCATCCTTGTAACCGCAGTGTAACCACGGGCTTACGGAGCCGTTCGGACTTCACCCCGAAGCGCCCAGGCCAGAACAGCAAAAAGCGCCGGGAAACCCGACGCTTACGTGCCTCTCAAGTTCTGAGAAATGTCTGGAGCGGGCGAAGGGATTCGAACCCTCGACCCCAACCTTGGCAAACGATTTACCCTTGAGTTCCAATATCTTGAGCGCATTCAACGTTGGCGCCTCTGACGGCACTACTGCGCCTGGGTTCAAATTGAACGAGCATGCCAAACTTGTAGGGCTCGCCAATCTCGAAGGCCCGCGAACCGCTTAAACTGCAACCGCCGTGTAACCCTGCCGATCTGACCTGATTTTCCATCTAATTGTGGCGAGGCGGCCCGCATGTTTCCGTTCTTAGAGAGGTCAATACTCTTGAAGGAAACGCTTCGTGTAACTCCAAGAAAGCGAGAAGCTGATTACCCTGAAGCAGGCATCCGAGGCGCTCGGACTGCCCCTCTTCAAATTTTACCGGGCAGCCAAGGCGGGACAAATTCCGACCTACACGCTCTTCAACTCTCGAAAGTACGTCAAACTTCGTGAGATTAGCGAAATTATCGAGAAGAGCAGGACTTCGGCAGACATCTCAGCGAACTCGTGAGCTTCTCCGGATCTGTGGTATCGCGAAAACCCGATTGAAGCGGCCCCCTGACAGCGATTCGCCTGCTGTCATTCGGTGTCGACATGCCGTCCCATCTGACCCGTCGCCAGCTCTATAACCTGATCTGGTCGCACGAGATGCCGCAGTTTGCCGCGCACCTTGGCATTTCAGAATGGGAGATTCGGCAGATCTGCGAGAGTCATCGCGTGCCCTTGCCGAAGGCCGCGTTCTGGCGCGATAAGGCAGCCGGTCGGCCGGCGAAGCAGGCGATCTTCACATCGACGATGGCCGAGCAGCGCCGCAAACGTGAGGATGAACGAGACGCCCTGATTGCGGAGATTGTCTAACTTCAGGCCAAAGCTCGTGACCTTAGCGCTTGGATAGAGTGGGCTCGCAAGCGCCTTGCTTCCATTGAGTGTGCCGTGAACCCGGCGAGGTTCGGCGACTGGCTGCGAGAGAAGAAGCTGTTTCCGGAGATCGACCCGTTCGCGCCGCTGCCTGACGATCCGGATTCTGAAGGGGCTTCATAGTCGCCGTAGGAACGGGTGATCATGCGGGGCATTTCTCCGCATGTTTGAGATGGGCGGCAGCGGTGTTCGATATTGTCGTAGCCGGCGGCTGTCTGCGTACAACTATGGAGCACGACGACGGGCGGCGCATCCGCTGGCAGCCGTTGCGGCACATAGCAGTAGCCTTGAAGCGCGCCCGGATTGGCGCCGAAGTCACCAAGCGGTGATAGTCGGGACGGCTGAGCCGCCGCGCCAGCCAACGGAAACTTGCCCTTGGCTGCTTTCAGGCGGGCGATCGTATCGGAGAGGCTGCGCATCGCGGCTGTCCTTTGCGGGGCGTGCCGAGATAGCGCTGACGAGAGCCCAACTGCCTCGCGTCGATAATGTTGCAATGCACAATAAAATGAGTTGCCTGAATACAACCATCTCGCCCGGAGCGACCAGGGCAATCAGGACTTCAATCAAATGGAGTCCATCCACGATCGGAGCCATAGCGCATGATGTCTCCTCGTGAAGACAGGCCCAGTTTTTTGCAGGCGCGGAAGCGATAGGTTTCGACCGACCTAATGCTCAGGCCGGTCTGACGTGCGATACTCTTGTTCGAATTGCTCGAGACGACGAGCCGGAGAACCTGCATTTCGCGTTCGCTCAGATCGTCACCAGCGCCGCTTGGTCGGCGCAACAAGGTTCTCATGGGCAGTGAGGCTTCCAGGCTCCCGTCCAAGTATAGCCCGCCGCATCGAACAGCCGCCAGCGCTTGCAGCAGACGGTCGCTCGAAGCGCCATTCAGCAGATAGCCAGCGATGCCCAAGCTGAATGCCGCCTTGATCGATCTCGAATCGCGATCGTCGCACACGAGCAAGATCAGAATGAGCGGTGATATGCCCAAGATGCGCCCTAGGAACGCGAGGTTGGCCGGTGTCAACGTACCGATGCAGATGATCGCTACTTCGGGGCTCTGCGAACGAGTGAATTCGACCGCGTCGAACATCGTCAATGGCACGCCGATGATGGTCGCGCCGGGCACTGCGCCGACAAGTGCGTTAAGGCCAGCAAGCATGATTGGCTGATCGCCGAAAAGTGCAATCCGCTGCGGAGATGGCGCCGGCATTATCGCGAGCCCTTCCATGGGCAGCATTTCCGGGGATTCAGACGGGATCAGTAACAGCGTGATGGAAAGAGGAGCTTCTGCATCGGCCTGAATGAGCGCGCGCCCTTGAAGAAATTTGCGTGTCTATTTCTTTTCTATGCCCAGGCAATTGAACATCTCGGTTATCGGGTTGTCTTGACGACGTGGCCGAGCGGATCGATCTGCGTTGTGTTGTCTCGGTGAACCATTAATCTGCGCTTCATCGATGACCCGTTCCCGGTCGTCGAGTCCCCTCACGCGATACTGGGGCTCGCCGTCAACCAGAGAGGGCAAGCGGCGCGTGATCTTATAGAGCCCGACGGCATTCTGGTCGTGAAAGCCGAAAGCCAGGCTGACCTGGTCGCCGACATCATAGTGATGCGCCATTTCAGCTCCTGCTTGCTGTCAGCCTGAGGAGCTGAGCCTAACAGTAGCACATCGCATTGAGATTAAATCAAAAATCGGAGCTTCTGTGGTCCTGGTCTCACAGGCATACCGTAGAGGAATATGGTACCCCGGAAACGGCTGCTCTGTTGGCAGCGTGCCTCCCGATGCAAAGCCTGTAAACACCATGTCGCTAGACGCCTCTGCCTAGAACGCCGTGAGCGCGGTCAGCTCGATGGTGCGATCGCATAGGCCTGAAAGACGGCACCATAGAAGCAGCCGGAAGCGACAAGCACGAAGGCGTGCCAGATGGCGTTCTGGAACGGAAGGGTCTGCCAGACGTGAAAGACCACGCCCAGCGTGTACAGAAGACCGCCCGTCACGATCAGCCACAAGGCGATGCTCGGAAGCTGCGCGATGCTCTCCCAGGCGAAGACGCCGCTCCAGCCGATCAGGAGATGGAGCGCGATCGACAGCCGGTCGTACCGGCCGGGCAGGGCGACCTTGAGTAGAACCCCGACGGCAGATGCGATCCAGACGACGGCGAGAAGGACGTGCGACACGACGCTTTCGCCCATCCTTACCAGGAAAGGCGTATATGTTCCCGCGATCAAAACGTAGATCGCCGAATGGTCGAAGCGCCGGATCAGCCACTTCCTCGGGGACACCGGCCACATGTTGTAGACAGCAGAGATGATCAGGACTGCCATCAGCGCGGAACCATAGATCGCAACCGGGATCACCGCGGGCACCGGGGCCGCTGCGACGACGCGCGCGATCAGATACGCGACCGCGCCGATGCCCAGCACATGGATCAGGCCATCGGCCCAAAGCTCGGCGCGATTGAAGTGGAAGCGCCCTTGTGTCGGTGGGTTCAATTCATGCCCTTTCGCGGTCGCGCCATGTCGCTTGTAGCCGTCACGGAACGGTGTGGATAGCAAGCGCACCTGCCAAGGATATGACGATAGCCACGGAAGGGGCCCGCCGAGCGATATCCGGCGAGCCCTTCGTGAGTTCTCTGGAGTATCTGGCGACAAAGCAAAAACCGGAATACGACTCGTCCGTCCTTAATTGCGAATGTCAGCAGGAAATTAAAACGGTTGTATTAAAAGATAATCAGCCGAACCTAAACTGTGATAAGATGTTTCACGGGAGATTTTCTTCCGGTTCGGAAAGTCCGACATCATGAAGATTCCAGCAGAACTGAAGCCGGCCGCCTGGGGCGCCGTCGGCGGGGCTATTGCCCTTGCGATCATCGGTTTCACCTGGGGCGGGTGGGTGACGCAGAGCACGGCGGAGCGAGAAGCCAGGACGCGTTCGAGCACCGCTCTTGTGGCGGCTCTCTCGCCGATCTGCGTGGCGAAGTTCCAGCAGCAGACCAATGCGACCGAGCAACTCGCCGAATTCAAGAAGATCAGCTCATGGCAACAGGGTGATTTCATCGCGAAAGGTGGATGGGCGACGATGCCGGGGAGCTCCTCGCCCGATTCTGACGTGGCCAAGGCCTGCGCGGTAGCCCTCGGCGTTCCGAAAACCTGAGAGAGTTCGTTCGTCGCGCGGCACTGCGACCAGTCTGCGCCTTGCCGCGCGAAGCACCTTCTCGGCGTCGCGCGAGGATTGCCCGCAGCACACCGGCATATGCCTGACCCTAGTCAACCCGGGAGGATGATCCGATGAGCCTCCACTTCCCCAATCCAATCCGACGATATGACACCGCACGGGGCTGCGTGTGCTTCTGGGGCTCCGATTCCGCCTTGGAGATCGCATTCGAGGTCGAGCTCGCAGCGTTGCGCAGCATCGACGCTTCGGCGGGCCCGGGCGAAGCATCGATGCTGCGAACATATGATGCGCATCTTGCTGCCATCCGGAAGGCTGCCGGGGCAGCCTATTCCCGCAAGCGCCAGAGCTACCATCGCTTGACTGCCGCCGACTTCTAATCGCGCTCGAGCTTCTCCCCGGACGGCTGGCTCCCGCGCTTTCCGGGGGCTTCCGGCTGCCGCGGCGCGACCTTTCCGGCAGCCGGCGTGGGTTCAGCCGGCGGTGCTGTCGGAGTTTTTGTCGGCTTGTTGGTGTTCGCAGCCGGCTTCGGCTCGATCGCCCTGAAACGGATCATTACTATCCTGTGGTTGGCTGACGCTCGCATGAACTCGGTCCCAGGGGACCGTCGCCCAACAGCTCTGAACGCTATTTCCTCTTTGGCGCTGCGGCCTTCCCGACCACAGCGGCAAGACTGTTGGGGGCGGGAGCTGCAAGCTTTGGCTTGTCCTGCTTCGGCTTCTTGGCCTCTCGGTTTCCGCGTCGTTCGCCTTTAGACATGCCGTTCTCGTCCTCGTTCGGAGATCACGGGGCGCGATCTCTCGGGTCGTACCGGCCGGAGCTGGGCGCCTCGCAGGCAGCCGCCCATTGAAATGCGCATGCGAGATTGCAGGCGCGGATGTCACTCGGGAGAGGCGAGCAAGTGCTCGGTGCAGCGCGGCCGGCTAGCAGCTGCCGCGGCTACCTGGGAGCGAGCCCAGGCAAGTCATGTCGAAGCAGGGTTGCAGCCTAGGCCAAGGCTGAGGAAAGCGCACGTTGTTTCTTCGCGGCCATCCCTTGGGACCCGCGTGCCTTCCGTCCGCCGGGAGTGCATGTGGTTCATCCGAGGATGGACCGATACAGCTCGAGATAACGATCGGCCATTTGGTCGACGGTGAAGCGCGCTGCGACCGCTGCACGGCAGGCGGTGCGGTCGATCTCGGAGAGACGCGCGATCGCAGCCACGGCCTCCTCGACGCTGTCGACCAAGAATCCGGTCACGCCGTGCTCGATCAGCTCAGGCATCGAGCCGCGCCGGGAGGCGATGACGGGCGTGCCGCAGGCCAGCGCCTCGATGACCGACAATCCGAACGGCTCCTCGAAGTTGATCAGGTGCAACAACGCCTTCGCCGAGCCGAGCGCATGCGTGCGGGCGCTGCCGCCGACGGGACCGAGATAGGCCACATTCTCGCTGGCGAGCGCAGGGGCGACCTGCGCGTCGTAGTAGCCGCGGTCCTGGACGATGCCGGCCATGACCAGCCGCCGGCCGGCTGCGCGCGTCGCGGCGATCGCCTCGGCCGCGCCCTTGTCGGGGTGAATGCGCCCGAAGAAGAGCAGGTCGTCGCTTCCAACCGGATCGAAGGGAAAATCCTCGATCCGGATGCCGTGGTGGATCGTCGCCGCATAGCGCAGATCGGCGTGCCGGTCGGCGGCGCTGATCGCGACATAGTGGACCCGGTCCTCATAAGCCTTGAAGGCCGGCAGGATGCGCTCCGAGGAGAAGCCGTGGATCGTCGTCACCACCGGCGTGCCGACCAGGCGCGAGAAGGCGAGCGGTACGAAATCGGCCTGGTTGTGGATCAGGTCGAACTCGCCGGCGCGCTCGAAGACATGGGCGACGTGCAGCAGCTCCCAGACCTTGGCGTCGATCGCCGGATCCTCGGAATAAGGCGCCGGGCAGATGCCGGCCAAGGTGCCGGCCGTATGGCTGTCCCGGGTGGCGAACAGGGTGACGTCGACGCCGTGCGCCACCAGCGCCTCGGTCAGCAGGCTCGTCACCAGCTCCCAGGGGCCGTAATGGTGTGGCGGGGTGCGCCAGGAGATCGGCGCCAGCATGGCGATGCGCATCCGCTCGTCCCTCCCTGTGGTCAGTCGGCGAGCGTCAGGATCACGCCCTCATCGGGTCGCAGCAGCAATGCGCCGTCCTGGACCGGCGTTATGTCGGCGAGCGTGGAGAGGACGGGGCAGTAATCGTGCGCCCATTCCGGCAAGGCCAGGCGTTGCGGTCGCGCCCCGAGATTGAGCGCCACGATCAGGCGCTCCGTACCGTATCGGCGCTCATAGGCGAGTATGTCGTCCTCGGCATCCAGCAGCGCGAAATCGCCGATGGCCAGGGCAGGATGGGCGCGCCGGGCCGCGAGCAGCCAGCGATGCAGCGCCAGCATCGAGGCCGGATCGGCCGATTGGCGCTCCACGTTCCGGGCTGGCCAGTCGGCGTTGAGCGGCAGCCAGGGCGCAGCGGTGCTGAAGCCGGAATGCGCGCTGTCGTCCCACGGCATCGGCGTGCGGACCGGATCGCGCCCAAGGCCCTTGCCCGGCTGGCGCAACTCGCGTGGATCCTGGACCTGATCGGGTGGGATCGGCACATCGCTCAGGCCGAGTTCGTCGCCATAGTAGAGGGTGGGCGTGCCGCGCAGGGTCAGCAACAGCATCGCTGCTATCCTGGCCTGGCTTTCCCCCAATCTGGTCGCGACGCGCGGGCGGTCATGATTGCCGAGCACCCAGTTCGGCCAGGCGCCGGGCGGCAGCGCCGCCTCGTAAGCGGCGATGAGCGCGGCAAGCGAGCGTGCCTGCCAGGGCGCCTCGATCAGCTGGAAATTGAAGGGCAGGTGCACGCCGGGCCGATCCTCGCCGTAATAGCGCATGAGCCGGTCGGCCGGCAGATAGATCTCGCCGATCAGCAGGCGCTCGCCCCGTCCCGCGGTTTGGTATTCGTCCGCAAGGGCACGCATGCCGGCTGCGATGCCATGGATCTCGGGCTGGTCGGTCGAATGCAGCTGGATCAACCGGCCTCTCTCGTCGAGCGCAGGGCTATAGGCCGGGTTCGGCGGATTGTCGGGGAAGTCGGCCGCCTTGATCAGGTGCCAGAGCACATCGATGCGGAAGCCGTCGACGCCGCGGTCGAACCAGAAGCGCAGCACGTCGTGCATTGCCGCCCTCACCGCGGGATTGCGCCAGTTGAGGTCCGGCTGCTGCTTCAGGAAGGCGTGGTAGTAGTACTGGCCGCTGGCCTCGTCCCATTCCCAGGCAGGGCCGCCGAAATCGCTGATCCAGTTGTTGGGTGGCCCGCCTCCTGGGGCAGAGTCGCGCCAGAGATACCAGTCCCGTTTCGGATTGCTGCGCGAGGATCGGCTCTCGGCAAACCAGGGATGCCGGTCGGAGGTATGATTCGGCACGAAATCGAGCAGGACCTTGAGCCCGAGCGCATGGGCCTGCGCGAGCAGGTCGTCAAAATCGGCGAGAGTGCCGAAGCGAGGATCGACGTTGCAGTAATCGGAGACGTCGTAGCCGAAATCGGCCATCGGCGAGGGATAGATCGGTGAAATCCAGATCGCATCGACGCCGAGTTCGGCGAGATGGCCCAGCCGCCGCGTGATACCCGGGAGGTCGCCGATCCCATCGCCGTTGCTGCCCTGGAACGAGCGCGGATAGATCTGGTAGATCACGCCGCTCTGCCACCATGGTGCGGGCGTCATCGCCTCACCGCGCGCGGTCGGGACATGACGACTTCGTTTTCGGGCCGGCTCGCTGCAAACCGGAACAAAAGCCTTGCAGCGACAGTTCGCTCTTCATGACCAATCTCCGCAAGGTTCCATCGATCCGTCCCGATCCGGCCCCCCAGACAGGGAGCCCGCCGGTCGGCGACCACGACATGGAGCTGTCGCTCCCGGTGGATGCCCCGCGCAATGTCGTCAGGAAGCGCCAGCAGCGAGCTGCGCGTTCGTTGGCAGGCCGGCATATCGATGAGGCGCTGTCGGAATTGCCGATCTCCGACCAGGCCAAGGCGTCGCGCAAGGCCAAGCTGATCGAGCTGCCGGCCGATACCCCGATCAAAAGGCTTGCGAAGCGATCCAAGCCCGTTTCGGCCTAGCCAGCGTCTGCGCACCGCTGGACGGCCTTGCTCAGCCATCGGAATCGGGCCGCGCATCGTCGGTAACGCGCCGGCAGGTTCCCCGGGTAAAGCGCTCGATCTCGGCCAGCGCGGCATCGAGCGACCCGAATGGGCCTCGCCGCATCGCTTGCATAGTCGCGATCGCCTGGCCCGCAGGGTAGATCATGAATTCGCCCTCCGCCCTGTCCTCGACATATCCCATCGCTCGACCGAGCAGGTCGGTCAGCAGCCAGGCCGTTCCGTCGGGCTTTCGCGTCACGTCGATGTCCAAGCGATCTCCGTTCGTCGGCCCCCGATCCGAGAGCTCAAGGGGCGGGTTTCAACCAGTCGGGGCAGAGGTCTTATCGCGGAGTAACCCGGAAACGGTGACAGGGCCTGTCAAGCCGGCTGTTTACGCTTGGGCAGTGGTAGCGCCGATGCTGCAGCGGCTCGGTCGGCCGCCTCCTTCTGCAGCCGCAATTCTCTCAAGCGCGCGGTGTTGGCGTCGCGCGTCTGATTGATGGTCTCCGTTTCGGACAGCACGCGATTACGCGACATTGATTGGGTTTGCGTTCTCAGGAACGCGGCATCTGCGGTCACGCGGGATTTCGAGTTCTCAGCCAAGTGTCTTCTCCGAAGTGGATGGGTTTGGGGCGGGAGGCCGGCCTCGCAGCGAGCGTCACCCGACGGGGCTGCGCGCCGATCGGGGGCCGTCCGAAACAATCTGGTCATGGCCGATCGCCCGCTCATGGCCGTCGGCGCCGCGAACGCGGTATTCGCGCTCGCCGCTCGCCCGCGTCGGCATGATCCGCACGATCTCGTAGTCACCGGCACCGGACTGATCGGCGAAGCCGAAGGACAGCCGGACCACGTCTCCCGGCGCGATCGAGCGGTGGGTCGTGGGCTTATCTTGGGTCATGTTCGTGCTCTTTCTCAGGGAAGGCGCCCTGCCGCAGATCAAGCGTTTCGTCGGCGGTGACCGGGCTCAGGGCCTGCAGCAGCGCCTCGATCCTGATCGTCGCGAAATTGCAGTAGGTATCGGAGACCGCATAGGGCAGGACGATCTGGTCCCGGTGGCGCATCGCACCGCAGGTGTAGACGACGTTGGGAACGTAGCCCTCGCGCTCGGACGGCTCCGGCCGGACCAGGGGCTCGCGGGAGCGTGCCAGCACCTTCGACGGATCCCGTTTGTCGAGCAGGACGGCGCCGATCGCATAGCGCCGCACCGGCCCGACGCCATGGGTGAACAAGAGCCAGCCTTCGTCGAGCTCGATCGGCGAGCCGCAGGTGCCGATCTGGATGAACTCCCAGGGGTATTGCGGCTTCAGTATCGCGATGCCGCCGTCCCAATTCATCAGGTCGTCCGAATAAACGAGATAGAGATTCTCATTGTCCTGCCGCGCGATCATGGCGTAGCGGCCGGCAATCTTGCGCGGGAACAGCGCCATGCCCTTGTTCACGGCAGCGCTGCCCCGTAGCGGCGACATCCGGAACGAGAGGAAGTCGGTGGTCTCGATCAGCTCGGAGCGTATCCCCCTGCCGTTATAGGCCGTGTAGGTCGCGCGGAACACGCTTCGCCCGTCCTCGTCGAACTCGACGAAGCGCGCATCCTCGATCCCGTTCGACTGCGAAGCCGTGATCGGAAAGATCACCCGCTCGCTGATGTCGCCGTCCGGAGAGAACGCCACTTCGACGTCGTCGCCATCGAGGCGCACCATCCGATTGCGGAAAGTGGCGATCGTTGCGAGGCGCGAGGTCGGATCGACGCTCAGGCTGCCGTCGGCGGCGATCGTGCCGGAGCGGAAGGTCAGGGACGAGATGTGTCCCTCGCCGACCGCGCGCAGGCTGAGGACGAAGCGGCGCCCGCCCGGCGGAGCGCCGGACTGGTCGGGGTGCGAGACGATGCTCGGGTTGAAGAGGGCCGCTGCCTCGAACGAATACTCGTGCAGGAAATAGGATCCGACCAGCTGGCGCTGCGTCCTGCTGAACTCGCAATGCGTGGTGAATATCTCCTCCATCTCGTCGGCGCGCGCCTCGAAGCGTTCCAGCAGATTCCGGTGCCGGCCGTTGAAGTTCTCCAGCACCTCGGCGAGCTGGCTTGCGGCCGCATCTTGGCTCAGGCTCATCACGCGCGCGACGATGTGGTTCGCCCGCAGCTTGTCGGTCGGGTTCATGTCGCGCGGATCGGGCGAGGGCCCGAAACGACGCACCACGACCCGAGCGGGATCGGGGTACAGGTGCAAGGCCTGCCGGTTCAGGAAGGTGGCTTGCGGCACGTCGGCCCCAGTTCGGTTTGTGCGGATCGCCGGAGGCTCAGGCGTGCAAGACCCGAAGCGGCGCCAGTTTCGGGCGGTCCCCACTCATGCGGGAGAGCTGGCGAATCTCGGCGAGGCTGAAAAGGTAGGATACCACGGATTCGCCGCCGCGGTTCTCATTCGGCCGATCGCGGTGGAGACCATCGCGGCAGGCGCCGGTTTCGAGATCGACCAGCGGTGTCGACAGATCGTTCTCGCCCATGAACCAGGCGAAGGCGCGCACTGCTTCCGCCCGCCATTGCGCGTCACCATCGGCACGCCAGGCGGCAAGGCAGGCCGATATGGTCGCCGTGGCCTCAAGGGGCTGCTGGTCGAACGCCTTCGGTGGGCTGAGCCTGTCGCCGAAGCTCTCCGAACCCACCGGCCGGAACAGGCCGGCAGGTGTGCTCTGCACCCCAACGAGCCAGCGCAGCGAGCGCAGGCCGGCCTCGACATAGGCAGGGGCCTGCATCGAAAGCCCAGTAGCGATCAGGGCCTGGGGCAATCGGGCATTGTCATAGGAGAGACCTTCCTCGAACCAGACCCAGTCCGGCGTCTCGACCGTCGACAGCAAAGCGAGCAGACGGTCCGCCAGCAGGGAGCGCAGCTGGATGGTGGAGGATGGCGCCGCGACCACGGCGCAGTAGGCGTCGAGGCCGAGCAGGGCGAATCCCCAGGCCCGAGGCGAACTGAAGCTCTCGACCGCGGGCAGCGCTTCGGCGAACAGCGCGGCGGCCCAGCGCCGCCGTGACGGGCTGGTGTCGCTGCGCGCGCATTCTCCGAGAGCCCAGAGCGTCCGGCCGTGGCTGTCCTCCGAGCCGACCTCCTCGAGCCAGCGCCGATCGAAGCTCATGAAGTTGCGGAAGCTCCGCGCCTGCGGATTCCAGGCATGCTGGACGAAGGAAGCGAACCGCGCCGTCAGAGGCTCTGGCAGGTGCTGCTCACCGGCGCTGCCGAGAAGGCAGGACAGCAGCAGCGCCCGGGCATTGTCGTCGACGCAGTAGCCATGCGCGCGGTCCGGCACGGAGTGGACGGCGTGCTGGAAGAGGCCAGTGTCGTCGCACATGCAGTGGAGGTGATCCGTCCGCAGCTCCGGCGGCGCGGAAGGCTGAAGGGATGGTCTTGCCTGCGCCGTCCCGGCAATCACGTTCAGCAAACGGCTACGCCGCGCCGTCTCGAATGTGGTGAGATAGCGCTTTGCGGTCTGCTCCCAGGTCATGGAGCGGCTGCTGGCATAGGCGCGCCGGCGCATAGCCTGTCGCCTGGTCGAGTCGGTCAGCAATCCTGCGATCTCGTTGCCGGTCGCGACCACGTCGCTGAACGGCACCAGCACGCCACGGCCATCGGCGAGCAGTTCCTGGGCATGCCAATAGGGCGTCGAGACGACCGCTTTTCCAAGCCCGAAGCTGTAGGCCAGCGTGCCCGAGGTCATCTGCGCCTCGTTGAGATAGGGCGTCACGTAGACGTCGCACATCGCGATGAAGCCGAGCAGGGTCTCGCGGTCGACGAACTGATCGAGGAAGACGACGTGGTCCTCGATCCCGAGTTCATGGACGCGATTCTGCAAGCCGATGCGATAGGTTTCGCCCTGCTCGCGGACGAGATGGGGGTGAGTGGCTCCCAGGACGACATAGACGGCATCGGGCCGGCGTCTCAGGATCGACGGCATCGCGTCGATCATCACCTCGATGCCCTTGTTGGGCGAGAGCAGGCCGAAGGTCAGGATCACCGAGCGGCCGGCGAAGCCGAGCCTGGCCTTGGCCTCGTCAGGCTCGACGAAAGCGAAATCGGGGATGCCGTGCGCGATCACCTCGATCTTGTCGGCGGGAAGCCGATAGATGGTGCGCAGCATGTCGCGCCCCTTCTCCGCCATGACGACGACACGGGACGAGGCGTCGACGATCCGCTCCATGACGCCGCGCTGCGCCGGACTCGGTTTCGACAGGACGGTATGAAGCGTGGTGACGACCGGCATCGTCAGCCGTGGCAGCAATCCGGCGACATGCGCCCCCGCTTCGCCGCCGAAGATGCCGAATTCGTGCTGCAGCGAGACAACGTCGAACCGACCCTCGTTCAGGAAGTCGGCAGCGCGCGCATAATCCTCTATTCGGTCATCGTTGATCTGGAACCCGACAGAGTCCGGATAGTCGTAACCATCGCTATCGTTCATCGCCACGATCGAGGTCGCCAGACCGGGGTCCGACGCGGCGACCGCCTGCTGCAGATCCGTGGTGAAGGTCGCGATGCCGCAGCGGCGTGGCAGCGAGTTGCCGATAAAGGCGATCCGGTGGAGTGCGGTCATGCTCGTGCCTCTGTGGTTGGACTCTGCGCATTCGCCCTCGCGGCGAGCAGCAGAGGCCGGTGAATCGTGCTGTGGGCCGGGGCGGTCGCATTTCGGACTGCGATCGGCCGAAGAAGGTCATGGTCGGGCGAGGCGGCATCATAGGCGACCAGGCAAGTCAGGCCGGTTCGCCCGGCGGCGAGATGCGTGGTCTGCGCCTGCACGAAGCAGCCTTCGCCTATTTGCGCCCGCCACGGCCCGATCCGGCCCTCTCCGGCGATCACCAGCAGCCAAGTCTCCGCCTGCGCGCGCAATTCCCATAGGGATTCCGGCGCAAGCTCGAAGCGCTCAAGAGTGAAAAACGAGGTCGCCAGAAGTAGTGTCCTGGCATCGCTCAGCCGTCGCGTCGGCGCCTGCTTTGCAGCCGGCGCTGCATAGGCGGCGGCAACACCGAGCTCGATATGGAGCTCGCGCTGGCGACCGTGATCGAACAGGCGGAACGTCGTATCGCTGCGCTGCTGGATCTCGGCAAGCACGAGGCCTGGACCGATCGCATGTATCGTCCCCGCCGGCACGAAGATCACATCTCCCGCCGCGGCGGTTCGCCAGGACATGCGCTCGGCGATCGAGCCGTCCTCGATCGCAATTCGCAATTGCGCCTGCGAGAGCGACGACTGCAGGCCGAGCGCCACCGTGGCGCCGGGCTCGGCAGCGAGCACATACCAGGCTTCGGTCTTGCCGCGGGCAAGCCCCATCGCGTGGGCTGCGTCATCATCCGGATGAACTTGGATCGAGAGGGCTTCGCGCGTGAACAGCAGCTTGAGGAGCAAAGCGGGCTCAAGAGCCGAATCATGCCGCTGCAACCAGATTTCGCCGACGGCGACGTCTTGATGATTGATACCGCTCCACGGCAGGAGGTCGTGTGACCCCCAGGGTTTTGGTACGGCCTGCAAGCGAGCCAATTCGAGGGCCATGGCGAACTCCAAAATCGCCGGGCTTCGACGGTTCGACGGGATTGTCGAACGATGCTGCGGCGGGGCCGGCAAGGCGTGGATGTCGGCGGGGGGACCGCTCTTTGCGGGCCTTGTCTTTATGTGGGCGCCTGAACTCCGGCGCGGAGCTCTCAGCTCCTGGTGATCAAGGCAGCTGCTGGTCGTTTTCAAAGGGCCGTAGCGATGTCGGTGGACTCGATGGGAGCCATCGGATGTGTAGAACCGGGCATTAAGATAGCCGGCAAATTGATGAAGCCACACACGCCGCCAAGCCAGCCTGCACATGCTCTCGATTGCTTCCTCGTCGTAGTCGATCCGGCATTCCCTGGCCGGAAACGAGTCTCGAGGTCAGGCAACAAGAATGGCGCGAAAAGTGGACGGCGACCTGCTCGGCGCGATTGGTCGCTGCGGTTCCTTCCAAAACAGGCAGAGTTTTCTGACGAGCGAAGTAAGGCGCGCCGGGCGGCAGCCAGGCCGCTCGCGGCCAGTAATTTTAATACCGACCGGCCACGCTCGAAAATGGGATAAATTTCGCCTGATACAAGGCTTAAAAATAATTCTCTCTCAGATCGATCGTAAAACGTATTTCTAATTGGATATTTTATTGGCCGAAATTTCCTTTAAAACATTGATCTCGGGGAGTAATATCTAAAATATATGATCTTTGGCTGTTTATTATTTTTTACCTCTACCGGTTTGGAAGGTGATTTCCCATATCAATGACACGCTGCGCTCGCAGACGCGGACATGATGGAGCTGGCAGACTGTCATTCCGAGCGTGTGCGGTGTGCCCGCCCTCGCGCAGAAGGATTCGACCCATGGCTCGTTTGATCACGAAGACAGGACAGCGTGCCGAGATGGTCTGCGACATGTCGACTGAGAGATCGGGCAAGCTCATCTGCGACCCGAGCATATTGGCTTTCGCCGACCTTCAAGGCGACCTGATGCTCGAGACCGATGACGGTGGGCGGTGCCATATCAGGATCACGTCGATCGGCGCGGACCATCTGACTTTTGCCGGACGTGTGATCGAACGTGTCTGAGGTCAGGTTTCGGCGATAGCCAGTGTCTCAGCCCTGCTGACGATCGGACTGCGGAAGTCACTCAGCGAATGGAGCCAGGCAATGCGCTGTCGTGCGAGCTCGGCAGGCATGATTTGCGAGCCCAGTTCAAAATCGCGCCGCTAATACAAGGGCCGGGCATATTCACCAGAGCAGAATTTCGGAACCAGCAATGACCAACGTCACGTCACATTGGAACTTGTACTGGGTTTGGCTTTTGAGCCGATATCCGGTCTGGCTGGCCTATGGCGGGCTCATTGCAGCCATGTCGCTGGTTTTTGCCGTCGTATCGCATTGAACCCGATTGATCACCAAAGCATAGAGGCCGAAATCGCGGGCTCCGGCTATGCTTCCGAACCCGTCGGTTCGGCGCTGACTTATGGCCTGATCAGCGTCTGCCTTTTCGGAGTGGCCGTTTGGGGTGTCGGGAAGTTCTACAGTATCGAACTGTTTCCGCACGCAACGCCACTCGCCGTCAGCGCCTTGCTACCATTCGCATTCGGTCTGTGGCTGAGGCAAAGGCGGAAACGCCACTACCTGCGCGCTCGTTCGGTGGAGCGAGGGGGCACGAGCAGCAATCCACTAACATGCTTGGATTCGCCAGCTTCGTGAACGGCACAAAGCGCCAACGTCTGCGGCTTGTGCGGGTGGGCGTTGAGGACTTGCGCGTCTTTCTCAGCCTGTGGGCGGTCTGGCTAGCCGACACTGGCACCGCTCAAGCGCTCGAAGCGCTAAGCCCAGGCTACTTTCAGGCAGCAGAGTGAACTTGGCCGACGCTGCCATAGATCAAATCCGATCATAGAGAGACTATAGCCAGAAAGGTCCGGTTTGAGCGCCTGAAGAGCACATTGCGTAGAAGTTGGGGTTCTCAGCTAGGGAAGCATTGCCAACCCAACTGTGAATGTTCAGCTAGCGGCGGAATCAGGCTCCCAGGCGCAGGTGGTGAGTGTCCGCTGTTTGGCGGCTGTCCAATGTCCGGAAGTGGCGCACTGCCGAAGGATTGACCTTAGCAGCCGACCTTGCTCATTTCCGTTGGTTAGCGCGGATTTGAACAGGCATGGCCTTCGGCGTCTTTATCCATCGTCAAGATTCGATCTACGACGACAGCCCGGCAGAGCGGTATCAGTTCCCGCGTCAATATCTCGGCCGCGTGCAAGCCTGCATCGGCGACTGGATCATCTACTATGAGCCGCGGAAGGTGAACGGAACGCGCGGCTACTTCGCGGTGGCGAAGGTCCAGCAGGCGATTCCCGATCCGGCCGCGCCGGATATGTACATCGCCGTCATCGAGCCAGGCAGTTATCTCGATTTCGCCAACCCCGTTCCGTTCGCCGATGCCCAGGGCGTGATCGAGCGCGGCGTCCTGAACGAGGAGGGGCGCATTTCTGGCCGCGCCCAAGCGGCTGTGCGCCCGCTCTCGCCAGCGGACTTCGATCGAATTACTAGCCTCGGCTTGGAAGATCAGGCTCCGTTGTTGCCCCGCCTTGAGAATGCAGCATTGGGCGGCTTCGCGGAGGAGCAGGCTCCGTTTCTGTTCGAGCAGGATCGCGAGCGGGCGAGCTTCCTTAGCTCCCGGATCGTTCGCGACCGGGTGTTCCGCCGTGTCGTTCTGCGCGCTTATAACGAGCGCTGCGCGATCACTGGTCTCAAGCTGATCAATGGCGGCGGCCGGGCCGAGGTCGCTGCGGCTCATATTCGTCCCGTCGAAGCGAAGGGGCCGGACATCGTCAACAACGGCCTCGCCTTATCGGGGACCGCTCACTGGATGTTCGATCGCGGCTTGATCAGCCTGTCGGACGATCTCGACATCCTAGTCTCGCGGCAAGCCAATGACCCAGATGGGATACGCAGCTTCATCAACCGGACTGGTCGAGCACTACCGCCGTTGCGAGCCCACGATCGTCCGCACTCGCATTTCCTGCAGTGGCATCGGGAAAATTGCTTCAAACAGTGAGGGTTAGCGGGAGCGGCGCGAGAGGTCCTGTGCGGCTCCTGATCGTACTTGTAACCGCGAGGTAACCACGGGCTTTCGGAGCCCTTCGGAAATGGTCTCCAATCTCGCAGGCCCAAAAAGCAAAAAGCGCCGGGAAACCCGACGCTTACGTGCCTCTCAAGCCTGAGAAATGTCTGGAGCGGGCGAAGGGATTCGAACCCTCGACCCCAACCTTGGCAACGGGTCCGGGTCGTTTTCGCCACCACAGGTCGTTGCACGATATAATACGAAAAACCCCTACGCATCAAGTGCTTATCTTGACCGGCCTGCCGCCGGGGCTACGCTGGAAAAACCCAGGATTTCCGGTCGTCTGCTTCCCCCCTGCTTCCCCGGCCATGTTGCACCTGCGTGGGGAAGCAAATCGGCCCGGCCGCGCGCGCCGCCCCTCCCACAAGCAATTGACCATGAATAGGAAATCGCCACGACGGGAGGCCTCAGATGCCGAAACTGACCAAGAAAATCGTTGATGCACTGCAACATGAACCTGATCGCGACGTCTTCGCCTGGGATGCGGAGGTGCGCGGCTTCGGGGTACGCCTGAAGCCGTCGGGCACGCGGACCTTCCTGATCCAGTACCGCAACGCCGAGCGCCGGACCCGGCGCTTCGTCATCGGCCAGTACGGCATCTTGACCGTCGAGCTCGCGCGCGACCTCGCCAAGAGGAAGCTGGCCTCCGTGATCGACGGCGGCGACCCCGCGGCCGAGCGGCGCGCGGCCCGCGAAGGCATGACCGTCGCGGAGGTCTGTGACTGGTATCTCGAGGAGGCGGAGGCCGGGCGCCTCCTCGGTCGCAACCGTCGCCCGATCAAGGCGTCGTCCGTCGCCGGCGACCGCAGCCGCATCGACCAGCATATCAGGCCGCTGATCGGGACCCGGATCGTCAGCCACCTGAAGCTCGCCGATATCGAGCGGCTGCAGGCTGATATCGCGACAGGCAAGACGGCGCGCGAAAAGCGCACCGGCCGCGGCGGGCGAACCGCGGGTGGTGCCGGCGTCGCCGGCCGCGCCATGAGCACGCTGCGCAGCCTGCTCAACCATGCCCGCCGGCTCGGCATCATCGAGCAGAGTCCGGCGAACGGGGTCCGGGTCATCGCCTCGAACCGGCTGAAGCGGCGCCTCAGCGTCGGCGAGGTCCGCCATCTCGGCAAGGTCATGATCCAGATGGAACGCGAGGGCGAGCACCCCATCGGGCTGGCGGCGATCCGCACGATGCTGCTGACCGGCTTCCGGCGCATGGAAGTGCTGGCGATGCGCAAGGCCTGGATCGAGCCCGACGACAACTGCGTCGCCTTCCCCGACACCAAGTCGGGCGCGCAGATGCGGGCCGCGGGCGACGCGGCGATCACCCTGCTGCTGAGCCAGGGGCAACGCAGCTCCTCGCCCTTCATCTTCCCCGCCGATTGGGGCGAGGGTCATTTCATCGGCGTCGTGCGCGTGCTCGATCGTGTCTGCGTGCGGGCCGGCCTAGAGCGCGTAACGCCGCATGTGCTGCGCCATACCTTTGCCAGCATCGCGGCCTCGCTTGGGTTCAGCGAACTCACGATCTCGGGCCTGCTCGGCCATGGCCCGCGCGGCGTGACACAGCGCTACGTCCATCTTGACGCCGCGCTGGTTATCGCCGCCGATCAGGTTGCGGCCGAAATTGCTCGATTGCTGGATGGCGGCGAGGTCCTGTCGATGAAAGAGGCCAAGCGCCTGCGCTCGACGGACTGGGCCAGGTCGTTCGCGGGGCCGCAGCATTCTCGGTGAGGGCTCAAGCATGGCATTTCGCGTCTTGATCATCGGCGGCACGGGGCAGGTCGGAGGCGCGGTGATGCGCGCCCTGGCAGCCGAGCCGTCCTGCGCTGAGGTCGTGATGGTCAATCGCAGGGCGTCATCCCTGAACGCCGATCCCCGTATGCGGCAGGTGATCCTGGATACGGCGGATGCGGGGTTTCCGGCAGAGGTGGCCGAGATTGCACGAGGCATGGTCGCGCAGAGAGATCCCGTCTACGGAGCATCCTGCGTCGGCGTAGGCCAAGGCAGCATGAAGTGGAGCGAAGACGCGCTGAAGGCCCTCGAAATCGGCGTGGTCGGTGGTTTTGCCCGCGGCTGTCATGCCGGCGGCATCACGCGATTTGCGCTGCTCTCGGCGGCGGGAAGCTCGCCCAAAAGCAGGATCCGCTATGCGCGGATCATGGGTCTGAAGGAAGAGGCCGTCGCAAGAGTCGGCTTCCAGCGCCTCGCGATCTTTCGTCCAGGAATTATCGCGGGCAATGTTCACACCCCAGGCTACGTCGCCTGGCTGGGGCGCCTTGTTCCGGGATCATTCGGCGTGATCGAGCAGGAAGATATCGGTCGCGCCTTCGCGGCTGAATTCGCCAATAGCTCGGCTCCGAACGGGATCGTCTATCTCGGAAACGATGCGATGAGACGGAGCCGTTCTCGGTCGCTGTGATTGCGGGGCTTTGGCCTTTGTGAAGTCGAGCAGCCGACGGTCAACAATCGCGTGATGCTCCATGCCGATGGGATGCGAGCGAGGTTGTGTATCGCCTTGCATCATCCTTATCCGTCCGGTTCGCTTCGCGCAGTGATATGTTTGCAGATCATTTATGGCTGACATGATCCTTAAACGGATCTAGCTCCTTGACGTGGATGCAAGAAAGATATCTATACGTATCAATCGCGCTCGATATGAAACGTATAGGTTTCATCATGCCATCGGAATCGGCGGCCCTTCTGGACATAGGCCGCCTGCTGAAGCAGGCGCGGTTGGCCGCGTCGCTGACCCAGGAACAGGTCGCGGACCTCGCTGGCATCTCGCGCCCGCGCTATCGCGACATCGAAACGGGCGCGGCCGCGGCGCGCGCGACCACCTTGATGAACATTACCCGTGCCCTCGGCCTGGAGATGATGCTGATCCCGCAAGCCATGGTTCCGGCGGTCAGATCCTTGCTGCAGCCGTATGCCGACGACGATCTGCCTGCCTTTGCTCCCCGACCCGAGGAGGGCGATCGTGGCTCTCAGGTTTGAAGGGCCGGCGGCCATCCCCTCCCTTGACGTGCTGCTGCACGAGCTGAAGGTCGGAACGATCGTCAGGACGCCGGGCGACTTCAACGCCTTCAACTTTGACGATGCCTATCGGGCGACCGGTGGCCTTCCCATCCTCAGCCTGTCTTTCCAGGCCGCGGCCGGCGGGCTGCGCAGGGATCCCAAGCCGCTCGCCGGAGCCCTGCCGGCGTTCTTCGCCAACCTCCTGCCGGAAGACAAGCTGCGCGAGGCGATGGAACAGCACCACGCCGGTCATGTGCGCGCCGGAAACGATTTCGACCTGCTCGCCGCCCTGGGCGCCGACCTTCCCGGTGCCGTACGTGTCCTGCCGAGCGACGGCACGACGGCGGTGGCAGAGGACGCCTCGAAGGACAAGCCGAAAGCCCGGTTTTCGCTGGCGGGCGTGCAGATGAAGCTCTCCGTCATGAAGAACACCGGCAAGGGAGGTGGCCTGACCCTGCCGATGGGCGATGAGCAAGGCCAGTACATCGCCAAGTTCCCCTCGACGGCCTTTCCCGGCGTTTCCGAAAACGAGTTCGCCAACCTTGCCTTGGCGGCGGCGATCGGCATGGAGGTGCCCGAGCGCGAGCTTGTCGAAAAATCGGACTTCGAGGGCATTCCCAAGGAGTTCGACACGCTGTCGGACGGCAAGGTCCTCCTCGTCAAACGTTTCGATCGCGGCGCTGGTGGCGAACGCATCCATATCGAGGATTTCGCGCAGGTTTTCGGGGTCTATCCATCACGCAAATATGATGGTGCCGCCTATCACGACATTGCTGCGGCCTTGAGCGCCGCCGTCGCGCCTGCGGCTGCGCTCGAATTCGTGCGCCGCCTAGCGCTCATGGCGATCACCGGCAACGGTGACATGCACCTCAAGAACTGGTCGCTGATCTATCGGGGGGCTGGCGACAAGCCCGAGCTCGCGCCGATCTATGACGTCCTGTCGACCGTCCCCTATCTTCCCGCCGACGCGCTAGCCCTGTCGCTCGGCGGTGAACGCTCCTTCAAGGCGCTCGCCGCGCCACGGTGGAAGGCGTTCGCCAATCGCGCAAGACTTCCCGAGCCGGCCGTACTGAAGGCCGTGGTCGACGTCGTCGAACGCGTCAACGCGCATTGGTGGGGCATTCCGGAACGGGCTGTCGTTCCCGCGAATGTGCTCGAGCGGATCGACGAGCACATCAGGACGATGACGCCGATCCTGAGCACCTGCGCCGCATAGGGAGTCTGTACCGGTGTGACGGGGCCGAGCGAACTCTCTCGGTGTCCCCGAACTGACGATTTCGGGCTCGCGCTTTTGAAAGGCGGCGCGCCTGCTAATCGGGTTTGCCGTATTTGGACTTGTAACGCTCTTCCGGGGCCAACCACTCCGCCAAAAAGGCGAGAGGATCCAGACCCCCAACCATCGACCGTGCTAAGGCAAGACGCTCGGCGAGGTGAGCGCGACGTTCGCCAAGACCCGTCCCTCGCTGCCGTTCATCGCCGATGACATCCTCGAGACCTTCGACGATTTCCGCTCAGAGGAGGCTTGCCGTCTTCTCGCCGAAATGGCCGAGACCGGGCAGGTTATCGTGGCCACTCACCACCGTCACCTCATCGACATTGCTCGCGGGATGTGCCCCGCTATTACCGTCCACGAACTGCCCATCTGAAGGCGAGCGGACATCCGATTATAGCGGGGTTCGACAGGCTCATGTTCTATCTGGCAGAACGTGTCCGGAGCTTGTGCGGGCGAGCTCCCCCAAGTTGAGGCCGCTCTGGTGAACGAGTTTCCATTTTGGGCCGCGGCGGGTCAGCAAGGCATACTTTCCGCCAGCCAAACGACGAGGACTTGGCCTTAGCGCGTCCGGCGCGATAAAAGTTCGGTCCGCGATGCCCACAGAAAGATTCTCCGCCCAACAGAGCAAGCGCGCGCCGTTGCAGCGGACGTGTTAGAATCGTCGCATGGAACAAGCGCTGCCAATCTACCTCGATTTCCAAGCGACTACGCCGGTCGACCAGCGCGTTTTGGCTGAAATGCTGCCTTATTTTAGCAAACACTGGGGAAATCCGCACGCTACCGAACATGTTTTCGGAAGGACCGCTGCGGACGCGATCGCCGCGGCAAGGCTGAACGTTGCAGCGCTGATCGGCGCGGACCCCCGAGAGATTACGTTCACCTCGGGCGCAACCGAAGCCAACAATTTATTACTCAAAGGTGCTTCAGCGCTTATGGCTGCTGCTGGCCGCCCGCGAATCGTGACATGCGCCACAGAGCATAAGGCGGTGATCGAGGTTGTCCGGCGCCTTGAGCGCGATGGCTGCCCGGTTACCATACTCGGCGTTCCGCCTTCAGGTATTCTCGGGCTGGATACCATCGAGCGATCGCTCGGCCCCGACGTCGGTCTTGTTTCGATCATGGCGGTCAACAACGAGATTGGGGTCGAGCAACGGCTTGAGGAGATCGGCCGCCTATGCCGTCAACATGGGGCGCTGTTCCATACCGACGCGGCACAAGCCGCGGGCAAAATCCCGCTAGATGTAGCGTCGATGCAGATCGATTTGCTCAGCCTGACGGCGCACAAGCTCTATGGCCCTCAGGGTATTGGCGCTGCCTTCATCCGTCGATCGTTGCGCTCCCAATTCTCCCCGTTAGTTGAGGGCGGTGGTCAGGAGGGGGGACTACGCTCGGGCACGCTGCCGACAGCGCTGTGCGTCGCATTCGGCGTGGCCGCCCGATTAGCGAGGGGAGAGATGGGCAGCGAACGCGAGCGACTCGGCAGACTTCGCGACCGGTTCCTCACGCTGCTCGGCGATGCTCGGATCCAGTTCATTGTCAACGGCGATCTCGAACGCCGTTGGCCGGGTAACCTCAATCTCAGCTTCAGCGGCGTCGACGCTGAAGCGCTGCTCATGACCGTTGGCGAAACGTTGGCGTTATCGTCGGGCTCGGCTTGCACGACCCGGTCACTCGAGCCATCTCACGTGATCTCGGCACTTACAAATGACCCGGACAGAGCTGAGGCCGCAGTCCGCATCGGCTTTGGACGCACCACTACGCCCGAGGAAATCGATAAAGCAGCGGAAATATTGATCGATGCAATACAGCGGCTCCAGTCCGTGAGCCACATTGCGGTGGGAGAAACTCAAAAGTCATGGCAATGATCGCCGCCGGAGATGGCCTCAGCGACAAACTCGACGCCGCCCGCCACGACCTTCTCGAAGAATATCGCGCCGACCATGATTATCCGTGGATTGTCGGATTTTCGGGCGGCAAAGATAGCACGCTCGTCGCGCAGTTAGTGTTCGAGATGCTGCTCGATTTGCCGCCTAGCGAACGTCGCCGCCAAGTCCACATCGTTGCTAACGACACTCTGGTCGAAGCACCGCTGATCGCCCACCATCTTGATGCGGTGCTTGAGCGGATGCGAAGCGTCGTCCCGGGCCTGCGTCTGCCCGTGACCGTCAACAAAACTACTCCCAAGCGAGACCAGACTTTCTGGGTCAATTTAATTGGGCGCGGCTATCCGTCACCGAGTCGATCGTTTCGCTGGTGCACTGACCGCATGAAAATTCAGCCGACATCGCAATACATCCGCTCCGTTGTCAGCGAAAACGGCCAAGCAATATTGCTGCTGGGTGTGCGGCGACAGGAATCCGCTACTAGAGCGATGAGCGTCGCGCGATATTCAAACGGTGAGCGCCTCAATGCGCACAATACGCTTGCCGGCTGTCTGGTGTTTCGTCCGATTGTCGAGCTTACTACCGAGGAGGTCTGGCAGCTTCTCCTGCAGCGGAGGCCGCCATGGGGCGGCTCTCATCGGCAGCTGGTCACCCTTTATCGCAACGCGCAAGGGGGCGAATGCCCGCTCGTGCTGGACAAGGACGATGCTCCCTCGTGCGGCACATCGTCATCGCGGTTCGGATGCTGGACCTGCACAGTAGTAGTTAAGGACCATAGCATGGAAGGCTTTGTCGAGTCGGGAAATGCCCATCTCGAGCCATTGTTGGACTTCCGCGATCGTTTGGCGGCGCTACGCGCGGATCCTGAGATGCGCATGGCACGCCGAAGATCAGGCGCGGTTTCTCACCTCGCCGATGGATCACTGATTCCTGGCCCCTTCACTTTTGAGGCGCGACGCCTCATTCTCGCCGAGCTGCTCACCGTTCAGGCGAAGGTCGGAGAGCCGCTCATCAGCGATCAGGAGATCGTTGAGATCAAGCGAATTTGGGCGGAGGACGTCGCCCGTGCGGTGCCTAGCAGCTCATCACCGGTGGCAGCTGAATGACCTGCAATATCGGCCTCTTTCTGGTACCAGGAGCTGACGCGCTCGTACGCGAGGTCTGCGCTGCGGAAGGTATTGATCCGGCGCTTTTGGACCAATTGTTGAAGATCGAGCAGGATTTTGCTGGAATGCTGCGGCGTCGAGGAATTTTGGACGCGATCGAAGAAGCTTTGAGCGAAAAGCCGGACTTATCTCAGTGAAGCTAACATACATCCGGCTGCGTAATTGGAAGGCTTTTCCTTCCCTTGAACTCAACCTCGAGCAATCAGACCCCCATCGAAACGTCGTCATCATCGAGGGTAGCAACGGATTCGGGAAAACCAGCCTGCTCGAGGCGATCATCCTCTGCCTTTATGGCAGCGAAGGCATTAGCTTGGTCGGGCGCGCCGCGGGCGGGGGCCGCCTCGATGTCGGATACGACGCATTTCTTGAACGGGCCCTTCATCAAGGAGTGCGCGGCAGCGACAGCAATGCCTCCGTCGAGCTAACCTTCGAGGATGATGGCGACGAGCGCTTTGCCATCCAGCGCATCTGGTATTTTACCAGCACCGGGCGCCATCGCCGCGCAGATGAGGAAGTGCGCATTTGGGCGGGGCCCAACGAAGACCTAGTGCCGTTGCCTCAAGGTGATGAACAAATCGCCGAGGTGCGCGACCTCGTCGCGCGCACGTTGCTACCGGTGCGGTTGGCGCCGTTTTTCCTGTTCGACGGCGAGCACCTTGACCGCCTCGCCAATGTTGATCTCGATGAGCAGGTTCGCTTGGCTCTGGAATACGCTCTCGGCGTCCCACTTCTTCGGAGAGTTAGCGACGATCTCAAATCCTACGCACGCGATCGTCGCCGGCAGATAAGGGGGGGCGCTGGATCCCAACTCGATGGGCTGACTCGTGTGGTTACCGACCTCAAGCAGCAGCAGAGCGAGCTGACGAGCCAACTTGATGAGGTTGCACAAGCGCTAGCGCCGCTTCGCGCTGAGCGAGACGAAACCGTCGCGCGGATCGGATCGCTCCATGGCGACAGTTATGCCAGCTTCAAACGCCTGTTTGAAGAACGCGAGCACTGCGGGCGTATCCGCGACGCATTGCAGGATCGGCTGCGGCAGACATTGTCATTCGATCTAGCGCTTGCTCTTGCCGGGACAGAGTTGCGCCAATCCGCACGCGGACAGATCGCGAGAGATGCCAAGGTTGAGCAGCGCGAAGCCGTCCGCGCCGTTAGTGAAGGTCGGTATCAGCAGATCGCCGCCAAGCTAGGTCAGCAGGATGAGCTTGATCAAGTCGGGCTCAACACGGCCCAATGGAAAGTGTTTGAGGAACGATTGCGCGCTATTTGGTCCGAGGTTTGGGCAATCGACGACAAAGGCGACGAGGAACGTCTTCATACTCATTTGGGAGAAGCGGACCGCCACTTGGTCGACGAGCGACTGCGCACGATTGAATCGCTTGGTGCAGACGCGATTGCCATGCTCGCGCATGAGGCAGAGCAAGCGGATGCCAGGGTCGGGGCAATTGATCGACAGATCGCCGATCAGCGCGGAACCGATGAGGTATCGCAGCTCCTTGCCGATCGCTTGCGCGATACGCAAGCCGAGATCAGTACATTGGAGGAAAAATCTCGCTCGCTAGTGCGCGCGCTTGAGGTGGCTCGCGCCGAACTCGCCTCGAAGGAACGAGAGCTCGCAAGAGTTCGATCGCACTTGGATGCAGATGCTCCTTTGCTATCCCGGATCGAGCGGGCGGATGCCGTCAGCCGGGTGATCGCGACACTGATCGAGCGGCTGTTCCCGCTAAATCTCGAAGCACTGTCCGGCGAAATCACCCGTGCTTACCGCGCCATGGCGCATAAGCGCGCGGTTGCCGAGATCCGAATCAACCTGGACGGAACGGTTGCCATGCTCGATGGGGATGGCCGGGATTTGCGCCAGCAGGATCCGAGCGCGGGCGAAAGTCAGGTTTTCGCGTTCGCGCTCATGGCGGCAATCACAAGCGTGGCGGCGCCTTTTCCTATTATTCTGGACACTCCGTTGGCGCGGCTCGACCACGACCATCGTGCCAGAGTTTTGCGCTACTTTGCGAGTCTCGACCGGCAAATCGTTTTCCTCTCGCAACCTGCCGAACTGTCAGGATCATATCTTGAGCTGCTGCGGCCACAGCTCGGTGCCTTCGTTCGGCTCACGCACGAGGGTGGGCGTTCCACACATCATCGTGAACTCGATCCACTCGGAGCGCCTGCATGAGCTTGAGCCTTATCGAGCTGGTGCGGACTGACTTTCGCACCACGAAGCCTGCAGACGAGCTCAACAGCCGGTTCCAGCACTTGCTTGGGCTTCCCCATCGATACGGCCCGGCTCGACTAGCAATCGGCCGATCGCTTGGGATCGCCCATCCGCCCAAGCTGGAAACCAGCTTCACTGGATTTGGCAAGCCGATCAAGGGGGAGAATCTGTTCGGGACGGGCGCCGACCTTGCCTGCTGGATCACACTGATCGTCCAGCACGCAGCACCAGATCAGCTTGATCGGGCACAGCTGCAGCAGTTCGTCGCAGCACATTGGGGCCGAGGCATCTACCTGCTCTGGGACGACTGGAAGGCGAGCCTGAGCGATTTTGACACCTTTGTTGCTCGGCAGGCCGACCGCGCGGTGTCCCGCAAAGCGGTAGCAGTGTCGCGTTTGGCTCGAGGCTGATGGCGATACAGAACGCAAGCGTCGCTTCGCTCAGCGCGTCAACAGAACATTTCGGCAATCACCGCCGGGGCGGTGGCCCACGACTCAGCGCCGATGAATGGACGGTTCTGCTCGATATCCATTTGCGTAGCCGAAGCGGGACGACCGCCGCCCGGACAAGCGACATCGATCGCGCTGTGGACACTCTCGCCAAGATCGCGTCGCGTGTCGGTCAAGCGCGTGCCGGTGCTCAGTTGCGTTCGCGAAATGGCCTGCTGCGTCGAATGACTGTACTGCGAGCGCTCGACCGGGGCGAGTTCGCCAACGCGCCACGAGAGGCACGCGAGATCTGGCAGCGTTTCCAGAGTGATTCCGTCGCGTGCGCGCGAGCCGCTGCTATGATCAACCATCGAGAGGACATCGGGCCGAACCTCGGTTCGACTGCAATCGCCGCGCCGATCACCCGATCGCACGGTCCAGTCCCGGTGTTTGGCTCCTTTAGCGTAACGCGTGACGACGGCGCCAATCACGTCTACCTCATGGAGTTTGTAGCAGACAGACCGATCGCCGCGGTCATCGCTTCATCCGATCGAGCAGTGCTCAAACTTGGGCGCACCAACGACCTGGAACGGCGCCGCGCTGAACTTAATCAAGGATTTCCGCCGGGCATCGGCTTAGAATGGCGGCTATTGGCCCTCGTCACCTGCGCTAGCGCGGCCGCGGCGCATGCCCTTGAGCAATCCTTGCTCGATCGCCTTGAGGCGAAGGGCGCGTGCCTTGGGCGAGAGTTCCTCCTCATCAATCGCGATAATGCGCGAGCAATGTTTGCGCATTTTGCGGCTGCACAACCGCGCGATTCATTGGGCAGTAGCTACGCGCTCGACCAATTGTGCTAGGTGATGTGCGAATTCCCGAGGCTCCTCTGCCTTTTGCCGCATGAGTGCCGCGAGCACATTTTGATTGTTCCGGTCGGGATGAAGGTGCAATGCCGCTCGTAGCCGATTGAGCAGGCGTTTGGTGTCGATGAACTTGAGGTAATAGCGCAGCCGCGACGCCATATCCTCCGGCGCTTCGCTGCGAATCGCGTTCACAAACTCGGAGACCATCCTAGCCTGTGCTTGCGCGGGTTGGCTCAGGTTTTCGATCTTCCTTGCACAAATCGTCTGCACCTGATCTATCGGGAGCTCACCAAACGTCACGTTTGAGGCCGCCCCATCAAAATGCGTTGCAGCGAGATACGGGGCCGCCTCGAATAGTACCTCGCATTGCTCAAGGCTTCGATTGAGAGCGTCGGCAGCCAGATGGCCGAACTGAATGGGGTCGCGGCTGCAGCCGATTACCCAGGGCTCGAGCATCTCCGGCAGGATGAGGTGCGCCTCGATCTCCCAGAATTCGGATACGAAGAGCTTGTCATCGGCTTCGAATGCGCGGAACCTGCTCTCCTCGCGCTCATACAGTGCGTCCCACTTCTTGCGGCGGAAATAGACGTCGCGATCTAGGATGCCGAACGCCGGAATATGCTCTTCCCAGCTCTTTTCGACCGCCACGGGCACTGCGGTACAGCCCTCCGCCTCCACCAACCGCGAAGCGGTCATGAATTCGAACTTGGCCAGATAGTTGGTGAACCAGACATCGCGGAACAGCCACAGATCGGTCGGTCCTTCTAAAATGATCCGCGGAAGGCCGCGATGATGAGCATCGATCTGAAGGTCGGTTTCGAATTCGTCAAACGAGGCGACATTGCTCATTGTCTCGGCGCCCTAAACCGGGGTTTAACGAGACAGCCGAATTTACGCAGGCCCTCCTCAGGCACCTTGGGCGCTACGATGCGTAACGAATCCGTCTGGTGCGAGGTCAGGTAGAAGTTCAGCCCGGCGTGCTCCTTTGCCCAATCCTTGATGATCGTAATCAGACGCCGACGCATGACCAGGTGAAGATGCTGCTCGGTCTCATCAATCAGAACGATCGTCGCTGCGGTCATATGGCTGGCGATGCGCACTAACAGCTGTACCAACTGACGTTCGCCACTACTCAACTGATCGAGCCCATGTTCGACCGTTCCGTCGACCGAAATTGGGGCACGTAGGCGCTCGCGATCAACCTCAAGCAGAGCCTTGCTGCCATCGCGGAATACATAGCGATTCACGATGTCCCGACAGAGCTCCTCGCGACCATCGCCTAACCAAGCGAACCAGACAAAGAGATTATCGAGCGAGCTTGCCCAGGTTGTGCCGTCGACCCCAAAGGTGTGAACTGGTGCGTAGCTTAGCTGATCCGGCCTCGTGATCACGCGACCGTCATGACTGTTGCGAGCGATCCCTCGGTCTGAAGGGAAATAGAGCACGGTTGGGAAGGCTGTCGCGCTGCCACCGAACAGGCTCCGTGTTGGCTCACCGATTTGGGCTATTATCGCGTCGGCAAAGGCAATCGCCTCCGGAGTGGAATCCGCCATCCGTTCAACCGTTTTGGCGCCCGGCCGAATGCCGAAGCGCAAGACGAGTTGCGCGGAGGCATTCACCATCTGCAGATCCGGCTCCGACCAGTTCTTCAGTAATCCAGGGGCACCAAGAACAATCGAAATAATGAACGTCTCCCCGGTTCGCCCGTCGTCCAAATGGACCAACGCATCTAGCTGGACACCGCCACTGCCTTCATCGAGTCCGATCATGCCATAGCGGGAATGTGTGGTGGCCCCGAGCATAGACATGGCGGTCGCGATGGCTTCGAGCAGCGTGGTCTTTCCACCGCCGTTAGGTCCCATCACTAAGTAGATATTCGCCGGTTCTCGGTCGGCGGTAAGAAAGCTCAGTGGCGTAGTACCGCGAAGCGGTCCGACGTCGAGTAGGGTCAGTCCAGCAAGCGCAAAATGCGTGGGTCGCAGTGGTATCAAAGCTTTAGCCCCGATTGTTGTACGGCGCGCAAAATGTCACCACGTTCGACGCGAACGCCGTGAACGCGGCGCGTATCGCGTCCTGCTATCCGCACCAGCATGTCGCCGCGCATAAGCAAATTTTCCGCACCCGCCTCGTCGAGAATGATGCGCGAGTCGGCCGCTTTTTGCACCGTAAGAGCGATTCGGCTGGGGATATTTGATCGCAAGAGCCCGGGGAAGGTAGCGGCTTCCGGACGCTGAGTAGCAAGTACCAAATGAAGCCCGCTCGCTCGCGCCTTTTGCGCAAGCCGGATGAGTGGATCCTGCGCACCGCTCTTGCCGATCAAGAAGTCCGCGAGTTCGTCGATGATGATAACGATCCGGTCAAGTGCCGCGCCTGCGGCCTGTGCTTCGGCGATATTGCGGGCCTGATATTGCCGCAAGACCGCCGAGCGGCTTTCCATTTCGTCGACCATAGCGTGGAGAAGCTGCACGCCCTCGTCCATATCGGTGATAACACGGCCGTCACGGAGACTTTGGCACCCGTCATAATCGGCGAAATCGAGCCCCTTAGGATCGATCATGACTAGTGTCGGCGGGCGTTTCGCCGCAAGCAGCGAGAGAATAAGTGCGTTGAGGCACACGCTCTTGCCGCTCCCGGTCGCGCCTGCAACGAATAGATGCGGTGCTTCCGCCAGATCGAATACGAATGGCGTCCCCATAACGTCGACGCCGGGGCAGACCGGAAGCGCTTCCGGCCGGTCATTGAGATGGGGCGCGACATCGTCCCATCTAATGTCGTGCCAAGTGGCACTTGGCCGCGGGATTTCGACCGTCACACGCCGTTCACCGCTCTCGCGGACCATGCTGACGCTCATCGAACCAAGGCCAAGCGTGAAAGAGAGATCCTCGAGACCACGGCGCAGCCGATCGAAATCCTCAACCCCGCTGAGCGTCAACGGGAAACGGGTGAGCCTCGGTCCGCTCACCGGCGCGGCGGCGGGCGTCGCCTTCACGCCGATCGCCGTTAGGCCCTGCTTCAGCATGTCCTCACTGGGCGCAGCCACGATTTCATCGTCGGACTGCCCCATGCTGCCCGCATTAAAGTAGAGCTCGTCGAGCAAATAGTCATGGAAATCACGGCCTGGCTGCCACGCACGCATCATCGCTTCGACACCGCGGCGAAAATGACGCTGCAGTAAATCGACGTATTCGGTCTGGCTCTTGAACAAGTCGGCCTGATGCTTGATCGACAACATCAGGCGCAACGCGTCATCGTAGTCCTTGTCCGTGCCACGGCCGGTCAGTTGTTGAAGATGAAGCTCACTACGGTCAGCCCCTTTGGCTCGGCCATAGCGTTCATCGGGCATTCCATCCATGCGGAGGGACAGAGCGAGTGCGAAGCGCAGGACAGACCAATAATAGCCTTGCGGCTGCAACAACCCCTTGGCGAGGACCGCTTCGAAAAAGCCCTTCTCCTCGGAAGTGAAAAAAATGTCGTCCATTAGAACAATCCCGTCATGGGTTGCTCAATGATCGTTGCGGCGCGTCCACCATCATTCTGAATTTCATAGCGCTTGCAGATGTGTGCGGCGAGTTGATCGAATCCATGCTCACCGAACTCGGTATTAGTCGGCAGCAGAACCAACGGGTTGCCGGCCACGGGGAAATAGTCGGTCATCAGCAGATTGCGGTTTTCCCGATCAATGCGCCCCAGCGGCGTATCTATGATCACCGGCAATGGACGTTTGGCCTCTTCTTTGAGCGCCCACAACATCGCCATAGCCACAAGTTGGCGCATGCCCGCAGAGATCGATTGGCGCGCTACGTCTTCGCCATCCCCATCTTGATATGTCATGATGAAGTTGGCGTTGAGCGACGCGGATTTGATTAGCTGACTCGGCGCCAGCAAGATGGCGACCTTCTCACGCAGCCGATTTTCGACTGATGCTCGGATCGCAGCACGTCGGCGCTCGCGATAGGTCTGAAGCGCCCATCGCACCGACCGTGACATGACATAGGCCGTGTTCTCGCGAAGCACATCGGCGTGTTCCTCATAAGCAGCCCTAATTTTGTCGGTTAGTGTAGCCGCAGCCCGGGACGCCCTGCTTTCGTCCTGTTCATGGATGACGATCTCCTGCAAGCGACGACGAATGTCGCCTTCGGCAGCTTCAATCTCATGCGTCAGCTGCTCAAACCGCTTCCTGGAATCTTCTGAAACGATATCAGCGTCGTCGAGCTCACGCTGCGCTTGGCGTTGTTGCGCGTTGAGAGCGCGCATCTGCCTCAGCAAATCCGCATGAGCGGCAACTGTGTCTCGGCCGGTTTGCTGCCAAGTCAGAAAGCGATCCCGCAATTGCTGGCGGAGCGTTGGAGCAACCGATGCAAACAGCGGATGCTCGAAGGAGTCCGCCGGCACTCCGAACGCCGTGAGCAGGCCTGCGACGCCTTCCTCCAGCGCCGTCGACTGGGAAGCATCCAAGGTAACACTTGGTTTCAAGTCGCGGAGGATGCTGACCACGCCCGGTGGGAGATCCTGATGAAGCCGGTTTGCCAATCCTGCCGCGGCACCCGATTTTAGCTGGTCATCGAGCGTACGGAAAGCTTGATCTACCATCGGCAAATTGGTCAGCAATGGCGCTTCCAGAGGAAGCTTGGTCGCGATCTGTGTCGCCAGAGCTTCGCGCTGACGCTCAAAGTTGCTGATCCGCGCTCTCATCTTGGCGCGCTCGTCCTCAGAGAGGCCGCTACGTAGATTCTTGCGTGCTTCCTCGGCACGCGCCTTCGCGGCCTCGAGATCAGCGATTTCCTCTTCGAGCGCGACACGCAAGCGGCGCGCGCTCTCTGCGCGCGCCTCTTCGCTTTTTTGTTCGCCTTCCAGTGCGACGATGCGGAACCGGGCCGTTTCGGGCAGCCCTGCACGTCGCCGTTCGCGAATATAGACCTCCAACTGGCGATCGATATCGTTGAGAAAAGACAAGCCCAACAGTCGCTCGATCTCGACGCTCTCTCGGCCAACATCCGCATCGGCTAGCGATTGAATTTGTTCGCCATCAAAGAAGAAGAATGGGACCACCTCGTCTGGTAGCAGCGTTTGGAGCCGCGCCTCTGCATCCTCGTCACTGAGGAGGCGGTCATTTCGAGTGACCAGCAGCTTTTCGGTAAACTCGTTTCCTCCACGCGTCAGAGTGAACTGACGCTCCGCCGAGTAGGTTGCGCCCGCTTCTTCCCAAAAGAGCGCAACCCGCGCAAGCGCTCCATCCCGGCGCCTGTCGCGTGGAAACACGCCGTACCATCGACCAGGCACCCCAAGCATAAATTGCTTAGGATTAAGTGGTGTATCACCGACGCGGATGCGCCGTACGGCCTCTGATCGGGTACCAAGAAACAGAAGTTTGATCGCATTGAGCAGGCTTGTCTTGCCGGCGCCGTTGCGACCGGAAACAACAACAATATTCTTCTCAGGGGTACAATCGCCAAATTCAATGCGATTGCAGTTGCAGTAGGCGAATATGTCCTGAATTTCGAGCCGCAGAAATCTCACGAGTTCTGAGCCTCGACTGCGGATTCAATGATATCTGTCACGCGGCGTAGCAAACGCGCCTTCGCGCCCCATGCCGCCATGTCGGGAAATTCTGATGAAAGCTCAAGCAGTGCGAGAAGGACGTCGGCGCTTACATCATGCTGCGCTGCTGCCTGATCGATAAGCTCGCGATCCAGCTCCACGATGTCCCCCATTCCCGCCCCAATTTACTGGCGTATCCGCATCTCTAGGAAAATTGCAAGTATGCCGTGCGTAAGGAGCCACATCGGCATTTAAGATTCTCCTTAGTCAACCGAATCGGTTGCCTGAACTCGGTAGGGCCATGAAAGCTGACGTGCTAAGGTAAGCCTGCTTAAATAGCGACGGACAGGCGCACAGGAGGCTGACGGTGATTCTGGATATGTCGCTCGCCCAGAGAGACGGCCGATAGGCTCTGCCGTTATTGCAGGGCACACAAGCGCGGACGCGTTCAGCTGCTTCCCCACTCGCGCAAAGAGCATCGGGGAAGCAGAAAGCGCCCCGAAGGGCGCCTGCTAAGCTCTTGATTTTGCTGAGATTGTCTGGAGCGGGCGAAGGGATTCGAACCCTCGACCCCAACCTTGGCAAGGTTGTGCTCTACCCCTGAGCTACACCCGCATCCGAGACAGTCGCGCCGTGTTGGCGGCGCGGCCGGGTTATTGCCCCAAAGCGACGGGAAGCGCAAGCGCCTTGTTGCAGGATTTTTACAAAGGCCTTCCAAAGCGCCAACTCCGCCTGATGAAATCTGGACTTCCTGCCCTCTCTTTCCGATCTTCTCCCTCCGGTGGCTAAGCGGAATCAGCATGGCGGCGAGCGGCAGGGTCGGGCGATTCGGATGTGGGTTGCGCCATGTCGCGCTGAGTCTGGTGGTGCTTGCCATCGCCTGCGCGTTGGCGATCGCCATCGGAGCACTGCGGTTTGGCTCGGCGGCGGCCCTGTCCGGCGAGCGGGCCGTCACGATCTATGTCGCGAGCAATGGCTTCCATAGCGACATCGTGCTGCCGACGGTGAGTGCAAGCCGGGATTGGCGGACGCTGCTCGCGGCCTCGCCGTTGACCGAACCCCATCGCGATGCGCCCTGGATTGCCTTCGGCTGGGGCGCCGAGACGGCCTATACCAAGCTCGGCACCCTGGCTGACCTGTCATTGGGCCTGATCCTGAAGGCTGCCGCCTTCGATCGCTCGGTCGTCCATGTTCAGCCGGTGACTGCGGTCCGGACCGGGGCGGATCTGCGCAGTTTCATCGTGAGCGAAGCGGGCTATCGCGCGCTCGTCGGCCATATCGAGGCCAGTATGCAGCTGGACGAGGCCGGCGGCCCCGTGATCCTGCCCGGGATCAGCCATGGCACCGGGGATGCCTTCCTGCGCGGTCGCGATCGCTTCTGGCTGCTGCGCAGCTGCAATGTCTGGGTCGGGGAAGGGCTGCGCAAGGCCGGTCTGCCGATCGGGCTCTGGACGCCGCTCGCGCAATCGCTCATGTGGTCGCTCGGCCCCGGCGACGCGTCTGCGCGCTGACCAGAGAAAACGAGCCGCTGTCCGATGAACTTTTCCCTGCCGATCGACGTGCCGAGACCGGCCAGCCCCGCCGACCTGATCGCCATGCTCGAGGCGCTCGGCCTTCCGACGACGCGTATCGAGCATGTCGCGGTCTTCACCGTTGCTGAATCGAAGGAATTGCGCGGCAGGGTTCCCGGCCATCACACCAAGAACCTGTTCCTGAAGGACAAGAAGGGGAAGCTCTTCCTGGTCTCCGCGCTGGAGAGCACGCGGATCGACCTGAAGCGGCTGCACGAGACGCTCGGCGCCAGCGGGCGGCTGTCCTTCGGCTCGGCCGAGCTCCTGATGGAGAAGCTCGGCGTGACGCCGGGCTCGGTCACCGCCTTTGCCGTGGTCAATGACCGGGCAGGCGACGTCACCATGGTGCTCGATGCCGCTCTGATGGATGGCGAGCGCCTGAACTTCCATCCACTGGTCAACACGGCGACGCTCGGCATCGCGCGCGACGACATGCTCGCCTTCCTGCGCGCCAGCGGCCACGAGCCGATGATCGTCACGCTGCCGACACCGCCGGATGATGGACAGAATGGCTGAAGCCACCCATCTATGGGGTGGCTCGCTGCGGCGGCCATCCGGTTTCCCGATTTTCACGTCGACAGATTGCTAGGTGAAGGACGAGCCATGCTGGTCAATGGCGATGCGGCCCCGGACAAGGGGTTGATCAAGGACACGACGACGCAGGGCTTTCGCCAGGACGTCATTGCCGAATCGATGAACCAGCCGGTGCTGGTCGATTTCTGGGCGCCATGGTGCGGCCCCTGCAAGCAATTGACCCCGGTGATCGAGAAGGTGGTCAACGAGGCCGGCGGCAAGGTCAGGCTGGTGAAGATGAACATCGACGAGCATCCGGCGATCCCCGGTCAGCTCGGCATCCAGTCGATTCCCGCGGTAATCGCCTTCCAGCGCGGCCAGCCCGTCGACGGCTTCATGGGCGCCCAGCCGGAGAGCCAGGTGAAGGCCTTCATCGAACGCCTGGTCGGCCCGATGGGGCCGGGGCCGGTCGAGGAGGTGCTGGCCGCGGCTGCGCAGGCGCTCGAGGCGGGCGACGCCGCCGGTGCAAGCGAGCTCTATGCCGAGGTGCTGGCGGCCGAGCCTGAGAACGTCACTGCGATTGCCGGCATGGCGCGTCTGCATCTCGATGCCGGCGATATCGAGGGCGCCAAGGGCTTCCTTGCCATGGTGCCGGACGCGAAGGCGCAGGATCCGGCCGTGGCTGCGGTCAGGGCCGCGGTCGAGCTCGCCGAGCAGGCCGCCTCGCTCGGCGACACCGCTGAGCTCGAGGCGAAGCTCGCGGCCAACCCGAAAGACCATCAGGCGCGCTTCGACCTCGCTTTGGCCTTGAACGCCGGCGACAAGCGCGAGGAGGCGGTCGACGCGCTGATCGCGATCATCAAGGCGGATCGCAACTGGAACGATGACGGCGCCCGCAAGCAGCTGCTGCAATTCTTCGAGGCCTGGGGCCCGATGGACGAGCACAGCGTCGCCGGGCGGCGCAAGCTGTCGGGCCTGCTGTTCTCGTGAGCCGGGGAGGGCGCGCATGGGCATGAACGCGGTCTATTCCGGGCCGGACGACTGCCCGGCAGTGATCCCGCTCTTCCCGCTCGCCGGCGCGCTGCTGCTGCCGCGCGGGCAGATGCCGCTCAACATCTTCGAGCCGCGCTATCTTGCCATGATCGATGACGCGCTGCGCACGCACCGCGTTATCGGCATGATCCAGCCCGAGCCGGAGAACGGGCGCCAGGCGCAGGTGCCGGGGCTGCTCCAGGTCGGCTGTATCGGCCGGGTCACCCAGTTCGCCGAGACGGGCGACGACCGTTACATCATCACGCTGACCGGGGTCTCGCGCTTCCGGCTGGAGGAAGAGCTCTCGGTCACCACGCCGTACCGCCAGGGCCGTGTCTCCTATGGCGATTTCCTCGTCGATTTCGAGGCGCGCGCCGGCGAGGACGAGGTCGACCGCGCCGGGCTCCTCAAGGCGCTGCGCAGCTTCGCCAAGGCGAACGAGCTCAAGATCGATTGGAAGGGCGTCAACGAGGCGCCGAACGAGGCGCTGGTCAATGCGCTCTCGATGATGTGCCCGTTCGGGCCGCGCGAGAAGCAAGCGCTACTGGAGGCCCCGAGCCTGAAGAGCCGGGCCGAGGTGCTGGTTGCGATTACCGAGATCGAGCTGGCGCGCGGCGGCTCCGACCCGGACACGACGCTGCAGTGAGCGCTGTTTCCCCGCCTGCCTCCGTCCAGCAGCCGACGACCTATCCGCCGCGGCGTTCCGTCGTCGCCTGGATCTTTTTCGACTGGGCGGCGCAGCCCTTTTTCACCCTCGTCACCACCTTCGTCTTCGCGCCCTTCTTCGCTTCGGCGCTGGCGAGCGATCCGGCGGAAGGGCAGGCGCTGTGGGGCTATGCGACGGGTCTTGCCGGGCTCGCCATTGCGCTGCTTTCTCCGCTGCTGGGCGGCATCGCCGACCGCACCGGGCCGCGCAAACCCTGGATCGCGGTGTTCGGCGCGATGCTGGTCGCCGGCTCGGCGATGTTGTGGTACGCCAAGCCAGGCTCGCCCTGGGCGGTGCCGATCGCGCTTGCCGGCTTCGTCATCGGCACGATCGGCGCCGAGTTCGCGACGATCTTCAACAATGCGATGATGACGCGGCTGGTGCCGCCGGAGCGGCTCGGGCGGCTCTCCGGTACGGGATGGGCGGTCGGCTATCTCGGCGGGCTGGTCTCGCTGGCGCTGACGCTCGGCCTCCTCGCCGCCGATCCGCATACGGGCAAGACCCTGGTGGGCCTCTCGCCGCTGTTCGGGCTCGACGCAGCGGCGCGCGAGGGGGACCGCTTCTCGGGGCCACTCACGGCGCTCTGGTTCGTGATCTTCGTTACGCCGATGTTCCTGCTGACGCCGGATTCAGCGCGCAGCGGCATTTCGCTGAAAGAGGCGGCTGCCGGCGGTTTCACGCATCTCAAGGCGACGATCGCCGAACTGCCCTCACTGCCCGGGCTCGGCCGCTTCCTGCTCGCCAACATGATCTATCAGGACGGGTTGGTCGCGCTCTTCGCCTTCGGCGGCATCTATGGCGCCGGCGTGTTCGGCTGGCAGACGATCGAGCTCGGCGTCTTCGGCATCCTGCTCACCATCACCGGTACGCTCGGGGCCTGGGCGGGCGGCAAGCTCGACGACGCGATTGGCGGCAAGCCGGTCATTCTTGGCGCGATCGCCTGCCTGCTCTTCGCCTGCCTCGGCATCCTCTCGCTCGGGCCGGGACAGGTGGCCTTCGTGATCGAAGCTGCGCCAGCGACACCGGGCGACGGGCTCTTCGCCTCGCTGCCGGAGAAGGTCTATCTCGGCCTTGGCCTCCTGATCGGTCTCGTCGCCGGCCCCTTGCAGGCCTCCTCGCGCAGTCTGCTCGCCCGCATCGCGCCGCCGGCGAGGATCGGCGAGTTCTTCGGCCTGTTTGCGCTCGCCGGCAAGGTGACCTCGTTCCTGGGGCCGACGCTGGTCGCGCTGGCAACGAGCCTGTTCGCCAGTCAGCGGGCGGGCCTGGCTGTGCTGATCGGCTTCTTTTTGGCCGGGGCATGGCTGATCGGTGGAGTGAAGATCAAACGGCCGTAGGCTCCTCCCGACACCGCTGCCGACGCAGGCTGGCAGCAGGCGCACTATCGTGCCCGGCGGGCGAAATCAGCGCCTGACGGGAGGATCGCGGTGCGGATCGTGGAGATGGATGCGCCTGCAGGGCAGGGCGCCCAGCGGAAGCTGGTGGCGACCGGCGACAATCTCGTCGCGCCGCAGGCCGTGCTGAAATGGTATGAGATCGCCGAAGCCGGCATCGAGGCTGCCACGATCGCGATGGCGCGGCAGGCGGCGGAAGGGTTTGCGGCCGGCCGGAACGGCGAGGTCGGCTTCGCCATCCTGCATCGCTGCGGCGAGCATTTCCATTTCCTGCTGCTCTGCACCTGGCGCGGCACCAACGAGCTCTGGGAAACCGTGCAGTTCATCGACGGGGGCATGACGGCGTTCGCGCCCTTCGACGCCCCGCACGCCCATCGCGGGACGTTCTGCATCTGGGAGATGACGGCGGTCTCATACGAGACCGCGGCTTGGCGGCGATTCCTGCTGTCGCCGCGCCGCGACGTCGATCTCGAAGCCTATCTGCGCAGTCGCTATACCGGCGAGGCGTAAGCGTCGCCGGCGCGCCTCACGGCAGCGCCTTCAGATACCGCACCGGCCGGCCCGGTGCCGCTGCGTTTGCCGCGTGGACGATCGCGTTCGCGTCGATGCCGAAATGGCGGTAGAGGTCGGCGACCGTGCCGGTCTGGCCGAAATGCTCGACGCCGAGCGCCTTCTGCCTGTGGCCGTGGACGCTGCCGAGCCAGGCCAAAGTCGCCGGATGGCCGTCCAGCACCGAGACGATGCCGCAATCGCGCGAGAGCTCGCCGAGCAGGCGCTCGACATGGCTGGTCGCTGCATGGTTGCCGCGCTGGCGCGCCCGCTCGGCCGCCTGCCAGCCGGCATTGAGCCGGTCCGCCGAGGTGATGGCGAGCAGGCCGACATCACGGCGGTCCTCACCGAGCAGGCCGACGGCTTCGATCGTCTCGGGCGCGACGGCGCCGGTATAGGCGATCACCACCGAGGCGTTCGGGCCGGGCTTTCGCAGCCAATAGGCGCCGTCGATGATGTCGCGTTCCAGCTCCGGCGTCATGGCGCGCTTGGGCTGCTCGACCTGGCGGGTCGAGAGGCGGAGATAAACCGAGCCGCCGGTCTCGTCGCGCAGCCAGGTGCGCTCGTCCGGATCACCCTCGCCATCCTTCTGCAGGTATTCGAACGACCAGCGCATCATCACGGCGAGCTCGTCGACGAAGGCCGGCTCGAAAGCGCAGAGCCCGTCCTGGCTCATGCCGATCAGCGGCGTCGCGATCGACTGGTGCGCGCCGCCCTCGGGCGCCAGCGTGACGCCGGCCGGTGTCGCCACCACCATGAAGCGGGCGTCCTGGTAGCAGGCATAATTCAGCGCATCGAGGCCACGCGAGATGAAGGGGTCGTAGAGCGTGCCGATCGGGATCAGCCGCTCGCCGAAGATCGAATGCGACAGCCCGAGCGCCGAGAGGTTGATGAACAGGTTCATCTCGGCAATGCCCAGCTCGATATGCTGGCCCTTCGGCGAGAACTCCCATTTCTGCATCGAGGGGATGCGTTCGTCCTTGAAGGTGTCGGCCATCGACGCCCGCGCGAACAGGCCGCGCCGGTTGACCCAGGGGCCGAGATTGGTCGAGACGGTGACGTCGGGCGCCGTGGTGACGATGCGGTCGGCGAGCGGGCCGCCGAGCTTGGCGAGTTCGTCGAGCACCTTGCCGAAGCCCATCTGCGTCGACATCGTCGCCTGGATGCCGGCCTCCAGCTTGGCCGGCACCGGGAGGGCGGGCGAGGAATGGCGCCGACGCCCCTTGGCGAAGAACGGCACCTTGTCGAGGAAGGCGCGGATCTCCTTTTCAGGTAGCGTCAGCCCCTCGAACAGATCCCATTCACGGCCGGGCCTGACCTTGTTGGCGGCCTTGAAGCCTTCCATCTGCTCCTTGGTCATCAGGCCGGCATGGTTGTCCTTGTGGCCAGCGAGTGGCAGGCCGAAGCCCTTGACCGTGTAAGCCAGGAAGCAGACCGGCCGGTCATGCGTGATGCCTTCGAAGGCTTCGAGCAGCGAGGGCAGGTCGTGGCCGCCGAGATTGCACATCAGCGCCGAAAGCTCGGCGTCCGAGCGCTTCTCGATCAGCTTGGTGACCGGGCCCTGATCGCCGAGATCATCCATCAGGCGCTTGCGCCAGGCAGCGCCGCCCTGGAAGGTCAGGGCCGAATACAGCTGGTTCGGACAGGAATCGATCCAGGCCTTCAGCCGCTCGCCGCCCTTCTCCTTGAAGGCGGCCTGCTGCAGCGATCCGTACTTCAGCGTGACGACGTCCCAGCCGAAGGCGCGGAACATCTGCTCGATCCGGTCATAGAGGCCTTCGCGGACGACGGCATCGAGCGACTGGCGGTTATAGTCGATCACCCACCAGGTGTTGCGCACGCCGTGCTTCCAGCCCTCCATCAGGGCCTCGAAGATGTTGCCCTCGTCGAGCTCGGCATCGCCGATCAGCGCGACCATGCGCCCTTCCGGCGTATCGCCACCCCAGCCATGTGCCTTCACATAGTCCTGGACCAGCGACGAGAAGAGCGTCTGCGCCACGCCGAGGCCGACCGAGCCGGTCGAGAAATCGACGTCGTCGATGTCCTTGGTGCGCGAGGGATAGCTCTGCGCGCCCTTGTAGCCGCGGAAGTTCTCGAGCTTCTCCTGCGTCTGCAGGCCCATCAGATAGTTGATGGCGTGGAAGACCGGCGAGGCGTGCGGCTTCACCGCCACCCGGTCCTGCGGCTTCAGCGCGGCCATGTAGAGCGCCGTCATGATCGTCGCCAGCGAGGCCGAGGAGGCCTGGTGGCCGCCGACCTTCATCCCGTCCTCGTTCGGGCGGATATGGTTGGCGTTGTGGATCGTCCATGAGGCGAGCCAGAGAATCTTCTTCTCAAGCTCGGCGAGGATGGGCAGACGGGGATCGGACATGATGGCCTCCAGCGCAGGCCATCATGCATGGTTCGCGTGGCGAAGGCAGCTAAAGATCGGCTGCCGTGCCGGCTGTTTTGGTGGAAACCGCCAAGATGGGGCGGCAATCCCTATCGGGGCTGCTGCGGCAGGAGCCAGTCCCTGAAGCGCTCGGCGAAATTCCCGGTCAGTCGATCGATCGGATCCGACATCAGGGCGGCGTCCACCAGAGTGCCGCCGATCCCCTGGCCAGCCAGCGCCGTCGCCCGGAATTCCGGATGGGCAAGGATCGGCGCGCCGGTCTTGGCGTCGATGACAGCGACATCCGCCGTCATGTCGTGAGCGCCCCCCAGGGTGATCCGCTGGATGATGGAGGAAAGATAGAGCCGGCGCAGGGTGACGACCACCTTCACCGGCCGCTGGCCGGCGAGCACCGGCCTGAGCTGCTGTTGCAGCGTCGCGGCGATCTTGTCCGAGGCCGCCTTGGCGATGAAGGCGCGCGCTTCCGGCGTCTTCGACAGCTCCTCCGAGTTCTGCTCCGGCAAGCCCTTGCTGCGGGCATAGGCGCGGTCGCCATCGCCCCACCAGAGGGTTGCAGCCGGGTCGACTTCGACGGTCACGGTCGTCAGGTGAAGCGCCTCGACCTGTTGCGGCGCAAGCGGGTTCTGGGCGGTGACGCAGCCGGACAGAGCTGCCGCGAGAAGGCAGAGTGAAAACAAGCGGTTGAGCATGTCGGATTCCGAGAGGAGGGAGCCCGACTAGATCTGAGTCGCACCCGTTCGCCAGCGCTCGCCAATGCTGAAAACCCAGCAAAACTGCAACCGTGACGGGAATGTCACAATCATTGCGTGGCTCTTTCGCTCTTGGCGGTTTCCGCTAAGTTCAGGGCGTCAGGTGAGGGAAAATGCCAGATTTCAAGCTCGACGAGATCGACCGCCGCATCGTCCAGGCCCTGCAGGCGGACGGGCGGATCAGCGTTCAGGAGCTGGCCGGCAAGGTCGGGCTCTCACCCAGCCCCTGTGCAAGGCGGGTGCGCCTCCTGGAGGAGGCTGGGATCATCGAGGGCTATGTCGCCATCGTGAACCAGGAGAAGCTCGGGCTTCCCGTCTCGGTCTTCGCTTCGATCAAGCTCGAGCGCCAGCGCGAGGAGGAACTCGACCGCTTCGCTGCGGCCGTTTCGCGCTGGCCCGAGGTCGCCGACTGCTATCTGATGACCGGGCAGCGCGACTATCTGCTGCGCATCATCGTCAGCGATCTCGCCGCCTATGAGCGCTTCCTCAAGGACAAGTTGACGCGGCTCGACAATGTCGCGTCGATCGAATCGAGCTTCGCGCTCGGGCGGGTGAAGCGCTCCTATTCGGTGCCGGTGGAGCTCGGGAGAGGCTAGCTGACCCGCGCGTTTCCGAACCGCGTCCGGTACTCGCCCGGCGCAACACCATAGCGGCGCAGGAAAGCGCGGCGCAGGCGCTCATCATCGCCGAAGCCGGCGCGGACCGCGATCTGCTGGATGCCGATATCCGTTTCTTCGAGCAGGTCGCGGGCGAGATCGAGCCTGACGGCCTCGACCGCCTTGGCCGGGCTAGAGCCGGTCTCCTGTGCATAGACCCGGGCGAAATGGCGCGGGCTCATCGCCATGATGCGGGCGAGCTCGGGCACCGAGAGGTCGCCGGCGGCATGCTCGCGCATATGGGCATGCAAGGCCTCGAAGCGGCCGGCGGCATCGCGTGACTGGCGCTGCAATTCGCCGCTGAACTGCGCCTGGCCGCCGGGGCGCTTGAGGTAGAGCACGAGGTCGCGCGCCAGATCGAGCGCCGCCTTACGTCCCAAATCCTCCTCGACCATGGCCAGCGCCATGTCGATGCCGGTGGAGACACCGGCCGAGGTCCAGATCCGACCATTGCTGACGAAGATCGCGTCCGGCCGGACGGTCGTCGTCGGATGGGCTGCGCCGAGGCGCTCGGCGTATTCCCAATGCGTCGTCGCCTCGCAGCCATCGAGCAGGCCGGCGGCGGCGAGGATGAAGGCGCCGAGGCAGATCGAGCCGAGCCGGCGGACCTTGCCGCTCTGCTCGCGCAGGAAGTCGCGCAGCGTTGCAGAGGCAGCCGCGTCCAGCGCCGAGCGACCGCCCGAGACGAGCAATGTGTCGATCGGCTCGGCAGCAGTCTCGGCTAGAGAAATGCTCGGCAGCGGCACACCGGCATCGGTCTCGACCAGGCCGCCATGCTCGGAGGCGAGGGTGATCTCGTAGACGGCGCTGCCGTCGGCGCGCTTGGCGTCATTGAAAACCTGCAAGGGGCCGGTGACGTCGAGCAGCTTCGTACGCGCGAACAGCACGATGACGACGCGGATGGGCGTCGTGACAGCCATGGCAGGAAACGAGGTCATCTTGTCATTTATGACATCGCCTGCGCATGGCATCCAGTTCCCGCAACGAGAGGAAAGACGTCATGCTGGAGCTGCGGCCAAATTGCGAACTCTGCGACTGCGACCTGCCGCCGGCCTCGCTGGAGGCGCGGATCTGCAGCTATGAATGCACCTACTGTGCGGATTGCGCCGAGCGAGTGCTGGAGAATGTCTGCCCGAGCTGCGGTGGTGGCTTCGTGCAACGGCCGGTCCGCCCGGTCGGCGATTGGGGTGGGCTCGGCCTTGGCCTAGCCAACCGCCCCGCCGGTATGAAACGTCATCATTCGCAATGGACGCAAGCGCAGCGGCGCGAGCGCACCGAGTTGCTGCGCAACGTGCCGCCGCAGGAGCGCTGATCAGGCGCTTGCGCTCAGCGCCGCTCGAAATCGCGATGGACGTCGTGCGTCCAGATGCCAGCACCGTCCGGCGGGATCACCAGCCAGTCCTTGCGGGTCAGCGTCTGCTTGGTGTCCTCGTAGCCGGAATGCCAGTGATCCTTCATCGAGGTGCGCGAGAACTCGTGATCCTTGGCGTGGCTCTCATAGGTTTTCTGCTGGTAGATCAACTGCAGGATGGTGTGCTCGGGGATCAAAGCGAGCTCGTCGCGGAGCTGGCGATCCTCCTCGTTCAGGACATCCTCGGGGATGTGGCTGAGGGCCTCATGGGTCTTTTTCTTCCAGCCCTGAAGGGTCTGGAAGAGGTCGGTGACCATGCGGGTGCGCGAGGAATACATGATGTCCTTGTGCCGGCCCATCACGTCCTGCATCGTGCGCGGCATCGGCCCGCGTGACGAGAAGAGATCGACCTGGAAGATCAGCGAGTTCAGCGTGTCGTCCTGGGCGAGCAGATGCGACAGCGGTGTGTTGGAGACGATGCCGCCATCCCAGTAGTGCTCGGTGCCGATCTGAACGGTCGGGAAGGCCGGCGGCAGGGCGCCCGAGGCCATGACGTGCTCGGGTGTGATCTCCTCTAGCGTGTTGTCGAAATAGACGAAATTGCCCGAGAGCGCGTTGACGGCGCCGACCGAGAAATGGGTGCGCTTGCTGTTGATCAGGTCGAAATCGACCAGTTCGAGCAGGGTCTCGCGCAAGGGCGAGGTGTCGTAGAAACTGGTCGCGTCGCTCGCTCCGGCCGGCGCCAGCCAGGCATTGGTGCGCCGCGGCTCGAAGAAGCCGGGCTGGCCGAGCATCGTGGTGAGGAAGGACGAGGTCGCGTTGCGAGCCTGGCGGAAGATGTCGCCCTCGGGCGTGAACCACCAGACCTTGCGGTCGGTGATGCGATCCCAGAATTCCTGCAGTCGCTCGATCCGGCGCTCGCGCGGATTGCCGGCGATGATCGCCGAGTTGATCGCGCCGATCGAGACGCCTGAGACCCAGTCCGGCGCGATGTCGGCCTCGTGCAGCGCCTGGTACACCCCGGCCTGATAGGCACCGAGCGCGCCGCCGCCCTGGAGCACGAGCGCGACGCGATCGCAGCGCTCCGGACGCCAGCCGAGATAGCGCTCGGTGGAGGACGGGGAGGGCGCAAAAGGGGCGTTCATGGCGCGGATTCCGTTCGCTCTGGCGGGATTTTGGCCCATCTGTGATGGGCATGCCGTGACAGGCATGTGACGCGGGCAGATACGGATATCGGTGTCACCTGCCCGTCAGACAAGCTTCATCGCCCCGTCAGCTTGCTCTTCCACCTCAGCGGCATGGACCTTGCGACGCAGCTTCGCGTCGTGTTCTCGCAGCCGGGAGATCAGAGCATGCTCAAGGGCAAGACCGCCGTCGTCACCGGCTCGACCTCCGGCATCGGCCTTTCCATCGCCCGCGCCTATGCGGCTGAGGGCGCCAACATCGTCATCAACGGCTTCGGCGCGCCGGAGGCGATCGAGCAGGAGCGTGTCGGCATCGAGGCCGATTTCGGGGTGAAGGTGCGCTATTCGCCGGCCGACATGGCCCATGGTGGCGCGATTGCTGCGATGATCGCCGAGGCAGAAGCCGAGTTCGGCGGCGTCGACATCCTCGTCAACAATGCCGGTATCCAGTTCGTCTCGCCGGTGGAGGAGTTCCCGGTCGAGAAATGGGATGCGATCATCGCGATCAACCTCTCGGCCGCCTTCCATGCCATTCGCGCCGCGCTGCCGGGGATGAAGCAGCGCAAATGGGGCCGGATCATCAACACGGCCTCGGCCCATGCGCTGGTCGCCTCGCCGTTCAAGAGCGCCTATGTCGCGGCCAAGCACGGCATCGCCGGCCTGACCAAGACGGTCGCGCTGGAGGCGGCGACTTTCGGCGTCACCGCCAATGCGATCTGCCCCGGCTATGTCTGGACGCCGCTGGTCGAGAAGCAGATCCCCGAGACCATGGCGGCGCGGGGGCTGACCAAGGAGCAGGTCATCAACGACGTGCTGCTGCACGCCCAGCCGACCAAGCAGTTCGTCACCAGCGAGGAGGTGGCGGCGCTCGCTGTCTTCCTGGCTTCCGATGCGGCAAAGTCGATCACCGGCGTCATCCTGCCGGTCGATGGCGGCTGGACCGCGCAGTGAGGGCACCATCATGAACCGTCAGCAGATCCTCGACCTGCCCTCGATGCCGCTCGCCGGGCCGAGCTATCCGGCCGGGCCGTATCGCTTCGTCAACCGCGAATACATGATCATCAGCTACGAGACCGACCCGGAGCTGATCCGCCATCATTTGCCCGAGCCGCTGATGCCGATCGCCCAGCCGGTGGTGCACTATGAGTGGATCAAGATGCCGGACTCCTCCGGCTTCGGCACCTATACCGAGACCGGGATCATCATCCCCTGCACCTTCGGCGAGGAGGAGGTCAGCTTCGTCTCGCAGATGTATCTCGACCTCGAGCCGCCGATCTCGGCCGGCCGCGAGATCTGGGGCTTCCCGAAGAAATACGCCCATCCCAAGCTCGAGGTAATCAAGGATACGCTGACCGGCACGCTCGAATATGCCGGCCAGCAGGTCGCCATGGGCACGATGGGCTACAAGCATGAGAGCCTCGCCGGCAACGGCGTCAGGACGACGGCCATGCTGACCAAGACGCAGGTCAACCTGAAGATCATCCCCGGTGTCGACGGCGAGCCGGAGATCTGCCAGCTCGTCGCGCTCAATCTCACCGACATCACGGTCAAGGGCTCCTGGATCGGTCCGGGCCGGCTGCACCTGATCCCGCATGTCAATGCGCCGGTCGCCGATCTGCCGGTGCGCAAGGTGCTGGGCGCGCATCACTTCATCGCCGATCTGACCCTGCCCTTCGGCCGCAAGATCCACGACTACATGAAAGGCTGATACCGCGGGTTGCGCTCGCGGCTGCGCCGACTATCTTGCCGCGCCGGGGGCGCGAGGGATTTCAGGCGCGCATGATTGTCTCCTGGCTGGCGGGCTTACGCCAAGCCGTCGGCTCGAAGCTCACCATCGGCATCGGCGGATTGCTGGCGCTCGCCATTACCTCCGGCCAGAGCCTGCTCGAGGCGCTGGAGCCACCGGTTCTGCCGGCGCTCGCCGCCGGCGCGCCGCTCGATGCCGGCCGCTGGCGCATCATGCTGCATGACGCGCGGCTGACGACGCAGTCGCGGCCGGGCGGACCGCCTGCGCCCGACGGGACGCAGTTCCTGGCGCTCGATCTCGACATCGCCAATCGCAGCTCGGAAACCGACAATACGTTCGCGCGCATCCTCAGCGTCGAGCCTCCGGTCGAAGGCCTGCAGCCCAATCCGACCTTCTGGCTGATGCGCGACAAGGGGATGCTGAGCGCGCTGCAGCCGGGCCTGCCCGAGCGGGTGCAGGTGATCTGGCGGCTGGCACCCGGCGCGAAGGCGCCGGAGCGGTTGCGCCTCGTCGTCAACGGCGAGACCTTCAAGCCGCGCGACAACCTGCTCGCTGCGCCGGGCTGGTTCAACCGCAAGCCGATCGCGGCTGCGACCTTGCCGGTCGCTCGTTCCGAGGTGAAGCCGTGAGCGGCGCATTCGCCAAGCTTGGCGCGCTCGTGCTGGCGGCCATGCTGCTGGTTGGCATGCAGCGCTATACGCCGGGCTATGCCGAGATCACCGGGCCGATCCCGCTCAAGGGGACGCTCGGCGAGACGCTCTCCGGGCGCGGCTTTTCCGTGCGGGCCGACACTGTGTTGCTCGTCGAGAAGCTGCGCTTCAAGGCCTATGGCCGCGAGGTCGAGCGCGACAGCAGCGGCATCTTCGCGCTGGTGATTGCGCGGCTCGAAGCACAGCCCGCCTCGATCACGATCGGCAGCGCGATCTGGCGCAGCGCGCTAGGGGCTCGTTTCGTCGCGAGCCCGCGCTTCCAGGGCGCGCCGCGTCTGCTCGGGACCGACCGGCTCGAACCTGGCCTGCCGCAGCGCGGCATTTTCATCTTCGAACTGCCGCGCGAGGCTGTTGAAGGCGCGACGCTGCTGGTGGCGGCCTCGCGCTGGCCGCGACTCGATACGCAGGCCGAGATTGCCTTGCCTGCGAAGCTCGAGGCGCCTGCGCCGCTGATCGACCTGAGCGAGCTCGCCTATGAGTGACGTTGTCGTCTCCCCAGACGTTCTGCGAATGCGGCGTCTTAGCCTGTGGGCGCTGCCGGCGGCGCTGGCGCTCGGCCTCTTTCTGCAATCCTGCGAGAACGCCTGGGAATGGTGGCGGTCGCGCGAGCTCTTCGTTCGACAGGTTCCGGCAGGTGCAGCTGCGAACCTGGGTGGCGCCGAGTGGAAGCTGACGGGCCTACGCCGCGTCGGCGAACGGTCGGACGGCCGGGCCGTCATGCTGCTCGACATGGAAGCGGTGGTGCGTGATCCCGGCGCCTTCGCCGTGCTGCCGTGCCGGCTGGTGCTGGAGGCGTCGGACGGGCGGCGCTGGTCGCCGCAATTCCTGACGCCGAGCGAGGTCAACCGCTTGCCCGAGCGGCGCGGCCAGACCGTCCCGACCTGCACCCAGGCGCTGGCGAGCAAGCCGGCGGCGGGCGCGACGCTCCGGATCAGCGAGGGCTTCGTGCTGCCGGCCGGGATGAATGGGCAGGTCAGGCCGGTGCTCAGCCTGCCGACCGGGCGGCCTGATTATCTGCGCTTTGGGGTTCCGGGCTAGCGCCGCCGCGGCTCTGCGCGGCGACGGCGGTCTCCATCACCGCCGCCAGCAGGCAGATGCGCAGGCTCTCGACCAGGATGCCGCCGCGGATCTCGCTGGGACCGCCGAGCAGGAAGGCGATGGCGTTGGCGATCAGCTGCCAGCTGTCGAGGTCGAGCGGGCCGATCAGGCGGGTCAGGCCGATCCAGAGCCAGGCGGCGGCGAAGCCGATGAAGCGATAGCCGACGACGAGCGCAATCAAGACCGAGAGGCTGGCGCCGAAGGCGAGACGGACGCTGTTGACGACCGGCAGATAGCGCGAGCGATAGCCGCTGATGAAATGCTCGGCGAAGTCACGGGCGAATTTCGGCGCCGCCTGCCAGCGCGCCAGAGCCGCGGCGGCGCGCCGGTCGCGGGCGAGGGCCGAAGGGTCCTTGGCGTCGTAGCCATAGATCGTCGCTGCCATCAGCAGCCAGACCAGTGGCAGCAGCGTGTAAAGGAACAGGCTCTGCAGGCTGGTGCCGAGCGGCGGCTCGGCGAGGTCGATCGCCTCCGGCATCGCCGCCTGTGCTTTGCCGATCAGCGAGAGCGTCCAGTCGCTGATGAGCCTGAGATAGGGCAGGGCGATGGTCTTGAGCCAGGTCCAGCCGGTGTCCTTCCAGCGCGACAGGGCGTAGAGGCCGACGAAGATCCAGTTGGCGTCGCAGGCGATCACGAGGAATTGCCAGAAGGGCGAGGGCCGGCGGGTCTGGCCGGCCTTGGCGAGCTTGCGCACAAGCCAGGCGAGGCCGATGGCGAGCACGAGCCAGAGCGAGAGTGGCACGTCCAAGACATTGACGCGCTCGCCGAGGCCGGCGGCCGAGAGCGCTCGCACCGAGTAGTCGCGGACGGTGTCGCCGAGGAAACCCCAGGCGGCGTAGTAAGCGAAGAACGGGACGAGGGCGAGGGCGACCAGACCGATCACGGCGCGCGCGCCGGCCGGCTGTGGCACATCGGATTGCGAATTCACGCCGGCGACCTGCAAGGCCGCCACCGCCGGCAGATAGGGCCGCAGGGCGACGAACATCAGCACGGTGACGACGAGCTTGGCGAGCACCAGCAGAGCGAGCACGGCGAAGCCCGCGAGGCTGTTGAGATAGCCGAGCTTGACCGCCAGCGGCAGCAGCAGCTCGTTGGCGATGGAGCCGAGCGTCGCGAGTAGCAGCAGCAGGGGCCAGGCCTGGCGCCAGAGCCGGAGGAAGAGGCGGGCGAGGCCGGCGATCTCTTGCATGAGCTGGGGTTGTACAGGCTCATCGCCTCGGAATGAACCCCGTCATTCTCGGGCGAAGCGAAGCGCAGACCCGAGAATCTCATGACGAAAAGGTGCTGGCCGAGGCCTTCTCCGGCCTGAGATGCTCGGGTCAAGCCCGAGCATGACGGCGAGGGGCTATCGCCCTCGTTTCGTCTCCAGGCTCCGGCTCCAGCGTGAGAGCGCAAAGCAGATCAGCCAGTAGAGGGCGCCGGAAAAGACATAGGCCTCCATGTTCATGCCGACCCAGTTGGGATCGGCGAGCGAGGCCTGGGCGATGCCGAGCAGATCGAGGATCGAGACGACGAGGACGAGCGTGGTGTTCTTGACCAGCGCGATGAACTCGTTGGTGATCGCCGGCAGCGAGATGCGCAGCGCCTGCGGCAGGATGATGAACCAGGTCGCCTTCCAGTAGCTGAGGCCGAGCGCGGTTGCCGCCTCGCGCTGGCCCTTTGGCAGCGCCTGCAGGCCGCCGCGCACCGCTTCAGCCATATAGGCGGCAATGCAGAAGCCGAGGCCGATCACGGCGCGCGCCAGCCGATCGACGCCGATGCCGGCCGGCATGATCAGGGGCAGCAGCAGCGAGGCCAGGAAGATCACCGCGATGATCGGCACGCCGCGCCAGAACTCGATGAACAGCACCGAGATCAGCTTGATCACCTTGAGCTCGGATTGCCGGCCGAGCGCGAGCAGGGTGCCGAGCGGGATCGCGATCAGGCTGGCATAGATCGAGATGAAGACGGTCAGCATCAGCCCGCCCCATTCGCGCGTCTCGATCGCGCGCAGGCCGAAGCCGCCGGCGAGGAGCCAGACGCCGAGCGGCGGCAGGATGACGAGCGCGGCAAGGCCGAGACGGAGCTTCAGCCGCTTCGGCGCGAGGATGATCGCCGCGCCGGAGAGCGCAAAGAGAATGCCGGCGAGGTTCGGCCGCCAGCGCTCGTCCACGGGATAGAAGCCGTACATGAACTGGCCGAAGCGGGCCTTGATGAAGACCCAGCAGGCGCCGGTGCCGGTGCAGTCATTGCGGGTCTGGCCGCTCCAGGTCGCGTCGATCAGGGCCCAGCGGATGATCGGGACCGCGATCCAGGCGATCAGCGCCGCGAGCAGCAGCGTCACCACGGTGATGGTCGGCGTGCCGAACAGGCGCTCGCGCCAGCTGGTCGGGAGGGAGGCGGCGGCACTCATCGGGTCACCAGCGCGATACGGGCATTGTACCAGTTCATGAAGGCCGAGACGGCGAGGCCGATGACGAGATAGACCGCGAGCGTCATCGCGATGATCTCGATCGCCTGGCCGGTGTTGTTGAGCGCCGAGCCCATGAACAGGCTGACCACGTCCGGATAGGCGATGGCGGCGCCGAAGGACGAGTTCTTCAGCACGTTGAGGTACTGGTTGGTCATCGGCGGCGTCATCACCCTGAGCGCCTGCGGGATGGTAACGAGCCGGAGCGTCTGGCCGGGCCTGAGGCCGAGGGCGCTCGATGCCTCGATCTGGCCATGCGGCACCGACTGGATGCCGCCGCGCACGATCTCGGCGATGAAGCCGGCGGTGTAGGTGACGAGCGCCGCCAAAAGCGCCACGAACTCGGGAATGACGACGAAGCCGCCGCGATAGTTGAAGCCGCGCAGCACCGGAATGTCCCAGCGCGTCGCCAGCGTCGCCCAGGCGAGCGCGAGGGCGGGGACGAGGAGGAGCAGGACGAGCCCGACGCGCAGGATCGGCGCGTCCTTGCCTGTCGCTTCCTTGCGACGCCTGGCCCAGCGCAGGAAGAGCCAGTGCAGCAAGCAGGAGATCGCGATCGCGATGAAGGCGTATTTGAAGTTCGCGCCGGCGTCGGGCAGCGGGATGGTCAGGCCGCGATTGTTGAGGAAGGCGACGCCGAAAACAGAAAGGCTCTCGCGGGGAGCGGGCAGAGCGGCGATGACGCCGAAATACCAGAACAGCACGAAGAACAGCAGCGGGATGTTGCGGACGAACTCGACATAGGCGCCAGCAATGGCCTGGACCAGCCAGATCGAGGAGAGCCGGGCGATGCCGATCAGGAAGCCGAGCGCCGTCGAGAGTACGAGCGCGATCACGGTCACCAGCATCGTATTGGCGACGCCGGCCCAGAACAGCGACAGGATGTTGTCCGACTGGGTGTAGTTGGTCAGGACGAAGGGCACCTCGATGCCGGAGGTGCGCCAGAGGAAATCGAAGCCCGAGGCGATGCCGGCCTGGACCATGTTCTGCGAGGCGTTGCGGATGAAATAGATCAGCAGCGCCGCAAGGCCGATCAGCAGCGCCGCCTGGTAGAAGACGTCGCGGACGCGCTTGTCGTTGATGAAGGCGAGGGCTTTGGCCACGGTCGCAGCGCCCTTCTGGCTCGATGAAGAGAGATCGGTCGTCCCGGGCGACCCATCGGGTCCGACCTTCGGTCGGCCCGACGGCAGGCTCCGGGAGACCCAGGACCCATGCCGGAGCGATTCAGGCATGGATCCCGGATCGGCGCCGCTGATGCGGCTTGGCCGGGACGACCAGTGTCAGGTGAGAGCGGTGGCCGCTCTCACTGGAATGGCGGCGTGAAGAGCAGGCCGCCCTTGGTCCAGAGCTGGTTCTGGCCGCGCTCGAGCTTCAGCGGCGACTCCAGGCCGACGGTGCGCTCATAGCTCTCGCCATAATTCCCGACCTGCTTGATCGCCTTGTACATCCAGTCGTCGGGCAGGCCCATCATCGCGCCGAAGCCGCCCTCGGCGCCGAGCAGGCGGCGGACCTCGGTGTTCTTCGAGTTCGCCTTCATCTCGTCGACGTTCTTGGAGGTGACGCCGAGCATCTCGGCGGCGATGGTGCCGTTCAGCACCCAGCGCACGATCAGCTGCCAGCGCTCGTCGCCATAGCGGGTCACCGGGCCCTGCGGATCGTTCGAGATCGGCTTGGTCAGGATGACGTGGTCGTCCGGGACCTTGAGCTTGGCGCGCTGGCCGGCGAGGGCGCCGACGCCGGCGGTATAGGCGTCGCAGCGGCCGCTGTCATAGGCGGTGATGGCGTCGTCATTCTTCTGGAAGTTGGTTATGGTGACCTTGAGATTGCGCTCGCGGAACCAGTCGGCGGCATTCTTCTCCTCGGTCGAGCCGGCGGCGACGCAGACCGAGGCGCCGTCGAGCTCCTCGGCCGACTTCACGTTCGCCTTCTTGCGGACGATGAAGGTCTGGCCCTCGTAGAAGTTGATGCCCTGGAAGTTGAGGCCGAGTGTGGCATTGCGCGAGAAGGTGATGGTCGAATTGCGCGAGAGCACGTCGACCTGGCCCGATTGCAGGATCGGCCAGCGCTGCTGCACCGAAGTCGGCGTGTACTTGACCTTGGTGGCGTCGCCGAGCACGGCGGCGGCGAGGGCGCGGCAATAATCGACGTCGAGCCCGGTCCATTCGCCCTTGTCATTGGCGAAGGAGAAGCCGGGCAGGCCGAGATGCACGCCGCATTCGAGATGGCCGCGCGCCTTGATGGCGTCGAGCGTCGGGCTGGTCGCGAGCTGCTGCGCGGAAGCGGCGAGGGTGCCGGCGGCGAGGAGCGCCGCGGCGAGAGCAAAGGTCTTCATGTCCGTTCCCCATCCTGTAGCGTCATGACGCCACGTCCGGGCGACTATGCAACAGCCGGGCAGGGGAAGGTAAGGGGGGTGAGAGAGTTTCCTGCCGGCTGCTGTCAGTCGTGGCTGGGGCGATGCGGCTTGATGTCGAGCAGCGGCGTGCCGTCGAGGCAGTCGAGCCCGCGCACCAGCAAGGTCCCACCCTCGACGCCTTCCAGCCTCACCCGCGACAGCGCGATCGGGTTCGGCCGTACCGGCGAGCGTAGTGCGAAGGTGCCGAGCGTGCCGCCGCCGCGCGGCGTCTGCGTCAGCAGGTCGCGCCGCGCCTCGTGCATCCAGTAGAGCAGATCGAGCTCGGCGAAGGCTTCGATACCCTCGAGCGCCGCCTGCCAATGCGCGTCGACCTCGACGCGGCAAATCGGTCCGTCCGGCCTGCCCTGACGCGGGCAGTCGTCGCGCGTCGCGAAGGGCGTGCGGATGCGGCCGATGAAGACGAGGCGGGCATCGCTTCGCTCGGGCAAGGGCGCTTCGGTCTCGCCCGGCCGGGTCGTTTGCCAATCCGTCATTCGAGCCTTCCCGCCATCACTCGCGCGGCAGGCCTGGCGCGACGAAGCCGTGCCGCGCCAGGACGCGCTGCCCGTCCGGAGAGAGGATAAACATGCCCAGCCGATAGGCGTTGGGTGACGCGCCGTTCATCACCGTGAGCCCGTAATCGGCGCCGACCAGCAGGTTCGCCGGCAACCTGACCATGCGGATGCCGGGCTGCTCGCGGGCGATCGGGTCGGCATTGGTGCAATAGCCAAGGAAGAGGTCGGCGGCGCCGGTCGCCAGCAGGTGGCCGGTGCCGTTGCGGTCGGGCGGGGTCGGGGCGCTGTTGGGGCCGCCGACGAGCTGCAGCGCCTTGGCCTCCAGCGTTGCCCTGGCGCCGGCTTTCAGCGCCTCGGCCTTGGCGAAGACCTGCCAGGCATAGTCGCCCGAGGGATCGGCCTTCGGCGTCGAGGTGCCGAGCTTGACCTTCGGGTCGAGCATGTAAGTGAGCAGCGTGTTGCTGGTCACCTCCAAGCCGGGGCGGGCGAAGGCGCAGGTCTCGTTGCGGACAAAGAGCGCGACGGGGCCGGCCTTGCCGTCTTTCGCCAGGGCCAGCGGGTGGTCCATGTTCGCCGAGGCGAACACCTCGGCCGGCTCGCCCTTGCCGAGCGCCTCACGCAGCAGGCCGGAGGGTCGGAAGCTGGTTTTGACCGGGACCCCGGTCGAGGTTTCGAAAGCCTTCGCGACCTCGGTCAGCGCATTCTTCAGGCTGCCCGCAGCATGGAGCAGCACCGGCTTCTGGGCCTGCTGCGCCGAGGCAAGCGCGGGCCACAAGCTGACGACGGTGGCGAGAACAAGTTTGCGGATCACGTCATGCCCTCGGTTCGCCCGGAATCCGCGAAGAAAAGCAGCGGGCTGTTGGTCGCTTCGTCATCCAGCCCCCGTGCGGGTTCCTGGCGACAGCGGCCCATGCGATACCCTACCGGCCGAGCGGGCACTTGTCGCCTTCCACCACTATGGTGCATCGGACGGGTCTTGCGGGTTCCGACGCGGTGACGCGGCCCGGCAAACATGATGGAGATCGCGGTGATGCGTTTCGATAGCGAGGCCCTCATCGCGGCGGCGTTTCAGATCGCCGGCGATTTCGCCTGTTCGGAAGACTGTTCGGCCGGCGGCGTGGCGTCGGCGTTGCTCGACGCCACGGGCAGCGTCCATACCGGCATCTGCATCGACACCGCCTGCAGCCTCGGCTTCTGCGCCGAGCATGCTGCGATCGCCGAGATGCTGAAGAGCCGGCAGACCAAGATCCGGGCGATCGTCGCGGTCAATGCCGATGGCGAGATCATGCCGCCCTGCGGCCGTTGCCGCGAACTGATCCGCCAGGTCGATCCGGAGAACTGGACGACCTCGGTCATCGTCGCGAAGGGCACGATCGTCACGCTGGCGCAGTTGCTGCCTTATGGCGAGGCGAGCGCGCCGCCGGCCTAGCTTGCGCTCGCGGGAGGCGGCAGGAATCCGCGAAACAAGCTTGCAAATCGGGCCGACATTTGCAGCGCCTCTTGCGCCGGCGCAGGCATAGTCTTCCGGCCGAGTGAAGCAGGCAGGGACAGCCCCGTGACGATCGATCTCGACACACTCGTGCAGGAGATGACCGGCTGGCGCCGCGACCTGCATGCCCATCCGGAATTCGGCTTCGAGGAGAAGCGCACCGGCGCCTTCGTGGCCGGCAAGCTGCGCGAGTTCGGTCTGGACGATGTCGCCGAGGGCATCGGCGGTACCGGCGTCGTCGGCACGCTGAAGCGCGGCAGCGGCAACCGCGCGATCGCGCTGCGGGCCGACATGGACGCGCTGCGCATCCCCGAGCAGGGCGAGCTGCCCTATCGCTCGGGCAATCCCGGCGTCATGCATGCCTGCGGCCATGACGGGCACACCGCCATGCTGCTCGGCGCGGCGAAACTGCTGGCGGAAGAGGGCGGCTTCGACGGCACGGTGCGCTTCGTCTTCCAGCCGGCCGAGGAATGGGGGCGCGGCGCGCTCGCCATGCTCGATGACGGATTGCTGGAGCGCTTCCCGTTCGAGGAGATCTACGGGCTGCACAACGCGCCGGGGCTGCCGGTTGGCAAGTTCCAGACCCGCACCGGGCCGATCATGTCGGCGGAGGATAATTTTGAGATCGTCCTCACCGGCGTCGGCGGCCATGCCGCCCGCCCGCATGTCGGCAACGAGACCCTGATCGCCGCCTGCGCTTTGGTCACCAGCCTGCAGACAATCGTCTCGCGGCGCCTCAGCCCGGCGCAGATCGCCGTGGTCTCGGTGACGGAGCTGCTCACCGACGGCACCCGCAACGCCCTGCCGGGGCAAGCGCGCATCCTCGGCGACGCCCGCAGCTTCCATCCGGAAGTCAGCGCCGAGATCGAGGCGCAGATGCGGGTGATCAGCGAAGGCATCGCGCGCGCCTACAATGTCGAGCACTCCGTCACCTACACGCGCGAATTCGTGCCGCTGCTGAATCAGCCGGCCCAGACCGAGGCGGCGCTGGAGACGGCGCGGGAGGTGCTCGGCGCCGAGAATGTCTCGGTGGTGTCGGAGCCGTTCACAGGCTCGGAGGATTTCGCACGCTTCCTCGCGCATGTGCCGGGTTGCTTCTCATTCGTGGGTAATGGCAACAGCGCGCCGCTGCACAACCCACGCTACGATTTTGACGACGAAGGGCTGATCCACGGCGCACGCTTTCACACCGAGATCGTCAGGCGACGTCTGGCTGTGGCGTGAGGGCGAAGCTCGCAGCGGAAGGATCCGGCGGTATGCGAACACGACCTGCCGTCACCAGCGATGCTGAAGCGATGAGCGCCGTCCTGCGCGCCATCATCGCCGCGTATGGGCGAGAACGTCCCAGTGACCCCGACTTCGTTCTCGCGACCTATATCGCCCATCCCGACCGCGTCGCCTGCACGGTCGCGCTCGACGATGCCGGGACGGTCCTCGGTTTCCAGTCTCTGCGCCGGGCGCGGCCAGGCGATCCCTATGGAACGCCGGATGGCTGGGGGAGCATCGGGACGCATGTCTCGCCGCGCGCCGGCCGTAAGGGGGTCGGCACGACACTGTTCGCGGTCACGCGACAGGCTGCCTCGGAGGCGGGTATCGGCCGGATCGATGCCGCTATCCGCGACGATAACCCGATGGGTCTTGCCTATTACGAGGCGCGAGGCTTCCGGACCCACAGGACTGAGAACGGGGTGGTGCACAAGGTCTACATGATGTCAGAGGGCTGACGAACGGCCCTCATATCGTCGCCAAACGCAGACCTTGTGCACAAATTCCCGGTCGCGCTCGGCTTCGCCGAAGGGCGCGACTGGCCAGAGCCAGCTCTCGTCCTCCTTCGGCAAGCCGACGCCATACATCAGGTCGAGTCGCTCGTGGATTGCCCCGATGCGGTCGCGCTCGACCATCTCGACATCGCTGATCAGGCAGACATGGCCCTTGAAGCGAGAGAGATCATCGAGATGCCAGGCGATGCAGCGGGCCGGCAGATTGTCGGGCAAGGCAGCGGCGCGGGCGGGATTGTTCTCGAGCCAGTCGGCCACTGGCCAGGCGAGCTGCGACAGCAAATTGGCTGAGATTACGAGATCGACGCTGTCGTCGGCAGCGAGGTCCGCCAGCGGGTCCTGCCGATCCTGCGCCTCGCCGGCGAGCCAGGCCATGGCGCCGGTGAGGTCGCGGCTGAGGAGGCTGACCTTGCCCTGCCGCCAGAGCTTCAGACGCAGCAGCGGCAGATGGACGATGTCGACGAGCACGACCTGCTCGAAGCTGGCACAGAGAGCGTCCAGCGGAATGTCGCGCGCAGGGCCGGAGCCGAGCACCACGACCTTGCGGCGGCGTGGCAGGGAGGCTGCGATCTCGGCGATGATGGCGCGGCAGCGGGCCTGATGCGGCTCCCAGGCCTTGCGCTGGCGCAGGCCGCGCGACCAGAGCGCGACGCCCTCCCGCAGCAGGCCGAACCGGCGCGCCAGCGGCGCGGCCGGGGTCAACGCACTCAAAGCGAGCTCGGCGAGCACGCCTAGCTGAGGGCGCCGCGCGCTGCGACCGGCCAGACCGCCTCGACATGGGCATCGGGACCATTGAGCCCGCGCACACAGACATACCAGTCGTGCAGGTTGACGGTCGGGTCGCAATGACCGGGCACGAGCAGGACACGGTCGCCGCGATGCGGCACGGCGACGGGGTCGCCGGTCAGGATGCCGTGTTCGTCGGAGGGCTTGGTGTAGATCACGCCATCACGCTGCCACGGCACGGGCATGCCCGAATCAACCGCCGCCGCCTTGTGGCCGGCATCGACGATGGCACGGTCCGGCACCGGCTTGCTCATCACCCCGGCGAGCACGAACAGCGCGTGCTGGAAGGTGTGGAAGGCCGAGCCGTCGGCCATGCGATTGCGCGCATAATCGGCATCCATGAAGATGTAGGAGCCGCATTGCAGCTCGTTCCAGATGCCGGAACGGCTCTCCAGCTCGAAGGTGCCGGTGCCGGCGCCGCCGACGGTCTCACAGGCGAGTCCGGCCTGGGCGAGGCGCTCGATCACATTGCGGGTGAGCAGTCCGGCGCGCTCGATCGCCTCGCTGCGCTCGTCGACCGAGCGCATGTGCTGGGCCGAGCCATGATAGGCCTGCACGCCGCGGAAGCGCAGCGTGTTGCTGCGCGCCACCGCCTCGGCGAGCCGGACCGCTGCTTCGCCGGGCGCGACGCCGCAGCGGCGCCCGCCAATGTCGAGCTCGACCAGCACATCGAGGACCATATCGTTGCGCGCCGCCGCCTCGGCCGCCTCGCGCACACCGTCGATATGGTCGACGCAGAGGCCGATACGGGCGTCGCGGGCGAGCTTGGCCAGCCGGTCGAGCTTGCTGGCGCCGGCGATCTCGTTGGTGACGAGCACGTCGGTGACGCCGCCGGCGACCAGGATCTCCGCTTCCCCGACCTTCTGGCAGCATTGCCCAACCGCGCCATGGGCGATCTGGCGCAGGGCGACCTCGGGGCTCTTGTGCGTCTTGGCATGCGGGCGCAGACGCACGCCCGTCGCCTCGGCAAAGGCCGCCATGGTGACGAGATTCCGCTCGAAGGCGTCGAGATCGATGATCAAAGCGGGGGTGTCGATCTCGGCGAAAGGCTGTCCGGGCCGGGCCGGCGGGGAAAGGGGCATGTGCTCTCGAATCTGGTGAATCAACTCATGGCCATCGGACGTCAGCTTCGTGTCCGGAGCAAGACCGGTAGTGGCGCTCGCATGGCGGCCATGTTAGGCCGCGCCCCATGAAGATCGGCCGCGTCACCGACGACACCCTTGCGCTCTTCGCCCGAGTTTGGCGCGAGCGCGGGCGGCAATACCTGCCGCAAATGCTCACCATCCTCGCCCTCGTCGTGGTCATCGCGGCGACGACGAGTTTCTATCCGCTCTTGATCAAGGCGGCCTTCGACGCCTTCGCCGACCCGATCGGGGCCGAGGCGACCGGCTTCGTGCGCCGCATGGAGCGCCTGGTGTCGAAATCGATCGATTTCGAGATCGGCGTCGTCAACGCCGTCGCCGTGGTCGTGGTGATCGTCACCGCGATCAAGGGCTTTTCGCTGCTCACCCAGACCGTGATGACCAACAGCGTCGTCAGCCGGATCGAGGCGGACATGCAGAGCGCGCTCTACGACCACCTGATCGACGCTGACCTTGCCCAGCTCCAGCGGGAGAACCCGGCTTCGCTGACGCAGCGCTTCACCACCGACTTCACCTTCGTCAAGGAGGCACTGACGCGGCTGGTCAATATCGCGATCCGCGACGTGATGACGGCGATCGCGCTGGTCGGCGCCATGCTTTGGATCGACTGGAAGATGACGGCCGTGGTGCTGCTGATCGCGCCGATTGTCGCCAGGCCGATCGGCCGGATCGGCAAGAAGCTGCGCCGGATGGCCGCTTCGCAGCAGGAGCAGACTGGCATTATGGCGAGCCTGGTCACCGAGAGCCTGCAGGGCGCCCGCGTCGCCAAAACCGATTCGCTCGAGCCCTATCTGAAGGGGCGTGCGGCTTCCGCCTTCGAGACGATCCGGGCGCTGAAGATGAAGGCCGCGAATGCCCGCGGCCGGCTCGATCCGCTCCTCGAAGTCGGTGGCGGCATCGCGGTCGCCGGCGTGCTTGCCGCGATCGGCGTGCGCATCACCTCGGGCAGCTCGACCGTTGGCGACTTCACCGGTTATGTCTCGGCGCTGCTGCTGGCGGCGCAGCCGATGCGCTCGCTCGGCAATCTCAACGCCATCGTCCAGGAAGCCGGCGCCTCGCTGAAGCGCTATTACGCGCTGATCGACGAGAAGCCGCTGATCACGCAGCGCCCGGACGCCAGGCCTCTGGCGGTGAGCGGTGGCGAAGTTGCCTTCCGCGAACTGCGCTTCCGCTATCGCGACGACCAGCGTGGGCTCGAAGGCATCGACCTCGTGGCCGAGGCCGGCAAGACCACGGCGCTGGTCGGCCGATCGGGCTCGGGCAAGTCGACCATGCTGGCGTTGGTGCCGCGGCTCTACGATGCCACCGAGGGCAAGGTCGAGATCGATGGGCAGGACATTCGCGACGTGGCCTTAGTGAGTCTGCGCGGCCAGATCGGCGTGGTCAGCCAGGACGTCGTGCTGTTCGACGACACGGTGCGCGCCAATATCGGTTTCGGCCGTCCCGGCGCGAGCGAGGCCGACATCGTCGCGGCAGCCAAGGCGGCAGCGGCGCACGACTTCATCATGGCGATGCCGGAGGGCTATGACAGCCGGGTCGGCGAGCGCGGCTCGCGACTTTCCGGCGGCGAGCGCCAGCGCCTCGCCATTGCCCGCGCTATCCTCAAGGATGCGCCGATCCTTCTGCTCGACGAGGCGACTTCGGCCCTCGACACTCAGTCGGAGCGGCTGGTGCAGCAGGCGCTGGCGGAGCTGATGAAGGGCCGGACCACGCTCGTCATCGCGCACCGGCTCTCGACCGTGCGCGAGGCCGACCAGATCGTCGTGCTCGACGAGGGCAAGGTGATCGAGACCGGCGATCACGATACGCTGATCGCCCGCGATGGCGCCTATGCGCGGCTCTACCGACTGCAGTTCGCGGAGGGTTAGGGCCATTCGCCTGGAGACCGAACGCCTCATCCTCGACCTGCACAGCGTCGAGCATTTCGAGCCGCTTTGCCGGATGTGGGGCGATGCGGCGGTGGTGCATCATATCGGCCAGCCCTCGAGTGCGCAGGAGGCCTGGATGCGGCTCTTGCGCTATCGCGGGCTATGGCCGCTGCTCGGCTATGGCTATTGGGCAGTGACCGAGAAGGCGAGCGGCCGCTTCGTCGGCGATCTCGGCTTCGCGGATTTCCATCGGATGGTCGAGCCGTCGATCCGCGGCATACCGGAGGCCGGTTGGGTGCTCGCGAGCTGGGCGCATGGCCAAGGCTTTGCGAGCGAAGCACTCACCGCCGCGCTCGCCTGGCTCGACGGCCAGAGCGGGCATGACGGCTCGGTTTGCCTGATCGCGCCGGAGAATGAGCCCTCGCTCCGGCTCGCCCGCCGCTTCGGGTTCCGCGATGAGCGCATCGTCAGCTTCTCAGGGCATGATACGCTGCTGCTGCGGCGCGGACGGCCAGCGTAGAGCCCAGCGGGCGCAACTGCGCCGATGCAAGCATGGCGGGTATGCAGATGCGGCAGGCATCTGCTGACAGGACCTGCCACATTCTATTGGCAGTGTGCCGGCTTAAAAAGTTGAAAGAGATTTTGCCGTGACGACTTCGACCACCGCCGCGCCGGCGCGCAAAGCCACTCGCCGCGAATGGCTGGGCCTGATCGCGATCGCCTTCCCCTGCATGATCTATTCGATGGACCTGACGGTCCTGAACCTTGCCGTGCCGACGCTGACGCGCGAGCTGAAGCCTTCGGCGGGCGAACTGCTCTGGATCATCGACATCTACGGCTTCATGGTCGCCGGCTTCCTGATGACCATGGGCACGCTCGGCGACCGCATCGGCCGGCGCAAGCTCCTGCTGATCGGAGCCGCCGCCTTCGGTGTCGCCTCGACCGTTGCCGCCTTCTCGACCAGCACCGAGATGCTGATCGTCACGCGAGCACTGCTCGGCATCGCCGGGGCGACGCTGGCGCCCTCGACGCTCTCGCTGATCGCAGTGATGTTCGAGGACGAGACCGAGCGCACCTTCGCGATCTCGATGTGGATCGCGAGCTTCTCTGCCGGCGCCGTGATCGGCCCCTTGGTCGGCGGGGCTCTGATCGAGTATTTCTGGTGGGGTTCGGTCTTCCTGATCGCGGTGCCGCCGATGCTGATCCTGCTCGTGATCGGCCCGATCCTGCTGCCGGAATACAAGGCGCCGCAGGCCGGCCGGCTCGACCTGGCCAGCGCACTGCTCTCGCTGGCGGCGATCCTGCCGGTGATCTACGGGGTGAAGCACTGGGCGGAATTCGGACTTTCCGCCTATACCGTAGCCTTCATCGTTGCCGGGCTCGTGTTCGGCGTGGTGTTCGCGCGCCGGCAGAAGCATCTTGCCGATCCGATGGTCGACCTCACTCTGTTCGGGATCCCGGCTTTCCGCGCGGCGCTGGCGATCAACCTCGCCGGCATCATGGTGATGTTCGGCAGCTTCATCTTCATGGCGCAGTATCTCCAGCTCGTCGCTGGGCTGACGCCGCTGGAAGCGGGCATCTGGTCGCTGCCGTCGGCAATCGCCTTCACGCTCGCTTCCTTCGCCGTGACGCCGCTGACCGTGCGCTTCAAGCCGGCGACGCTGATGGCGGGCGGCATGGTGCTCTCGGGGCTGGGCTTCGCCTGGCTCGCCTTCGCGCCGAACCTCGTCCAGATCGTTGCTTCGTCGATCGTGTTCTCGATCGGCTTCACGCCGGTGATCGCGCTGACGACGGGGATCGTGGTCGGCTCGGCGCCGCAGGAGCGGGCCGGTGCGGCATCGGCCATGTCCGAGACCAGCATCGAGCTCGGCGGCGCGCTGGGGATCGCCGTCTTCGGCAGCCTTGGCACGGCGCTCTATCGCCAGAGTATGGCGGACCTTTCGGTCGCGGGCGTCGACGGCGCGACGCTGGCGCCGGCACGCTCGACGCTGGGTGGGGCACTCGCCGCGGCCGAGCAACTGGCGCCTGACCAGTCGGCGCATCTGCTGCAGGCGGCGCGCGAAGCCTTCATGACCGGCTTCCACGCCGTCGCGCTGATTGCGATCGCCGGCATGGTCTTCTGTATCGCCGTGGCGCTGACCGCCCTGCGCGACGCCCGGCCCTCAGGGGCGCATTGACGCCTATCAGGGCTCGCGCAGCAGCGCTTCGGCCGCAGCCGGGAAGCCGCGGAAGGAGAGGGGCAGCGTGACCTCACGCTTGCCGGCGTCGAGATAGCGCATCTGGCCGGCTTCGCCGAAGCCGCGCCAGCGCTTGAAGACGTCGTCGCTCAGACTGGCCTCGGCGAAGCAGCCGCCGGGCAGGCAGCGCTGGAAGACCGCGACGGCCTCGTCCTTCTCGGCGACGACCACGCGCACACTGACCTTGTCGCCGAGCGCAAGGTTCGGCGGCACCTGGATCACCAGCTTGATCGGCTCGTCCTTGACCGGCCGCCCGATGGCGACGAGCGCGATCGGACCGCGCTGGCCCTGCTGCTCCAGGGTCTGGACGATCTCGCAGACGCGGGCCGCGACGCTCTGCTGGCAGCGCAGCACCCAGTCGCCATAGCTCGCGGTGGTATTATCGGGCTGGGAGACAGCGCCGGGCACCGGTGTCACCTGCGCCTGGCCCGGTCGCTGCTGGGTGGGACGTTGCGCCGGGGCCTGGGCAAAAGCCGTTCCTGCCAGGAGAGCAGCGGAGAGGGCGAGGGCAGTCTGTCGTCTCAGCATGGCAGTAACGGTCCAAAGCGGGCAATCGCCGACTTCAAGACCAGGTGTGACCGCCGCGCAAGTCGAAGTTGTGAACGGCTGTCAAGGATGCCAGCCGGTCTCCTGCGCCGGAGCCTCGTCCTTGACCTCCTGGGCGCGGGCTTCCTCGACCACCGCGAAGACCGCGCGCAGCGCTGCCTCGACGCCTTCACCCGAGGCGGCAGACAGGGCGATCGGCGTGCGCCCGCAAGCGCGCTTCAGACGGGCGAGCTGCTCCTTGCGCACTTCGGGCGTCAGCGCGTCGACTTTGGAGAGCGCGACGATCTCCGGCTTCTCGTCGAGATCGGCGCCATAGGCGGCGAGTTCTTTGCGCACCGTCTTGTAGGCCTTGCCGGCATGCTCGGTCGTGCCCTCGACCAGATGCAGGAGCACGCGGCAGCGCTCGATATGGCCGAGGAAGCGGTCGCCGAGGCCGTGGCCCTCATGCGCGCCCTCGATCAGGCCGGGAATGTCGGCGAGCACCATCTCGCGGGCATCGACACGGACGACGCCGAGGCCGGGATGGAGCGTGGTGAAGGGATAGTCGGCGATCTTGGGCTTCGCCGCCGTCACCGTGGCGAGGAAAGTCGACTTGCCGGCATTGGGCAGGCCGACGAGGCCGGCATCGGCGATCAGCTTGAGCCGCAGCCAGACCCAGCGCTCCTCGCCGGGCAGGCCCGGATTGGCATGGCGCGGGGCCTGGTTGGTCGAGGTCTTGAAATAGGCGTTGCCGAAGCCGCCATTGCCGCCCTTGCACAGCACGAAGCGCTGGCCGGGCTCGGTCAGGTCGGCGATCAGCGTCTCGCCGTCCTCGTCGAGGATCTCGGTACCCGGGGGGACCTTCAGGACGATCGCCGGGCCATTGGCGCCATGGCGGTCCTTGCCCATGCCGTGCTCGCCGATCCTGGCCTTGAAGTGCTGCTGGAAGCGGAAGTCGATCAGCGTGTTCAGGCCCTGGACGCATTCGACCACGACGTCGCCGCCGCGCCCGCCATCGCCGCCATTGGGGCCGCCGAACTCGATGAACTTCTCGCGCCGGAACGAGACGCAGCCGGCGCCGCCGTCACCGGCTTTCACATAGATCTTGGCTTGGTCGAGGAATTTCATGAACGCTAGGTAGTCGTATGCGCCGGGCAGGGCAATGCGCCAAGGCGCGAAACGGGCCCGCCTTGAGGCGGGCCCGCGTATTTTTCAGGCCATGCAGGGCTCTTCGCTGAAGCGTTCAGCCTGCTGCTGCTGTTCTGCCGCCGGCAGCGGAGCCCAGCCCGAAGCGCTCCAGCTCTTCAGCGCCGCCCAGGTCGAGCGGTCGAGCCGGAACTGCTCGCAGGGGAAGAGGCCACCGCGCGCCGGCAGCGACTTCAGGAAGGAGCCTTCCTGCCGGAAACCGCTCTTCTCCAGGACCCGGCGCGAGGCCGGGTTGATGACGCGAGTGTCGGCCTCGATCGCATCGATCTCGACCAGCGAGAACATGGTGTCGATCAGTGCCTGCACCGCCTCGGTGGCGTAGCCCTTGTTCCAATGCGGCGTGCCGAGCCAGTAGCCGATGAAGGGCCGCCCGCTCGCCTGCTTGTGCGCGCCGATCATGCCGATCAGTTCGTTCGGCTTATCGCGCGGGGTGATCGCCAGCACGAGATGCTCGCCGAGCGCATTGCCCTTGCGGGTGGCGAAGACGAAGGGATCGACCGCCTGGGTCGGATAGGGATGCGGGATCGAGGCCGTCATCTCGGCAACCGCCTTCTCGCCTGCGAGGCGCAGAATAGCGGTCGAGTCGGCAATCCGCGGCCAACGCAGCCATAGCCGCCTGGTCTCGAGCCGGAAGACGTCGTCTCTCGTCAATTCGGGGAACATCAGGTCTCTCCGTCGGCGCAAACGAAAGGGGGAGATGGGCTTTGGTCCCATCTCCCCCTCGCTGACCTTCGGGAAACCCGCTTTCGGGCTTTTATTCCCTTGATCCGTCCGGTTCGATGGAACCGGCGGATCGAGAACATTCCCTATCCGCCGTTTATTCTGCGGCCTCTTGGGCCGGGACTACGTTCACGAAAGCTCGGCCGAGCTTCGTCGTGAATCGGACGCGACCGTTCGACGTGGCAAAGAGCGTATGGTCTTTGCCCATGCCGACGTTCACGCCCGCATGCCATTTGGTGCCGCGTTGACGAATAATGATGTTGCCGGCCACGACCGCCTGGTCGCCGAAGCGCTTCACGCCGAGACGCTTGCTTTCGGAGTCGCGACCGTTGCGCGACGAGCCGCCTGCCTTTTTGTGAGCCATAACGCCCTACCTCAAAAACTCTTCAGTCGATGTAACCCGAATCGGTGGCAAAAGCCACCCCGACCGGGCGTGAAGCTGCGCGGAGCCTGTCAGCCCCGGTCAGTAGTCCTCGCCGGAAGCGAGCTCGGCCTGGTCGGCCTTGGCCCGCGGCGGCTTGCCGGCGAGCAGCTCCTTGGCCTGCTCGACCCACTCCTCGCGGGTGGCGCGGCCACGCAGCTTGAGCTCCTCGTCCCACTTGGCGACATCGGCCTCGGTCCAGGCGGCGATGTCGTTCCAGGAAGTGATGCCGGCGGCGCGCAGCTTCTTCTCGATGGTCGGACCGACGCCCGAGATCAGCGAGAGGTTGGAGGCGTCGAGGCCCTCGGCCTTGGCTTCAGCCTTGGCCTTTGCAGGCTTGGCCGCAGCCTTGCCCTTGACGGTTTCGCTGCCGGCCTTGAGCGCGACCGGGGCGGCTTCGCCCTTCTTCATCTCCGGCTTCTTGCCGCCGGTGAGAATGTCGGTGATGCGCACCACGGTCAGCTCGGCGCGGAAGCCGCGCTTGCGCTTGGAATTCTGGCGACGGCGCTTCTTGAAGGCGATGACCTTCTCGCCGCGGGCCTGCTCGACGATCTCGCCGGCGACGGTGATGTCACCGAGGAAGGGAGCGCCGATCGTCGACTTCTCGCCATCGGTCAGCATCAGGACGGAGCCGAAAGCGACGGTGTCGCCCGGGTTGCCCTCGATCTTGGCGACGGTAATGCGGTCGTTGGCGGCGACGCGGAACTGCTTGCCGCCGGTCTTGATGACTGCGAACATCTTAGTGTTCTCCATGTTGAGCCCCGCCCTGTCATGAGCCCCTGAGGGGCGCACGCGGGACGGCTTTTTGGCAGTCGGTTGCGTGGTCGGGTTGCTCTTGAAGCCCGCTGAGCCGGCCGCATTGGAGCGGCGCCGTCGGCGGCAGCCAAAAGAGATCAGGCGCGGGTTTCCCCACGCCGGACGCGGCTTCCTAGTCGCGCAGGGGCGATCCGTCAAGGCAAAGCAGCATGGCTGCGAAGGATTTCAGAGCTGTGACAGACTTCTCGCCACATCGCTTCGGAAAGGCTTGTGCCGGGCGGATGCAATGTGTAGTAAGCACCCCGCTTCGACCAGAGCGACCGCGGACAGGTGGCAGAGAGGTTGAATGCACCGCACTCGAAATGCGGCATACCCGCAAGGGTATCGGGGGTTCAAATCCCTCCCTGTCCGCCATCATCCCGCCAAGGGATTGATTTTCCAGAGAGATTAAGCGAAGCCGCGACTTCGCCGGTCTGTGGCCGCCCACAGCTGGACGTAGCCATTCCCCGGCAGTTCTCGCAGCGGCGCGGGCCGCGACCGGCCGCAAAGGATTCGGGCTAGCGCCCCGGTAAAAAAGGCGGCCCTCAGGCCGCCTTCTTCTTGTCTGCGTCGAACGGGATCTCGATATCGACGGCGAGCGTCGAGACCTGGGGACCGCGTTCCATCCGGACGCTGACCTTCTCGTCGTCGACCTGCACATGCCTGGCGATCACCTGCAGGATCTCGTCGCGCAGCTTGGTAACGAGGTCAGAACCGTCGGCCGACAGGCGCTCATGGGCGAGCAGGACCTGCAGACGCTCGCGTGCGGCCGGGGCCGACTGCGTGCGGAAGAAGAGACGACGCAGGTTCATGCCGCTTTCCTTCCGAAGATCTTGCCGAAGAAGCCGCGCTTCTCGCCGGGGATGGTGACGGGGAGGCTCTCGCCCTTGAGTCGACGCACCGCGTCGAAATAGGCGAGCGCCGGGGCACTGCGCTCATCCGCCAGGGTGACCGGCGAGCCGATATTGGAGGCGCGCAGCACGTCCATGCTCTCGGGGATGATGCCGAGCAACGGGATCGACAGGATCTCGAGGACGTCGTCGACCTTCAGCATGTCGCCGCGCTCGGCGCGGGCGGGGTCGTAGCGGGTAAGGAGCAGGTGCTTCTCCATGCGCTCGCCGTTCTCGGCCTTCACCGTCTTCGAATCGAGCAGGCCGATGATGCGGTCCGAATCGCGCACCGAGGAGACTTCCGGGTTGGTCACGACGATCGCAACGTCGGCATGGCGCATGGCGAGGGTGGCGCCGCGCTCGATGCCGGCCGGGCTGTCGCAGATCACCCAGTCGAAATGGGTCTTCAGCGCGCCGACGACCTTCTCGACGCCTTCTGCCGTGAGGTTGTCCTTGTCGCGCGTCTGCGAGGCCGGCAGCAGATAGAGCGACTCCAGCCGTTTGTCGCGGATCAGTGCCTGCGTCAGCTTGGCCTCGCCCTGGATGACGTTGACGAGGTCGTAGACCACGCGCCGCTCGGCGCCCATGACCAAGTCGAGATTGCGCAGGCCGACATCGAAGTCGACGACCACGACCTTGTCGCCATTCTGCGCCAGAGCCGCGCCCAGGGCGGCGGAGGAGGTCGTCTTGCCGACGCCGCCCTTGCCCGATGTGACCACGATGACCTTGCCCATTGACCTCTCCTAGTTCCGGTGGACGTGCTGTCGTTGTTTCAGGCGAGTGATCCGGCCGTGAAGGTCTCGCCTTCGAGCCAGAACTGGACGGGCTTGCCGCGCAGATTGGATTCGAGGTCCTCGGCCGTCTTGTAGAAGCCGTCGATGGCGACCATCTCGGCCTCGAGCTTGCGGCAGAAGATGCGTGCGGCGGCGTTGCCGAGTGTGCCGGCCATCGCCCGTCCGCGCAGCGTGCCGTAGATGTGGATCGAGCCGCCGGCGATGACCTCGGCGCCGGATGCGACCGAGCCGATGATGGTGATGTCGCCCTCGGCGAAGATCGACTGGCCGGAGCGCACCGGCTGGGTGACGACGAGCGAGGCTGGCGTGCCCTGGGTTGGCAGCGGCGCGGCCGGCATCTCAGCCACGCTATCGACGGGGGCAGGGGCCTCCTTAACCGGCGCCGCCGCAGGTTCCTCGATATCACCGGTCGCCTTGCCGCCCGACATGGCCGGCGGCAGGTCGGTTCCGAGCATGGAGGGGCGTGCGCCCTCGATCCCCATGATCCGGACATTGCGCGTGCCGAGCTTGCCGACGAGGTCGCGCAGCTGCGTGCGGTCGATATCGAGGCCTTCGACGTCCAGCACGACAGGCCGCCGCAGGAAGAAGCCGGCCGAGCGGCCGGCGAGATCGTCGAGCCGCATCAGCCAGTCCTCGAAAGGCAGCTCGGGCGTCAGCGTCAACGCAAGGTAGGAACGCCCCTTGAGGCGGATCGGCCGGGGTTGGGTTAACACGGCGGTCATCTTGGTAAATTTTCGGTTCCCCAGATGTAGGAAACGAATGGTTAACAGATGGTAAAATGCCGGGCCGATTTCCGGGTCTGTTCACCGTGAACACGAGAGGCCGGCGATGCGCCACGGCGTTGCTGGCTGCCGGTCTCTCAGCGCTGCAGGCGCGACAGCAGCCGCCTTTCGAGGCGGTGGACGAGATGAACGGCGAGAAGCGCCAGCGCGAGATAGACGATGCCGGCGACGATCAGCGGTTCGGCATAGCGGAAGGTGTCGGAGGCGATGTCGAAGGCCGCTCCGAGCATTTCGGGCACGGCCAGGACCGCCAGATAAGGCGTCGCCTTCAGGACCGAGACGACATAGTTGCCGACGGGGGCGGCGACATTGGTCAGCATCTGTGGCGCGATGACCAGGACGACCGTTTTCGCCGGCGACAGGCCGAGAGCCTTTGCCGCCTCCCACTGGCCGGATGGAATCGCATCGATTCCGGCCTTGAAGACCTCGGAGAGATAGCCGCTGTAATAGAAGCTCAGGCCGACCACGCCGATCGCGACAGCCGGCAGGGTCACGCCGTAGAAGGGCAGCACGAAGTAGAGGAAATAGAGCTGCGCCAGGATCGGCGTCGAGCGGATGGCGTCGATCAGAAAGCGAACACCGTAGCGCGTCGCCCGCCCGCCCGAGCGTCGTAGCATCTCCCAGCAGAAGCCGAGCGCGCAGGCGCCCACCGATGCCGCGAGCGTGACGACGACCGTCAGCCAGAGCGAGCGCAGAATCAGTGGTACGGTCGAGGCGGCAAAGCCGAGGTCAAAGCCCATGCGCCGGCCCTCGCCCCTGCGAAACCCTCGCCTCGAGCCAGCGGCCGGCGATGGTGACGGGGTAGCAGATGATGAAATAGCTCAGCAGGAGCGCCGAATAGACGCCGACCGGGTTGTAGGCGGCCTGGGCGACCTCCTTTGCCCGGAAGGTCATGTCCGCGAGCATGATGAGCGAGACCAGCGCGGTGCCCTTGATGAGCTGGATGACCTGGTTGACGAAGGTCGGCAGCATCGAGCGGAATGACTGGGGCAGCTCGACCAGCATCAGAATCTGCCAGCGCTTCAGGCCGAGCGCACGTCCGGCCTCGACCTGGCCTGCAGGGATCGATTGCAGCGCGGCGCGCACGGTCTGGCTGCCATAGCCGCCGGCATTGAGGCCGAGCACCATCGGTCCGACGGCCATGGCCGACAGCGTGATCCCGATGACCGGCAGGGTGTAGTAGAAGATGAAGAGCAGGACGACGACCGAGGAACTGCGCCAGAACTCGATCGCTGCCGTGACAGCCCAGTGGAGCGGGCCGCGGCTGAGATATTGCGCGATCCCGCCGGCCAGGGCGAATGGGATCGCGTAGAGGAGCCCGATGGCGGTGACGAGAGCCGTCGTCTGGAAGCCCTGGAAGATGCCTGCCAGGATCGCGGGGAAACTCGCCGCTGCCATGGATGTGGCTCTCAATCCTCGCCGCGGCAGATCTGCTCGCCGCTCAGCGACGGGGGAGCCTCCTTGTCGGTGAAGCCGTACTTCTCCATCAACGCCTTCAACGTGCCGTCGGTCTTCATCTCCGCCAGCCGCTTGTCATAGAGCGCGCGCAGATCCTTGTCGGCCGGCCTGAAGGCGATCGCCGAATAGAGCGCCGCCTCGCGGCCGCTCGATTTGAGGAGGCCGGTGAAGGGGCTCGCCCGCTCGATCGCTTTGACGTTGGGATCCTTGAGGAAATCGACGGCTGTCGGAGCCGAGAAGGTCACGGCGTCGACGCGGCCGGCTCCGAGCGCGGCCAGGGTCGCTTCCGTGTTCTGGAAGAGCAGCAGCTGGCCTTCCGGAACGCCCGCCAGGGTGGCGTTTCGGGCATTGGCGCTGCCGCGGGAGCCGCCGAGGCGGATCTTCGGGTTGTCGACGATGTCCTTGTAGCTGTGGATGCGCAGCGGATTGCCTGCCTTCACCAGCACGGCGTCGCCGATCGACATGTCGGGATCGCTGAAGGCGACGACCTTGCAGCGTTCGGGCGTGATGCCGAGCCCCGAGGCCACGAGGTCGAAGCGATTGGCCATCAGCGCCGGAATCAGCGCGCCGAAGTCGGCGACGGTGAACTCGATGTTGCTGACGCCGAACGGTGCGAAGGCGGCGCGGACCAGATCGGGATGGAAGCCGGTCGCCTGGCCGTCCTCGCCGCGGACACCCCAGGGCGGGCGGTTATGGATGCCGATCGAGAGCTTCTTCTCGCGCAGGACGCGCTCCTTGACCGTCTCGGCAGGGGCGACAGACGCGCTCAAAGCTCCCACCAGCGTGACGAGGGCGAATGCGATGCCTCTGACAGCACCGGACCGGATCGACGACATGGGCTCCTCCGCGGTTGGGGCAGGCGGGGGCGTAGCCGGCCCCCTCAGGTCTCGGCTGCCGCCTTCCGGCCATTAAGGCGCGCGCTTCCACTACCGTCCAATACAAATGGGCAGGCAGTTCATGCATTGAGATTATGAACTGGCGTCAATAGCGCGAGAGCAGAACCTCGTCGCCATAGAGGGCGGCGATCTCGGCCCGCATGATGTCCAGGAAGGCGCGCGCCGTCAGGGAGAGCGGCATGTCCTTGCGCGTCAGCAGCGAGAAGCCGAAGCGGACCGTCGGCAGGAACGGCCGGGCGACCAGCAGATCCTCGGAGATGGTCAGGATCGACAGTGGGTTGAGCAGCGAGACGCCGGTGCCGTGGCAGACCAGATTGGCGACGACCAGCGCATAGGGAGCCTCGACATTCAGGCGCCGGCGGACATCGGCCTGCTGGAAGACCTTGTCGACGATCACGCGGTTCGCATCGGCCGGATCGAGCGAGATGAATTCCTCGCCTTCGAGATCCTTCGGCTCGATCACGCGCTTGGCGGCGAGGCGGTGCCCTGCCGGCAGCACGCAGACACCAGGTATCGCGGCATAGGGCGTATTCTGGACATTGGACTGCTCGACGCCGGGAACGGCAAAGCCGAGATCGAAATTGGCCGAGGACATCCATTCCGACACGGTGGTCGAGCTGCGGGTCTGCAGCGTGACGGCGACATCGGGGTGCAAGGTCCGGTAACGCGCGACAACCCGGGGCAGGAAGGAAAAGCCGACGACGGGAATGCTGGCGATCCGCAACGAGCCGGTCGAGGCGTTGCGGATGTTCTGCGCGGCCCGTTCGAGCTTGTCGAGCCCGACGAAGGAGCGCTCGACCTCCCGCATGAACAGCCACGCCTCCGGCGTCGGCTGCAGCCTTTGCCTGGAGCGGGTGAACAGCGTCAGACCGGCCTTGGCCTCGAGCAGGGACAGCAGGCGGCTGACGGCAGGTTGCGAGATCCGCAGGCGTTCGGCTGCGGCCGTCACCGTTCCCGTCTGCATGATCATGCGAAAGGCTTCGATCTGGCGGATGTTCAGCGACATCTCATAACTCTGAAACATGAAGTGTGGGTCGTATTGTATTAGACGACGATGGCACGCTCCGCCTAGCGTCCGCTGCGAATGGCGGAGGCTCTCCGCCCCAGATGAGGAAGGCGGCCATGCTGCAAACGGCCAATGAGCGGAGCCAACGCTCGCGTGTGACCACATCCGTCGATTTCGACAGGCAAGGCAGGCAAAGCGGCTTTCTCTCCGTGCCGTTCTCGCAGCATGATTCCGCCTATGGCCGCATTCAGATTCCGGTCACCTGCATCCGCAACGGGGAGGGACCCACAGCCCTGCTTCTCGCCGGCGTTCACGGCGACGAATACGAGGGTCAGATCGCCCTCGGTCGCCTGATCCGCGATCTCGATCCCGCAGCATTGCGCGGCCGCCTGATCTTGCTTCCGGCGTTGAATCTGCCTGCCGTCTCGGCCGCCCGGCGCGTCTCGCCGCTGGATGGCGGCAATCTCAACCGGTTGTTCCCAGGCGACCCCGACGGTGCGCCGACGGCGATGATCGCGCATTATGTCGAGCAGGTCCTGCTGCCCATGGCGGATCTGGCGATCGACCTGCATTCGGGCGGCTCGTCGCTCGACTATGCGCCATGCGCCATCGTGCGGGACGACGGGCCGGACGACCTCGTCGCGCGCCAGTTCGGGGTGTTGCGGGCGTTCGGCGGGCGCTATGCCTATGTCACCGATGGCCGCAACCAGGGAGCGGAGCGCACATTCGCCGCCGCCGCCGCCCGCAGCGGCGTCATCGCGATCACCACCGAGCTCGGTGGCGCGGCCGCTGCCAACCCGGAAGGGATACGCCTCGCGGAGAATGGCATCCGCCGCGTCCTGCAGCATCTCGGGATGCTGGACGAGGAGCCGGAGCCGGATTCGCGGTCGTTGCGGCTGATGCAGGTCGAAGGCGCCGCGTCCTATACGCTCGCCCCGGAGGATGGCGTCTTCGAGTGTCTCGTCAACCTCGAAAGCGAGGTCGTCGCCGGAGCGCTCGCGGGCTATGTCCACTGCCCCGAGACGCCCTGGCGCTTGCCGGTTCCGGTGCATGTCGAAGCCACCGGCCTGGTCATCTGCAAGCGCGCCGTCGCCTGGACGCGGCGCGGGGATTGCCTCCTGCAGATCCTGGCTCCCTATGCCGGGAAGGGAGCGCGGGCGTGAGCAAAGTCGCCCTGAATCCCCGTCTGGTGGACTTCGTCTGTATCCGCTGCGACCAGGCCATGCCTGTCGGCGACTATGTCGAGGGCTGTCCTTCATGCCTCGCGCAGGGCTACCCGGCTGGCGCGATCCCCCGCTTCAAACGGCCGGACGCCCCGTTCTCCAGATCGGCGAATGCCGGGATGGCCGGCTTCAGCGATCGGCTTTGCTATGAGCGCTTTGTGAGCTTCGGGGAGGGAGATACGCCGCTGCGTTCCATGCCAGGGATCGCCAGGGAGCTTGGTCTGGCTTCGCTTCTGATCAAGGACGAAGGGGCAAATCCGACCGGCTCCCACAAGGACCGGATGAGCGCTCAGGCCGTGGCGCGGGCCGTCGACATCGGGGCCCGGGGGATCATTGCGGCGTCGAGCGGCAATGGCGGGCTCTCGATCGCGACCTATGCCAAGGCCTGCGGACTGCCTTGCCAGGTGGTGGTGACCCCGACGCTGCCGGAGCGATACCGGGAAGCGATGCTGCGTGCCGGAGCCCAGCTGCACGTCGAGGCCGATTCCCTCGCTCGCTGGCGCTATGTTTCCGAGAGGGTCCGCAGCGATGGCTGGCTGCCGGCGACCAACTACCTGAACCCGCCGGTCGGCAGCCACCCGATCGGTGTCGATGCCTACAAGACGATCGCTTATGAACTGCTGGAGGATCCGGCAGCTGCGCGAGCCGACGCGATCATCGTTCCGACGGCGCGGGGCGACCTGCTCTGGGGGCTCTGGCGTGGACTGCTCGACCAGCAGGCCGCCGGCCAGGTCGCGCATTTGCCGCGTCTCGTCGCGGTCGACCCGTTCCCGCGCCTTTCACGCGTGATCGATGGCGCGGATTATCGCGGACACTTCGCCGGGACATCGGCGCTGGCAGCGATCAACGGTCCGACGGTGACCTTGCAGAGCCTGAAAGCGGTAGGCGACTCCGGCGGAGCCGCCATCGTCGTCTCCGATGCCGAGGCCGAGCGAGACCGGGCCCGCCTTCGCGACGAAGGCATCCAGCTGGAACTGTCGAGCGCCGCGGCGCTGTCCGCCGCCCGGCGCCTGGTCGCGCAGGAGCCCGGCTTGAAGAGCCTCGTGCTAATCGGGACCGCCCGCAGCGAGGACTAGCGTCCAGCCTGCCTGCGCAGGTTCAGTAGACGTCGGCCTGGTAGCGGCCAGCCTTCTTCAAGGCCGCGACATAGGCGACGGCCTCGTCGACCGAGCGCTTGCCGTGCTCGGCGACGACGTCGACCATGGCGCGCTCGACATCCTTGGCCATGCGCTTGGCATCGCCGCAGACATAGAAGTGTGCGCCCTGCTCCAGCCAGGCGAAGAGCTCGGCGCCGCGCTCGCGCATGCGGTCCTGGACATAGATCTTGTCCTTGCCGTCGCGCGACCAGGCGAGGGTGAGGCCGGTGAGGACACCCTCCGCCTTCATCGCGTTGAGCTCGTCCTCGTAGAAGAAGTCCGAGGCGCGGCGCTGATGGCCGAAGAACAGCCAGTTCTTGCCCTTGGCGCCGGTCGCCTTGCGGTCGTGCAGGAAGGCGCGGAACGGCGCGACGCCGGTGCCGGGGCCGCACATGATGACCGGCGTCTCCGGATTCTCCGGCAAGCCGAAGCCATGGGCGCGCTGGACATAGACCGGCACCTTGTCGCCGGGCTGGACGCGTTCGCCCAAAAAGGTCGAGGCAACACCCCAGCGCGGCCGCGAGCCGACCTTGTAGCGGACCGTATCGACCGTCAGAGAGATTTGGCCCGGCGTCGCATTGAACGACGACGAGATCGAGTAGAGCCGCGGCTGTAGCGGATCGAGCGCCTCGACGAAGGCCTCTGGAGAGAGCCGCGCCGAAGAGAACTTGTGCAGCGTGCCGAGCACGTCGAGCCGGTCGAGATCGCCGTCCGGGTCCTCGCCGGCCGCGAGCCGCTTGGCCTTCTGGCGGGTCTCGCCACCGGTGACATAGGAAATCAGCTGGAACAGCGCATCAGGTGCCGGCCCGAGCGCGTAATCGGCCAGCAGCCGCTGGCGCAGGGTCTTCCCGCCGACATCGGCATCAGGCCGCGCGCCCAACAGAGCGATGACGGCGTCGACCAGACGCGTATCGTTCTGCGCGACAATGCCGAAGGCGTCGCCGACGATGTAGTCGAGGCCGCTCTCGGAGAGATCGAACTCGACGTGCCAAGTCTCCTTCTCCGAGCCCTCGCCATTGAGCTTGCGGCGCGAGAGGAAGGTGGCGAGCGCTGGGTTCTCGCGGCTGCGGCCGAGCGGGCTGGCAGGCGTCGCTGAAGCGGGTTCGGCTGGAGCAGTGGCAGACACACTGCCGCCTTCCTCCATCAGCGCCTTGAGCTGGCGCAGCGTCTCCTTGCCGCCTGGCGCGCAGAGATTGAGCCGGCCTTCCTTGCCGTCCGCGATCGCCGCCGAATAGGTCTCGCAAACATAGCCGCATTGGCCGCAATCCTGCTGCGCCATGGCGGCAAAAAGCTTGCGCGGCAACGGCTTGCCGTCGGCGAGCTGCATCCGGTCGGCGATGGCCATGGCCGGATCGTGCCAGGGCGCGCCGTCATCGGCCTCGCCCATCACGGCGGCATTCTCGGCCGGCGACAGCGCGGTGACGCCGGCATTGTCGAGCGAGAGCAGGCCGGCGAAGAAACCGTTGAGCCAGGAGCGCTGCTCCTCGCTGAAGGGCGCGGTCTCGGGCAGGACCTGGACCAGCGGGTTCGACGCCTGGACGGTCATGCCGCCTCCCCGGTTTCGGCGACAAGCGCCTGCAGCGCCGCAATCTCATGGCGGCGGGCGAAGGCGACGAAGCTTTCATCGGGCGCGGCGCGATGCACCTGCCAGGTCCGCAGGATCGCCTCGACCAGCACCGGAGCCTCCTCGGCCTTGACCTTCTCGCGGAAGGGTCGGGCCATGCCGCCGTCGACGCCATAGCCGCCGCCGACCAGCAGATCGTAGCCCGGCACGGTGTCGCCCTCCTCGTTGACCGGCACATTGGCGCCGATCAGGCCGAGATCGCCGATATAGTGCTGGGCGCAGGAATGGTGGCAGCCGGTCAGGTGGATGTTGACCGGCTGGTCCAGCGTGATCCGTGGCTCGCAATGGGCGGCGATGGCGAGCGCGTCCTCCTTGGTGTGGGCGGCGGCGAACTTGCAACCGGTCGCGCCGGTGCAGGCGATCAGGCCGGCGCGCAGCACTGAGGTTTCGGCGGAAAGGCCGATCGCCTTCAGGTTAGCCAGGACATCGTCAACCTTCGCGTCCGGTACGCCGGAGATCAGTAGGTTCTGCCAGACCGTCAGGCGAATATCGCCATCGCCGCACTGCCGTGAAATGGCTGCGATCGTCCGCATTTGGGCCGCGGTGAGCTTGCCGACCGGCAGCGCCACACCGACCCAGTTCAGGCCAGGCTGAAGCTGCTTGTGCACCCCAATATGAGCGAGGCGGTCATAGATCGGGCGCGGCTTCACGAAGGCGCCGTCGACCCGGATCAACCGGCGCCCGAGCTTGTCCTCGACAGCAGCGAGGAACTTGTCGAAGCCCCAGGCGTCGAGCACGTATTTCAGGCGGGCCTTGGCGCGGTTGGTGCGGTCGCCATTGGCGATGAAGACGCGCACGATCGCATCGGCGACGGCGACGGCGTCCGAGGGCGCGACGACGATGCCGGTGTCACGGGCGAGGTCGTGATGGCCAGTGATGCCACCGAGCGCGAGTCGATACCAGATGCCGGGCTCGACCGGCTGCCCCTCGAAGGACGCGCCCTTGCCGACCTCGATCGCCTGGAAGCCGATATCGTTGGTGTCCTCCAGCGTCGCGATCGAGCCGGCGCCGTCGAAGGCGACGTTGAACTTGCGCGGGAGGCCGTAAAGCGAGCGGTCGTTGAGGATGTGGTGATGCCAGGCGCGGGCATGGGGCCGCGTATCGAGCAGTTCGAGCGGGTCGATGCCGGCGGTGGCCGAGCCCGTGACGTTGCGGATGTTGTCAGCGCCGGAGCCTTTGGCGGTGAGGCCGAGATCGGCGAGGCCTTCGAGCAGCAGCGGCGCGTTCTGCGCGCTGATCTCGCGGACCTGCAGGTTGGCGCGGGTGGTGACATGGGCGTAGGGGCCGCAAAGCCGCTGGGCGAGATCGGCGACGCCCTCGAACTGCCAGGCCTTCAGGATGCCGTTCGGGATGCGCAGCCGGCACATGTAGCTGTCCTGCGCCGGGGCGACATAGAACAGGCCGTGATAGCGCCAGCGGAAATTGTCCTCGGGCTTGGGGTAGGTACCCGACGACGCCTGGTCCTTGAAGCGGGCATAGGCGTCGAAGGGGTGCTCGGCCGCCTTCCACTTCTCCTGGTCGACCAGCTTGCCGCCCCCGGCAACGGTCTTCGCCTGGGCCTCTGCGTGCTCCTTGTCTGGGCCAGACGGCGCAGCACTGCCCTGCCCGCCCGCACCACCGAGCGGCCCGAGGCCACGCGCCGCGCGAGCCGATTGCATGCCGCTCATGAAGCCTTCGAGATAGCGCTTCTGGTCGGGGGAGAAATCGTTGCTCATGGGCGTTTCCGTCACGCCGCCTCGACGAAGCGGTGGCGCTCGTAGAGGAATTTCAGCACGGCCTCGCGCGCGGCGATGTAGGTGCGGTCGGAAACTAGCTCAAGACGTCTGCGCGGACGCTCCAGCCGGACGTCGAGCGCCTCGCCGATGCGGGCGGAGGGGCCGTTGGTCATCATCACGATCCGGTCCGAGAGGAGCACGGCCTCGTCGACGTCATGGGTGATCATGATCATCGTGTTTCCGAGCGCGGCGTGGATCTGCATGATGGAGTCCTGCAGATGGGCGCGGGTCAGCGCGTCGAGCGCGCCGAAGGGCTCGTCGAGCAGCAGAATTTTCGGCTCCATCGAGAGGCCGCGGGCGATGCCGACACGCTGCTTCATGCCGCCGGAGATCTCGGCGGGCCGCTTGTCCCTAGCGTGCCCCATCTGGACGAGGTCGAGATTGTGCATGATCCAATCATGCCGCTCGGTCTTCGACTTCACGCCGCGAAAGACCTTGTTCACGGCAAGCGCGACATTGTCGTAGACGGAAAGCCAGGGCAGCAGCGAGTGGTTCTGGAAGACCACGGCGCGCTCCGGCCCCGGTGCATTGACCTCCTTGCCTTCGAGCAGGACGGCGCCGGCGCTCACCGGCGTCAAACCGGCGACGATGTTGAGCAGGGTCGACTTGCCGCAGCCGGAATGGCCGATGATCGAGACGTATTCGCCCTTGTCGATGACGAGGCTGACGTCCTTCAGCACATTGGTCGTCGCCGCGCCGCGCTGGAAGGTCTTCTCGACATGGTCGATCTTGAGATAGGGGCTGGTCATGCTCGCGCTCCTCACTGAACCGCGGTGCCGCGGGTGACGATCGCGCCGATGAAGGCGACCAGCCGGTCGAGCACGAAGCCGACCACGCCGATATAGACGAGCGCCACGATGATGTCGGAGAGGCGCGAGGAGTTCCACGCGTCCCAGATGAAGAAGCCGATGCCGACGCCGCCAGTCAGCATCTCGGCCGCGACGATGGCGAGCCAGGACAGGCCGACGCCAATCCTCAAGCCGGTGAAGATGTAAGGCGCCGCCGAAGGCACCATCACCTTGAAGAAGAACTCGATCTGGTTCAGCCGCAGCACCTTGGCGACGTTGCGATAGTCCTGCGGGATGTTGCGGATGCCGACGGCGGTGTTGATGATCACCGGCCAGATCGCGGTGATGAAGATCACGAAGATCGCCGAAGGCTGACTGTCGCGGAACGCGGCGAGCGAGAGCGGCAACCAGGCGAGCGGCGGCACGGTACGCAGCACCTGAAAGACGGGGTCGAGACCGCGCATCGCCCAGACCGACTGGCCGACGAGCGCGCCGAGCAGGATGCCGACGATCGCGGCGAGGCCAAAGCCGATGGCGACACGCTGGAGCGAGACCAGGATGCGCCAGCCGAGCCCGATATCCTGCGAACCGGCCCAGAAGAAGGGCTCGGTGATCAGGTCCCTCGCTTCAGCCCAGATTTTGGTCGGCGGTGGCAGTGAGGATTGCGGGCCGGAGGCGGCGATCTGCCAGAACAGCAGGATCAGCGCGACCGTGATCAGCGGCGGCACCAGGGTGACGAGCACCGCCTTCGCCACCGGCGCAAGCTTCTCGCGCAGCGGCTTTCCGGTCGCCTGAGGCAACGCGACCACGCCGGCGCTCGCGGCCGGCAAGGCGACGACCTTTGCTCCCATGGCAGCGTCCTTCAAGGCAGCCTGACCCATTCCGTCTCTCCCATGATCGATCGGTGCGTTCATGCCGGCACCTGGACACGCTGCTGCGCGCCGATGCGGCGGATTTCGGGGAGGCACGAACCGCAATTCGTGCCGGCCTTCAGCTTGCGGCCGATATCCTCGACCGTGATGGCCGCGCCCTCGGCGAAGGCGGCGCGGATCGCATTCAGCCCGACGCCGAAGCAGGCGCAGACCGTCGGCCCCTGGTCGGCGGCGCCATCGAGGCTGCGGCCGGAGAGCAACGCCAGGCGCTGGCGGGGATCGACCTCACCGCCGGCAAAGGCGAACTTGACCGCATCCCAGACGGGCGCGTCATGATCCGGCCCGAGAAACAGGGCGGCTGCGAGCCGGCCATCGCGGATCAGGGCGCAGCGATAGAGCCCGCGCTCGGCATCGACCATTTCGAGCAGGCCCTCGGTTCCAAAGGTCCCGTGGGCGAGCTGCATGAGTTCGCCGGCGTCAGCCTGTGTCGCGAAGAGTCGGCCCTGCCCGCCCTCAACGGCGATGCGCGTCCACCAGCTTCCCTCCGGCAGCGCGAAGCCGTCGGCGCCGAGCAGGAAGCCGCGCGAGCGGAAGGAGACCGGCGCGATCGAGGCCGGCGTCGCCTTCATCTCGGGCTGGCCGGAGAAGAGATCGGTCAGTGGCTGGACGGCGGCGCCGATGCGGGCGTCGGAGGCATTCTCGGCCGACCAGTGGATTGGCGCGAAGAGCGATCCAGGCTGAGCGCCCGGGTCGAGCGCGACCTTGAGCACGGCGGCGCCGTGAGCGGTCGCGATCCGGGCGAAGCCCTTCTCGGCAAGGCCGAAGTGCGATGCGTCATCCGGATGCACCAGCACGGTCGGCTCGGCGATATGGCCCGAGAGCCGGGCGCTGAGGCCCGTGCGCGTCATCGTATGCCAGTGATCGCGGACACGGCCGGTGTTGAGCAGCAGCGGGAAGGCTTCGCTGGTCGTGGCGGCGAGCGCAGGCACAGCGAGCGGCTGCAGCTTCGCCTTGCGATCGGCGGTAAAGAAGCTGCCTTCGGCAAAGAGCCGGGCCGTGCCCTCCGGCTTGCCGATGGGGGCGGGCCACTGCACCGGCTGCAGCGTGTCGTAGGCGAAGCGCGTCAGCTCGGCATGGGAACCGATATCGAAGTCGCGGCTGCCCTCGTTCTCGTAGGCCGACAGCGCCGCGTGCTCGGCATAGATCTCGTGCGGGCCGGCATAGTCGAACGCCGCTTCGAAACCGAGGCGCTCAGCGACCTCGCAGATGATCCACCAATCCGGCCTGACCTCGCCGGGCAGGTGGAGGAAGCTGCGCTGGCGCGAGATGCGGCGCTCGGAATTGGTGACGGTGCCGTCCTTCTCGCCCCAGGCGGCGGCCGGCAGAATGTAGTGCGGGCCGGCGGCGAGCGTGTCGTTGGAGAGGACGTTCTCGGAGACAATGAAGAGATCGAGGCCGCGCAGCGCAGCCTGAACCGCGTCGGCCCGCGGCAGCGACACGGCCGGGTTGGTCGCCATCACCCACATCGCCTTGATCCGGCCTTCGGCGACAGCGTCCATCATGGCGACGGCCTTGAGGCCCTCGGCCTGAGTCATCCGCGACGCGTCCCAGAAGCGGCGGACGCGGTCGATCTCGGTCGGCGAATAGCCCATATGGGCCGCGAGCATGTTGGCGAGGCCGCCGACCTCGCGCCCGCCCATCGCATTGGGCTGGCCGGTCAGCGAGAACGGGCCGGCTCCGGGCTTGCCGATGCGACCCGTGGCGAGATGGCAATGCAGGATCGCCGCGACCTTGTCGGTGCCCTGCGCCGACTGATTGACGCCCTGGCTCCAGGCGGTGACGACGGCAGGCATGCCGGCCCAGAGCGCGTAGAAGCTGGCGATATCCGCTTGCGGCAGACCGGTTAGCGCCGCGACGGCAGCCAGATCGGGAGCGATTTCGCGGGTATTGGCGAGCGCTGCATCGAAGCCGGCGACATGACGCTCGATATAGCCGCGCTCGAGCAGGCCGGCGTCAGCGAGATGTACCAGCAGACCGGCAAAGAGCGCGCTGTCCGAGCCCGGCTTCAGCGGCAGGACGAGGTCGGCATCCTCCGCGGTCGCGGTGACGCGCGGATCGATTACGACAACCTTGGCGCCGCGCTCGGCCCGGTTGTGCTGGATGCGGCGGAACAGGATCGGGTGGCACCAGGCGGTGTTGGAGCCGACGAGCACGATCAGATCGGCGCTGTCGAGATCCTCATAGCAGCCGGGCACCGTGTCGGAGCCGAGCACACGGCGATGGCCGGCGACGGTCGAGGCCATGCAGAGTCGCGAATTGGTGTCGACATGCGGCGAGCCGATGAAGCCCTTCATCAGCTTGTTGGCGACGTAGTAGTCCTCGGTCAGGAGCTGGCCGGAGAGGTAGAAGGCGACCGCTTCGGGGCCATAGCGCTCGACGATGGCCTTGAGCCCGGCTGCAATCGCGTCGAGCGCCTCGTCCCAGGACACCCGGTCATAGGCGCCACGGGCATTGCGCTTCAGCGGGTGCAGCACGCGCGTATCGAGGCCGAGCGTTTCGCCCAACGCCGAGCCCTTCGAGCAGAGCCGTCCGCGATTGGCCGGGTGGTCGGGATCGCCGGCGATCGCCGCGCCGCCCTTGCCGTCCGGCGTCGCGAGCACGCCGCAGCCGACCCCGCAATAGGGGCAGGTGGTGCGTGTCGGGACGGGACCGGCGAGCGGGGCGTCGTGGCGCATGATCAGGCCGCCCTCGCGCAATAGGCTTCGCCGAAGGGCAGGTCGGCACGGATCGGCGAGATGTCCTGCTGCGAGCGGATCAGGCCGAGATAGAACAGCGCGCCGGCGGTATCGCCGACGAGGACGCAGCCGGCGAGCCGGCCCTGGCGCAGCACGAATTTGCGGTAGACCCCCATGGCGGGGTCGCGCAGCAGCAGGACTTCGTCGTCCTCTTCCGGCTCGACGGAGCCGGCCGAGAAGACGCTGACGCCGGAGACCTTGAGATTGGTCGCGAGCAGCGAGCCCGTATAGCGCGCCACCCCTCCGGCAAGGCGCGTCGCCAGCACGCGGGCCTGCTCATAGGCGGGCTCGACCAGACCATAGACCAGGCCGCGATGTTCGGCGCACTCGCCGATGGCGAAGATCGCGGGATCGCTGCTGGCGAGGCCATCGTCGACATCGACGCCGCGATTGACGTCGAGCCCTGCCGCTACCGCGAGATCAACACGCGGGCGCACGCCGATGGCAACGACGACGAGGTCGGCCGGGATCGTGCTGCCATCGGTCAGCTCCACCGCCTCGACCCGATCGTTACCGACGAAGCGTTCGGCCGTGCAGTTCAATCGGATGTCGATGCCGCGGGCCGCGATCTCGGCAGCGAGCAGGCCGGCGCCTTCGCGGTCGAGCTGGCGCTCCATCAGCCGGTCGGCGAGATGCAGGACCGTGACCTTGGCGCCGATCCTGGCCAGCCCGTAGGCCGCCTCCAGTCCGAGCAGGCCGCCGCCGATTACCACGACGCGCGCGCCGGTCGCGGCGACGGTCCGGAACAGCGCGACATCGGCGACGTCGCGGAATGTCGCGACGCCGGGCAATTCGAACCCGGGCACCGGCGGCATCAAAGGGCGCGAGCCAGTGGCGAGTACGAGCTTGCCGTAAGGCAGGGTCAGCCCATCGGCCAGCGTGACGCTCTTCGCCGCGCGGTCGATGCCGGTGACGGGCTTGCCGTAGAGCATCGAGACGCCGCGCGCCTGCCACCAGGCGGCGGGCTTGAGCTCGATCTCAGGCTCGCCGATCTCGCCGGCGAGCAGCGGCGAGAGCAGCACACGGTTGTAGGCGAGCCTGGGCTCGGCCCCGATCACCGCGATGGAATAGCGGCCGAGCGCGCGCTGGCTGAGCTCGTCGACCAGCCTGGTCGCCGCCATGCCCTTGCCGATGATGACGAGCGGCTCGGCCATAGCTCAGGCCACCCGCTTGATCTTGAGCGCCTTGAGGTAATCGAGCGGCGCCGCCGGATCGAACTTCACGCCGTCGAAGAAGGTCTCGACACCGCGCGAGGCGCCGCTGGCGGCGTTGGCGACGCCCAAGGTCTTGGCAGCCTCCGACCAGAGATCCGAGCGGTTGGTCTTGTCGACCAGTGCCTTGATGTCGGTCGAGGTGTCGAACTTGCCCCAGCGGATGTTCTCGGTGACGAACCAGCTGTCGTGGCTCTTCCAGGGGTAGGAGACGGTGCCGCCTTCGCCCCAGAACTTCATGTAGAGGTTGGTGCCCTTCACCTCGCGGCCATTGCCGTAATTGATGTCGCCCTGCAGGCGCTTGTTGATGTCGCCGACCGGGACGTTGAACCATTGCCGCTTGCCGACGATCTCGGCGAGTTCCTGGCGATTCTCCATCTTGTCGGCCCACATCTGGGCCTCCATCACCGCCATCAGGATGGCCTGCGTCGCCTTGGGATTGGCGTCGACGAAATCGGCACGCATGCCCAGGATCTTCTCGGGATGGCGGAACCAGAGCTCGCCGGTGGTCAGCGCGGTGTAGCCTATGTTCTGGTTGACGAGCTGCTCGTTCCAGGGCTCGCCGACGCAGAAGCAGTCCATGGTGCCGACCTTCATGTTCGCCACCATCTGCGGTGGCGGCACGACGATCACCTTGATCTCGCTGTCGGGGTCGATGCCGCCGGCGGCGAGCCAATAGCGGATCCAGAGATCGTGGGTGCCGCCCGGGAAGGTCATGGCGGCGGTGAGCTCCTTGCCGGCCGCCTTCTTGCGCTCGAAGGCCTGCTTCAGCGGCGAGGCGTCCTTCTGGACGTTGAGGTCCTTGTACTCGTTGGAGACCGAGATCGCCTGCCCGTCCTGGTTCAGATTGAGCAGCGTGTACATCGGCAGCGGCTGGCCGTTCTGCATGACCTTGCCGGTGGAATAGAGGTGCGTCTTCGGCCGCAGGATGTGGCCGCCGTCGATGCCGTTGTTCTTGAAGCCGAGCGCCATGTTGTCGCGCGTCGCGCCCCAGGAGGCCTGCTTGGCGATGTCCATGTCGGGCAGGCCGTATTTGGCGAAGAGGCCTTTCTCCTTGGCGATGACCAGCGGCGCCGCGTCGGTCAGGGCGATGTAGCCGAGGCGCGTGCCCTTGATCTCGGGGCCCGCAGTTTGCGCGAAGGCGCCGCTCGGAAAGCTCAGCTTGGCGGCAGCGGCGACGGCGGCCGCCCCGGTCAGGTTGAGAAAGTCGCGACGGCTCGGCCCGGCCTGGAGAACGGCTACCCTGGTCTTGACGGTCTCGGTCATCGATCGCTTTTCCTCGTGAACGGTTGGGGGCCGCGAAAACGAAAACGCCGCGCGAAAGCGCCCTGCCGGGCTCCCTTCGACAGCGGCGTTGCTGTGCGTTCCGATTTCGAACTTGCGCGCGGGCAGCATTGGCCGCGGTCGAATCGATCGTTACAAGGACCGTGCCAACTCGCGAGCGAGCGGCAAGCTTTTGAATTATTTCAATTTATCGTCGAATCTCACGGAGGCTGGTTCGCGCCGCTCACTTTTGTGCATCGCACAATTCTAACGCATCTGCTTAATTTTTAAGCGTGCCTAGAAATTCATCTATCTGCCACTTCCGTGATGAGCGGGGTGAAGATCGCCCGGGCTTGCGCGGTCAATTCCGGCGTGACCGCAACCTGTCCGGCGCGCGCCATTGCGGCGAGCAGGAGGTCGGCGTGAGCGGGATCAGGGCGGATCGCAGCGGCATCGAAGCGGATATAGGACGGTACTTGCCGGGGCGGCCGACCGCCTCCCTGGATGATCTCGCCGCGCAGGATCGCTTCAATCAAGGCAGCAGATGTCGAGAGGCGATCGGAGGCCGCGAGCAACCGGGCGAGGCCGGGCCAGTTCGCCTGATCGGATGCCCAGCCGCTGGCCTCGATCAATGCTGCGTTCAGGCGCGAAACCGCGTCGTGGCGGCGCTCGACATCGTCGGCGCGCCAGGCCAGCACCTTTTCCGGGCAGTTGCGCATGAGATCGATGCCGCAATGCAGGATCGCCCCGACGCCGGCCTCCACAGCCAGGGTGTTCCACGGCGCGCCGGCGCAGAAGCCGTCGACCTCGCCGCTGGCGAGCGCCTCGACCGTGCGGACCGGCGGCACGATCGCGAGCCGGATGTCCTCGCCGAGGCGCAGGCCGGCGAGCGCCATCCAGTCGTGGAGCAGATAGGTATGGCAGGAGAAGCCGAAGACCGTAGCGAAGGCGAGCGGCGGCAGGCCGGAGGCCTTGCGGTCGGAGACGAGCAGCGCCAACGCTTGCGCCGATACCGACGGATCAGCCAAGTCGCCCTTCGCGACGCGCGCCATCTCCTCGAAGCGCCGCAGCGAGAGCGTGAGGGCATTGCCGTTGAGGTTCAACAGGATCGGGGCCGCCATCGGCGCGGTGACGCCGCCAATGCCGAGCGTCGAGGCGATCGCGGCCGGCGCCAGCATGTGCGCGGCGTCGAGCAGGCGCACATGCAGGCGGTCGCGCAGGTTCGACCAGGAGACGTCGCGCACCAGGTCGAGGACGAGCCCGTGCGCCTGCGCGATGCCGGTATCGGCGGCAGCGACCAGTAGCGCCGCGTCGACCAGCGGCAGGAATCCGATCCGCAGGCGCAGGGTCATTTCAGCACCTCGGCGGCGGTGATAATGGAGCGGGCGATATCGGCGAGCTTGCGCTTCTCGTTCATCGCGGTGCGGCGCATCAGGGCGTAGGCCTCGTCCTCGCCGAACCCCTTCAGGCGCATGACGATGCCCTTGGCACGGTCGATGAGCTTGCGCTCGTCGAGCTGCGAGCGGGCCTCGTCGAGTTCCTCGCGCAGCTTGCTGAAGGCGTTGAAGCGGCTGATGCAGGTCTGCAGGATCGGCTTCATCCGCTCCTTCCTGAGGCCGTCGACGATATAGGCCGAGACGCCCGCCTCGACCGCGGCCTCGATCTGGCCGGCATCCGACTGGTCGACGAACATGGTGATCGGCCGCCGGACATGACGGCTGACCTGGAACATGTCGGCGAGCGCGTCGCGACTGGGGTTTTCGAGGTCGATCACCACGACATCGGGATCGTGCTGGGCAATCGCCGCGACCAGTCCCCTGGTCTCGCTGAGCCGGACGATGGCGCCGAAGCCGGCCTCCCGCAGCCCCTCTTCGATGATGGCCGCCCGGATCGGGTTGGCATCGACAACCAGGATCTTGATGTCTGACGTCATGCTCTGTGAACGCGGATACCTCCTGCCTGGGGAAGCAGGATTCGCGCCAGAGCCGGAGAAGGCCCGATGCCGCTGGCTTCGAGCGGTGAGGACAAGAGCGAAGCGGGCCCGATTGGGCCCGCTTTGGTTGTTGGGTCGGCGTCGAGGCGCGATCCGGCGCCCGTCTCACTTTGCGGCGAGTTCGATGATGTCGGCGACGGCCTTGGGCTTGGAGACGTAGACGGCGTGGCTGCCTTTGGTCTCGACGACGGTGGAGCCGGCGCGCTTGGCCATCTGGCGCTGGGCGGGAGGCGGGATCATGCGGTCGTCGCTGGCGACGAGGTAGAAGCTGGGCTTGACCTTCCAGGCCGGGTTGGTGACGGCGCCGGTCAGGGCCGCGACGCCCCAGGGCACCTGCGAGTCGGCCATGAAGGCGGCGGTCCTGGAGTCGACATCGGCGGCGAAGGCGGCAGCGAACCTGGCCTTGTCGAGGGCGAGAAAGCCATCGACCGGAGGCAGGATCGGCGGGACTGCGGCGCCCGGAGGCGGGTTGGCGATCAGCGAGGAAACGGATTCGCCCTGATCGGGCGCGAAGGCGGCGATGTAGACCACCGACTTCACCTTCGGATCGGTTCCGGCCTCGCTGACCACGACGCCGCCATAGGAGTGGCCGACGAGCACGACTGGGCCGTCCTGCCGGGCGATGGCGCGCCTGGTGAAGGCGACATCGTCGGCGAGCGAGGTGGTCGGGTTCTGGACGATGGTGACGTTGTAGCCCTTGGCTTTGAGGACGGCGTGGACACCCTGCCAGCCGGAGCCATCGACGAAGCCGCCATGGACGAGGACGACGTTCTTCACGGCGGGGGCAGCCAGAGCGGGGGTGCCGGCGAGAGAAGCAGCGAGGGAGGCGGCAGCGGCGGTCAGGGACTTGGTCATGGCGGGCTCCTTTCGTTGAGCTATTCGCGATAATCATTATCGCAGTATGTATTCTCATACGGAGCCGATTCGAGCTTGTAAAGCGTTTTCTTTATCGCGATATTATTTTTCTCGACAGAGACCCTTCAGCCGATCCCGGAGCCCGCCATGACCGACGCCCCGACCCTGCCGCTCGACAGCCAGCTCTGTTTCTCGATCTATTCGGCTTCGCTCGCCATCCAGCGTGTCTACAAGCCGATGCTCGATGCGCTCGGCGTGACCTACACGCAGTATCTGGTGCTGAGCACGCTGTGGGAGCGCGACGGGCTGACGATCAGCGCCATCGCCGAGCGCCTCGCGCTGGAGCCGAGCACGATCACGCCCGCGGTCAAGCGCCTCGAGGCCGCCGGCTTCCTCTCGCGGCGGCGCAGCACGATCGACGAACGCCTGGTCGAGGTCCACCTGACCCAACAGGGCCGGGAGCTTCATCCAAAGACCGGCTGCCTCACCGACGCCCTGCTGCGAAACTCCGGCTTCGAGATTCCCCAGATGATCGCGCTCAACCAAACCGTCCAGGACCTCAGGCAAGGTATGCGCAAGGCGGTCGCCGATAGCGACGCGGTTCCTGCCGACAGCGACAGCAAGTAAGCCGGGGGCGCCGGGTCAGCGCAGCCGCTTCACCTCGTCGGCCGTGACGCTCGGCTGCTGTCCGCCCCAGTTCGCTCGCAGCCAGTTGGAGAGGTCGGCGACCTGCTGGTCGGAGAGCTGCCCGGCGAAGCCCGGCATCGGCTGCATCCGCTCCAAGCCCGGGAAGCGCTGGGCCGGGATGCCGGTCAGGATGACCTTGTTGAGGTTGCGCGCATCGGCCAGCCGCAGCGAGGCATTGGTCGCCAGCGGCACCACGACATGCGGGATGCCCTGTCCGTCCATACCGTGGCAGCTGGCGCAGACGGCGAGATAGCTGGCGCGGGCGGAAGCCGCGACCTCGGCGGAGACGGCGACCGGCTTGGGGGGCGCCGGCGGGGTCGCCCTTTCGGGCAGCTTGTCGAGGTCGAAGAGATAGGCCGACATCGCCGCGAGGTCCTCGGCGGTGAAGTACTGGGTCGAGAAGTGGACGACCTCGAACATCTGGTTTGTCATGGCGCCCTGCGCCGAGATGCCCGATTTCATAAAGCCTGTGAACACCAGCGGATCGAAACCCATCCGCGCCAGCCCGGCCTTGGTGATATCCGGTGCGATCACGCCTTCGAGCTCCGAGCCCTGGAGATAGGCGCTCTCCTTCATGCCCATGGCGAGGTTGCGCGGCGTATGGCACTCGCCGCAATGGGCGAGCGCATCGGTGAGATAGCGGCCGCGATTCCACATCGGCGAGCGCCCGGCGACCTCGGTCTTCGTGTCGGAGGACAGGTTGACCAGGTTCCAGAAGGTCAGCCCCTGCCGGATGTTGAGCGGGAAGGGCATGTGGTTGGCCTTGTTCGCCACCTTCATCGGCTCGCGGCTCATCAGGAAGGCGTAGACCGCGTCGACATCATCAGCCGTCAGCTTGCGATAGGAGGCATAGGGCATGGCCGGATAGAGATGGCCGTGCTTGCCGACGCCGTCGCGCACGGCGCGGTGGAACTCGGCCCGGGTCCAGTTGCCGATGCCATGGTCCTTGTCGGGCGAGATATTGGTCGAGAAGATTGTCCCGAGCGGCGTCTCGAACGGCAGGCCGCCGGCCCAGGGCGCGCCGCCCTTGACGACATGGCAGGCATAGCAATCGGCGGCGACGGCGACATAGGCGCCGCGCTTGGCGAGCGTCTTCATCTGCTCGGCCGATAACGGCTGCTCGATCTCCTTGGCGACTACGCTGCGCTCGAACAGACCGAGGAAGACGGCCCCAGCCCCGAGCGCACCGACGACAGCGACCGCCAAAGCGGCCAGAAGCAACTTCCTCGCCATCAGCCTTACGCCTTCACCAAGCCGGGAGTCCTGAGGACGAGATCGCGCACCGCCTCGAAATAGCGAACATAGCCGGTGCAGCGGCAGATATGGCGGTCAAGCGCCTCGCTGATCACCTGCTCCAGCGCCTCGCGCTTGACCGGGTTGCGCCTGAGCTGGTCGAGCAGCACCGTCGCGCCGGTGACGAAGCCCGGGGTGCAATAGCCGCACTGGAAGGAGAAATGCTCGATGAAGGCCTGCTGGACCGGCGAGAGCTGCGTGATCGCGCCATTGGCGTCGCGCTTGGCTTGCCCCTCGATGGTCCGGACCTTGCGCCCGGCGAACCAGTGCGCTCCGGTGATGCAGGTCCGCATCTCCTCGATCGAGCCGTCCGCCTTCTCCAGCACCACAGTGCAGGCATGGCAGATGCCCTGGCCGCAGCCCATGCGCGAGCCGGTCAGGTTGAGGTACTCGTAGAGGAAGTCCTGCATCATCATCGTCTCGGGCACGTCGATCGGACCGACGGCCTTGTCGTTGATGGTCAGGGAGAGCTGCTTGGTCGGGATCGTCATGCCAGCGCCTCCTTGATCCTCTCCGGCGTGAGCGGCAGGGTGTAGAAGCGCTTGCCGATCGCGTGGGCGACGCCGTTCACGATCGCCGGCACCACCGCGATCATCACCACCTCGGCCATGCCCTTGGGCGGATCGGTGTCCGAGAGCGGCGGCAGCACCTCGGCCGTCTGCTTCCAGACCGCGACGTCCCCAGAGGTCGGCAACTCGTAGCGGTTCCAGTTCCAGGTGCCGTCGCCCGGCCCATCCTCATAGAGCGGCAGGTACTCCTTCAGCGCGTGGCCGATGCCCATGGCGAGCCCGCCCTGGATCTGGCCGGAGACCAGCTCGGGCACGATCTGGTTGCCGCATTCGAGGATGGAGTGGTGCGAGAGCAGGCTGACCTCGCCGCTGGCGGTGTCGACGACGATCTCGGCGAGCGTCGCCATCGGCGCGTAATAGGTGACACCGGCATTGTTGCGCTGCGCCGGCGGGTAGGCGACCGAGGCGCGCTCGACGAAATGCCAGCCTCCTTCAGTCATCAGCGCCTTGCGCTCGGCCGGCGCCCCGTCACCGTATTTCAGCGACAGCGCATCGATGGCGAAGCGCCGCCGCCCGGTACCGGGCAAGTCGAACTCGGCCTCGGCCCATTGCCAGCGATTGAAGCTGTGCACGGTGATGCCGGTGACGAGGCCGAGCCGATGCGCCTCGACCGCGATCGCGGCGAAGGACAGCGGCTGCATCGCCGCCGCCGTGATCCCGCCATTGCTGACACGCAGATCCTCGCGCCGTACCGCTTCCGGCGCGATCTGGCCGCCGCCGATGCCGCGCGACCAGAGCGAGCGCGCCGCCGGCCAGATCGTCAGATCGACCAGGATGCGAGCCGCCTCACGCGTTGCATGGCCGAGATAGTAGACGCTGTTGGAGGCGCTCATCGGCGAGGTGAAGCTCGGCGTCCAGCGCGGATTGGCCATCCGCCTGTCTTCTTCCTCCTGCGACAGCGTATAGGGCTCGTCGGTGGTCTCCAGCGGCATTTGCGGCCAGCGCACCTTGCCGAACACGGTCTCGTCCGGCTGCTTGCCGAGGATGGCGGCGGCCATCACCGCCTGCGAGGTCGTGGCGCCCGTGCCGATCTCATGCGCGACATGCGAGAGCTTCAATCGCCCGCTCGCATCGAATTCGAGCGCGCAGAGCGCAGCCTCGGCGCCCGTGCCGTAATCCTTGTGCACATGGCCGTAGCCGACGCCGTATTTCTTGCCGGGATTGTTGGCCTCGAACTCGGCCTTGCGCTTCTGCCGGTTTGTCCAGAGCGGATGCTTTTCCGCCTTCGCCAGGATCTCGTCATGGCGCAGCGCGCCCGAGGGGATCGCGCCCTGCGAGTTCTTCATGCCGGATTTCAGCGCATTGCGCTTCCGGAACTCCATCGGGTCGAGACCGAGCGCCTCGGCCGCCTCGTCGACCATCATCTCGGTCGCCGCCATGGTCTGCAGCGTGCCGTACCCGCGCATCGAGCCGGCATCGACTGCGCGCGAGGACAGGATCGCCGCGGAGAAATCGCTCTTCGGCAGATAGTAGATCGACTGCGCCGCCGTCGCGCCGACCGTGCCGACCGAGACCGAGAAGTTCTCGCGCCCGCCGCCATCGTTCTGGTAGCGCCCGGTCATCGCCCGGAACTTGCCGGTCTTGCGGTCGATCACCATGACCTTCTCCATCTGGAAGGCATGGCGCTTCAGCGCGGTCTGGAACTGCTCGTAGCGGTCATTGGCGAGCCGGACCGGGCGGCCCTCGCCATAGAGCCCGGCGAGCACGCAGAAGAACGGGAAGAGCGCGTGGTCCTTGGTGCCGTAGCCGACGGTGTAGCCGATCCTGAGGTCGATACTTCCCAGCGGAAACTTCGACTTCGCCAGCATCTGGGCCGCCATCTCGGCGACCTCATGCGGCGACTGCGTCGCGATCAGCGCATGCAGCACGCCGCTGCTGCGCTCGTACCAGACATTGCCGTTGTCGGCCTCCATGGCGGAGGCATCGGCGGACTGGGTCGAATAGGAGCGGCGCAGCACCAGCACGTCGTCGCCGGCACTGGCGATCTCGCGCTCGATCTCGGCCGCCGCCGCCATTCCGCGCGCCATGGCGTCGCCGTCGCCGGGTGCAGGCCATTGCGGCTCGGTGCCCTTGAAGCCGGCGCGGATTGTCGTGTCTTTCAGCGCCGAATAGCGATCCTCGGCATCGGGATTGCCGCCGTCGATCCGGACATAGCGCGCCGCGCCATAGGGGCCGGGCGTGGTCGGGGGCCCCTCGGCGCCATAGCGCACGACCTTGTCGTTGAAGCGCAGCTTGCGCTTGGCCGCGTCGTAGCGGGCGAAGTCGTGATAGATCAGCATGGCGACAGGTTGGCCGAGCAGGCGCGCCGTCTGGCCCTTCGGCACGAAGAAGACGTCGCCATAGAAGCCCGGCCATGGCGCCGGCATCGCGACGCCGTCGGCAATGAGGTCCTCCTGCAGCACCAGCCGATCGGGCTTGAGGTCATCGCCGAGCAGGGCAAGGTCGACGCCGTCGAAGACGCGGTCGACCCGCGTCGCGTGGAGCATGAAGGCGTGCGCCTGCTCCTTCGGCCAGCCGTCGAGGTCGCGGGCGCGGTAATCCCGGGTGAAGGTCTTGCCGCCGGTGACCTTGGCGATGGCATCCAGCCGGTATTTCGGCTTGCCGCCGGCAGAGAGCCAATCAGCTCCGGGGCGCGGCGGCGTCTCGATCAATTCAGCCTGGGTGGCCGAAGGCAGCAGCGAGATCTTGATCGCGACGCCGGCGGCTCCGGCCTGGAGGAAACCTCTGCGGGACAGACCTGTCTTCACGCCGGACACCCCGCTCGCTGACGAGCCGACTCTGCTCTGCTGCCGATATTATGGGCACACGTCAGGCGCGTATACGGGATACTCGAATTGGTCTGATGTGAAGCTGAAGTTGAGTGAACGTTGCGTTGCGCGTGACTACGTTCACAGCCGGCGGACCTCTTCACCCCGCCGGCGCCATATGGTGCGCCTCAAACCACTTCAGAGACGATCTTGGCGATCAGTGCGTTCGACAGGATGACCGGCGGGCCCGCTGCAGCCGCCTCCTGGCGATGGCGTTCGACGAAACCCATGCAGTCCATCAGCAGGATCTGCGCGCCGTGCTCGGCGAGGCTTTCGGCAGCTTCGACAACCGACGGCCCGTCGCCACCATAGGGTGAGGCGGCGGCATAGATCGGTGGACGGGCGAGCGGTGCCCATTTCCCGGCCTCAGAGGCGATCTGCTCGGCGAGCGGCACGATGATGCCGAGCTTGCCATCCTGGACCAGCGCCGCGACCGTCGGCGGCAGGATGCGGTCCGGCTCGATCAACCGGGCACGCTCCGTGCGCAGGCTAGCGAAATGGCCGGTGCAGAGCATCAGGATCGTGCTGCAGCCGGCGGCTTCGAGCATGGAAAGCTTGGCTTGCGCGGCCCGCTCGGTGTGCTGGCGGTCGATGACGACCGAGGTCCCATCGAGCAGCTTGGTGATCAGGAGCGCGCCGCCCGGTTCGGGCGCGAAGTCCTGGGCGATCTCCTCGCGCGACAGCCCGTCGAGCACGCCGGCGTGCAGCCGCGACAGCTCGGCGCCCAGCACCGCATCGAGGATCGGTGTGATGTCGGAGCGCGGCGCCTGGCCGATGGTGAGGGTGCCGAGCTTGGCCATGGCTGCTTCCTCCCAGATGAGAGCGGCCCGGGCCAGTCCCGGCCCGGGCCTTGTGCCCTCAGGGCTTGTTGAAGTTCTTCAGGACGGAGTCGAAGAACGAGAAGATCGCGTCGCCGGCGATGACGCCTGCGGCGAAGACCTCCATATCGCCTTCGCCGCTGGAGCCGCGCAGCTTCTCCCAGATGAGCCGGCAGAGGATGCCGGCGAGCACCGCCCAGCCCGCCATCGGGAAGTTGATCAGGAGGCCGGTGGCGAAGAGCACGCCGATTTGCCGCTTCGGCCCGCCGACGAATTGCAGGATCGCGCCGGGGATCGCCCAGAGGAAGAGCTGCCAGGCGACGCCGGGCGCAACGCCAGCCTTGATCGTTGCGGCATAGACCTTGTCGACGGGGGCGACGAGATTTCGGTCGAAGAAGGACTGGTAAGAGACCAGCACGACCGCGCCGGCGATGACGAAGGCGAACATCGCGGCGAAGAGCTGCTGGCGGCGGCCTTCGCGCTCGAAAGCGGGATCGGCGCCGTTGCCGCGCAGCAGGTAGCCGGCCTTGAGGTCGTAGCCCATGTCGGCGAAGGCGGGACCGGTCGCGGCCGAGAAGCCGACGAGCAGTGCCAGCGCCGGCATCGGGAAGCCCAGGAGCATGCCGATGATCAGGGTGATCAGCGCCACCGCGAAGGCCGGGAACCAGCCCGAATGCATCGCAGCGAGGCCGACGATCAGCTCGTGCACATAGGCCGCGAAGGCGGCGTAGAGCACGAACAGGATCAGCATGCCGATCGACATGTCGGTCATCAGCCCGCCGACGAGAGCGATGAAGACGGCGATGACGAGATAGCCGATCGTGCCGAGCCCGAGCGCACGCTTCACCTGCGCATCCGAGGTGCCTGAGGCGGCCTCGGCCTGCTTCTGCGCCTCATCACGGCGGAAGAGCAGCAAGCCGACCTGAAGCAGTGCGACGAGGCCGGCGCCGATCATGAAGCCGTGCGGGATATAGGCGGCCATCAGGTCGCCCTTCGGAATGATCGTCTCGAAGAGCGGGCCACCGAAGATCTGGCTGGAGTAGCCGCGCAGCAACAGGCCGATGCCGAACATGGCCAGCGCCCAGATGTTGCCGATGAAGGCGACGCCGAAGGCGGACATCGGGATGCTCGACATCGCGGCCGAGCCGGCAAAGCCGATCCAGGCCAGCGGCACCTTGACGAAGCCAATCAGGATGGCGGTGACGAAGCCGACGCCCATCAGCACCGCCTTGCGGCCGCCCTCGTCGCCTGCCTTGATCGCCTCGGCGGCGGCGACGCCCGGCGGCCAGGCGCCGGTCGCCGGGAAGACGCGGGAATCGAACATCCGGTAGAGCAGGTAGGCGTCGAGCAGCATGGCGAAGAAGGCGCCGGCCAGCATCGGTAGCACTAGGTCCGGCCGGCCGAGCAGCCAGGGGATGCCGACCGGCAGCAGCAGGCTGTTCGCCGCGCCGAAGGTGGCCGAGGAGATCGCGCTCTGGGCCAGGTTCTGGACGTGGATCGAGCGATAGCGCGCAAAGATCGCGAGCGGCACGCGCGCCAGCGCCATGGCGGCGAGCGCGCCGATCAGCGAGGTGTTGGCGGTAATGCCGAGCGACACCAGCAGCTGCATCCCGATGATCGCGCCGAAGACGCAGAGGATCGCGATCAGCGCCAGCGTTGCCGGCTCGAACAGGCTGGGGTGCCGCTGAGGCACCCCGTCATTTTGCGTCGTCATGCCTTAAATCCCCTTATTGGCCCTCAGCGGGCGTCTTTTGCTTGATCAGTCAGGCAACAAGGATGCCGGTCTTGGCTTCGCCGACATCCTGGGAGGCATGGGCGGCATGCATGCCGTAATCGCGCTTGGCCGCTTCCTGCGAGACGAGGCCGAGGGCGATGTCGCGGGCGATCGCTTCGCGCGGGCGCTCGGAAGCCGGGCCGTAGCCGGCGCCGCCGGCGAGCACGAGCTCGACGATCTCAAGCGGCTGCTTGACTTGAACGAGCTCGCCGGTGCCGACGTCCTTCAGCACATGGCCCTGCTCGTCGATGACCCGGCCTGAGGCGGCGCCGCCGGCCTTGCCCTCGAACAGACCCGGGATCGGGTTGTTGACCCCCTCCGGGTAGAGCGAGACCAAGGTCGGCAGGCCATCATCGGAGAGCTTGCGCAGGCGCACCCGCTGGCCGAGGCCGCCGCGCTGGCGGCCGGCACCGCCGGAGTCGGTGAGATAGGTCTTCTCGACCACCAGCACCGGCACGCGCGATTCGAAGGTCTCGATCGAGGTGTTGGCCGCCGAGGTCGGGTAGAGCAGGCCCGACTTGCCGTCGCCATGGGCCGAGCCGCCCTGGCCGCCGCCGACGAAGAGCATGTCGGAATAGGTGTCGCCGGCCTGGTCGCGGCCATAGACGCTGGCCGCGACGGGGAGCCCGGTGAAAGCCTGGACCTGCTTCGGCGCCGCCTGCGACAAGGCGCGGAAGATGTTCGGCGCCAGATACCAGCCGGTGCGGGTGCGCAAATTGACCGCCAGCGGCTTGTCGCAGTTCAGGATCGAGCCCTTGGGCGCGTCGATCGAGAAGGCGCGATAGCAGCCGGCATTGCCGCGCACGGACGGCGTCAGCATGCATTTCAGCGGGTAGGTGGCGTGCGCCATCGTGTAGTTGAGCGTGCAGTTCAGCCCGCCCTGCGGCAGCTGCGGCGGCGCACCGGCGAAGTCGAGATGGATGGTGTCGTCCTTGACCGTCAGCGCCAGCGGATAGGTCATCGGCGTGCCGAGCGGGTTGTTCGAGACGGTGCCGTGATAGGTGCCATCCGGCAGCGCCCGGATAGCCTCGCGCATAGCCTTCTCGGAGCGGCTCTGCACGACATGGGCAAGCGCCCTGAGGTCCTGCATGCCGTAATCGGTGAGGAAGGACTGCAACCGCTCGGCGCCGATGGCGTTGGCCGCGACGAAGGAGTGGAGGTCGCCGAGCACCTGCTCGGAGTTGCGCACGTTCTCGGCGAGCAGCCGGACCAGCGTCTCGTTGATCCTGCCGGCCTCGTAGAGCTTCATCGGCGGGATCTGGAAGCCTTCCTCGTAGATTTCGCGAGCCCGCAGCGAATCCTTGGTGCCTCCGATGTCGGAGACATGGCCGACCGTGCCCATCAGGCCGACGACGCGATTCCCCAGGAAGACCGGGGTGACGATCGCGATGTCGAAGAGATGGCCGGCGCAGAGCCAGGGATCATTGGTGATCAGCACGTCGCCGGGCTTCAGCGTCTCGGCCGGATAGCGCTCCAGCAGAGCCTTGACCGCGCGCGGCAGCGTCAGGTTGAAGACCGGCATGGCGCGGGGCGAGTGCGCCAGCGTTTCGCCTTCGGGATCGAGCAATTCGCAGGCGAAGTCCTGCGCCTCCGAGATCACCAGCGAGAAGGCGGTGCGGCAGACGGTCAGCCACATCTCCTCGACGACATTGATCATCCGGCTCCACATGATCTCGAGCGAGATCGGATCGGCCTCGATGCGGCGCGCAGCTTCGGCCAGCGGCATGTCGGCGGTGATCGTGGTCTCGACAGCATTGGCCTGGCCGACATGGATGATCAGGTTCAGGACGTCGTCGATCGTGACGCTGTCGCTGGGTGGGACGATCGTGGTCGCCTCGCGCTCCTCGATGATCGCCGGGCCCTTGATGGTGTCGCCGGCGCGCAGGGCGTAACGGTCGTAGACCTCGGCCTCGCTCCAGCCGCCCTCGAACCATGCCCGGCGGCTGCCCTTGACCTTGGCCATGGCGTCGCCGCCGCCGGCTGCGCCGGAGAGCGAGAGCGTCGGCACCGGGCCGGCGCAGCGGACGCGGAAGTTGATCGCCTCCAGCCGCGCGCCCTCGTAGACCGAGGTGTAGCGGGCCGAATAGGCCTTGCTGAAGGCGGCGCGGATCGCTTCCAGGCTCGATGCGTCGATGGTCCCGGCGGGCAGCGGCACGGAAATGTCGTGCATCTGGCCAACGAGGCGCATATCGGCCGAGCACTCGACCGTGACGTCGGCGAGCTTCACACCGGCCTCGATCAGGTGCTTGCGGCCCTCTTCTTCCAGCTCGGTCAGCACGCGGTTGACCGCGGCGGCGTCGAAGCCTTCGGAGAACTCGACCGGCAGCGAGCGCACCTGATCGAAGGAGAGCGGCGCGGCGAGGAAGCCGAGCGCCGAGGCTGCGCCGGAGGCCGGCGGGATGATGACCTGCTTGACGCCAAGGACACGGGCGACGTCGACCGCATGCGCCGGGCCGGCGCCGCCGAAACCGACCATGGCGTAATGGCGCGGGTCCTTGCCCTTCTCGACGAGATGGACGCGGGCGGCGGCGCCCATGCTCTCGACCACGACCTTGTGGATGCCCCAGGCGGCTTCCTCGATGGAGAGGCCGAGTGGCTCGGCGACGGTCGAGACGGCCTTGCGGGCTGCTTCCAGATCGAGCGCCATGCGCCCGCCGAGGAAGAAGCCGGGATCATAGTAGCCGAGCACGAGATTGGCGTCGGTGACGGTCGGCTTCACGCCGCCCATGCCGTAGCATGCCGGGCCGGGATCGGAGCCGGCCGAATGCGGGCCGACCTTGAGCAGGCCGACCTCGTCGATCGCCGCGATCGAGCCGCCGCCGGCTCCGATCTCGATCATGTCGATCACCGGCGCCTTGATCGGCAGGCCTGAGCCCTTGGCGAAGCGGTTGACGCGGCCGGCTTCCAGCATCGGCGCGATCTCGGCGCGGCCGTCCTCGATCATGCAGGCCTTGGCGGTGGTGCCGCCCATGTCGAAGGAAATCACGTCCTTGTGGCCGGCGAGCTCGCCGAACAGCGCCGTGGCGAGACCGCCGCCGGCCGGGCCGCTTTCGAGCAAGCGGATCGGGAAGGTGCGGGCCGTCTCGGGCGAGACCAGGCCGCCGGCCGAATGCATCAGCCGGAGAGCGCCAGTGAAGGAGCGGGCGGCAAGCTCGCGCTCCAGCCGCTCCAGATAGCGCCGCATCAGCGGCTGAACATAGGCGTTGGCGGCGGTGGTGACGAAGCGCTGGTACTCCCAGATCTCGGCGACGACCTCGCTCGACAGCGAGACGGTCAGCTCCGGGCAGGCCTCGCGGACGATGCAGCCGGCTTCCTGCTCATGGGCGGGATTGCGGTAGCTGTTGAGGAAGCAGATCGCGATCGCCTCGCAGCCGGCGGCGGCGAGCTCGCGGGCGGCCTTGCGCACGGCGTCCGCATCGAGCGCGGTCACGACCTTGCCGTCGCGGTCCATGCGCTCGGGCACTTCGAGACGATGCTCGCGCGAGACCAGCGGATCGGGGAAGGTCAGGAAGAGATCGTAGATGTCGTAGCGCTGCTCGGTCCCCATTTCGAGGATGTCGCGGAAGCCCCTGGTGGTGATCAGGCCGAGCCTGGAGCCTTTCCGCTCGATCACGGCGTTGGTGACGAGTGTCGTGCCATGGACGATGTCGCCGACATCGGCGAGCGTGATCCCGGCCATCTCGACGAGTTCGCCAAGGCCGATCAGCGCCGCTTCCGACGGGTCGTGCGGGGTGGTCAGGCGCTTGTGCAGGAGGACCGAGCGCTCCTGCCCATCATAGAGGATGAAGTCGGTGAAGGTGCCGCCGATGTCGAAGCCGATGCGCCAGCGATTGCTCATGGAGCAGTCTCCGCGTTTGAGAGGTTCAAGGGGAAGAAGCGCTTGTCCTGGGTCAGGGCCGCGATTTCGGCGGCGCCTTCGGACAGAGACTGGATGATGGAAAGACGCTCACCCGGCTCGACCGTCGCGGCCGGGAAGGAGATGCAGAGCGCGACCTCGTCGCCTGTGGCAGGATCGCCGACGCCGACCGAGATGGCGTGCACGCCGCGCACCGCCTCGTCATGGGATTCGGCGAAGCCGGCGCTGCGGACCTCGGCAAGCCGCGCCAGCAGCTCGCCCATGTCGCGCGGGGCGGTCTGCGACGGGGCGGCGAACCCGTCCTTGTAGAGCGCGCGCACCTCCTCATCGGACAGCCTTGCGAGCAGGGCACGACCAGTGCTGGAGGCGAAGGCCGGAATGCGGTCGCCGATCGCGGTGACGACCCGCAGCGCATGCCGGCCGGGATGGGCGGTGACGGCAACGATCTCGGTGCCGCGGCGGACGCTGACATAGGCGGTGTGGCCGATCATGTCGGAGGCACGCCCGACCACGCCGTCGGCGCGGTCGATCAGCGAGGCGGCGAAACGGTAGAGCTGGCCGACCTGCGCCAGCAGCAGCGCCGGGCGATAGCGCTTGCTGTCGCCGACCGTCTCCAGAAGCCCTTCGTCGCGCATCGCTCGCAGCAGGCGCGAGGCGTTGCTCTTTGGCATGCCGAGCAGGGTCACGAGGTCGGTCACGGTCACGTCGTGACGCGTGCTGGAGAAGCAACGAAGCACATCTGCGGCTGCCGTCAGGATGGACATCCGGTCGCTTCCAAGGAAGTTCCAAAAAATAGAACTTAAGTTGCAATTAAAGGAACAATACTCTGAGCTGACGGTGAGTCAAGACGGTTTGTGTCGCCAGCGGGCCTCTGGCGGTTCGAATCGTTCGTGGCGGGAAGTGTTCCGAGTGGCCGGTCGCGATCATGCGCGCCGCCAAGCGCCCGAGCTGGATCTAGAGCGCGATGTCGCCTCGGATGCAGTGAAGCGAAAATCTGCGATCCAGCCAGGAACCTCGATTGGAAAGGTTCGGGCTTGGATCCCGGGTCTGCCTGCGGTCCCCGGACGACCCGCGCCTTTCGCCAGGCAATCCTCCCGCAAGCTCGCGGCTCATAACTGGATACGAGGCTCCAAAAAATGGAGTCGCCTCCAAAAAACAGGAGCCGCAGCCCAGGACTGCAACTCCCTTCAGTTAGATTTTTCAATGACTTGGTATGTGGCACAGGGGTTGCTGAGGCGGCGCGCGGACTGGCTGGAGCGCAGCAGGCATGAACTGGCAGGCAATCGTCGATTTCGACGGGACCATCTCACGCGAGGATACGACCGACCTCGTGCTGCAGCGCTTTGCGGAGTCGGGCTGGGAAGAGATCGAAGCCGATTGGGTCGCCGGCAAGATCGGCTCGCGCGAATGCATGCAGCGTCAGGTCGCACTGCTGCACGCCTCACCCGACGTATTCGACACCTTTGTGTCCTCGCTGGCGATCGATTGGGGCTTCGCCGCGTTCGTGCGGCTGTGCCAGCGCGCCGGGATTCCGGTCACGGTCGTTTCCGACGGGCTCGACCGCACCATCCATGCGCTGCTCGGCCGCGCCGGTTTGAGCGGCTTGACGGTCGTCGCCAATCATATCGAGCCGCTACCGGGGGACCGTTGGCGGCTGACCTCGCCGCATGCCGATCCCTCCGGCGGCTGTGCCAGCGGCACTTGCAAATGCCGCGTCGCCAGCAGCCTCAGCCGACCGCTGACCCTGCTGGTCGGCGATGGCCGCTCGGATTTCTGCGTGGCCGGCCAGGCTGATCTCGTTTTCGCCAAGAACAGCCTGATCGCGCATTGCCGCGACAACGGCATCGGCCATCGCCCGTTCAACACCTTCTCTGAGGCCGTCGGCCTCCTCGAGACCCTGCTGTCGGAAACCACCACGGAACCGGCAGCCCCTGCACGCAAGGACATGATCAATGGATGACGGCTTCACCCTGCTCGACCGCGCCGAACCGGTCGATGTTTCCTCCGCGCCGGCGGCGACGCTGGCCGAGGAAGAGGCCCGGCTGCTCGCGCTCGAAGCCGAATACTGCTCGCATGGCGATACCGTCCACTACACGCAGTTCCCGAAGATCTTCTCGGGCTGCGAGGGCTCGTTCATGCTCGATGCGGCGGGCAACCGCTTCCTCGACCTGCAGATGTGGTACTCGGCCGTCAATTTCGGCTACGCCAATCCGCGCCTGAACAATGCGCTGAAGCGCCAGATCGACACGCTGCCGCAGGTGGCGAGCCAGTATCTGCACCGCGAGAAGATCGAGCTCGCGGCGATGATCGCGCAGGATGCGCAGCGCAAGTTCGGCACCAAGGGGCGCGTCCATTTCAATGTCGGCGGCGCCCAGGCGGTCGAGGATTCACTGAAGCTCGTCCGCAACGCCAAGCAGGGCAAGAGCCTGATGTTCGCCTTCGAGGGCGGCTATCACGGCCGCACGCTCGGCGCCTCGGCGATCACTTCGTCCTATCGCTATCGTCGCCGCTTCGGCCATTTCGGCGAGCGCGCGCATTTCATTCCGTTCCCCTACCATTTCCGCGGTCCCAAGGGGATGAGCAAGGAGGAGTACGGGCATCACTGCGTGCAGCAGTTCGCCCGCCTGTTTGAGAGCGAATACAACGGCGTCTGGGATCCCAAGGTCCGCGAGGCCGAATATGCGGCCTTCTATGTCGAGCCGCTGCAGGGCACGGGCGGCTACGTCATTCCGCCGCCGAACTTCTTCATCGAGCTGAAGAAGGTGCTCGACCAGCACGGCATCCTGCTGGTGGTCGACGAGATCCAGATGGGTTTCTACCGGACCGGCAAGCTCTGGTCGATCGAGCATTTCGGCGTGCAGCCGGACGTGATCGTCTTCGGCAAGGCGGTCACCAACGGGCTGAACCCGCTCTCCGGCATCTGGGCCAAGGAAGAACTGATCAACCCGACCGTGTTCCCGCCGGGCTCGACCCATTCGACCTTCAACGCCAACCCGCTCGGCACCGCCGTCGCGCTGGAAGCGATGAAGATGATGGAGGAAGAGGACTACGAGACCATGGTCATGGCCAAGGGTGCGTATTTCCTCGAAGGCCTGCAGGGGCTGAAGCGTCGGCACAAGATCGTCGGCGAAGTCGACGGGCTCGGCATGGCGCTGCGGATCGAGATCTGCGAACCGCATGACAGCTTCACCCCGTCGAAGCGGCTGGTCGACCTGATGTGCGACGAAGGCATGAAGGCTGATCTCGAAGCCGGCGGCAAGCGCTACGGCCTCGTGCTCGACATCGGCGGCTACTACAAGAACGTCATCACCCTCGCGCCGGCATTGACCATGAGCTATGCCGAGATCGACCTCGCGATCGAGCTGCTCGACCAGCTCTTCGCCCGCGTCGCCAACGCCTGAGCCAGTGGAGACGGGCCTTGCGCCTGCGCGTGATCGACCTCGATGGTAGCGTGGCGGCGCAGGAGCCGCTGCGCCGGCGCATCGACGCCGGCACGGCCGCGTGCATCGAGGCTGCCGACCTCGCCGGCGCCATGCGCATCGTCGCGGGCCGCCGGGCCAAGGCAGAGCTGTTGCAACGCCTTGAGCAACGCGACGGCGGAGGGCAGGGCGTGCCTGTCTTCTTCTACGGCTCCGGCGATTTCCATCACGTCACCTCGGTGCTGCTGAGCCGCGTCGAGGAACCGGTCACGGTCGTGCATTTCGACAACCATCCCGACTGGGTCAGCTTCCCCGCCACGGTGAACTGCGGCGCCTGGGTCAACCGGGCGCTGGAGCTGCCGCAGGTCCATAAGGTCGTGACGATCGGCCCGTGCAGCGACGATCTCGTGCGTCCGGAATGGCAGTTCGCCAATCTCCGGGCCGTGGCCGAGGGGCGGATCGCGCTCTATCCCTGGCGACATGCGCCCTCGCGGGTGTGGGGACGCTATGGCAAGACCGCGAGCTTCCGCCAGGAGAGCGGCCACCTGCACTGGCGCAATCTCGCCGACGAGGATTGGTCGGATTTCCTCGCCGAGCTGATCGCGGCGATCCCGACTTCTGCCGTCTGGCTGACGATCGACAAGGACGTGCTCGGGCCGGGCGAAGCCTGCACCAATTGGGACCAGGGCGAATTGCCGCTGCGCCATCTCCTCGCGGCGGTCGAGCGGCTGGCAAGCGAGCGCCGGATCGTCGGGACCGATGTCTGCGGCGACTGGTCGGAGCCGCGCTTCAGCGATCCGTTCCGCGCAACGCTCGCCTATTTCGACCACCCGCCGCGCTTCAGGCCGACGCCCGAGCAACTCTCCGTCAATGCCCGCATCAATGCGAGCCTGATCGACTGCTTCCAGCGGGTGCTGTCATGAATACGACGATCATCCTCTGGTTCGTGGCGTCGATCATCTGCGACGTCGCCGGCCAGATTTTCTTCAAGATCGGCGCCGACCGTCTGCCGCAAGGCGCTGATTTCCGGACCACGGCGGCGGCAGTGGCACGCTGCGGCTGGATCACCGCCGGGCTCGCGACCTATGTCGCCGAGTTCTTCATCTGGCTGCGCATCCTGGCGGAAGTGCCGCTCTCGATCGCCTTTCCGATCGCCAGCGCCAACTTCCTCGCCATTTCCCTGGCCAGCGCCGTCTTCCTCGGCGAGCGCGTCGGCCGGCGGCAATGGCTCGGCTCCTTCCTCATCACTTGCGGCGTCATCATCGTCGCCAGAACAGCCTGACGGACATGTTCCGATGACCAAGCGCGATTTCAGTGTCCGCCTCGCCGGGGACCGCACCGGCTTCCTGCTCATCCACGGTCTCGGCGGCACGCCGGTCGAGCTGCGCTTCGTCGCCCGCGCGCTGCACCGGGCCGGCCATACTGTGCATTGCCCGCAGCTCGCCGGGCATTGCGCCGGGGAGGCGGAGATCCTCGCCACCGGCTGGCGGGACTGGACGCAGAGCGTTTTCGATGAGCTCGAGCGCATGCGCGAGATCTGCGACACGGTGATCGTCGGCGGGCTCTCCATGGGCGCGGTGCTGGCGATGCATGTCGCCGCCCAGCGCCCGAAGGAGGTCGATGGACTCGCGCTCTACGCGCCGACCTTCTGGTACGATGGCTGGTCGATCCCGCGTTATGCCTTCCTGCTGAAATGGTTCATCAACACGCCGTTCGGGCGGCGCTACAGCTTCGTCGAACGCGAACCTTATGGGTTGAAGGACACCCGCTCCCGCGCTCTTGTGGTCTCCTCGCTGACGAGCGGCGACAGCTCGACCGCCGGCCTGCTCGGCACCCCTTCCGGCGCGCTGAAGCAGATGTGGGACCTGATCGCGGTCACCCGCCGCGAGCTGTCTCAGGTCAAATGCCCGGCCTTGCTGGTCCATCCGCGCGAAGACGATATCGCCGACCTCAGGAACGCCTTCGAGATCCAGCGCAAGCTCGGCGGGCTGGTCGATGCGGTGATCCTTGACGACAGCTATCACCTCGTCACCATCGACCAGCAGCATGACATCGTGATCGAGCGCTCGCTGGCGCTGGCCTCGCGGCTGGCCAAGGCCCATCGCCCGGTGGCCCCGCTGCGTGTCGTGGCAGCCGAATGAGCACGCCCGAAGGCCGTATCCTGGCCGGCATCGCGGATATCTCCGCTGCCGCCTGGGACGGCTGCCTACCCGGCGAGGCCGAATGCCATGCCTATTACACCGCCTGCGACGCAGTCGCCGCGCAGACCGGCGTCGGCTTGCGCATGGCGGCCGCCTGTGTGGAATCTGACGGCAAGGTCGTCGCGGTGGCGCCGTTCTTCCGGTTGAACTACCGGCTCGACACGCCGCTGCAGGGCAAGCTCAGGAGCTTCGGCGACGCCCTGTTCCGCCATCTGCCGGGGCTCGTCACCCTGAAGGTGCTCTGCGTGGGCTCACCCTATGCCGAGCGCTGCCATCTCGGCTTCTCGCCGAAGCTCGATGCCGCCGGGCGTGCCGCTGCCTTCCAGGCGCTCGCAGCCGCACTGGAGCGGCAGGCCGCCGAGGAGAAAGCGCATCTCGTGGTCTGGAAGGACCTCGCGCCGGCCGAGGAACAGGGCTTCGGCGGCGTCCTGAAGCAGGCCGGCTTTGCCCGGCTTGGCAGCCTGCCAGTCGCGCTGCTCGACCTGCCCTTCGCCGACGAGGGCGCCTATCTCGCCGCGCTCTCGACGGCGACGCGCAAGGACATCAGGCGCAAGCTCGCCAAGGCGGGGGAAGTACGCATCGCCTTCCATACCGACATCACCGGGCTGGAGCCAAAAATCGACGCGCTCTACGAGGCGACGCGGGCCCAGAGCGGGCTCGATTATGGCGAGCTCGAAGTGCTGCCGCCCGGATATTTCGGTGCGGTCTCGCGCGCGCTCGGCGAGCGTGCGGTGTTCGTGCTCTACTGGATCGGCGAGGAACTCGCGGCCTTCAACCTGCTGCTGGTCGAGTCCGACCGGGTGATCGACAAGTTCCTGGGCATGCGCTACCCGCTGGCCCGCGAGCACAATCTCTATGCCGTGAGCTGGATGGCGAATGTCCGCTTCTGCCTGGAGCGTGGCATCCACAAGCTCCAGAGTGGCCAGACGGCCTATGCCTCGAAGCTGCGCTTCGGCAGCCGGCTGGTGCCCTCGACCTTGCAGGTCCGGCACCGGCTCGCGCCGCTGCAATGGGCGCTGCGTTCCTTGAGCCCCTGGCTCGGCTTCGAGCGCTTCGACCCCGATCTTGCCGCAATCGCCCGAAAGAAGGCCGCATGAGCAGCATCTCGCCACCGGCAAGCAATGCATGGGGTCGCCAGCTGGCGATCTGGCTCGCCTTCATCGTGCTCGACACCGCCACGCAGCTTGCCTTCAAATGGGGTGCTGACGGCATCGGCGACATGGAATTCGGCCTCGCGATGATGGCGAAGGCTGTGTCGTTGCCAGGCGTTTGGGTCGCGACGCTCGGCTATATCGGCGTCTTCGTCGTCTGGATGGCGATCCTGCGCGACATGCCGCTCAGCCGTGCCTTCCCGATGACGGGACTGGTCTATGTCACAGTTCCGCTGTTCGCCTGGTTCACCTTCGACGAACACATCGATCTGGTTCGTGCAGGCGGAATCGCGCTGATCATCGCAGGCGTGTTTCTGCTCGGGGGTGACGAATGAGACGGGGATTTGGCCTTGGACTTGGCCTGATCTTGCTGGTTGCGACCGCGCTGATCGCGGCGCTGCCGGCCTTGGCCGATCCGATGACCGACATCGTCGGGCGCTGGCGCGATTCGGACGGCGAGTCCGAGATCGCCATCAGCCGCTGCGGCCCGGCATTATGCGGCAAGATCGTCTGGCTGAAAGAGGAACGCTTCGACATCTACAATCCCAATGAGGGGCTGCGGAAGCGCTCGCTGATGGGCATCCAGGTGCTCTCCGGCTTCAAGCCGGCCGCGAAGGGGGCGCTGGAGGGCGAGGGCTACAATCCCGCCGACGGCAAGACCTATCGCACCACGCTCGAGCTGACATCGGCCCGGAGCCTGGTCATGCGCGGTTGTGTGCTCGGTGGCCTGATCTGCGACGACGACATCTGGTCGCGGCAGCCGTGACGGCAGTTGAAGCGATACCGCCTGCCGGCGGTTGGAGGTGAAGGGAACGAGCTCGGTATGTCGATGCGGATGACATCGCTCAGGTTCAGGCTGGTGATCGGCTTCATGCTGGTCAGCGTGCCGGCGATGATGGCGTCCGCCTACATCGCGGCCAGGCTGATCTCGGACGCCTTCGAGGAGAATGTCGAGCAATGGCTCGGCGAGACCTCGCGCTTCTTCGCCCTCGAGATCGCCGAGGCGACGCAGGAGGCGCAGCGCGTCGCGGGCGTCATCGGGCATCGGCTGGAGCAGGCCAGCGACGAGCACAAGATGCAGAAAACCGTCGAGCGCGAGTTCGCGGTGCTGAGCTCGGTCGGCTACGATCTGATCGCGATCTATCGCCCCAGCGGCGACGTCCTGTTCAAGACCCGCGACTTCAGCAGCCTGAGCCCTTTGCCGGCGGAGACCAGCCTCGGCCTGTTCCGGATCGAAACCGACGGCAAGCGCTGGATCATGGCGGGCGCCGTTCAGGCCGTGCAGATCGGCGGCCAGCCGGCCAATATCCTGGTCGGGACCTGGCTCGACGAAGGTTCTTTCGGCGGCATCAAGGTGGTGACCTCGCTGGAGATACGGCTCTTTGCCCTGTTCAATGGCCAGCTCGAAACGGTGATGCAGACCCATCCCGACCGGACGACCGCGGTGCCGCAAAACGTGCGGGCGAGGCTCGAGACGGGAGAGGAAGGCGTCTTCGATTCTGCGGCCGACGGCGGCGCCTACCGCGCTGTCTATTCGGGCCTGCGCGGCATCGACGGTGAGCTCGCGGCGATCAGCTTCATCGGCATGCGCAGCGAGGCGGGCTTCTTCGAGCAGCTCGGCCGGGAGAGCCTGTTCCTCGGCATCTTCCTGCTCGGCAGTGCGATCTCGATCGTCGTCGGCATCCTGACCTCGGACCTGCTGGTGCGGCCGCTGCGCGCGCTGACCCATGGCGTGCGGGCGATCGCGGGCGGGGATTTCGGCCAGCGTGTCTCGGCGGGCGGCGGGCGCGAGATCGTCGAGCTGGCCAGCGGTTTCAACGGCATGGCCGAGCAGCTCGGCAAGCTGCAGGAACTCGAAGCGGAGTTGAGGCGCCGTGACCGGCTCTCGGCGCTCGGGCAGGCGGCGATGGTGATCGCCCATGAGGTGCGCAACCCGCTGGGAATCATCAAGACCTCGACGGAGGTGGTGCGCAACCGGGCCAAGCTTGGCGGCGCCGAGGAGAAGATGCTCGGCTATGTCATCGACGAGGTCCGGCGCATCGAGACCCTGGTCCGCGATTTCCTCGACTTCGCCCAGCCGAAGCCGCCGGTGAAGGTGGAGCTGCCGTTGCGCGCGGTGATCGACCGTGTCGCGGCGATCGCGGCGCCGGAATTCAGCCGCCAGAAGATCGAGCTTTCGGTCGAGGACCATAGCGGCGCCGCGACCGTCCTCGGCGACCCCGACCAGCTGTACCAGGCTTGCCTCAACCTGATCCTCAACGCGATCGATGCCATGCCGGATGGAGGCAAGATCGCGGCGAGCGTGAGCGCCACCGACGAGACGGTTTCACTGACCATCCGCGACGAGGGGGCCGGTGTGCCGGAGGCGATCCGCCAGGAAATATTCAACCCGTTCTTTACGACCAAGGCCAAAGGCACCGGGCTCGGGCTCGCCAAGGTGCAGACCGTGGCGGAGGCCCATGGCGGCAGCACCTCCTGCGTCTGCGTGCCGGGGCGAGGCGCCGCCTTCACCATCACGCTGCCGCGGGCGAAACCGGGAGTGGCAGCATGAGCCGTTCCATCCTGGTGGTCGACGACGAGGTACGGCTCGCCGACGTGCTGGCCGCAGCGCTGGAGGATCTCGGCTATCGCGCCACGGCGGTGCACAGCGCACGCGCGGCCCTCGTCGAGCTCGAACAGGCGCGCTTCGATCTGGTGCTGACCGACCTCAGGCTGCCGGTGATGGACGGGCGCGCCCTGTTGCGTGAGGTCCGCAGCCGCTGGCCGGAGGTCCCGGTCATCATCATCACCGCCTTCGCGGCGGTGCGCGACGCGGTCGATCTCGTCAAGGAAGGGGCCTTCGACTACATCGCCAAGCCCTTCGAGATCGACGACGTCTCGGCCACGATCAGGCGGGCGCTGCGCCTGGCCGATGTGGTACGGGACAATGAGCGGCTGCGCAGCGAGCTCGAAGGCCGCTACAGCTTCGATACGCTGGTCGGCAACAGCGCCGCCTTCCGCCGCGTGATCGAGCAGGTGACGGAAGTCTGCGAGACCAAGGCGACCGTGCTGCTCAATGGCGAGAGCGGCACCGGCAAGGAGTTGGTCGCCCGCGCGATCCACTTCAACAGCCCGCGGCGCGACAAGCCCTTCATTGCGGTCAACTGCACGGCGATTCCCGAAGCCCTGCTGGAGAGCGAGCTCTTCGGCCATGTGAAGGGCGCCTTTACCGGGGCCCTCGCCAATCGAATCGGCCGTTTTGCTGCCGCCGATGGCGGCACGCTTTTCCTCGACGAGATCGGCGACATGCCCCTGCCGGTCCAGGCCAAGCTGCTGCGGGTGATCCAGGAGCGCAGCTTCGAGCCGGTCGGCGCGACCCGGACGCAGACCGTCGATGTCCGCCTGATCGCCGCGACGCACCGGGACATGCGCCAGGCCGTCGACGGCGGCAGCTTCCGCGAGGACCTGTTCTATCGGCTGAATGTCTTCCCGATCCAGCTGCCACCGCTGCGCGACCGTGCCGACGACATCCCGCTGCTATCCGCACATTTCCTGACCGAGCTGGCGGAGGGAATGGGTAAGCGTGCGACCGGTTTCTCACCGGCCGCCATGACCGCGATGGCCGCCTATGACTGGCCGGGAAACATCCGCGAGCTGCACAATTGCGTCGAGCGGGCGGTGATCGTCGCCAAGACACAGACGATCGACGCGGCGGACCTGCCGCAGGATCTGTTCAGCGGCAGCCGCCGCACCGAACGGGATGGCCTGCCGCGCGATCTCGATACCGAGCTCGAACGGATCGAGCGCGATTTCATCATCGAGGCGCTCAGGCGCAGCGACGGCGTGCAGGTCAGGGCTGCAAAATTGCTAGGCATAGCCGAGAGAAGCCTTTGGCATCGGATCAAGAAACTCGGTATCAAGCTGGGCCGCGCGATCGCGGACTGACTACGGGACGACTATCCATGCCTGCTCCTGCTCGTCCCGAACACCTTCGCTTCGGCTTGCGCCGTCGCCCAGCCGTCGTGGCGGGTGTCATCGCTTTGACCGTCCTCGCGAGCGGGGCGGCGCTGGCGAACGATGATGACGACAAGCGAGCCGTGACGGATCCGACCCCGGCGAAGGGCTGGATCATCACGCTGGGCGGCTCGTTCGAGGTGGGGCCGAAATACGACGGGTCGAACTCGGCCGGCCCGTCCTTCATGCCGTCGATCTCGTGGCGCAGGGCCGGTGAGCCGGCGGGCTTCAGCGCCCCTGATGACGGCCTCGACTTCGCGCTCTACGAAACCGATCGCTTCAGTGTCGGCGTCGTCGGCAGCTACCGTGCCGGCCGCTATTCCGGCTCGAACGCCAGGCTTTTTGGCTTGCGTGACGTGCCGTGGTCGATCGAGGCCGGCGCCTTTGCGGAATATTGGCTCGTTCCCGAGCGGCTGCGGACACGCATCGAGGTTCGCCAGGGCTTCAACGGCCATCACGGGGTCGTCGCCGATCTCTCGGCCGACTGGGTGGAAAGGCTCGGCAGCTTCACCTTCGCCGTCGGTCCGCGCCTGTCGCTGGGCAGCGCCTCGTTCATGCGCCGTCAGTTCGGCGTGCTGCCTTATGAGGCTACGCTCAACGGAACGGTTGCGGCCTACAGGCCTGGCGGCGGCGCCAAGTCGGTCGGTCTCGCCTCGTCGGTGGAATATGCCTGGTCGCCGAGCTTCTCGACGACACTGTTCGCGCGCTATGACCGGCTGGTCGGAGATGCCGCCAAGTCGCCGCTGGTCGATACGATCGGCCAGCGCAACCAGTTCTCGGTCGGTATCGGCGCGAGCTATTCCTTCCACGTCGGCGGCTGAGGCCGAGGCTCAGGGCACCAGGATCACGCCCGAGCTCGCGAAAGAGAGCCAGACCGGCGTGCCCGGCGCCAGCATGTCGTCGACATCATGGCTGATGACGAAGAGCTCGCCGACGGCGGTCTCGATCATCAGGTCGAGATGATTACCGAGATAGGCGCATTTGCGGACGCTTCCCGGTAGCGAGCCCTGGCTCTCATGGCGCGAGGCCAGGAGGCTCTGCGGCCTGATCGCTGCCTTGGCCGGGCCCGGCTGCAGGCCGCGCGCGGGCAATGAGACGCTGGCCGGCCCGATCGCGACCTCTGCGCGCCCGTCTGCGACTGACTTCACGGTGACGTCGACCATGTTGGCGTCGCCGATGAAGTCGGCGACGAAGGCATCGGCCGGCTCCTCATAAAGCTGGCGCGGCGTGCCCTGCTGGGCGATGCGGGCGTTCGACATCACGATGATGCGGTCGGAAACGGCGAGCGCCTCCTCCTGATCGTGGGTTACATAGGCGACGGTGAGATTGAGGGTCTGCTGCAGCTCGCGAATCTCCTCGCGCACGCGCCGGCGCAATTTGGCGTCGAGATTGGAGAGCGGCTCGTCGAAGAGCAGCACCTGCGGCTCGAGCACGAGGGCGCGCGCAACGGCGACGCGCTGCTGCTGGCCGCCGGAGAGCTCGGAGGGGTAGCGCTTCTCGAAGCCCTTGAGGCCGACCAGCGCCAGCTTCTCCAGCGCCATCTCCTGCGCCTTGGCCTTGGGCAGGCCCTTCACTGTCGGGCCATAAGCGGTGTTGTCGAGCACGTTCATATGCGGGAAGAGCGCATAGGACTGGAAGACCATGCTGACGTCGCGATCGGCGGCGGAGAGCCGGGTGACGTCCTTGCCGCCGATCAGGATCTCGCCTTCGCTGGCGATTTCCAGGCCGGCGATCATGCGCAGCGTCGTGGTCTTGCCACAGCCGGAAGGGCCGAGCAGCGTCACCAGCTTGCCGGCCTCGATCGAAAAACTGACATTGTCGACCGCCGTCACCGCGCCATAGCGCATGCTGACATTGCGGAACTCGACTGAAGCTGGGCCGGCCTTGGGCATGGCTTATCCTTGTTTGATCGGCTCGGCGGCGGAGGAGGCGAGGGCGGGCGTGCCGCGCCGGCCGAGCTTGCGCTCGCCGACGCCGAGCTGGATCAGGCTGATACCAAGCGCCATGACCACGATCAGCACCGAGGAATAGGCGATGGCGAGGCCGAACTCGCCAGCCTCGACCCGGCCGACGATATAGGCGGTGGCGAGGTTGTATTCGGCCGAGACCAGGAAGATCACGGCGCTGACCGTCGTCATGCTGCGTACGAAGCTGTAGACCAGCGCGGCGACGAGGGCCGGGCGCAATAGCGGTAGCACGACCCGCCAGAGCGTGGTGAAGCTGCGGGCCGAGAGCGTCGCCGAAGCCTCGTCCAGGCTCTTGTCGATCTGCGACAGCCCGGCGATGCCGGAGCGCACGCCGACCGGCATGTTGCGGAAGACGAAGGCGATGACGAGGATCAGGCCGGTGCCGGTGATCTCGACCGGTGGCACGTTGAAGGCGAGGATATAGGCGACGCCGAGCACGGTGCCGGGAATGGCGAAGCTCAGCATCGTCGCGAATTCGAGCGCGCCGCGACCGGCGAAGCGCTGGCGCGTCAGCAGGTAAGCGGTGAGCAGGCCGATGAGCGCCGTCAGCGGCGCCGAGATCGCCGCGAGCTTCAGCGTGGTGAAGAAGGACGGCCAGGCCGAGCCGTCGAAATAGAGCCCGCGGCTGAAATCGATCGAGAAGCCGGTGATGTAGTGCTGCAGCGTCGGGGTGTGGTCGCGCCCCATCGTCTTCACGAAGCCGCCCATCAGGATGACGATGTAGATGACGGCGGTCAGCGCTACCCAGGGGCCGATCACAAGCGCCGAGATCCAGGTGATCCGGCGCGGCAACGGCGTCGGCAGGCCGGAATCGCCCTTGCCGGTGACCGTCGTGTAGGACTTGCTGCCGAGCCAGCTTTGCTGCGCCCAGAAGGCGGCGAGCGTGAAGCCAAGCAGGACGACGGCGAGGACCGCGGCCTGGCCCTGATTATGCGCGGCGCCGACAACGGCGAAGAAGATCTTGGTCGAGAGCACCTCGAAATTGCCGCCGAGCACCAGCGGGTTGCCGAAATCGGCCATGCTCTCGACGAAGCCGAGCAGGAAGGCGTTGGCGAGGCCGGGGCGGAGCAGTGGCCAGGTCACGGTGCGGAAGGTGGTCCAGCGCTTGGCACCGAGCGTCTGAGAGGCTTCTTCCAGGCTCGGCGCAATGCCTTGCACGACACCGATCAGCACGAGGAAGGCGATTGGCGCGAAGGCAAGGACCTGGGCGAGCAGGACGCCGGGCAGGCCGTAGATCCAGCGCGAGCGCGGCACGCCGAACCATTCGAACAGGAATGTCGAGAACAGGCCCGAGCGCCCAAAGAGCAGGATCAGCGCCAGGCCGATGACGAAGGGCGGCGTGATGATCGGCAGCACGGTGAGCAGGCGCATCGCGCGCTTGCCCGGCATGCCGGTGCGCAGGATCAGCAGCGCGCATGCGAGGCCGAGCAGGGTGGTGATGAGGCCAGTGAGGACGGCGAGGATCAGAGTGTTCCAGGCGACGCCGCAATTGGTGTTGGCGCTGAGGCAGCCCAGTCCCCAGATCGTCGGGCTGAACAGGCGCTCGACGAATTCGCCAAGCACGAGGGCGCCGCTGGAATCGACCAGCGCGCTGCGCAAGATTACCGCGACGGGCAGGAAGATGAACAGTGCGATCAGCATGATGACGATGCCGATCGAGGAGGTTGTGAACAGGTCGCCACGGCACAGGCCGCGATAGGCGAGGCCGTGGCAGAGCAACAGCAGCAGCGAGACCAGGGTGATCAGCGCGCCGAAGCCCATGCCGGGCTGGGCCGCCCCGGCACCGCCGAGCAGGGCGGCCAGTGCCGGCATGCCCTGGTCCTTGAGCGTGACGGCAAAGCCTTGGGCGAAGAAGGCGACAAGGCCGATGAAGCCGATCCAGGCCAGGAGCTTGCCGGTGCCGGCATTCTCCTGCCGGAGGCTAAGCAGGCTGGCGAGGACGAGGGCGATGCCAATCGGGGCGAGCCAGGGCGCCGCCCCCGAGAGCACGAGCGCCAGCGCCGTACCGGCCTTGCCGAAGGGATAGCCGGTAAGGCTCATCCCCTCGGGTAGGTACCAGGGGATGAGCGCATAGCCGAGCCAGCCGGCCAGCAGCGCAAGCCTCGTTGCGGGACGCATGGTCTCTCGCCTCTCGTCTCAGATGTCAGCGATCAGCGTGCGGTCACTCGCCCGATCACTTGGGCAGCGCCTTGATCTCCTTGTCCCACTTGGTCAGTAGCCGGACGCGCTCGGCCGAGGAGCCGTATTTGACGAAGTCGTACTTGATCAGCTTCATCTCCGACATTTTCGGAGCCTGGGCCGGGACCGGCGCGTTCTTGTTGGAAGGCACCTGATAGGACTTCGCCGGCGCGGCGAGGGCCTGCGCCGCCGGGGTCAGGGCCCAGTCGTAGAACTTCTTGGCGTTGTCGAGATTACGCGCGCCCTTGACGATCGACATCGAGCCGATCTCGTAGCCGGTGCCCTCGCAGGGAGCGACGGCCTTGATCGGGTCGCCCTGCACGGCGAACACCACGGCGTCATGGATGAAGACGATGCCGACGGCGGTCTCGCCGAGGCTCGCGGCCTTGGCCGGGGCGGCGCCCGACTTGGTGTACTGGCTGACGTTCTTGTGCAGGGCCCTGAGATAGTCGAAGCCCTTGTCCTCGCCCATCAGCTGCACGACCGTGGCGAGCAGGTTGTAGGCGGTGCCAGAGGAGTTCGGGTCGGCGACCTGGACGTCGTCCTTCAGCTTGGGATCGAGCAGGTCGGCCCAGCATTTGGGCTCATTCAGGCCCTTGGCCTTGATCTGCTGCGTGTTGTAGCCGAAGCCGAGCGCGCCGGCATAGATGCCGACCGAGCGCTTCTTCGCGGCTTCCCATTGCGCCAGCGCCCACTCGTGCATGTCCTTGTTGGCAGGCGATTCATATTCCTGGGTCAGGCCTTCCTCGGCCGCCTGCAGATGTGGGTCGCCGGTGCCGCCCCACCAGATGTCGCCGCGCGGATTGGACGATTCCGCCTTGAGCTGGGCGTAGATCTCGCCGGCCGACTTGCGGGTCATCGCGACCTTGATGCCGGTTTCCTTCTCGAAGGCGCCGCTCATGGCGCGGCACCACTCCTCCTGCACGCCGCAATACATGACGAGCGAGCCCTGGGCTTGGGCCGGAGCAGCGGCGAAGGTTGCGCTCGCAGCGGCGGCCAACAGCCCGGCGCGAAGCCAATGGTGTTTCTGCATATCTTCCTCCCGATTTTTGGTTCTGACTTGTTCTTGTTGGGTCGATAGTGACCGTTCGTTCGAAAAGATCAACGATCCCTGTGCCGGCTTACTATCCCGGTGATGCGTTCCAGCTCGGCCGTCAGCTCCGGCGTACAGCACAGCACCGGGTTGCCGACCTTGATTGCGTCGCCCGCAAAGAAGTCGTTGACGTCTGCGCCTGCCTCGGCGGCGATCACCAGCCCGGCGGCGACATCCCAGGCGTTGATGTGCAATTCGGCATAGGCCTCAGTGCGGCCGATCGCGACATGGCAGAGGCCGAGCGCGCCCGAGCCCGACCGCTTGACCGAGGCGCCGGCAGCGAAGCCGCGCCCGACCGTGGCGAGATATTCGTCAGTGGGGACGCGCGTCGACCAGCCGAATTCGAGATAGGCGCGGCGGATATCGGCCGTGCCAGAGACCTTGATGGGCTCGCCGTTCATGGTGGCGCCACGGCCACGGCGGCCGAGATAGATCTCGCCAAGTGCCGGGGCAGAGATGATACCGATCTCGGGTACGCCATTGAGCAGGAGGCCGATCGAGATGCACCAGTTGCGGTCGCCGCGGGCGAAGTTCGAGGTGCCGTCGATCGGGTCGATGATCCAGACCGCATCGGCGGCTTCGCCGCCGCCTTCCTCGCCGATCACGGCATCATCCGGAAACAGCACGGCGAGGCGCTCGCGCAGGAAGGTCTCGACCGCGCCATCGGCGACGGTGAGCCAGTCCTGCGCGCCCTTCATGCTGACGCCGAGGCTGTCCTTGCGGCCGAAATAGCCGAGCGCCAGCCGGCTCGCCTCTTCGACGAGGCCGAGCACCGCATATTGACGCAGATCGAGTTCGGCAGGCGTCATCACAGCGCCTCGAGCGAGACGGCGACCGGCTTGCCGGTGCGGCGCGATTCCGTCGCCGCGTCCGCCAGGATCTGTGCCTTCAGCCCATCGAGGCCCGACGGCGAGGGCGCGCGCTTGTCGCGGCAGGCCGCGACGAAGGCGTCGAGCTCGGCGCGATAGGCGGCGGCGTAGCGCTCCAGGAAGAAGTTCTGCACGGGATCGGCCCGGAAGCCGGCGCCGGTCGCGATCTCCACCGTGGTCTCGTGGATATTGCCGGCGCGCAGCATGCCCTTGGAGCCGTGCACCTCGATGCGCTGGTCGTAGCCATAGGTAGCGCGGCGCGAATTCGAGATCTGGGCGACGCGCCCGCTTGCAGTGCGCATCAGTACGGCGGCGGTATCGACGTCGCCGGCCTGGCCGATCGCCGGGTCGACCAGCGCCGAGCCGAGCGCGAAGACCTCGACCGGTTCCTCGGCGAGGAGGAAGCGGGCCATGTCGAAGTCATGGATCATCATGTCGCGGAAGAGCCCGCCCGAGCGCTTGACGTATTCGACCGGCGGCGGGCCGGGATCGCGCGAGATGACGCTGACGATCTCGATGGCGCCGGCCTCGCCCGCACGCAAGCGGCCTTCCAGCGCGGCGAAGTTCGGGTCGAAGCGGCGGTTGAAGCCGATCATCAGCGGCTTGCCGGACGTCTTCACCACCTCGAGGCAGCGGCGGATGCGGCCGGCGTCGAGATCGACCGGCTTCTCGCAGAACACCGCCTTGCCGGCGGAGACTGCGGCCTCGATCAGGTCGGCATGGGTGTCGGTCGGGGTGCAGATCACCACGGCATCGATACCGCTGTCGGCGAGGATCGCCTCGGTGGTGGCGACCTTGGCGCCGGAGGCCTGGGCGAGCGAGGCGGCGGCTTCTGGCGAGGCATCGGAGAGCGCGACCAATTGCGCATCGGAGCGAGCCGCGACATTGAGCCCGTGAATGCGCCCGATCCGGCCGGCGCCCAGCAATCCAAATCTCATCACGTCCGTGGTCCTGCGGTTCGAGAGTGCTCCGGCGCCTCAGTCGTGCGCGCCGAGAATGGTCTGGTCGAAGTCGACATTGGCGCCGGTCATCAGCCCCGATTCGGATGACGCCAGATAGGCGACGGCTTTGGCGACCTCGCGTGGATCGATCAGGCGGCCGAACGGTCGGCCGGCCTGCGCCTTCTCCAGCCAGCCATCCTGCGCATCATGGCGCAGTCGCATGATCGCGTCCTCGCCCGGCGTCGCCATCCAGCCGATATTCAGGCCGTTGACGCGGATGCGGTCGGAAAGCAGTCCGTAGGCAGCGTTGCGGGTCAGTGTCGCCAGTGCGCCCTTCGAGACACTGTAGGCAGCAAGGAAGGGCTGGCCGCCATGGGCCGACATCGACTGAATGTTGACGATGGCGCCCTGGATGCCTTGCTTGCGCATCAGCGTCGCAGCGTCCTGGATCAGGAAGAAGGGCGCGGTCAGGTTGACCGCCATGATCCTCGCGTAGAGCTCGGGGCTGGTGTCGAAGATCGTGCCGCGGTCGGTGTCGCCGGCGGCATTGACGAGGATGTCGAGCCGGTCGAAAGCTTGCTCGGCGGCCGGGACGATTCCGCGGACGGCGTCGAGATCGGCGAGGTCGGCGGCGTGGAACAGGGCGTTGCAGCCGGCAGCTTTCAGGCTGTTGGCGACGGCTTCGCCACGCTCGCGGTTGCGGCCGGTGAGGACGAGGCCGGCGGCGCCCCGCGCGGCGAATTCGCGGGCGATCGCTTCACCGAGGCCCTGGCTGCCGCCGGTGACGATGGCGACCTTGCCGTCGAGTTCGCGGCGGAAGTCGGTTGGCTGAGGCACCCTCTGCTCTCCCCGGCAGTGCCACTGTCATAATGGCACATTATTTTTATTGCGCTTGACTAATGGAACAAACATTCCATTCTCTGGCGGCGCAAGTCAAGGCCAAGAGAGCCCCTGTTCCCGATGACGTCGCCAGTGCAGCAGGAACCGCCCAAGGACGATTTCGACGGCTTCGTCGCCTTGCTGCGCGAGCGTGGGCCGAGCCTGCCGAAACGATTGCGGCAGGTCGCCGATTATGCGCTCGCCAATCCCGACGACATGGCGCTCAGCACCGCGGCGCAGGTGGCGCAGCAAGCCGGTGTGCAGGCCTCGACATTGGTGCGCTTCGCCCAGGCGCTCGACTATTCCGGCTTCAGCGAATTGCAGCAGCTCTTCCGCTCGCGGCTGCGCCAGCAATTCCCGGATTACCGCGAACGGCTGGCGGCGCTGCGCGACGAAGGCGCGGCCGGGCCGAACATGGCGCAGGTGCTGCTCGACGGTTTCGTCGAGGCCAGCCGCAGCTCGCTGACGCGGCTGCAATCGACCGTGAAATACCGCGACGTCGACAGGGCGACCGACCTGCTCGCCGGGGCGGAGACGATCATCCTGGTCGGTGCGCGCCGGATGTTCACCGTGGTGTCCTATCTCGCCTATGCCTTCGGCAAACTCGGCATCCGGGCGGTACTGGTCGACAATATCGCCGCGCTCGGCCCCGAACAGGCGGCGATCGCTCGCGACGGGGACGTCGTCGTTGCGGTGAGCTGCGCGCCCTATACGCCGGCGACGGTGGCGATGGCGGCGCAGGCTCACGGCAAGGGCATTCCGGTGATCGCGATCACCGACAGCGCGCTCAGCCCGCTCGCCCAGCATTGCTCCCTGTGGCTCGAGGTCGAGGAAGCCGATTACGGCGCCTTCCGCTCGATGTCGGCCACCTTCGCGCTCGCCATGACGCTCGCCGTCGGCACCGCAGAGAAAGCCCGTCCCGATGCCTGAACCCGTGCTCGACCTGATCTCGATCGGCCGCTCCTCGGTCGACCTCTACGGCCAACAGATTGGCGGCCGGCTGGAGGACATGGCCTCGTTCTCCAAGGCGCTCGGCGGCTGCCCGACCAATATCGCGATCGGCACCGCCCGGCTCGGCCTGAAATCGGCGGTGATCACCCGCGTCGGCGACGAGCAGATGGGCCGCTTCATCCTGGAGCAGTTGCAGCGCGAGGGCGTCGAGACCAAGGGCGTCGTCGTCGATCCCAAGCGCCTGACCTCGCTGGTCATTCTTGGCGTGCGCGACGAGAAAACTTTTCCGCTGATCTTCTACCGCAGCGATTGCGCCGATGCGGCGCTCGACGAGAGCGAGATCGACGAGGCCTTCATCGCCTCGGCCAAGGCGGTGGTGGTCACCGGCACGCATTTCGCCATTCCGAACGCGGCCAGGGCGCAGCGCAAGGCAATCACGCTCGCCCGCAAGCATGGGCGCAAGGTCGTGTTCGACGTCGACTACCGGCCCAATCTCTGGGGGCTGGCGGGACACGCCGCCGGCGAGGAGCGCTATATCCGCTCCGACAGCGTCACCCAGCATCTCCAGGCGATCCTGCCGGACTGCGACCTGATCGTCGGCACCGAAGAGGAATTGCACGCCGCCGGCGGCTCGGAGGACACGCTCGCCGCGATCCGCAACATCCGCGCGCTGAGCAAGGCGACGATCGTCTGCAAGCGCGGGCCGATGGGCTGCGTGGTCTTTCCGGGCGCCATTCCCGCCTCGATCGAGGACGGCATCAAGGGACCGGGCTTCCCGGTTGAGGTCTATAATGTGCTGGGGGCGGGCGATGCCTTCATGTCCGGCTTCCTGCGTGGTTATCTCAGCGACGAGCCGATCGAGACCTGCTGCACCTGGGCCAATGCCTGCGGCGCCTTCGCCGTCTCGCGCCTGCTCTGCTCGCCGGAGAGCCCGACCTTCGCCGAGCTGCAGTTCTTCCTGAAGCACGGCTCGCCGCACCGGGCGCTGCGCCATGACGTGGCGATCAACCATGTCCATTGGGCGACGACGCGCCGGCCGCAGGCTGCGACGCTGATGGCGCTCGCCATCGATCACCGCTCCCAGATCGAGGCGATGGCGGATGAGGCCGGCGTGCCGCGCGAGCGCATCCAGCTCTTCAAGCGGCTCGCCGTCGATGCCGCGGCGCGGATCGCCAAGGGTGCCGAGGGCTTCGGCATGCTGCTCGACGGGCGCCATGGCCGCGAGGCGCTGTTCCGTGCCGGCGATCACGGCTTCTGGGTGGCGCGGCCGCTGGAAGTGCCGGGCTCGCGGCCGCTGCGGCTCGAAACCGATGCCGACGGCTCGCTCGGGGCGGCGCTGAATGAGTGGCCGGTCGACCATGTCGCCAAGGTGCTGGCCTTCTATCATCCCGACGACGATGCGGCGCTGAAGGCCGAGCAGGAAGCGACCCTGAAGCGCGTCGCGCTCGCCTGCCGGCAGGTCGGCCGCGAGCTGCTGGTCGAGATCATCTGCTCGAAGAATGGACCGGTTGGCGACTATACCATGGCGAGCGTCATGCGCCGGCTCTACGCGATCGGCATCAAGCCGGACTGGTGGAAGCTGGAGGGGCAGCCGAGCGCGGCAGCCTGGGCGGCGGTCGATGCCGCGATCGTGGAGAACGATCCCTATTGCCGCGGCGTCGTGCTGCTCGGGCTCGATGCGCCGCTGCCGGAGCTGGAGGCCGCGTTCAGGCTGGCGCAGACCGCCAGGACGGTGAAGGGTTTTGCGGTCGGGCGCAGCATCTTCGGCGAGGCGGCGCGCGGTTGGCTCGCTGGCAAGCTCGACGACGAGGCCGCGACCGCGATGATGGCCGAGCGCTTCGGCCGGCTGGTCGACGCCTGGCAAGTGCGCTGAGGAGATTGCGATCATGAGCACGGTACGGCTCACCATGGCGCAGGCGCTTGTGGCAGCGATGGCCGCGCAGAAGACGATCGTCGGCGGCCGGACGCTGCCGCTTTTCGCCGGCGTCTGGGCGATCTTCGGCCATGGCAATGTCGCGGGCCTCGGCGAGGCGCTGCACGGCGCCCGCGATATCCTGCCGACGCTGCGCGCCCATAACGAGCAGGCGATGGCGCACGCCGCGATCGCCTTCGCCAAGGCCTCGCGCCGGCGCCGGATGATGGCGGTGACGAGCTCGATCGGGCCGGGCGCGACCAATATGGTGACAGCGGCGGCGGTCGCGCATGTCAATCGCCTGCCGCTGCTCCTGCTGCCGGGCGACGTCTTCGCCGGGCGCCGGCCCGATCCGGTGCTGCAGCAGATCGAGGATTTCGGCGACGGCACCGTCTCGGCGAATGACTGCTTCAGGCCGGTCTCGCGCTATTTCGACCGGATCACCCGGCCGGAGCAGATCATCCCGGCCTTCGAGCGGGCGATGCAGGTGCTGACCGATCCGTCGGAGTGCGGGCCGGTGACGCTGGCGCTGTGCCAGGACGTGCAGACCGAGGCTTTCGACTATCCCGAAAGCTTCTTCGCTGAGCGGATCTGGCAGCCGCGCCGGACGCGTCCGGACGAGCAGGAGCTGGCGCAGGCGGTTGCGCTGCTGAAGGGTGCAAAGCGGCCATTGGTCGTCGCTGGCGGCGGCACGCTCTACAGCGAGGCCGAGGGCGAACTCGCCCACTTCTGCCTGGCGCACGGGATCCCGAGTGCCGAGACGCAAGCCGGCAAGAGCGCCCTGCCGCATGACCATCCGCTCAATCTCGGCGCGATCGGCGTCACCGGCACCGGCGCCGCCAACGAGGCCGCGAAGAACGCCGATGTCGTGCTCGCGGTCGGCACGCGCCTGCAGGACTTCACCACCGGCTCGCGCGCGCTCTTCGCCGATCCGGAGTGCAGGATCATCGGGTTGAACACCCAAGCCTTCGATGCCGGCAAGCATGGCGGGCAGCCGCTGGTGGCCGATGCCAAGGCGGGGCTTGCCGAGTTGGAAGCCGCGCTTTCGGGCTGGAAGGCTCCGGCCGGCTGGACGGCTCAGGCGCAGGCATCGCGCGAAGCCTGGCTCACCACCGCCGCGCGCTATACCGCGGCGAGCAATCAGGCCTTGCCGAGCGATGCGCAGGTTGTCGGCGCAGTGCAGCGCCAGAGCCGGGCGAGCGATGTCGTGCTTTGCGCCGCCGGCGGCCTGCCGGGCGAATTGCACAAGCTCTGGCAGCCCGGCGCGCCCGGCGGCTACCATATGGAATACGGCTATTCCTGCATGGGCTACGAGATCGCCGGCGGCCTCGGTGCCAAGCTCGCCGACCCGGCCCGCGAGGTCTTCGTCATGGTCGGCGATGGCTCCTATCTGATGATGAATTCGGAGATCGCGACCTCGGTGATGCTTGGCATCAAGCTCACCATCGTCGTGCTCGACAATCGCGGCTTCGGTTGCATCAACCGCTTGCAGAATGCGACCGGCGGCGCCTCCTTCAACAATCTCCTGCGCGACACCCGCCATGAGACACTGCCCGAGATCGATTTTGCCGCGCATGCCGGTTCGATGGGCGCTATCGCACGCAAGGTCGCAAGCTTGGCTGAGCTGGAATCGGCCCTCGCCGAGGCGCGCGGGCATGATCGCACCAGCGTCATCGTCATCGACACCGACCCGCTGATCTCGACCGATGCCGGCGGGCACTGGTGGGAGGTCGCGGTGCCCGAGGTTTCGGTGCGCGACGAGGTCAAGGCGGCGCGCAAGCGCTATGACGGCGCGCTCGCCGCGCGCGACAACTGATCAAAGAGGACGACATGCCTATCCGTATCGGCGCCAACCCCATCGGCTGGTCCAATGACGATCTGCAGGACATCGGCGGCGCGACGCCGCTCGAAACCTGCCTGGCAGAAGCGCGCGAAGCCGGCTTCGTCGGCATGGAACTCGGCCATAAGTTCCCGCGCGAGCCGAAGGCGTTGAAGGCGGCGCTCGACCCGTTCGGCATGGCCTGCATCTCCGGCTGGTATTCGGCCGAATTGCTGAAGCGCGATGCCGATGAGGAGATGAAGCATCTGCGTGCTCATCTCGACCTGCTGAAAGCGATGGGCTCGACCGTGCTGGTCTTCGCCGAGACCTCGAACGCGATCCATGGCGACCGCAGCAAGGCCTTGTCGCAGCGCCCGGTGATGGCGGCGGGCGATTGGGCGCAGTTCGGCCGCAGGATCACCGAGGTCGCCGAGCGCACCCTCGCCGAGGGTGTCAGGCTGGTCTACCACCACCATATGGGCACGATCGTCGAGAGCGAGGCAGATATCGACGCCTTCATGGCGGCGACAGGCGACGCGGTTCACCTCCTGCTCGACACCGGCCACGCGACCTGGGGCGGGGCCGATCCGGCCAGGCTCGCGCAGCGCTATCGCACCCGCATCAGCCATGTCCATGCCAAGGACGTGCGTAAGGGCGTGATGGAGCAGGCGCGCCGCGAGGATTGGAGCTTCCTCGATGCCATCCTCGGCAAGGGCCGGGAACTCGGCGTCTACACCGTGCCGGGCGACGGCATGGTCGACTACCCCGCCGTATTCAAGGCGCTGCCGGGTTATTCCGGCTGGGTCGTGGTCGAGGCCGAGCAAGATCCCGAAAAGGCGCATCCGCTGACCTATGCCAAGAAGGGCGTCGCCCATCTCAAGCAGAGCCTGAAGGAGGCTGGGCTCGTCTGAGCCCGGACACGATCATGTCGAAGCTGCTGGTCAAGCCGCAGGCGCCCGACGTCGAGGGGCGCGTCCACGAGGTCACACCCGAAACCGCCGGCTGGGAGCATGTCGGCTTCGCCGTGCATAAGCTCGCCAACGGGCAGAACCTGTCGCGCGAGACGAGGAACAGGGAGCATTGCCTCGTCCTGCTTTCGGGCAAGGTCTCGGCTCGCGCGGGTGGGCAGGAGTTCGGCGTGATCGGCGGGCGTTCTTCGCCCTTCGAGCCCGATCCCTGGTCGCTTTACGTCCCGGCCGGCTCCAATTGGAGCGTCGCCGCGCAGGGGCCGTGCGAACTTGCGATCTGCTCGGCACCGGGCACCGCCGGCGCGCGCCCGGCCCGCGTTATCGACCCGAGCGATGTCGGCGCGCTGACGCGCGGGGAGGGCAGCAACACCCGCCATGTCCGCAACATCCTGCCGGAGACGGAAGCCGCCGATGGCCTGCTTGTCGTCGAGGTGATCACGCCGTCCGGCTGCTGGTCGAGCTATCCGCCGCACAAGCACGATGAGGACAATCTGCCGGCGGAGTCGCTGCTGGAGGAGACCTATTACCACCGGCTCAACCCGCCACAGGGGTTTGGCCTCCAGCGCGTCTATACCGATGACCGCTCGCTCGACGAGACCATGGCCTTTTCGGATGGCGACGTCGTTCTGGTGCCCAAGGGGTATCATCCCGTCGGCGCCCCGCATGGCTACGAGCTCTATTATCTCAACGTCATGGCCGGGCCGAAGCGGATCTGGAAGTTCCACAACGACCCCGCGCATGAGTGGATGCTGAAGGCGTGAGCGCGGCGGCCGGGATCGAACTGATCGGCGACGAGGATCTCGCCTATCTCAGGAGTCGCACCGCTTTCGTCGCAGGCGCTGGCATGGCGCTCGACGATGGCTATCGCCTGGCGCATCTGCCGCTGATCGACCCGGGTCATCCCAAGGCGATCGCGCGCAAGGACGGCACGCACTACGAGAACGGCCGGCACCCTCCGATTTATTCGCTGGTGGCGCCGACACTGGATCTGGCTCAGGCGCCAGCTTACCAGGAGCTGGAACAGGAGCTGCGCGACGCTCCGTTCGCGGGCAAGATCGCCTGGGACATCGTCGCACGGCGGCAGGCCAAGCTTCACGCGACGGTTTGCGGTTCGCTGTCGGTCGGTACGCTGCCAACCATCGATCCGGCCGCGCGCGAGGCGTTGTCGCGCATCGGGCCGATCGCGCTGGAGCTACGCGGCCTGTTCTCGGGAAACGTCAATCGCGGTCGGCTCTACCTGCGGCTCTATCCGGAGCGTCGCGACGGGCAGAATACCCTCCACCTGCTTCAGCGTGCGCTCGGGCGGCCGACCAGCGATCTCTATGTGGTCGGCATCTGGAACCTGAACGATGATCTCGACGTTGCTGAGGCGGCAGCGCTCGCGAACCTCGTCGAGCGCTGGTGGGACAGGCCGATCCTGCGCTTCACAGCCGCTGAGCTGTGGCTGATGGGAGCCAATGACGACCTCGTGCTCGACTCCGAAATCGTCGAGACCTTGAGTCTGGCATAGGCCGAGCTTCTGGCAGGGCATCGTTCCGGCTTGCCTTGCTGGCCTGACGGGTCTACCTCGCGCCCATCGCTTTCTGCTGCGGCTCGCGCGGCACCGCGATCTTTTCGGCCCGCCATCAGCGCTGTGGCCGAGCGGATCGCCCAACCGACAGGATCGAACCATGGCCCGCAAGAAATCAAAGCCGCTCGAGGCTTCCTTCGTGCTGTTCGACGTGTTCTACGAGGACGGCTCGCGCAGTTCGAACCGCCGCGTGCCAAGCGAACTGCTCGGCGGGATCGACGGTGACGATCCGGCTCTGGATGCGATCCAGGAGCAGGATCGCATCATTGCCGAGAAATCAGGCAGGCGCCCCCTGACGATCAAGAGCCTGGTGCGCGCCGGCGAGGCCGAGAAGCAGGCCGCTCGTCAAGCCGAGAAGGCGTCGCGCCGAGGCTGAGCAATTACCGCTTGGCTCGGCGTTTCGCGGCTGGCTGCGGCTGGCTGCCGCTGCTCAACAGCGAGCCGATGACGTAGAGCGCAAGGCCGACGCCGACCACGGCGGCAAGCGGCTCGCGTTCGCCGCGCTTCATCAGCATCTGACCGCCCTCGCGGGCATAGTCGCGGCCCATGTCGAGATAGTCCTGCCCGCGGGCTGCATAATCCCGGCTGCGATCGAGCTGCTCGCGTCCGCTGCCCACCAGATCGCGCCCGGCGCGCAGCGCCTGGTCGCCATAGTCGCGCAGCATCCGGCTCCAGCCCGAGGTATCGGGCTGCCAGCTCGAACGGCGGGGCGTCATCGCCCAGGCGATCAGGCCGACACTGAGCGCACCCACCGCGAAGGCTGCGAGCGGATGGCGCTCGACCGTCTCGACCGCCGCCTCGCCGGTTTCCTGGGCATAGCGGCCGGCATCGCGCAGCGTATCGCGCGGATCGAGCTCGGCGAGCTTTTCCTTGGCTCGGCCGTAGCCGTCCTTGACGGTTTCCGCTGTACGATTGGCAAGATCCGCAGCGCGGGCGGTGACGCTGTCCGTCGCGCGGTCGATCTCCGCATCTTCGCTGGAAGGCACGTCCGGCGGCAGGCGCTTGTCATTGTCCATCGTTCGACTCCGTGGGCTCGAAAGCTTCATGATCGAAACGAAGGAACGGCGGCGGAGTTCCGCCGCCGGATGGGATTAGCGCGAGGCGCGACGTGTGGCCCGCACAACCGACGGAGCGCTGACCGCACCGGCGGCCCCGCCGACAACCGCTCCGACCGGCCCGGCGACGACCGCTCCGGTCCCGGCGCCGACGGCGGCGCCGCTGACGCGCTGCTCCAGGGTCGTGCAGGCAGCCAGGCTGAAAGCCAGAACGGGCAAGGCAAGGTAAGCGGCAACCTTCATCAAAATGTCCTTTGGGGTGACTGACTATGGAATCTGCTGACTAGCCCAGAAGTTGCCGCACGGCGATGGCAGAGATTCGCATCGTTGGTTAAGCTTGCCGCGGCGAGCTCGACTCATCGCCCAGGGAGACTGCTCATGAAGACGCTTCTGTTCTCCACCGCCCTCGCTCTGATGACCATGGGACTCGCCGGTGCGCCGGCCTCGGCCCTGACCATGAAGGAGTGCAGCACCAAGTATCAGGACGCCAAGAAGGCGAACACGCTGAAGGGCCAGAAGTGGAACGATTTCCGCAAGGCCAACTGCGCCGACGACGATGCGTCGGAGAATGATGCGGCGGCGGCGGTGACGGATGCCCCGGCCCCGGCGGCGACGCCCGCCGCGACCACGGCGGGCAAGCCGGCCGCGGCGACCCCGGCCAAGCCCGCCGGCAAGGCCAAGGCAGCAGTGTTCCCGCGTGCCGTCGCGCCGAAATATTCGGATGAGACCGCCGGCAGGGCGCGCCTGAAGACCTGCGCCGACCAGTACAACGCCAACAAGGCCGCCAACGCCAATGGCGAGCTGAAATGGATCGAGAAGGGCGGCGGCTACTGGAGCCAGTGCAACGCCAAGCTCAAGGGCTGAGCAGGACTAGGCGTGGCGCGCCCGGGATCCGGGCGCGCCAGCAAAACGTCTCGACTTTATGAGCGTCAGGCCTTGCCGACGCTGCCATAGACCATGCGCCCCTGATGGAAGGTGGCGCTGCGCGCAGGCACGCGCGCCACGGCCTCGGCCGAGCAGCTGGCGCCGACCAAAGTGAAGCCGGCATCATCGCCCGCCTTCGGCCAGGCGCGCTTGCCCTCGTCGTCGAGCGGCAGGATGCCGCCGGTGGCGATGGCGAGCGAGCGCGACAGGCGGAACTCGTCGGAGTTCCGATAGACCTGCGCGTAGAAATAGGACCGCTCCAGCATGTCGCCGCTGCCGAAGGGCGACCAATGGTCGATCACGCTGTCGGTGCCGGTCATCACGAAGACGCCCTTGTCCTGCAATTGCGGCAGCGGCATCGTCAGGGCGCCGAGCGGCACGGTCGAGGCGATCGTCATCTTCTGGGCCGAAAGGCGCTGGATCGTCTCGGCCTGAAGGCCGGGCGCCATGGTCGCCAGCGCGAAGCCATGGCTGATCGTCACCTTGCCGCGCAAAGCCGGGTTCTTCTCGACCGTGTCGACCATGTAGGTGATTGCGGCGGCGCCGGACGGGCCGGTCTCGTGCAGGTGGATGTCGACGCCCTTGCCGGTGTCGAGCGCGATCTGGAACATCGCGTCGAGCGATTTCTCCATCGCCTTGTCGATATTGGTCGGATCGAGCCCGCCGACATACTGCACGCCCATCTTCATGGCTTCGCGCATCAGCCCGTCGACCTTGGAGTGCAGCAGGCCGTGCTGCGGAAAGGCGACGATTTCGCAGGAGAAGTCGTCGCGATGCTTCTCGAGCGCGAGCAGCAGGTGCTCCAGGCTCTTCAAGCCACTGACCGGGTCGATGTTGCAATGGCTGCGGGCGGTCGTCGTGCCCTTCGATTGCAGCAGGGCGATCAGGCCTTCGGCGCGCTCCTGCGAGGTCGGCAGCAGCGTCGGGATCAGCTTCTCCTCCAGCGCGATCATGTCCATGATCGTCTTGCCCTGGCGCGGACGCGGTGCCTGCCAGGGGCCGCCATAGAAGGTCTTGTCGAGGTGGATGTGCATGTCGCGCATCGCCGGCAGCGCGAGCTGCCCGTCGGCGTCGTAGCGCGGCAGCGTGGCGGAGAGGGCGGCGCCAGCGGGGTGCAAAGCGGCGATCTTCCCGTCCTTGATCTCGAGCGTATAGAGGCCGGTGCGGGTGCCGACCACGGTCTCGCCGTCATAGTCGAAGCCGTCTTCGAGCCGAACCCCGCCGAGATAGTAGTGGCGATCGGTCAGTGTGGTGACGCCGGTCTTGCCGGCATCCTTCCCGGCCTTGCTCGGAGCCGCCTCGGCGCCACCGGACAGGCTGATGATCGCTGCGGTGGTGGTGAGCTGGCCCGTTTGCATGAGAAAGCCCCTGCGGCTCTGGTGCTGCACGCTGCCCATGTCGTTTCCCCGGACTGGATTTTGGTAGCCCCGATCTACGGGAGAGCCGTCCGCATTGGCAGCGATGTTTCCCCATGATGATCATTCGATTCGGCAATGATCAGCGTGTTCAAGTCGATAGCCGATGATAGGCCGCAGGCGCGCTATGGCTGGAGGCCGCAAAAGGCGGCCAGCTGCCCGGCCAGGGCAGTCGTCGCATCCGGAGCGTTGTCGCGGTAATAGAGCGCCAGCTCGAAGCCGGTCACTCCCGGCAGACCTTCCGCCGTTCCCAGGACGCGATGGCCCTGCTGCCGGCAGCTTGCAGGAAGTAGAGTCAGGCCGAGCCCGGCGGCGGAGGCCGCGGTGAGCGCGGCCAGGCTCGTACTGGCGTAGCTGACCCGCCAGCGTATGCCGAGGCTGTCGAGGGTCTCGCACAGCTCCTCGCGGTAGAGCCCGTTTAGCGGAAACACCGCCAGCGGCACCGGCGCGCGCTCGATCGCAGGATGGGCGAGGCTGTCGAGCCAGAGCAGTGGCTCGGGCCTTGCGGCGCGCGGCGGCTGGCGGCGGCGCTGCTTGACTAGGATAAGGTCGAGCTCCTCGCGCTCATAGGCGCTGTAGAGATCGGCGCTGAGGCCGCTGGTCACGTCGAGGCGCAGATGCGGCTCCGCCAGACTGAACTGCGCCAGCAGGCCGGCGGTCGGCACGGTGAAGTCCTCGGGCATGCCGAGTCTAAGCACGCCGTCCCGCCAGAAGCCGGTCAGCGCGTCATGCGCCTCTTCATGCAGAGCGAGGATTCGCCTTGCATAGCTCAGCAGCCGGCCGCCTTCCTCGGTGAGCTGCACCTGGTGTGGATTGCGCTCGAACAGCGGCTTGCCCAGCATTTCCTCGAGCCGCCTGACCTGCTGGCTGACGGTCGACTGCGACAGGGAGACCCGCTCTGCGGCGCGGGTGAAGCTCATGCTGTCACAGACTGCGACGAAGCTTTGCAGCAGCTGCGGGCTGAACATGGGGTAGCGAGTCATCGTCGCGCTGCCGGGTGGTTCGGGGCGGTCACGCGATACTAGGCGGCGCAGGTGGCCGCGGCCAAGGCAGCGCCCGCCGGCGAGCAGCCAACGGCGCTTTGGTCCATCGATTTCGGGAGATCAACGACCAAGTCGTTGGGCCTGGTGGAGCTGAGGGGATTCGAACCCCTGACCTCTGCAGTGCGATTGCAGCGCTCTCCCATCTGAGCTACAGCCCCAGGGCGCTGGCCTTCTAGGCCGTGCGTCGCGCTTCTGTCAATCGCTTGCGACAGGAGTTTTGTGGGTGCTTCCGGCGAAGCGCCTGGGCTTCTCGGAGATGCTGCTCGATGCGTGCCGTTCTCGACGTCGTGATGCTGGCGCTGAACCTCTATGTCTGGATCCTGATCGCCTCGGCCGTGCTGAGCTGGCTGATCGCCTTCAACGTCGTCAACACCCGCAACCAGTTCGTCTCCACGGTCTGGGATTTCCTCTACCGCATCACCGAGCCGGCGCTGCGGCCGATCCGCAACATGCTGCCCAATCTCGGCGGCATCGACATCTCGCCGATCATCCTGCTGCTGCTGATCTTCTTCATCCAGAGCGTGATCACCCGCTACATCTACCCGAACGTTTTCTAGCCGGAATGAGGGCCTGGTCCGTCACGCCGGACGGGCTTGCGATCTCGATCCGCCTCACGCCGCGCGGTGGACGCGACGGCATCGATGGTATCGAGACGCTGGCCGATGGCCGCCAGGTGCTGAAGGCAAGGGTACGGGCCGCGCCCAGCGACGGCGAGGCCAATGCCGCCCTGATCGCGCTGCTGGCCAAGGAATTGACAGTCTCCCGTTCGCAGGTGTCGCTGACGGCCGGTGCGAGCGCGCGTCTGAAGCGCATCGTCGTTCATGGCGATGCGGAGGCGTTGGCGGCACGATTGCAGAAGCAGCTTTGCGAGATTTGATGCTGCATTGCAGCAGAATCAGGCTGCGGGCTCTTGACGGAGGCCATCGCTTTCTGGCCCAACATGCGCCATGGACCAACCAGCCCCCCAGCCGTTCCCGCAACGCCTGACTGAAGGCTATCGCGCTTTCCTCGACGATCGCTTCGTCCGCGAGCAGAGCCGCTACGAAAAACTCGCCGAGAGCGGGCAGACGCCGAAGATCATGCTGATCGGCTGCTGCGATTCGCGCGTCTCGCCCGAGGTAATCTTCGATGCGAGCCCGGGCGAGATGTTCGTGATCCGCAACATCGCCAATCTGATCCCGCCCTTCTCGCCGGACGATCAGCTGCACGGTACATCCGCCGCACTCGAATACGGCGTCCAGGCGCTCAAGGTCGAGCACATCGTCGTGCTCGGGCATGGCCGCTGCGGTGGCATCAAGGCCTTCGCCGACGATACGCAAGGGCCGCTGTCGTCCGGCGATTTCATCGGCCGCTGGATTACGCTGGTCGAGCCCGCGGCCCGGCGCTCGGGCGGACGCGGCCGGAACGAGACTCTGGACGATTATGTCGAGCGCCTCGCTCTGCTCTCGGTCCAGCAGTCGCTCGCAAACCTGCGCACCTTCCCTTGCATCAACATCCTCGAGGGCAAGGGCAGGCTGCACCTGCATGGCGCCTATTTCGCGGTCGCGACCGGCATGCTGATGCTGCTCGACCCGCAGACCGGGCAGTTCATCCCGGCGGTCGGCGAGATGCCGAAAAAGGTGCAGATGATCCGCTGCTCGGAGGTCGAGCCGGGACAGGATGGTTGACGTCTGCCGCCGATCGGGTGAATTTTGAATTATCCGCCGCTTGAAACGGCGGTGGCTGGGGAAAAAGTTTGCGATCCGGCAGCATTTCGCCGGACAAGCATTTTTGCTGCGCCGCCCCGATGACGAACCCGGAAGCTTGCGCTAGATTGCGCGCTCCCGGTCACTATCGTTGAAGCTGCATGTTCGATCGTCGTAAGCCCGCCGCCCCGGCGCCCTTCGTCACCCACGAGAATATCGAAGCCAAGGTCAAGTGGTTCGATCCGGAGAAAGGCTTCGGCTTTGCCTCTCCGGCGGACGGCTCCGGCGACGTGTTTCTCCATATCTCGGCCATCGGCCCGCAGGATCCGCAGGACCTGCAGCCCGGTGCGACCATCATCTGCGATCTCGGCGAAGGCCGGCGCGGCCTGCAGGTCGTTTCCGTCCACGAGATCGACGCCTCGACCGCAACCCCTGCAGCGCCGCGTGGCGCCGGCGGCCCCGGTGGCGGTGGCCGTCCGTTCTCGCCGCGCCCGCCGCGTGACGATTTCGGCGGCGGCTATGGCGGTGGCGGCGGCGGCTACGACCGCGGCGACCGCGGTGGCTTCGACCGCGGTGATCGCGGCGGCTTCGATCGTGGCGCCAGCGCCCCGATGGAAGGCCCCTTCGACGGCGCGGTGAAGTTCTTCAACACCGACCGCGGCTTCGGCTTCATCGCCCCCGACAAGGGCGGGCCGGACGTGTTCCTGCACGTCTCGTCGCTGAGCCGCAGCGGCCTGCAGCCGCCGATGGACGGGCAGCGCGTGCGCTTCTCGATCCGTGCCGGCAAGAAGGGCCCCGAGGCCGCGAACATCAGCTTCCTCTGAGAAGCTGATCGTGAGCACATCTCGCCGGTCAGGCTGAACCAGCCTGACCGGGCTATGATCTTGACGCATTGATGAGGCGGTGGGCCGAAAGGTCCAGCCGCCTCAAACGCGTTCGAGGGCCCGATGCGGCAGGGCCGGCAGGCTGACCGCTATCGAATCGCCGGGACGGACCTCGCCGCCCGCCAGTACGATCCCCATGATCCCGGCCTTGCGGATCAGCTTTCCGTCCGGATCGCGGCCGAGCACGGCCTTGAGCAGGCCTGGCTGGAACGTCTCGATCTGGACGCAGGGATTGCGCAGGCCGGTGATCTCGACGAGCGCGTCAGCGCCGAGCCGCAGGCGCGTGCCGGTGGGCAAAGCGAGCAGGTCGATTCCGCGGGTGGTGACGTTTTCACCCGTATCGCCGGGTCGAATCGAAAAGCCGCCAGTTGCGAGCTCGTCGAACAGCTCCCCATGGATCAGGTGGATCTGGCGCAGATTGGGCTGCGTCGGATCGACGGCGACGCGCGAGCGGTGTTTCACCGTCTCGCCGCAATGAGCATCGCCCTCGATGCCGAGGCCGGCGAGCAGCCGAATCGCCGGCAAGATCGGCTTGCTGAAGCGGTGGCCTTGGTCCCGTGCGACTGCGACGATCGTGCCCATCTCTCGCCTCCATGCTGGTGGTGGGTCTTTGGCATGGCGGGCGCGGCTTTGGGAGATGGACGCGCAACAAAAAACCGGGCCTGTCACCAGGCCCGGTCGATCGCCCCTTTAAAATGGCCCGTGCTCAGTGCTCGTCGCCCTCGAGCCCGCCGACATGCTTCTGGGTGTAGAGTTCGAGGCCGATGCGACCGATCAGGTCGAGCTGGGTCTCGAGGAAGTCGATATGGCCTTCCTCGTCCTTCATCAGGGCCTTGAACAGGTCCTCGGATGGGTAGTCGCCAACGTCGCGGCAGTATTTCGCGGCTTCCTGATAGAGGGCGCGCGCCTCGACCTCGGCCTTGAGGTCGCACTCGATCACTTCCTTGACGTTCTCACCGATGCGCAGCGCGTCGAGCGTCTGCAGATTCGGGAAGCCTTCGAGGAAGAGGATGCGGTCGACGAAACGGTCGGCATGGACCATCTCCTCGATCGATTCCTTCTTCCAGGTCTTGGCCATGTCCTTCAGCCCCCAATTATCGAGCATCCGGTAGTGCAGCCAATACTGGTTGATGGCCGTGAGCTCGGAGCGCAGGCCCTTGTTGAGGTATTCGATGACCTTCTTGTCGCCCTTCATGCCGCTCTCCTCGCAATCGACTACATTAGAATGATCCTAATGTAGAGCGGCTCGATCGGAAAGGGAAGGGCAGATCGCGCGCCTGGCGCGAGAAAACGTGTCGTGCCGGATCAGGCGGCGACGCGGTCGTCATTCTCCTCGATGCCGGCCAGCATTAGGCCGACCGAGACATGCACGGCGCATTCGACATCGTGGCTGGCGCAGCTGTGGCACTGGCTGGCGCAGGCGGCGCGCGCCTCGACGAGCAGGGAACGAACCTCGCGGGCGCAACGTCCGCAATCCGGGCTGCAGCCGAGGCAGTCATAGGCCTCGCCCGCGGTGCGCGGACCGCTGCCGTCAGGGGCGATGGTGCCCTTGATCTGCCGGCAGGAGAGAACGTTGCAGGAGCAGACGATCACGCCCGGTGGCCCCCGGCGACCTTCGTCACCGTCTCCTCGCCATCGGCACGACGCAGGCGCACGATCACCTCGACCGAGGAGATCATCATGCCTTCCGGCGCGACGGGCAGGCCCGAGACATGAATCTCGGAGCCGGGGATATCGACGACGGTCTCGTCGTCCTCATTGTAGAAATGGTGGTGCTCCGAGACATTGGTGTCGAAGAAAGTCTTCGGCCCGGAGACCGAGACCTGGCGCAGCAGGCCGACCTCGGAGAACTGACGCAGTGTGTTGTAGACGGTTGCGAGCGAGAGCGGCTCACGGGCGCGCAGCGCCTCCTCATAGAGCATCTCGGCGCTGACATGGCGGTCGCCCTTGGCGAAGAGCAGCCAGCCCAGCGCCATGCGCTGGCGCGTGGGCCTGAGGCCGACGCTGCGCAGGCGCGCCTTGACCGCGCTGATCGGGCAGGCAGCCGGGGCCTTCTGCGGCCAGGGGATCTGCTCCGCCTGGGTCCGCGCCGGGCTGCCATCCTTCAGGGACAGAATGCTCATGAACGCCTTCCAACTCGAAGTTCGGTGTCTTCGTAGTTTAGAATTTATCTAAACTACTGATATTATTGGTATTTTTGCCGTCTCCGAAGCCGACTGTCAATCTCTTCGCACCTGCGGCAAGACGCATCAGGGGGTTGTCCACGACGCGGTGCAGCGCTTTCGGGCAGGTCTTAGTGCCCGCCGCCGCCACCTGCCGGCTTGGCTGCCGGCGGCTTGCTCATGAAGATGGCGAGCAGGACCAGGGCCCCGAAAATCACGGTCAGGCCGAGGAAGACGTCGCCGAAAGCCATGACCAGGGCCTGCTTGTGAGCCCGCTGTGTCAGCAGCTTCAGCGCCATGGACTGGGCGGCGTCGCCATATTCGGCGAAGCGCTGGACCATCGAGGCAAGGTTCTCCTCGGCGATCTGGCGGCCGGCTGCGACAGCCTCGTGCAGGCGGGTGATGTGCAGGTCGGTGCGGTTGTTGAGCAGGGTGTTGATCACCGCGAGCCCGACCGCGCCGCCGAGATTGCGGGTGAGGTTGTAGAGGCCCGACGCATTCTTCAGCTGCTGCGGCGGCAAGGTGCCGAGCGCGAGATTGTTGATCGGCACCATGCACAGCATCAGCGAGCAGCCGCGCAGGATCTGCGGCACCAGCAGCTCGTAGAAATCCCAGTCGGCAGTGATGGCGGAGGCGATGTAGGTGCCGAGCGCGAAGCCGCCGAAACCGATCATCATCATGATGCGCGGGTCGAGCTTGGCCGAGAGGCGCCCGGCGATCGGCGCCGTCAGAAACATGGCGAGGCCGGTGACGAACATGGTCTCGCCGATCATCAGCGCGTCATAGCCGCGGATGCGCCCGAGATAGACCGGGTAGAGATAGGTCAGGCCATAGAGGCCGATGCCCATGGTGAAGGAGAACAGCGAGCCGAAGGCGAAGTTGCGGTTGCGGAAGGCGTAAAGGTCGACCAGCGGGTCGTCGCGGGTCAGCGCCCGCCAGAAGAACAGCACCGCGCCGATGATCATCACGAATGTGAAGAGCACGATCTCGTGGCTCTCGAACCAGTCGAGCCGCGTGCCTTCCTCGAGCACGTATTCCATGCTGCCGAGGAAGGCGGCCATGGCGCCGAGTCCGACCCAGTCGAAGCGCTTGAGCAGGCTGTGATCGGGCTTGTCGAAGTCGATCAGGTTCCAGGCGGCGATGGTGACGGCGATGCCGGGCACGACATTGACCAGGAAGAGCCAGTGCCAGGAAAAGGCATGGCTGAGATAGCCGCCGACGGTCGGGCCGATGGTCGGGGCGAGCGTGGCGATCAGGCCGATCAGCGGCGAGACGATCGGCCGCTTCGAGGCCGGGAAGATGGTGAAGGCCGCGGCGAAGACGCCGGGAATCATGCCGCCGCCGATGAAACCCTGCACCGCGCGCCAGAGGATCATCTCGTTGATCGAGCTCGACATGGCGCAGAGCACGCTGGAGATGGTGAAGCCGGCAGCGGCGATCGAGAAGAAGACGCGGGTCGACAGCGCCCGGCTGAGATAGCCGGACAAGGGGATCATGATCACTTCGGCGATCAGATAGGCGGTCTGGACCCAGGCGATCTCGTCGCTGGAGGCCGACAGACCCGCCTGGATCTCGGCGAGCGAGGCCGAGACGATCTGGATGTCGAGGATCGCCATGAACATGCCGAAGACCATCGCCATGAAGGCGAAGATCCGGCGCATCGGAATGGCATCAGCGGCCGGCGCAGGGACCGGAATGGCAGTCGTGGCGGTGGCCATGCCGGCCTCCAAGACGGGTTTCAGCTTCGGGCTTCAGCTTGGGGTTGGAGCCGAGCCCCCGACCCGAGGAGCGCCGTGAGGCGCGGTGCGCTTTGGCCCAGAAGGGGCGGTTGAGCCTTGGCGCATCGCCATTCCCCGGTCGGGAACGGCTCCTCGGGTCGAGGGCCCGGACGTCTGGTTATTTCTGCGCGCTCGGGCGCGGGTCGATCGAGACCACGACCGACATGCCCGGGCGCAGCACATGCTTGCTCGCCGACTCGGGCGAGAGTGCAATCCGAACCGGCACGCGCTGAACGATCTTGGTGAAATTGCCGGTGGCGTTGTCGGGCGGCAGCAAGGTGAAGACCGAGCCGGTGCCGCCGGCGATGCCGCTGACCGTGCCGTCGAAGACCTGGCCGGGCAGGGCGTCGACGGTGATCTTGGCCTTGTCGCCGATCTTCAGCGGGCCGACCTGCGTCTCCTTGAAGTTGGCGTCGACATAGACCTTGTCGAGCGGGACGATCGACATCAGCCGCTTGCCGGCGCTGACGAGGTCGCCGAGCTGCATGTTGGTGTTGGCGACGAGGCCGTCGATCGGCGCCGAGATCGACATAAAGGAGAGATCGCGAGCGGCCTTGTCCTCGGCGACCTTGAGCTCGTCGATCTGGCGGGCAGCCTCGACGCGCTGCGCCTTCAGCACCTCGATATTGGCCGTAGCCTGGACGACGCCGGCCTTGGCGCTGGCGAGCGAGGCGACAGCCTGGTCGCGCGCGGCGGTGGCGGCGTCGAGTGTCGCCTGCGAGCCATAGGATTTGGCGGCGAGGTTGCTGGCGCGGTCGAAATCGGCGGCGGTACGAGTGACGGCCGCCTCGGCCGAGGTCTGCTGGGCCTGCGCCTGCTGCAGGCTGGCGCGGGCGGCCTCGACCTGTGCATCGATGCGCGAGAGCGTCGCCTTGGCTGTCGCGCTCTTGGCCTGGGCACTCTCCAGCGCGATGCGCTGGTCACCAGGATCGAGTGCCACCAGAGCCTGGCCGGCCTTGACCTCCTGGTTCTGCGTCACCGAGATCGTGGCGATGTTGGCCGGCAGCTTGGCCGAGATCGTCGCCATCTCGGCGCCGACATAGGCGTCGTCGGTCGAGACGATGAAGCGGCCATTGCGCCACCAGTCGACACCGAACCAGAGACCGGCGGCGAGCGCCGTGCCGGCGACGAGGATCAGAGCGACGCGCTTGGTGCCGCTGCGCTTGGGCGCCGGCTTTTCGCCAGCCTGCGGGGCGGGAGCGCGTTCCTCCTCGGCCTTGCGGGCTTCGACAGGGGTCTGCTCGAGCACGGGGTCGACCAGCTTCAGCCGGTCGCGGCGGGGCTCGATAAGCTTTTCAACGGCAGATTCGACAGTCATGGTAACAACGCCCTGACGATCACAATTCGAACCGCTTGGTTCGATTGCGCTTGAAATAGCGCCGAAGCCGGGGCATATCAAGAGGAAATCGAACCGGTCGGTTCGATTATTTTTGCAAGCGCGAATATGCGCGAAATGGATGGAATAGAATGACCGCGACGCTGGAGCCGCGACACGTCAAGGCGATCTCCCGCAACCGGCGCGCCGCCGGGACTGATCCCGACAAGCGTCACCAGATCCTCGAAGGGGCGCATGCCGTCTTCACCGCGCGTGGTTTCGATGCGGCCAGCATGAACGACATCGCCGCTGCGGCGAACGTCTCGAAGGGCACGCTCTACGTTTATTTCGAGGACAAGGAGCACCTCTTCGTCGCTCTGATCGAGCGCGAGCGCGAGAAGCAGAAGCAGGGCATGTATGAGGCGCTGGCCGAGGAGCCCGACCTCGCCCTCGCGTTGACGAATTTCGGCTCGGGGCTGGTGCGCCTGTTGACCGGCCCCTTCGCGATGAGTGCTCATCGGATCGTGCTGGGGGTCGCCGAGCGCATGCCCGACCTCGGCCGGGAATTCTACGAGCGCGGCCCGATGCAGGGCGCGCGGCATCTGGCGGACTTTCTCGGCCAGCGTGTCGCCAAGGGCGAATTGGCGATCGAGGACACCGCTTTGGCCGCGGCGCAGTTCGTCGACCTCTCACAGTCGACCCTGATGCGCCCACGCTTGTTCAATGCCGAGCGCATGCCGCCGAGCGAGGACGAGATCGCTTACGTCGTCGGCGAGGCGGTCCGGACCTTCATGGTGCGTTATCGGGTGCTGCCCGCGGCGCCCTGAGCTTTGGCGAAGCGGACAATGTCCGCAAGGACCGGAGCGCGGCCGCGAAAGCCGGTGTTCAGCGCGAGCAGGATGCCGGCATGGCCGAGGCCGGGATAGGTCTTCAGCTCGACCGTTGCCCCCTGGGCCCGGAGCTTTTCGGCAAGCGAGGCGCTGTTGCGCGGCCTGACCGTTTCGTCCTCGTCGCCGGTCGCGAGGAAGGCGCGCGGCGCGCGAGCACTGGCAAAGCTGATCGGCTGCGTTTCAGGCAGGCGCGGATAGTCGCCGAAGGCGGCGATGCTGCGGGGATCATCGAGCGGCAGGAAATCATAGGGACCGGCGAGGCCAGTGACGCAGCGCACAAAGCCGGGCGGCAGGCCGGCGCGCGCGAGGAAACGCCGATCGAGCGCCAGCATCATCGCGTTATAGGCGCCGGCCGAATGACCGCTCAACGCAATGCCGGCGCCATCGCCGCCATAGGCCGCGATGTGGTCGCGCACCCAGCGCAAAGCCAGTGCGCAGTCCTCGACGAAGGTTGGGAAGCGCACCTGCGGCACCAGCCGGTAATCGGGAATGACGGTGACGAAACCCTGTGCCGCGAAGGCGCGGCCGACGAAGGCGTAGTCGGCCCGCTCGCCGTTGTTCCAGCCGCCGCCATAGAGGAAAACCATGACCGGAGCGCGTCCTGCGATTTGCTCCGGCAGGTAGACGTCGAGCCTGTGACGCTCGTCGGGGCCGTAGGCGATGCCGCTGGCGGCAAGGCGGCCACCGGCATCGGCGGGCGTGAAGGCATTCAGCAGCCCCAGCGGCGAACAGGCTGACAGCAATGTCGAGCCTGCAGCGAGGAGAGCACGGCGACTGAGAGTGGTGAGGGAGGTCATTGCGGGCGAGGCTAGGATGAGGGTGGCGCTCTGGATAGAGGGCTCACCTCCGGCTGGATGCAGGCCTCGCCTATCTCCCCGTGACCTTGCGCGCCCGGATGCGCTCGCGATGGGCGGTGTAGAGGCCGGAGGCGATAATGATCGCCGAGCCGAACCAGGTGAAGGCGTCGGGCAGTACCGAAAACAGGATGAAGCCGAAAGCCGAGGCCCAGAGCAGCTGGACATAGGAGAAGGGCGCCAGCAGCGAGGCATCGGCATGCCGGAAGGCCTGGATCACGAACCAGTGTCCGACGGTCGACGAGACGCCGATGAACAGGCCGACCAGCAGCGCCTCGGTCGACAGCGGCTGCCAGGTCAGCGGCTGCAGCAGCGTCAGCAGCACGCAGCCAACGACCGCCGACCAGGCGAGCGTGGTCACCGGGTTCTCGGTCGCGCTCATCATGCGGGTGACGATCAGCGCGAAGGCCCAGGTCGCCGCCGAGAGCACCGGCAGCATCGAGGCAAGCTGAAAGTCGCTGCCGCCCGGCCGGACGACGATCAGAACACCGATCAGGCCGACGGCCGTGGCGGTCCAGCGTCGCCAGCCGATCTTCTCGCCGAGGATCGGGATCGAGAGCGCGGTGACGAAGAGCGGCGCGACGAAGCTCGTCGCGGTCGCGTCGGCGATCGGCAGGTATCGCAGCGAGGAGACGAACAGGATCGACGAGACCGTGACGGCGACGCCGCGCAGGATCTGCATGTGCATGCGCTTCGGCCTGAGCTGCGCGAAGCCGCCGGGAGCGGCGACCGCCAGCATGATCAGCGCGAAGGCGGCATAGCGCAGCCAGACGACCTGGATAGCCGGTGTCGTCGCGGTCAGGTATTTCGAGGCGACGTCGGCGGCGGAGAGGAAGACGCTGCCGATCAGCATCAGGCCGATACCACGCAGGCCGTTGTCGCGCCGCGGCGCTGGGCGTTGTGGCGGCTCTGCCGGTGCCGGTTCGACGGGCAGAGGCACTCTGGTCAAGGTGTCGGGCAAGGTCTTCGGCGATTCTCGATGAGGAGCCGACCCTAGCCGATGATCATGGCGATCCCTTGCGCAAATCCAGCACGACCGCCATGCGTCCGCGCAAGAAAAAGGCGGGCACGAGGCCCGCCTTGAAATTTTGTTTAAAGAGTCGCGCGGTTCTCAGGCCGCCTGCTTGCGCGGCTGGATCAGCTTGCGGTTGACCAGCACCTCGGCGATCTGCACCGCGTTGAGGGCCGCGCCCTTGCGCAGATTGTCCGAGACGCACCAGAAGGAGAGACCGTTCTCGACCGTGGCGTCCTCGCGGATGCGCGAGATATAGGTCGCGTCCTCGCCGGCCGCCTCATGCGGGGTGATGTAGCCACCGGGCTCGCGCTTGTCGATGACGAGGACGCCGGGCGCGGCGCGCAGGATCTCGCGCGCCTCGTCGGCAGTCACGGGCTTCTCGCACTCGATGTTGACGGCTTCGGAGTGCCCGATGAAGACCGGCACGCGCACGCAGGTCGCGGTCAGCTTGATCTTCGGATCGAGGATCTTCTTGGTCTCCGCCATCATCTTCCACTCTTCCTTGGTGTAGCCGTCCTCCATGAAGACATCGATATGCGGAATGACGTTGAAAGAGATGCGCTTGCTGAACTTCTTGGCCTCGACCTCGCCGGCGGCGAAGACGGCGCGGGTCTGGTTGAAGAGCTCGTCCATGCCCTCCTTGCCGGCGCCGGAAACCGACTGATAGGTCGAGACGACGACGCGCTTGACGCCGAAGCGCTCATGCAGCGGCTTCAGCGCCACGACGAGCTGCGCCGTCGAGCAGTTCGGGTTGGCGATGATGTTCATCTTGCTGAAGCCGGCGGCCGCGGCGGCGTTGACCTCGGGCACAACCAGCGGCACGTCGGGATGCATGCGCCAGGTCGAGGAGTTGTCGATCACGACGGCGCCCTGCGCGCCGATCTTGGGCGACCATTCCTTCGAGACCGCACCGCCCGCCGACATCAGGCAGATGTCGGTGTCGGAGAAGTCGTAATGGTCGAGCGCCTTCACCTTCAGCGTCTTGTCGCCGAAGGAAACCTCGGTGCCGATGGAGCGGGAGGAGGCGAGGGCCACCACCTCGCTGACGGGGAAAGCGCGCTCGGCGAGGATGTCGAGCATTTCATGGCCCACATTGCCCGTGGCGCCGACGACCGCGACCTTGAAGCTCATTTTCGTGAATTCCTTCTGGCGAAACCGGTTCAGCCTCCCCGGGGAGCCGTCGCCGCTGATCTCGCTTGCGGGTTCGGCCGGTTGACCCCGGCCGGGGGGGAGAACCCGGAATCGAGGCGACGTGTCAGTGCGACGTCCGGGTTTTCCCGGCCGTCGTTTTGGTCGTGGTTTTCGTCGTCAGACGGAACGTCACAGAGCCAACCTGAGCATCATCGCGAAGCCGGAAGATAAGTGTCCGGCGCGCAATCCCAAACACAAGCCGCCGTAAAAAGTCAATCGGTAGAGGCGGCCTCCGGCATTAACCCTGCCTCCTTACCCGTCATTGACCCTGTTTCGCGATGGCACGCGGCCGGTAACGACCTGCTCATCGCGACCGGCGAAAGCTCGCCCGCGAGTGGGACGAGGCGGCTGGCAGGGGTGCGGGCCGCCCAACGGGTCAGGTTCTGTCGTGTCCGGGGACGAGATCAACGCCATCTGGCAGCGTTTCAAGCTGCGCCTGCAGGAAAGCGGGCAGCGCCTTCAGCCGCGCCTGCACGGCCTGGCCGAAGCAGCTCCCGGTCGTTTCGATCTCGCTGCGCGGCTGGTCGATCTCGCAGATGCCACCGAAGCCGGCTTCACACGGATCATGCGGCCGATGCGGCGGGTCCTGCGCTCCGGCGCAATCGGCTTGACCGGTGGCCTCGTCTGGCGCGGCCTCGCGGCACTGACCGGAATTAGCCTGACCGCGATGCTGGTCGCCGGCCTCTCTTCCGGCTCGTCGGAGCCGGCTCTCGCCAGCCTGACGTCGACGGAGGCCATAGCCGCTCCCATCGTGCGCGATGTTCGCCTGCAGGCGCTGCCGATCGCCGCCGGGCAGGATGGCTGGGTGATGATTGCTCGCCCGATCGCGCTCTTCGGGGTGGAATCGCCTGAGCTCGACAAGCGGAGCGCCTATGAGGCGCGGCGCAGCCAGGACGGCCAGCGGCGTGAGGACGTGCTGAGCTTCGGTGCGTTCGACGACGGCAGATCGTTCCTGTCGCTGAAATTCCAGGTCAATCGCGACGCCCAGGTGCAGAAGGCGCTCGCCGGTGTATCGCAGCCCTTCGTGATCACGCTGGTGCGCGAGAGCGCGGCGCGCGGGCTCTCGGTCGGGCGCAGCGGTGCCGCCACCACGATCGAGACCAAGTTCGGCACCGTCGAGACCGCCGATATCGGCCTGAGCGACGGCGCGGCTGGGCGGGCCTGCATCGCCTTCCGCCATCTCGACGCGGCGGCGCATCTCTCCTTCTCCGGCTGGTGGTGCGGCAGCGAGGCACGGCCGGCCGACCGTGCGCAGCTGATTTGCCTGATCGACCGGATCGACCTTCTGAGCGCCGGCGACGATCCGGAATTGCGCGCCAGCTTCGCCCGTACCGAACTCAATCGCCGGCAGGGCTGCTCGGTGCCGCGGCTCGCCGCGACCGGGCGCAAGGGCTCCTGGCTCGACGCCGACGGCAAGGCGCCGGCCCTGCGGCCGACCAGCGGCAAGCAGGCGCAGGCGCGGTAACGGCCTCGTGTTGCGGCAGCGCTAGAGATCACGCCGCATTTGGGCGGAAACGTCCAAGTGCGGATAACGTGATCGATTCTAATAGTTTAGAGCATGCTTCGCGCGAAAAACCGTTGCCACTTTTTCGCGGCATGCTCTAGCGGGCCGCAACAAAAGCATTAACTCTGGAATTGTATCGTCAGCGACAGCCGATCCGCCGGCAGCTTCGGCGGAGGCAACCGCCTCAGGAGATCGTCATGCGTTCGCTTTCCCGCCTCGCCGCCGGCCTGGCTCTCTCCGTCGCAGCCGTCACCTTCGCGGCCTCGGTGGCCGAAGCCCAGCAGCAGCGGAAGCCGCTGCGCGTCACCGTGCAGAAGCGCAGCTATTTCGACGCCGGCAATGTCGTGCCGGTCGGCAGCATGAACCGCTATGCATCGCAGCATTTCGTGGCGAGCCCGGTCTACTCGGCGGCTGGCGAGCTCTATGGCGAAGGCACGCTGCCCTCGCGCATCGGCTCGGGCGCCAATCCCTTCGCCAACAGCTTCTCGACGCCGCGCTTCTGAGACCCAGCGAGCGTGAAATGAAAAGGCCCGCCGTGAGGCGGGCCTTTTGCTTTGGTGGTCAGCGCACCAGGATGTTGCGGAACTGCCAGGGATCGGAGGCGTCGATATCCTCCGGGAACAGCCCCGGGCGGCCATCGAGCGGCGTCCAGTCGGTGTAGTAGCCCTGCACCGGCCCGAGATAGGGCATCTGGATCGCGAGGCAGCGGTCGAGATCCATCTCCTCGACCTCGACGATGCCGGCCTTGGGGTTCTCCAGCGCCCAGACCATGCCGGCGAGCACGGCCGAGGTGACCTGCAGACCGGTCGCGGTCTGGTAGGGAGCGAGCTTGCGCGCTTCCTCCGTCGAAAGCTGCGAGCCGAACCAGTAGGCGCCCTTGTCGTGGCCGTAGAGCAGCACGCCGAGCTCGTCGATACCGTCGATGACCTCGTTCTCCTCGAGGATGTGATGCTCCTCCTGCGGGCGGCCGGCATTGCCGAACATCTCGTGCAGCGAGAGCACGGCGTCGTTGGCCGGATGATAGGCGTAGTGGCAGGTCGGCCGGTAGACCGCCTTGCCGGCCTCGTCGCGCACGGTGAAGTAGTCGGCGATCGAGATCGACTCGTTATGGGTCACCAGGAAGCCGTATTGCGGGCCCGGGGTCGGGCACCAGCTACGCACCTTGGTCTCGGCGCCGGCCTGCATCAGGTAGATCGCGGCCTGCGAGCCGGTCTCATGGGTGCGGGCATTGTCCGGCATCCACTTCTCATGGGTGCCCCAGCCCAGCTCGGCCGGCTGCACACCCTCGGAGATGAAGCCCTCGACCGACCAGGTGTTGACGAAGACGCCGGGTGGCTTGGGGTTCTTCGAGCGCTGCGTGTCGCGCTCGGCGATGTGGATGCCCTTGACACCGACCTGCTTCATCAGGCCGGCCCACTCCTCACGGGTGGTCGGCTGTGGCACGTTGAGGCGCATGTCGGAGGCGATGTTCAGTAGGGCCTTCTTGGCCAGCCAGGAGGCCATGCCGGGATTGGCGCCGCAGCAGGAGACGGCTGTCGTCGAGCCGGGCGCACGGGCGCGCTTGGCGGCGAGCGTCATCTCGCGCAGCGCGTAGTTCGAGCGCTCGCCCGGGCCTTTCGTCTCGTCGAAATAGAAGCCGAGCCAAGGCTCGTTGACCGTGTCGATATAGAGCGCGCCGAGGCTGGAGCAGAGCTCCATGATGTCGCGCGAACCGGTGTCGCAGGAGAGGTTGACGCAAAAGCCCTGGCCGCCGCCAGCGGTCAGCAGCGGCTCCAGCATGGTCTTGTAGTTCTCGAGCGTCACGGCTTCCTGGATGAAGCGGATGCCACGCTCGTCCAGAAGGGCGCGGTTGTCGTCGTCGGGTGCGATCACCACGAACCGGCTCTTGTCGAATTTGAGATGCCGCTCGATCAGCGGCAATGTCCCGCGGCCGATCGAACCGAAGCCGATCATCACGATCGGGCCGCTGATCTCGCCGTATACGGGCCAATCCGTCATTCTTTTTCACTCCTGGGTAGTCTGGTTGAGGATAAGCGGACGCTGGTATGGGGCAGGCTTCCCGGCGTCAATGCCGGCAGGCTCACTCCTTGCCGAGGCTGAACGGGTAGGGCCCCTCGAAGGCGCCGGCATAGGCCATGTGCGAGATGAGGCCGGTGCCGGGCTGCCACATGTGCAGCATGAAGGCCGGCGGCTCCATCAGGAAACGGGCCTCGGCGCCCGGCGTCAGGTCGAAGATGACCTGATGGGCGACGCCCGGCACGACCTGACCGATGGTGCCGGCATAGCCGACCTGGACCGGGCGGTGATGATGGCCGCTGAGCACGCGCTCGATGTTGGGATGGCGCGCGACGATCTCGGCGAGGCGGGCAGCGCCATCCTTGAGCATGACCGCGTCCATATAGCCTAGGCCGCAGGAGAAGGGTGGGTGGTGCGTGAACAGCACGACGGGCCGGCCCTCGGTTTCCGCCAGTGATCGTTCGAGGAAGTCGAGGCGCGCATCGCAGATCGCGCCAGCGCTGGAGCCGGGCAGCAGCGTGTCGAGGCCGATCAGCCTGACAGGACCAAGATCGGCTGAGAACTGGATGAAGCCGCCGCTGAGATCGGCATGAGGGCCGAGGTCGAGCCCGGCGATCATCGCCTTGCGGACATCATGGTTGCCTGGGATCAGCAGCGCCGGCAGGCCGAGCTTGTCCAGCATCGAACGGACGAGCGCATATTCCTCCGGCAGGCCGCTCTCGGTCAGGTCGCCGGTGATGACGAGGACGTCGGGGCGGACGGGCAGGGCGGCGACGGCGTCGAAGGCGCGCTGCGTCATGCCGATCGTGTCGGAGACCTTGAGCGCGAGGCGGCCGGGCGGGCAGATATGCAGGTCGGAGAGATGGGCGATCAGCATTTTTGTCTTCTTCGTCAGGGAAGGCGTTGCAGGCCGCTTTACCTGACGGCAGCCCGCGCAGCCAAGGCTGCGGGGGCTTCAATGACGCGATTTGATGACGGATCGACTACGACCCCGAGAGGACGTCAGGCTGCGCGACGTCGGAGCGCCTCCGCTCCATCGGCCGGGACGAACGCCCCCGTAGCTTTGAGCACGCCATTCGCGCCCTGGAGCGCGCCGTCGCGCAGCTCGAGGCCGAGGAAGCGTTCGCGCTCGAACGGGCCGGGCATGGCGAGCTCGGCCATAGGCTCGGCCGTGAAGCCGAAGCGCGCGTAATAGGGCGCATCGCCGACGAGCAGGATCGCGCCATGGCCACGGCAGGCCGCGCGCCAGATCGCCTCGCGCATCATCGCCTTGCCGAGGCCTTCGCCTTGCAAGTCCGGCGAGACCGCGAGTGGGCCGAGCAGCAGCGCCGGCTTGCCGGCGGCCTCGACATGCCAGAGGCGCACGGTCGCGACGACCGCGCCATCGCGCTCGGCGGTCAGGGCGAGGCCATCGGCCGGCAGGCGGCCTTCGCGCAGGCGCTCGCTCGATTTCACCGTGCGGCGCTCGCCGAGGCAGCGGTCGAGCAGGGCCTCGCGGGCCGGGATATCGGTCTCGATCTCGTCGCGGATCGTGATCATGACGCACCTCCTGCCGGAGCGCCCGCTTCGTCGCGAGCCTTCTCGGCGCCGCGCGAACGCGGCCACAAACTAGGGATTGTGTGGAAGAGGGTCCGGCGGGAGCCACGCCCGCGCTCCATTCTTGGAGGCACGAACGCTCCACCCGGTTTCCCGGGCAGCCTGCCGATAGATAGCAGGGCGCTTCGCCGGACCCGATGAGTGAGGGAGGGTTTCTCAACCCTCCCGTTTCGTCAGATGACGTACTGCTTCAGCGGCGGGAAGCCATTGAAGGCGACGGCCGCATAGGTCGTCGTATAGGCGCCAGTGCCCTCGATCAGGACCTTGTCGCCGATCTCCAGGCTGAACGGCAGCATGTACGGAGTCTTCTCGTACATGACGTCGACCGAATCGCAGGTCGGGCCGGCGAGCACGCAGGGAACCGTGGCGTCGCCGTCCCGGATCGTTCGGATCGGGTAGCGGATCGCCTCGTCCATCGTCTCGGCGAGACCGTTGAACTTGCCGATGTCGAGATAGACCCAGCGGACCTGGTCGTCCTCGCTCTTCTTCGAGATCAGCACGACCTCAGCCTCGATCAGGCCGGCTTCGCCGACCATGCCGCGGCCCGGCTCGATGATGGTCTCGGGCAGACGGTTGCCGAAATGCTTCGACAGCGCCTGGAAGATCGCATCGCCATAGGCCGGGACGCCCGGGATCGGCTTCAGGTAGCGCGCCGGGAAACCGCCGCCGAGGTTGACCATCGACAGCGACAGGCCGCGGGTGGCGCACTCCTTGAACACGGCCGAGGCCGAGGCCAGGGCCGAATCCCAAGCGTTCACATTGGCCTGCTGCGAGCCGACATGGAACGAGATGCCATAGGCCTGCAGGCCGAGGCGATGGCCGTGCTCGAGCACGTCTGCGGCCATTTCGGGCACGCAGCCGAACTTGCGCGAGAGCGGCCAGTCGGCGCCGGCGCCATCGCAGAGGATGCGGCAGAAGATGCGCGCGCCTTCGGCCTTGGTGACCGTGGCGGCACGGGCGATCTTCTCGACCTCGGCCTGGCAGTCGACGGCGAACAAGCGCACGCCGAGCTCCATGGCGCGGGCGACGTCGCGCTCCTTCTTGATGGTGTTGCCGAAGGAGATGCGATCCGCCGTGGCGCCGGCCGCAAGAGCGAGCTCGATCTCGACGACCGAGGCGCAATCGAAGCAGGAGCCGAGCTTGGCGAGGAGGCGCAGCACTTCCGGCGCCGGGTTCGCCTTGACCGCGTAGAAGACGCGGGTGTCCGGCAGCGCCCGGGAGAAGGCGACATAGTTCTCGCGCACGACCTCGAGGTCGATCACGACGCAGGGACCATCCTCGCGGCGGTCACGCAGAAATTCACGGATGCGCTCGGTCATGAGACGCAGCTCCCTTCGGCGCAAGCGGCGCCGATACGACGTGTAGCCGGTTGAAACGACCGCGACCCGAGGCGCTGTGGAGACGCCTTAGGACTGCGGACGAAACGTCCGGACCCGAAACACCGTCGATTGGGGAGACCCCGCACGGCCGGCAATGAAGGACAAGCCTCTTCGGTGCCGGCCTGTGGAAAGCCGGCGAGACCAAAAAAGCCCGCTCCGTCGTTGCTTTAAGCTGCGTCCCCCGTGGAGATTCGGGGTTCGCCGGTTTTGCCTCCGGCTGCCGGTCGCTGTTCGGGAGCGGCCCTCTTGCGAGCGCCGGGAGCGTGATTTGAGGGGATATCCATCCCCCTCCATCCGTTTCCCATCCCTGGCGGCTGTCCGGCCTCTTGTCCGGATGCCCACCGACCAGCACGCGGCCACAGGCACGTGCGAATTGGGTGAGCCCCATATACGGAGGGTGTCCCGGTGCTTCAAGTTTTTTCTGACGGCCGGGACCGGATTTTTTACAGGACGGAGCGAGGGCGGCCGGGTGCTGCCGTCATGACCTCTTAACGCTGGGCCCGCGCGGCCCGCGACTGCGCCCTAGACCAGCCCCATTTCATCGCCTAAGTCGTTGCCGCAGCGCGCCTTCGCGCGCTTATTCTCGATGGGGCAAGCTTCGATCATGACGGTTATCGATCGCCGCGGGGTTCTCGCCGGGCTGAGCGCCGCTTTGTGCGCCACCGCCGCGCCGCAGGCTTTGCTGGCGCAGCAGCCGGAACAGGCGCCGCCGCAGCCACGATTCGGCTTCGACGATGTCGTGCGCCGAGCCCGCGAGATCGCCGCGGTCCCTTATGAAGCGGGGCCGGCTCTGCCCGAGGCGTTGACGCGGCTCGATTTCGACGCCTGGCGCGAGATCCGCTTCCGGCCGGAACGGGCCCTGCTCGGCCAGTCGAATTCCGGCTTCCGCATGCAGATGTTCCACCCCGGCTTCCTGTTCACCCGGCCGGTCACCGTGAACGTGATCCGCGACGGCGTGCCCACGCCGGTGCCCTATTCGGCCAATCTCTTCGATTATGGGCGGACCAAGTTCGACAAGCCGCTGCCGGTCAATCTCGGCTTCGCCGGTTTCCGCCTGCACTATCCGCTCAACGACCCGCGCGTTTTCGACGAGCTGATCTCCTTCATCGGGGCGAGCTATTTCCGCGTGCTCGGGCGCGGGCAGCGCTATGGCCTCTCGGCGCGCGGGCTCGCGATCGGTGCGGGCCTCCCCGGCGGCGAGGAGTTCCCGATCTTCCGAGAGTTCTGGGTCGAGACGCCAGCGGCCGACGCCGACCGCGTCACGGTCTATGCGCTGCTCGATTCACCGTCCGTCGCAGGGGCTTATCGCTTCCATATCTATCCGGACGGCGACAGCGTGGTCGATGTCGGCGCGGCGCTGTTCCCGCGCAAGCCGATCGAGAAACTGGGGCTGGCGCCGCTGACCTCGATGTTCTTCACCGGCGAGAACGACCGGCGCTTCCATGACGACTTCCGGACGGAACTGCACGATTCGGACGGGCTCCTGATCCATTCCAGCACCGGCGAGTGGATCTGGCGGCCGCTGCGCAATGCCCGCGTCCCGGCCGCCTCCTCCTTCGTCGAGCGCAATGTCCGTGGCTTCGGCCTGATGCAGCGCGACCGGGTGTTCGAGCACTATCAGGACCTCGACCTCAACTATGAGCTCAGGCCGTCCTACTGGATCGAGCCGCAGGGCGACTGGGGCGAGGGCGTCGTCGAGCTGATCGAGCTGCCGACCACCGACGAGACCAACGACAATATCGTCGCGCTCTGGGCGCCGAAGCTGGCGCTGGAGCCGGGGCGTGAGTTCCGCTTCGGCTACAAGCTGACGGCGATGGTCGATTCCAGCGACCTGCACCCGGGCGGTCGCGCCATCAACACCTATCAGGCCAAACCAAAGGCGCTTGGCTCGGGCGAACCGGTGACCGAGAACGCGCGCCGTTTCATCGTCGACTTCGCCGGCGGCGATCTCGGCTATTATCTGAAGCAGCCGGAAAAGGTCGAGATCGTGCCCTCGATCGCCTATGGCCGGATCAACCGCGCCTTCCTGGTGCCGAACCCGAAGACGGAGGGGTTCCGCGCCTTCATCGACATCGTGGTCGAACCGGGCCAGCTCGCCGAGATGCGGGCCTTCCTGAAGAGTGGCAGCAAGACCTTGACCGAGACCTGGAGCTATCCCTGGCGGGCGCCTGACGCCGGCTGAGACGCGCCTTTTAGAACTGTGGCGCGGTCGGGCTGCGTGCCGGCTTGCGCCGCTTCTCAGGCGCTGCCGCGACGACCTCGATCTCGACCTTGAACTCCGGCAAGGTGAAACCGGAGACGATCATCAGCGTCGAGGCCGGCGGCGGCGTGCCGACATGGGCGTCGCGCGACTCCATATAGCCCTTCATATGAGCGCGGTCGGTGACGTAGGCGTTGACCCGAACGATGTTCTTCAGCGTCATCCCGGCCTCGGCGAGGATCGCGGCGATGTTGGCAAAGCAGAGATCGGCCTGGTCCCGGACGCTCTCGGGGATGGTGCCGTCCGCCGCAATGCCGAGCTGGCCGGAGCAGAAGACGAGGCGGTGGCCGGCGGGCAGCTCGGCACCATGGCTGTAGCGGGCGAAGGGCGCGCGGATCGAGGAGGGGTTGAGCGGCTTCATCGGTCGGTCCGGATGGCGGGGCACCCTTCTGCCACGCCGGCTTCATGCTGCAAAACCATGTTGAGACTTGACCGGCGCCCCTTTGCAGCCTTGAACGCGCTCATGCCACGTTCAGGCGACAGGTTTCACAGTGCTCCGGGTGGCCGAGCTATCGAGATGACGGGGATGAGCTTGAGGACTTCTGCGCTGCTGCGGGCCGCGAGCCTGCTGCCTCTCGTGCTGCTCACCGCTTGCGCGGGATCGCAGCGCTTCGGCGGATTTGGTCCGGGTTCGGGCCAGGCCGTTGCCCGTGCTCCGGTCTATGGCGAACCCGTCCAGTCGGCGCCGCCGATCCAGTCGGCCCCGATTACCTCGGAGCCTTTGCCACCGCCGGGCGGTTATCCGAGCGCGCCGCCGCCGCAGGCGGGCGGTTATCCGCCCGGGGGGGCGCCCGGTCCGGGCGGCATGCCGCCCCAGAACGATCCTTTCTTCGACCCGCAGGCGGCGCAGCCGGGGCAACAGCCGCCGGTTCAGCAGCAGCGCCCGGTCGAGCCGGCCCCGCCGAGCAATCAGGTCGCCAACGCCAATCCCGGCGCGACGCCGGGTGGCGGCTCGACACGCAGCGGCGCGGTGTCCACGCGCGATGGCGTCATCGGCAACTGGACCGCACAGGAAGCGACCGGTGGCTCCTGCCGGGTGCAGCTCTCGAGCTCGCCCTCGCTCGATCTCTACCGCGCCAATGCCACGGGCTGCAGCAATCGCGACCTGCAGCAGGTCAATGCCTGGGATTATCGCGACGGCGAGGTCTATCTCTACCAGCGCGGCGGTTCGGTGGTGGCGCGCCTGCGCGTCGGCAGCGCCGGAACCATGAACGGGGCGATCACCAAATCGGGCGCCGGGCTCTCGATGAATCGCTGAGCGCGGCGCCCGTCGTCGTTGCGAAGCGGTGTCAGTGACGCGAGGCCGCCCGGCTGAACAAGGCCTGCGGCCAGAACTTACGTTGCAGCGAGAGCGACAGGGTCGCGAAGCTGCGGGCATTGTCGAGCGCTTCGTCCAGCAGAGTGAATGGCGTCGGTGCGCCGGTGGCGATCCGGCCCTCGACATCCGCGTAGCCGCCGACCATCTCGGCCTCGAACTTGCGCGCGAGGTTCCGCATCGCGGCGTTTTCGGGCAGGCAGGTCATGTAGAGCGTGCGGATGTTGCGGTTGCGTGCCGCCGTGATCAGGCGGCCGAACAGTTCTCCGCCGATGCCGCGCCGGCGCCAGGCGCGCTCGACGCTGAAGGCAGCTTCGCCGGTCTGGATGACGATCTCCTCCAGCCCGCGCAATTCGGCGGCGCCACGGACCTCGCCGGCCTCGACATAGGCGTAGACAAGCCCGCCGACGCCGAAGGTGGTCTCGGCGTAAGCACGGAGAAAATCATCGTTGACCGCCGTCCCGAAACGCTCACGCCGTGTGTCGGCGTCGAGGCGAAGCAGATGGGCGGTGAAGAGATCACGCTCGGCAGGCCAGAGACGCCTGACCTCGCCGTGCCTGGCCTTGGCGCCAGACTTGATCGAACGATTCAATTGCAGCTCCTGTGAAAGCGCGGATGGGCGCTGCCCCCAGGAGGCGAATCTTCCCTAACTCGGGAACGAAGATGATCTCCCGATCTGGGAATGCAAGTGGCGCGATTGCGGCAATTTACGGCTAAAAGCCTGTAAAATTGGCGGAATTGGTTAAACCTGCGCGCTAACGCCACATCGTGAGGATCGAGGCTGCGAGCGCGAGTGCGAGCGCGATGTTGAGGGCGCGCCATTGCCAGCCATGGCGCAGCAGCCGCGCCAGCAACAGCCCGGCGACGCACCAGAGCATCAGTGACAAGAGCGCCAGAACGCCGAAAACGGTGCCGAGCAGGGCGGCGAGTTCGGCCGCGCCGCGGGCGAGACCGGCGAAAGAGGCGGCCGCGCCGAGGGTCATCGCCCAGCCCTTGGGATTCTGCAGCTGGATCCAGAGCGCGCCGAGAAAGCTCGTAGGCTTCGCGATGCTCTTGTCGAGGTGGGGCGGGCCGCTGCGGCCGATCCTGACGGCGAGCCAGAGCAGATAGGCCGAGCCGGCGAGCTTCATCGCGAATTCGAGTGACGGCATTGCCAGCAGCAGGCCGGCGAGGCCTGCCGCGGCAGCGACCGCCATCCCCGCCAGCCCGATCGCGACGCCGACCATGAAGGGCAGGGAGCGGCGAAAGCCGAAATGGGCGCCGGACGCGGTGGCGAGCGTGGTGGTCGCGCCCGGCGTCACCGTCGAGACCGCGGCGAAGGCGATGAGCGGCAGGACCTGTTCCAGCGACATGGATGGCTCCGAGTGAAGCCATCGGATTACGGTCACCTCGGGGATGATGAAAACGAATGTTGAAGCGACTCCGCATTACGATCCATAATGCGATCCTATGCGCAATCTCGACCTCGAACTGATCCGGGCCTTCGTCGCCGTGGCCGACCATGGCAGCATGACGGTCGCCGGCAATGCGCTGCACCTGACGCAGAGCGCGGTCAGCCAGCAGATCATGCGGCTGGAGCGCCGGCTCGGGCAGGTCCTGTTCCTCCGCGAGCGCCGCAGGCTGAAGCTGACGGCAGCGGGCGAACGCCTGCTCGCCAAGGCACGCCGGCTGATCGGCCTCAATGACGAGATCTGGGCGGAGATGACGACGGGCTTCGCCGGCACGGTCCGCCTCGGCGTGCCCTACGACCTCGTCGGCACCTCGCTCGCGCCGATCCTGAAGGGTTTCGCCGAGGCGAGCCCGCTGGTCGAGATCTCATTGATCTGTGCTTCCTCGCCGCAATTGCTCGCGGCGCTCAGCAAGGGCGAAGTCGATCTTGCCCTGGTCGAGGAACCGCTCGCGGTGGCGAGCGGCGAATGCCTCGGCATCGAGCGGCTGGTCTGGGTCGGCGCCAGGGCCGGCACCGCGCATCTGAAGCAGCCGCTGCCATTGTCGCTGGTCGCCGATAGCTGTGCCTTCCGGCCGGCTGTGACCGAAGCGCTGGATGTGCAGGGGCGGGCATGGCGCAGCGTTTTCGAGAACGGCAATATCGACGCGACCACAGCGACGGTCCGGACCGACCTCGCCGTCACCGCTTGGCTCGCCTGCACGGTTCCGTCCGATCTCGACATTCTCGGCTCTGCGGAAGGGTTGCCCGACCTGCCGCCTTTCGCGATCACGCTGCATCTGTCGCGCTCTCAGCCCTCGGAAGCGGCGCGTGAGCTTGCCCGTCATCTGCGTTCCGGCTGGCTGCGCCCGCGGCAGGCCGCATAGCCCGCCAGCCCGCCCGAGGGTTGCGGGGCGGGCGGCCCTGCCGTAACCCGGAACGCGACGTCCTTTCCTGCCTCGAGGCCATGTCCGCCACGCTCCCCGAACGTTATGACGCCCTGGTCGCCTCGGGTGCGATAGAGCGCGATCCGGCGCAGGTCGCCGTCGTCAGGCGGCTGCAGGCGCTGTCGCAGACGCTCACCAACCGCAAGCTGGCGAAGAAGAGCAGCGCGCTCGGCTGGCTGTTCGGCCGCAAGCAACCGGCTGCGGATGCGGTCAAGGGCCTCTACATCTGGGGTTCCGTCGGCCGCGGCAAGACCATGCTGATGGACCTGTTCTATGAGACGGTCCCGGTCGCGGCGCGCCGGCGCGTGCACTTCCACGCCTTCATGGCCGATGTGCATGAGCGTATCCATGCCTATCGCCAGGAGCTGAAGGCCGGGAGGGTCAAGGAGCCCGATCCGATCGGCCCGGTGGCAGCGGCACTGGCGGAAGAAGCGAGCCTGCTCTGCTTCGACGAGTTCACCGTCACCGACATCGCCGATGCGATGATCCTCGGACGATTGTTCACGAAGCTTTTCGCCGACGGCGTCACGGTGGTCGCGACCTCCAATGTCGAGCCCTCGCGGCTCTATGAAGGCGGCCTCAATCGCGCGCTCTTCCTGCCCTTCATCGATCTGCTCGCCAGCAAGGTCGACGTGATCAAGCTGGAGGCGCGCACCGATTTCCGGCTGGAGAAGCTCGGCGGCGCGCCGACCTATCACGTTCCCGCCGACGACAAGGCGAGGGCTGCGCTCGACAAGGCCTTCAGCCAGCTCACCGGTATGGCCCAGGGCGCGGCGATGACGATCGATATCAAGGGCCACGAGTTGAAGCTGCCGCAGGCGGCCGGCGGCGTGGCGAGGGCGAGCTTTGCCGATCTCTGCGCCCAGGCCTATGGCGCCTCGGACTATCTCGCGCTCGCCCAGCATTTTCACACGCTGATCCTCGACGGCATCCCGATCATGGATATCGAGCGGCGCAACGAGGCCAAGCGTTTCATCATCCTGATCGACACGCTCTATGAGAGCCATGTGAAGCTCGTCGCCTCGGCGGCGGCCGAGCCGACCGGGCTCTATGTCGCGCAGACCGGCCGGGAGGCCTTCGAGTTCGACCGGACGGTGTCGCGTCTGATCGAGATGCGCTCGGAGGAATACCTGGCGCTACCGCATGGCCGGGCCGACTCGGCGGCCAGCGGCGATGCGACCGGGCTGGTGGAGACCTGACCGTGACCACGCCGCGCGAGCCGAGCGAGATGCGCATTCTCTCGGTCGCCGGCGAGCACCTGCGCCAGCACGGCCTGCGTCGCTTCACCGTGGTCGCGGTGGCGGAAGAGGCCGGCATGACCCATGCCAATGTCTATCGCTACTTTCCCTCGCGCACCGCACTGATCGACGCGGTGGTCGATGTCTGGCTGAAATCGGCCGAACGCAAGCTTGCGGACATCGCCGACGGCCCCGATCCGGCCGAAGACAAGCTCGAACGCCTGATCCTGGCGCTGGCGAAAGCCAATCGCGACCTGTTGCATGAGGAACCGCATCTGTTCGCGGCGCTGTCGCAGGCGGTGGCGAAGCGCCATGCGATCAGCCGGCGCAATCGCACCCGGGTGCGTGCCCTGTTCGAGCGCGTGATCGACGATGGCATCGCCACGGGGGCCTTCGAGCCGCGCGACCGCGACCGTGCTATCGCCTTCGTGATCGATGCCACGCACCGTTTCATTCATCCTGCCTCGCTGGAACTGGAGGCGGATGTGCCGCAGGCCTCGGTCGACGCCAGGCTCGCCACCTTGATCAGGGTGGCGCTACGCACGCTTGCGGCTGGCGTGATCTAAAAAAATGACAGATTTTGTAAATTGTAACTGCCCCATTGTGAGGCAGCTTGACGCCGCATCAGGGGCGGTTAGCTTCTAACGGTTTGTTTTTCCTCGGTATTCCCCGCCAGAAAGGTCTTAACGACCATTTCGGACTATTCCAATGTCCCTTCGCGCGCGGGGTTGAGCCTGGAAGCGGCTTGCGCCAAAGAACCGTCGGCTTTTCGGCTTCAACTGCTTTCGCATCCAACAACAAGGATTCGGCAATGGCCCGCAAGAAGATCGCCCTCATCGGCGCCGGACAGATCGGCGGCACGCTCGCTCACCTCGCCGGTCTCAAGGAACTGGGCGACGTCGTCCTGTTCGACATCGCCGAGGGCATTCCCCAGGGCAAAGGCCTGGATATCGCCGAGTCCGCTCCGGTCGACGGCTTCGACGCCGGCTATAAGGGCACGCAGTCCTATGAGGACATCAAGGGCGCCGACGTGATCATCGTCACCGCCGGCGTGCCGCGTAAGCCTGGCATGAGCCGCGACGACCTGATCGGCATCAACCTCAAGGTGATGAAGTCGGTCGGCGAGGGCATCAAGCAGTATGCCCCCAAGGCCTTCGTGATCTGCATCACCAACCCGCTCGACGCGATGGTCTGGGCCCTGCAGAAGTTCTCGGGCCTGAAGCCCAACATGATCTGCGGCATGGCCGGCGTGCTCGACTCCGCCCGCTTCCGCCACTTCCTCGCCGACGAGTTCAAGGTCTCGGTCAAGGACGTCTCGGCCTTCGTGCTCGGCGGCCATGGCGACGACATGGTGCCGCTGGTCCGCTATTCCGGCGTCGCCGGCATCCCGCTGCCCGACCTCGTCAAGATGAAGTGGACGACGCAGGAGCGCCTCGATGCCATCGTCGAGCGCACCCGCAAGGGCGGCGGCGAGATCGTCAACCTGCTCAAGACCGGCTCGGCCTTCTACGCTCCGGCCGCCTCGGCGATCGCCATGGCCGAGAGCTATCTCAAGGACCAGAAGCGCGTTCTGCCGGCGGCGGCCGCGCTCAAGGGCCAGTACGGCGTCAAGGACATGTTCGTCGGCGTGCCGGTGGTGATCGGCGCCAAGGGTGTCGAGCGGGTCGTCAAGATCCGCCTCAATGGCGCCGAGAAGGAGATGCTGGCCAAGTCGGTCGCCTCGGTGCAGGGCCTGATTGACGCCTGCAAGAGCATCGACGCGTCATTGGCGTGAGACAGACGGATGGCGTGATGGCCGGCGGCCATCACGCCATCGCCTCTCCCTTTACCGGCACAGGACATCAGGCATGAACATCCACGAATATCAGGGCAAGGCGGTTCTCAAGGAGTACGGCGCGCCCGTCTCCGCCGGCTTCCCGGCGCTATCGGTGGCGGAGGCCGTCGAGGCCGCAAAGAAGCTGCCCGGACCGCTCTATGTGGTGAAGAGCCAGATCCATGCCGGCGGCCGCGGCAAGGGCAAGTTCAAGGAACTGCCAGCCGATGCCAAGGGTGGCGTGCGGCTCGCCAAGTCGATCGAAGAGGTCGAGAGCCACGCCAAGGAGATGCTCGGCAATACGCTGGTGACGGCGCAGACCGGCCCGGCCGGCAAGCAGGTCAACCGCCTCTATATCGAGGACGGCTCGGACATCTCGAAGGAATTCTACCTCTCGGCGCTGGTCGATCGCGAGACCTCGCGCGTCGCCTTCGTGGTCTCGACCGAGGGCGGCATGGACATCGAGAAGGTGGCCCATGACACCCCCGAGAAGATCCTCACCTTCTCGGTCGATCCGGCGACCGGGATCATGCCGCATCACGGCCGCACCGTCGCCAAGGCTCTCGGCCTTGCCGGCGACCAGGCCAAGCAGGCTGCGAGCGTTCTCGGCCAGATCTACGCCGCCTTCGTCGGCAAGGACATGGCGATGCTCGAGATCAACCCGCTGATCGTGACGACGCAGGGCCAGGTCAAGTGCCTCGACGCCAAGGTCTCGTTCGACTCGAACTCGCTCTACCGCCATCCCGAGCTGATGGAGCTGCGCGACGAGACCGAGGAGGACGCCAAGGAGATCGAGGCGTCCAAGTACGATCTCGCCTATATCGCGCTCGACGGCACGATCGGCTGCATGGTCAACGGCGCCGGCCTCGCCATGGCGACGCTCGACATCATCCAGCTCTACGGGGAGAGCCCTGCGAACTTCCTCGATGTCGGCGGCGGCGCCTCTGAGGAGAAGGTCACCGCGGCCTTCAAGATCATCACCGCCGACCCGAAGGTGAAGGGCATCCTGGTCAACATCTTCGGCGGCATCATGAAGTGCGACGTCATCGCCCGCGGCGTGATCGCGGCGGTGAAGGCGGTCGGCCTCGAAGTGCCGCTGGTGGTGCGCCTCGAAGGCACCAATGTCGAGGAAGGCAAGGAGATCATCCGGACCTCCGGCCTCAACGTCATCCCGGCCGATGATCTCGACGACGCCGCCCAGAAGATCGTGGCTGCGATCAAGAAGGCTTGAGGTAAACCGATGTCCATCCTGATCGACAAGAACACCAAGGTCATCTGCCAGGGCTTCACCGGCAAGAACGGCACCTTCCACTCCGAGCAGGCGATCGCCTATGGCACGCAGATGGTCGGCGGCACCTCGCCCGGTAAGGGCGGCTCGCTCCATCTCGGCCTGCCCGTCTTCGACACCGTCGCCGAAGCGCGCGAGAAGACCGGAGCGACTGCCTCCGTCGTCTACGTTCCGCCGCCGGGCGCGGCCGACGCGATCTGCGAGGCGATCGACGCCGAGATCCCGCTGGTGATCTGCATCACCGAGGGCATCCCGGTGCTCGACATGGTCCGCGTCAAGCGCTCGCTCTCCGGCTCGAAGACCCGCCTGATCGGGCCGAACTGCCCGGGCGTCGTCACCGCCGGCGAGTCCAAGATCGGCATCATGCCGGCCAACATCTTCAAGCCGGGCTCGGTCGGTATCGTTTCACGCTCCGGCACGCTGACCTATGAGGCGGTGTTCCAGACCACGAACGAAGGCCTCGGCCAGACCACGGCCGTCGGCATCGGCGGCGACCCGGTCAAGGGCACCGAGTTCATCGACATGCTCGAGATGTTCCTCGCCGACGAGAAGACCACCTCGATCGTGATGATCGGTGAGATCGGCGGCTCGGCCGAGGAAGAGGCGGCGCAGTTCATCAAGGACGAGGCCAAGCGCGGCCGCAAGAAGCCGATGGTCGGCTTCATCGCCGGCCGCACGGCTCCTCCGGGCCGTCGCATGGGCCATGCCGGCGCGATCATCTCCGGCGGCAAGGGCGGCGCCGAGGACAAGATCGCGGCGATGGAAGCGGCCGGCATCCGGGTCTCGCCGTCGCCGGCGCGCCTTGGAAAGACCTTGGTCGAAGTATTGAAGGGCTGAGAGACAGGCTGCGTCATGGTCGGCCTTGAGCCGACCATCTCATGACCAGCCAGGCTCGACAAAGAGATGCTCGGGCCTTGCCCGAGCATGACGGCAAGACGAAGCGGCAGGTTAGGAAGAAGGCAGGACGACCATGGCTCGCCAGGACATCAACGAGGCTCTCGCGCAGACGGGTTTCCTCTATGGCGGCAACGCGGCCTATATCGAGGACCTCTACGCCCGCTATCAGGCTGACCCCAAGTCGGTCGATCCGGAGTGGCAGGGCTTCTTCGCCGCGCTGAACGACGACAAGCAGGCGATCGTCGACAACGCCAAGGGCGCGTCCTGGAAGAAGCCGAACTGGCCGATCCCGGCTGGCGGCGAGCTGGTCTCGGCGCTCGACGGCAACTGGGCCGCGGTCGAGAAGGCGGTCGGCGAGAAGCTCGGCGCCAAGGCCAAGGCTGCCGGCGCGACGCTGTCGGCCGCCGATGTTCAGCAGGCGACCCGTGACTCGGTGCGGGCGATCATGCTGATCCGTGCCTACCGCATGCGCGGCCATCTCCACGCCCAGCTCGATCCTCTCGGCATCGAGAGCCAGAAGGACCCGGAGGAGCTGTCGCCGGCTGCGTTCGGCTTCACAGAGGCTGACCTCGATCGCAAGATCTTCATCGACAACGTGCTCGGCCTGGAGTTCGCCACCATCCGCGAGATGACGGCGATCCTGCAGCGGACCTATTGCCAGACGCTCGGCGTCGAGTTCATGCACATCTCCGATCCCGAGCAGAAGGCCTGGCTGCAGGAGCGGATCGAGGGGCCGGACAAGGAGATCGCCTTCACCCGCGAGGGCAAGAAGGCGATCCTGAACAAGCTGGTCGAGGCCGAGGGCTTCGAGAAGTTTCTCGACCTCAAGTTCACCGGTACCAAGCGCTTTGGCCTCGATGGCGGCGAGTCGCTGATTCCGGCGCTGGAGCAGATCATCAAGCGCGGCGGCGCGCTCGGCGTGCGCGACATCGTCTTCGGAATGGCCCATCGCGGTCGCCTCAACGTGCTGACCCAGGTGCTGGGCAAGCCGCACCGCGCCCTGTTCCACGAGTTCAAGGGTGGCTCCTTCGCCCCCGACGACGTCGAGGGCTCGGGCGACGTCAAGTACCATCTCGGCGCATCGTCGGACCGTGAGTTCGACGGCAACAATGTCCACGTCTCGCTGACCGCCAACCCCTCGCATCTCGAGATCGTCGACCCCGTCGTGCTCGGCAAGGTCCGCGCCAAGCAGGATCAGTTCGGCGACATCGTCGAGCGCTCCAAGGTGCTGCCGCTGCTGATCCATGGCGATGCCGCCTTTGCCGGCCAGGGGGTCGTGGCCGAGTGCCTCGGCCTGTCGGGCCTCAAGGGGCACCGCACCGGCGGCTCGCTGCACTTCATCATCAACAACCAGATCGGCTTCACCACCTATCCGCGCTATTCGCGCTCTTCGCCCTATCCGTCGGATGTGGCGAAGATGGTCGAGGCGCCGGTCTTCCATGTGAACGGCGACGATCCGGAGGCGGTGGTCTTCGCCTCCAAGATCGCGATCGAGTTCCGGCAGAAGTTCCACAAGCCGGTCGTGATCGACATGTTCTGCTACCGTCGCTTCGGCCATAACGAAGGCGACGAGCCGGGCTTCACCCAGCCGCTGATGTACCGCAAGATCCGCGGCCACAAGTCGACGCTGGAGCTCTACGGCGCCAAGCTCGAGGCCGAAGGCGTGATCCAGCCGGGCGAGCTCGACCAGATGCGCGCCGCCTGGAAGGACCGGCTCGAGGTCGAGTTCGACGCCGGCCAGGCCTTCAAGCCGAACAAGGCCGACTGGCTCGACGGCCGCTGGGCCGGCATGAAGGCGATCCGCGCCGACGAGGACGATCCGCGCCGGGGCGCCACCGGCGTTCCCGAAGCGGTGCTGAAGGAGATCACGCAGAAGATCACCGAGGTCCCGGAGGGCTTCAACGTCCACAAGACGATCCAGCGCTTCCTCGACAACCGCCGCAAGGCGGTCGAGAGCGGGCAGGGGATCGACTGGGCGACGGCGGAAGCGCTCGCTTTCGGCTCGCTGATGCTCGACGGCAATCCGGTGCGCCTCTCCGGCCAGGATTGCGAGCGCGGCACCTTCTCGCAGCGCCACTCGGTGCTGATCGACCAGGAAACCGAGGCGCGCCACACCTCGCTGAACAACATCCGCGAAGGCCAGGCCCGCTACGAGGTCATCAACTCGATGCTCTCGGAAGAGGCGGTGCTCGGCTTCGAATACGGCTACACCCTGTCGGAGCCGAACGCGCTGACGATGTGGGAGGCGCAGTTCGGCGACTTCGCCAATGGCGCTCAGGTCGTGTTCGACCAGTTCATCTCCTCGGGCGAGCGCAAATGGCTGCGCATGTCGGGCCTGGTCTGCCTGCTGCCGCATGGCTACGAGGGCCAGGGGCCGGAGCACTCCTCCGCCCGCCTCGAGCGCTTCCTGCAGATGTGCGCCGAGGACAACATGCAGGTGGCGAACTGCTCGACCCCGGCGAGCTATTTCCACATCCTGCGCCGCCAGCTGAAGCGCGACTTCCGCAAGCCGCTGATCCTGATGACGCCGAAGTCGCTGCTGCGCCACAAGCGCTGCGTCTCCGACCTCAGCGAGCTGGCCGAGGGCTCGAGCTTCCACCGCGTGCTGCATGATGATGCCGAGCGTGGCAAGTCGACCACCAAGCTGGTCAAGGATTCGAAGATCCGCCGTGTCGTGCTCTGCACCGGCAAGGTCTATTTCGACCTGCTGGAGGAGCGCGAGAAGCGCGGCATCGACGATGTCTACCTGATGCGCGTCGAGCAGCTCTATCCGTTCCCGCTGAAGTCGCTGGCGCAGGAGCTGGCGCGCTTCAAGAGCGCCGACGTCGTCTGGTGCCAGGAGGAGCCGAAGAATATGGGTTCCTGGACCTTCGTCGAGCCCTATCTGGAGTGGGTGCTGGGTCATGCCGGCTCGAAGTCGAAGCGGCCGCGCTATGTCGGCCGCCCGGCCTCGGCTGCGACCGCGACCGGCCTGATGTCGAAGCACAGCGCCCAGCTCAACGCCTTCCTGGACGAGACCTTCGCGGTCTGACCCTACGCCTGATCTAGAAGACACGAGAAGAGGCCTGACATGGCGACCGAAATCCGCGTTCCGACCCTCGGCGAATCCGTTTCCGAGGCCACCATCGGCAAGTGGTTCAAGAAGCCGGGCGACGCGGTGAAGGCGGACGAGCCTTTGGTCGAGCTCGAGACCGACAAGGTGACGCTCGAGGTCAACGCGCCGGCGGCCGGCGTGCTCGGCGAGATCGTCGCCAAGGAGGGCGAGACGGTCGGTGTCAGCGCTTTGCTCGGCACGATCGCCGCCGGCGATGGCAAGGCCGCGGCCGCCCCGGCCAAGGCTGCCGAGGAAGCGCCGAAGCCGGCCGCGGCGGCCCCGGTCGCCAGCGCGCCTGCGACCAAGGCCGCCGATTCCGGCCCGGCGGTCTCGCGCCTCGCCGCCGAGAGCGGCGTCGATCCGTCGAAGGTCGCCGCCTCCGGCAAGGACGGCCGCGTCACCAAGGGCGACATGCTGGCCGCGATCGCGACCGGCCCGGCCGTCGCCGCTGCCGCGCCTGCCGCTCCGGTTCAGGTCCGCGCCCCGTCCGCTCCGGACGACGCCTCGCGCGAAGAGCGGGTCAAGATGACCAAGCTGCGCCAGACCATCGCGCGCCGCCTGAAGGAAGCCCAGACCAACGCCGCGATGCTGACCACCTTCAACGAGGTGGACATGACCAACGTCATGGCGCTGCGCAACCAGTACAAGGATATCTTCGAGAAGAAGCACGGTGTGAAGCTCGGCTTCATGGGCTTCTTCGTGAAGGCGGCCGTGCAGGCGCTGAAGGAGATCCCGGCGGTCAACGCCGAGATCGACGGCACCGACATCGTCTACAAGAACTACTACCACATCGGCGTCGCCGTCGGCACCGACAAGGGCCTGGTCGTGCCGGTGGTGCGCGATGCCGACGAGCTCTCCATCGCCGGTGTCGAGAAGAAGATCGGCGAGTTCGGCAAGAAGGCCCGCGACGGCGCCCTCAAGATCGAGGAGATGCAGGGCGGTACCTTCACCATCTCGAATGGCGGCGTCTACGGCTCGCTGATGTCGACCCCGATCCTGAACGCGCCGCAATCGGCGATCCTGGGCATGCACAAGATCCAGGAGCGGCCGATGGTGGTCGCCGGCAAGATCGAGATCCGCCCGATGATGTATCTCGCGGTCAGCTACGACCACCGCATCATCGACGGCAAGGAAGCGGTGACCTTCCTCGTGCGCATCAAGGAAGGCCTCGAGGACCCGGCGCGCCTCGTGCTCGACCTCTGAGACCTGTCTAGATGGCGATCCCGGCACAGCTCGTCCCCGTTGGCCTCGCCGTTGCCGGCATCATCAACCTTTTGCCGACGATCGGCGTAGCCGGGGCCGGCTGGCTGCGCTCGCTCTATGGTTTCGAGATCGCCAGTCCCGATCTCGAAATCCTGCTGCGGCACCGTGCCGTCCTCTTCGGTCTCGTGGGCATTTTGCTGCTGGTGGCCGCTGTCCGGCCCGGGCTGCGCGATGTGGCCGTGCTCGTCGCTGGTGCGAGCATGGCGAGCTTCATCGTGATCGCGCTCCTCGTCGGCGACTATGGCCCTGCTATCAGGAAGGTCGTGATCGCCGACATCATCGGGCTCCTGGCCCTGGTGCCGGCAATGTTCGCGCGGTTGGCGCCGTCGCATCGATAGGATGGGGTGACGGAGTTGCCCACGCAGTCCGACGTGATCGTTCGATCCGCCTAGGAGACGGAGCATGGCTTTCGGACCCAACCCGCCACTGATCCAGGCGCATATCTGCGTCAAGGGTGGCGAAGAGGCGATCGCCTTCTATGAGAAGGCCTTGGGCGCGCAGTGCAGCTTCAAAGCGATGGCCGAGGACGGTAGGCGCGTGATGCACGCCAATCTCGCACTCTTCGGCAGTGAGGTGATGCTTCATGACGAGTTCCCCGAGTTCGGCGGCGATGTCATGGCGCCGAATTCACGCAGCGGCGCCAGCATCGCGATCAGCATCAACCTGCCGCAGCCGGCCGATGTCGATACCGCCATCGCCAGGGCAGCGGCGGCCGGCGCCGATGTCATCCTGCAACCAACCGACGTGTTCTGGGGCGCCCGCTATGCGCGGCTGCGCGATCCCTTCGGCCATATCTGGGCCTTCAACGCGCCGCTGGCGCAACACTCATAAAAACAGACTGAAAGAGAGACCATGTCCTACGATCTCGTCGTCATCGGAACCGGCCCCGGCGGCTATGTCTGCGCCATCCGCGCCGCCCAGCTCGGCCTCAAGGTCGCGGTGGTCGAGAAGCGCAAGACCCATGGCGGCACCTGCCTCAACGTCGGCTGCATCCCCTCCAAGGCGCTGCTGCATGCTTCCGAGATGTTCGAGGAGGCCAGCCATACTTTCCCGAGTCTCGGCATTACCGTCGGCAAGCCGAAGCTCGATCTGAAGCAGATGCTGGTCCACAAGCAGGAGACCATCGATGCCAACGTCAACGGCGTCGCCTTCCTGCTGAAGAAGAACAAGATCGACCCGTTCCACGGCACGGCCTCGATTCCTGCCGCCGGCAAGGTCGTCGTCACCGCCGAGGACGGCAAGACGCAGGAGCTCACGACCAAGAACATCGTCATTGCCACCGGCTCGGAATCGGCGGCGCTGCCGGGCGTCACCACTGACGAAAAGACGGTGGTGACCTCGACCGGCGCGCTCGAGCTTTCTGGCGTCCCCAAGGAGCTGCTGGTGGTCGGCGCCGGCGTGATCGGGCTCGAGATCGGCTCGGTCTGGGCCCGGCTCGGCGCCAAGGTCACGGTGGTCGAGTTCCTAGACCGAATCCTGCCCGGCATGGACGACGAGATCGCCAAGCAGTTCCAGCGCATCCTGCAGAAGCAGGGCTTCACCTTCCATCTCGGCTCGAAGGTCACCAAGGTCGATGTCGCCAAGAAGGGCGGCGCTACCGTCACGGTCGAGCCTGCCGCCGGCGGCGAAGCCAAGACGCTGAACGCCGACATTGTCCTCGTCGCGATCGGCCGGCGCCCGAACACAGACGGACTTGGCCTCGACAAGGCCGGCGTCGCGACCGAGCGCGGCCGCGTCGTCATCGACGATCATTTCCAGACCAATGTGCCGGGCATCTATGCGATCGGCGACGTGGTGCGCGGGCCGATGCTGGCGCACAAGGCCGAGGATGAGGGCGTCGCCGTCGCCGAGATCCTCGCCGGCAAGCACGGCCATGTGAACTACGACGCCATTCCCGGCATCGTCTACACCGCCCCCGAGGTCGCCGCGATCGGCAAGACTGAGGAAGAGTTGAAGGTCGCGGGCGTCGCCTACAAGGTCGGCAAGTTCCCGTTCACGGCCAATGGCCGGGCGCGGGCGATGCGGCACACCGACGGCTTCGTCAAATTCCTGGCCGACGCGGCGACTGACCGCGTGCTCGGCTGCCACATCATCGGCCCGCATGCCGGCGACCTGATCGCCGAGGTGACGGTGCTGATGGAGTTCGGCGGCTCGGCCGAGGACCTCGCCCGCACCTGCCACGCCCATCCGACGCTGGCCGAGGCGGTCAAGGAAGCGGCACTCGCCGTCGACAAGCGTCCGATCCATATGTGATCGGAGCCGTTATCGCTGCCGCTACGCGTCATGGTCGGGCTTGTCCCGACCATCTACGTCTTTGCTTCGCTAGCCTAAAAGCGGTGTTCAAGACGTGGATGCTCGCCACAAGGGCGAGCATAACGAACTTGAGCGGCGTCGTGCTCGCGCGACGCCCTGGGCTCAGCCCCGCCGGGCGCGATAAGCGGTCAGCGTATTGCGCAGCAGGCAGGCGATCGTCATCGGGCCGACGCCGCCGGGGACCGGCGTGATCGCGCCGGCAACCTCAGTCGCCTCGGCATAGTCGACATCGCCGGCGAGCTTGCCGTCAGGCATGCGGTTGATGCCGACGTCGATCACCGTGGCGCCCGGCTTGATCCAGTCGCCCTTGACCATGCGCGGCCGGCCCACCGCCGCGACGACGATGTCGGCGCGCTTCACCACGGCCGGCAGGTCGCGTGTGCGCGAATGGGCGATCGTCACGGTGCAGTCGGCCTGAAGCAGAAGCTGTGCGACCGGCCGGCCGACGAGCTCCGAGCGGCCGATGACGACTGCCTCCAGCCCCGACAGCGACGGCAGCGCCTGCTTCAGCAGCAGCATGCAGCCGAGCGGCGTGCAAGGCACGAGGCCGTTCTTGCCGCCGGCGAGCAGACCGGCATTGATCGGATGGAGGCCGTCGACATCCTTGGCCGGGTCGATCGCATCGATGATCCGGCCAGTGTCGATATGCTTGGGCAGCGGCAGCTGGACGAGGATGCCGTCGACGCTGTCATCGGCGTTGAGCTCGGCGATCTTGGCGAGCAGCGTCGCTTCCGTGGTCTCGGCCGGCAGGCGGTGAGCGACCGAGTTCATCCCGATCTCGGCCGCGAGCTTCTCCTTGGAGGCGACATAGACCTTGCTGGCCGGGTCTTCGCCGACGAGGACGACATGGAGGCCAGGTACCGGCTTGCCGGCCGCCTTGAGCGCTGTGACCTCGCGGCCGATCTCGGCGCGCAGCTCCGCTGCCGCCGCCTTGCCGTCGATGATGCGTGCCGTCATGACCAGCTCCGTCCTGCGCATTCGAGCGGTCCTCATGCGCGATCACCGGGCGGGCGGCAAGTATGGATGCGACGCCGCCTTGCCGATCTGCGTCGCGCTTGCTTGTTCTCGTCCGAGTCGGCCTGTATCGACCAAGGTGCAGCAGCGGCCGGTAGGAGAGACAGCGACGTGACCACCGGTTTTGCGGCAATCCCGGCCTCCGGCAGCTATGTGCTGCGCAATGCCAGGGCGCCCGCCTGCCTGGTCGAGGCCGGCAGCCTGGCGAGTGACCGCGACGGCCTGGCGCTACTCGACATTGCCGTCGCGGACGGCGCCATCATCTCGATCCTGCCGGCGGGCACACTGGCCCTCAATGGCACGCCCGAGCTCGACCTCGACGGCGGTATCGTGCTGCCGCGGCTGGTTGACGTTCATACCCATCTCGACAAGGGCCATATCTGGCCGCGCCGGCCCAATCCCGACGGCAGCTTCATGGGCGCGCTCAGCGCGGTCGCGGCCGATCGCGAGGCGAACTGGTCGGCTGGCGACGTGCGGGCACGCATGGAATTCGGCCTGCGCTGCGCCTATGCCCATGGCACAGCGGCGATCCGCACCCATCTTGACTCGCTCGGCAAGCAGATCGGCATCTCCTGGCCAGTCTATGCCGAACTGCGCGCGGAATGGGCCGGGCGGATCGCGCTGCAGGCTTCGCCCTTGTTCGGCATCGATGCGGTCGCCGACCCCGCGCATATGCAGGCGATCACGCAGGCCGTGACCGATCATGGCGACAGGCTGCTCGGGGCCGTAACCTATATGGTGCCGGAGCTCGACGCCGCGCTCGACACACTGTTCCGGACCGCGATCGAGCATGGCTTCGATCTCGACTTCCATGTCGACGAGACCAACGACCCGGCGGCGCGCTCGCTCGAGCACATCGCCGATGCGGCGCTGCGTTATCGCTTCGAGGGCAGGATCCTGGCCGGGCATTGCTGCTCGCTCTCGCTGCAGCAGCCGCAGGACGAGGCGCGGATCATCGGGAAGGTGCGCGAAGCCGGCATCGCCGTGGTCTCGCTGCCGATGTGCAACATGTATCTGCAAGACCGCCAGCGCGGTCGCACGCCGCGTTGGCGCGGTGTCACGGCGCTGCACGAGCTCAAGGCGGCCGGCGTGCCGGTGGCGATCGCCTCCGACAACACCCGCGACCCGTTCTACGCCTATGGCGATCTCGACCTCGTCGAGACGCTGCGCGAGGGCACCCGCATCCTCCAGCTCGACCATTCCGACCGGGACTGGGCGAGGGCGGTTGCGACGACGCCGGCCGAGCTGATGGGGCTTTCCAGTGCTGGCCGTCTCGTGCCTGGCGGCCCTGCCGACCTGATCCTAACCCGCGCCCGCGACTGGACCGAATTCTTCGCCCGGCCGCAGGCCGACCGGACCGTTCTGGTCGATGGCCGCACCATCGACCGCATCTTGCCCGATTACCGCGAACTCGATCACCTCATGAGCCGCTCCGCATGACCGCACGCTACGATATCGACGCCCTGAAGCGCCGCCTGAACGGCATCCGCACCGAGGACAATCCGGCGCTGGTCAAGCAGAAGAGCCGCGACTTCTTCTGGTACTCGCCGAAGCTGAAGCGCCAGCTCGACCATGTCGTCGCCGACATTATCGTCTCGCCGACCAGCGAGGCGCAGGTGCTGGAGACGCTCTCGGCGGCGCATGCGCTCGGCATCCCGGTGACACCGCGCGGCACCGGCACCGGCAATTACGGCCAGGCCATGCCGCTCTCGGGCGGCGTCGTTCTCGACCTTTCCGGTTTCAACAAGGTGACGAGCATCGAGGCCGGGCGCTATGTCGCCGAGCCCGGCGCCGTGCTGGCCAAGATCGACCAGGAGACGCGGGCTCATTCGCGTCAGGAGATCAGGTTGCATCCGTCGACCTATCACACCGCTTCGGTCGGCGGCTTCATCGCCGGCGGCTCGGGCGGCGTCGGCTCGATCAAATGGGGCGGCCTGCGCGACTGGGGCAACATCATCTCGCTGCGCGTCGCGACGATGGAGGGCACGCCGCGTATCCTCGAGCTCCAGGGCGAGGACCTGCACAAGGTCGCCCATGCCTACGGCACCAACGGTATCATCACTGAGGTCGAGATGCCGCTCGGCCCGGCCTATGCGTGGGTCGACGTCATCCTCGGTTTTGGCGATTTGCGCGCCGCCGCCGAATTCGCCAATGCGCTCGGCGAGCAGGATGGGCTGGCGCTGAAGAACCTCGCTGTGGTCGCCGCGCCCGCGCCGCACGACTATTTCCTGCGCCACCGGAAGTTCCTGCCGCGCGACAGCCATTGCGTGATGGTGATGGTCGCCGATTTCGCGGTCGAATCGATGCTCGCCTTCGCCCGCCGCTTCGGCGGCTCGCAATTGCTGATGCGCTCCGACAGACTGACGGCGGAGGAGGCCAAGGGCCTGCCACCGACCTTCGAGCTCGGCTGGAACCACACCACCCTGCGGGCTCTGCGCGTCGATCCCTCGATCACCTATCTGCAGGTGCTCTATCCGTTCCCCAACCAGGTCGAGCTGGTCGACAAGATCCATACCCGCTTCGGGGACGAGGTCACCTGCCATCTCGAATTCGTCCGCTTCGACGGCAAGATCACCTGCTTCGGCCTGCCGCTGGTGCGCTTCACCAGCGAGGAGCGGCTGGAGGAGATCATGGCGATCCATGAGGAGATGGGCGCGCCGATCTTCAACCCGCATCGCTACACGCTGGAAGAGGGCGGGATGAAGCAGACCGACGAGGTTCAGCTCGCCTTCAAGCGCGAGGCCGATCCGCAGGGGCTGCTCAACCCCGGCAAGATGATCGCCTGGGAAGACCCGAACTACGACTACCGCTCGGGCAAGACCTTCCTGTTTAAGGCGCTCGGCGAAGCCGGCGTCGGCGCCTGAGCTCAGCGATGCGCGCACTCGTCCTCTATGCCCATCCCGATCCCAAGAGCTTCGGGGCGGCGGTGCATGAGACGCTCGTCTCGGCACTGCGCTGCGCCGGGCACGAAGTCGACGATTGCGATCTCTATGCCGAGGGCTTCGATCCGGTGCTGAGCCGCGAGGAGCGCGTCGGCTATCATGATCTTTCCAGTAACCGAAATTCAGTAGCCGGCTATGTCGAGCGCCTGTTGGGGGCTGAGGCGCTGTTCCTGTGCTTCCCGGTCTGGAATTATGGCTATCCGGCGATCATGAAGGGCTATTTCGATCGCGTCTTCCTGCCAGGTGTCTCGTTCAAGCTGGTCGACGGCTCGATCCGTCCTAATCTCTGGAATATTCGCCGGCTGACGACGGTGACGACCTATGGCGGCTCGCGCTGGCGCACCTTCCTGATGGGCGATCCGCCGCGTCGGCAGATCAAGCGTGGATTGCGGGCCGTGTGCCATCCGGCGGCGCAGGTCTCTTACCTGGCGCACTACGACATGAATCGCTCGACGCCGCAGAGCCGGGCAGCCTTTCTCGTCAGGGTTGAACAGGAAATCGCACGGATTCAAAAGCCTGTCTGACAATTGTCATCGGCCTGTCATGAAGGCGGGCGATTGCACAGCCGGCGAAAAGTATCCGCAACCTTTTCCAAGGGCCGGCTCATGACCAAGTCCCTCGAAAAAAGCGTCGGCCGTGCCCTGCTCGTAACGGCGCGGCTTCACAGGGCACGGATGGGCGAGCGCCTCAACGCGCTCGGGCTCTTCCCGGGCCAGGAACAAGCGCTGAAATCCTTGCAGGGCGCGCCGATGACGATGGGCGAGCTTGCGACCCTTTTGCGGGTCAAGCCGCCAACTGTTTCCAAGACCATCGGCCGGCTCTCCTTGCAGGGCCTCGTCACCCGCGAGGGCGGCGGCCGCGATGGCCGGTTGGTGCAGGTGGCGCTGACCGAGAACGGCCACAAGACCGCGGCCGCGCTCGATGCGGTCTGGAACCAGGTCGAGGAAGAGCTGCTCGAAAAGCTCGACGCCAAGGAGCGCAAGCAATTGCGCAAGTTGCTGCGCAAGGCGTCGAAGGGACTGTCCAAGGCTGGCGCCGACGTCGACGAGGTCGATGACGAGGCCGAAGACGCCGCCTGAGATCAGGCGCGTCGGCAGCATGACTCGCATGCGCTGGAAGGCTGGTTTCAAGCCTTAAATCGGTTCATTGATGTCTCGTCATTCCTCCAGAGCATGACGAGACGCTCAGCCTTGTCGGCCGCTCCCGCTCCGCTTCCGGATACGCGCCGGACACGCCTGACTGCCATCGCCCTGATGAGCGGGGCGATCATCTGCTTTTCCCTGCTCGACAGCTGCGCAAAATGGCTGGGCGGGACGATGCACCCTATGCAGGTCGTACTGGCGCGCTACGTGATCAGTGTCGCCCTGGTCTCGCTCCTGCTCAATCCCTGGAGCCATCCCGGCATTACCCGGACCAAGCGGCCCTGGCTGCAGGGCTTTCGCTCATTGCTGCTGCTCGGCTCGACCGCGCTCAACTTCGTGGCGCTGCAATATCTGCAGCTCGCCGAAACCGTCTCGATCATGTTCGCTGCGCCGCTGCTGGTCGCGCTGCTGGCCGGGCCATTGCTCGGAGAGTGGGCCGGGCCGCGCCGGCTGATCGCGATCGGCGTCGGCTTCCTCGGCGTGCTGGTGGTGACGCGGCCGGGACTGGGCGGCCTGCATCCAGCGGCCTTGCTCAGCGTCTGCGGCTGCTTCTGCTATGCCTTCTACAGCCTGTCGACGCGCATGCTGGCCTCGAGCGACTCGCCACAGACGACGATGTTCTATTCCGGCATCGGCGGGGTGGTAATCATGCTGCCGTTGCTGCCGCTGTACTGGTTATGGCCGGCGGACTGGCAGAGCTGGCTCTTGATGTGCGGCACCGGCTTCTTTGGCGCGCTTGGCCACTGGCTCCTGATCCTGGCGCATCAGCGCGCGCCGGCGACGATCCTGGCGCCGTTCATCTATTCCCAGATCGTCTGGATGATCCTGCTCGGCTGGTTCGTCTTCGGCCAGATCCCTGACCGTTTCACCTTCATCGGCGCCGCGATCGTGATCGCGTCGGGGCTCTACCTGCTCTATCGCGAGCGCATCCGGCATGTGCCCGAGGGCTCGGCCCGGCTCGATTGATCCGGCTCGGCTGGCACCGCTCTTGAAGCCTCCACCCGTGGATGGAGGCCATGATGACGGTTTTGCACCGCAACTGGCTATCGGCGGCCCCGTTCGGCACAGTTGTGGTCCGGGCGTGTCTTGCTATGGAACGCGCACGGGTGTCAGCCGAGCGTGACCTTGCTCTGGGCGGCGACGAAGTCAGAGAGCATCGGCACATAGTCCTCGCCCTTGCCGCTCGCGACGGCCGCCGCATAGACGTTCTTGACCGCGCCGCCGACCGGGTTGGGGACGCCGGCGGCGTTGGCCAGGCTCTCCAGATAGCGGACGTCCTTGAGGGCGTTGGAGAGCGTGAACTTGTGGGCGTCGCGGTCGCGCTCCAGCACGTACTTCATGAAGGTCTGGTAGAAGCCGCATTCCATGCGCCCGCCCGTGATGACGCTGTCGAAGGTCTGCGGGGAGATGCCGACCTTCTGCGCCAGAGTGAGCGCCTCGGCATAGATCGCGCCGTAGCCGAGCGAGAGGAAGTTGTTGAGCAGCTTCATCTTGTGCCCGTCGCCGACCGGGCCGAGATGGACGATCTTCTGGGCCCAGGCCTCGCAGACCGGGCGGATGCGCTCGAAAACCGCGCTGTCGGCGCCAATCATCGTCGAGAGTTGACCGAGCTTCGCCTGGGCGGGGGTTCCACCCAGCGGGGCGTCGCAGAGGTGCAGGCCGATGGCAGAGAGCCGTTCCGCCAGAGCGATCGTGGAGACCGGGTCGGAGGTCGAGCAGTCGACGATGATCGTGCCGGGCCTGGCGCCGGCGGCGATGCCGTCGGGGCCGTTGACGACCTGCTCGACCTGCGGCGATCCGGTGACGCAGAGGAAGATGATGCTGGCCTTCCCGGCGAGCTCCCTGGGCGTGGCGGCTTCCGCGGCGCCCGCCGCCTTCAATTCCTCGACCGGCTTGCGGTTGCGATGGCCCATGACGGTGAGAGGGAAGCCTCTGGCGAGAATACAGCTCGCCATGCCCTGGCCCATGTAACCGACACCGATGAAGCCGATCGATTCTTTAGTCGCGCTCATCTTCAGTTTCTCCGAATTCTATGAGATGGAAAAAGGCAATGCGGAACGATTTGGCCAAGAACTGGTTGAATGCATCGGCTTCGAGGCTTCAGGAGAAGCGATTGATGGCGAATGATGGACACTCGCGCGATCCCTCGGGGGCAGGGAAGGCGGGTGTAAGACCCGGTGGCCGGGGCCGCGTTACCTTGCAGATCATCGCCGATCGGCTGGAGGTCTCGACTGCGACAGTCTCGCTCGCTTTGCGCGAGAGCCCACTGGTGGCCGACGGCACGCGCCTGCGCGTACAGCAGATCGCCCGAGAAATGGGCTACAGCTACAACCGCAGCGCGGCATCGTTGCGCACCGACCGGACCAATATCCTCGGCGTCGGCTTCCACGACATCACCAACCCGTATTTCGCCGAGTTGCTTGCTGCGATCGAGGAGACGGCGACGGCGCATGGTCGCTCGATCCTGCTCGGCACCTATGCCGAGAATCTCGAGCGGCAGGACCGCGTCCTCAACACGCTCAAGGAATATCGCCCCGACGGCATGATCATCTGCCCGGCCGGCGGCACCACGGCCGAGACGCTGCAGCATCTGATGGCGGCACAGGTGCCGCTGGTGCAGCTCTCGCGCGAGATTCCCGGCATCGGGCTCGACTTCGTCGGCTCGGACGACCGGCATGGCACCGTGCTCGCGGTCGAGCATCTGCTCGGCCTCGGCCATCGCCGCATCGCCTTCCTTGGCGAAAGCCCGCTGATCTCGACCGGTCGCAACCGCTATCGCGGCTATTGCGAGACGCTGGCCAAGCACGGCCTGCCGCTCGATCCTTCGATCGTCTACTCGGCCTATGGCACGCGCGAGAACGGGCTGAAGGGCGTCCAGAAGGTGCTCGACGCCGCAAACCCGCCGACCGCCGCGGTCTGCTTCAACGATCTCACCGCCTTCGGCGCGATGCTCGGCCTGCGCCATCGCGGAATGGAGGCCGGCGCGGACTTCTCGATCATCGGCTGCGACGATGTCCAGGAAGCGTCGCAATGGTACCCGGCCCTGACGACGCTGAAGAACTTCCAGGACGATATGGGGCGCAAGTCGGCAGAGATGCTGCTCCGCCGGATCGCCGACCCGTCGGCGCCGCCGGAGCGTGCGCTGCTGACGCCGGAGCTGGTCGTGCGCGGGACGACGGCGCCGCCGAAGGCGCGGCATTGAGGCTGGGACATGTCCGGGCTTCTCCGAAGCACGGAGATGTCCCGGACTTTTGTTTTGACGCATTTTCTTCACGCGAACCGGTGCCCACTTCGCTCGAAAATGCTTTGGCTCAGGCATCATTGTCCGGCTTGCGGTTAAGCGCCCGATAGGCGCGCACCACATGCGAGTCGTCGCGCCCGCCATGGCCGAGGCCCGAGGCGGCGAGGAACATCTGGTGCGCGGCCGCGGCGAGCGGCAGGGCCGCCTTGGCGGCGCGGCCGGCATCGAGAACGATGCCGAGGTCCTTGACGAAGATGTCGACGGCGCTGGCGACCGGCGGCTCGTCTTCGAGCATGCGCGGGCCGCGATCCCTCAGCATCCAGGACGAGGCGGCCGAGCCGCCCATGATCTCGAACAGCAGGGTGCCGTCGATGCCGGCCTTCTGCGCCAGCGAGAGCGCCTCTGCCGCGACCGCGATATGGACGCCGCAGAGAAGCTGGTTGACGGTCTTCACCGTCGCACCCTGACCCGGTTTCTCGCCGACATGGAAGACCTTGTCGCCCATGGCGTCGAGCACGGGCTTGGCCTTGGCGAAGCTCTCCGTGGGGGTACCGACCATGATGGTCAGCGTGCCGCCCTGCGCGCCCTTCACGCCGCCCGAGACCGGCGCATCGACGAAATGCCGGCCGGTCTTCGTCACGGCGTCGGCGATGGCCTCGATCTCGCCGGGCGGGCAGGTCGCCATCAGGATGACGGTGGCGCCCGGAGCCAGCGCATCGAGCGCACTGGCCTCGAACAGGACCGAGCGGGCCTGTGCGGCGTTCACCACCATCAGGACGAGCGTCTCGGCTCCTTCAGCCGCTGCGGCGGCGCTTTCGGCGGCCTGGCCGCCGGCCGCTATGAGCGCGGCGCGAGCACTCTCGCGCATATCGAAACCGGTGACGCGGAACTGGCGTTTGACGAGATTCTCGGCCATCGGCGCGCCCATGGCGCCGAGACCGACGAAGGCGATGGAAGTCACGGATATTTGCCTTGGTTGGAAGGCGGGCGGCCCAGCCGCCCGCCGGGAGTTACTCCTTTACCGCACCCGTCATCGAGGCGACGTAGTAGTCGACGAAGAACGAATAGAGGATCGCGACCGGGATCGAGCCGAGCAGCGCGCCGGCCATCAGCGAACCCCAATGGTAGACGTCGCCCTCGACCAGCTGGGTCAGCACCGCGACCGGCACGGTTTTTTTCTCGGCCGACTGGATGAAGGCGAGCGCGTAGATGAACTCGTTCCAGGACAGCGTGAAGGCGAAGATGCCGGCCGAGATCAGCCCGGGCAGCGCCAGTGGCAGGGTGATCTTCCAGAGTGTCTGCAGACGGGTCGCGCCGTCGATCATGGCGCATTCCTCGAGCTCGTAGGGGATCGACTTGAAGTAGCCGATCAGGAGCCAGGTGCAGAACGGGATCAGGAAGGTCGGGTAGGTCAGGATCAGCGCGAGCTGCGAGTCGTACAGCCCGAACTGGAAGATCAGTGTCGCCAGCGGGATGAACAGGATCGAGGGCGGCACAAGATAGGCCAGGTAGATGGCGAGGCCGACATATTGCGAGCCCTTGAACTTCAGGCGCTGGATCGCATAGGCGGCGAGCACGCTGGCGAAGAGCGAAAGCGCCGTCGCGACGGTCGCGACCGTCATCGTCGTCAGCAGCCATTGCGGGTAGTCGGTCTGGAACAGCAGCTTGTTGATGTTGTCCAGCGTCGGCGACTTCACCCAGAACGGGTTGTTGTTCTTGTAGTCGAGCAATTCGCCATTCGGTTTGATCGCCGTGATCGCCATCCAGTAGAACGGAAAGAGCAGCACGATCACGAAGAGCGAGAGCGGCAGATAGAGCGTGATGAAGCGGCGTGGTCCCGAGGACCAGTCGATCACTCCGGTCCGCTCCTCGTCGACGAGATGCGGGCGCGGGGCAGGGGCAGCCTGGTCAGTCATTGTCTTCTCCCTGCTGCCATTTGCGGCGGGCGAGCGCGAAGTAGCTGAACAGCGTCGCCATCACGAGGAAGGGGATCATCGCCACCGCGATCGCCGCGCCCTCGCCGAGCTGGCCGCCGGGGATGCCGCGCTGGAAGGCGAGGGTGGCCATCAGATGGGTCGAGTTGATCGGGCCGCCGCGAGTGATGGCATAGACCAGCTGGAAGTCGGTGAAGGTGAACAGCACCGAGAAGGTCAGCACGATCGCCAGGATCGGCATCAGCATCGGCAGGGTGACATGCCGGAAGCGCTGCCAGGCATTGGCGCCGTCGAGCATCGCCGCTTCGTAGAGCGTCGGCGAGATTGTCTGCAGACCGGCGAGCAGCGAGATCGCAACGAAGGGGATGCCGCGCCAGACATTGGCGGCGATCAGCGACCAGCGCGCCGGCCAGGGCGAGCCGAGGAAGTCGATATAGGTGTCGCGCCAGCCCAGCACGTCGACCAGCACATAAGAGATGATCGAGAACTGCGGATCATAGATCCACCAGAAGGCGATCGCCGAGAGCACGGTCGGCACGATCCATGGCACCAGGATCAGCGCGCGCAGCAGCGACTTGAACGGCAGGTGGTTGTTGAGCAGGAGTGCGAGCCAGAGGCCGAGCCCGAATTTTCCGACCGTCGCGACGCCCGTATAGAGCAGCGTGTTCCAGACCGAGGTCATGAAGACCGGGTCGTGCCAGAGCGACTCGAAATTCTCGAAGCCGATGAAGATGCCGCTGCGACCGATGCGCGTATCGGTGAAGGCGAGCCAGACGCCGAGGCCGAGCGGATAGCTCAGGAAGACCAAAAGCAGGCCGAGTGCCGGCAGCAGGCAGATGAAGATCAGGAATGGCTTGTAGTCGAACAGCCTGACCAGCCAGCTCTGTTCGAGCTGGGGTCTGGGCCGGGCCTCCGCCGCAATCGTCATGGCGCTTTATCCCGTGATGGAGCCGCGCCGCCGGACAAACCGGCGGCGCGGTGTCTACGGATCAGGTGCGGTAGTAGCGCTTGGCGCGGCGCTCGGCTTCAGCGGCCGCCTGCTCGGGCGTCGCCTGGCCGGCGCAGACGGAAGCGACCATCTGGACCATGACATATTCGGCGTTGACGGTGCCGGCAGCCTCGGTGATCGCGCCCTTGTAGCCGCTCCAGAGAGCCCGCTCCCAGGTGTCGCGGTAGACCAGGATCTTGGGATCGCCTTCCCAGACCTTGCTCTTCGCATAGCCCTTCAGCGGCTGCGTCCAGTAGCCGAAGCAGCCGGTCAGCCACTTGTCGTACTGTTCTTTCTCCATCATGAAGCGGAGGTATTCCTTGGCCGCGTTCGGGAACTTGGTGTGCTTGAACACCATGGCGTTGATCACCAGCGCCGTCTCGGTCGGCCGCCCGACACCGGCGCCGACCGGCATCGGTGCATGGTTGAGATCCTTGCCGATCTCCGCGGTCTTCTCGTCCTTCGAGTTCTTGATCGAGAAATAGAGCGAGACGCCGTTCTGGGTCAGGCCGATTTCACCGGCGGTCAGCGCCTTGTTGTTGCTGATGTCGAGCCAGGACAGCGTGCCGGGGATGAAGGTCTCGTAGAGCGCCTTGGCGTATTTCAACGCCTCGATCGTCTCCTTGCTGTTGATCGCGACCTTGTTGTTCTCGTCGACCATGTAGCCGCCATGCGACCAGACCAGCCAGTTGCAGAACGAGTTGCCGTCGCCGACGGCGTTGCCCAGAGCGAAGCCGGGCGGATGGCCCTTGGCCTTGAGCTTGCGGCAGAGGTCTAGGAAGCCGGCATGATCGGTCGGGAACTTGTCGAAGCCCGCTTCCTTGACCCAGGATTCGCGATAGACCGCCGGGCCGCCGGAGCCGCCCATCGGGATCGAGATCCAGGTATTGGTCTTGTCCTTCTTGCCGTATTTCTCGGCGACAGGGTACCAGCCACCATATTTCTTGCCGAGATCTTCGGCGACCTGTGTCAGGTCGATCAGCTTGTCGGCGAAGATGTGCGGATCGTCGGCCCAGCCGACGACGACGTCGGGGCCGGCGCCGGTATTGGCGGTGACGGCGGTCTGCGGGCGCAGATCCTCCCAGCTGGCATAGTCGACACGGACCTGGACGCCGGTCGCCTTGGTGAAGGCTTCGGTGTTCTCGTTGAAGATCGTCTGGTCGGGGTCGACGAACTTGGTCGGACGCAGCACGCGCAGCGTCGCGCCCTTCTCGATATTGGCGGTCTGGGCGATCGACGGTGCGGCAAGGGTGGCGCCGGCGGCGAGACCCGCGCCGCCAATCAATACGTCACGTCTGGAAATGCTCATCGCTTGTCTCCTCCGGGTTGTCGCGAGGCCCTGCATGGGAGCCTCGTCGGATATTGTAGGCAGTACGGGTGCCGGGCCGCCGGGGTGTTCCCCGTGCGGCCCTCCGCGGGAGTTCAGATACGCTTGCTCGTCGCGGCGTCGAAGAGATGGGTCACCGAGGTATCGGGCCGGATATTGATGGTTTCGCCGGGCCTGGCGGTGATGCGCTCGCGGAAGATGCAGGTCAGGTCCTGGCCGCCGCAGCGGACGACGACCTGCGTTTCCGAACCCATCGGCTCGATGACCACGACCTCGGCCGGCAGGCCGGCGGGGTCGAGAATGAGATGTTCGGGGCGGATGCCGAGCACGGCTGCCCGGTCGTTCGAATCGGTGGGGTGCTTGCCGATCGGCCAGATCACGCCACCTTCGGTCTCGAAGCCGTTGGCGCGGATCGTGCCCTTCAGCAGGTTCATCGACGGCGAGCCGATGAAGGCGGCGACGAAGAGGTTGGCGGGGTTGTCGTAAAGATCGAGCGGCGCGCCCATCTGCTCGACGATGCCGTCATGCATCACGACGATCTTGTCGGCCATGGTCATGGCCTCGATCTGGTCGTGGGTGACGTAGACCGTGGTGGTCTTGAGGCGCTGGTGCAGTTCCTTGATCTCGGTGCGCATCTGCACGCGCAGCTTGGCGTCGAGGTTCGAGAGCGGTTCGTCGAACAGGAAGACCTGCGGATCGCGCACGATGGCGCGGCCCATCGCGACGCGCTGCCGCTGGCCGCCCGAAAGCTGGCGCGGAAAGCGGTCGAGCAGATTGGTGAGGCCGAGAATGCCGGCGGCCTTGCTGACGCGCTCGTCGATCTCGGCTTTCGGCGCCTTCCGCAGCTTCATCGAGAAGGCCATGTTGTCGGCCACCGTCATATGCGGATAGAGCGCATAGTTCTGGAACACCATGGCGATGTCGCGCTCTTTCGGCGGCACGTCGTTGACGACGCGCGGGCCGATCCGGATCTCGCCGCCCGAGATGTTCTCGAGGCCGGCGATCATGCGCAGCAGGGTCGATTTTCCGCAGCCCGAGGGGCCGACGAGAATGACGAACTCGCCATCGTTGATGTCGATGTCGACGCCGTGGATGACCTGCGTCGAGCCATAGGCCTTGCGCACGTCGGCGATCTGGACGGATGCCATCTTGGTTGTTTCTCCCGCACTTTGGTTTGCCCCGGGGTGCCTGACACAATCCCCGCCGGCGGCGCTGCAGATATCGGTTTCTGACGACCGATCGATACGAGGTCACGCAATCCAGGCGAGCTGCCTGTTGCGTCAACCTCGTTCCCGGATAAAGTCATACGATAGAAACGGGCGTGTCAAGCGCCGGGCAGGCCGCGGGATGACCTCTCCGAAGCCGCCGATCACGGAGGAAAAAGCGCGGTTCGATGCAGCTCCATGTCCATGCACGCGCGACGAGGCTCAATCCAGACCGACTCTTCGGCCAGGTAGCGCAGAGGCTCGCGGTCGCGATCATCACCGGAGCGTCGCCGGCCGGCGCATTGCTGCCAAACGAGGACGATCTGAAGGACGAGATTTCGGTCTCCCGTACTGCCTATCGCGAGGCGGTCAAGTTCCTGAGCGGCAAGGGGTTGGTCGAGGCCAAGCCGAAAAGTGGTACGCGGGTGGCGCCGCGAGAAGCCTGGAACCTGCTCGACCCGGATGTGCTGGCCTGGCATTTCAAGGCCGACCCGAATGAGAAATTCATCCGAGATCTGTTCGAGCTTCGGCTTTTCGTCGAGCCGAGCGCAGCACGGCTGGCGGCGCAGCGGCGCGAGGCTGCCGACCTGCGCCGGATCGAGGCGGCCTTTCGCGGCATGGCCGAGAACCCGCCCTATGCCGAGCCGACCGTCAATGCCGATCTCGCCTTCCACGAGGCGATCTTCGCGGCCACCCGCAACCCTCCGCTGCAATGCCTCGCGCCTGCCGTCTGCGCGACGATCCAGTGGTCGCTGTTTCTCAAGGCTCCGGACGACCAGTTCTTCTTCACGGCTTCATTGATCGATCACGAGCGCGTTCTCGATGCGATCGTGCAGCGCGATGGCGACCTCGCCGCAGCGCGGATGAGCGGGCTGGTGATCGACAGTCTGAACAGCACTTTGGGTCTGCTCGCGGCGCGAGCGCAGGCGGAAGCGGCGAAAAGCGCGTGATTAAGTCATACTATATCGGGCTGAATCGACAGCCGAGCCGGGATGTCATAACCGGCTCCACAAGCAGCCCCTGCTTGCGCACCCGGGAATTCCCTGTCGGCGCTTGAGCAGCTAGGTTGATTTAATCGTTTTAAGAATTTGAAATCAAGCCAGCAGGCGTTCCACGAAAGCAGGGCCATGACCGCGCAGAACAAGATCGAGATCATCATGACCGGGCCGCTGATGGCCTATGCCGCCGACCAGCTGAAGGCGCGCTTCACCGTGCACGAACTCTGGAAGGAGCAGGATCGCCCGGCGGCGCTGGCCGCCGTGAAGGATCGCGTCCGTGGCGTCGCCGGCGGCGGGGCGCATGTGCGCATCGACGACGCGCTGTTCGATGCGCTTCCCAAGCTGGAAGTCGTCTCGAATTTCGGCGTCGGTTACGACAATGTCGATGCCAAGGCCGCCGGCAAGCGCGGCCTCATCGTCACCAATACGCCTGATGTGCTGACCGATGAGGTCGCCGATCTCGCCATCGGCCTCCTGCTCTCGACCGTGCGCCAGTTGCCGCAGGTCGACCGCTATCTGCGCGCCGGCAAGTGGCTGCAGGGCGCCTATCCGCTCACCACCTCGCTGCGCAAGCGCAAGATCGGCATCGTCGGCCTCGGCCGGATCGGCAAGGCCGTGGCGCGCCGGCTCGAAGCCTTCGACGTGCCGATCGCCTATCACGGCCGCTCGCGCCAGGCCGATGTCGCCTACCGCTATTATCCTTCGCTGGTCGAGATGGCCGGGGATGTCGACACGCTAGTCTCGGTCGCACCGGGCGGCGATTCGACCTATCACATCATCAATGCCGAGGTGCTGAAGGCACTCGGGACGAACGGCATCGTCGTCAATGTCGGCCGCGGCACGGTGGTCGACGAGCAGGCGCTGATCGAGGCGCTGAAGTCCAAGACGATCCTCTCCGCCGGCCTCGACGTCTTCGAGGATGAGCCGCGCGTGCCGGCCGAGCTGATCGCGATGGATCATGTCGTGCTGCTGCCGCATGTCGGTTCGGCATCGGTGCACACGCGCGAACAGATGGGCCAGCTTCTGGTCGACAATCTGGTTTCATGGTTCGATGGCAAGGGTCCTTTGACGCCGGTTGTCGAGACGCCATGGAAAAAAGCCTGATCACGATGGGAATGAGCCGGATGCGGCAAGGCGCAGCGGTCGCCGTTCTGGCGCTGCTGCCGATTTTGCCGGCCGGAGCGCAGACGGTGCCGCTTCCGCGGGGCGCCGAACAGGCGCCCGAGGCGCTGAAGCCGTTCATCGGTGCCTGGGACATCGAGAAACTCGGCGCGTCGCGAAAATGTACCGTGACCTTCGGCGCCGAGGCCGCGGGAAAAGGCCGGCAGGTACGCTTCCCGGCGACCTGCAGGCGGGCCCTGCCGATCCTGGACGATGTCGTTGCCTGGGATGTGTCGGGCGGCGCGCCGCGCCTGCTCGATGGCGCGGGGAAAGCCGTCGTCTCCTTCGAGGAGAAGGCCGATCCCGGGCGCCGGGGAAAGGGCGGCGACGGCGCACAATATGGGCTCGATCCGGCGGGGTATGTGCGAGCGGCACAGCGTCCGACGCCGGGCCGAGCGGAGCTCGCGGCGACGGCAGCAGCACGCCCGACGGCGGTCGATCCGGCAACCGCACCAGCGGCGGGGAGTGTACCCGGCCGTTATGCGGTGATGCGGCAGGCGGGGCGCGACATCTGCAAGCTCGTGCTCTCGACCAGCCCCTCCGGCAATGCCGGCGCCTTCACGACGAGCTTCGATGGGCTCTGCCCCGATACCGGGCTGACGATCTTTTCGCCTATCGCCTGGCGCTATGAGGCGGGCCGGCTCGAATTGATCGCCCGTAAGGGCCACAAGATCGAGTTGGTCTTCGAGGGCGGGCAGTGGCGCAAGGATCCGGCGGTCGGCGCGCCGCTGATGCTGAAGAAGCTACCCTAAAGCGAGCCGCGTTTCGGATCGACGCCTTCTCCGTCATGGTCGGGCTTGTCCCGACCACCCACGTCTTCCTTCCTGCAATGCGGTGTTCAAGACGTGGATGCTCGCCGCAAGGGCGAGCATGACGGTGGAGTTGTATCGCGCTTACGCGATCACGCGACGAACGTCCCGCCGAGCTCGTCGTCGATATGGGCGCGGATGATCTCCTCGAAGCTCGATTCCGCCTTGAAGCCGAGCGCAGGGGCGCGCTTCGCATCGAAATTGCGCGGCCAGCCGGCGACGATGGCGTCGATCACGGGATCGGGCACGCGCTTGATGCGCTTGACCACGTTCTCGCCGGCGACCTTGCGCAAAGCCTCGATCTGCTCGGCGACGGTGGCGGAATAGCCGGGCATGGTCAGGGCGCGGCGCGGGCCGATCGCATTGGTATCCATCGTCGCGGCATGGACGAGGAAGCCGACGGCCGAGCGCGGCGAGGCGTGCCAGTGGCGGACCTGGTCGGAGACCGGCAGCACGGCGTCCTGGCCGTTGAGCGGCTCGCGGATGATGTTGGAGAAGAAGCCGGAGGCGGCCTTGTTCGGCGCGCCTGGCCGCACGCAGATCGTCGGCAGGCGGATACCGACACCATCGAAGAAGCCGCGGCGGGAGTAGTCGCTGAGCAGGAGCTCGCCGATCGCCTTCTGTGTGCCGTAGCTGGTCAGCGGCGTGGTGAAGAACTCGTCCTCGATCTTGTCGTGGAAGGGCGCGCCGAAGACGGCGATCGAGGATGTGAAGATCACCCGCGGCTTGTAGCCGTCGCCGGTGAGGCGGATCGCGTCGAAGAGATAGCGCGTGCCGTCGAGATTGATGCGGTAGCCCTTGTCGAAATCGGCCTCGGCCTCGCCGGAGACGATCGCCGCGAGGTGGACGATCAGCTCGGGGCGCGAGGCGATCAGCTTCTCGGCTTCGCCGGGCTGCGACAGATCGGAGGTCAGCGACTCGAAGGCGAAGGGCGCGTTTGCCGGCGCCGAGGCCGGGAAAACGTCCTGCGCCGTCACCTTGTCGATCGCCTTGCCGCCGAGGCCGCCGTCGCGCGCCAGGCGCTCGATGAACTTGCGGCCGACCATGCCGGCGCCGCCGATGACGAGGATATGCATGTCTTTGTCCGATCTTTCGCTTCTTGACGTTCAGTTGGGGAGGCGGCCGCCGAGATCGTCCTCGATATGGACGCGGATGATCTCGTCGAAATCCCGTTCGGCCTTGAAGCCGAGCGACAGTGCGCGCTTCGCGTCGAAGCGGGTCGGCCAGCCCTTGACGATGTCGGCGGCGGCCTTGTCGGGCGCGCGCCGGATCAGCTTCACCGCTTTGTCGCCGGCGATGCGGCGCAGCGCCTCGATCTGCTCGCCGACAGTGACGCAGACGCCGGGCATGCTGAGGTTGATGCGCGGGCCGAGCTGCTCGCGGCTCAGCGACGCCCCGTGCAGCAGGAAGCCGACGGCGGAGCGCGGCGAGGCATGGGTGAAGATGACGCTATCCTCGACCGGCAGCAGCGCCTCCTGGCCCTGCAAGGGCTCACGGATGATGCCGGAGAAGAAGCCGCCGGCTGAAGCGTTGGGCTTGCCTGGCCGGATCACGATCGAGGGGAAGCGGATGCCGACGCCGTCGACGAAGCCTCGGCGGCTGTAGTCGGCGAGCAGGAGTTCGCCGATCGCCTTTTGCGCGCCGTAGCTGGTCAGCGGCGTGACGTGGAATTCGTCGGAGATCGCCGGCGGGAAGGGCGCGCCGAAGATGCCACTCGACGAGGAGAAGACGAGCTTGGGCACGTAGGCGCCGTTGCGTGCGCTCTCCTGCCGGATCGCATCCAGCAGATTGCGCATGCCGTCGAGATTGATGCGGTAGCCCTTATCGAAATCGCGCTCCGCCTCGCCGGAGATGATCGCGGCGAGGTGGAAGATGATGTCGGGCCGCAGGGCTGCGAGCTCGGCCGCCACTGCAGCCGAACTCGAATCCTCGGTGCGGGCCGCGATCGGCCCGTCGAAGCCGGCCGGCCGCGGCGGCGCCACGACGTCGGTCAGCGTCAACCGCGTGAGCGGCTTGCCGGCGCAGGCGCCCTCGCGGGCGATGCGCGCGGCGAGCCGCGAGCCGATCATGCCGGCGGCGCCGCTGATCAGGACGTGCATGGCGCTTCTCCTGCGCTATTCAGAGCGCGAAGCCGCCATCGGCGAGATAGATCTGGCCGGTGCTGTAGCTCGCCTCGTCAGAAGCGAGATAGACCGTGAGCATGGCGATCTCCTCGGCGGTGCCGAGCCGGCCCATGGGCTGGCGGTCGATGAAGGCCTGGCGGGCGGCCGCCTCGCTCGTCTTGGTCGCCTTGGCGAGGTCGACGATACGTTGGTCGAGCGAGGGCGACTGGATCGTGCCGGGGCAGACCGCGTTGGCGCGGATGCCCTTCTTGATGAAGTCGGCCGCGACCGCCTTCGTCAGGCCGATCACCGCCGCCTTGGTGGCGCCGTAGACATAGCGGTTCGGGATGCCGCGTACCGAGCCGGCGCCCGAGGCGATGTTGACGATCGAGCCCTTGCCGGCGGCGAGCATGCCGGGGACGAAGGCCTTGATCGTGCGGTGCATCGACTTGACGTTGAGGTCGAAGGAGAACTCCCAGGCCTTGTCGTCGCAGTCGAGCACGGTGCCGTGATGGACGAAGCCGGCGGCGTTGACGAGGATGTCGATCGGGCCGACCTTCTCGGCGAAGGCCTCGACCGCCTTGGTCGAGAGCACGTCGAGCTTGCGCTTCTTCGCCTTCGGGATGCCGTCGAGCAAGGCGACGTCCTTGTCGGTCGCCCAGACGGTCGCGCCCTCGGCGACGAAAGCCTCGGCGATCGCCCGGCCGATGCCCTGTCCGGCGGCGGTGACGACCGCGACCTTGCCCTTCAAACGTCCTGCCATCTCGTTTCTTCCCTTTTTTCCGATTATCGGAGGCTGGTTACCTAAGGCTCTTGCGCATATGGATCAGCCGGCGATCCGGCAGATCCTCGTAATGGGTGGTCCGGTAGCCGAGCCGCTCATACCAGCCGATGCGGTCGGCGAGCTTGACGTGGGTGTAGAGATGCACCGCGTCGTGGCCGAGCGCCCTGGCCCGCTCCTCGGTGAAGTCCATCAATTGCGAGCCGATTTTTCGGCCTGTGGCGGCGGGCGAGACGGCGATGCTCCAGAGCGTGAACTTTGCCGGTTCCTCCTCGAGCACGAGGACGCCGTCGAGCGCCCCGTCGCTTTCGGCGAGCCAGACTTCGTGCTCCGCCAGCACCTGATGATAGTCGGCGATGCGTGGCAGCGAGGGCACGCCGATGATGCTCTCATTGGGCAGATAAGCGGCCTCAGTCAGCGCGACGATCGCCGGGATATCGTCCGTCGAGGCGCGCCGCAGGGCCATGTCAGGCGGCTCCGGCGGTTTTCATGAAGTCGCCCAGCGAGGTCTTCTGCTGACCCCGCGCGTCGAAGTTCTCCGGCGCGAGCCAGTTGCGGAAGGCTTGTCCGACCTTGGGCCACTCGCTGTCGAGGATCGAGAACCAGGCGGTGTCGCGGTTCTCGCCCTTGACCACCTGATGCTGGCGGAAGAGGCCTTCGTACTGGAAGCCGAAGCGCAAAGCGGCGCGCTTGGAGGGCTCGTTGCGATTGTTGCACTTCCACTCATAGCGGCGATAGCCGAGCGAGAAGCCGTATTCGCCGACGAGATAGACCGCTTCCGTCGCCATGCGGGTGCGCTGCAGCGACGGGGAATAGGTGATCCAACCGACTTCGAAGACGCCGTGCTCGGGCCTGATTTCCATCATCCAGAGATGGCCCTTGGCCTTGCCATCGGCCTCGTCGATCACGGCGAAGGGGATAATGCCGGCCTTACTTGCCATCGTCGTCAGCAGTTCGCGATAGGCCTCTCGGCTCGGCGGAAGCGTCGCGGGCAGCCAATCCCAGACGGATGGGTGGCCGTCCATGGCCTGCCAGATATCGTCGAGATGGCGGGCCGGATCGAGCGGCTCCAGCCGGCAATAGCGGCCCTGCAGCACCTTGGCCGGTGGGAAGGAACGGGGCGTCCAATTCAACGTCGTCATGCCTTGATCGTCCTGCGCCAGGCGGTGAAGTCGTGGCCGATCTGCCAGTCCGGGCCGAGCTCGGCGGCGATGGCGGCGGCGAGTGCCGCGCCCTCGGTCTCCCAGGCGGCGCGGTCGGTTTCACTGGTGAAGTCGGAGGCAGCTTCGTTCGCCTCGTCATAGATCGCGTCGAAGGTGTCCATCCAGCTTTCCAGCCGGTCGGCGAGCTCGTCCGACAGGCCGATGTCGTCGGCGTCGACCGGCTTGCGCTTGCCTTTGGCGTCGATTTGCCAGAGCCCGCTCTTGCCGAGCCATTCCGGTGCGATGAGAAGCTGCCCGCTCACGAGCGCGCCTTGAGATCTTCTGTGAAGAAGGGATCGATCTGCCGGCTCGGCGCATTGCCGGAAAAGCCGCGGAAGCTGCCTTCCTCCTTGATCATCCGCGTCGACTCGACGAAGCCGGCCCAGGCCGAGCGCGCCGAGGCCGAACCTGTCGAGAGGCGGCGCACGCCCAGCGCCTCGAAGTCGGACACGGACAGTCCGAAATCAGCGAAGGCCACCACGTTGATCGGCTTGCCGCCCGCGGCCGAGACGATCGCGCGGATCTCGTCCGGCGTCTTGACCCCCGGTGCATAGAGGACATCGGCTCCGGCATCGGCGAAGGCGGTGATGCGCTTGACTGCTTCTTGCAGTGGCTTGGGATGGCCGGTGAGGAAAGCTTCGGCCCGGGCTGTCAGCAATACGCCGGAGCCGGTCTCATCGACGGCGCGGCGCGCCGCCTTGACGCGCTCGAGGGCGAGCTCGAATGGGTAGAGCGGCTCGTCCTCGCGCCCGGTAGCATCCTCGATCGAGAGGCCGGCGACGCCTGTCGCGATGCAGAGCTTGACGTTGGCGGCGACGCCGTCGGGCGTGTCGGCATAGCCGTTCTCGAAATCGGCGTTGATCGGCAGATCGGGTACCACCTTCACCAGCTCGGCGAGATGGGCCAGCATCATGTCGCGCGGCACGTCCTGGTCGGCGCGTCCTTTCGTGAAGGCGAAGCCGGCGCTGGTCGAGGCCAGCGCCTTGAAGCCCTGACCACGCAGCCAGCGGGCCGAGCCCTCATCCCAAGGGTTCGGCATGACGAAGCAGCCGGATTCGTGAAGTTTGCGAAACGCGTCGACTTGCGGGCTGTAAGTCATTTTAAATCGTTTCAAATGAGCTCAGGGGCGTCATACTGTCGTCCCTGAGCCGATTTGTCAGCCCCGCTCCCACGCATCTGCCGGCGAGGCGCGATGCGCGGCGGGAATGGCCGGCGGCAGGAGTTCTGCCGCCGGACCTGTGCCGTGTCAGTGGTTGTCGCGCGGCACGCCGAACTTCTTGTGGATCTTCTGGTACTTGACCGCCGGCTTCAGCACCATGCCCTCGGAGAGTTCGCCGACGATCTTGCGCTGGATCTCCTGCCAGGGCGTCTGGCTCTTCGGATACTTGTAGCCGCCATTGGCCTTGAACTCGGTGCGGCGCTGCGCCAGTTCCTCATCCGAGATCAGGATGTTGGCCGTGCGCTTCTTAAGATCGATGCGGACCTTGTCGCCGGTCTTGAGCAAGGCGAGCCCGCCGCCAGTCGCCGCTTCCGGCGAGGCGTTGAGGATCGAGGGCGAGCCCGAGGTGCCGGACTGACGGCCGTCGCCGACACAGGCGAGCGCGGTGACGCCTTTCTTGATCAGGTAATCCGGTGGCCGCATGTTCACGACCTCGGCTGCGCCGGGATACCCGATCGGCCCGACGCCGCGGATGAACAGGACACAGTGCTCGTCGATGGCGAGCGCCGGATCGTCGATGCGGTGGTGATAGTCCTCCGGCCCGTCGAAGACGATCGCCCGGCCCTCGAAGGCCATCGGGTCCTTCGGGTTCTCGAGATAGCGCTTGCGGAATTCCGGCGTGATCACCGAGGTCTTCATGATCGCCGAGTCGAACAGGTTGCCGGAGAGATTTAGGAACCCGGCCTCCTTCTTCATTGGCTCGTCATAGCTCTTGATGACGTTGCGGTTGATCGCGAAGAAGCCCTTGCAGTTCTCCTCGTGGGTGCGGCCGTTGGCGGTGATCGCCGGCTTGAGCTTGCCCTTCTCGAGCAGCTCCGCGATCACGGCGGGCAGGCCACCGGCGCGGTAGTAATCTTCGCCGAGATACTCGCCGGCCGGCTGCATGTTGACCAGCAGCGGCGTGTCGTAGCCGATCTTGGTCCAGTCCTCGTTGTCGAGCTTGACGCCGATATGCTTGGCGATGGCGTTGACGTGGACCGGCGCATTGGTCGAGCCGCCGATCGCCGAATTGATGACGATGGTGTTCTCGAAGGCCTCGCGCGTCAGGATCTTCGAGGGGATCAGGTTCTCCCAGACCATCTCGACGATGCGGCGGCCGGTGAGATAGGCCATCTCGTAGCGGTCGCGATAGGGCGCCGGGATCGCGGCTGCGCCCGGCAGGGTCATGCCCATCGCCTCGGCGAGCGCGTTCATGGTCGAGGCGGTTCCCATGGTGTTGCAGTGACCCGCGGATGGCGCGGACGACGCAACAAGATCGACGAAGCCGCGATAGTCGATCTCGCCGGCCGCCATCATCTGGCGCGCCTTCCAGACGATCGTGCCCGAGCCGGTCCGCTCGCCGCGGAAGGAGCCGTTCAGCATCGGCCCGCCGGGCAGGGCGATCGCCGGAATGTCGACCGTCGCGGCCGCCATGATCTGGGCCGGCGTGGTCTTGTCGCAGCCGGTCGTCAGCACGACGCCGTCGATCGGATAGCCGTAAAGGATCTCGACCAGCGAGAGGTATTGCAGGTTGCGGTCGAGCGAGGCGGTCGGCCGCTTGCAGGTCTCCTGGATCGGATGGATCGGGAACTCGAAGGGCACGCCGCCCATCTCGCGGATGCCGTCGCGGACGCGGGAGGCGAGTTCGAGGTGATGGCGGTTGCAGGGGGCGATGTCGGAACCGGTCTGGGCGATGCCGATGATCGGGCGGCCGGACTGCAGTTCCTCGCGCGACAGGCCGAAATTCATGGTGCGCTCGATATAGAGCGCGGTCATGTCGGCATTGGCGGGATTGTCGAACCAGGCTTTCGAGCGCAACTGCTCCGGCTTGATCTTCCGCACCGGCTTCTTCCCATTAGGCGTCTTGGCCATCCCGTCATTCCCTCTCGCGGCCGGGCGACTTTCGCGCCGCTTCGGCATCGTCTTTAAATCGATTTGACCGACAGGTCATGTCGGTCGCAAGCGGATCGGCAAGGGCGCTTGCCGGAGCTGCTGTATTCTGCATACAGCAGCTTGTGGCGCCGTGCCAATCGCTTGGTGGGCACCGCTGCCAGCAAAGGTCGCTGCGGCGCAGTTTGCAAGTGTTCCAAATGCGTCCCTGTCCGGCCCGGGACGCAAGAAGCGGGCTTGCGCGGCTGCCGGCTTTGCGGCCAAGACAGATTTGGACACGCGGCGGCGCAAGACCGGCCGCGAGCGAAGAGGAAATCGCCATGACGCTGCACGTCGTCCCTTCCTTTGGCCGCATCGGTGAGGAGAACGCCTTCGCCGTGCTCGCCCGCGCCACCGAATTGCAGCGCCAGGGCAAGGACATCATCAATCTCGGCATCGGCCAGCCGGATTTCCCGACGCCGGAGCATATCGTCGAGGCCGCCGTGAAGGCGCTGCGCGACGGCCATCATGGCTACACCCCGGCGAACGGCATCCTGCCTTTGCGCGAGGCTGTGGCGGCCGATCTGCACAAGCGCTTCTCGGTCAATGTCTCGCCTGAGGAGGTGATGATCGTGCCGGGCGGCAAGGTCACCATGTTCATGGCGATCCTGATGTTCGGCGAGCCCGGCGCCGAAATCCTCTATCCCGATCCCGGCTTCCCGATCTATCGCTCGATGATCGAATATACCGGCGCGACGCCGGTGCCGGTGCCGATCCGCGAGGAGAACGGCTTTGCCTTCTCGGCCGAGGAGACATTGGCGCTGATCACGCCGAAGACGCGGCTGCTGATCGTCAACTCGCCGGCGAACCCCACCGGCGGCGTCACGCCCAAGGCCGAAGTCGACAAGCTCGTCGCAGGCCTCGCAAAGTTCCCCGATGTCGCGGTCATGTCGGACGAGATCTACGACCAGATGCTCTATGACGGCGAGAAGCATGTCTGCCTGTTGAGCTACCCGGAGATCCGCGACCGGCTGATCCTGCTCAATGGCTGGTCGAAGACCTATGCCATGACCGGCTGGCGCATGGGCTTCTCGGTTTGGCCGAAGCCGCTCTACGACAATGCCCGCAAGCTCGCGGTGAATTCGCATTCCTGCGTCAACGCTCCGGCGCAATGGGCGGGGCTCGCTGCGCTGACCGGGCCGCAGGATGCAGTCGCGATGATGCTGGCGGAGTTCGATCGGCGTCGGCAGGCGGTGGTCGCCGGGCTGAATGCCCTGCCGGGCGTCTCCTGCATCGTGCCGAAGGGCGCTTTCTATGCCTTCCCGAACGTCTCGCAGACCGGTTGGAAGGCGAAGAAGCTGGCCTCGGCCCTGCTTGAGGACGCCGGCGTCGCCACGATCGGTGGGCCGGATTTCGGTGTCCATGGCGAAGGCTATATCCGGCTCTCCTACGCCAACTCGCTGGAGAATATCGAGCGGGCGCTTGGGCGGATGGGCGAGTTCCTCAAGAACGCGAAGGCTGCCTGAGCATGATTACCTGCCATCTGCGCTACATCGTCGACCCTTACCAGCTCCCGGCCTTCGAGGCCTATGGCAAGGCCTGGATCAGGCTCGTCGAAAGATTCGGCGGCAAGCATCACGGCTATTTCATGCCGTCGGAGGGGACCTCCAACGTGGCACTGGCGATGTTCAGCTTCCCGTCATTCGCCACATACGAGGCTTATCGCGAGGCCGCGTCCAAGGATGCCGAATGCCTTGCGGTCGTCGCGGAGAACGATAGGCACCGCTTCATCATCAGCTATGAGCGCAGCTTCTTCCGGCCGGTGTTCGAGGACGATCAGGGCGTCAAGCGCGCGCCCTGATCAGCCGGAGGGCTTCACGCGCCCCGGCACCAGCCGGACCTTGCGCGGAGCGGCCTGCCAGATCGCGGCCGCCGAGACAAAGCAGCAGGCTATGACCAGCAGGAAGGCGAGGCGGTAGCTGCCGGTGGCGTCGTGGATAATGCCAGCAAGCCAGGGGCCGGCTGCGCCGCCGCCGAGCAGCGCCACCGTGACCGTCCCGAAGATCGCGCCGAAATGCGGCCCTTCGAAAATCTCGAAGACGATCGCGCCCAGTACCGAGGTGATCGCATATCCTAGGAGGCCCTGCGTGATCACCATCACATAGAGCAATACGGGTGAGGGCGTATGCTCCAGCGCGATCAGCGCGGCATAGCAGATGGCGAAGCCGAGGCAGCCGGCCATCCAGATCCATTCGCGGCCGATGCGATCTGACAGGGCGCCGAGGCCGATCTGGCCGGGGATGGCGACGGCGCTGACCAGCCCCAACGCCCAGGCGGCGGTGAGCGGGGAAAAGCCGACTTCGATCAGGTATTTGGTCTGGTGGACCTGCACCGCATACCAGGCGATCAGGGCACAGAAATAGCCGATCATGATCCACCAGAAGCGCGTCGTGCGCAGCGCCCGCGCCAGCGTCCATTCAATCGCGACCCAGGCTGGATCGACCACGGCAGCCTTTCGCTGCGCGGCGACGGCGCCGGCCGGGCCGGTTTCACCATCCGGCTGCAGGCCGAGATCCTGCGGCTTGCGGCGGACCAGCAGGTTGAGCGGGCCGAGCAGGAAAAGCACGAGCAGGCCCATGATCCAGCAGGCGGCGCGCCAGCCATCCCGGCTGATGATCGATTGCAGCCAGGGCAGGAGCAGCAGCGCGCCGACGCCGACGCCGGAAAAGGCGATGCTGATCGCAAAAGCCCGTCGGCGCACGAACCAGTTCGGCAGGAACAGCGACTGCGCCGAAAAACTCATCAGGTTGGCGCCGCAGCCGACGAGGACGCCGAGCGTCAGATAGAGGTGCCAGGCGGCCCCGATCGCGGGCGCGATCAATAGGCCCGCCGCCAGCATCGCGACGCCGATCTCGATGACGACGCGCGGACCGTGCCGGTCCATGACGCGGCCGACGAAGGTGCTGGTCACGGCCGAGAGCAGGAAGCCGAAAGAGAACGCGCCGGAAGCGAGGCCGCGGTCCCAGCCGAACTCGTCGATCAGCGGCGGCAGCAGCAGCGAGAAGGCCGTGCGCGCGCTGACGGCGATCGCCATGGTGACGAAGGCGATGCCGATGACGATCCAGCCATAGTAGAACGGCAGGCGCGTCGACCAATGCGGGGATGATGATTGCATCCCGCATTGGATGGCCGGGTGCGCCGGGCGGTCAATCCATGCCCGGCGCACTCCAGCTCTGCGTCAGTAGTCAGGCCTTGGCGGCGCTCGCCGCCGCGTCGATGTTGGCGACCAGCTCGGCATCGAGGCCGAGCGAGCCGGCGAGGCCGGCGAGGAAGTCCTTCTCGGCCGGGGTGTCCGGATTGATGGCGATCCGCGCGGCCGTATAGATCTGTGCGGCGAGCTCGGGGCTCTCGGCGCCTTCGACCAGCGTATCGACGCTCGCCGGGTTGGCCAGCTCCTGGCTAAGCCATTCATTGGCTTCGGCATCGAGACCGGCTTCGCGCAGGCCGCCCATGATGGCGTTGCGCTCGGCATCATCGATATGGCCGTCGGAGGCCGAGGCCGCGATCATGGCGCGGATGAAGAGCAGCGCATGCTCGTTCTTCGCCGCTTCCGGCTCGAAGCCCGAGCCAGCCGGGGCCGGCAGCGCAGCCTGCTGATCGGCGCCGAGCAGTGGCTTGCCGGCCTGATAGTTCTGATAGGCTTTGTAGGCGAGGCCGCCGATCAAAGCGAGGCCGCCCATCTTGGCCGCGGAACCGGCGATCGAGCGGCCGGCAGAGGTCCCGAAGATCAGCGCGCCGAGGCCGCCGAGCACGGCGCCGGCGGCGAGCTGGTTGCCGCCGAGCATGCCCTTGGCTTGCTCGATCAATTGCTCGGGTGTCTTGCCGCCGGAGAGCTGGCCGACGATGTCAGTCGCGCCTTGCTGCAGCCCGGTGTTGCGGGCGGCGTCCTGCACACCCTGGCTGGCTTGGCCGAAGATCTGGCCAGCCATGCCGGCGAGGCCGCCGGCGCCGCCGCCCTGCTGGATCTGCTGGGCGAGGTTGCCGAGCACGCCGCCGAGCCCGCCGGCCTGGCCACCCTGGGCGCCAGCCTGGCTGCCCGCATTGACGAGGGCATCGAGGAGGGACTTGGCGTTGAACATCGAGAGAGCTCCCTGATAGGTCTGCCGCCGCCGCAATCTAGGTATGCGTCAGCCGGGATACTAGGGCGGCCATGCGATTGCGACGAGAGCATGACGCATGCGATCGCGTCGCGGAAAAACGCGCCGGGGCCTTGCCAATCCCGGTAAAATCCTTATACAGCCGGCCATCGCATCAGGCGCGCATGTCGTTTGCTCGATGAGAGCCGGCTTCCGGTTCGCGTCGCCTTCAGTTTTTTGACCGGTTTCGCCGAGAGGCGGGCCGATGGGAGTACGGGCTATGAAGATCCGCAATTCGCTGAAGTCGCTGCGCGCGCGCCATCGCGACAACCAGCTCGTGCGCCGCAAGGGCCGCGTCTACATCATCAACAAGGTCCAGAAGCGCTTCAAGGCGCGTCAGGGCTGAGGCGTCGCGCGGCTTCAGGGCCGCGCCACCAGCTTCCTTGTCGAGATTGAAAGAGCGGGCTGCACATCGTGCGGCCCGCTTTTTTGGCGTGTATCGAGCTCCGTCCTGCGCTGATCTCGCTGGGCCGTGAATTGACGTTGAGCCTCATCGCGCCCACCTTGGGGGCATGAGGTTGTCTCGTCTTGCCCGTGCCATCCTGATTCCGGGGCTGCTTCTCGCAGCCATGCCGGGAGTGGTCGCCCAGCAGGCACCGCTGCGCGACGGCGCGGTGCCGAATGCCGATCGCGACGACAAGCCGAACCTGCCGGAAGCGCCGCCGCCGCGCAGCCCGGCCGCCACGCTCGACCGCCTGTTTGAGCGACTCGCCGCGGCCAAGACGGCCGAAGAGGCCAAGGGTATCGCCAATCTGATCCAGCGGCGCTGGGCCCGTTCGGGTTCTGACACGGCCGATCTCCTGATGACGAGGGCGCAGGACGCGCTGAAGGCCCGTGAATTGCCGCTGGCGATCGAATTGCTCGACCGGGTCATCACTTTGGAGCCCGACTGGGCCGAGGGCTGGAATCAGCGGGCCAATGCGCTGTTCCTGCAGGGTGATCCGATTCGGTCGATGCTCGACATCGCCGAGACGCTGAAGCGCGAGCCGCGCCATTACGGCGCGATGATGGGGCTCGGCACGATCCTGCGCCAGCAGGGCGACGACAAGCGTGCCATGGTCGCCTATCGGCGTGCGCTCGAGGTCTACCCGCAGCTGGAAGCGGTGAAGGACGCCGTCGAATCGCTCAAGCTCGAGGTTGACGGCCGCGACGCGTGAGATGCCATACCCGTCATGCTCGGGCTTGACCCGAGCATCTCGAGCCGAATGAGTCTCCCAACCAACACCTTCTCGTCTTGAGCTTCCTGGATCTGCGCTTCGCTCCGTCCGAGAATGACGCGCAACCATGATCTTGCCATTTGGCAGCATTTTACTTATATTCTGCCAAATGGAGATTTCCCGATGAGCCAGCTCTCGCCGGTCCCAACTGCCCCGGATACCTTCTCGCCCGCGGCGATCACCGAGGCGGAGGCCGCGGCGATGTTCCGCGCCGCCGTGAACCTGTTCCGGCTCTGGCGGCTGACCGACGAGGAGGCCGCCGTGCTGCTCGACCAGCCGGTGCGCAGCTATCGGCGCTGGAAGGCGGGCGATATCGGCCGCATCGACCGCGACGCCAAAGCGCGGCTCTCCAACCTGATGGGCATCCACAAGGCGCTGCGCCTGATCTTCCGCGAGCCGCAGCGCGGCTATGCCTGGATCAAGGCGGGGAACGAGGCCTTCACCGGCCAGTCGGCACTGGAGGTGATGCTCGGCGGCGAGCTCACCGACCTGATGCGGGTGCGGCGCTATCTCGATGCGGAGCGCGGGCTCTGGTGAATGCCGATGATTTTCCGGTCGCGCAGGTCGCATGGCCGGCGGCAATCCGCATCATCCGCAGCGCCTTCCCGCCGATCGACCTGTTCGAGGACATCGCCGATCCGGTCGACTGGCCGCTGCTGATCCTGGCGGAGATGAAGACCAATCCGCGCCTGATGGAGACGATCGGCAATCTCGATCTGGTGCCGACGGCCCGCCGCGTCTCTGGGGCAGGCGCGAGCTGGCTGATGGCGCCGTTCACCCATGTCAGCCGCGACCGGCCGAGCCGCTTCAGCGATGGCAGCTTCGGCGTGCTCTATGTCGCCGAGAGTTTCGAGACGGCGCTGTTCGAGACGATCCACCACCATGGCCGCTTCATGGCGCGGACGCAGGAACCGCCGGGCTGGACCTCGCAGTTCCGCGAGCTGGTGCTGTCGGTCGACGCCGCCCTGCATGATCTGCGCAGCGAGCGGGCAGGGGAGAGCGCGCTATTGCAGTCGGACGATTATGTGGCGGGCCAGGCACTGGGAGCGAAGCTGCGCACTGCCAAGTCGGAGGGCGTCGTCTATCCGAGCGTGCGCCGCCGGGGAGGGGAGTGCGCCGGGCTGTTCTGGCCTGACCTCGCCAATAATCCCGTCCAGGGCCGGCATCTCGACTATCACTGGAATGGCGAGCGGGTTGATCTCTACCGCGAGGCCGGGACGGGGAAGGTGTTCCGGATCGGGTAGACGGGCTTGGTTGCGCGCGGATGCGAGGCTTGCTGGCGGGAGAGCAGTCTCGCGCTGCGAGCAGACCTCCCCGCCACCAGGCAATCTGGTCCGTCGATGAAGTGCAGCCTATAGGGCCCGCATCCGACGGAGCATCGCCTTGCGTATCATGTGTCTGAACGGCTGGGGTGGAACGCTTCACGAAGAGGCGGAAGCCTATCTCGCGCACGAAGCGCCCGACGTGCTCTGCCTTCAGGAGGTCGTCCATACGCCAGCGACGTCGAAGGAGTGGCTGACCTACCGCGACGGTGACCATGTCTTGCCGCAGCGCGCCAATTTCTTCCGCGACGTATCCGCGGCCCTGCCGGAGCATGTCGCGATCTTCTGCCCGGCGGCGCAGGGCGTGCTGTGGGATGGCGAGGATACCGTTCCATCGCAATGGGGGCTCGCGACTTTCGTGCATCGCAAGCTCCCGATCGTCGCGCAGGCGCAGGGCTTCGTTCACAAGGGCTTTTCGCCTGACGGCTATGGCGAGCATCCGCGCTCGCGCAATGCCCATGTCATTCGGCTCCATGACTTCGATCGTGGCTGGCCGATCACGATCGCGCACATGCACGGGCTGAGAGACCTTCAGGGCAAGATCGACACGCCGGAACGTCTCGAGCAGGCGCATCGCCTGGCTGCCTTGACGCAGGCGGTGGCGCAGCCGGGCGACAGGCTCGTCGTCTGCGGCGACTTCAATGTGGAACCCGGCAGCCAGACCTTCGAGGTTCTGGCAGGGATGGGACTGACCGATCTCGTTGTCGGCCGCGGCCATTCCGGCACGCGGACATCGCACTACAAGAAGCCCGGCCGCCATGCCGACTACATGCTGGTGAACGAGATGGTCGATGTTCTCGCCTTCGAGGTCGTCGAAAGCCCTGAGGTTTCAGACCACAGGCCGCTGCTGCTCGAGGTCTAGAAGGTCGCTCAGAGTCCGCTCCCGTGGTAACGGGAGCGGACGTGCCCTTCGGTCCGAATGTTCAGGCTGCAATCTTGATCGCAACCTTGCCGCGATGCTGACCGCTGCGCAGCCGGTCGAAGGCTGCCTGTGCCACCTCAAAGGGGAATATCTCGTCGATCAGAGGTTTGACGCCCGTGGCCACCGCGGCTTCAAGATCAGCGACGGAGCCGACATAGACTCCGCGAACGTCGATCGCCTTCATCAGGATCGCGCCGGTGTCGATCTCTCCGGAAAATCCGGTGAGAACACCGACCAGCGCAACTTCGCCTCCGGGCCTGGCGGCGCGAAGCGCCTGGTTCAGCGTACCGGAGCCGCCGACCTCCACAACGAGATCGATGCCCTCGCCGCCAGCCATGCTTGCTGCGACCTCGCCCCAGTTCGGCGTGGTGCAGTAATTGATGGTCGCATGTGCGCCGAGCCCGCGCGCCCAGGCGAGCTTCTCATCGGAGCTGGAGGTGACGATCACCCGCGCCCCGGCAGCTCTGGCCATCTGCAGTGCGAAGGTTGAGACGCCGCCGGTGCCCTGGACCAGGACGCTGTCTCCGGGGCGCAGACCACGGCCCCCGAACAGGCAGTTCCAGGCGGTGACTCCGGCGCAAGGGTAGGCGGCAGCCTCTTCGAACGACCAGGCATCCGGGAAAGCGACTGCAGCGGCAGCTGGAACGACAATCTGCTCGGCAAGCACGCCATCGACGAAGCCGCCGCCGAGTGCGGTCGCCTGCTTGCGGGCCGAGAATGCCCCGTCCAGCCAGCCGGGCATGAAGCCGAGCGCGACACGCTGGCCGAGCCGGTCGCGAGACACGCCGTCGCCGATCTGCACGACAATGCCCGCGCCGTCCGAAAGCGGGACGAGATCGCGCTTCTGGTCGCCGCCATAGCGCCCCTCCTGCACGATCAGGTCCCGATAGTTGAGGGTGGCGGCCTTGAGGTCGACCAGCACTTCCCCGGGCCCCGGCTTTGATACCGGTTCGTCGTGCAGCGTCAGCGGGGCGTTCGGTCCGTTCAGTCGATAAGCGCGCAACGTCGTCTCCTTGGTCAGGGTTGGCGCGCTAGAGCTAGGTCTATAAGGATATCTTCGTAAGTACGATCAAAAGGAACATGTACTATCATGAATGATAGTGTCAGGCAGGCGCGCCGCAAGGCGACGCGGACCGGTTGTGCAGTCGAAGCGACGCTCAGCGTCCTCGGTGGGATCTGGAAGCCGGTGCTGATGTTTCACCTTCTCGAGGGCCGGCTGCGCTTCAATGCGCTGTGCCGCCTGACAGCCAACGCCACCCCCCGGATGGTGACGATCCAGCTCCGCGAGCTCGAAGCCGACGGCATAGTGCGCCGCACTGTCTACCCGGAGGTGCCGCCGCGGGTTGAGTACGAGCTGACAGATTTCGGCCGAACGCTGGAGCCGGTGCTGATCAGCTTGAGAGACTGGGGAGAGGCCCTGCAGGCCCGGGACCATGCCGAAGCGGCATCGACATTACTGTCTCCAGGCGGGGTGCGTTCGGCAGAGCTGGTCTCAGGCGATCATTGATCGCTTGGCATTCGAGTATGCCGTTTTGGCAGAGCGCGCGGGCGCCCCGGGGTTGAGTGTCGGTGCGAAGGCAGACACACTCTTCGCCTACAAGGCTGCGACCTAAACTCTCACCGCCTTCGCCTTCCGATCCGCTCCACCGAAGACGCGCAGGTAACGCGCGATCTCGGCTGCATCGCCGGTCGCCTTGTTGGGGTTGTCGGAGAGCTTCACCGCCGGGCGGCCATTGGCGCTGACGACCTTGCAGACCAGCGAGATCGGGTCGAGATCGGGCGTGCCGACCGGCGAGCAGCCGACGAAGTCGTTGGTCAGGTTGGTGCCCCAGCCGAAACCGGTGCGGACCCGGCCATGGAAATGCCGATAGGCCTCCTCGATCGAGTCGATGTCCATGCCGTCGGAGAAGATCAGTAGCTTTGTCTTGGGATCGCGGCCCTGCGACTGCCACCAGGCGATGATCTGCTCGCCGGCCTCGATCGGCGGGGCGCTGTCGGGGCGAAAGCCGGTCCAGTCGGCGAGCCAGGCGGGCGCGTCGCGCAGGAAAGCCGTGGTCCCGAAAGCGTCCGGCAGCACGATCAGGAGGTTGCCGCCATAGACCTGGCGCCATTCGTCGAGCACGCGATAGGGCGCCCGTTTCAGCTCCTCGTCGCTGTCCGCCAGCGCAGCCAGCACCATCGGCAGTTCATGGGCGTTGGTGCCGATCGCTTCGAGGTCGTTCTCCATGGCGAGCAGGACGTTGGACGTGCCTGTGAAGGTCGGCCCCAGGCCTTCCTTCAGCGCCTCAACGCACCAGCGCTGCCAGAGATGGCCATGGCGGCGGCGCGTGCCGAAATCGGAGATGCGCAGGTCCGGCAGCTTCTTCAGCCGCTCGACCTTGTCCCAGAGCTTCGACTTGGCGCGGGCATAGAGCACGTCGAGGGCGAAGCGGTCCCAGGTCTTCAGCGCCTGGCGCGAGCGCAGTTCGTTGACGATGGCGAGCGCCGGGATCTCCCACATCATCGAATGGGTCCAGGGGCCGGCGAAGGTCAGCTCGTACTGGCCGTCGACCTTGCGCAGCTCGTAATCCGGTAGGCGGAACTCGGCGAGCCAGGCGATGAAGTCCGGCGTGAACATCTGGGTCTTGCCGTAGAAGCTGTTGCCGGCGAGCCAGATCAGTTCCTTCTTGGTGAAGCGCAATTCGCGGGCATGGTCGAGCTGGGCACGCAGCTCGGCTTCCTCGATCACGTCGGCGAGGCGGATCTGTTTGGAGCGATTGATCAGGCCGAAGGTGACCTGCACCTCCGGATGGAAGCTCCTGATCATCTGCAGCATCAGCAGCTTGTAGAAATCGGTGTCGAGCAGGCTGCGGATGATCGGGTCGAGCCGCCAGCTGTGATTATAGGTCCGGGTGGCGATGTCGGTGAGGGCCATGGGCGTCGCTGGCTCGCAGAGGCTGACCGCTCAAGCAGTAGAGCAGGGGCGGCCGCAGGGGAATGCCGAGCAGATCAAGCCTGCTCGACATGCTCCTTGGCGACGAAGGCGATACGGACCATGTTGGTCGCGCCCGGCGTGCCGAAGGGAACGCCGGCGACGACGATGAGTCGGTCGCCCTCGGCAGCGAAGCCCTCGCGCACCGAAAACTTGCAGGCGCGGAAGGCCATGTCGTCGATGTCGCTGGCGTCCTTGGTGACGACGGCATGGACGCCCCAGACCAGCGTGAGGCGGCGGGCGGTGGCTGCGTTCGGCGTCAGCGCGATCACGGTCGAGTTCGGTCGCTCGCGGGCGATGCGGAAGGCGGTCGAGCCCGAGGAGGTCCAGGCGGCGATCGCCTTGAGGTGCAGCGCGTCGGCAATCTCGTGCGAGGCCTTGGCGATGGCGTCGGCGCCGGTCGCTTCCGGTTCGGCCTTCTGCGATTCGAGGATGGAGCGGTAGATCGACTCGCTCTCGACCTCCTCGGCGATGCGGTTCATCATTGCAACCGCCTCGATCGGGTACTGGCCGGCAGCGCTCTCGGCCGAGAGCATGACGGCGTCGGCGCCCTCGAAGACGGCGGTGGCGACGTCGGAGACCTCGGCGCGGGTCGGGACCGGCGCGGTGATCATGCTCTCGAGCATCTGCGTCGCGACCACGACCGGCTTGCCCATGCGCCGCGCCATGCGGGTGATGCGCTTTTGCGTGCCAGGCACCTTCTCAAGCGGCATCTCGACGCCGAGATCGCCGCGCGCCACCATGATCGCGTCGGAGGCTTCGATGATCTCCTGCAGGCGCAGCACAGCCTGCGGCTTCTCGATCTTGGCGAGCGCCAGCGCCCGGCCCTGCACGATCTTGCGGAGGTCCGCCATGTCCTCCGGCCGCTGCACGAAGGAAAGCGCGATCCAGTCGACGCCAGCCTCGGCCGCGGCTTCCGCGTCCGAGCGGTCCTTGTCCGTCATCGCCGAGACCGGGATCGTGGTGTCGGGCAGGCTGACGCCCTTGCGCGAGGAGAGCCGGCCGCCGACGACGACCTTGGTCACGGCCTGCTTCGGCGAAGCCTTCTCGACGACGAGGCGGATCTTGCCGTCGTCGAGGATGAGATGATGGCCGGGCTCCAGCGCCGTCAGGATCTCCGGATGTGGCAGGTGCACGCGCTTGACCGTGCCGGGCGCCGGATCGGCGTCGAGGGTGAAGCGGGCGTCCTTCTCCAGCATGACGCCGCCATCGCCGCCGAACTGGCCGACGCGTAGCTTCGGCCCCTGCAGGTCGGCGAGGATGCCGACCGGCCGGCGGAACTGCTTCTCCAGCCCGCGCAGCATCGCGATCCTGGCCGGCAGGTCCTCGCGCTGGGTGTGGCTCATATTGATGCGGAAGACGTCGACACCGGCCTTGAACAGCGCCGCGCACATCTCCGAGGTGGACGAGGCCGGCCCCAGCGTCGCGATGATCTTGATCCGCCGTTCCCGCTTCATCGCGCCATTTTCCCCTGAGAAGCCATATCGTGCCTGCTCACTGCAGGCCTCGCCGATTCAAACGATTAGGGCAAGCGATTTGCCGCGCCGCACTCATGGCCGCGGCGCCGCGCCGGCTGTGTCGGTGAGCTGAATGGTCCAGCCCTTCTGCTCGCCGGTGTCGACCTCGAAGAAACCGGAGCGCTCATAGCCGCGCGCCAGGCAATCCTCGATGCCGCGAATGGTGAATTCCTTGTTGCGCGTGCACATGACGGATTTGCCGGTCCATTCGCCGCCTTTGTCATAGTCGACGGCATGGACGTAGTAGAAGCGCGCCGCGAGCGTGCCGCGCAGCAGGGTCTCGCAGGCACGCGGCGCCAGGTTCCACCAGCCTTCGGTGATCCAGCCCTGCGCATCGCGATAGCCGAGCGCGACGCCGACGCGGCTGCCGGTGGTGTTGCACATGCGTAAGTCCGCCAGCGCCGGGCCGGCGCCGGCCAAAAGCAGCCCGGCGGCAAGCATTGCTGGAAGACAAAATCCGCTTCGGCTCATGGCCCGTTTCATGGATCGATCAGAATCACGCGGCAATCGTTGACATTGGTCAGGGTCGGGCCGGTCTGCAACAAATCGCCGAGCGGGGTGAAGAAGCCGGTCGAATCGTTCTGAGCCAGCGATTGGGCGGGATCGAGGCTAAGATCGCTGGCGCGCGCCAGCGTGGTCTCGTCGACAAGCGCACCAGCCGGGTCGGTCGCCTCGCCGCCGCCGCCATCGGTGCCGTCAGTGTCGCCGGAGAGCGCGACGATGCCGGGTTCGCCGGCGAGTGCGATCGCCAGTGCCAGGGCGAATTCCTGGTTCGGCCCGCCGCGGCCATTGCCGGCGATGGTGACGGTGAGCTCGCCGCCTGAGATCAGCGCGGCGCGGCGGCCCGCGGCTTTAAGTTCCCTCGCACGCGCCGCCTGGGCGGCGGCGACCTCACGCGCCTCGCCTTCGAGATCGGGGCCGAGGTCGATCGGCTCGTATCCGGCTTCGGCGGCGGCCTTGACCGCGGCGGCGATGGCGTCAGCGGGGCGGGCGACGATGCGGTATTCGCTGTTGGCAAAGGCGGGATCGCCGGGCTTCGGCGTCTCGCTGGCATCGTCGGCTAGCAGCGCCTGCGCCGCCGGCGGCAGCGTCAGCCCGTAGCGGGCGACGATGGTGCGGGCATCGGCCATGCTGCTGGGATCGGGCACGGTCGGGCCCGAAGCGATCGCAGCGGGATCGTCATGCGGCACGTCGGAGACGGCGAGCGTGAGCAGCTTCGCCGGTGCGGCGGCGAGCGCGAGCCGGCCGCCCTTGATGCGCGAGAGCCGCTTGCGGACGATGTTCATCTCGCCGATCGGCGCGCCGGAACGGAGCAGCGCCTTGTTGACAGCCTGCTTCTCGGCAAGCGTCAGGGAGCCGGCCGGCGCGACCCAATTGGCCGAGCCGCCGCCGGAGAGCAGCACCAGCACCAGATCGTCGGCCGTGGCGGAGGCTGCAAGCTCGAGCGCCCGCGTCGCACTGGCGATGCTGCCTTCGTCGGGCACGGGATGGCCGGCTGCGAGCATCGGGATATGGCGGGTCTGCGCCTCGTAGCCATGGCGGGCGACGGCATGACCGAGGAAGCGCTCGGGCGGGAGCTTCAGCGTGTCGAGATAATGGGCTTCCGCCAGCACCGTCATGCTGCCGGCCGCCTTGCCAGCGGCGAGCAGGATCAGGCGGCCGTTCGGTGGCGGAGGGGGCAGATGCGCGGCAAGCCAGCTCTGCGGATGGGCCCTGGCCACGGCAGCGTCGAAGATCCGCCGCGCAACCTGCCGCTGCCCTGCGATTGCGTCCTGCCGCTGCTCCAAGCGTCTTCCTCTTGCGAATCTGCCGTCGGCGATCGACTTTCGTCTCAGCCCCTTCTATGCCGCGTCGGCGTGGGCGTCACCCGCGATTTGATGATGTAGTCCGAGGTCATGATGCGTGCGGACGAGGGCTTGCAGAGCAATGCTCCGGTGCGGCAGCCCGGCGATGTCGAGATCATCGCCGGCGATCCGGCCGCAGGCATCCTGCTGCTTTGCGATCACGCCACCAATGCGATCCCGCCCGAACTGAATCTGCTCGGCCTGCCGCCGCAGCAGCTCGAACGCCACATCGCCTATGATATCGGCGCCGCCGAGATGACGCGGGCGATGGCGCAAGCGCTGGGTGCTCCCGCCGTGCTCAGCAATTTCTCGCGGCTGCTGATCGATCCCAATCGCGGCCGCGACGACCCGACCCTGGTGATGCGGATCTCGGACGGCGCGATCGTGCCCGGCAATGCCCGGATCGACGACGCCGGCATCGCTGAACGGATTGCGCGCTACTATGCGCCCTATGATGCGGCGATCGATGCTGCGGTCGGAACGGCGATCGCAGCGGGCCATCCGCCGGCGATCGTCTCGCTGCATTCCTTCACGCCGTTCTGGAAGGGCGTGCCGCGGCCCTGGCATGCCGGCGTGCTCTGGGACAGGGAGGGCCGGCTGGCGCAGGCGCTGATCGCGGCGCTGCAGGCCGAGGGCGATCTGATCGTCGGCGACAACGAGCCCTATAATGGTGGCTTGCCCGGCGACACGATCGACCGCCATGCGACGCGCCGCGGCCTGCTCGACGCGTTGATCGAGATCCGCCAGGACTTGATCGGCGAGCCGCATGCGGCCCGCGCCTGGGGTTTCAGGCTGGCCAGATTGCTGCCGGGAGCGCTCTCTGCGGCACGAGAGATGTGAACTCAGGCCGCTTCTCGCTTGACCTTGCCGCCCATCCTTGCGAACCCCTGCGGCCGAATTTCGAAGAAGGGTTATGAGAATGGACGATCCGGTTGCAGGCGACCAGCTCAAGAGCATCGTGCAGCGCATCGAGCGGCTTGAGGAAGAGAAGAAGACGATCTCCGACGATATCAAGGAGGTCTATTCCGAGGCCAAGGCCAATGGCTATGACGTCAAGGTCCTGCGCAAGGTGATTGCGCTGCGCAAGCGCGACCTCAACGAGCGCCAGGAAGAGGAAGCGATCCTCGAACTCTATCTGCAAGCGGTCGGCGAGAGCGCCTGATACTGAGCTAGCGAACATCAAAACGCCGCCCGAGGGATCCTCGGGCGGCGTTTTTGCTTTTCAGGATGTTGCCCAGGCGATGAGCTTGGACCTGGCGCTGCTCGTCTCCGAGCTGCGGTCACCGATGGGTGCGGAACCGCAGCTCGTCATCGATGAAGGTCTTCTCCTGGAAGGCTGCCTCGTTGGAGCCAAAAGGCATCTGCGCGGTGAGCTTCCAGGACGCAGGGATGTTCCAGGTCTTGGCCACTTCCGCGTCGACGAGCGGATGGTAGTGCTGGAGGCTGGCGCCGATACCGGCGTCGGCGAGCGCGGTCCACACGGCCAGCTGCGCCATGCCGGTCGAATGCTCCGACCAGATCGGGAAGTTGTGCGCGTAGAGCGGGAAGTTCGCCTGCAGGGCCTTCACCGGCTCCTGATCCTCATAGAACAGCACCGTCCCGGCGCCGCTCGCGAAGCCCTCGATCTTCTTGGCTGTCGCGGGGAAGTCAGCAGCCGGTACGATCGCCTGAAGCGTTTCCTTGGCGATGCTCCAGAACTTGTCGCTCTCCCTGCCGAAGAGAATGACGGCGCGAGAGCTCTGCGAGTTGAAGCTGGAGGGCGACAGGCGGATCGCCTCCCGGATCAGGCCATCCACCTGCGTTTCGGAGATCGGCAGATTCTTGCCGAGGGCATATTGCGTACGGCGCCGCTTAAGCTTGTCGAGCATGGCTTCCTCATCTGTGAACGCGTGTCACACCGGCAGGCCGAAGAAACGGGTGGTTTTCTCGGAGCACCCCTTCAGGCGCCCTTCCTGCGAGAGCGGGATTTCGATGAGGGAGAGGTAGCGGTTCACTTGCCGCACCAGAATGCCCATATTGGGCACCACTCTGTTGCTCAAGCAGGAACGCTTCATGTCCGAGATCGACGATATCCGGAGCTTCGTCGCCGTTGTCGACGCCGGCGGCTTCGGCCGGGCCGCCCATAGTCTCGGCCTGGCGAAATCGATCGTCAGCCGCCGCATCGCCCGGCTTGAGTCCGATCTCGGTACAAGGCTGCTCAGCCGGACGACGCGCGGTGTCGCCGCCACCGAGGCCGGGCTGGAATTCAAGGCGCGTGGCGAGCGCATCCTGTCCGAGCTCGCCGAGGCGCGCGAGGCGGTGGCGCAGCAGAGCGATGGCGTCACTGGCCGGCTCAGGCTGTCGATGCCGCTCTCCTTCGGCTATCGCCACCTTGCCCCGGTGCTGGCGGAACTCGCGCAGCGCCATCCCCGGCTGGGGCTCGATGTCGAGGCCAGCGATCGCCAGGTCGACCTGATCGGCGAGCGTTTCGATGCCGCGATCCGGATCGGGACGCTCAAGGATTCCAGCCTGGTCGCGCGCCGCATCGCGCCAGTGAAGGGCGCGGTGCTGGCCAGTCCGGATTATCTCGCCCGCTGCGGCAGGCCGGAGACGCCGCTCGATCTCGCCCACCACGAATGCCTGGTCTATTCGGGCAACAGCGTCGTCGACTGGGGCTTCCGCGTGAACCGGCGCTGGGTCTCCGTGCGCCCCTCCAGCCGCTTGCGCTCCGACAATGGCGACACGCTCCTGCGCTGGGCCGAAGCCGGGCTGGGCATCACGGTCCTGCCGACCTTCATCGCCAGCGACGCGATCCGTGCCGGGACGGTCGAGCACATCCTCTGGCGCTATCCGATGCGCGAGAGCGCGCTTCATGTCGTGCGCCCGCCGGGGCCTTATGTGCCCGGCAAGGTGCGGGTGCTGATCGACCTGATGCTCGAGCGCTTCGGCAACACGCCGGCCTGGGATCCTTGCCAGGCGGCTGTTCAGGCGAAAATTGCTGCAGGCGAACTGGCGCCCGAGGACTACCCCGCCGACGAGCATCAAATGGCGTGAAGTTGCGCTTCACGCGAATTCACGTGGCAAGGGCGCCGCCAGCAGCCAGTGTTCCGCCCACGACGATGGGAGATCGCGATGCTGCTGGTTGGAATGCTCGACAGCCCTTATGTGCGGCGCGCCGCCATCACCGGAACCCTGCTCGGCCTCGATTTCGAGCATCGTTCGGTCTCGGTGTTCCGGCACATGCCGGAGTTCCGCAAGATCAACCCGCTGATCAAGGCGCCGACGCTGGTCGGCGATGATGGCACGGTGATCAGTGAATCCCTGCTGATCATCCAGCATTTCGAGGATGTTGCCGGCCGTTCATTGCGTCCGGCCGACAGGGCGGCACGGGTCAGGGACCTCAGCCTGACCGGCATCGGCATCGTCGCGGCCGACAAGGCGGTCTCGGTCGAATACGAGCGCAAGCGGCCGGAGGAGAAGCGCTACGAGGGCTGGCAGGAACGCATCCTGGCGCAGCTCCATACGGCGCTCGATTTGCTCGACCGGGCGGCCGAGCGTGGCGAGATCGGGGCGGGGCCTGAGCTCAGGCCGGGCGACATCGCCGCAGCGATCGCCTGGGGCTTCTGCCGCTTCGTCATCCCGGAATTCGCCCCGGCGGAACGCTGGCCGGCGCTGGCGCGCCAGGCCGCCGCCTGCGAGGTGCTCGACGTCTTCAAGGCCTGGCCGATCGACCGGGAGTAGGCCCCGCTATTCGGCCGGCGTCGGCGTCTGCTCGACCTTCGGCCTAGCTCCCGGCCGCAGGCGCTCGCGCAGACCCTGGAAGACGACATAGAGCGCCGGGATCACGAAGATGCCGAGGATGGACGCGAACAGCATGCCGCCGAAGACCGGCGTGCCGACGTCGCGCCTTGCGAGCTTCGACGGTCCTTCCGCGATGACGAGCGGCAGGAGGCCGAGGATGAAGGCGAAGGACGTCATCATCACCGGGCGGAAGCGCAGGCGCGCGCCCTCGGTCGCCGCGTGCAGGAGCGGATGCCCCTTCTCGCGCAGCTCCTTGGCGAACTCGACGATCAGGATGCCGTTCTTGGCGGCGAGGCCGATCAGGACGACGATGCCGATCTGGGCGTAGAGATCGAGCGTCAGCTTGGCGAGGACGATCGCGACGAAGGCGCCGAGCACGCCGACCGCGACCGAGAGCAGCACCGGCACCGGGATCGTCCAGCTCTCGTAGAGCGCGACCAGGAACAGGTAGGCGAAGAGCAGGGCGAAGGCGAGGATCATCCCCGTCTGCCCTTCGGCTCGCTTCTCCTGGAAGGAGACGTCGGTCCATTCGCCGCGATAGCCGGACGACAGGGTCTTGGCCGCGACCGTCTCCATCGCCTTCAGCGCCTGGCCGGAGGAGACGCCCGGGGCGGGCGAGCCCTGGAGCGTCACCGCCAGGCGGTTGTTGTAGCGGATCAGCGCCTGCGGGCCGACCTCGACCCTGGCCTCGACGAAGGAGCGCAGCGGCACCATGTCGCCGGACTTGTTGCGGACATTGATGCGGTAGATGTCGTTGACCGAGGCGCGGTCGGTGCCCTCAGCCTGGACCTGGACCTGCCAGGTGCGGCCGAACAGGTTCATGTCGTTGACGTAGTAGCCGCCGAGCGAAGCCTGCAGGGCCTGGAAGACATCGCTGAGCGCGACGCCGAGGATCTGGACCTTGTCGCGGTCGATATCGAGATAGATCGAGGGCGCCGAATCCGAGAAGGTCGAGAACACCCGCCGCAATTGCGGGTCCTGGTTGGCGGCGACGGTGAGGCCGCGCAGCGCCCGGCCGAGCGCCTTGGGGTCCGATGAGCCCATGTCCATCAGGACGTAGCTGAAGCCGCCGCCAGTGCCGAGGCCGATGATCGGCGGGGGAGCGACCGGTACGACATTGCCGTCTCGCACCGCGCGGAACTTCTGGGCCAGCCGCGCGATGACCGCCGGGGCCGTGTCCTCCGGGCTGGTGCGCTGGTCGAACGGTTTCAGCGTCACCACGAAGAAGCCGGCATTGGGCTGGGAATAGTTGTCGATGAAGTTGAGGCCGATGACCGTGGAATAGTCCGCGATCGCGTTCTCGGTCTTGAGGATGCCCTCGACCTCGGCTGCGAGTGCCGAGGTCCGCCCGATCGAGGCACCGTCGGGCAATTGGGCGACGACGAAGAAGGCGCCCTGATCGTCCTCCGGCAGGAAGCCGGTCGGCGTGATCCGCCCCATCGCATAGATGCCGGCGCCGAAGGCTGCGGTCAGGGCAAGGCTGATGAGCGAGATGCGCACGAGGCGTGCCACGCCTGCGCCGTATCGGTCGCGCGTCCAGTCGATGCCGCGCATGACATAGCCGATCGGCCCGCGCCGCGGCCCGTGATGGGGCCTGAGCAGGATGGCGCAGAGCGCCGGCGACAGCGTCAGTGCATTGATCGCCGAGAGCACCATCGCGACGGCGACGGTGACGGCGAATTGCCGGAAGAGCTCGCCGGAGATGCCGGGGATGAAGGCGACCGGCACGAAGACCGAGAGCAGCACCAGCGTGATCGCGATGATCGGCGCGACGATCTCGCCCATGGCGCGCTTGGTCGCTTCCGCCGGCGTCAGCTCGGGGTGCTCCTCCATCACACGTTCGACGTTCTCGATGACGACGATCGCGTCGTCGACGACGATGCCGATGGCGAGGACGACGGCGAGCAGCGAGACGGTGTTGGCGGAATAGCCGATCGCGTTGAGCACGATGAAGGCGCCGATCAGACTCACCGGCACGGCGATGGTCGGGATCAGTGTCGCCCGCAGATTGCCGAGGAACAGGTAAACGACGAGCACGACGAGGACGAAGGCCTCGATCAGCGTCTTCTGCACCTCGTGGATCGTGGCGGTGACGAAGGCGGTCGGATCGTAGACGACCTTCCAGGCGAGGCCCTCGGGGAAGGATTTCTCGAGATCGCCGATCGTCTTCTTGACGGATTCGAGGGCGGTGAGGGCGTTGGCGCCCGGCGCCTGGTAGACGCCGATCAGTACGGCCGGGCCGCCGTTCAGCCTGGTGTCGCGGTCGAGATTGGCCGCGCCGAGCTCGAGGCGCGCGACGTCCGAGAGCCGCAGCACCGAGCCGTCGGCGTTGGTGCGCAGCACGATCTTGCCGAATTCCTCCGGCGAGGTCAGGCGGCCCTTGGTCTGGATGTTGAGCTGCAATTGCTGGTCATCGGAGATCGGACGCGCGCCGATGCGCCCGACCGCGGCCTGCGCGTTCTGGCCCTGGATGGCGGCGATGATGTCGCCGGTGGTGAGGTTGAGGCCGGTCAGGCTGTCGGTGCGGACCCAGGCGCGGATGGCGTAGTCCTGCGCGCCGAAGAGCGAGGCGTCGCCGACGCCGGCGGTGGACTTGATCGCGTCGAGCAGATTGATCGTGACGTAGTTCGAGACGAACAGCGTGTCGTAATTGCCCTTCGGCGCGTAGACCGCGATGACGCCGAGCAGCGCCGAGGACTGCTTCTTGACCGTCACGCCGCTGCGCTGAACCTCCTGCGGCAGCTTCGACAGAGCGAGCTGGACGCGGTTGTTGACGTTGACGTTGTTGATGTCGGGATTGGTGCCGAGTTCGAACGAGACCTGCAGCGAATAGCTGCCGTCATTGCCGCTGACGCTCTTCATGTAGAGCATCTTGTCGGTGCCGACGATCTGGGCCTCGATGGGCTGGGCCACGGTCTGCTCGACCACGGCGGCCGAGGCGCCAGGATAGACGGCTCGCACCGAGATCTGCGGCGGCACGATGTCGGGATACTGCGCGACCGGAATCGCGAAGAGCGAGATCAGGCCGGCGATCGTGGTGACGAGCGCGATGACGATCGCCAGCCGGGGCCGGTCGACGAAGACGGAGCTCAGCATCGGTTCAGCTCCGGCCGACCGGCGGGGTCACGGGCGAGGCGAGCACCGGCACGCCGGGCCGGAGATTCTGCAGGCCCTGGATGACGATCTGTTCATTGCCGGCCAGGCCCTGATCGACCACGACATAGGCGCCGACCTCGGCGCCGACCTTGATGCGCTTGGCCACCGCCTTGCCGTCCTCTACGGCGAAGACGTAGGAGCCCTGCTGGTCGGCAATCAAAGCCGATTGCGGCACCAGCACCTTCTCCTCGCTTTGGGGCGCCTGGACGGCGACGCGCACCAGCGTGCCGTCGAGAAGCTTGCCGTTCGGATTGGGCAGGGTCGCGCGCACCAGCACGGTGTCGGTGCCGCGCTCGACGGAGACGTCGATGAAGTCGACGCGGCCCTTCTGGTCATAGGTCGAGCCGTCGGAGAATTTGAGGGAGACGAGCGGAGCGGAGCCGTCCGTCGGCAAACGGTTCGTCTTGAGGGCCAGGAATTCGCGCTGGCTGACCGGGAAGGTGACGTACATCGGATCGTCGCTGACGATCTGGACGAGCACGCCGGTATCAGGCCCGACGACATTGCCCTTGGTCAGCTTGGTGCGGCCGATCCGGCCGGCAATCGGCGCCTTGATCTCGGTGTAGCCGAGATTGATCTGGGCGGTCTTCAGATTGGCGGCGGCGGTGGTCTCGTCGCCCTGCGCGCCCTTCTCTTCGGCGACGCGCTGGTCGCGGATCGCGACCGAACCGGCGTTGGTACGCAGGAGGTCCTCGGCGCGCACGCGCTGGAGGGTGGCGTTCTGCAGGGTGCCCTGGGCTCGCTCCAGCGCGCCTTGCGCCTGCTCGACTGCTGCTTCGAACGGGGCACGCTCGATGCGGAAGAGCGGCGCGCCCTCAGCGACGGTCGTTCCGTCCTTGAACAGCACATCCTCGAGGTAACCGGTGACGCGGGCACGGATATCGACGCGGTTGACCGCTTCGATGCGCCCGACGAAATCGGCGGTCTGCGTGATCGCGCGCTTCTCGGCCGCGACGGTGCCGACCGGGACGGCGGTCGGCGCCGGCTGCTGTGCGAGCGTGGTGTTCGAGGAAACGGCAAAGGCGCAGACCAGCAGGGAGCCCAGCCACAGCGAGCGCCGAACGCCCGGCAATTTCGAGTGCAAACCGTCGAGCATGAGGCCCCCGCCAGTGCATTACGGCCGCGGCAAGATGCAGCGGCGAGTTGCATTCTGCGTGTTTTCTTCGGGGCGCGCTACGTCAACGTGATGACGAAAGATGCAAGCCGGACCCGTCGGTTAATTCTGCACAAAGGTCGTCGGGAGAGCTTTGACCGCCGGCCCGGTGAAGCCACTGGTGCCGACATCGCTAGGTTCGGCCGCGGAGAAGCCGAGCGCCGCGGCTGGATTCGCACCAGCGACCCAACCCTTGGCCTGAGCTTCCGAACCGACTCTTGCCTTGGCGGTCGCGACCGTCGCGCGGCGAGTCGGCGAAGCGCTCGGCGCCGCCACCGCGGCGAAGAGCGAATCGAGGCCGGCACGGTCGGCGTCGTATTCGGCGGTGATCGGTGTGCGCGGCTGCGCGGCGATCTGCGTCGTGCCCGAGTGCTCCGGTGCGGCGCCTGGCGGACGCGGGCGGATCGGGGGCAGCGGGTGGCTGACGCTGACGAGCTTGGCGCCGGCGGGAACGGCGTCGTCGTCGGCCTCGCCAAGCCGGAGACCCTCGGTCGACAGGCTCGCCAGCGCGACCGGGCGGGACGGCGGCAGCGGCGCCGAGACCGGCCGACCGGTCAGGATGGTTTCGAGCGCGGGGCCCGGAAGATCGCTCGGCCGGCGTGGCGGCAGCGAGGCGAGGATCAGTTTCTGCTCGGCTGCGGGCAGCGGCAGGGCAGTGGCCTCGGCCGCGATGGCGGCAAGCTGTGGCGAGCCGGCTGGGAGAGGCGGCGCGGGCGGCGTCAGGCCAGTCGGGCGCGCGACGGGCAGCGCGGTCGCGATTGGGGCCGGCTTCGGCGGCTCGGGCGGAGCGGCCTGCGCGGGAGCCAGCGCTGCGACCTGCGTCTCCTCGGGCGGCTGGGTCGTCGTCGCGCGGTTTGAGCGGTCGCGCAAGACTGCCCGGCCGGTGGGCTCGGGCTGGGCCGGCTGCGCGTTGAAGACGGCGAAGCGGCCGCCATCGCCGCTGTTGCTGTCGCCGGCATAGGCCATGACGGTCGGCTGCGGGGTCGGCGTGCGGCGTGCGGCTGCACGGCCGCGGGTCGGACGGGCGTCAGCCTCTTCGTCGTCGCCGCCGAACAGTGCGGCCCAGAAGCTCTTGCCGCCGCTGCTCGAGGCCATGATCGCGCCTTCGTCGTAATCCCCGGCGCCATAGCCCATCACGGAGCCACCGCCGGAGAGGATCTCGGCCTTGGCGACCTCGTAGCCGCTGAGCGGCTTGCCGTCGGCCGGCAGATGTACGGTCCTCTCATCGGGGAAGAGGCGTACGAGCTGGTCGCGGGTCATGCGCGGCCAGGAGCGGACGGAGCCGGCGTCGAGATGGACGAAGGGCGTATGGGCACCGGGATAGAAGCCGACGCCGCCGCGCTGCATCCGCATCGCGGTCTCGCGCATGCGGGCGGTCGGGGTATCGGGCAGATAGAAGTCCATCGCCTTGCCGAGCATGTGCTGGCTGTGCTTGGCGACGCCACGCGAGCGCCGGCGCAGCATCGAATTGGTGCCGGGCGAGCGATAGGCTGAGACGACGTGGAAGGGCTGGTCGGAGCCGACCTTGCGATGGACCTCCCAGGCGATGTCGAACAGGCGCGGATCCATCCGGATCGGCTCATCTGTGCGCCAGTCGCGCAGTGCCCAGTTGAGCTTCTCCAGCCCCGAGGAATCATAGCGGCCGTCACGCTTGAAGGTGACGGTCGTCTCCTCCTTGGTGTGCATGTGCTTGATGGTGATGGTGCGGGTGTCGCCGTTGGCGACGGCGTTCTGCGTCCCGCGAACGCCAAGGATCAGGAAGCTTGCACTGGCGGCCAGCAGGAAGCCGGCGCGCGCGCTCATCCGCAAAGGACGCGGGAGCCGTGCTGCGATCTCGGCCTTCAACCTGCTCACTCTGTCAGACCCGTCTCGAAGCGCCGGGGCGAGCCGGAGCGGTAAACGTGAAGGAACAGTTGCCGAGAAGGCTTAACGGGAGGTTACCGGCGAGACAACTCCCCCGCCGGATTCCGGCAAGCAAGATTGCTCGCTACCGGCTGATCGTGGCGAAACCGTGCCGAATGGGACTTTTTCGCTGCGGAGTCGGTCAGGAACGTTGTTCGAGCGCGTTCCTGACCAGCCTGTGGAAACCGTAGATGTCGTCGAATGTCGAGACGGCGCCGGCCTCGTTGACGACGATGGTTTCGTAGACGAGGTGGATCGGCAGCGGCTGCGGCAGCTTGATCGTGCGCTCGCCGGAGCCGATCAGCCGCTTCAGCCGCTCGCTCGTCCACTCCGGTCCGAGGACTTGGTCGGCGAGGGCGAAGGGGTTCTCGACGCGAACGCAGCCATGGCTGAAGGCGCGCTTGCCGGCGCCGAACAGGCTGCGATTCGGTGTGTCGTGCAGGTAGACGGCGTGGTCGTTCGGGAACATGAACTTGATCCAGCCGAGTGCGTTGCGCTCGCCCGGCGGCTGGCGCACCGAGATGCTGCCGTTCTTGGCCCGCGTCACGACATAGCCGCGCCTGGCGGCATAATTCGGATCGTTGGCGAGCCCGGGCAGGAACTCCTTCTTCAGGATCGAGGGCGGCACGAACCAGGACGGGTTGACGACGACGTGCTCCATCCGGTGCGAGAAGACCGGAGTCGCCGATTCCGGCTTGCCGACGATCACGCGCGCCTCATAGGCGAGCTTGTCGCCGTGCATGACGCGCATCCTGTACTCGGGAATATTCACGACGATGCGGTTCTCGCCGAGATCGCTCGGCAGCCAGCGCCAGCGCTCCATCTGGGCGATGATGTCGCTCTCCAGCCGCGTCGAACGCGGCATGGCGAGCGCGGCGACGGTCTGGTCGCTGAGCACGCCGTCGGCGCGCAGGCCGGCCTGCTTCTGGAAGTCCGCCAGAGCCAGCGCGGTCGAGCGGTCATAGATCGGCTCTTCGCTCGCGCCGAGGCCGAGCCGGGCGCGGACCAGCGGCACGCGGGCATCGCGCATGCCGACCTTGAGAGCGGGGCCGGCCGGGATGCGGGCGACCGGCGTCTCGGGCTTGTCGGCGCGCAATTCGGCGAGCTTGGCCTTCAGGTGCCGGTAGCCCGTATGCCGGGGATTATAAGCGGCAAGCACCGTGCCGGCATCGGCGGCGCCGGTCAGTTCCGACAGGACCTCCGTCGCCGAGGGCAGTTCGAGCTTCGGCGTGATCAGCTTGGAGAGGCGGCGCGGGTCGATGCGGCCGCCGCGGGCGTCGCGGGCATAGAGCACGGCGAGCGCCGAAAGCCTGATATCGGCGGCGGCAAGGCTGTCCTTGTCGCTGGCCTCGAAGACCGGGAGCAGATAGTCGCCGGTGCGCAGGCCGTCATCGCCGGCGCGGCCGAGTTGGGCGACGAGCTGCTTGCCGGCGGCACCGAGATCCTTGCCGTCGATCCAGAACGGGCGGTTCTCGTTGGCGGCGTAGGCGGCGACGATGTCGGCGCGCTCGCGGGCGGAGAGACGCGGCAGGGCCGCCGCGATCTCGGCCTGGGCCGCGATCCGGCCGGAGAGTTCGAGCCCGGCCGGCAGCGCGACCGCAACCTCAGGCAGGGGTGGCAGATCGATCTGCGGGGCAGACGGCTTGGCCAGTTGCGGTTGCGGTGCCTCTGCCGGTTTCGTCAGGGCCGGATCGACCGGCGGCATCTCCGGCGGGTCGAGATCAGGCTCGGCCTCGATCCGGTCCGGCCTCGTCGAGAGCGCGCCGGTGACGATTTCCTTGGTCTCGGCAGCTTCGGCCGATTGCAGGTCGGCTGATGGGCGCAGATCGAGCGTGACTTGCGCCGGGGCAGGGATGTCGAGCTGCTGCGGCTCGGCGTCAGTCTTGAGAATGACCAGAGCGGGCTGCTCGGGCAGCGGCTGACCGATCCCGCTTGCCGTCTCCTGCGCAGTCGCGGCGACGAGCGCGAGCGAAAGGCCCAGAGCGGCGGTTGAGACGGTTTCCGCCAGGCGGCGAAGGCACATCGATGAACTTCCCCGGTCCTTGCCGATCCACGCCGATAACTGCGTGACTCGACCTGCTTCGACAAGATGCCGCCCTGCAACAGCGGCCGATATTTCGCCCTCTGCAACCCGTCCCCTGTCGGCTGCAGAGCGCGTTTCGCTGTGAACCGGCTTAAGCCGCGTCGACGCCGTCGGCGGCGTCCTCGCCCTCGATCAGCCCGTAGTCCTTGAGCTTGCGATAGAGCGTCGAACGGCCGATGCCGAGCTTGCGCGAGATCTCGGACATGTGGCCGCGATAGTGAGCGAGCGCGAAGCGGATGATCTCGCGCTCCAGCTCGTCGAGCGTGCGCATATCGGAGCCGGCGACGAGATCGAGCGCGTTGGGATCGCGGACCGGCACCTGGATGACGCGCGGCGGCGCCTCGCCGCGCGGCTCGCTGGCGACGGAGGCCGGCGCCGGCGGAATGCGGACGTCGAAGCCGTCCATCTGGGCGGCGATCTGAGGGAATTCGGCGACGGTGAGTTCGTCGCCATCGGAGAGCACGACGGCGCGGAACATCGCGTTCTCGAGCTGGCGGACGTTGCCGGGCCAGTCATAGTCGGCGAGCAGGGAGAGCGCTTCGGCGCTGATGCCGCGCAGCTTGCGGCCTTCCTCGGCGGCGAAGCGGGCGAGGAAGCCGCGGGCGAGATCGGCGACATCCTCGCGGCGGCGGCGCAAGGGCGGCAGGGTGATCGGAAAGACGTTGAGGCGGTAATACAGGTCCTCGCGGAACTCGCCGCGCTTGACCTGCTCCAGCAGGCTCTTGTTGGTCGCCGAAATGATACGGATGTCGACGCGCACCGACTTCTTGCCGCCGACCGGATCGACCTCGCTCTCCTGGATGGCGCGCAGCAGCTTGACCTGCGCATCGAGCGGCAATTCGCCGACCTCATCGAGGAAGAGCGTGCCGCCATTGGCCTCGACGAACTTGCCGATATGGCGCTCGGTCGCGCCGGTGAAGGCACCCTTCTCGTGGCCGAACAGGATGGATTCAACAAGGTTGTGCGGGATCGCGCCGCAATTGACGGTGACGAAGGGCTTGCCCTTGCGGTCGCTAGAGCCCTGGATGGCGCGGGCCAGCACCTCCTTGCCGACGCCGGACTCGCCTTCGATCAGGATCGGGATGTTGGAGCGAGCGGCGCGCTCGGCGAGCTGGACGACGCGGCCCATGTCCTGGCTCTTGCTGGCGAGGTCGCGGAAGCCGAGCTGCCCGGAGGCGCGCCGCTTCATGTAGCGGATCTCGTGCTCGAGAGCGCCGAGCTTGAGGGCATTCTTGAGCGAGACCTGCAGGCGTTCGGCACCGGCCGGCTTGACCACGAAGTCGACCGCGCCGGCACGCATCGCCGCGACGACGGTCTCGATCGAGCCGTTGGCGGTCTGCACGATCACCGGCACCTCGCTGCCGCGCTCGCGCAGTGCCGCGAGCACGCCCATGCCGTCGAGGCCGGGCATGACGAGGTCGAGGATGAGGCAGTCGATGCGCCGCGATTCGTCGACGAGGGCAGCCAGCGCCTGCTCGCCACCTTCCGCCAGCGCGACGTCGTAGCCGAAGCGCTTCAGCATCGCATCGAGCAGCCTGCGCTGCACGGGATCGTCGTCGACGACGAGGATGGTTGCGGACATGAAACCTCGGCAGGCCAGGCAATTAGCCGGAATCGGCTGTTCCGTTTCGGGTCATCGTCGAGGAGAAGGGTTAAGCCCCGCTTAAGCTGGCAAGGTCGGCAGGAAATCCGGCGCCTGTGGCAGCGCTGCCGTTGATCGTGAGCCGCCGGCCGCGCATATGAGAGGGCCGCAACAATCCCCGACAGGCCGAGGCAGAGACGACATGACCCGCCCCTTCGACCGTCCCGCAACCGTACGCGCTGCCCATGCCAGAGGCGTGGCCGAGGCGCTCGGCGCCTTGCCGGAATGGGATCTGACGCATCTTTATCCGGCAATGGATTCGCCGGTCTTCGCCGCCGATGTCGAGCGCGCGGCGGTGGAGGCGCGGCGTTTCGCCGAGCTCTATCGTGGCAAGCTCGCGGCGCTCGCTGCGCGCGAGGATGCGAGCGCTGCGCTGACCGAGGCGGTCAAGGCCTATGAGGGGCTGGAGGATCTGGTCGGCAAGATCATGTCCTATGCCGGCCTGGTCTATTCCGGCGACACCACCGACCCGCAGCGCGCCAAGTTCTATGGCGACACGCAGGACAAGGTCACCGCGATCTCGACCGAGCTCTTGTTCTTCGGGCTCGAACTCAACCGGATCGACGAGGCGCTGCTGGCGAAGGCCGCCGCGCAAGCGCCGCTCAGCCACTGGAAGCCCTGGCTGGAAGACCTCGCCAAGGACAAGCCGCATCAGCTCGAGGATCGGATCGAGGAGCTCTTCCATGAGAAGTCGGTCACTGGCCATGGCGCCTGGAACCGGCTCTTCGACGAGACCATCGCCTCGCTGCGCTTCAAGGTCGGCGGCGACGATCTCACCCTCGAATTGACGCTGAACCGGCTCCAGGATGCCGACGGCGCGGTGCGCAAGGAGGCGGCGGAGGTGCTCGGCACCGTCTTCCGCCAGCATCTGCGGACCTTCGGCCTGATCACCAATACGCTGGCCAAGGACAAGGAGATTTCCGACCGCTGGCGCAAGTTCGCTGACGTCGCCGATTCCCGGCATCTGGCGAACCGGGTCGAGCGCGAGGTGGTCGATGCGCTGGTCGCGGCGGTGCGCGAGGCCTATCCGCGTCTCTCGCATCGCTACTACAAGCTGAAGGCCCGCTGGTTCGGGCAAGATGCGCTCGACTACTGGGATCGCAACGCGCCGCTGCCCAAGGTCGAGCAGCGCACGATTCCGTGGACCGAAGCGCGCGACACCGTGCTCTCGGCCTATGGCGACTTCTCAGCCGATATGGCGGGGATCGCGCGGCGCTTCTTCGACGAAAGCTGGATCGATGCGCCGGCCCGCCCGGGCAAGGCGCCGGGTGCCTTCGCACACCCGACGGTGCCGTCGGCGCATCCCTATGTGCTGCTCAACTACCAGGGCAAGCCGCGCGACGTGATGACGCTGGCGCACGAGCTCGGCCATGGCGTGCACCAGGTCCTGGCTGGGCCGAATGGCGCGCTGATGGCGCCGACGCCGCTGACGCTGGCCGAGACGGCGAGCGTGTTCGGCGAGATGCTGACCTTCCGCAAGCTGCTCGACGAGACGCGCGACCAGAAACAGCGCAAGGCGATGCTGGCGGCCAAGGTCGAGGACATGATCAACACGGTCGTGCGCCAGATCGCCTTCTACTCCTTCGAGCGCAAGGTTCACGAGGCACGGCGGCAAGGCGAGCTGACGGCCGAGAACCTCTGCGATCTCTGGCTCAGCGTGCAGTCGGAGAGCCTGGGGCCGGCGATCCGGCTCGGCCCGGGCTACGAGACCTTCTGGGCCTATATCCCGCACTTCATCCATTCGCCGTTCTATGTCTACGCCTATGCCTTCGGCGACTGCCTGGTGAACTCGCTCTACGGCGTCTACCAGAACTCGGCCTCGGGCTTTCAGGAGCGCTATTTCGCGCTGCTCTCGGCCGGCGGCACCAAGCACCATTCCGAGCTGCTCAAGCCGTTCGGCCTCGACGCGCGCGATCCGGCCTTCTGGCAGATCGGACTCAAGATGATCGAGGGGCTGATCATCGAGTTGGAGGGCATGGAGTGAGGCGGGGCGCGCGGTGAGCTCACTCGTCTTCGACCGCGCGCTCTATCGCCGCCGCCTGTCGGCTGCGCTCGCCGCCGGCTATCCGGATTTCCTGCTGGCGCGTTGTGTCGACGATCTCGACGAGCGGCTCTCGGCTGTGCTGCGTCATTTCGAGCGGGCTGCCGATCTCGGCACGCCGTTGCCCCTGGCAGGGGCAGTGCTGCAGGCGAGGGCTGGCGGCTTGCTGCGCATGGCAGAAGCCGCCGAAGCTGGCGCCACTGTCGTTGGCGATCTTGAAGCCTTGCCCTTCGCCGCGGAATCGCTTGATCTCGCGGCCTCACTACTGGCGCTGCATACGGTCAACGACCTGCCCGGCGCCCTCATCCAGATCAAGCGGGCGCTCAGGCCTGACGGGCTCTTCATTGCCTGCCTGCTCGCTGGCCAGAGCCTGACCGAATTGCGCCAGTCGCTGCTAGCGGCCGAGGTTGAGCTGACCGGTGGGGCGAGCCCGCGCGTCGCGCCCTTTGCCGATTTGCGCGATCTCGGCGGGCTGCTGCAGCGGGCGGGTTTTGCGCTCCCCGTCATCGACAGCGAAAGCGTCACCGTCCGCTATGGCGACATGTTCAGCCTGCTGCGTGACCTGCGCGCGATGGGCTGGGCCAATGCGCTGAGCGAGCGCAGCCGCAAGCCATTGCGGCGTGCAGTGCTCCTGCGAGCGGCCGAACTCTATGCCGAGCGCTTCTCCGATCCGGACGGGCGTCTGCGCGCGACCTTCGAGATCGTCTGGCTCTCCGGTTGGGCGCCGCATGAGAGCCAGCAGAAGCCGCTGCGGCCCGGCTCGGCCAAGGCGCGATTGGCGGATGCGCTCGGCGTTCCGGAAATCGGCACGGGCGACAAGGCCGGCGGGGAGAACCGATGAGCGAGAAGCCGGTCAGGCTGGGGCGGGCTGATTTCCGCCTGTTCCGCACGATCCCGACGCGCTGGGCCGACAACGACGTCTTCGGCCACGTCAACAACGTGATCTACTACAACTGGTTCGACACGGTGGTGAACGCCTGGCTGATCGAGCAGGGCTTTCTTGACGCGAAGGAGAGCAAGATCGTCGGCCTCGTGGTCGGCACGCGCTGCGACTATTTCGAGAGCGTCGCCTTCCCGGAGGTGGTCGAGGGCGCGCTGGCGGTCGAGAAGCTCGGCCGTTCCTCGGTGACCTACCGGATCGGCATTTTCCGGCAAGGTGGCGAACTCACGGCGGCGCAGGGCCTCTTCACCCATGTCTATGTCGAGCGCGGCCCGCAGACGCCGGTGCCGATCCCGGCCAAGCTGCGTGCGGCCATGGCAGAGATCGGGGTCGGGTAGGCGTCGCCTGCGATTGTGTCAGCGGCCGTTTTCAGGCTATTGCCCCCGCTTGAGATCGAGCCCTGCGCTCGCCCCCTCCGTCAGGAACAGGCCGCGTGATTCCCAACGACATCAAGATCACCCCGCAGCTGGTCGCCGAGCACGGCCTCAAGCCGGACGAGTACCAGCGCTTCCTGCACCTGATCGGGCGCGAGCCGACGATCACCGAGCTCGGCATCGTCTCGGCGATGTGGAACGAGCACTGCTCCTACAAGTCGTCGAAGATCCATCTGAAGACCCTGCCGACCAAGGCGCCCTGGGTGATCCAGGGGCCGGGCGAGAATGCCGGCGTCATCGACATCGGCGACGGGTTGGCGATCGTCTTCAAGATGGAGAGCCACAACCACCCGTCCTTCATCGAGCCCTATCAGGGCGCGACGACAGGCGTCGGCGGCATCCTGCGCGACGTCTTCACCATGGGCGCACGCCCGATCGCGGTGCTCGACGCGCTGCGCTTCGGTGATCCCAGCCATCCGAAGACCCGCCATCTCGTTTCGGGCGTCGTCGCTGGTATCGGCGGCTATGGCAACTCGTTCGGTGTGCCGAATGTCGGCGGCGCCACCGGCTTCCACCGCCGCTATGACGGCAACATCCTGGTCAACGCCATGGCGGTCGGCCTCGCGCGAACCGACGAGATCTTCTACGCCAAGGCTTCGGGTGTCGGTAAGGCGATCGTCTATCTCGGCTCCAAGACCGGCCGTGACGGCATCCACGGCGCGACCATGGCCTCGGCCGCCTTCGACGAGGGCGCCGAGGAGAAGCGGCCGACCGTGCAGGTCGGCGACCCCTTCGCCGAGAAGCTCCTGCTCGAGGCCTGCTTGGAGATCATGGCCGCCGGCCATGTCGACGCGATCCAGGACATGGGCGCGGCCGGCCTGACCTGCTCGGCGGTCGAGATGGGCGCCAAGGGCGACCTCGGCGTCGAGCTCGATCTCAACGCGGTGCCCTGCCGCGAAGAGCAGATGAGCGCCTATGAGATGATGCTCTCGGAGAGCCAGGAGCGCATGCTCATGGTGATCAAGCCGGGCCATGAGGAGCCGGCCGAGGCGATCTTCCGCAAATGGGGCCTAGACTTCGCCGTCGTCGGCAAGACCACCGACACGCTGCGCTTCGTCGTCAAGCATGACGGCGAGACCATGGCCGACCTGCCGATCAAGGAACTTGGCGACGAGGCTCCCGAATACGACCGGCCCTGGGTCGAGACGCCGAAGCGTCCAGTGATCGATGCGGCGAGCGTGACGCCGCCGATGTCGAACGCCGAGGCGCTGCTCGCGCTGGTCGGCTCGCCCGATCTGTCCTCGAAGCGCTGGATCTACGAGCAGTACGACACGCTGATCCTCGGCAGTTCGGCGGTGACGCCGGGCGGCGATGCCGGCATCGTCCGCATCGAGGACGGGCCGAAGGGCCTTGCCATGACCGCCGACGTCACGCCGCGCTATTGCGAGGCCGACCCGTTCGAGGGCGGCAAGCAGGCGGTGGCCGAGGCCTGGCGCAACCTGACCGCGGTCGGCGCCCTGCCGCTCGCCATCACCGACAATCTCAATTTCGGCAACCCGGAACGGCCGGAAGTGATGGGCCAGCTCGTCGGCTGCATCCGCGGCATCGGCGAAGCCTGCAGGGCGCTCGACTTCCCGGTCGTTTCCGGCAACGTCTCGCTCTACAATGAGACCAACGGCGTCTCGATCCTGCCGACCCCGACCATCGGCGGCGTCGGCGTGCTTGCCGATGTGACCAAGCACGCGACCGTCGGCTTCAAGGCCGAGGGCGAGGCGATCGTGCTGATCGGTGAAACCAAGGGCTGGCTCGGCCAGTCATCCTATCTCGCGACGGTCTGCGGCCGCGAGGAGGGCGCGCCGCCGCCGGTCGATCTTGCGGTCGAGCGCCGCAATGGCGAGTTCGTGCGCTCGCTGATCACGGCGGGCCGTCTCGGCGCCTGCCATGACCTGTCGGATGGCGGTCTTGCCGTCGCGCTCGCCGAGATGGCGATGGCGAAGGGCATTGGCGCCAAGATCGAAGCGCTGCCGGCCGGTCCGGCCCATGCTGTGCTGTTCGGTGAGGATCAGGGGCGTTACCTGCTCTCCCTGCCTGCGAGCACTGCGGAAGCCATCGTCGCAGAGGCGAAGGCCGTTGGCGTGCCAGCGCAGATCATCGGCAAGACCGGCGGCAGCGAGCTTGCCCTGCCGGGCGAGGCCGCCGTCTCGATCGCTGCCCTGCGCAAGACCCATGAAAGCTGGCTGCCGGACTACATGGCCGGCAAGGCCGCTTGAGGAGAACCGCCATGGCGATGGAAGCGAGCGAGATCGAGCGTATGATCAAGGCGGCGTTCCCGGACGCCGTCGTCGAGATCAAGGACCTCGCCGGCGATGGCGACCATTATGCCGCGACGGTGGTCTCGGCGGCCTTCAAGGGCAAGTCGCGCGTGCAGCAGCACCAGATGGTCTATGCCGCCTTGCAAGGAAACATGGGCGGCGTGCTGCATGCCCTTGCGCTGACGACGACGGTTCCCCAAGATTAGAACGAGTTCATCCGGCGGGCCTTGAACCCGCATTTGGAGATAAAGCCATGAGCGATGTGAACGCCCGTATCGATGCCGAAGTGAAGTCCAGCGACGTGGTGCTCTTCATGAAGGGCACGCCGCAATTCCCGATGTGCGGCTTTTCCGGTCAGGTCGTGCAGATTCTCTCTTACGTCGGCGTGCCCTTCAAGGGCGTCAACGTGCTCGAGGATCAGGAGATCCGCGAAGGCATCAAGGCCTATTCGAACTGGCCGACCATCCCGCAGCTCTACGTCAAGGGCGAGTTCGTCGGCGGCTGCGACATCACCCGCGAGATGTTCCAGGCCGGCGAGTTGCAGGCGCTGCTCGAAGAGAAGGGCATCGCCGTCAAGCAGGCGAGCTGAGCCTTTTCAGCTCCAGAATCGAAAAGGCGGCGCGTGAGCGCCGCCTTTTTCATGTCCGGATTTGCCTGCTGCCGAAGCCGGCGATCACTTCACCAGCAGCCAGTCCTCGACCACCAACGCGTCGAGCCCGCTCGTATAGAACATCAGGATCGCGTCCTCGCTGCTGTGCAGGATCGGCTTGCCCATGATGTTGAACGAGGTGTTGAGGATCACCGGCACGCCGGTGATCTCGTGGAAGGCCGAGATCAGCGCGTGGTAGCGCGGATTGCGCTGCGCGGTGACGCTCTGCAGGCGCCCGGTCGCGTCCTCGTGGACGACGGCAGGGACGCGATCGCGCACTGCTTCCTTCCAGGTCAGGGTGCGCTCCATATAGGGCGCATCCTGGTAGTTCTCGAACCAGTCGGGGCCGTGCTCCGCCAGGATCGAAGGCGCGAACGGCCGGAAGGCCTCGCGATACTTCACCTTGGCGTTGAGGAGGTCCTTGGCGTTCGCCGGGCGCGGATCGGCCAGGATCGAGCGGTTGCCGAGCGCGCGCGGCCCGAACTCGGCTCGTCCCTGCGCCCAGCCGATCAGCTTGCCTTCGGCGAGGAGCTTGGCCGTCGCGGTGATGATCTGGTCGGGCGAGAGCTTCTTCAGGCGCGGCTCCCAGGCCACCATGCGTTCGAACGGCTCGGTCGAGAGGCTCGAGCCGAGATAGGGCGTCATCGGCCCCTTCGGCGCCTGCCAGTCCGGATTAGCCTCGGCATGGGCGAGCCAGGCGGCGCCGATCGCGTTGCCGTCATCGGCCGGGGCGGAGGGGACATAAACCTGCTTGAAGCCGTGGCGGCCGACGATCTTGCCGTTGAAGGAGGAGTTGAGCGCGCAGCCGCCGGCGAGCACGAGATTCTCCGACGGGCAGAGCGCCGCAGTCTCGGCGAGCAGCGCCTCCATCATCTCGGCGAAGACATCCTGGCCGCAGCGCGAGAGATCGGCCCAGCCCTTGTCAAGCGCGTCGGCCGGGCGGCGGGCGAGGATCTCGTCGGCGACCTTTTGCACGGTCGCGGCGTCGGCGAAGCTGAGCTTGGTGCCCTCGACGCGATAGAGCTTGCGCAGCAAAGCGAGCAGCTCGGGGTCGCGTTTGCCATAGGGCGCAAGGCCCATGATCTTCCATTCCTCGCCCTTGGCCTGGTCGAAGCCGGCGAGGTCGGTGACGAAGCCGAAATAGAAGCCGATCGATTCGCGACCGCGATGGCGCTTCAGTTCGGTGAGACGGCCATCCCTGAGCGCGAAGATGGCGGAAGCGCCGGTCTCGCCCATGCCGTCGACGACGAGGCAGGCGGCGTCGCGGAAGGGCGAGGACCAGGAGGCATAGGCGGCATGGCTGAGATGATGGCCATAGCGCTTCATCCCGGTGATCTTGGCCTCGCCGAAGGCGCGGTCGAGGCCAAGCAGGGTGCCGAGGCCGGCGCGCTGCTGCTGGTGATGCAGGTTGGCGATCAAGGCGCGCTCGCTGCGCTCGGGCACAAGCGAGCGGTTGAAGGCGGGCGAAAGCTTCAGCAGCGCATCGAGGCTGAAGGAGCCGGCGCGGCTCATCTGGTCGAGGAAGCCGGTGAACTCCTCGCCCCAGCTGGTGGCGAGCCTGATTTCGGCACCCTTGGGGATGTAGCGCCTGACGAGGCTTTCCATCCGCGCCGCGGTGTCCGGCTCGCAATTCGGCGCCCGCTTGTATTGCAGATAGCGCTCGGCTGCCTCGGCGAACAGGACCTCTCCGCCGGGATCGACGATGGCGATGGCCGGGTCGTGGAAGGTGGTGGCGAGGCCGATGGTGTAGCTCATGGCCGGCAGCGTATGGAGCAGCCGGCCGGCCATGGCAAATGTTGCAGATCGGTGACGCCGGGCGGCGGCGTCAGTTGGTCACTTGGCAAAAGCGATGCTGTCAGCAATCGCCTTGATCGCCGGTTCCAGGCTCGGGAAGGTCGCTTCGTCGGCGCTGACGATCATGCGCACGAAGCGGCCATCGGGACCCAGGCCCATATACTGGGCGAAGCGCTTGCGGGCCGCGCCATCCGAGGTCGTGCCCGAGAGCATCGCACCGCTGTCGCTGCCGGCGAAGGTAACGGTCTCGCGCTTGGTGATCTCCGCCTTCTCGAAGCCGCGCGTCGTCGACAGCAGCTTCTCACCCACGGCGGCCAACTGGCCGGCGGGAACCTGGCCGCCGGTCTGGTAGCTGACGATCAGCATGGGCTGCGAACCCTTGGGATCGACGTTCAGCGGGCCCGAGGTCATCAGCACGCCGAGGCCGCCGAAGGTGTCGACGACGCGGAAAGGTTCGCTTGCGCGGACGCGGAAGGGCAGGGCTTCGAGCTTCTGCTCGAGGGTCGGTTCGGTGCCGAGCGACACGCTCTTCAGCATGGTGATGACATCGTCGCCGTCGAGATCGGAATCATCCGGGGCCTGCACCGTGATCATCACGGTCTTGGCGCCCTTGAGCAGCACGATCCACTTGTCGAAGGTCGCGGCGCCGACCGTCTGCTGGCCGGTCAGGATGCGGCCCTTGCCGGCGGCCGTCTCAATGTCCTCGGCCTCGTCGATAGTGATGTTCTGCTTGGCGAAATTGGTCTTCGCCATCTCCAGATTGCTGAATAGCGCCGACAATTGCGGGTGCGCTTCGGGCGGCAACTCGACGACGAGCACGGATGCCTTCGCCTCGACATTCTCCAGACCGGCGAACTTGGCCGATGGGGCGAAGCCCTTGAGCGGTGTCAGCGAGACCGTGGTGCCGGAGATCGCTGTGCGCTCCTGCGCCTGCGCGCTGACTGCCAATCCGGCGGCGAGCAGACCACCGAGGGCCAGGCGCAGGGTCGTTCGGGCGGCATGGCGCACTATGCTCATGTCGAATCGGATCATCGCGTTGCTCCTGTACGATCGGTGGAGCCCGTGCCGTCGGCGACGGGCCATGCTGCAACTGGCTGAGCGGATATGGGTTCACGTCCCGCGATCCTACGATCGAAGGATGAGGCCTTAAGCCGCTTGTCGCTCTTGTGCGTGTCAGCGCCGTGATCGACGGCCTGTGCGGATCAGCGGCGGCCGATCGCAGCTGTGATCATCGCCTTGGCATCGACTCCCGCCCACTCGGCCGGCCCTTGCAGCAAGGCGAGCTCGCAGCCGGCAGGGTCGATCAGCAGGCTGATCGGCATGCCCTCGACCTTCTTCACGGCGCGGATGTCCTGGAAGACCTTGGCTTGCGGGTCGGCATAGTAGCCGAGGCGGGTGATGTTCTTGTCGGCCAGCCACTTCTTCGGCTTGTCGGGGTGGCGCGTGTCGATGTTGATCGCCACCACCTCGAAATCGGAGCCGCCGAGGGCGCCCTGGAGCGCGTCGAGCGCCGGCATCTCGGTGAGGCAGGGCAGGCACCAGGTCGCCCAGAGATTGACTAGCACGGTCTTGCCGCGGAAGGCTGACAGCGTCGTCGGCTTGCCGTCCGGTCCGTTGAAGGAAAGATCGGGCAGCGGCGTCGGCTGCTTGGCGACCTCGACGGCGGCGACCTCGCCTTTCGCCAGGGGGCGCAGCGTCTCCACCTTCGTCGCAGCGGCACTGCAGACGGAATTGCCGGGCATGCCTCGCACGGAGTAGAAGGCCGCTGCGCCGCCGAGCACGAGCAGCGCAAAGGCCCCACAGGCCACCGCAATTTTCGACCGAGACGTCATCGTGCGTCCTTGAAGAGCAGGAAAGACCGCCGTGAGCAACCGCATGTGGGGTGGGCGTTTCGCCACAGGTCCCGACGCCATCATGGAGGAGATCAACGCCTCCATCGATTTCGACCAGCGCCTGTGGCGCCAGGACATCCGCGGATCGCTGGCTCACGCCGCCATGCTGGCCGAGACCGGTATCCTGACCAAGGCGGACGTGGACGCGATCTCGGCCGGACTCAAGGGCATCGAGGCCGAGATCGAGGCCGGGCGCTTCACGTTCTCGCGTGCGCTCGAAGACATCCACATGAATGTCGAGAGCAATCTCAAGGACCGGATCGGGCTCGCCGCCGGGCGCCTGCACACCGCCCGCTCGCGCAACGACCAGGTCGCGACCGACATGCGGCTGTGGGTGCGCGACGCGCTCGACCAGCTCGATGAGCAGGTCGCCGACCTGCAACTCGCACTCGCCGAGAAGGCCGAGATCTATGCAGGGGCGGTGATGCCGGGCTTCACCCATCTGCAGTCGGCGCAGCCGGTCACCTTCGGCCATCACCTGCTCGCTTATGTCGAGATGCTGGCGCGCGACCGCAGCCGGCTGCGCGATGCGCGCGAGCGCATGAACGAATGCCCGCTCGGCGCCGCCGCGCTCGCTGGTACTTCCTTCCCGATCGATCGGCACATGACCGCCAAGGCGCTCGGCTTTGCCAGGCCGACCGCGAACTCGCTCGATTCGGTTTCGGATCGTGATTTCGTGCTGGAGACGCTCTCGGCCGCCTCGATCTGTGCCATGCACCTGTCGCGTCTCGCCGAGGAGATCGTGCTGTGGGCGACGCCGCAATTCGGCTTCGTCAAGCTCTCCGACAAGTTCTCAACCGGCTCCTCGATCATGCCGCAGAAGCGCAATCCCGACGCGGCCGAGCTGGTGCGCGGCAAGGCGGGGCGCGTCTTCGGCGCGCTGCAGGGCCTGCTGACGATGATGAAGGGCCTGCCGCTGACCTATTCGAAGGACATGCAGGAGGACAAGGAAGGCACTTTCGACGCGGTGCAGACCCTGTCGCTCTGCCTCGCCGCCAGCGCCGGCATGGTCCGCGACATGCAGCCGGATCTGAAGACGATGAAGAAGGCCGCCGGCCTCGGCTACGCCACGGCCACCGATCTCGCCGACTGGCTGGTGCGCGTGCTGAAGATGCCGTTCCGCGACGCCCACCACGTCACCGGCCGGCTCGTCGGCGTCGCCTCGGCCAAAGGCGTCGGGCTGGAGAAGCTCTCGCTCGCCGAGATGCAGGAGGTCGAGCCGAAGATCAGTGACGAGATCTTCGCGGTGCTCGGCGTCGAGCGCTCGGTGAAGAGCCGCACCAGCTATGGCGGCACCGCCCCTGCCAATGTGAAGCGGCAGGCCAAGCGCTGGTTGAAGCAGCTCGCCAAGGACGCGAAGCCGCAGTCATGATCCCGGCGCAAAGGCTCGCAAGCTTGCGCGCCATTCGCTACACTCGTCCCGAAGCTTCGCCTAAGGATCATCGTTCGTGCCGCAATCCCGCCTGAAACTCGGCCGCACCGTGCTGGTGGTCGGCCTGCTCGGCCTCGCGCTTGCGGCCTGCGGCCGCCGCGGACCCCTGGAGCCGCCGCCGAATGCCAAGAACGCGATCGACCTGCCGGATCAGCAGACCGGCGCGGTCGAGAACAGCTTCAACGCGACGGACGCTTCGCCGCTCGGCAAGCCGCCGAAGCGCAACAAGGCGATCGAGATTCCCGAGAAGCCCTTCGTGCTCGACCCGTTGCTCTGAACCGACATGCATCACTTCGCCTATCGCGACGGCGCGCTTTTCGCCGAGGACGTCGACCTGCGCGAGATCGCGGACAAGGTCGGGACGCCGGTCTATGTCTATTCCTCCGCGACGATCGAGCGGCACTACCGTCTCTATGAGGAGGCGATGAAGTCGACCGCGCCGGGCAAGTCGGCGCATGTCTTCTATGCCATGAAGGCGAACAGCAATCTCGGCGTGCTGAAGACGTTGGCCGCACTCGGCGCTGGCGCCGACACGGTCTCCGAGGGCGAGATCCGCAAGGCGCTCGCCGCCGGCTTCCCGGCGAGCAAGATCGTCTTCTCCGGCGTCGGCAAGAGCGAAAGCGAGCTTGCCTTCGCGGTCGAGGCCGGCATCTACCAGGTCAATATCGAGACCGAGGGTGAACTCGACCTGCTGTCGAAGGTGGCGCAGCGGCTGGGCAAACGCCAGGAGGCGGTGTTTCGGGTCAATCCCGACATCGGCGCCGGCGGCCACGCCAAGATCACCACGGGCTCCTCGGCCAACAAGTTTGGTGTTTCCTTCGAGGAGGTGCACCGGCTCTATGCCCGCGCCGCCAATATGGCGGGCGTCAGGATCATGGGGCTTGCCGTGCATATCGGCAGCCAGATCCGCGAGGTCGACGCGTTCGAGGCGGCCTATGCCAAGATGCGCGATCTCGTGCTGGCGCTGCGGGCCGAAGGCCATCGCGTCGATCGCCTCGACCTCGGCGGCGGGCTCGGTATCCCCTACGAAGTTCCCAGGAATTTCGACCATGGCCCGGGGCTGATCGAAGCCTATGCCGCGATGGTTGCCAGGGTGATGGCTGGTCTCGACGCCGAGCTCGGCTTCGAGCCGGGCCGGCTGATCGTCGGCAATGCCGGCATCCTTTTGACCAGGGTGCTGCATCTCAATCCGCGTCCGACCAAGGAGTTCCTCGTCGTCGATGCGGCGATGAACGACCTGATGCGGCCGGCAATGTACGAGGCCTATCACGAGATCTGGCCGGTGGCGGAGCCGGCGGAGGGCGGCAAGACGATCGCCTATGACGTGGTCGGGCCGATCTGCGAATCAGGTGACACTTTCACCACCGGGCGCGAATTGTCTGAATTGAAGCCCGGGGACCTCATCGCCTTCATGACCGCCGGCGCCTATGGCGCCAGCATGTCCTCGACCTACAACCAGCGCCCACTTGTCGCCGAAGTGCTGGTGAAGGGCGACAAATTCGCCGTGACGCGGCCGCGCCAGACCTATGAGGAGCTGATCGGCACGGATCGTGCACCGCCCTGGCTGCCCTGACGGCGCTTCACGATTCCAAGAGCGCCTGTGGGCTCGGGCGCCTCAGCGCTGGTCACGCCACAATCACGTGCTAGCCTGCTTGCTCGATCGATGAAGCCAAGAGAGGCGCCGCGGGGGGCGGCTCGGAGCATCGGATGAGCGAAACACCGCGCCGGACGGCGCTTGACCCGATCGGGACGATCCGCAGAAGGCTGGAGCGGCTTGCTACGGCTTCGCGGCTGTCTCTCGCCTGGGAGCGCCTCTGGCCGAAGCTGTGGGCGCCGCTTTGTGTCGTCCTGCTCTTCCTCGCCGTCTCCTGGTTCGGGCTCTGGCTCAATCTGCCCTGGTGGGGACGGGCGGGCGGTTCCGCTATCTTCGCACTCCTCTTGCTTGCAAGCTTCTGGCCGGCCGTTACCGGCCGCTGGCCCAGCCGCCGCGAGGCTTTGGCCCGGCTCGACCACTCGATGGATGGGGCGCATCGTCCGGCGACTTCGCTCGAGGATACGCTCGCGGTTGGCGGCAAGGATCCGGTCTCGCAGGCGCTGTGGACGCTGCACCTGCAGCGCCAAAGCGCCCATGTCGCGGCGTTGAAGGTCGCACCGCCGCAGCCGCACATGGCCGGGCGCGACAAGCGAGCTCTGCGCGCGGCGCCCCTGGTCGCGGCCGTAGCCGGCTTCTTCGTCGCCGGGCACGAGGCCCTGCCGCGGCTCACTGCCGCCTTCGACTGGCGCGGGCCTGCGCTTGCCGCTGCCGCGGTCCGGATCGACGCCTGGATCGACCCGCCCTCCTATACGCGGATGCCGCCGATCCTGATCGATTTCGCCAGGCTCGCCAGCCCGAATTTCAACGTGCCCGAGAAGTCGACCGTAGTGGTGCGCATCGCCGGGCGCAGCGGCATGGATGTCGCGACCACCGGCCGGCTCGACGCCGTTCCGGTCGAGGGCAAGCCGGGCGAAACCAAGGCCGGCGAGACCAAGCCGGCCGAGGCCAAGGCTGCGCCGGCGAATACGGTCGCGGTCACCGAGAAGCGCTATCTGGTTGCCGGCGATGGCACCTTGCGCATCACCGGCTCCGGCGCGCCCGCCCAGACGCTGAGCCTGCATGCGATCATCGACCAGAAGCCGGAGATCGCCTTCGTCGAGCCGCCGAAGCCCGTCAGCGGCGTGCAGGGTGGGCTCGGCATCAGCTATCGCGGCAAGGATGATTACGGCATCGCCTCGGCCGAGGTGCTGGTCTCGCGCGTCGCTCCGCTCACTGGCGGTCGCTCGCTGGTCGAAGCGCCGAAGCAGGTGCTGCCGGTGCCGTCCTCCGGCTCCGGCGACGAGGAGATGAAGAGCACGGTCGACTTCTCGGCTCATCCCTGGGCCGGCGCCAAGGTCAATATGAGCCTCCTGGCGCGCGACGAGACCGGACAGGAAGGGCGCAGCGAGACCGTCGAGGTCACGCTGCCGCAGCGGACCTTCACCAAGCCGCTGGCCAAGGCGCTGGTCGAGCAGCGGCGCAAGCTCGTCATGGACATCGACAACCGCAGGAAGGTTCAGCTCGCGCTCGATGCGCTGATGATCGAGCCCGACCGCTTCATGAAGGAGACCGGCGTCTATCTGGGCATGCGCATGATCGGCGAGCGCCTGCGCCGTGCCGCCAGCGACGACCAGTTGCGCGACGCCGCGGAGATGATGTGGGCCTTCGCACTGCAGCTCGAGGACGGCGATCTCTCGGATGCCGAAAGGGCGCTGCGGGCCGCGCAGGAGAATTTGGCGCAGGCGCTGGAGCGCGGCGCCTCCGAAGAGGAGATGAAGAAGCTCACCGAGGATCTGCGGCGCGCCATGGACCAGTACATGCGCGAACTCGCGCAGCAATGGCAGCGCCAGCAGCAGAACGGTGAGCGGAACCAGGCGCAGCTGCCTGAGAACTTCCGCACGGTGACGCCGCGCGACCTGCAGAACATGCTCAACCGCATCGAGGAGCTGACCAAGCGCGGCGACATGGCCGAGGCGCAGCGCCTGATGGAGGAGCTCAACAACCTCCTCAACAATCTCAAGACGGCGCGCCCCGGCCAGCAGGATCCGCGCCAGCGCGAGATGAACCAGGCGCTCGGCGATCTCGACCGGATGACGCGCGAGCAGCAGCAATTGCGCGACGAGACCTATCAGCAGGACCAGCAGCGCCAGAATCGCGCCCAGCAGGGCCGCCGCCCCGGTCAGCAGCAGGCGCGGCCCGGCCAGCAGGGCCAGCGCCAGCAAGGGCAGCAGGGCCAACGCGGGCAGCGCGGCCAGCAGCCAGGGCAACAGCCCGGCGAGAACGGCGAAGAGGGTGAAGGCGAGGACGGCCAGAACGCCGAAGGCGGGCAGGGCCAGGGCCTGTCGCAGCGCCAGCAGGCCCTGCGCGAGCGGCTGCAGGACCTGCAGCGGCGCATGCGCGGCATGGGTGCCGATCCCGGTGAGCTCGGCGAGGCCGAGGACGCGATGCGCGAGGCCGAAGGCCAGCTCGGCCAGGGCCAGGATGGGCAGGCGGTCGATTCGCAGGGGCGCGCGCTCGAGGCCTTGCGCAAGGGTGGCCAGAACCTTGCCCAGCAGATGCAGGGCGAACCCGGCGAGGGCGAGGGCAACGACAACGCCTATGGCGAGCCGGATGGGCGGCCAGCCGGCCGGCCCTCGGCGCAGCAGCGCGACAACAACGACCCGCTCGGGCGGCCACAGCGCCAGCGCGACTGGGCCGATGGCCGCGTGCGGGTACCGGGCGCCGACGAGAGCGCGACGCAGCGGGCTCGGCGCATCCTCGAAGAGCTGCGCCGGCGCCTCGGTGACCCCCTGCGGCCAACCGAGGAGCTCGACTATCTCGAGCGCCTGCTGCGGCGGAATTGAAGAAAGGCCGCGCCAGGCGCGGCCTTTCACTTAGGGCTCAGCCCGCCCGATTGCCCGAGACGACCGCGAGGGCCGCGATGAAGCGGTCGAGATCAGCCTCCGTCAGATAGGGCGCGGGCGAGATGCGAATGGTGTTGCCCTTGGCGACACCGCCGCGGCGCACCGTCATCACCTTGTGCTGGTCGCGCAGCGCTGCGACGACCGCGTTGCAATCGGCGGCCGAGCGCTTGCCGGTCAGCGCGAACGAGGTGATGCCGGCGACCATCTCCGGATCGTCCGGCGTCTGGATCTCGACGCCCCTGAGCTCGCGCGCCCTGCTTACCCAGTAGTTGCGCAGATGGCGATAACGCGCCTCCTTGGCCTGCGGTCCGACCTCCTGATGCAAGGCGAGCGCGGTGGGTACGGCGAGCTGGGCGGCGAAGTTCGGCGTGCCAGTATGGATGCGCGAGCGGACATCGTCCGGCTTGAAGTCCTCGTCGCCGTAATGGGTGTCGATATCGGCCAGGCGCTCACGGGCGATGTACATGACGCCGACTCCGAGCGGCGCGCCGATCCATTTGTGCAGGTTGAAGCCGATGAAGTCGACGCCGAGATCCTTGGCCTTGAAGTCGACCTGGCCCCAGCTATGGGCGGCGTCGAGGATGACGTCGATGCCGCGCGCCTTGGCCATGGCGGCGAGCTCCCTGACCGGCATCATCAGCCCGGTGCGGTGGCTGATATGGGTCAGCAGCAAGAGCTTGGTCTTCGGGTTGGCCTTGAGCGCGGCCTCATAGGCCGCCAGCACATTCGCCTTGGTTGCCGGTTCGGGGATGTCGAACTTCGCGACCTCGACGCCGCGCCGGCCCTTCAGCCAGTTCATCGCGTATTGCATCGAATCATAGTCGAGATCGGCATAGAGCACGCCGTCGCCGGCTTTGAGCTTGTTGTAACCGGCGATCAGGGTCTGCAGCGCCTCGGTGGCGCCGCGGGTCAGTGCGATCTCCTCGCGGGCAACGCCAAGGAAATCGGCCAGCGGGGTGCGGACATTGTCGAGGTCCTGGCCGATCTTGGTGCGGGCGTAGACGGTGTTCTCGAAGTTCACGAAATCGGTCAGGCGCTTGTACTCGGCCTTCACCGGCTCGGCCATGATGCCCCAATAGCCGTTCTCGAGGTTCACCATGTCGGGCGTGACGCTGTAGAGGCGGCGGACCGCATCCCAATAGCCGGTGTCGGTGCCGAGGTTGCTGTTCGGCAGGGCAGGAAGCGAGCGGGCGAGGGCGGGAGCGGCTGCAGCGGCGAGCGCGGCAGTGCCAAGGCCGGCGAGCAATGTACGGCGATTAAGAGCGGTATGGTCGGTCATGGCGGGTTTTCCTCGGGGCGGGGGGCCTCGCTAGACCCGGGCTGTTTCAGAGCCATGACGGTCTTGCTGGCGAACTTATCCCCGCACCGCGAAACCGATGCATAATGGCCCAAGGCGCAACCGGGAGGTCGTGATGTCGATGCAGGGATCAGCAGTCGAGGAGGCGCCGATCGAGGAACCGCAGGTTCCGCGGCGGCCGGACCTTGCCGTCACGATCGCACGGCTCGCGCGCCTCGCGCCGATCGGCAAGGCCGAGATCATGAACAACATCGCCTTGCACTTCGACCGGTTCGCGGCCGAGGCGGACCTGACGACGCCGCTGCGCGTCTGCCATTTCCTGGCTCAGGCCGCGCACGAGACCGACCGGTTCCGGACGCTCGAGGAAAAGGGCGGCAAGAAGCAGTTCGCCAAATACGAGGGCCGCGCCGATCTCGGCAACACGGAGCCCGGCGACGGCGCGCGCTATCATGGGCGCGGCATCTTCCAACTCACCGGCCGCGCCAACTACAAGCGCATCGGCCGAATGGTGAATATCGATCTCGAAGGGCGCCCGGAGCTGGCGCTCGACCCGCGCATCTCGGTCCAGATCGCCTTCGCCTATTGGCGCGACCGCAAGATCAACGCCGCCGCCGATCGCGACGATGCGGCCCGCGTCACCCAGTTGATCAATGGCGGCGCCAATGGCCTCGCCGACCGCCGGCGGTTGCTGACGATGGCGAAGGGGATCTGGTTCTAGGCGTCAGCGGTGGCCGGCCTTGAGGGCCTGGTCGAGATCGGCATAGAGGTCGTCGACGTCCTCGATGCCGGTCGAGAGGCGCAGCAGGTCGGGCGGGCAGGGCGAGCCGGCGCCCTCGATCGAGGCGCGGTGCTCGATCAGACTCTCGACGCCGCCGAGCGAGGTGGCGCGCTTGTAGAGCTCGACATGAGCTGCTGTCGCAACCGCCGCCGCCTCGCCGCCAATGACCTGGACCGAGAGCATGAAGCCGAAGCCGCCTTCCATCTGGCGGGCGGCGATGTCGTGGCCGGGATGCTGCGGCAGGCCGGGATAGAGCACGCGCGAGACCAGCGGATGGGCCGACAGCCTCGTGGCCAGCGCCATGGCCGAGGCCGACTGGCGCTCCTGCCGGAGATGGAGCGTGCGCATGCCGCGCATCAGCAAATAGGCCTCGAACGGCCCGAGGATGCCGCCCTGGCCCTTGCGCACGGTCTTGATCCGGGCCCAGAACTCATCGTCCTCGCGGGCGCAGAGCGCGCCGGCGACGACGTCGGAATGGCCGTTCAGCACCTTGGTCGCAGCATGCATGACGATATCGGCGCCGAGCGTCAGCGGCCGGGTGTGCACCGGCGAGGCGCAGGTCGAATCGACCGCGAGCTTCGCGCCGGCGGCGTGGGCGATCTCGGCGACCGCGGCGATGTCGGTGATGGTCCAGAGCGGGTTGGACGGCGTCTCGGCCCAGATGAGCTTGGTGACGCCGGGCTTCACCGCTTCCTTCAACCTGGCGAGATCGTCGGTCTCGACGAAGTCGATCGTCAGGCCCCAGCGCGTCGCCTCGGTCAAAAGCCAGGCGCGCAGGGCCCAGTACATCACCTTGGAGGCGACGACGTGGTCGCCGGGCGAGAGCGCCTGGAACACCGCGGTCGCCGCGGCCATGCCGGAGCCGAACAGCAGGGCGCCGGCCTTCGCCTCCTCGAGCATGGCGAGCACGGCCTGCGCCTCATGCACCGTCTCGTTGTCGGGCCGGCCATAGATGAAGCCGGAGGAATAGGCGTTGTCCTCGTCGCGGATATAGGTCGTCGAGACATGGATCGGCGGCACGACCGCCTTCGTAACCGCGTCGATCTTGCCCAGCGCCTGCGCGGCGAGTGAACGGGGGTGCAGCGGGCGCTTGGTCATGGCTGATCCAAATTCTACTATGTGAGAAAATTCATCCCATCGGTATTGTTGCAGCGCAAGAGGCGCGCCTTGCCCGGAACGCAGAGACACCCCATGCTCGCCGCATGAGCATAGTGACAGACAACACTGAGCGTCAGCCAAACCTGTGGTTTGCCGCAGTTCTCGCGATCTTGCCGGTCATCGCGGCATCGCTGATCGGCAGTGCGGTGACGGTGCCGCAGATTCCGGGCTGGTATGCCGGCCTCGCCAAGCCACCCTTCAATCCGCCGAACTGGCTGTTCGCGCCGGTCTGGACGACGCTGTTCGCGCTGATGGCACTGGCGGCCTTCCGCATCTGGCGGCTGCCGAGCGATCGGCCGGGCAGGGCGCAAACGCTGCTCGCCTATCACGTCCAGCTCGCGCTCAACATGCTCTGGTCCTGCGCGTTCTTCGGGCTCAACAGCCCGGCAGGCGGCCTGTTCGTCATCGCGTTGCTGCTGGCGGCGATGATCTGGACGATGCGGTGTTTCGCTGGGCTCGGCGACAGATTGTCGGTCGCCCTATTCGTGCCCTATCTCGCCTGGGTCTCGTTCGCGAGCCTGCTCAACGCCTCGATCTGGTGGCTGAACCGCTAGCCTCGCGATTGCTCAGCCGATCGAGCGCTCGATCACGCGCAGCACCGTCTCGCGCAATTCGGCGATGGTGAAGGGCTTGGTCATCACCTCCGAGACGATCGTCTCCAGGCTCTTGGCCCGCTCGCGCTGCTCGGCATAGCCGGTCATCAGCATGATGGTGAGATCGGGGAATTGCTGCTTGGCGGCGAGCGCCAGCGCGATGCCGTCCATCAGCGGCATGCGGATATCGGTGAGCAGCAGATCGAAACGGCCCTGCTCCGCCATCAGGATGTCGAGCGCCTCGGCGCCGTCACCTGCGGTCAGGCAGTCATGTCCGTCCATGGCGAGACCACGCGCGACCAGGGCGCGCAGGCTCTCCTCGTCATCGACCACGAGAATGCGCGACATCGCTAGATCCCTGGCAGGCCGGCCTGGTCGGCGGTCTCGATCACCCCGACATAGGGCAGTTGGCGATAGGAATGGGCGACGTCCATACCGTACCCGACGACGAAATAATCGGGGCATTCGAAGCCGACATAGTCGGCCGTAATGTTGACGGCGCGCTTGCCCGGCTTCTCGAGCAGGATGGCGGTGGAGACACGTGCGGCGCCGCGCGCGGTGAGCAGGTCCTTGGCGAAGGCGAGCGTGCGGCCGGATTCGAGGATATCGTCGACAAGCAGAACGTGGCGACCGCGAACATCGCTCTGGACGTCGCGCAGAATCTCGACCTGGCCGGAGGAGACCGTTGCGGCGCGATAGCTCGACAGATGGACGAATTCGACCTGTGGGGTCATGCCGGCGCGATGCATGGCGCGGATCAGGTCCGCGACGAACATGAAGCTGCCCTTCAGCACCGCGACGACGAGCAGATTCTCGCCAGCATCGGCAGAAATCTCCGCGGCCATTTCGGCGTTGCGGGCGGCGATCGCCGCTTCGTCATAGAGAACACGGATACGCTGGGGCTGAGACATCGACGACCGTTCCTTTCGGCGCGGGCCTATACCCGCGCAGCCCCGTGATCGCGGGCTAAACTCTTCAGGCCTCAGTCATAGCGTCCATGTGCTGACAATTGAAGCGGCTGGACCCGGGCTGTACGGGAAATCAGTAGAGGCTGGCGATGCCGTCGGGGCTACCCGCACCGAAGCGCAACTGGACCGAGTGGCCATCCTGTGGTGGCGAGGCGAGGCGTGCGCGGAAATGCATCAGCTCCGCCGGCTCGAGCGACGGGCGCGGCGGCTCCGTCGTCCAGCTGTAGAGCAGCTTGCCATCGTCGCCCCGCACCATCACCGTGATCGGCGGCACCTTCGTCGTGCCCTTGGCGACGTTGGTGACATCGCCGGAGACGACGAGGAAGCGTCCTTGCGGATCCTGAACCAGTTCGCTCTCGACGGCGCTGAAGGCAAGGCCGCGGACGTTCACCGGCAGGCCGATCTTCGCATAGAGATCGGCGAATTGCGGGACCGCCCGCACCACGCGCTCGCGTTGCCAGAGGCCGAGACCGAGCGCAGCGAGGCCGGCGACCACGAAGATACCGGCTGCCGCCGGCGGCAGGCGTAGTGCCGGATTGCGGGCGCTTGCCCAGCTCCGCTTGCTCCTGGCAGGTGCGGGCTGTGCGGCATCCGGCTGCGCAGGCTCGGCCCGCTCGGCCGCGATCGCCGAGATGTCGGCGTCGATCTCGGCGGCACGGCGCAGTTCCTCTTCCAGCTCCGCGGCGGTCTGCTCCGGGGTGGGGGGGCTGGGAAGCTCTGGGATCGCTGCATCGAGGTCGGATTGCAGGACCTCATCGGTCGGCTGTGCTGCGACGGCCGGCGGCGCCTCGATCTGCCAGGTCGTCTGGCAGCTGGCGCAACGCACCTTGCGGCCGCCGGTCCCGATCTTGGCCTCGGCGATCTCGTACCGGCTGGCGCAGTTGGGGCAGACGATCAGCATGGCCTTAAAAACGCTCGCTCCGCGCTGCATCCCAGAGGTATCGGTCCGGAGCCTGATCCTCCCGTCGCTGCGCGCAAGCGCAAGCGGGTGCGGCCAGCGGCTCCGCCTCTCATAGGGTCGATTTATGGTTAATGTCGCGTAAACCCTGCGCCGTGCAGGGCTGAGGAAAACCTGCCGGCGCTTCCCGCCGGGACATGGTCTCGGTGTAAGGTCGTGTCGGCTCGGCGTTCGTCCGGCGCGATTCGGATGCGAGTGAGCGAGAGGAACTGCGTTGGTTCGGTTCGAGAATGTCGGCTTGCGGTACGGGATGGGACCGGAGGTGCTGAAGGACATCAACTTCAGCATCGCGCCGCGTTCCTTCCAGTACCTGACCGGGCCGTCGGGAGCGGGCAAGACCACGCTGATCCGGCTCGTCCTGATGGCGCTCAAGCCGACGCGCGGTCTCGTCAATCTGTTCGGCCAGGACGTCTCCCGCCTCGAAGCCGCGACGCTCACCGATTTCCGCCGCCGCATGGGCGTGGTCTTCCAGGATTTCCGGCTGCTCGACCATCTGACGGTCTACGAGAACGTCGCGCTGCCGCTGCGGGTGACCGGCAAGGAGGAGGCGAGCTATCGCGCCGAGGTCGTCGAGCTCCTGCGCTGGGTCGGGCTCGGCGAGCGCATGCATGCTGTGCCGGCCGTCCTCTCCGGCGGCGAGAAGCAGCGCGCCGCGATCGCGCGAGCCCTGATCAGCCGGCCGCAATTGCTGCTCGCCGACGAGCCGACCGGCAATGTCGATCCCGGCCTCGGGCGGCGCCTGCTCCGCCTCTTCATGGAATTGCAGTCGCTGGGAACGGCGGTGGTGATCGCGACGCACGACATCGCCCTGATGGAACTCTACGACGCGCCGCGCCTGGTGCTGGCGGATGGGCATCTGCATGTCGATGCCTGACCATCTCGACATGGACGAAGCCGAGGACGAGCGTCCGCGGAGCGGGCAGCGCCTGCCAGCGAGCCTGCGGCGCGATCAGCCCCTGGTTCCTGTCGATTCGGTCGCCGGACGCGCGCTCGTCGTCGTCATCGCCATCCTGACCTTCCTGGCCGCGTTGAGCGCGGGAGCGGCGCTGCTCGCTGCCCGCGCTTCCGAACAATGGCGCGGTGCGGTCGCCAACGAGATGACGATCCAGGTCAGGCCCGATCCACGCCGCAATATCGAGCAGGACATCGCCCGCGCAATCGCGCTCGCGCGGGCCGTGCCGAGCGTGGCCGAAGCGCGGCCGATGCCGCGGGCCGAATCGGACAAGCTGCTCGAGCCATGGCTCGGCGCGGGGCTCGACCTCGTCGAATTGCCAGTGCCGCGATTGATCGTGCTGCGGCTGTCCTCGACCTCCGCCAATGACCTCGTCGCTTTCAGCCAGACATTGCGGCGCGAGGTGCCGAGCGCGACGCTCGACGACCACCGGCTCTGGGTGCGCCGCCTCTCGACCATGGCGAGCACGATCATCCTGGCCGGCGTCGCGGTGGTGCTGCTCGTGCTGGTGGCGGCGGGGCTCGCCGTCGCCTTCGCCACGCGCGGTGCCATGGCCGGCAGTCGCGATTCGGTCGAAGTGCTGCATTTCGTCGGTGCGACCGACGAGTTCATCGCGCGCGAGTTCCAGACGCGTTTCGTCGCGCTCGGCCTGCGCGGCGGTGCCGCCGGCGGGCTCGCGGCGATCATCGCGATCGCGCTGCTCGGCTTCCTGTCCTCGGCCTGGAGCGCGACGCCCGAGGCCGATCAGTTGCAGGCGCTGTTCGGCGCGTTCGAGATCGGCTGGTCCGGCTATGCCGTCGTCATCCTGGTCGCTGCAGTGGTCGCGGCGATCGCGGGACTCGTCTCGCGGCTGACGGTGCGGCATTATCTGCGGGCAATGGGCTGAATCGCTGCGCGGCGGGGTTGTGAGGGTGCCGTCATTGTGCCCGATTGGGCGGTTAGTTACCCGATCTCATGGTGCTGCTTGGAACCCGGCAAGGTCATCTTCCCAGTGTTGAGGACAGCCTGGCTGCCCTGCGACCGATGACGACGCTCGCCTCCCCGCGGCGCCGCTTGTTCCGCCGATTCCTGCTCTGGTCGTGCCTGCTCGGCTGCTTCGCCGTGACCGCGGGCTATGTCCGGTTCGCCACCGGCCTTTCGATGGCCGAAGCCGTCTCGCCGCCGCGGACCGATGCGATCGTCGTCGTCACCGGTGGGGCGCAGCGGATCGGTGACGCCGTCAGCCTGCTCAATGCCGATCGCGGGCGCCGCCTGCTGATCAGCGGCGTCAACGAGCGGACGAGCCGCGAGGAACTGGCCAAGCTCAATCCGAGCGCGCGCGAGGCGCTCGCCTGCTGCGTCGATCTCGACTATCGCGCCCGCAACACCATCGGCAACGCCATCGAGGCACGACGCTGGGTCCGGCGTCACGATTTCCGCTCGCTGCTGCTGGTGACGTCGAACTACCACATGCCGCGTACGCTGCTCGAGTTCGGCCATGCGATGCCGGGAGTGCGGATCGTGCCGCACCCTGTGGTGACCGATCAGGTCGACGTCGCCGGCTGGTGGCGCGACTGGCACACGATTCGTCTGCTCGTGCCCGAATACCTCAAATATCTCGTCGCAGCGGTGCGCAGCAAACTCGAGACCGACCCCGAGACTTCGCGGCTTTCGGTGATCATCGGCGGGCGTAAGCCTGTCTCGCCCAAGCCGGGCGACCAGATCGGTCCGGAGCATGACAAGCGTTCGCGGGCGGCAGCGCCGCTGCGCGGGGCCTGATCCGCGCGGCTGGCTCTTGACGCGCCCGGGCCGTCGGGGTTCTTGCGGACCATGCTGCTGATCCGCTCGCTCCTATTCAACGTCGCCTTCTATCTGAACCTCGCATTCTGGCTGCTCGCGGCCATGGTGACGATGGTGCTGCCGCCGCGCTTCCTGCTGAAGATCGCGCTGTGCTGGGCCGAGACTTCGCTCTGGTGGATGCGGGTGATCGTCGGGACGCGCTACGAGATCACCGGCGTGGAGAACATCCCGCCCGGCGGCCTGATGATGGCGGCCAAGCATCAATCGACCTGGGAGACCTTCGCTCTGGTGACGGTGTTCCGCAATCCCGTCTACATCCTCAAGCGCGAACTGACCTGGCTGCCCTTCTTCGGCTGGTGCCTGATCAAGCTCAGAATGATCCCGGTCGATCGCGGCGCCCGCAGCCGGGCGCTGCAGGAGGTGACCCGGCGGGCCAAGGTCGAGCTCGGCCAGAACGGCCGCCAATTGATGATCTTCCCGGAAGGCACTCGCCGGCCGGCTGGCGCCGAGCCCGCCTACAAATACGGCGTCACCCATCTCTATGCCGAGCTCGGCGTGCCCTGCGTGCCCGTCGCGCTCAATGCCGGGCTGTATTGGCCGCGCCGCAGCCTGATCAAGCGGCCGGGCACGATCCGCGTCGAGATCCTGCCGCCGATCCCGCCGGGGATGGACAAGGTGGCGTTCCACGCCCTGCTGCAGGAGCAGATCGAGACCGCGAGCAACCGGCTGCTGGCCGACGGTCTCGCCGAGCTCGACCGGCTCGGCGTGCCGCCTCCTGTCAGCATACGTCAGGAGGCGCAGCCCAGCGCCTGATCGGCCTTGACAAGGGGCTCGAGTGTTCCGATTTTGTTCTAGAACAAAGGAGGAACGACATGGCTGCTTTGGCCCGAGCCCGTTTCCCATTCGACCGCAACCGGTCGATCGAGAAGATGCCGCGCCAGCTCAATCTGCTGGAGGCGCTCCAGCCCGCCCAGGCGGAGCGCGCTGTTCCGCTGTTCGATGACGCTGTCGTCGTGCCGGGGCAGGTGCGCGAGATGCCGCTGCGCGCTACCGCCCAGCTCGCCGAGCGCCGCTTCACCGCCTGGCGCGGCCGTTCTGGCCGGCGCTATGTCGCCTCTGTCTTCGCCGTTCAGGACGGGCACGCGCTCGGCTTCAGCGATGCGGTGCTGCTGGCAGTGTCGCCAGACCGCAAGATCGTGGCGGCGCGAGACAGCGGGCCGTTCGGCATCGACGCGGCGCTGACGCGCTGGCGCGACGCCGTCGCCATGGCCGGCGCCAGCGAGATCCACATTCATCTCCTGGCCGAAGATGGCGCCGGCCGCCGCGCGGTGCTCTGCGACCTGATGCCCGAGGCGTGAGCTCTCAGGGCGACGCCGGCGGGCTTGTCCTGTCGAGCTCGGCGACGAGATGCGCAAGCAGCGGATCGTGGATGCCCATCTCGTGCAGGTGCTCATGGGTGCGCCGGACATAGTCCGGGTTCTCCCCCGAGACGCCCTTGCCCTGCCGGACGAAGGCGAGCACCGCCTCTTCCGGCAGGCGGCCGGCATACTGATAGTGGTCGCGGTCGGCGATATAGGTGAGCGCATTGAGGCGCCTGCCGTCGTCGAGCCGCAGTGCCAGCCGTCGTTCGAGATAGACCGCGGTCGCCTGCTCGCGGGCGCGCAGGTAGTCGATCGTCTCTTCGGCCTGGTCGGCGGCGACGCGGAAGGCGACGCCGCGGCAGATGCCACCGCGATCGAGGCCGAGCACGAGGCCGGGCACCTCGGGCGTGCCACGATGGACGTGCGAATAGATGCAGAGCGCGCGGTGGTAGCCGTGCAGGCGCGCGCCGGCGCGCTCGACGAAGGCAAAGCCGGGACGCCAGATCAGCGAGCCGTAGCCGAACACCCAGAGATCTTCCGGTGGAAGCGGCGCCGTCATCCGATCCTCACAATTTAGCCCGCTTGCCTCGCCAGAGAGGCAAGCGCGATCCGTTGGCGGATAATCTCCGCCAGCGCTGGCGCGCTGCGGCCCCGGTCGCTATCAACCTGCCGAGGTTTTCGCAATGGAGCGCCCGCGCATGTCCGATACCACGCCCGTGCGCCGGCATGGCCGCTTCTGGCTCTATGCGCCCTTCGCGCTGCTGGCCCTGCTCGCGGCCGGCTGGTCGGGCATCTGGGGCTTCGCGCGCAGCAAAGTCGACCAGGAGCTCGATGCCGGCATCGCCCGCGAGGCGCGGGCCGGGCGCAACTGGACCTGCCGCGAGCGCAGCGTCGGCGGCTACCCCTTCCGCATCGAGGTGCGCTGCGCCAGCCTGACGCTGACGTCCACGCGCTGGGGTGATGAGGTCAAGGTCGATGCCGGCCCGGCGGTCGCGGTCGCGCAGGTCTGGACCCCCGGCCATATCATCCTGCAGATGACCGGACCGATGCTGGCGAACCTGCCGCAGGGGCGCAAGGCGGTGCTCGACTGGAAGGGGTTGGCCGCGAGCCTGCATCTCAGCGGGCTCGCCTTCGAGCGCTTCTCGCTGGTGCTGGGCGAGCCGGTGCTGACCGTCACCGAGCCCGGGCAGGAAGCCGCTGAGACCTGGCGGGCGAATGCCGCAGAAGCGCATCTGCGGCCCAACCCGCAGCGCTTTGCCAGCGAGGGGACGGTCGATCTCGCCGTCAACGCCAAGGGCGGGATGCTGCCGGCGCTGGAGGCGCTGCTCGGCAATGGCCAGCTCGCCGATCTCGATCTGCAGGCCAGCCTGTCCCAGGCGCCGTCTTTCCGACGCGGCTTCAATCCCGATGCGCTCGAAGCCTGGCGAACCGCAGGCGGCGGGCTGGAGGTGACCAAGCTCGTCCTGACCAAGGGGCCGACGCGGCTCGAGGCGACCGGCCTGGTGGCTCTCGACGAGGCGCACCGGCCAGCCGGCAAGATCGCGGCGGCGGTCGCCGGTGTCGACCGTATCGCCGGCATCAAGGTCGGCGGCCTGACCGCGGGCCTCGGCGCCCTGCTCGGCGGGCGCAGTGATGGTGGGCAAAGCAATACGGCGGCAGGGCTTTCGCCGCTGCCGCCGCTGGTCCTGCGCGAAGGCAGGGTTTTCCTCGGGCCGCTCAGGCTGCCTTTGCAGCCGCTGCAACCGCTCTACTGATCAGGCGGCGGGCAGGGCTGCCCGCGGCGCCTCGATCTTCACCAGCGCCTTCTTGACCGCGTCCTGCACTTTCTCGAAGGCGCGGACCTCGATCTGGCGGACGCGCTCGCGCGAGACGCCAAACTCCTCGGAGAGTTCCTCCAGGGTGATCGGATCCTCGGCGAGGCGGCGCGCCTCGAAGATGCGACGCTCGCGATCGTTGAGAACGCCGAGCGCCTCGCGCAGCGCCAGATGGCGGTTGTCGCTCTCTTCGGAATCGGCGAGGCGGCGCTCCTGGCTCTCGCTGTCGTCGACCAGCCAGTCCTGCCACTCGCCTTCGCCGTCCTCGCGCAGCGGCGTGTTCAGCGAGGCGTCGCCGCCGAGGCGGCGGTTCATGTCGATCACGTCCTGCTCGTTGACGCCGAGCTTGGTCGCGATGCTCTTTACCTGATCAGGCTTGAGGTCACCCTCGCCGAGCGCCGAAATCTTGCTCTTGGCCTTGCGCAGGTTGAAGAACAGCTTCTTCTGGTTGGCGGTGGTGCCCATCTTCACCAGCGACCAGGAGCGCAGGATGTACTCCTGGATCGAGGCCTTGATCCACCACATCGCATAGGTCGCGAGCCGGAAGCCCTTGTCGGGCTCGAAGCGCTTGACCGCCTGCATCAGGCCGACATTGCCCTCCGACACGACTTCGCCCATCGGTAGGCCGTAGCCGCGATAGCCCATGGCGATCTTGGCGACGAGGCGCAGATGCGAGGTCACGAGCCGGTGAGCCGCATCGCGGTCGCCATGCTCGCGCCAGCTCTTGGCCAGCATGAATTCCTCGTTCGGTTCCAGCATCGGAAACCGACGGATCTCGTCCAGATAACGTGAAAGTCCGCCCTCCGCGGACATGACGGGCAACGACGCAGTCGCCATGCTCGTACTCCTTTCCGGCTCCCGCTCTGCGGCGAGCCAACCACCCGATGTTCCATCGGGCAGGATCGTCCGGCGCGCTGCCTCGGTGACGACTTCCGTCCAGTCACCTGCTGCGCGCCCAGCGGCGCCCCTTTAGCCATCCGCTTTCGCAACGCAGTATAGACGATGCGAGGGTGGCGGAAAGTGGGCGGCGCAGCAAAAATCCGTCACAGGATCGAGAGCTCTGCTTGCAAACGTGCAAAGTCGGCGGGTGGTTCCGACTCGAAGCGCAATTCCTCGCCGGTGACCGGATGCTCGAAACCGAGCAGGCGCGCATGCAATGCCTGGCGCCCGAGATCGGCGAGTGCGGCCCGGGCGTTTTCGGGCAGGCGGCTGGCTTTGGTCATGAAGCCGGAGCCGTAGAGCTGGTCGCCGAGCAGCGGGTGGCCGATATGGCTCATATGGACGCGGATCTGGTGGGTGCGGCCGGTCTCGAGCTGGCATTCGACCAGGCTCGCCAGCGCCTCTAGCTCCTCATGGCCGCGCAGCAAAGGCGGGTAGCGCTCGATCAGCTCGATATGGGTGATCGCCTCGCGGCCGCGGCCCTCGCCGACCACCATCATCTTCTCGCGATTGCGGTTTGAGCGCTCGATCGGGGCATCGATCGTGCCGGTCTGCCGGCGCGGGGAACCCCAGACCAAAGCGAGATAAGCCCGCTCCAGTGGCCCGGTGCGACCGTGGTCGGCGAACTGCTTGGCGAGGCCGCGATGGGCCCTGTCGTTCTTGGCGACGACGAGCAGGCCGCTGGTGTCCTTGTCGAGCCGGTGGACGATGCCGGGCCGGCGCACGCCGCCGATGCCCGAAAGGCTCTCGCCGCAATGGGCGATCAGGGCATTGACCAGCGTGCCGTCCTCATGGCCGCCGGCGGGGTGGACGACGAGCCCGGCCGGCTTGTCGATCACGATCAGGTGCTCGTCTTCGAAGACGACGGTGAGCGGGATGTCCTGGCCGATCGGCGCGGCCGGCTTGGCCTCGGGCATGACGAGACTGAGCCGCTGGCCGGCGGCGACCTTGCGGCTGGCATCGGCGACCACCGTCCCGTCGATGCTGACGCCGCCCTCCTTGATCACTTGCTGCAGGCGGGCGCGCGAGACCTCGCCGCCGAGCAGAGCGAGAGCCTTGTCGAGGCGCAGGCCGGCCTGTTCTGGCGCGATGACAAGCTCGGTGGCGGGTTGCTGGGTGGCGTTTTCGGGCGTGGTCATGCGCCGTCTATAGGCGCGCGGCGCTTAAACTGCACCTGTCGATGCAAGGGATCGCACGTGTCACTCTCGGGCTGCGGCCGGGAATGACACGCGCTACGGCCTCAGCTGAAGATCCGGAAACGACCCTTGGCCTCGCCCGGCGCCTGTTGCTCCGGACCGGGATCGTCGGGCGCGTGCGCGACCGGGAAGACCACCGGGGCCGGCTTGCCCTGCTGCGGCGCCGGCTTGGTTGTCACCGGAGTGATCTCGACGACCGGCTCTGCCGGAGGAGAGGCTGCCGCGACGGACGGTTCCGGCCTCATCTCGACCTTGGGTTCCGGCTTCGGCTCGGGCTTGGGTGATTCGGGGGCAGGCGGCGGAGCAAGCCCGGCCGCCGGCGGAACCGTCACAGCCTCTGCGATCTCGGCCTTGCCTTCGAGCAGCGGCGCCGAGGGCTCGTCGAGATCGGCGAGCACGTCGTCGTCGAGATGGCCGCCCTGGCTGCCGAGCGTCGCCGGCGGCACCGTCCAGACGAAGGCGTCGAGCCGGCCCGAGATCGGCGAGACCGGCAGCCACTGGTCCGAGACGAGGCCGTCGGCAACCCAGGCGGCGTCACGCGGGGCGCGGGTGGCGCGGGCCAGCCATTCGCGGACGCGGCCGGTTGCGCCGTGCTCGGCCTCTTCCAGCTCGGCCATCAGCAGGCAGGCGCGGACCGAGGCGCCGCCGGCGAGGAGCGGCTTCAGCGTGGTGCGGGCGCGGGCGAAGTCCTGAGCATGGATGGCGGCGCCGGCCAGGGCCAGCACGCCCTCTGGATCGGCGGGCCTGAGCTTGGTCAGCGTTTCCGCCCGGGCGAGGCGGTCGCGGGCGCTGTCGCCGGGGCGGACATCGAGATAGGCGCCGGCGATATCGGGATGCGAGACCTGCTTCCAGGCCGCTTCCAGCAATCGCGCCGCCTTCTTGATGTCGCCGCGTTCCGACAGCATCCGGCCGGCCAGCGCCGCGGCGGGAGTGAGGCCTGGCGCGAGCTTGATCGCTTCGAGCGCGGCGGCGAGCGCCTTTTCCGGCTCGCGATCCTTGGCCTCGAGCGCCTCGGCCGCGAGCAGGACGGCGCGCTGGCGCTTGGCCTCGCCCTTGTCGGCGAGGCGCAGCGCGGCACGGCGCTCGACCGCGGTACGGGCCGCCTGCCAGTCGCCGGCGGCGGTGTGGAAGTCGAGCAGGGCGTCGTTGGCCCAGGCGAGGGAAGGCGAGCGGCGCACTGCATCGTCGGCAAAGGCGCGGGCAGCGGCCATGTCACCACGCCGGCGGGCCTCGACGAAGAGCCCACGCAGGCCGAGCACGCGGGTCTCGGGCTTGTCGAGCATCGCCTTGAAGGCGGCCTCGGCCTGGCCGCGATCGCCGGAGAGCTGGGCCGATTGCGCTTCGAGCAGCAGCGTCAGCGGCTCGTTGGCGACGAATTTGCGGGCATCGACCGCGTAGCGCCCGGCGGCGACGGGATCTCCGGCGCCGATCGCGACCATGCCGCGCGAGATCGCCTCGAAGCCGCGCGCCCGGCGCCTGGCCCGCGAGGCGAAGCCGAAGGCCGAGGGCAGGCCGAAGACGAAGCGCATCACCGCCCAGGCGACGAGGGCGAGGAAAGCCAGCACGACGACGCCGATCGCCGCGATCGCGACGCTGGTCTCGATGCGGTAGCCCTGCCAGAGGATCGAGACCTCGCCCGGCCGGTCGGCGAGCCAGACGGCCCCGACTGCGAGCAGGGCGATGACGAAGAGATAGACCAGTACGCGAACCATCGGGATCTATCCTCTCAGCCTGCCGTACCCAGCGCCGCGACCGCATCCTGTGCGATGCGGTTGATCGTCGATTCCGCGATTGCGCGCAGCCTCAACGCCAAGCCGAACGCTTCGCTGCCGCGCCGCGCCGGCTCGGGCAATTGCGTCCAGAGCTCGGCCGCCTTCACCATGTCGTTCTGAACGAGGGCGCCCTCCAGCCTGATCGGCAGGGTCGCGGGATCGCTGGAGCCGGACTCGCCGACGGGGCGGATGGTGACGATGCGGCTCGCCAGTCCGAGCAGCTTGTCTTCCCAGCTGTTCGCGGCCGGGGTGGTTTCGCGCACGAACAGGGCATGGTGGCTCTTGAACTGCGCCAGTAGCTGGTCGCGCGTGGCGGCCCCGGCGCCGGCAACTTCAGCAAGCGCGGTCTTCTGTTCAGCCGGAATGTCGCCGAGCGCAGTGAGGTCGGTCTGGAAGGGGCGGCCGGAGCCGATCGCGCTGCGGATGCGCTCGGCGAGGACGACGCGTGCCGCGGCGAGCGCCTGCTTGCTCGGCTGGGCGGCACTCTTGGCCGCGGCCTCGACGCCGGCAAGGCGCTGGCCCAGGGTCGCCGCCGCGTCGCGGGCGGCGGCGGCCATGCTGTCGGCACGGTCGAGCTTTTCGGTCAGCCCGGCAGGGATGCCGGCGCCGGCTGCGGGTGAGGTCTTGGCCAGCTCGGCGAGCCGGGTGGCGTTGGCCTGAGCCTCGCTGCTCGCCCTGGCGGCGCTCTCGGCCGCGGCGGCGGCCTTGCGGTCCACGGCGTCGAGCGCGGCGCGATTAGGCAAAGCGGCGCTCTGCGCGTGCAGGGTCTCGACGCGCTTGGCAATCTCGGCGAGGCGTGCACCGTCATCGGGAGCGGACAGGCGCAGGCCCAGAAGGACCAGGCCGGCGCCGATCACGCCGCCGGCGAGGCCGGCGAGTGCGACGGTCGGCAGGCTGTAGCGCCGCTGCTGCTCGGGCACCGGCGGCGGCGTGAATTCCTGGGCGAGCGCCTCGGTCGGGAGCACGGCCTCGGCCTGCGTCTCGGCGCGTTCGGCCTCGGCGGCGTTCGCGGCCGAGCTGGCGGCCTCCGGAGGCGGCGTCTCGACGGTTTCAGTCGCGGCGAGCTCGATTGTCGGCGGCGTCCGGCCCGAGCGGCTGCGGCGCTTTCCGGCTTGACCCTGTTCGCTGCTTGGCTCTGCCGTCATGCCGTCCTTGTCCGCCTTGTCTTCCGCCGCTGCCGGCTCCTTAGCATCGGCGGTCAGCAGAGTGCGAGCGGGAAGCTGGTCGAGGGCGGCAAAGAGCGCGGCCTCCTCGGGATGCTCGGCGACGAGCACCGTGTCGGAGCCAGCCGAGATCAGCGGCGCGGCGATCTCGGCCGAGAGTGCGAGCTGCGGCAGGGCCTGTGCCTGCTCGGCCAGCCCTACCTTGCCGGCGAGGTCGAAAAAGACCAGGGCGCTGCGCGGCGAATAATGCAGGGCGGCGTCGGCCGAGCCGTCGCGCAAGGCGTCGGCGGCAGGAGCGGGCAGTGCGTCGACCGCCTTGGCCTCATAGGCCGTCCAGACCGTCACCTCATGGCCGGCGTCGCGCAGTTGCTGCGGCAGGTCCTCGTGGCGGTCTCGCCCGGCGACGAAGAGCAGCTTCTGGCCTTGCGGCAGGCGCTCGAGAACCAGCGCCAGCAGCTCGGCGCGCCCGCCCCGGGCGCTGTGCGCGGCGAAACCGAGCTTGCCGACGGTCTCCGCCGTGCGCGTCCCGACGCAGAAGGCGGGAAGCGCGTTGCGCCAGGCCTTCGGCAAATTCTCCAGCGCCGGTACGGCATTGCCGCTGGTCAAAACCAGCGCGTCGAACGGCCCCTTGGGCGGCTTCTCGCCGCTCGGCAGGATCGAAAACAGCGGCGCGACCACCGGGTCCTTGCCGCGCTCGCGCAAGGTCTGCGCGCTGCGCTCGGCATCCTCAAGCGGTCTGAACACCAAAACGCGCATATCGCCTCCTCGTGCGGGCTCAGGCCGGATCGTAGATGCCGGCAGGAGCGCGGGCACGCAATTCGCGCCCGAGATCGGCTCCCAGTTGCGCGGCCTCCGTGACGGAACCATGGCGTTCGCCCTCGGCGCTCGCCGTGCCGTCGGGTGAGAGCAGCAGGCCGCGCAGATGCAGGCGCTCGCCATCGATGGTGGCGTGCCCGGCGATCGGCGTGCGGCAGGAACCGTCGAGCTCGGTCAGGAAGGCGCGCTCGGCGGCAAGCGCGTGGCCGGTGTCACCGCAGATGATCCGCGCTATCGCCGCGGCGGCGGCGGCGTCTCCGGTGCGAATCACGATGGCGATGGCGCCCTGGCCGACAGCCGGCAGGCACTCATCGAGCGAGAGGATGCCACTCGCCTTGTCGGCGAGGCCGAGACGGCGCAGGCCTGCGAGGGCGAGCAGGGTGGCGTCGAGCTCGCCATTCGCGACTTTCTCAAGCCGCCGGCCGACATTGCCGCGCAGCAAGGTGACCTCGATATCGGGGCGGGCCCGCTTGAGGATGGCCTGGCGGCGCAGCGAGGCCGAGCCGACGATGGCGCCCTGCGGCAGGTCGGCGAGGTTGGAGATGCCGCGCGCGATCAGCGCGTCGCGGACATCCTCGCGCGGCAGGTAGCCACCGATGACGAGGCCGTCGGGGAGGGCGGTCGGCAGGTCCTTGGCCGAATGGACGGCGAAATCGATGGTGCCCGCGAGCTGCGCGGCGTCGATCTCCTTGGTGAAGAGCCCCTTGCCGCCGGCTTCCGAGAGCGCCCGGTTCTGGATCGCGTCACCGGTGGTGCGGATCACGTCGAGCGGCAGTTCTCCGCTCTCCCAGCCATGGGCGGCGCCGAGCCGGCGCGCAAGTTCATGCGCCTGCGCCAGAGCAAGCGGGCTGCCACGCGTGCCGAGGATGAAGCGGCCCGGGAGCCGGCTTTCGCGTGGCGGGGTCGGCATGTCGGTCATTCTCTATGAGGTCTCCGCTTTCGCGCCATCAGCCGGCGCTGGCCATTGGCCTTCTCCTTCATGCAGCACTATACGGAGGAAATCCCCGCGCGAAACCGCGCACCCTGGCGGCAGCCCGGCGACCAGCGCCGATGCCCGCCCAACACCATGACGAGCATGCGAGTTCTGGGCATAGAGACGACCTGCGACGAGACGGCCGCCGCGATCGTCTGCGTCGGACGTTCCGGCGAAGCGAAGATCCTCTCGAACGAGGTTCTCAGCCAGATCGCGGCGCATGCCGCCTATGGCGGCGTCGTGCCCGAGATCGCGGCGCGCGCCCATGTCGAGGCGATCGACCGGATCGTGGCTCGCGCCTTTGAGACCGCAGGCATGAAGCCCTCCGAGATCGACGGCGTCGCGGCGGCGGCGGGGCCCGGGCTGGTCGGTGGCGTCATGGTCGGCCTCACCACCGCCAAGGCGATCGCTTTGGTGACCGGGCGGCCCTTCATCGCGATCAACCACCTCGAAGGCCACGCGCTGACAGCGCGGCTGACCGACGATCTCGCTTTCCCCTATCTGCTGCTGCTGGTCTCAGGTGGGCATACGCAATTGCTCGCAGTGCGCGGCGTCGGCGACTATCTACGTCTCGGCACCACGATCGACGATGCGGTCGGCGAAGCCTTCGACAAGATCGCCAAGATGCTGGGCCTGCCCTATCCGGGCGGTCCCTCGGTCGAGCGCGAGGCGAAGGCCGGTGATCCCGAGCGCTTCGAGTTCCCGCGGCCGATGAGCGGGCGGCCCAATCCGGATTTCTCGCTGTCGGGCCTGAAGACGGCGGTGCGGCTGGTTGCCGAGCGGATTGCGCCCTTGTCGGATCGCGACGTCGCCGATCTCTGCGCCTCCTTCCAGGCCGCGGTCGTCGACGTGCTGGTCGACCGCACGCGGGCCGGCCTGCGGGCCTGCCGCGAGGCCGGGATCAAGCCGAGCTCGCTCGTCGTTGCCGGCGGCGTCGCCGCCAACCAGCAGATCCGCAACGGGCTGATGCGCCTCGCCACCGAGGCCGGCTTGCCGATGGTCGCGCCGCCGGTCGCGCTCTGCGGCGACAATGGCGCGATGATCGCTTGGGCCGGGCTGGAGCGCCTGCGCCTCGGGCTCGTCGACGATATGGGCGCGGTGGCGCGCCCGCGTTGGCCGCTCGACGAACTCAGGGCGCAGGCGTGAGCGCAAATAACCGCTACAGGACGATCGGCGTCGCCGGCGCCGGCGCCTTCGGCACGGCGCTGGCGCTCGCCGCCGCGCGGGCTGGGCGGCACGTGCTGCTCTGGGCCCGCGACGCCGAGACCGTGGCGGGCCTGCGCGAGAAGCGGGAGGCGCCGCGGCTGCCAGGCGCGAAGCTGCCGGAGGCGATTGAACCGGTGTCCGACATCACGGCGTTGGGCTCGGTCGATGCGCTGATCCTGGCGGTGCCGACGCAGGCGCTGCGCGCGGCTTCGACGTTGCTGGCTCCGGCGTTGCCACGTGGGTTGCCGGTGATCTCTGCCGCCAAGGGCATCGAGCAGGGCAGCGGGCGCTTCACCACGCAGATCATCGCCGAGGCCCTGCCGCAGGCGATTCCAGCGGTGCTGTCAGGGCCGAGCTTCGCCGCCGACATCGCCCGCGGCCTGCCGACGGCGCTGACGCTCGCCTGCGCCGATGCCGCATTGGCACGGGCGCTGGCCGAGGCGTTGAATTCGTCGACGCTGCGAATCTATCACAGCAATGATCCGCGCGGCGTCGAGATCGGCGGTGCGGCCAAGAACGTGCTCGCCATCGCCGCAGGCATCGCGATCGGCCTCGGCCTCGGCGAGAGCGCTCGTGCCGCCCTCGTGGCGCGCGGCTTTGCCGAGCTGCGCCGTTTCGGCGAGGCGCATAATGCCCAGGCCGAGACATTGATGGGGCTTTCGGGGCTGGGCGACGTCATGCTCTCCTGCGCCACGGCGCAGTCGCGCAACTTTGCCTATGGCCAGGCTCTGGGGCAGGGCAAAACGCCGGCCGAAGCTGCCGGCGGCAAGCTCGCCGAAGGCGCTTTCACTGCGTCCGTACTGGTCGAGATGGCGCGGGCGCGGGAGATCGACATGCCGATCGCGGAAGCGGTCGCAAGCATCATCGCCGGCACCGTCGGCGTGCGCGAGGCGGTCGCGGACTTGCTGGCGCGCCCGGTACGGGCGGAGAATTGATGCTGCCGATGCTGAAGCGCATCGCCATTCTCGCCATGGCCGGAGCGGTCTTGGCGCTCGGGCTGGAGTTTACGCAAGCGTTTCGAACACTGCCGGCCCTCGCGTCGACCGATGCGCAGGCGACACGGGTCGTGATCGAAAAGGCTGCCCGCCGGTTGACGCTCGAGCGCAACGGCAAGGTGCTCGCAGACTATGCGGTTGCGCTCGGTTCGAGCCCTGTCGGGCAAAAGGCGCGGGAAGGCGATGGACGCACGCCGGAGGGCGTCTACGCCGTCGACTTCAAGCATCCGCGCAGCCGCTATCATCTGGCCTTGCGCATCTCCTATCCGGATGCGCGCGCGAACGATGCGGCCAGGCAGGCCGGAGTCTCGCCCGGCAGTGACATCATGATCCACGGCATCCGCAATGGTCTCGGCTGGCTGGGCAGGCTGCATCGCGAACGCGACTGGACGGATGGTTGCATTGCCGTCACCAATGCCGAGATTCGCGAGATCTGGTCGCGTGTTCCCGAGGGGACCGCGGTCGAGATCCGGCCATGAGACGGGGGTAGCGGAGACGGCAATGGCGAATGACTGGTCCGATCTGACGAAGCGCGTGGCACGCGGCATCGCCGAGGTGCGCAAGACGACCGGCGCCGAGCTGATCGCCGAGAGCCAGCCGGTGCCGCTGGCCGGGCGCATCGCCGGGCGTGTGATCGAACTGCGCCGCCGGCGCCGCGAGGACACGCATCGCTTCGTGCTGATCCTGCCTTTCGGCGAAGGCGAGACCAGGATCGAACTCAGCCCGCAGGATTATGCCGCACTGACCCGCGAGATGGTGCGATTCTGGAACGAACAGGGCGAGGCGGCGTCGCGGCTGCCGGTGCCCTTGAAGGAAGAGGACGAAGGCTGATGGCGCACTGGCTGATCAAATCGGAACCGTCGGTCTACTCCTGGGACGACCTGATCAAGGCCGGGGCCAAGGGCACGCATTGGGACGGGGTGAAGAACCACACCGCCAAGCTCAACCTGATGGCGATGAAGACCGGCGACCAGGTCTTCTTCTACCACTCCAATGAGGGGCTCGAGGTTGTCGGCATCGCCGAGGTCATCAAGGAGCACTATCCCTGGGTCGAGGCCGGTCCACCCTGGGTGCTGGTCGACTTCAAGGCGCTGAAGCCGCTGCCAACGCCGGTTTCGCTCGTCGCGGTCAAGGCCGAGCCGAAGCTCGCCAAGATGTCGCTCGTCACCTCCTTCCGCCTCTCGGTGCAGCCGGTGGCCGACGAGGAATGGGCTCTCGTCTGCAAGATGGGCGGCCTGTAAGGTCCAGCAGCCTCTTGCAGGTCGACGACAAACTCCATAACTGTACCGTCTGGACGGTTTAGTTATGGAGGTGCGGCCGTGCGCCGAAGCAAGAAATCCGAACTGCTCGAAGCTGCGGGCGCGATCATCGTCCGCAGCGGCGTCGAGGCGCTGACCTTCGACCGGCTCGCGGCCGAGACCGGCGTCAGCAAGGGCGGCATCCTCTATCATTTCCCCGACAAGGAACGGCTGCTCATCGCGCTGGTCGAGGGCATCGTCGCGCTGACCGAGCTCGCCATCGCCGAGGCGGTGCAAAGCGAACCTGAGCCGGCCCGGCCCGGCCGCTGGCTGCGGGCCTATATCCGGATCGCCTTCACCAACGGCGACGAGATCGACCGGCTGCTCGGCGTGCTGATCGCGGCCTTGCCGCCGGAGTCGTCCGCGCTCGCGCCGCTCCTCGCCGCCGACCGGCGCTGGCTCGAGGCGGCCTGTGAGGACGGGCTGCCGCGCGGTCTTGCGATCGCGATCCGGCTCGCCGTTGATGGCGCCTTCTTCACCAGGCTGGACGAGGGCGATGCCTCTGCGACGCGCGAAACCCTGCTCAAGCTGACGGAGCAGCTGTGATGACGTCCGCTCCTAGCCCAGCTGCCGGGCGCGATCCGGCCATCGACATGATCCGCGGCGTCGCGCTGCTCGGCATCCTCGTCGTCAACCTGCCGTTCTTCGCCATGCCCTTCGGCTTTGGGGGCGACTGGTGGCGCTCGGCCTTTCCCGGCCCCCTCGACTGGTTCGCGGTTTTCCTGATCCAGGCGCTGTTCGAGGCGAAGTTCATCCTGATCTTCTCCTTCCTCTTCGGCTATGGCGCGGCGCGCCAGATCGAAACCAACGGCCCGGGGCGCTATCGGCGACGGCTGCTGGCGCTCGGCCTGCTCGGCGTCGCCCATGCGCTGCTGCTCTTCGCCGGCGACATCCTCCTGGCCTATGCGCTGCTGGGCCTGATCCTGCCGCTGGCGGCGCGCTGGTCGGCTCTGCGCCTCGTCAAGGCGGCAGCGCTGATGTGGCTGCTCGCGATCCTCACGCATACTCTTCTCGGGATCGTCGGCATCATCGAGCCGGAGAGCTGGAAGGGCGGCGACGATGCCGCCGTCGCGCTGCATCGCTCCGGCGACTTTCTCGGGATCGTGCGCTATCGACTGGTCGAATGGGCAGTGTTCTACGGGCTTTCGCCCTTCATCACGCTGCCGCATGTCGCGATGATGTTCTTCCTGGGCATGGCGGCCTATCGGCATCTCGGCCCCGCGCCGCTGAGCAGTCTTGCCGCCCAAGGCGGCGCGATCGCCCGCCTGCTCTGGCTGCCGGCCCTGATCGGCAATATCGCCTATGCGGCCATGGCGGTGGCGCCGCCCGGCGCGATGAAGCCCGCCTTCGCTGCGGCCGAATTGATCCTGCGCGGCGTGTTTCCGCCACTGCTCAGCCTCGTTCTGATCGGCGCCGGCCTGAGCTTCTTCAACAGCCGCTTCGGCGCCAGGATCGGGCGCATCTTCCAGGCAGATGGCCGGCTGTCACTGTCGCTCTACATTTGCGAGTCGATCACCTGCGCGCTGATCTTCCTCGGCTACGGCCTCGGCCTTTACGGCCGGCTGGGACCGGCGGCCGGTATCGGGCTGGCGGTGCTGGTCTATTTCGGCCTGCTGATTGTCGCGTCGCTGTGGGGCAAGGTCTTCGCCAAGGGGCCATTCGAGTGGTTCGTCGAGCGCATGGCGGGGCCGCGCCGGCCGCCGGACATGGCTCCGGAAGCGGTGAGATAGGCCGGTTTTCGGCCCATTTTGCATCGCACAACCTCGCCAAAAGTCTGTGACACCAAAGTGCGAGCCCGCGGCGCTTGTCGGCGCGGGTTCGCTGCCTATGATGCGACGAACTCGAATAAGGCCGGTCGGATCGTCGTGGCGCGTCGCTGCGAGCCGACAAAACCGGCCCTGATGACCGCCCAAGTCTGGGGAGACGCTTGAGATGTCCGAGAAGATCTATGACGTGCCGGCCGCCTGGGCCAAGAAGGCATGGCTGAACGACGCCAAGTACAAGAAGATGTACGCGGCCTCGATCAAGGATCCGGACAAGTTCTGGGCCGAGCACGGCAAGCGCATCGACTGGTTCAAGCCCTACAGCAAGGTGCGTAATGCCAGCTACAAGCCGGGCAAGGTCTCGATCAAATGGTATGAGGACGGCACCACCAACGTCGCCTACAATTGCGTCGATCGGCACCTTGCCACCCGCGCCAAGCAGACGGCGATCATCTGGGAAGGCGATGACCCCAGCGAATCGAAGAAGATCACCTACGGCCAGCTCCACACCGAAGTCTGCAAATTCGCCAACGTCCTGAAGGCGAACGGGGTCAAGAAGGGCGATCGGGTCACGATCTACCTGCCGATGATTCCCGAAGCGGCTTACGCCATGCTGGCCTGCGCCCGGATCGGCGCGGTGCACTCGGTGGTGTTCGGCGGCTTCTCGCCGGATTCGCTCGCCAACCGCATCGAGGACGCCGATTCGAAGATCGTGATCACGGCGGACGAGGGCCTGCGCGGCGGGCGCCCGGTGCCGCTGAAGAAGAATGTCGACGCGGCCGACGACAAGGTGAAGGGCGGCATCGGCACGGTGATCGTCGTCAAGCGCACCGGCGGCCATGTCACCATGAAGGAGGGCCGCGACGTCTGGTATCATGACGAGGCGGCGAAGGCGTCCGGCCATTGCCCACCGGCCGAGATGAAGGCCGAGGACCCGCTCTTCGTGCTCTACACCTCAGGCTCGACCGGCAAGCCCAAGGGCGTGCTGCATACGACGGCCGGCTATCTCGTCTACGCCTCGATGACGCATCAATACGTCTTCGACTACCATGACGGCGAGATCTACTGGTGCACCGCCGATGTCGGCTGGGTCACCGGCCACAGCTACATCCTCTACGGGCCGCTCGCCAATGGCGCGACGACGCTGATGTTCGAGGGCATCCCGACCTATCCGACGATCTCGCGCTTCTGGGATGTGGTCGACAAGCACAAGGTCAACACATTCTACACCGCCCCGACCGCGATCCGCTCGCTGATGGGCGCCGGCGAGGAGCCGGTGAAGAAGACCAAGCGCAAGTCGCTGCGCCTGCTCGGCTCGGTCGGCGAGCCGATCAATCCCGAGGCCTGGGAGTGGTATCACCGTGTCGTCGGCGACGATCGCTGCCCGATCGTCGACACCTGGTGGCAGACCGAGACCGGCGGCATCCTGATCACGCCGCTGCCGGGCGCGACCAAGCTCAAGCCGGGCTCGGCGACGCGGCCCTTCTTCGGGGTCAAGCCCGAGCTGGTCGATGCCGAGGGCAAGGTGCTGCAGGGCGCGGCCGAGGGCAACCTCGTCATCGCCGAGAGCTGGCCGGGCCAGATGCGCACGGTCTATGGCGACCATAAGCGCTTCGAGGAGACCTATTTCGCGACCTACCCGAACAAGTACTTCACCGGCGACGGCTGCCGGCGCGATGCCGACGGCTATTACTGGATCACCGGCCGCGTCGACGACGTGATCAACGTCTCCGGCCACCGCATGGGCACGGCCGAGGTCGAATCGGCGCTGGTCGCCCATCCCAAGGTCTCCGAGGCGGCGGTGGTTGGCTATCCGCACGACATCAAGGGGCAGGGCATCTACGCCTATGTCACGCTGATGGCGGGCGAGAAGTCGAACGAGGACCTGCGCAAGGAGCTGGTGGCGCATGTGCGCAAGGAGATCGGTCCGATCGCCTCGCCCGACCTGATCCAGTTCGCGCCGGGCCTGCCCAAGACCCGCTCCGGCAAGATCATGCGCCGCATCCTGCGCAAGATCGCCGAGGACGAGTTCGGTGCGCTCGGCGACACCTCGACATTGGCCGATCCGGCTGTCGTCGACGACCTGATCGCCAACCGGCAGAACAAGCGCAAGGCGGGCTGAGCGCCCGCGGCGTCAGGCTATCCTGACCGACTTGATCGCGATGGGATCGGCGAGCATTTGCTCGCCGGCGATGCCGACCCGGTTCCGGCCTTCGGCCTTGGCTGCGTAGAGCGCCTGGTCCGCGGCCTCGAGCAGGATCTCCCAGCCAGGGCCGTCGCGGCGGCCGATAGCCACGCCGAAGCTCGCGGTGACCCGCAATTCCGTGCCGTCGCTCAGCATGATCGCCTGCTCGACGATCGCCGCGCGCAGCGTCTCGGCGATCCGCGCGAGTGTGCGGATGCCGGTGTTGGGCAGGACGATGGCGATCTCCTCACCGCCATAGCGCATGACGAGATCGTTCTTGCGCACCGTCTCCGCCATCAATCCGGCAATGCTCCGCAGGACCTGATCGCCGGCGACATGGCCGTAGGTGTCGTTGATCAGCTTGAACCGGTCGATGTCCATCAGGATCAGGCCGGTCTCGATGGGCAGATAGTCGAAATCGGGATCGCCTTGGCCGAGGCGGTCGAAAGTGCGGCGGTTCAGCAGGCCCGTCAGTGCGTCGGTCTCGGCCTGCACCCTCAGGCGCTCGGTCAGGCGCAGGCGCTCGCGCAGCTTGAGGCGCAGGGTCTCGAGCGCTGCGAACAGCTCGCGAATCTCTCCGTCGTGACTGCCGGCCCGCGCAGCCCGGTCGAGATCGCGCTCCTCGGCGAGCGCGACGATGTGGTCGCGCGCCCGCAGCAGCGGCCTGAAGATCCGGCGGCGCACCGCCAGCAGCAGGATTAGATTGGTCAGGACGATCAGAACGGTGAAGGCCGCGACGGCCTGGAGCCACCAGGCGCTGGTCGCCCGGGCGGTCTGCGCGTGCGCCAGCGTGTCGTCGAGGAAGCTTTGGCGCAGCCGCTCGAGCGGCGCCATCGAGGGCACGTATTGCTGGGTCATCGCTTCGGTGGTGACCGAGTAACGCCCGGATTTTCCCTCGGCGGTCAAGCGCGCGATCAGGTTTAGGCCCTCGCCGAAATAGAGGCGGTTGGCCTCGCCTACGGCGGCGATAAGATCCGGCGCATCGGCGTGAAGGGCGAGCTGGCGCTCCAGCGACTGCCAGATCTGCAGGATACGGCCGTAGGTGAGCACGAGCTCGTCGTAAGCGGTCGCGGAGAGAGGTTCGCGCGCGGCGATTGAAGGGGCGAGGAAGGAGCCCATTCGCCCAGCATATTCGCGCAGATCGCCGAGCATCAACCCGGCCAGGGCGTGGCCGGCCAGTGAGCTGTCGTGCTCCGTCAGCTCGGCCATCGCGGCGGTCACCACCGGCCGCATCGTATCGACCACATCGAACATGCCGATGATCGCGCCCCGGATCTCGGCGCTGCTGCGCTCGGCCAAGGGGAGGGCGCTCAACCCATCAGCGGCGCGGCGCGCTTCGGCGAGGCGGAGGTGGACGGTCGTTAGCCTGTCGCGCGCGACGAGATGCCGGATCACCTCATTGTCGGCATCCGTTGCGATCTCGGCCAGCGCCCGGTCGCTCAGCGCACGGAACTCGGCGAGCTTGCGCCGGGCCGGCGTGTCGGACGCCGGTTCCTCGCCGAGCACGCTGTTCATCGGGCCACGTTCGGCCGAGAGCCGGTTCGCTGCCGTCAGCACCTTCTCGTAGAGTGTCAGCGCCTCGAGGTTCCGGCTGGCGCGGGCATAGTCGCTGCCGAGAATGGCGATCAGGCCGAGCGCGAGCGCCAGCGCCAGCACGAGCAGGGTCATGCAGCCCAGGATGAGCTTGGTATCGAGGCTGGCACCGGGCCGCTGGGGGGCGGCGACTGGCTTTTCGAAGCGATTGCTCAAAACCGACACGCATCTTGCGACGGCAAGTTGCCGTTGCGTGAGCTATCGAAGCCGGCGATTGAGATTCGGTAAACCGATTGCCGCCAAGGCCGGGTTTTCAGCTCCCGGTCCGCTTGCGCCTGGCCGGCTTGCCGAGCTTCCTGCCGTAAAGCTCCAGCCTGTGCCGGACGATCTCATAGCCGAGCTTGGCGGCGATCTTGGCCTGCAGCTCCTCGATCTCCGGGGAGGAGAATTCGATCACCGCGCCGCTTTCGATGTCGATCAGATGGTCGTGATGGGCCTGGTCGGCGTGCTCGTAGCGCGAGACGCCGTCCTCGAAAGCGTGGCGTTCGATCGCGCCTTGCGTCTCCAGCAGCTTCATCGTGCGGTAGACGGTCGAGAGCGAGAGCGTCGGATCGTGCACGAAGGCACGGGTGAAGATGCCCTTCGCATCGGGGTGATCGTCGGCTTCGGCCAGGACCCGCAGGATCAGTCGGCGCTGCTGGGTCATGCGCAGGCCGGCCTTGCGGAGCTGAAGCTCGAACTCCGTCACGCGCTGGTCGATTCCTTTCATGCGCGAGAGGTAGCAACCCTGAGAGGCATTTGCAAAAATGCCTTGTCGCAATTCATTCGCAACTGCGTTGACAAATGCAAGTGGGTTGCAATAGCGTTACATTATCCCCTGTTTCGCTATCGGAGAGACCATGCCTTCGCGCCGCTGTTTCCTTGGCCTTGCCGCCGCCACGACGCTGGCTCTTGGCATCGTGAGTTCTGTCGGGAGCGCCCTGGCACAGGCCGCGCCGGGCAAGCCGCTGCGCGTCGTCACCACCTTCACGGTGATCCAGGACATCGCCCAGAACGTCGCCGGCACGGCGGCGATCGTCGAATCCATCACCAAGCCCGGCGCCGAGATCCATGACTACCAGCCGACGCCGCTCGACGTGGTGAAGGCGCAGTCGGCCGATCTCGTGCTCTGGAACGGCATGAATCTGGAGCGCTGGTTCGAGAAGTTCTTCGACAATGTGAAGAACGTCAGGAGCGCGGTGGTGACCGACGGCATCGAGCCGATGGGTATCAAGGAGGGGCCCTATGAGGGCAAGCCCAACCCGCATGCCTGGATGTCGATCAAGAGCGCGCTGATCTATGTCGAGAACATCCGCAAGGCGCTCGCCGAGGCCGACCCGGCCAATGCTGCGACCTATGCGAAGAACGCCGCTGCCTATTCGGCCGAGATCAAGGCGATGGACGTGCCTCTGCGCGCCCGTCTCGACAAGGTGCCGGCCGAGAAGCGCTGGCTCGTCTCCAGCGAGGGCGCATTCAGCTATCTGACCCGCGACTATGGCTGGCGTGAAGCCTATCTCTGGCCGATCAACGCCGACGAGCAGGGTACGCCGCAGCAAGTACGCCGCCTGATCGACCTCGTCCGCAAGAACAAGCTCCCGGCCGTGTTCAGCGAGAGCACCATCTCGGACCGCGCCGCCAAGCAGGTCGCGCGTGAGACCGGGGCCAAATATGGCGGCGTGCTCTATGTCGACTCGCTGTCGGATGCGCGCGGCGCGGTGCCGACCTATCTCAAGCTGCTCGAGGTCACCGTCGACACGATCGCGAAGGGGTTCGGCCAGTGAATCTGCAGACCGCCGAGATCCGCCCGGGGCAGGGGCCGACGCCCTCGATCGTGGTCAGCGGCGTCACCGTCCGCTACGCCAATGGCGTCACCGCGGTGAACGATGCCTCCTTCGCGCTCGGCCCGGGTACGATCTGCGCGCTGGTCGGTGTCAACGGCTCCGGCAAGTCGACGATCTTCAAGACGCTGATGGGCTTCCTCAAGCCGGCGCAGGGGCTGGTCAGCATCGCCGGCATGGAGGTGCGCCAGGCGCTGAAGCGCGGCCTCGTCGCCTATGTGCCGCAGGCGGAGGAGGTCGACTGGACCTTCCCGGTACTGGTCGACGATGTCGTGATGATGGGGCGTTACGGCCATATGGGCTTCATGCGCCTGCCGCGAAAAGCCGACCGCGAGGCGGCCGAGCAGGCGCTCGAACGCGTCAACATGCTGGAATTTCGTCGCCGCCAGATCGGCGAGCTTTCCGGCGGCCAGCGCAAGCGCGTCTTCCTGGCGCGCGCGCTGGCGCAAGGCGGGCAGGTCATCCTGCTCGACGAGCCCTTCACCGGCGTCGACGTCAAGACCGAGGACCAGATCGTCCAGCTGATGCGTGAACTCAGGGCAGAAGGCCGGCTGATGCTGGTCTCGACCCACAACCTCGGCTCGATCCCGGATTTCTGCGACCAGGTCGTGATCGTCAACAAGACCGTGCTTGCGGCCGGGCCGACCGAGACGACCTTCACCCAGGACAATCTGCAACGGGCCTTCGGTGGCGCGCTCCGGCATTTCCGCCTCGAAGGGGCGAGCCTGCACGCCGATGCCGACGACCGCCGCGTCACCGTGATCACCGACGACGAGCGCCCGCTCGTCTTCTATGGCGATCGCGACCATGAGAAGCCCGCCGCCGGCAGGAAGGACGGGCAGCCGTGATGGAGCTCCTGCTCGAACCCTTCGGCTACCAGTACATGGTCAAGGCGATCTGGGTCTCGGCCCTGGTCGGCGGCGTCTGCGCCTTCCTGTCCTGCTACCTGATGCTGAAGGGCTGGTCGCTGATGGGCGACGCGCTGGCGCATGCGATCGTGCCCGGCGTCGCGCTCGCCTATCTCCTGAAGGTGCCCTATGCCGCCGGCGCCTTCTTCTCCGGCCTGCTCGCGGCGCTCGCCATGGCGCTGGTTCGGGTGCGTACGCAACTGCGCGAGGATGCCGTGATCGGCATCGTCTTCACCAGCTTCTTCGCCGTCGGCCTGATGATCGTCTCGATCAACCCGACCTCGGTCAACGTCCAGTCGATCGTGCTCGGCAACATCCTCGGCATCTCCGACGAGGACGTGGTCCAGGTCGCGATCATCGCCTTTGTCTCGCTAGCCATCCTGCTGCTGCGCTGGAAGGATCTGATGCTGGTCTTCTTCGACGAGAACCAGGCGCGCGCCGTCGGGCTCTCGCCGACGCGGCTCAAGATCCTGTTCTTCGTGCTGCTCAGCGCCTGCACGGTCGCGGCGCTGCAGACGGTCGGCGCCTGCCTCGTCATCGCCATGGTGGTGACTCCCGGCGCGACCGCCTACCTGCTGACCGACCGTTTCGGCCGGCTGATCGCGATCGCGGTGACCATGGGTGTAACGACCTCAGCCGTCGGCGCCTATGCCAGCTATTTCCTCGACGGCTCGACCGGCGGGCTGATCGTCGTGTTCCAGACGCTGCTCTTCCTCGCCGCCTTCCTGTTCGCACCCAAGCATGGCCGCCTCGGCGCGCGCCGCGCCGCCAGCGTCGGAGGCCGGGCATGAGCCTCATCCAGACCTGGCTGCTAGCCCCCTTCGCCCATGAGTTCATGCTGCGCGGCCTTGCCGTCGCGGTGATGGTCGGTCTCGTCTGCGCCGTGCTGTCCTGCTTCCTGGTGCTCAAGGGCTGGTCGCTGATGGGCGATGCGGTCTCGCATGCCGTGCTGCCGGGCATCGTGCTGGCCCATATCGCGAGCCTGCCGCTCGCCATCGGGGCTTTCGCTGCCGGCCTGACCTGTGCCTTCGGCATCGGCTACCTCAAGGAGAACAGCCGGGTGAAGGAGGACACGGTGATGGGCATCGTCTTCTCCGGCATGTTCGCGCTCGGCCTCGTGCTCTTCGTCAAGGTCGACAGCGACCAGCACCTGCTGCACATCCTGTTCGGCAATATGCTCGGCGTGACCTGGGGCGACATCGCCGAAACGGCGCTGATCGCCTTGCCGGTCGCCGGCTTCATGCTGGTCAAACGACGCGATTTCCTGCTGCACGCCTTCGACCCGGCGCATGCCCGCGCCATCGGCCTGCCGGTGAGGGCGCTGCATTTCGGCCTGCTCGCCATGCTGGCGCTGACCATCGTTGCGGCGCTGAAGGCGGTCGGCATCATCCTTGTCGTCGCCATGCTGATCGCGCCGGGGGCGATCGGCTTCCTGACGACGCGCCGCTTCGACCTGATGCTGCTGGTTGCGGTAGCGGCCGCGGTGACGTCGAGCGGCCTCGGCACGATCCTGAGCTTCCATCTCGACGTCGCGACCGGACCCTGCATCGTCGTGGTGCAGGCGGCGCTTTTCCTGGCGGCGCTGATACGCAGCCTCCTCAGGATGCGGAGGTTGGCCGCGATGCGGCCGGCCTGAACCGTACTGCGAAAAATCAGGCCTCCTCGGGAATAAGGCTGGTCGCCACTCGGTCTTCCCAAATCCGCCAAGTTGTCCCGCTGCCATGGGGCATGGTCGGTATGGAGGAGACGATGATGAGCGAGACCGACGAAGGACGGCGGAAGCTGCTGCGGCTGGCGCTTTTTGCGTTGCCCATGGCGATCGCCGGCTCAGCGCTGACCGCGACGACCGTACGAGCCGACGATGATGACGACGATGACGATCGCCGGCGCCGCCGCTGGTATCGCCGCCGCTATTACGATGATGGCTACCGGCGGCGCTGGCGCGATGACGACTATTATCGCCGGCGGCGGCGCCGGCGCGACTATGATGACGACGACGATTGATCGCCGGGGCTGAGCGGCCCCCTCATTGCCGGATCAGGCGGCCCGCGCCGGCTCGCTGTCCTCGATGCGGCTGACCTCGACCCACTGATTGAGGCATTGGCACAGGCTGCCGCTGGTCAGGAAGGCGATGTCGGCAGCGTCGCGCCCGGCGGCGATGCGGACCATGCCTTCGACCGGCGCCAGCCGGGTCGGATCGACCAGCCACCAGCGCCCGTCGAGGAAGACCTCGAACACGGCGTGGAAATCCGGCGGGTCGAGCTCGGCGGCATAGACGCTGACCGCACGGGCGGGCAGATTCAGCGCGCGGCAGAGTGCGATGCCGAGATGGCTGAAATCGCGGCAGACGCCGGCACGGTCGATGAAGGTCTGCTCGGCCGTGGTCTGGGCATTGCTGACGCCGCGGACGTAGTCGACATGCTCCTGCAGCCAGTCGACCACCGCGAGCACCTTGGCGCCGCCGGCTTCGATGTCGCTGAATTCGCGCTGGGCGAAGCGCATCAGATTGTCGGAGGGGCAGAAGCGGCTGGGTAGCAGGTACTGCAGCACCTCGGCCGGCAATTCGGCCCAGGCATGCTGGCGTGCATTGGCATGCAGCAGGCGGCGCGCGCCGTTGTCGATCATGCCCTGATACTGGATCGAGACCTGGCCCGACAGCACCGCGCGGAAGCGGCGCATGCCGGTCTCCGCGTCGAGGTCGCGGATCAGCTCGGCTCCCTGATCGACCAGCAGGCGGTCGGAGAGGATGGTCTGGTCCGGGGACCGCGCCGGCTCGATCGCGACGATCACCGGCGTTTCATGGTCGAAGCGGTAGACGAGGGTGGCGACGACCTTCAGCTTCACATCCTGCTCCTGCACGACCGCACCGGGAGGCGCGGGCGTCAACGTGACCGGGAGCAGGATGTTCCGCGATTTCCGCGACAGCGAAGCGACGGCAGGTACAGCGGCTGCGCGCCTGGCGTCAGCGCTTGGTCAGGAAGGCCATGAAGGCGGCCTGCGCCTCTGCCGATTTCAGCCGCTCGCCGAAATGCCGTGCCTCGGTCGCAATCGTCTCGGCCACCGCGACGGCGCTGCCGCGCTTGAGCAGCGCTTTGGTCAGCGCGACCGATTGCGGCGGCAGGGCCGCCAGCGCCTTGGCCTTCTCCAGCGCCGCCGCGAGCGCGCCGCCCTCGTGGGTGACGCCGTTGATCAGGCCGGCTTCCTGCGCGACCTCGGGTCCGAAGGGCTCGCCCAGCATCAGCAATTCGGCGGCGCGCTTGCTGCCGGCGATCAGCGGCAGGAGATAGCTCGATCCGCCTTCAGGGCAGAGGCCGAGGCTGACGAAGGGCATGCGGAAGCTGGCGCCGCGCCCGGCGAAGGCGAGGTCGCAATGCAGCAGCATGGTGGTGCCGATGCCGACGGCGAAGCCTTCCGCGGCGGCGACGATCGGCTTCTTCGCCGTCGAGATCGCGGTCAGGAAGTCGATGGCGATCTCGGCGCCGACGCCGGTTGCAGCCGCCGCGGCGAAATCCTTGATGTCGTTGCCGCTGGTGAAGCAGCCGCCGGCGCCGGTGAGCACGACGGCGCGCACCGAGGCGTCCGCATCGGCTGCGGCGAGCGCGTCGATCAGGCCCTGATAGGTGGCGCGGTCGAGTGCGTTGCGCCGGTCGGGGCGGTTCATGGTGATCTGCCTGACGCCCTCGGCCGGGGTCTCGCTCAGAACGGTTTCGGTCATGCAAGCCTTCTCATCATCTCTCCCGCCGAGAGCGGGCGGCAGACGATGGGGGAGGTGATGAGGCCGGTCAAGGAATGCCGCAGCGCGCCGGGCGAACGCTCCTTGCTTGACAGCAGCCCTCCTGCTCGGCTCCTTGCGCTCGCAGCGCAGAATGGAGGCAGGCATGCAGACCGTCACCCTCACCCGCCAAGGCAAGGTGGCGATCGCGACGCTGCACAATCCGCCGGTCAACGCGCTGAGCGCCGCGCTGCGGGCCGACCTGCTGCAGGCGCTGACGCAGGCGATGGCCGACAGCGAAGTGGCCGCGCTGGTCATCGCCGCGCAGGGCAAGGCTTTCATCGCCGGCGCCGACATCAGCGAGTTCGGCAAACCGCCGGCGCCGCCGATCCTGCCCGATCTGCTGGCGGCGATCGAGAACGCGCCGAAGCCGGTCGTCGCGGCGATCGAAGGCGTCGCTCTCGGCGGCGGGCTCGAGGTCGCGCTCGCCTGCCATGGCCGCGTGGCAAGCCCAGCCGCCAGGCTCGGCCTGCCGGAGATCAAACTTGGTTTGATCCCGGGCGCTGGCGGGACGCAGCGCCTGCCGCGCCTGATCGGCGCAGCCGCTGCCTTCCCGATGATGCTCTCGGGCGAGCCGATCGCGGCGCAGAAGGCGCTGGCGCTCGGACTGGTCGACCAGCTCGTCGAGAGCGATGCCGTGGGCGCGGCGGTTGCGCTGGCGCAGGAACTGGCTGGCTGGGGGGCGCCAGTGAAGACTGGCGAGCGCGCGGACAAGCTGACTGCAGCTGATCGCGACGCTTTCGACGCGCTGGCCAAGGATGCGCTGGCGAAAGCCGGCGAGATGCCGAACGTTGCGGCATTGGTCGAGGCGGTGCGCGGCGCTTTCAGCCTGGCGCCGGCGGAGGCCCATGCGAATGAGCGCGCACTGTTCGTGAAACTCCTCGCCGACGAGCGCTCCAAGGCGCTGCGCTATGTCTTCTTCGCCGAGCGCGAGGCGGCGAAGGTTCCCGGCATCGACGAGAGCGTCAAGCCGCGCCCGATCGCGCGCGCCGCCGTGATCGGCGCCGGCACGATGGGCGGCGGCATCGCGATGTGCTTCGCCAATGCCGGCATCCCGGTGACATTGATCGAGACCACGCAGGAGCAGATCGACAAGGGCCATGCCCGGGTGCGCGACACCTACGGCTTCTCGGTCAAGCGCGGGTCGATGACCGAGGCGGTGCGCGAGCAGCGCATGGCGCTGATCACGCCGGCGGTCGGACTCGCTGCCGCTGCCGAGGCCGACATCGTGATCGAGGCCGCTTTCGAGGAGATGGGCGTCAAGCGCGAGATCTTTGGCGCGCTCGACAAAATCGCCAAGCCGGGCGCGATCCTCGCCAGCAACACCTCCTATCTCGATCTCGCCGAGATCGCCGCGATCACGACCCGGCCGGGCGATGTGCTCGGCATGCATTTCTTCAGCCCCGCCAATGTGATGAAGCTGCTCGAGATCGTCCGGCCCACCGGCGTCGCGGCCGATGTGGTCGCGACCGCGATCGGCCTCGGGCGCAAGCTCGGCAAGGTGCCGGTCGTGGTCGGCAATTGCTTCGGCTTCGTCGGCAACCGCATGCTGGAGGCGCGCACCCGCGCCGCCGAGCGCCTGCTCGTCGCCGGCGCCCTGCCGCACGAGGTCGATGCGGCGCTGACCGGCTTCGGCTTCAAGATGGGGCCGTTCGCCATGTCGGACCTCGCCGGCAACGACATCAGCTGGCGCAGCCGCAAGGCCCGCGGCAAGAGCGCGGCGGTGGCGGATGCGATCTGCGAGCGCGGCTGGTTCGGCCAGAAGACCGGCCGCGGCTATTACCGCTATCCGGAAGGCGCCCGTGCCGGCGAGCGCGATCCCGAGGTCGAGGCGCTGATCGCCGAGGTCTCGGCCAGCAAGGGCGTGACGCGGCGCAGCTTCACAGCTGAGGAGATCCTCGCGCGGCTGCTCGACCCCATGGTCAACGAGGGGGCGCGCATCCTCGACGAGGCCATCGCGACGCGCGCCGGCGACATCGATACCGTCTGGCTCAACGGCTACAACTGGCCGGCCTGGCGCGGTGGGCCGATGCATTGGGCCGAGAGCGTCGGGCTCGATGTCATCGTCAAGCGGCTGGAACAGCAGGCCGCGGAGAGCGGCGATGCCTCGCTCGAACCCGCCCCACTGCTCCGCCGGCTCGCTGCCGAGGGCAAGGGTTTCTCCGCCGTGAAGACCGCTGCCTAGAGCGACCACTCCCACCAACTACCCAAGTTCGAATGGCGGCTGCGGCCGCAATGCCTGACAGGATGTGAAACGCCATGACCGAAGCCGTCATCGTCTCGACTGCCCGCACGCCGATCGGCAAGGCCCATCGCGGCGCCTTCAACCAGGTCCGCGGCGCTGACATGGCCGCGCATGCGATCAAGCACGCCTTGTCGCGCGCCAGGCTCGAACCCGAGGCAGTCGAGGAGGTGGTGCTGGGCTGCGGCTATCCGGAAGCCGCGACCGGCCTCAATGTCGCCCGCCATGCGGCTCTCGTCGCCGGTATCCCGGTGCAGTCGGCGGGCGTCACCGTCAGTCGCTTCTGCGCCTCGGGACTTGAGGCGATTGCGCATGCGGCACGGCGCGTGGTGATGGACGGGGTGCCGGTGGCGGTGGGCGGCGGCGTCGAATCGATCTCGCTGGTGCAGCCGGTGACGCGGCGCGATCTCGCCATGAACGACTGGCTCACGGCGAACAAGCCGACAATCTACACGACGATGATCGAGACCGCCGACATCGTCGCCGAGCGCTATGGTATCTCGCGTCAGGCGCAGGACGAGTTCTCGGTCGAGAGCCAGCGTCGCACCGCGGCCGCCCAGCAGCGCCAGTTGTTCGACGACGAGATCGTGCCGATGAGCGCGGTGATGGCCGTCACCGACAAGGCGACCGGCGAGGTCCGGCAGGAGCAGGTCACGCTCTCCAAGGACGAGGGCAATCGCCCCGAGACGACGCTGGAGGGGCTGCTCAAGCTCAAGCCGGTGCGCGGCGAGGACAAGTTCATCACCGCCGGCAATGCTAGCCAGCTCTCGGATGGCGCCTCGGCCAGCGTGGTGATGTCGGCTGATGAGGCCAAGCGCCGCGGCCTCGAGCCGCTCGGCATCTTCCGCGGCTTCGCCGCGGCCGGCTGCGAGCCTGACGAGATGGGCATCGGCCCGGTCTTCGCCGTGCCGCGCCTGCTCGAGCGCAACGGCCTCAAGGTCTCCGACATCGACCTCTGGGAGCTGAACGAGGCCTTTGCCTCGCAGTCGCTCTATTGCCGCGACACGCTGGGCATCGATCCCGACAAGGTCAACGTTAATGGCGGGGCGATCGCGATCGGCCACCCCTTCGGCATGAGCGGGGCGCGGCTCGTCGGCCATGCGCTGCTGGAAGGTCGCCGGCGCAAGGCGCGCTATGCCGTCGTCACCATGTGCGTCGCCGGCGGCATGGGCTGCGCCGGCCTGTTCGAGATCAACCGCTGATCAGCCCTCGGCGGCGAAGCCGAGCGGGATCGCGGTGGTCGACTTCAGCTCCTCCATGGCGAACATGGAGGTGACGTCGCTGAGCTCGATGCGGGCGATCAGCTTCTTGTAGAGCGCGTCATAGGCGGCGATGTCGCAGACATAGGCCTTGAGCAGATAGTCGATGTCGCCGCTCATCCGGTAGAAGTCGACGATCTCGGGCAGGTCGTGCACGGCGGCGTGGAAGCGCTCGAGCCACTCCATCGAATGGCGCGCCGTCTTCACCGCGATGAAGACGGTGACGCCGGCCTTGAGCTTGTCGCGGTCGAGCAGCGCGACCCGCCGCCGGATATGGCCTTCCGCCTCGAGCTTCTGGATGCGCCGCCAGCACGGCGTCGGCGATAGCCCGACCGCATCGGCGATCTCGGCCAGCGGCTTGCTCGCATCCTCCTGCAGCAGCGCCAGGATACGCAGGTCGAAGGCGTCGAGCTTGACCACGATTAGGGATCTCCTCGGAACAGAATATCACTCGCTATGCGAGTGCGGAAATTTCTTTCTCATACTGCAGTTAAAATTGGTATCTGTTTCTAAGACTACTCCGTTTTAGGCGACGGATCGCAAACCATTGCCATCGCGTCCGGCCTATCATTCCCCTGTCATCGGATGCGACGGGGATGAGGACATGCAGGGCTTTCTCGGCGAGGAACGGCGCGGTGCGGTACTGAACGCCCTGCGCACCCACGAAGGGACCTGCTCGCGCGATTATCTCGCCGCGGCCCGCGCCGTTCTCACCGAGCTCGTTGCGATCCCCGATCTGATCCAGCCCCTGCCTCTGCTGCGCAAGCCTGGCGGCTATACCCGCAACCTGCTCGCCGGCAACGAGGCTGTCAGCGTCTGGGCGATCGTCTGGGGTGAGGGCGCCACGACCTGCATCCACGATCACCATTGCTCGTGCTGCTTCGGCGTCGTTTCGGGCACGGTCACGGAAACCTGGTATCGCGCCATCGACGCCAATCGCGCTGTGGCGACCGAGGAGCAGGAGCGCCAGGCTGCTTACGTCGCCTGCATGGTGCCGACCGGGCCGAATATCCATCGCATGCAGAACCGTGGCGTGGGTGACGCGATCTCGATCCACATCTACGGCTACGACCACCATCTCCACGATTCCTCGGTCGAGACCGAGTACACCGCCGTGGCGGGCTGAAACCGGCTAGCTAATCCAGCCAGCTGGTGAAGCCCTCGACCGGCTCGCGCTCCGGCACGAGCCGGTTCGCCGGCGCATCCGGGTCGGCCTTGCCGAGTGCGATGCCGCAGACCACGACCTCGCTCTCGGGGATGGCGAGCTCGCGCCGGACGACCGCGTGGAAGCGCGCGAAGATCGCTTGCGGGCAGGAGTCGAGCCCGTGGCCCTGCGCCGCGATCAGGAGGGTCTGGACGAAGGCGCCGAGATCGAGCCAGGAGCCGATCTCGAGATCGCGATCGACCGTCAGCATCAGCGCGACCGGCGCGCCGAAGAAGCGCAGATTGGCCTCGGTCTGGCGGCGCATGCCGACATGGTCGCCCTTGGCGACGCCGAGCAGGCCGTAGAGATCCCAGCCGACCTTGCGGCGGCGCGAGAGATAGGGCTCGCGGAAGGTCACGGGATAGTAGCGATACTCCTCCTCGCGCGGGGAGGGATCGTCGAGCGCGGCGACCAGCGCGGTCTCCAGCCTGGCGCGGGTCTGCGGGCCGAGCACGCGCAGCCGCCATGGCTGCATATTGGTGCCGCTGGGCGCCTGCGCCGCCAGTTCGATCAGGCGGCGCACCAGCGCCGGATCGACCGGGTCAGGCAGGAAGGCGCGCACGGCGCGGCGGCTGGCGATGGCCTTCTCGACCGCCTCAGCCGCCGCAGCACTCATGCGCTGAGCGGCTGGCGCGCCGCGAGGAAAGCCTCGTGCTCGCGGATCAGGCCGCCGTCGAGCGCCTTGGCGATCAGCTTGCAGGTGTTGTCGAGCCCGTAGATCGCGGCGAAGGAGCCGAAGCGCGGACCCTGCTCCTCGCCGAACATCACCTGGTAGATCGCCTTCCACCAGTCGCCGGAGACGCCCGGTCGCTCCGGCGTCGCATTCTTGGCGGTGAGGTTCTGGTAGCGCGGGATGGCGCGGGCGACGTCGAGCGCTGCATCCTGAATCTCTTCGGCGCTCGCACCCGCCGGCAGCGCGGCGAGCGCGGCGTCGAGTGCGGTGAAGGCGGCGCGCTCGGTCTCGTCGGCCGGACGATAGTTCTTGGCCGGCTTCACGAAGTCGCGGAAATAGGCGAGCGCGTAGCCGACGAGCGCATCGAGGCGCGGATGCGTCTGCGGCGAGATGCCGGGCGCATAGCGCTGCAGGAAGCCCCAGAGCACGGCCTTGTCCTCGGAATTCGCGACAGCGACGAGGTTCATCAGCAGCGAGAACGAGATCTGGGTGCGCACCGCATTGTCGCCTGCGCCGGTGGCGATCACCTCCGGCTGCTGCGGCGTGCCGGCATGGATGTGCCAGACAGGGTTGCCAAGCCGGTTCTTCCAGTCCTGCCGGTCATAGCCGCCGAGGAACTGCAGGTAGTCGTCGACCGCGCGCGGGATCACGTCGAAATGCAGCTTCTTGGCCTCGCGCGGCCGCGAATACATGAACAGCGCCAGCGATTCCGGCGGGCCGTAGCTCAGCCACTCCTCGATGGTGAGGCCGTTGCCCTTCGACTTCGAGATCTTCTGGCCCTGCTCGTCGAGGAAGAGCTCGTAGTTGAAGCCTTCGGGCGGCGTGCCGTCGATGGCGCGGGCGATCTGCGAGGAGACCTTGACCGAGTCGATCAGGTCCTTGCCGGCCATCTCGTAGTCGACACCGAGCGCGACCCAGCGCATCGCCCAGTCCGGCTTCCATTGCAGCTTGGCATGGCCGCCGGTCACCGGCGTGGTGAAGCGCTCGCCGGTCTGCGGATCGGACCAGGTGATGGTGCCAGCCTCGACATCGCGCGCCTCGATCGGCACCTGCATGACGATCCTTGTCTTCGGGTGGATCGGCAGGAAGGGCGAATAGGTCGCGGCGCGCTCCTCGCGCAGGGTCGCCAGCATGATCGACATGATCTTGTCGAAGCGGGCCAGCATCCTGAGCAGGGTCGCGTCGAACTCGCCGGCGCGATAGGCGTCGGTCGAGGACTTGAACTCGTAGTCGAAGCCGAACTGGTCGAGGAAGGCGCAGAGGCGGGCATTGTTGTGCCGGCCGAATGAGTCATGCGTGCCGAACGGGTCCGGCACCTCGGTCAGCGGCTTGCCGAGATGCTGCGCCAGCAGCTCCTTGTTCGGCACGTTGTCCGGCACCTTGCGCAGGCCGTCGAGATCGTCCGAGAAGGCGATCAGCCGGGTCGGGATGGCGCCGTCGGTCAGCACCTGAAAGGCGTGGCGGACCATCGAGGTGCGCGCGACCTCGCCGAAGGTGCCGATATGCGGCAGGCCGGAAGGGCCATAGCCGGTCTCGAACACCGCCTCGCGCTTGCCCGATTTCTGCAGCCGCGCGACGAGCTTCTTGGCTTCCTCGAACGGCCAGGCGGCCGAGACGCGGGCGGCTTCGATCAGCGCGGGGTCGAAAACGGGCATTTTGGCTTCAAGTCTCGCTGGATAGGACAGGGAAGCGCGCGGTTTCGCAGATATGCAGGGGCGGCGTCAATGAGGCCGGCGGTCTGGCGCCCTCGCGTCGAGCTCATGTTCCGCTCTCGGCAGCTTACGGTCATCCGGGATCGGTCTATGCTCGGCGCCGGGACGGGGCAGCTCGCGAGGGTTCGCCATGTCGGAGGTCATCATCAAAACCGATCGGCTGAGCGTGTTTCACGGCGTCAACGGCAAGCATGCCGGAACCTTGGAAGTCCACGAAACGATCGAGCCCAACAAGGCTCCGGCCTATAGCTGGAACTGGAAGGGCGGGCCGGTCGGACCGAAGAACGGCGCCTGCCATTGGGACAAGGACAATCCGGCGCTGCTGCTCGAGGAGACGCTGTCGCGCGACGTGCTCTTCCTCGGCAATGATGCCTGGATCGGCCGGCCGCGGCCGCCGCAGTTCCGGCCATGGTTCAGGCCGCAGGACAAGCTCGACCTGGTCGATTACGCCTTCATGACCCGGCCGAACCGGCCGCATGTCTTCAAGCTGAAGATCATCAGCGCGAGCTCGCCTTGAGCAGGAAGGCGTCGCCCTGCCTGCGGCACGAATGAGCGCGCCCAAAAAAGCGGCAGACAACCCCGGCCGCTCGATTGACTCCGAACCGGGCCCCGCTAGCGTCGTCGTACAACATAAGCAGGGGTCGGCTTCGATGGTTCGTGAGGTGAAGTGGGGGCAGTCCGGCTCGCAGCCGGCCGGCGAAGGTTTGGCGTGGGCGCTCACCCGTCGCATCGCATTGGCGGGCGCAGCGGCGCTGGCCTTGGGCGCGATGTCGCCGGCGCAGGCGCAGACCGCGGTGAAGTTCACGCTCGACTGGGTCTTCCAGGGACCGACCTCGCCCTTCCTGGTGGCGCTGGAGAAGGGCTACTACAAGGCCGAGGGGCTCGACGTCACGATGGACCCCGGCCAGGGCTCGGCCGGCGCGGTCCAGCGCGTCGCCACCGGCGCCTACGATATCGGCTTCGCCGATGTGAACTCGCTGATCGAGTACAACGCCAAGAATGCCGGCAAGGAGATCCTCTGCGTCTTCATGGCCTATGACTTCCCGCCCTTCGGCGTGCACACGCTGAAGAAGACCGGGATCAGCAAGCCGGCCGATCTCGCCGGCAAGAAGCTCGGGGCGCCGGTGTTCGACGCCTCGTTCCGGCTCTTTCCCGCCTTTGCCAAGAAGGTCGGCATCGACGCCAAGACCGTCAATCACGTCAACCTGACGCCGCAGCTGCGCGAGCAGTCGATGGTGCAGGGCACGGTCGACTTCATCAGCGGGCACTTCTTCTCGTCGGTGCTCGACCTGAAGGCGCGCGGCGTGAAGCAGGAGGACATCGTCTCCTTCAACTACTCCGACTACAAGATGGACGTGTACGGCAATGGCATCATCGTCTCGCCGGCCTTCGCCGAGAAGCCGGAGGTGGTGAAGGGCTTCCTGCGCGCCACCGCCAAGGCCTGGAAGGAGGTCGCCGCCAATCCGGCCGTCGGTCTCGCCGCGGTGAAGAAGCGCGACCCGTTGATCGACGAGAAGCTGGAGGCCGAGCGCCTCGACCTGTCGCTGAAGATGAACGTGCTGACGCCCTTCGTGAAGGAGAACGGCATGGGCGATGTCGATCCGGCGCGCTTCGCCCGCTCGGTCACCGACGTTGCCGACGCCTTCGGCCTGCCGGCTGCGCCGGCGCCGGACAAGGTGTTCTCGAACAAGTACCTGCCGCCCAAGGCGGAGCGCATGGTCGCGCCGTGAGGAATGGCCGCGACCTGCTCCCTCTCCCCTTGCGGGAGAGGGTTGGGGTGAGGGGTCTCGCGACGCCGATCGTTAGCTTGGCGCCGCACTTTCGGAAACTTTCCAGATCTGTACGACCCCTCATTCGGCCCTTCGGGCCACCTTCTCCCGCAAGGGGAGAAGGGAGCAGCGGGGCGCTGCAAGTATATCCAACAGCCTTGGCACAAGCCCGAGAATGACGCCTTCATGCCGGCTTTCACCGACACGCCTCTCGTTGAACTGCGCAAGGTCAGCCTCGCCTATGGCAGCGGCCCCTCGCGCATGCTGGCGCTGGAGGATGCGACGCTCGACATCGCCAAGGGCGAGTTCATCGCCGTGGTCGGCCCGTCCGGCTGCGGCAAGTCCACGCTGATGAAGCTGGTCACCGGCCTGCTGCCACCGAGCGGCGGCGAGGTCCGCGTCCATGGCCAGCCGGTCAAGGGCCCGATCCGCGGCGTCGGCATGGCCTTCCAGGCGCCGACGCTGATGCCCTGGCGCACGACGCGCGACAACATCCTCCTGCCGCTCGAAGTGGTCGAGCCGCACAAGCGCCGCTTCCGCGCGAACAAGGCCGAATATATCGAGCGGGTCGAGACGCTGCTCGCCTCGGTCGGCCTCGGCGGTTTCGGCGACAAGTTCCCCTGGCAGCTCTCGGGCGGCATGCAGCAGCGTTCGAGCCTGTGCCGGGCGCTGGTGCACGAGCCCGAGATCCTGATGCTCGACGAGCCCTTCGGCGCGCTCGACGCCTTCACGCGCGAGGAGCTCTGGGGCGTGATGCAGGCGCTCTGGCTGGAAAAGCGCTTCACCGCCGTGCTGGTGACGCATGATCTGCGCGAGGCGGTCTATCTCGCCGACACTGTCTATGTGATGAGCCGCCGGCCCGGACGGATCGTCAAGATCAGCAAGATCGAGCTGCCGCGCCCGCGCACGCTGGAGACGACCTTCACCGCCGAATTCGTCGACATCGTCCACGATCTGCGCGAGCGCATCCATATGGAGCATGCGTGATGCGGCCCCGGCAGGACCAAGATTATGACTGATCGGCAGAGGCAGGTCCTGCTCGTCGCCATGCCCTGGCTCGCCATGGCTGGCCTGCTGCTGATCTGGGAACTCGCTTGCATCGTCTTCGACGTGCCGGAGATCCTGGCGCCCAGGCCGACGCGCATCTTCGAGGTGATGGTCCAGCGTTGGGACATCCTGCTGCGATACTGCCTGGAGACCTTGTGGACGACGGCGATCGGCTTCGTGCTGGCGATCGGCTTCGGCGTGCTGCTCGGCCTCGCCGTCGGCGCCTCGCCCTTCGTCTATTCAGGGCTCTACCCGCTGCTGATTGCCTTCAACGCGGTGCCGAAGGTCGCGATCGTGCCGATCCTGATGATCTGGCTCGGCGTCGGGGCTCTGCCGGCGATCATCACCGCCTTCGTCATCTCCTTCTTCCCGATCGTGGTGAATGTCGCCACCGGCCTTGCCACGATCGAGCCGGAGATGCGCGACGTGATGCGCTCGCTCGGCGCCAGCCAATGGGAGATCCTGACCAAGGTCGGCGTGCCGCGCGCCATGCCCTATCTCTTCGCCAGCCTGAAGGTGGCGGTGACGCTCGCCTTCATCGGCTCGGTGATCTCCGAGACGGTCGGCGGCAATCGCGGCATCGGCTTCCTGATGCTTTCGGCCGGGGCGCGCAACGACTCCGCCACGACTTTCGCCGGCCTCTTCGCCATCGCGATCATGGGCGTGCTGATGTACGCCGCCTGTGCCCTGGTCGAGCGGCGGATGACGCGCTGGGCGTTCCGGGGCGAGATCGTCGGCTGAACTTCCTTCAGGCCTCGCTCGCCGTAGCGAGCGAGCTCTAGCCCCCTTTCTTTCCGGCTGCCCTGATGAGCACAGGCGGCCATGCCTTGCTCCCGCGCGAGCTGCGAAGGCTTGCTGCTGTCCCGCCTCGTGTCGGGTAGCCGGTGCTCTCCCGGCTGAAGAAAAGGTCGGGGGCAAAATTATCTATAAAAATTACGGCGTGGTTCTGGCGAAACATCGCCGACGCTTGGCCCATTGTCGGGCTGAAATCTCAGTATCCCCGAGTTTTTTTTCTCCAGCCTCACTTGGCGGCCTGGCGGGCCGCCAAGTGAGGGCTTGCCAAGTCGCCGCGTTTGTGGAGTCATTTATCGACTAAGCTAAAAGATTATAGATAATTTAGGAGATCGCAATGTCATCCACTGTGACAGGTAGCCGGGGAGTCCGGCTCGCACCGGCTGCCCGGCGTGCATTCGGCGTTATCGCCGGCGTTGCTCTGATGGTGCTCGCCGCCAAGACGCAAATCCCGTTCTGGCCAGTTCCAATGACCTTGCACACGCTCGCCGTCATGGCGTTCGCGGTGGCGCTCGGTCCGCAAATGGCGGTGTCGATCGTCGCGGCCTATCTGGCGGTGGGCGCAGCCGGGCTGCCGGTGTTCTCCGGCTCGCCGGAGCGCGGCATCGGCCTCGCCTATCTGCTGGGGCCGACCGGCGGCTATCTCGCAGGCTATCTGGCGGCGAGCTGGCTGGTCGGCATGCTTGCACGGGGCAGGGGCGTGCTCGGGCAACTGCTCGCCATGCTGGTCGGGCTCGCGCTGGTCTATGTGGCCGGTCTGGCCTGGCTCGCCTTGTTCGTGCCCGTCTCGCAGCTTGCTGCGGTCGGCCTCTGGCCGTTCCTGCTTGGCGACCTGCTCAAGCTCTGCGTGGTCGCCGCTGGCTCGGTGCTGCTGCCGCCTGTTCTCTCGGGCTTGAATGCATGGTGGTGTCGATGAGTTCGGTCGATGGCGATATCCGTCACGACTGGACGGTCGAGGAGATCGTCGATCTGTACGAGCTGCCGCTGCTCGAGCTGATCGGCCGGGCCAATGCCGTGCATCGCAGCCATCACGATCCGAATGTGGTGCAGAAGGCGAGCCTGCTCTCGATCAAGACCGGAGCCTGCCCGGAGGACTGCGCCTATTGCCCGCAATCGGCGCATCACCGCGAGGTCGAATTGACCCGCGAGCGATTGATGGACCCGATGCGGGTGGTCGCCCTGGCAGCCAGAGCCAAGGCGGCGGGAGCGTCGCGCTTCTGCATGGGGGCGGCCTGGCGCGAAGTGCGCGACGGCAAGGAGTTCGACGCCGTCATCGACATGGTCTGGGGCGTCAGGGCGCTCGGCATGGAGGCTTGCGTCACGCTCGGCATGCTGAAGCCGCATCAGGCCGAGCGCCTCGCCGCGGCCGGCCTGACCGCCTACAACCATAATCTCGACACCGGCCCGGAGTTCTACGGCAGCATCATCACGACCCGGACCTTCCAGGACCGGCTGGACACGCTGGCGACGGTGCGGGCAGCTGGTATCGAGGTCTGCTGTGGCGGCATCATCGGCATGGGCGAGAGCGTGCGCGATCGGGCTGCGATGTTACAGGCCTTGGCCGTGCTGGCGCCGCATCCGGAAAGCGTGCCGATCAATGCGCTGATTCCGGTCGCGGGCACGCCATTGGCGGGGCGCCCGCCGGTCGATCCGCTCGATCTCGTCCGGATGGTCGCGACGACCCGGCTCGTCATGCCCGCCGCGACGGTCCGGCTCTCGGCGGGGCGGGCCTCGCTAGGGCGGGAGGCGCAGATCCTCTGCCTCGTCGCCGGCGCCAATTCGCTGTTCTATGGCGAGACGTTGCTGACGGCGCCCAATGCCGGCATCGGTGCGGACGCCGAATTGTTCTCGGCGATCGCCGGCCGGGCCGAGGTGCGACCGCAGGCGCGGGTGGGATAACTCGCCTCGAATTCGGCAAGCAGGTGACAACGACCTTCTGCAACAATATACAGTCAATCCATTCAGTGCTCGCCTCATGACGGATGGCATCGATGGATTGGCTGCCGGACCTGACCCAGAGCGACAAGCCGCGCTATCTCGCCATCGCCGATCGGATCGCCGCCGATATCGCGGCGGGGGCGCTGGCAGCGGGAGATAGATTGCCGCCGCAACGCAGGCTGGCCGCGGCGCTTGCGGTCGACTTCACCACGGTGGCGCGCGGCTATGTCGAGGCGCAGCGGCGCGGCCTGGTCGAGTCGCGGGTCGGGCAGGGCACCTTCGTCAAGGCCGCGCCGGCCAAGGTCGCGGTGCCGCGGGCGCCTGCGGTGGAATTGGTCGACCTCTCGATGACCCTGCCGCCGGAGCCCGACGATCCCGTGCTGATCGCCCGGCTGAAGCAGGGCATGGCGGAAGTCGGCGAGCGGCTCATCAGTCTGCTGCGCTATCAGCCGCTTGGCGGCGCGCCCGCCGACAAGGCCGCGGCTGCGCTCTGGCTCGGCCGGCGGGGCCTGACGCCGGCGCCCGAGCAGATTTTCGTCGTGCCGGGCGCGAATGCCGCGCTGCTGGCGATCCTGGCTAGCCTCGCCAAGCCGGGCGATGCGGTGCTGTGCGAAGCGTTGACCTATCCCGGCATCCGCTCGATCTGCGCGCAGCTCGGTCTGTCGCTGACCGGGCTGGCGATGGATGGCGACGGACTCGAACCCGAGGCCTTCGCCGAAGCCTGTGCGCGGCTGAAGCCGAAGGCGCTCTATCTCAATCCGGTCCTGCAGAATCCGACGACGATCACCATGCCGGAGGGGCGACGCGCAGAGATTGCTGCGATGGCACGGCGCCATGGCGTGGTGATCATCGAGGACGACGCCTATGGCTTCGTGCCTCGCGCAGCGCCGGCCCCCTTCGCTGCGCTCGCGCCTGAACTGACCTGGCACATTGCCGGTCTGTCGAAATGCCTAGGGGCCGGCTTGCGGCTCGCCTATGTCGCGGCGCCGGATGTCCGCTCGGGCTGGCCGTTCGCTGCGGCGCTGCGTGCCAGCAGCATCATGGCCTCGCCCTTGACCGCCGCGTTGGCGACACGCTGGATCGAGGACGGCAGTGCCGATGCGCTGCTCGATTTTCTCAGGGCGGAGACGGCGGCGCGGCAGCGGCTCGCGGCCGAGATCCTGCCGGCGGGCTTGAGCCGCACGGATCCGCTGAGCTTCAATCTCTGGTTGGACTTGCCCCCGCCCTGGACCCGCGCCGCTTTCGTCGGACAGATGCAGGCAACCGGGATCGGTATCGTCGCCAGCGATGCCTTTGCCGCGAAAGGGCCGGCGCCGGAGGCAGCCCGCATCTGCCTCGGCGGGCCGATCGGACGCAAGGCTCTCGGCGATGTGCTCGCCTTCATGGCGCATGCGCTGGAGCAGGCGCCGGAGGTCGGCGCCCGCGTTCTATAGGTCGCCCGATCAGCCGATCGGGCATTGCGTCTCAGGCTGTACTCTTGGGCTGCTGCTGCGTCGCGCAATGAATGCCGCCGCCGGCTTCGCCGAGCGGATCGACGTTCAGGCTGACGACCTCGCGCCCCGGATAGAGCTGCTGCAGGATTGTTCTGGCCGTCTCGTCGGCCTTGTCGTCGCCGAACTCCGCGCCAATGACCGCCCCGTTGCAGACGTAATAGTTCACATAGCTCGAGACGAAGTCGCGCGATCGCGAGCGGATGTCGACCGGATCGGGAATGACGACGATGTCGAGCTTGCGGCCCTGGGCATCTCGCGCCGCCTTCAGAATCTCATAGGTCTCGAAAGCGGCCGCCGACCAGGGATCGCTGCGATCCAGGGTATCGCCGAGCTGGATCACGACCTGCCCGGGCTTCACGAAGCGGGTGAGCGCGTCGATGTGGTAATCGGTGATGTCGGCCCCCTTGACGCCCGGTGCCCAGATCATCCGCTCGGCGCCGAGCGCGTCGAGCAGAAGGCGCTCGACCTCAGCCTTGCCGCCCTCGTTGCGATTGCGATTGATCCAGCTGCTCTCATGCGCGATCACGGTGCCGGCGCCATCGACCTCGACGCCGCCAGCTTCGCCGATGAGCCCATTCGCGAGGACGGAAAGACCAAGCCGCTCCCCAACGCGCCTGGCTATCTGCCCATCGTCGGCGTGGCTCTGCTTATTACCCCAGCCATTGAAGCCGAGATCGGAAACGGCGAGTGGTTTGGCTGTCTGCGACACGACGAAGGTCGGGCCGGAATCGCGGCACCAGAGGTCTTCCGTCGGGATCGGCCAGGTCTCGATCGCTGATCCCAGAGCTTTCGCCGCGGCGTCCTGCTGCTCGGGGCGCGCCAGCACGACGACCGGCTCGAAACGCGCGATCGATCGTGCGATCAGCGCGATGGTCGAGCGCACCTCGTCGAGCGCGCTCGGGCTGCCATAGATGCGGCTGCGCGCCGGCCACTGCATGAAAGTCCGTTCGTGCGGATCGCTTTCGAGTGGCACGCGATAGTCCGAAGTCTTGGTCACTTTGCGTTCCTGAGCGGATGCGGTTCCTGACAAATCAATACGTTGCAGAAGCGGCAGCGAGGCTGCCCCTCCAGTTATCTGCAGCAGACGTCGTCGATCGATCATGATGATGAGCTTATGTTTTCGCCAATCAATACGTGGCGCGGCTCTTCTCGTGAGCGATCTTGTTATAATTTAGCCGTTTGTTGTTCGGCTATGTGACGCATGGCGCACTGAAGGCATGCGCGGCACCCGGTGGGTCGGCAAGCCTGCCTGACCTGCCTTTACGCGTCGGGTGCGGCGATGTTGCATGTCGCCGGATATTGACTGCAATCAATATCAGCGTTATGTAGCGGTCAATCTCCGGTGAATGCAGTCAATCATGCTGCTTCACCGTCAGGAGGACGACATGGCACATCAGCATTGGCCGGCACTGTCTCCGCTCAAGACCGGCCTGCGCGGCCGCTGCCCTCGTTGCGGCGAAGGGCAGCTCTTCGATGGCTTCCTGACGCTGAAGCCGTGCTGCGAGGCCTGCGGGCTCGACTACTCCTTTGCCGATCCTGCCGATGGCCCGGCCTTCTTCGTGATGATGTTCGTCTGCGTGCCGGCGGTCGCCTTCCCGCTCTGGCTCGAGCTGAGCTACCAGCCGCCGACCTGGGTGCATCTGGTCACGACGCTGCCGCTGGTGCTGCTGACCTGCATCCCACCCCTGCGGCCGCTGAAGGGCTGGCTCGTCGCCTCGCAGTTCTTCTACAAGGCCGAGGAAGGGCGTCTGGCCAAGCCGAGCCAGCCGGCAGGAGCCCGTTCCGATCAGCTTGCAGCGCAAGCTGATCGGTAAAACGGTCTCCATCTTTAAACTTGGAGACGGATTCACCGATCAGGTTGGACGCAAGCTGATCGGATCCGGCTCTAGGATGACAGTCAGAACGGGCTGACCGGGAAGAACCGGATGAACAGCCTGGCATAGGTGCCGTCGTCCCAGAGGCCTTGCAGCGCGTAGTCGATCGCCCGCTTCAGGATGAGGTCGTCCTTGCGCAGCAGGAAGCCGACGCCTTCGCCGAAATAGCGCGCTTCAAGATAGGGGCCGCCGGCGAAGGCGAATTCGCTGCCACCGCGCCCGGCGATGGTCAGCGAAAGCGAGACCCCGTCCCCGAAGACATATTCGGCATCGCCGCTGCGCAGCAAAGCAAGGGCCGCCTGCAGATCGGGAGCCGTGCGGCGCTGGATGAATGGCGCGAGCCGCTCGAGGAAGGCCTCATGCGCGGTGCCCGAGACCACGGCGACGCGCGTGCCGCGCAAGCTACCCAGTTCGAGATCAGCCCGGGCGTTGCCGCGCGTCGTCAGCAGGCGGGCGGGCGAGCGGTGGTAGATCTGGCTCGTGGCGAAGCGGGTGCGCAGCTCGGCGGTGACCGGAATGGCGGCGGCGAGCACGTCGCCGCGGCCCTCGGCGAGAGAATCCAGCAAGGTGTCGAAGCGGCGCGCCTGGATGGTGCAGCTCAGGGCCAGCTTCTCGCAGACAGCGCGCGCGAGCTCGACCGAGAAGCCGGTGACGCCGCCTTCGGGCGTGGCGAAATGCATCGGCGGGAAATCATCGTCGGTGAGGAAGCGGATCACCCGCGGCGGTCCGAGATCGGGCCGCTCGACGCGAACGTTCGGATCCCAGTAGTTCGGCACGACATAGGTCGCGGCCGACTGCGCTTGGGCCTTCGCTCCAGCTGAGGGCAGGAGCAGCAGAGCGGCGAGGGCGCTCATGGCCAGGGCGTTGGCAAAGCGGGCGAACATCGCCTGTATCTGGCGTCAGGGTGGGGCTGCGATCAAGTGCCCTTCACCGCTGTCGTCGTGACGCGGGATCCCCTCTCCTGGAAGGAGAGGGGCAGGGGTGAGGTGTTCGGACTGGAAACGTTGACCTGAATCCGACTACGCGGTGAGCGCTCGCGGCACTGGTCAAACGGCCTACACCTCACCCTGCCTCTCCTTCCAGGAGAGGGTTCCCCGCGCTTGGTTTGGCCATGTCCCTAACCCAGCGCCGCAGCCGTCGCCTTCGCGCCCTTCTGGAACAGGCTGTCGAGATGGCCGGCCACGGCCCGTGTGAAGCGCTGCTCGCGCGGCAGGTCGTCGCCGAAGATCGCGCCGATGCCGAGAAGGGCCGTGCTCAGCGCCACGGCATCGCGGCCGAGCGCCTTGGCGCGGATCGCGAATTCGGCCGCGAGCGGGTCGCGCACGTCGATGGGCTCGCCCTTCTCGTCGGTGCCGGTGACATAGGCCATCCAGGCTGCGACCCCGAGCGCGAGATGATCGATGGGCGCGCCGGTGTTCAATCGCTCGCGGATGGTGCCAAGCAGGCGCTGCGGCAGCTTTTGCGAGCCGTCCATGGCGATCTGCCAGGTGCGATGCCGGATCGCCGGATTCTGGAAGCGGGCGAGCAGGTCGCCGGCGTAGGTCCTGAGGTCGACGCCTTGCGGGGCCGGCACGGTCGGGATGATCTCGCTCCAGAGACCCTGCAGGAAGCGGGCAAAGACCGGATCGCCGCTCGCCGCCGCGACCGTCTCGTGCCCGGCGAGATAGCCGAGATAGGCCAGGCTCGAATGCGCGCCGTTGAGCATGCGCAGCTTCATGAACTCGAAGGGCGCGACCTCCGAGACCATTTGCGCACCGACCGCATCCCAGCGCGGCCGGCCGGCGGCGAAGACGTCTTCCACCGCCCATTGCCGGAAGGGCTCGCCGATCACCGGGGCGGCATCGTCGAGACCCAGGAGGCTCGCGACCTCGGCGACGTCGGCCTCGGTCGTCGCCGGCACGATCCGGTCGACCATGGTCGAGGGGAAGGCGCCGTTGGCTTCGATCCAGGCGGCGAGCTTGTCGTCGCGCAGCGCGGCGAAGTCGCGGACGAGGCCGGCAAGGACATGGCCGTTCGACGGGAGGTTGTCGCAGCAGAGCGCAGTGAAGGGGCCGAGGCCCGCGGCCTTGCGGGCGGCGAGGCCGGCGACGATCAGGCCGATTGCTGAGCGCGGCGCAGCCGGATTGGCGAGGTCGTGGACGATGTCGGGATGATCGGCCTTGAGCCTGCCGGTCGCCGGATCGTGGCAATAGCCCTTCTCGGTGACGGTGAGCGAAACGATCCTCGTCTCCGGCGCGGCGAGCCTTGCCACCAGTGCCTGCGGGCTCTCCGGGGCGACGAGCACGTCGAGCACTGAGCCGATGACGCGTAGCTCCGGGCCGGCCGGGGCGCGCTTAAGGAAGGTGTAGAGCCCGTCCTGCGGCTTCAGCTTGTCGCGCTGGTCGGGCCGTTGCAGGCTGGCGCCGATGATGCCCCAGGCGCCGAATTCGGTCTCCAGCGCATCGTCGGTGAACTCGCACATATGGGCGCGGGTGAAGGCGCCGAGGCCGAGATGGACGATGCCGGGCTTGAGCCCGGCACGGTCGTAAGCGGGGCGGCGGACCGACGCTGGCAGGGAGGCCAGCGTCGCAGCAGAAAGTCGTGTCATCGGAACAGGCTCTTTACCGGAACAGGCTCGGCAACCACAGGGAGAAGGCCGGAACATAGGTCACAAGCAGCAGCACGGCTACGCTCGCGCCGTAGAACGGCCAGATCGATTTCATCGACTCCATGATGGTGATCTTGCCGACGGCGCAGGCGACGAACTGGACCGAGCCGACCGGCGGCGTGTTGAGGCCGATGCCGGCATTGAGGATCAGCACCACGCCGAAATGGATCGGGTCCATGCCGATCGCCTTGACCACCGGCAGGAACATCGGCGTGCAGATGATGATCATCGGCGCCATGTCCATGAAGGTGCCGAGGATCAGCAGGACGATGTTGATCATCAGCAGGATGATGAGCGGATCGTTCGAGATCGCCTTCATCGCGTTGATGGTCGCAGCCGGCACCTGCAGGAAGGCCATCAGCCAGCCGAAGGCGCCGGCGGTGCCGATGATCAGCAGAACCATCGAGGTGGTGCGGACCGCGCCGAGCAGGGCATGGACGAAATTGGTCCAGTCGAGATGGCGATAGACCAGAGCGGTGATGAAGAGCGCGTAGCAGACCGCGATGCAGGAGGATTCGGTCGCGGTGAAGATGCCGGAGCGGACGCCGCCGAAGATGATGACGATCAGCATCAGACCGGGGATGGCGACGACGAAATGGCGCCCGATCGCCGAAAAGCCCGGGAAGATGCCGGCCGGATAGCCGCGGCGCGCGGCGACGAACCAGGCGGTGACCATCAGCGAGGCGGCGAGCAGCAGGCCGGGGATGATGCCTGCGGTGAACAGGTCGGCGATCGAGATGCCGCTGCCGGCCGCCAGCGAATACAGGATCATGTTGTGCGAGGGCGGCAGCATCAGCGCGATGATCGCCGCGTTCGCGGTGACGTTGACGGCGTAGTCGGCGGCATAGCCGCGCTTGACCATTTGCGGGATCATGATGCCGCCGATGGCCGAGGCGTCGGCGACGGCCGAGCCGGAGATGCCGCCGAACAGCGTGCAGGCGACGACGTTGACCTGGCCGAGGCCGCCGCGCAGATGGCCGACCATCGAGGCGGCGAAGGCGATGATGCGCTCGGCGATGCCGCCCCGGATCATCAGGTCGCCCGAGAAGATGAAGAACGGGATCGCCATCAGTGAGAAGACGCTGATCTGCGAGTTGATCTGCTGGAAGACGACGACCGGCGGGATGCCCATGTAGAGCACGGTCGCGAGCGAGGAGAGGCCGAGGCAGAAGGCGACCGGCGCACCGATGATGAGCAGCGTCGCGAAGACGCCGAACAGGATCCAGATCTCCATGGCTCAGAGCTCCCCGCCGCCGGCGCGTTCGGCCTGCACGAGGAGCGGCGAGCGCTCCAGCCCGGTCAGCATCAGGAGAATGCGCTCGATGCTGAACAGCGCGACGAGGGCGCCGCCGGCGACCAGCGGCATGTAGTCCCAGGACTTGGCGATGCCGATCAGCGGGATGCGGTCGACCCAGGCCTTCTCGACCAGTTGCAGGCCATAGAACACCATGGCTGCGCCGAAGAGCAGGATCAGGACCTGGGTGAACAGGCCAAGGCCCGCGGCAACCCGCGCCGGGATGTAGGAGAGCAGGCTCTCGAAGCCGAGATGGTCGCTCTCGCGCACACCAACCGCGGCGCCCAAGAAGATGAACCAGGCCATCAGCAGGAGCGAGCCGGCCTCGACCCAGGTCGGGGTGTCGTTGAGGACGAAGCGGCCGAAGACGCCCCAGGCGATCATCGCGGTCATCAGCATGATGCCGGAGCCGGCGACGATGAGGACCACCAGGGTCAGGCGCGCGGACAGCCGCGAAAAGGTCTTGGTGAATGCGTGCATGGGGTCCTGGCTGGCCTTGCTGAAACCTCGCGGGTCATCCCGGCCGCAGTGCAGCGGGTAGCCGGGATCCATGCCGGAACGGTTCAGGCATGGATCCCGGATCGGCGCCGCTCACGCGGCTTGTCCGGGATGACGAAGTCGGAATGGGGCGGCGCGGAAGCCGCCCCGATCGTCAGCTCACTTCACCGCCTGGATGGCGGCGACCATGTCCTTGAGCTTCGCATCGGTGACGAACTTGTCGTAGACCGGCTTCATCGCGTCGATGAAGGGCTGCTTCTCGACCGCGTTGACCTGGGCGCCGCCGGCCTTGACCTTGGCTTCGGAAGCCTTCTCACGGGCGTCCCAGAGCTCGCGCATCTTGGCGACCGATTCCTTGGCAGCGGCCTTGATCAGGGCCTGGTCGGCGGCGCTGAATTTGTCGAAGGAGCGCTTCGACATCACCAGCACCTCCGGCGACAGCGAATGCTCGGTCAGCGAATAGAACTTCGAGACCTCGAAGTGCCGGGTCGACTCATAGGACGGCCAATTGTTCTCGGCGCCGTCGATGACGCCGGTCTGCAGGCCGGAATAGACCTCGCCGAACGGCATCGGCGTGGCGTTGCCGCCGAGCGCCTGCACCAGCGCGACGAACATGTCGGACTGCTGCACGCGGATCTTCATGCCCTTCATGTCGGCCGGCGTGTTGATCGCCCGCTTGCCGTTGTAGAAGGAGCGCGAGCCGGAATCGTAGAAGGCGAGGCCGATCAGGTCATGCTTCTCGAACTCCTTCAGCAGGTTGTCGCCGATCGGCCCGTCCATAACCTTCCGCATATGGTCGACCGAGCGGAAGATGAAAGGCAGTGACGGGACGTTGGTCGCCGGGATCAGATTGTTGAACGGCGCCATGTTGATGCGGTTCAGGTCGATGACGCCGAAGCGCGTCTGCTCGATCGTGTCCTTCTCCTGGCCAAGCTGGGCCGAGTGGAAGACGTTGATCTTGACCTTGCCGCCGGTGCGCTGCTCGAGCAGCTGGCCCATGTATTTGACGGCCTCGATGGTCGGATAGCCGTCGGGATGGATGTCGGTCGAGCGCAGGGTGACGTTCTGCGCCTGTGCCGAGGTCGCGAGCAGCGCGGTGAAGGCGACGCCGGCGAGCGCGGAGAAACTCCGTCGATTGAGCATGGTCTTGTCCTCTCCCCAATGAAATCGCCGGCTTATTCCGGTCGTTCTTGTCCCTTGGCGGGAGCAGCGCCGGCACGGCCGGGCGCTGCGGTCTTTCACAAAAATTCCGTCCGCATCGGTGTGAAGGAATCGATCAATTGCCCGGCCTCGATGTTGACGACGCCGTGGACGAGGTTCTCGGGCACGAAGAAGCTGTCGCCCGCGGCAAGCCGGCTGGTCTTGCCGTCGATGGTGACGTCGAAGACGCCGCTTTCGACGTAAGAAGCCTGGCGGTGTGGGTGCTGGTGGGCCTTGCCGATCGCACCCTGCTCGAACACGACGCGCACGACCATCAGGTCTGGGCCATAGGCCATGATCTTGCGCTTCACGCCGGGCTCGGTCGGCTCCCAGGCGATCTCGGCATCATGCTGGAAGAATGAGTTGAGACGGTCGGTCATCGCGCCAGCCAGCCTCCGTCGACAGGAAGGATCGCGCCGTGGATGTAGGCCGCAGCATCGCTCGCCAGGAACACGGCTGCGCCGCCGATATCCGAGGGCTTGCCCCAGCGGCCAGCCGGGATGCGGGCGAGAATCGCGGCGTTGCGGTCGGGATCGGCGCGCAGGGCTTCCGTGTTGTTGCTCTCGACATAGCCGGGGGCGATCGCGTTGACGTTGATGCCCTTGGCCGCCCATTCGCAGGCGAGCAGCCGGGTTAGGCCGGCGAGCCCGCTCTTGCTCGCCGTATAGGAGGCGACGCGGATGCCGCCCTGGAAGGAGAGCAGCGAGGCGATGTTGACGATCCGCCCCGTGCGGCCGGCCTCGAGTGCGGCCTTGGCGAAGGCCTGGGCCAGGAAGAAGTTGGCCTTGAGATTGAGGTTCATCACCTCGTCCCAGTCGCTCTCGCTGAAATCGAGCGCATCGGCCCGGCGGATGATGCCGGCATTGTTGACGAGGATGTCGAGCGGGCCAGCGAGCGCCTGAGCCTGCTCCATCATGCGTCCGGCGATGCCCTCCTGCTGGAGATCGGCCTGGAGCGGAAAGCAGGTCCCGCCGGCGTCGGCGATCAGCTTCTCGGTTTCCGCCATGCTCGAGCGCCCGGCCGCGACGACCTTGGCGCCGGCCTCAGCCAGTGCCAGCGCGATGCCCTGGCCGATGCCGGTATTGGCGCCGGTGACCAGTGCTGCGCGGCCGTGCAGCGAGAAGGGCGAGGCCGCCGCCATCAGCGCAGCATCTCCACCGGGGCGGCGTCCATGTCGGTGAACTCGACATTGTCGCCGGCCATCGCCCAGACGAACGAGTAGTTCGAGGTGCCGCAGCCGCAATGGATCGACCAGTTCGGCGAGATCACCGCCTGCTCGTTGGCGACGAGCAAATGCCGGGTCTGCTGCGGCTCGCCCATGAAGTGGAAGACGCGGTGGGCCGGGTCGAGATTGAAGTAGAGATAGGCCTCCATCCGCCGCGTATGGGTATGGCAGGGCATGGAGTTCCAGACCGAGCCCGGCTCCAGCGCCGTCATGCCCATCACCAGCTGGTTGGTGCCGGTGGTGTTCGGCATGATGTATTGCCGGATGGTGCGCTTGTTCGAGGTCTCGGCCGAGCCGAGATGGATGGTGTTGGCGTCATCCTTGCGGATGAGCTGGTGCTTGGCTTCGCGATGCGCCGGGGCACTGGTCAGATAGAACTTGGCCGGGTTGGCCGGATCGGCGCTGGCGAAGGAAACCTCTTTCGCGCCGAGGCCGACATAGAGCGCATCGAGGCTGGGCAATTCGAAGCGCTCGCCGTCGACCGTGACCGAACCGGCGCCGCCGAGATTGATCACGCCGAGCTCGCGGCGCGCCAGGAAGAAGGGCGTGCCGGTCGGCGGGAACGGGTCGAGTGTCAGGGGCTTGGCCGCCGGCGTCGCACCGCCGACGATCATGCGGTCGTAATGGCTATAGGTCAGCGCGATTTCGCCGGGCACGAAGATGCGCTCGATCAAGAAGTCCTGGCGCAGCGTCTCGGTATCATAGCCGCGCACGTCACGGGGATGGGCGGCCTGGCGTTCGTCGATGGTTTTTGCAGCGCTGGTCACAGCCGGTAGGCCTCCTTGGCCAGGCGATAGGCGAGATCGTGGGCGACTTCCGCTGCCTCATCCTCGTCGAGACGGTGCTCGGCGACGAGCTTGGCGAGGTAGTGGCAGTCCATCCGGCGGGCGACGTCGTGGCGCGCGGGGATCGACAGATAGGCGCGCGTGTCGTCGTTGAAGCCGACGGTGTTGTAGAAGCCGGCAGTCTCGGTGGTGAGCTCGCGGAAGCGCAGCATCGCCTCGGGCGCATCGAGGAACCACCAGCCCGGTCCGAGCTTCAGCGCCGGGTAATGGCCGGCAAGCGGAGCGAGCTCGCGCGAATAGCTGGTCTCGTCGAGGGTGAAGGCGATGACGGTGAGACCACGCTCGTTGCCGACGGCGTCGAGCAGCGGCTTCAGCGCCGAGACATAATCCATGCCGCGCGGGATGTCGGAACCCATGTCGCGCCCGAATTGCTCGAACAGATGCGGGTTGTGGTTGCGATGGGAGCCGGGGTGGATCTGCAGGACGAGCCCGTCATCGAGGCTCATCTTCGCCATCTCGGTCAGCATCTGGCCGCGGAAGAGATCGGCGTCCTCGGCCGAGAACTTGCCCTTCAGGATCTTGCCGAAGAGCTTTTCGCACTCGGCCGGGGTCAGGTTGGCGGTGCGGGCAGTGGCATGGCCATGGTCGGAGGAGGTCGCGCCGCGCTCGATGAAATAGCCGCGGCGCTTGCGATGGGCTTCGAGATAGCCGTTCCAGCTCCCGACATCCTCGCCGGTCAGCTCGCCGAACTGCTCGAGATTGTCCTTGAAGCCCTCGAATTCGGGATCGACCACGCTGTCGGGGCGATAGGCGGTGACGACCTTGCCGCCCCAGCCGGAGTCCCGGATCATGTCGTGCCATTTCAGCGGATCGAGCGCGCCTTCGGTGGTGGCGATCGCCTCGATCTTGAAGCGCTCGAACAGCGCGCGGGGGCGCATCGCGTCCTGCTCCAGCTGCTCGGCGATGCGGTCATAGATGCGGTCGGCGCTCTCGGCCGAAAGACGCTCGGTGATGCCGAAGATCGAGAAGGCGGCGTGCTCGAACCAGAGCCGGGTCGGCGTGCCCCGGAACAGGTGCCAGTTGCTGGCGAAGAGCTGCCAGATCTTGCGCGGGTCGCTTTCGACCTCACCGCCATCCTTGCGGGCGATGCCGAGCTGCTCGAGCCTGATGCCCTGCGAGTAGAGCATGCGGAAGATGTAGTGGTCTGGCTTGACGAACAGCGTGGCCGGGTCGGGGAAGGGCTTGTCCTCGGCGAACCAGCGCGGATCGGTATGGCCATGCGGCGAGATGATCGGCAGGTCGCGGACGCCGGCATAGAGGCGGCGCGCAATACCGCGCGTCACCGGTTCGGCAGGCAAAAGACGATCGTCGTGCAGCAGCATCGCTGGCGTTTCCTCTATCGGGCCGGACCATAGGGCCGGCGTTGGTGATGTCAATATACTAATATACTAGTATGCACTGCCCGGCCGTGTTACGCCCTGATTAGCCGCGGAGCGCGCATCGTGGTCCAATAAGGGAGTGATCATGGCCGGGATAGGACGATGTCTGAGGCGCTAGGAATAGGCGAGACCGGGGCCTTGCGCCGCGAGCGCAAGCCGCAGCGCCTCGCCGCAGCGTCCGCGGGCCGCGCCACGGCCGCGTCCGTCGTGCAGGACGAGCTTCGCCGCGAGATCCTCGACATGGTGCTGCGGCCCGGGGTGGCGCTCTCGGAGAAGGATCTTACTGCCCGCTTCGGCATGAGCCGCACCCCGGTGCGCGAGGCGCTGATTCGGCTGAAGGAAGAGGGGCTCGTCGAGATATTCCCGCAGGCCGGCACCTTCGTCGCCCGCATCCCGGCGGGAGCGATCCCCGAGGCGGTGTTCATCCGTCAGGCGCTGGAGTGCGCCACGGTCGAGGTGCTGGCGCGGACGGCGAGCGCAGACGACATCGCCCGGCTCGATGCGACGATCGCCGTGCTGCACGAATCGCATGAGGCGAACGACCAGGAGCGCTTCCACCTCGCCGACGAGGAGTTTCACGAGGCGCTCGCCGACATCGCCGGCTATCCCGGCGTCTGGAAACTCGCCCAGGCGGCCAAGAGTCAGATCGACCGCTGCCGCCGGATGACGCTGCCGGTGCCGGGGCGGATGGCCATGGTGATCCGCGAGCATCTCGCCATCGTCGACGAGATCAGGCGGCACGATGCCTCGGCCGCGGTCGTCGCGATGCGCCAGCATTTGGGCACGCTGCTGCCCGATCTCGTGCATCTCAAGGCGAGCTATCCGGATTATTTCGCCTGACCCGGATGCGCGCCGGCGCTCTTGCCTCCCGCTTCGTTCCCGCGCCATCCTGCCCCGCCACATCAGGGAGCAGGCATGATGACGACGCGGCGCGATCTTCTGGCGGGAGCGGGTCTCGCCGCGCTTGCAACCCAGCTTCCGCTCGCCGCGCTCGCGCAGGCCAAGGACAGCGTCACCATCGGCATGACGCTGGAGCCGCCGACGCTCGACCCGACCTCGGGTGCGGCCCAGGCGATCCGCGAAGTCACCTTGCAGAACATCTTCGAGGGGCTGGTGGCGATGGACCGCACCGGCAAGCTCGGGCCGGCTCTGGCCGAGAGCTGGACGCTGGCGGCGGACAATCTCACCTATACCTTCAAGCTCAGGCCCAATGCCCGCTTCCATGACGGCACGCCGTTCTCCTCGCGCGATGTGAAGTTCTCCTTCGAGCGCGCGGTCGCGCCCGATTCGACCAATGCCCAGCGCTGGATCTTCGCGCCGATCGAGAGCATCGAGGCGCCGGACCCGGTCACCGTCATCATCAAGCTGAAGCAGCCGACGGCGAATTTCGTCTACGGGCTCTCATGGGGCGATGCGGCCATCGTCTCGCCGGCGACCGCCGCCAACAACAAGACCGATCCGGTCGGCACCGGCCCGTTCAAGTTCGCGCGCTGGAACCGCGGCGACCGGCTCCAACTGGCGCGCAATGACGAGTACTGGGGACAAAAGCCCGCGCTCGCCAAGGCGGTCTTCCGCTTCATCTCCGATCCGCAGGCGCAGGTCGCGGCGCTCCGGGCCGGCGACATCGACGTCTTCACAAATCTCTCGGCGCCGGAAGCGATCCCGCAGCTCAAGGCCGATCCCAAGCTCAAGGTCACGCTCGGCAAGACCGAGGGCGAGACCATCCTCGCCATCAACAACGCCAAGGCGCCGTTCAGCGATGTCCGGGTGCGCCAGGCGATCTCGCATGTGCTCGACCGCAAGACGATCGCGCTCGGCATCTACGGCTTCGATCTCGACTATATCGGCAGCCATTTCTCGCCGCTGCATCCGGCCTATGTCGACCTGACCGGGACCTATCCGGTCGACCTCGCCAAGGCGAAGAGCCTGCTCGCAGCAGCCGGCTTCCCGAAGGGTTTCGAATGCACGTTGCGTTTGCCGCCGCCGGCCTATGCCAGGCGCGGCGGCGAGATCGTCGCGGCGCTGCTGGCCCAGATCGGCATCACCGCCAAGATCGAGCCGCTCGAATTCCCGCAATGGCTCGAGCGAGTGTTCAAGGCACGCGATTTCGACCTGACGATCATCTCGCACACCGAACCGCTCGACATCGCCAACTACGCCCGCGACGACTACTACTTCCAGTACAAAAATCCCGAGTTCAAGGCGCTGATCGAAACCATCGACCGCACCGTCGATGAGGCCGAGCGCAACAAGCTCTATGGCGACGCCCAGCGCATGCTGGCGCGCGATGCGGTCAACGGTTTCCTCTTCATCCTGCCGAAGATCACGGTGACCAGGGCCGATCTGGAGGGCATGTGGACCGACTGGCCGCTGCCGCTGACGCCGCTGGCGGAGGTGCGCTGGCGCTGAGGCTGCCGCGATGATGGGTTATCTCCTGCGCCGGCTGCTGTCGTTTGCCTTGACGCTGCTTGGCGCGGCGATCGTCATCTTCCTCGTGCTGGAGATCCTGCCGGGCGATCCGGCGGCGGTGACGCTCGGGCTCAATGCGGCGCCGGAAGCGCTCGCGGCGCTGCGGGCCGAGATGGGGCTCGACCAGCCGGCGCTGCTGCGCTTCTTTTCCTGGATCGGCGGGCTCGTCACCGGCGATCTCGGCCTCAGCTACACCTATCGCGTGCCGGTGACGCAGTTGATCGGCGAGCGCATGGTGGTGACGCTGCCGCTTGCCTCGATGGCGATCCTGCTCGCTTCCGCCATCGGCATCCCGCTCGGGGCGCTCGCCGCGGCCAATCACAACCGCGCCGGCGATGCCGCGGTGATGGTCTTCGCCCAGGCTGGGCTCGCGATTCCGAATTTCTGGTTCGGCCTCCTGCTGGTGCTGGTCTTCGCCGTCGGTGCCGGCTGGCTGCCGGCCGGCGGTTTCCCGGGCTGGCAAGCCGGCTTTTGGCCGGCGCTGAAATCGCTCCTGCTGCCGGCGGTCGCGCTCGCTCTGCCGCAGGCGGCGATCCTCGCCCGCGTCACCCGTTCGGCCATGCTGGAGACGATGCAGGAAGACTATGTCCGCACCGCCCGGGCCAAGGGCGTGAGCCGGCGACGGACCATGCTGCGCCATGTGCTGCGCAATGCGCTGATCCCGGTCGTCACCGTGCTCGGCCTGCAGTTCTCGGTGCTGCTGGCCGGCGCGATCATCATCGAGAACGTCTTCGCCCTCCCGGGGCTCGGGCGGCTCGTCTTCCAGTCGATCGCCCAGCATGACCTGATCGTGGTCAAGGACCTGGTCATGCTGTTCTCCGCGCTGGTCGTCTTCATCAACTTCGCGATCGAGGTGCTCTACGGGCTGATCGATCCGCGCCTGCGGCAGGCGTCATGAGCGCGGTCGCGCCACGCTCCCGCCCGCGGCGCTGGTGGGCCTCGCCGTCCTTCCTGGCCGGCCTGCTGCTCGGCGGACTGGTCGTCGCGATGGCGCTGATCTCCTACATCTGGACGCCCTATGAGCCGACCCAGATGGCGATCCTGAAGCGCTTGCGGCCGCCCTCGGCCGAGCACTGGTTCGGCACCGACCAGTTCGGCCGCGACGTGTTCTCGATGATCATGGTCGGCGCCCGCAACTCGCTGGCGGTGGGGCTTGGCGCGGTCGGCCTCGGCCTGACAATCGGCAGCGCGCTTGGGCTGATCGCTGCGATCCGGCGCGACGGGTGGCTCGACAACCTGATCATGCGCATGGCCGATTTCAGCCACGCCTTCCCGGCGGTGCTCTCGGCGATCATGATCAGCGCGGTCTGGGGCCCCGGCATGATGAATGCCGTGATCGCGATCGCGCTGTTCAGCCTGCCCTATTTCGCAAGACTTGCTCGGGGAGCGGCGCTGCAATGCTGGGCGCTCGACTATGTGCTGGCGGCGCGCGCGGCCGGGCTGACCGAGCTGGCGATCACGCGCCAGCACGTCCTGCCCAACATCGCCGGTGTGCTGGTGGTGCAGGCGACGATCCAGTTCGCGCTCGCCATCCTCGCCGAAGCCGGCCTGTCCTATCTCGGCCTCGGCACGCAGCCGCCGGCGCCGTCCTGGGGCCGGATGCTCAACGAGGCACAGACCTTCATGGCGGCGCAGCCCTGGCTCGCCATCTTCCCGGGCGCGGCGATCGCGCTTTCGGTGCTGGCCTTCAATTTGCTGGGCGATGGCCTGCGCGACGCGGTCGATCCGCGCATGCGCCGCTCGCGAGATTGATGTGATTATGCTTGCGGAGTTTCAGTCATGATCGAGTTCGCCGATCTCAGCGCCGTCGACATGCTCCGGGCCTTCCGTTCGCGCGAGCTCTCGCCGGTCGAGGTCACTGAAGCGGTGATCCAGCGCATCGCGCTCTGGGAGCCGTCGCTGAAGGCGCTCTACGCCTATGATCCGGAAGGTGCCCGTGTTGCCGCGAAGGCAAGCGAGGGCCGCTGGCGCCGGGGCGAGGCTCTGGTGCTCGACGGCGTGCCCTGCACGATCAAGGAGAACATCGCGACCAAGGGCACGGCTGTGCCGCTTGGCACGGCGTCGATGGAGCTCAGCCCAGCCGCGGCCGACGCGCCGCCGGCGCAGCGCCTGCGCGAGGCCGGCTGCGTCATCCTCGCCAAGACGACGATGCCGGACTACGGCATGCTCTCCTCCGGCCTGTCGAGCTTCCACGAACTGGCGCGCAACCCGTTCGACCTATCGAAGAACCCGGGCGGCTCCTCGGCCGGGGCGGGAGCGGCGGGAGCGGCCGGCTATGGCCCCTTTCATGTCGGCACCGATATCGGTGGCTCGATCCGCCTGCCGGCTGGCTGGTGCGGGCTCGTCGGCCTGAAGCCGAGCTTCGGCCGGGTGCCGATCGACCCGACCTATTACGGCCGCGTCGCCGGGCCGATGACGCGCACGGTCGCCGACGCGGCGCTGATGATGCGCGAGCTCTCGAAGCCGGATGAGCGCGACCCGATGAGCCTGCCGCCGCAGGAGATCGCCTGGGGCGAGCTGGAGCGCGAGCCGCGCGGGCTCAGGATCGGATTGCAGCTGGAGGCGGGTATCGGCCTTCCGGTCGAACCGGAGGTGAGGGTGGCGATCGCTAGGGCGGCCGACGCCTTCCGCAAGGCGGGGGCGATCGTCGAGCTCGCGCCGCCCTTCCTGACGCAGGACATGCTCGACGGGCTCGACGACTTCTGGCGCCAGCGCGCCTGGGCCGAGATCGGCGCCTTGCCGAGGGAGAGGCAGGACAAGGTGCTGCCCTATATCTACGCCTGGGCCGAGCGTGGTCGCTCGCTCACTGGGGCGCAGGTCCATCGCGGCATGAGCCAGATGCTGGCGATCCGCCATGCGGCGCTGAAGGCGGCCCAGCCCTTCGACTATGTGCTCTCGCCGGTCTCGCCGGTGCCGAGTTTCTCCGCCGAGCTGGCCTCGCCGATCCACGATCCCGAGCGGCCCTTCGAGCACATCGTCTTCACGGTGGCGGCCAATATGTCGGACCAGCCGGCGATCTCGGTCCATGCCGGCATGACCGCATCCGGCCTGCCGATCGGCCTGCAGATCACCGGCAAGCGCTTCGACGATCTCGGCGTGCTGCAGATGGCGCGGGCCTGGGAGCGGCTGCGCGGGCAGGGGCCGGAATGGCCGAGGGTGCCGCCGGCTGAACCGTCATTGCGAGCGTAGCGAAGCAATCCATCAGCGGCTGGGCGCCAAGTCCCCCTGGCTTGCTTCGTCGCTGCGCTCCTCGCAATGACGGCTTGCGCTACTTCTTCTTCCCAGCCGTATTCAGCGCAACAGCAGCACGGACCAGCGCCGTCAGCGCCGCCTCGTCGATCGCAGCGCCCTCAAGGATGTCGATGGCGCGCCGCGTATTGCCGTCGAGGCTGGAATTGAACAGGCCGGTGGGGTCGGGCAGCGAAGCGCCCTTGGCGAAGGTGAGCTTGACTGCGCCCTTGTAGGTCTCGCCGGTGCAGATGATGCCGGCATGCTCCCAGACCGGGACGCCGCGCCATTTCCAGGTCTCCTCGACCTCGGGATCGGCCTGCCGGATGATGGCGCGGACCCTTGCGAGCGCGGCCCCGCGCCAGTCGGTCAGCTCCGCGATCCGGGCGTCGATCTGCTCGGAGGCCGAGGTTGCGTCGCCGGTCTTGTCGTTTGCCTGCTTCATGGGGGCGGATATCCTCTCACATCTTCTCGCCGGGCAAGGCGGCGGCCTGCTTCACCCAGGCGGTGAACTGGGCCTCGTCGAGTTCGTCATCCTCATGGATGTCGAGATAGCGCACCTCCATCTGCTTGGAGGGGCCGGGTGGGACAGGATCGAGCGCGGCGCCGCGGAAGAAGGCGACCTTCACATACTTTGCGAAGACGTGGATGCCGAGGAACCAGTAATCGTCCTCCATGCCGTAGAGCGGCGAGTTCCACTTCACCGCCTTCCTGACGCCGGGGATGGCCTCGCTGATCAGCGCATCGAGGCGAGTGCCGAGAGCACTCTTCCAGCCCGGCATGGCCGCGATATAGGCCTGCACCGGTTCTTCGCCATAGCCCTTGGCGATCTGCGGATTGCCGCCCGAGAGCAGGACGGGTTGCCCGCCTTCGGCTTTCGGCTTCGCTGCCACCTTCGAGGTCTTGCCGGCCATTGTACTTCTCCTAGCCGCCAGCTCGCCGTGCGCCGCGCGCACCAGCGAGGTAGGGCAGCGCGAACATGTAGAGGCCGGAGAACATCAGCAGGAAAAGCGGCGGCAGCGGGGAATAGACGATCCAGGCCGGCGGCTGCCCCAGCGCCATGGCGACGAAATTGGCGATGACGGTCGCGGTGAAGATGAGGGCGAGCCAGCGATGGCCCTGCCGGATGGCGTCGTTCAAGGTCAACGGAACCTCCTTACTGATGTGAGAGCAGGGGCGAGCGTTCACGCTTCGCGTGCCAGCAGCTCTTCCAGCTTGCCCAGGAATTCCTGCCAGCCGGCTTTGGCGCCGCCGAAGGCCTGCTTCTGCTCCGGCCGGAAGCCGGCCTGCTCCATCCGCAGCAGCGTGCCTCTGGGCGTCGGGGTGAGCGTGAAGGTCACGACGCTCTTCATATCGAAGGCGGGGTCCTCATGGGCGAAGTCCCAAGTGTAGGACAGCATCCGGTTCGGCTCGATGTCGAGTACCTCGCAATCGAGCACGCCGCCCCACTCGCCGCGCAGCTTGAAGCGGTGGCCCACCGTGGGCGCGAAGTCGTTCTTCATCAGCCATTCGGCGATCAGATGCGGCTGCGTGAGGGCGCGCCAGAGCTTTTCCGGCGGGTGGGCGATCTCGCGCTCGACGGTGACGGAGCGTGTCTGCGTGGCGGTGGTCATTGGTCCATCCTCTGAAGCAAATTTTCGAGGTCATCGAACCGCGCCTCCCAGAACCCGGCCATCTGGCTGGTCCAGTCGATCAGCGGGCTGAGCGCGCCGAGCTGGGCGCTGTAATGGGTCTGCCGGCCTTCATGGCGATCGCGCACCAGCCCGGCCTGCTTCAGCACGCCGAGATGCTTGGAGACGGCCGGCTGCGAGACGCCGGCCTGCGCGGTCAGCGCCCCGACCGTCAGCTCGCCGTCGCGGCACAGGCGCTCGAAGATGGCGCGCCGCGTCGGGTCGGCGAGCGTCCTGAACAGCATGTCGTGAGCGTCTGGCATCTGATATCGATAACCCGTTGGCTATGGGTTAATTCATAACCACGGAGATATGGATTAGTCAAGCTCCCTCGCGAGCAAAGCGGGGCAGGGGTGTGGCAGGCGCGCTGGACCGGGTCGCGCAGCTCCCGCAGGATGCTCTCGAAACTGCCGGGAGCACCTGCGTCGGTGGGCCCGCGATCATGCCTTCAAGGAACCTCGCCATGGATTTGATGCTGAACGGCAAGTGCGCTCTGGTCACGGGCGGCAGCAAGGGGATCGGCCGCGCCATTGCGCGGCAATTGGCGCTGGAAGGCGTCGACGTCGTCATTGCCGCGCGCAACCAGGCGGAGCTCGACGCTGCCGCTGCCGAATTGGCGCAGGAGACCGGTCGCAAGATCGTCGGCCTCACGGTCGATACGCAGGATGATGCCTCGGTAAAGGCCGTCGTCGCCGGCACCGTCGCGGCGCTGGGCGGGCTCGACATCCTCGTCAACGCCGCGGCCAAGCCCGGCGGTCAGGCGACGCCGCCTAAGCTCGCCGAGATCACCGACGCGCTGTTCTTCGACGACGTCAACGTCAAGGTGATGGGCTATCTCAGGATGGCCCGCGAGGCGGCGCCGGTGATGGAAGCGAATGGCTGGGGCCGGATCGTCAACATCAGCGGGCTGGCAGCGCGCCTGACCGGCTCGACCATCGGCTCGATCCGCAATGTCGCGGTGGCGGCACTGACCAAGAACCTCGCCGACGAGCTCGGCCCGAAGGGCATCAACGTCACGGTGGTGCATCCCGGCACGACGCGGACCGAGAAGACGCCGGGCGTGGTCGCGGCACGAGTGGCGGCGTCAGGGCTGGCGCCCGAAGAGATCGAGCGCCGCATGGCCGCCAATGTCACGATCGGCCGGCTGGTCGACATGGCCGAGGTCGCCGACATCGTCGCCTTCCTGGCCTCGCCGCGCAGCATCGCGATCAATGGCGACGCGATCGCCTGCGGCGGCGGCTCGAAGGGCGCGATCCACTACTGAACGGTCGCGCCCTTCGCCTGGCTAGAACAGCGCGGTCGGCGCGACCTCGGCGATGATCATCAGCGCGAGGCCGAGCGCACCGAGGCCGACGCCGGTCCAGGCGAGCAGGGCGACGCCGGTGATGATCGCAGCGGAGGAGACTACGATCGCGATCTGCAGCAGGCCCGAGACGATGTCGTATTTGTCGTCGCGGGCGCTGGAGATATCGCGCTTGGCTTCGGCCGCCTTGGCGCGGACGATCAGCTCCTTGCGGCCTTCATTGGTCTCCGGCTCGGATTCGTAGCGGGCGATCGTCGCCTTCCAGCCGTCGATGCGCTTCTGCAGGCGCTCGCGCACGGCCGGATCGGTGGCGCCGGCGAGCTCGACCTCCATCGCGTCGGCAGCGGTGCGCAGCGTCGTGCCGCGGATCGTCTTGGCCTGGAAGAAGGCCCAGAGATTGGAGGCCTCGATGTTCTTCGCCAGCGCGTCCTGCTCGGCGTTCTTGCCGCCGATCTCGGAGAAGGCGAGCAGGAGCGCGAGAATACCGATCAGGAGCGCGATGCGCTTGTTGATCTTGCTGGTCGGCTGGTTTTCTTCGGTGACGTCTGGTGCGGCTGAAGCCATCTTTGATTCCCCCGGAAAGGCCGGGCGTGATGGCCGGTCCACGTGACGGAATCAAGACGATTTTACCGAAGGTAAGTAGCTTATCCCCGAGCGCGTGGGTGGGCGGAATCATAAGCCGCCAGCAGGCGGACTGAATCGATGCGGGTGTAGATCTGCGTCGTCGAGAGCGAGGCGTGGCCAAGCAGTTCCTGGATGGCGCGCAGGTCGCCGCCACGGCCGAGCAGATGGGTGGCGAAGGAATGACGCAGCGCGTGCGGCGTCGCGCTGCCCGGCAGTCCGAGCGAGCCGCGCAGGCCCTCGACCGCGAGCTGGATGATCCGCGGCGAGAGCGGCCCGCCCTTGACGCCGACAAAGAGCGGCCCCTCCGGCGCCAACCGCCACGGGCATTGCCCGAGATAATCGGCGATCGACTCGACCACGACCGGCAGCACCGGCACCATCCGGGTCTTGCCGCCCTTGCCGAGCACGGTCAGCGCATCGGCGGTGCTCACCGGCGCCTGCGAGCGCTTGAGGCCGAGCGCCTCGGAGATGCGCAGGCCGCTGCCATAGAGCAAAGAGAGCACTGCGGCATCGCGGGCAAGCACCCAGTCGGGCCGCTCCTCGCCGGCGCGGCTGTCGGCCTTGGTCACGGCCGCGGCGGCCTTGGCGTCGAGCGGGCGCGGCAGGCCCTTGCCGAGACGCGGCCCGCGCGTTGCGGCAAAGGCGGCGGCGGTCAAACGGCCACTGCGTTCGCCGAAGCGCGCCAACGAACGCAGCGCCGCGAGCTGGCGCATCAGCGTGCGGTTGCCGACGCCGTCGCGACGGCGATAGCCGAGAAAGGCGCGCAAATCCGCCGGCTTCAGCGCGGCGACCGCCTTCAGTGATGGCGGGGCATCGAGATGGTGGGTGAGGAAGGTGGCGAACTGATCGATGTCGCGGCCATAGGCCTCGAGCGTCTTCGGCGAGAGCCGGCGCTCATGGCCGAGGTGGCTGAGCCAGTCTCGTCGGAGGGTGTCGAAATCGCTCATCGCACTGATCTTGCCGTGCGAGCCTTAACAACCGTTGTCCGCCGTGATCTCGGCCTGCTATGAACCTGCAGACATTGTTCAGGGCTGACCAAATTGCACGCTCCCGATCCGCACGGCCTGATCTTCCCGTTCCCCGAGCCGCCGGTCCCCGGCCAGTTGATCGAGGTCGCGCCGGGCATCTTCTGGGCGAGGATCGCGCTGCCGTTCCGGCTCGACCACGTCAACATCTACCTGATCGAGGACGGCGACGGCTTCGCGGTGATCGACACCGGCATTGGCGACGAGGCGACGAGGCAGGCCTGGCTCGCGCTGATGGCCGGGGCGCTCGCGGGCAAGCGGCTGACGAGGCTCTTCGTCACGCATTTCCATCCCGACCATATCGGGCTCGCCGGCTGGCTGCATGAGCGTTTCGGCACGCCGCTTTTGACGAGCCAGACGAGCTATCTCGGCTGCCTCAACATCTCGCTCAGCCCGGGCGCGGCGGAGGCGCCGGTCTACAAGGATTTCTATCTGCGCCACGGGCTCTCGGCCGAGGTCACTCAGGTCGTCTCGACGCTGGGTCATGGCTATCTACGCCAGGTGACGCCGCTGCCGCCGACCTTCACCCGCATCGTCGCCGGCGATGTCTTGCGGATCGGCGGCCGTGATTTCTTCGTGCTGGCGGGCGACGGCCATGCGCCAGAGCAACTGATGTTCCACTGCCCGGAGGCGAACGTCTTCCTCGCGGCCGATCAGGTGCTGGCCAAGATCACGCCGAACATCAGCGTCTGGGCCGTTGATCCCGAGGGCGATCCACTCGGCCTCTATCTGCGCTCGTTGAGCGTGCTGCCGCAGGCGATCCCGTCGGGAACGCTGGTCCTACCCGGGCACCAGCTGCCGTTCTACGGGCTCGCCGAGCGCTGCGCCGCGCTCGCCGCCCATCATGGCGAGCGCTGCCGGCTGATCGCCGGGGCGGTCGCCACGGGGCCGCATTCGGTCGCCGAACTGGTGCCTGTGATGTTCACGCGGCCGCTCGACCCGCACCAGCTCTCCTTCGCCTTCAGCGAGGTCTTCGCGCATGTGAACGCAATGCTGCGGCTGGGCGAATTGCGCTGGGCCGAGCCACAGGCCGGCATCATGCGCGTGAGGTCGGCCGGCTGACGCCGGGCATTCAAAAATTAAGGATGATCCGAGAACGCCGGTGTTGCGCATCTGCCAGTCCACGCGGAATTAGGATTCCCGTTGCATTAATGCACGCCATGAGCGCTCGGGCGGCTTCGGAACACTCCGGAGCGGCCCGTATCATGTGTGCGGCAGGCGGCGAAGACGGAGACGATGGCTCTACCGGCGATGCTTCGGGCGATGCGGCCGCATCATTGGGCGAAGAACGGGCTCGTCTTCGTGCCGATCCTGCTCAATCACGACGTCTTCGCCTCGAACGCGCTGCTCTACGGCCTCGTCGCCTTCGTCTCCTTCTCGCTGATGGCGTCGTCGATCTACCTGCTCAACGACATCATGGATGTCGAGGCCGACCGGCGTCATCCGACCAAGTGCAAGCGTCCGCTCGCTGCCGGCGAGATCAGCAAGGGCCAGGCCTACGCGATGGTGCCGGGCCTGCTGATCACCTCGGTCGCGCTGACGGCACTGCTGCCGCGGCCAGATCTCTACCTGATGGCCTGGGGCGCCTATCTGCTGCTGGCGCTCGCCTATCTCTTCGTGCTGAAGCGCAAGCTCCTGGTCGACGTTCTCGGCCTCGCCGCCCTGCATACGGTGCGTATCATCGCCGGCAATGCGGCGGCCGCGGTTCCGATCTCGTCCTGGCTGCTCGCTTTCTCGATGTTCCTGTTCCTCAGCCTTGCCCTGATGAAGCGCTATGCCGAATTGCGCATCACCCATGACCAATCAGGGCTGAAGAAGGCGGGCCGCGGCTATCAGGCCGAGGATATCGAGGCGCTGTCGCAGCTCGGCATGGCCTCGGGCTGTACGTGCGCGCTGATCATGGCGCTCTATGTCGACAGCGCCGCGGTCAAGCAGCTCTATCGTCATCCCGAAATGATCTGGCTGGTCTGTCCGATCATCCTCTACCAGATTGCACGCATGTGGTTCCTGGCCCGGCGCGGCAATATGCCCGATGATCCGCTGATGTTCATGATCCGGGATTGGCGCAGCCAGCTCATGGGCGCGGTCGTCGTGCTCATCATGGTCGGAGCGAAGGTGTTGCCGTGAGCGGGGAGCGCGCCTCGTTGCGCTCCTGGGGCGGGTTGGAGGCCAAGGATTCCGTTCCGATCGAACCGGAAGACTGGCTGGCTGGGCGCAAACGCAATCATTCGGTGCTCGCCTATGGCAATGGCCGCTCCTATGGCGATTCCTGCCTGAACGATGGTGGCGGCCTGATCGCGGCGCGCCGGCTGGGTCGCATCCTCTCCTTCGACGTCGAGACCGGGATCGTCATCTGCGAGGCCGGTGTGCTGCTCGATGAGCTGCTGAAGCTCTGCGTTCCCGCTGGCTGGTTCCCGCCGGTGACGCCGGGCACGAGCCTCGTCACCATTGGCGGCGCGCTCGCCAATGACGTCCACGGCAAGAACCATCACCGCGCCGGCACCTTCGGCCGCCATGTGCGCAGCTTCGAACTTGCCCGATCGGACGGCTCGATCCTGACCTGCACGCCGACCGGGAACGCCGGGCTCTTCGCCGCGACGATCGGCGGCATGGGGCTGACCGGGCTGGTTACGCAGGTCGAGCTGCGACTGATGCCGGTCGCTTCGGCCGAGATGCTGCAGGAGGCGATCCATTTCGACGGGCTCGACGCGTTCTTCGCCATTGCCGCCGAATCCGATGCGACGCATGACTACACCGTCGCCTGGGTCGACTCGCTCGCCGGAGGCCGGCATTTCGGCCGCGGCGTGTTCTTCCGCGCCAATCATGCACCGGCCTCCGACGCTCCGCCCGCAAAGGCCGGACCGACCCTGCCGTTCCCGCTGAAGCCGCCATTCCCGCTGATCAACCGGCTGAGCCTGCGCGCCTTCAATGCGCTCTATCGTGCCGCCCAGCCGCGGACGCCCGAGCCGCGGCGTATCGCCTATCGGCCGTTCTTCTACCCGCTCGACCGCGTCCGTGACTGGAATCGCGCCTATGGGCCCAGGGGCTTGCGTCAGTTCCAGTGTGCCGTGCCGATGGCGAATGCGCGGGATGCCGTCGAAGCCATGCTGCGGCTGACATTGCAGGCGGGGGAGAGCTCGTTCCTTACCGTGCTGAAGCTGTTCGGCGATGTGCCCTCGCCGGGGATGATGTCGTTCCCGATCCCCGGCGCGACGTTGACGCTCGATTTCCCGCATCGCGGCGAGCGCACGCTGAAGCTGCTTGATGGCCTCGACCGTATCGCGATCGAGGCCGGCGGGCGGGTCAATCCCTACAAGGATGCCCGCATGTCGGCTGCGACCTTCGAGGCCTCGTTCCCGCACTGGCGCGACTTCGCGCGCCACACCGACCCGGCCTTCTCGTCGAGCTTCTGGCGGCGGGTGACCGCCGCCTGATCCGGCCTACGAGGCCGCCAGCGCGGGCTCCACCTGCTCGACGGCCGTCACCGTCAGGACGTGCTTCTTGCCGTCGCGGGCGGTCCAGGCGATCGACTGGCCAGCGGCGAGGCCGATCAGGGCCGCGCCGATCGGGGTCAGCACCGAAACCCGGCCCTGCTCGATATCCGCCTCGCCGGGATAGACGAGCTGGACGCGGCGATGCTGGGCGCTGTCGGAATCGAAGGTAACGAAGGAACCCATGCGCACGACGTCGGCCGGCAGCTTGCCGGGCGCGACGACCTTGGCGCGGTCCATCTCGGCGAGCAGCTCCTCCGCGACCTCGGGCACGCGCTCGAGGGCCGTGGTGGCGAGGCCGGTCAGGCGCTCATGGTCGATCTCGCCGACGATGATCTTCGGCTTGCGGTGGGTCTTCTGGGTCGGTTGGGTCATGGGCCATGTATCCTGCGATGACGCGCGCGACGGCGGCGACAGAGCGCGACCGGCAAGTTCGTGAGGTTCTTTGGGAAGAGACGCCGTGGATGTCGTGCTGCTTCGACGAGGGACAGCATCGACGGCACCCCTGGACTCGGGGCGCGCTCGGGCCGAGTCCGGGGCTAGAATTCCGCGATCGGGGCGACCCGGAATACAGAGCGGTGCTTCGTCGTCATACCCATAGACTTGGGGGCTGAGGCCTTGCTGTCAAGGCTGGCTGAAGCTTCATGCCCAAAGCAAAAGGGCCGGCGTGAGCCGGCCCTTCGACAAGCGGGGTAGTCAACCCGGCTCAGTTCTTCGCCACCGCGACCTTGCGCAGATAGTCGGTGACGATGCGGGTGATGCCGCGCGAGAGCAGGTCGTCGAGCGCGTCGATGAAATCGTCGCACTGCTCGCGGGTGACGATCAGCGGCGGCTCCAGCCGGATGACGTTGCGGTTGTACTCGGTGAAGGCGACGAGCACGTCGTAATCCTTCAGCAGCAGCGCGCCGATGAAGCCGCAGAGCGAGCCTTTCAGCTTGTCGTCGAGCAGCGCGACCATGTGCTTCACGCCGAAGGGCATGGTCTCGCTGATGTCCTGGAACTCGACGCCGATCATCAGGCCGCGGCCGCGGATCTCCTTGAGCAGTGTCGGGTGCTTGGCGCGCAGCTCGTTCAGGCGCTCGATCAGATAGTCGCCCTGGCGCCTGGCATTGCCCATCAGGTCCTCGTCATAGAGGACGTTGAGCGCCTCGATCGCCGAGACGCAGGCCTCGCCCATGCCGCCGAAGGTGGCCTGGGCATGGATCAACGCCGTCTTCGGCTTGCCATAGGCCTTCATGTAGATGTCGCGGCGGGCGATCATCGCGCCCATCGCCGCCTTGGAGCCGCCGAGCGCCTTGGCGAGCGCGGTCACGTCCGGGACGACACCGTCGCGCTCGAAGGCGAAGAACTGGCCGGTGCGGCCGAGCCCGCATTGGACCTCGTCGGCGACCCAGAGCACGCCGTGCTTGTCGCAGAGCGCGCGCAATTGCCGCCAGAAGCCCTCGGGCGCCTCGACGATGCCGCCGCCGCCCTGGATCGTCTCCATCACGACGATGCCGATGGCAGGGTCGCTCTCGAGCGCCTGGCGCACGGCCTCGATATCGCCGAAGGGCACCTTCACCCGGTTCTCGACCAGCTTGAACTGCGACTGATAGAGGCTGGAATCGGTGACTGAGAGCACACCCTTGGTCTTGCCGTGGAAGGAGTTGGCGGCGTGCAGGATCTTGGATTTGCCCGGTCCCTGGACCTGCTCGGCGACCTTCAGCGCGGCTTCCATCGCCTCCGAACCGGTCGAGCCGAGGAAGACCATGTCGAGATCGCCGGGCGCGATGGTGGCCAGGTTCTTGGCCAGCGCGGAAGCGTATTGCGACATGAACGCCATGCAGATCTCATGGCGGTTCTCGTCCTGGAATTTCTTCCGGGCGGCGACGATGCGCGGATGGTTGTGGCCGAAGGCGACCGAGCAGAAACCGCCGAAGAAATCGAGGATCTTGCGGCCGTCCCTGGTGATGTAGTGCATGCCCTCGGCGCGATCGACGATGATCCGGTCGAAGCCGAGCAGCTTGAGGAAATGCACCTGACCCGGATTGATATGGGCGGTGAACAGCTCCTTGACCTGCTGGGCATCGAGCTGCTTGGCGGCCTCGACGCTGATCAGTTGCGGGCGCGAGGGCTGCGGAACCGCCTCGTCCCTCCTGTAGGCGGGCATGCTCATGCGGCCTTCCTCCTCAGCTCGTCCTTGGCCTTGCGGTATTCGGTGTAGGCTGCCAGCAGCATGTCCTCGTCGCGGTGCCTGGGCACCCAGCCGAGCTCGCGCTTGGCCTTGGCGGTGTCGAGAATGCAGATCTCGTCGGCGATCTTGTACTGCTCGGGATCCATGATCGGCAGGTTGATCGCATCGAGCGTGTCGAGCGTCAGCTTGACCAGCGAGGCCGGGGTCGGCAGCAGGATCGACTTCGAGCCGGCATGGCGGATCAGGTCGCCGAGCAGCTTCTTCACCGGCGGCGGATCGTCCGAGCCGAGATTATAGGCGCTGTTCGGGAAATCGGCCTTCCAGGCGGCGATGCAGGCGCTGGCGCAGTCGAAGACCGAGATGAACTGGTAGGGGTTGTTCCCTGAGCCGATCATCGGCACCGGCAGGTTCATGTCGATCAGGCGGAAGAGCTTGACCAGGATGCCGAGGCGACCGGGGCCGATGATCAGGCGCGGCCGGAAGATCGGAATCTTGAAGCCCTTGTCGCGATAGGTCTGGGCCAGCGTCTCGGTGGCGAGCTTGCTCTCGCCATATTCGCCGAGCGGCCTCGCCGGATGGTCCTCGTCCTGCGGGACGGTGACCGAATGGCCATAGATCATGTCGGTGGTGAAGTGGACGAGCCGGTGGGCGCCGTTCGTCTCCATCCAGCTCAGGATGTTCTGCGTGCCGTGATAGTTCACCGGCCAGAAGAAGTCGTAGCGCTCCTTCCGGGTCACGATCGGCGACAGCATCTTGGCCGAGAGATTGTAGACGAGGTCATCCGGCGTCAGCGCGATCGCGTTGAGGCTCGCCGGATCGGTCACGTCGACGCGCTGGAACGGCACCTTGTCATAGTGCGGATGAGCGCTCTTCTGGATGTCGCAGACGAGAACGTCCTCGCCCATGGCCGCGAGATCCGCCGCCAGATGCGAGCCGACGAAACCGTCGCCGCCGATGATGATGTGCTTCATCGATCAGCGTCGCTGGTCGGGGCGGCGCGCCGGGACCGGGATCGGCTTCAGCTGCGGCTGGGCCGGAGCGAAGAGGGCGCCGAGGCGGAGAATGAAGCGGGCGAACAGGTCCATGACGTCCCTCAGCTCTGTGCGATGAAGATGGTGCCCAGGACGATGAAGCCGATGCCGGCGATGCGGGCCGGGCTCAGATCCTCCTGGAAGACGAAGTAGGCGTAGACCGCGACCACGACGTAGGCGAGGCTCAGGAAAGGGTAGGCGTAGCTGATCTGCACTTTCGATAGCACGATCAGATGCGAGGCCATGCTGACCACGAAGGTGCATAGGCCAGCGAAGACGAAGGGGTTGAAGACGACGCGGAAGACGGTGGGAATCAGACCGTCATGGCCTACATCGAGGTGCCCCACGCCGCCCATGCCGCGCTTCAGCATCAGTTGCGCCGCTGCATTGGTCAGCACCGTGAACAGGATCAACGGCAGATAGGCGTTCATCGGCGCTCGGCGTTCCGCGTGGCTTATGCCCTTTGATCGCGTGGAAAATACTTCAAATGCCTTACGCCACAGAAGGTTATCGGCCTGTAACGTTAAGAGTGTGCTGCGCCGAACGATGAAACTCGCAGGTTGGTCGACGGCCGGAGCTTGGGGGCGTGGCGCTGATGACGAAAGCAGCGATTGAACCATTTCGACGGCTCGCTTATGGCTAATGAATCATTAACCAGAGGGCGCCTTCCGATATGGCCAGCCTGTTCCGGCTCGTGCCCGATGCGCGCGCCGAACTTCTGCAGCTGAATTCCTGGGCGCGGCCGCACCAGGCCGGCTTTGCCGCTGCGCAGCGCGCGGCCCGCTATGGCGCGGCCGGGCCCGAGGCCTCGGCCTTCATGGCGGCGCGGCGTGAGGCGGTGCTGGCACGGCTTGGCGAGGGGGCTGCAAGCTGGAACGGCTGGGCTGGCGAGATGATGCGGCTGCGCGGCCGCATCGGTACTGATGGTGCGTTGCTTGCGCTCTGGCGCCTCTTCGCCGATGTCGAGCTGGTCGACGAGATCTTCGAGGGCGACTTCAACGTCGGCGGTATCATCTTTCCGGCGGCCGCCCGCTTTGCCGGCAGCGCCTTCTGCGGCGATGCCTGGTTTTCCGAAGCGCATTTCCATGGCCCGGCCAGCTTCCGCGATGCGAGTTTCCGCGTTGATGCCTTCTTCGACAAGGCGCATTTTTCCGGCGATGCCGATTTCGGCGCGGCGACCCTGCACGGCACTGCCGAGTTCCGCGACATGCGCTGTGAGGGCACGGCCTGTTTCGTCGAGGCGGAATTCGTTGGCGATGCCTGGTTCCGTGGCTCGCGCTTCGACGGCGTGACGCAGTTCCGCGGGGCGCGCCATTCAGGCGAGGCAGGCTTCGGCGACTGCAACTTCGCCGGTGCCGCCGATTTCGGCGAGGCCGAGTTCGCCGGCAATGCCGGGTTCGAGGAGGCCCGTTTCGGGCAGATGGCGAGCTTCGCCGGCGCGCGTTTCGATCGTGGCGCCTGGTTCAGCAACGCCGCCTTCGACGGCCGCTCGAATTTCGAGCGTGCCCGCTTCCGCGGCCGGCGGCATTTCGAGGGGATCTCGCTGGCGGCTCAGGTCTCTCCCGTCGCGCAGCAGATCGCGGCGCTGGAACAGTTGCAGTTCGGCCGGCGCTGAGCACGTAGCCTTCTCGTCTCCCTCCCGGCCGCTCTGGCCCGTGCCTTGCTAGTCATCCCGCCGCCCGCCGCCTTCGGCGGCTGCGACTGGCGAGGACGAGATGAAGCGCGAAGAGCTCACCGAGAAGATTCTCGATATCAAGCGCGAGAAGGGGTGGAGCTGGAAACAGATCACCGAGGAGATCGGCGGCATGTCCGAGGTGCTGGTGATCGGTGCCCTGCTCGGCCAGATGAAGCTGGTGAAGCCGCTCGCCGAGAAGGCGGCAGCGCTGTTCGGCCTGTCGGAGGCCGAGAAGCGCATGCTGAACGAGGTGCCGTATCGCGGCACCGGTACGCCGATGCCGCCGACCGATCCGCTGATCTACCGCTTCTACGAGATGGTGATGGTCAACGGCCCCGCCTGGAAGGCGCTGATCGAGGAAGAGTTCGGCGACGGCATCATGTCGGCGATCGACTTCAACATCGCCTTCGAACGCGAGCCGAACCCCAAAGGCGATCGGGTCAGGATCAGCATGTCGGGCAAGTTCCTGCCGTACAAATATTACGGCAACGAGCAGGGCATCCCCGACTACGGCTTCAAGGAAGACTGATCAGGGCACCTGGCCGGGCTCGAGCGTGCCGTCCTTCTGCAGGGTCCGCTGCAGCCCCGGCCGCTCCATCATCCGGCCCATATAGGCCTCGAACACCGGCAGGCGCGGCAGCACGCCGACGATGTTCATGCCGAAATGGATGCCGGCGCCGAGCTGGGTGTCGGCGGCGGTGAAGCGCTCGCCGGCGGCGTAGGGGTGCTCGCCGAGCTTCCTCGCGAGATTGGCGACCGTGTCGGCATGGGAGCCGAAGGAGAAGCCGCGCGCCTCGTATTTGAACTTGTGGATCGAGGTCGCGATGATCGGGTCGAGCACAGCGTCGGTATAGACCAGCGAGGTCAGGAAGGCCGGGCGGTTGGCATCGCCTACGGCCGGCGCCAGCCCAACCTCGGGGAACTGCTCGGTGAGATAGAGGCAGATCGCGGCGCGTTCGGTGACGGTGGTGCCGTCATGGACGATCGCCGGCACCTTCTTGTGCGGCTGGATGGCGCGATAGCTTTCCGGCGGGCCGCCTTCGGCGCGGATGTCGACGATTTCCATCTCATAGGGCTGGCCGAGTTCCTCGAGCAGCCACAGGATCGAGAAGGAGCGCGACTGCGGCGAGTGGTAGAAGGTCAGCATGGCGGTGTCCCTTTCGGCGTTTCCTCAAGCGGTGGACGGGCTGATAAGGACGTTGGGTGTCAGCAGTTGTCAGGATGAAGCTTACGCTTGACCGACCCGTCTGGATTGAAACGCGAGTGCGTGGGGATTGCTCCCTTCGACCCCGGCCGCACCCCTATGCCTTGCGCGCCATGATGAAAGGCCGGCTGTCCTTGCCTTTGCTCGCGTGCCGTTCCGTGCCCAGGATCTCGAAGCCCGCCGCGGCGATGAGACCGCTCAGCTCCTGCGCATTGAAGACGCCGGCATAGGGCGCCTTGCCGATGATCTGCATGAGCGGCAGGGCGAGCCGGATCAGCGGATTCATGTCGCCGAGGCAGGGCGTCTTGGAGATGAACACACCGCCGGGCGCGAGCAGGGCATGGATGCTGCGCAGCGTGCCGGTGAGGTCGCGGACCAGATGGAGATAGTTGAAGCCGAGAACTATATCGAACCGCGCGGCTTCGGAAGCGAGCGCCTCGGCGGTTGCGGCGCGAAAGGCGAGGGCCGCGATCGGGCTCGCAGCGAGCTTCTCCTGCGCGATGGCGATCATGCCGGCGGAGATGTCCGTCCCGAGATAGCTATCGACCCCGCCCGCCAGCCGCAGCGCCGTCGTGCCGGTTCCGCAGCCAAGTTCGAGCACGCTGTCGTCCGGCTTCAACAGCCCGCTCGTCCGCTCCAGCGTGCGCTCGTATCCGGCCTGGTCCGAGATCTGCGACCTGGCGTAGCTCTTCGAGGACTTGTCCCAGAAACGGGCATCGCTCGCGGTGCTCATGCTGCATCTCCCCTTCGCGATGCGGGCGTAGCACAGGCGCTGTTACAGTTCGTTGCCGCTATGCGACTGGCAGGTTCGAAATTCCAGGCCACCGACTCGACAATAATGAAGTGTTATAACGTACCATTTTGACTGAAACCGCAGTAATCATACTGTCATCTAGCACTCCTAACGCTCCGGCGACCGAGCTTTCCCATGGGGCGGAGAAGATCATGCAGAAGCGAACCTGGCTGATGGCGGCGGCGATGCTCGCCAGCGTGGCGCCGGCAACGGCACAGACCATCTACCCGCTGACCCGCGCCGAAATCCTCGAAGGCTCGCGCTTCGATTTCAAGGTCGAGTTCCCCAACGCGCCGACATCGGCCGACGTCAAGGTCACGATCAACGGCAAGCCCGTCGCCGAGGCCTTCGGCCGCGAGGTCCAGTTCGTCCAGAACGAGGAAGGCCAGAAGCATTCGGCGCTCTGGCTGCGCGGCGCACAATTGCCGGCCGGCCAATATGTCGTCGAGGCGACGCAGGGCAACGACAAGGCGACCGTCAACTGGACCGTCTACGCGACCGGTGAGCGCAAGGCCAAGAACGTCATCCTCTTCGTCGGCGACGGCCTCTCGGTCGCGCACCGCACCGCGGCGCGCATTCTGTCGAAGGGCTGGGAGCAGGGCCTCTATGGCGGCGAGCTCGCCATCGACGACATGCCGAACATGGCGCTGATCTCGACCTCGGGCACCGACTCGATCGTCACCGACAGCGCCAACTCCGCCAGCGCCTACACCACCGGCCACAAATCCTGTGTCAACGCGCTCGGTATCTACTGCGCCAAGAACGCCCTGACCCTCGACCATCCCAAGGTCGAGACGATCTCCGAGGTGATCAAGCGCAAGCGTGCCGGCATGGCGATCGGCGTCGTCACCAATTCCGAGATCGAGGACGCGACCCCGGCCGCGATGGTCGCCCATACCCGCCGCCGCTCGGATTTCAACGACATCGTCAAGATGTTCTTCGACGTGCAGCCCGACGTGATCATGGGCGGTGGCTCGCCGAACTTCCTGCCGAAGTCGACCCCGGGCACCAAGCGCACCGACGATCTCGACTTCATCGCCAAGTTCAAGGAAGCGGGCTATGCGCTCGCCACCACCAAGACCGAGATGAACGCCGCGGTTTCCGGTGGCGCCAAGAAGATGCTCGGCCTCTACAACACCTCGAACATCGACGGCGCCTTCGACTTGCGCCTCGCCAAGAAGGGCTCGATCTCGAAGTTCCCCGATCAGCCCGACGTGGTCGAGCAGACCAAGGCCGCGATCGAGATGCTCAAGGGCGCCCAGGACGGCTTCTTCCTGATGGTGGAATCGGCCCGCATCGACAAATACAGCCACTCGCTCGACTGGGAGCGCGCGGTGTTCGACACGATCATGCTCGACAACGCCGTCAAGGCCGCCAAGGACTTCGCCGGCGATCGCAACGACACGCTGATCATCGTCGTGCCCGACCACGCCCATCCGATCTCGATCATCGGCACCTATGACGATGATCGTCCCGGCCAGCTGCTGCGCGACAAGCTCGGCACCTACAACGAGTCGCTGCCGCCGAATTACGGCCCGCGTGACGCGGACGGCTACCCGACCAAGGTCGACACCTCGCGTCGCCTCGCCGTCGCCTTCGGCAGCTACCCGGACACCTGCGACACCGGCCGGCCCTATCTCGACGGCGAGCGCGTCCCGGCCGTGAAGGGCCCGGATGGCAAGACCAACATCGCCAACGAGAAGGACTGCACCGGTCCGCTCGCCACCCGCAAGCAGGGCAATCTGCCCTTCGACGCCAACTCCGGCGTCCACGCGGCTGACGATGTGCTGCTCACCGCCATGGGGCCGGGCGCCGAGCGCTTCCGCGGCCACAAGCCGAACGTCTTCGTCTTCCGCGTCATGGCGGAGGCGCTGGCCCTCGGCGGCAAGTGAGCGATCGCTCATCAGATCGGCGCCCGGAAGGGCGCCGCACGCTCTCCCGCCGCGGGCTCCTCATGGGGTTCGCGGCGTTGCCCGTCTCGCGGCCTGCGCCTGCCGCCGAGGCGGAGACGCTGACCTTCGACGGTCTCTATAAATCCTTCGGCGTGCTCGGCTTCCAGTTCTCCGACCGGGCGACTTCGCTGCGCGGCAAGCCGGTCCGGATGGTCGGCTACATGGCGCCGCCGCTGAAGCCGGAGAGCCATTTCTTCGTGCTGACGCGCGAGCCCCTGGCGATCTGCCCGTTCTGCCAGTCGGATGCCGACTGGCCGGTCGACATTGTCGTCGTGTTCATGCGCGCGGCGACGCCGATGGTCAGCGCCGGCCAGAAGGTCGCGGTCAGCGGCCGACTCGAGATCGGCTCCTCGACCGATGCCGAGACCGGCTTCGTCAGCCAGATCAGGCTGGTCGATGCCGGCTTCCACAGTGTCTGAGCGAGCGGCCGGCGCGGTTCGGTCCCTGCATTTCTCCGGCATCCAGGTCGATCATCGCGACGGCGACGGGCGCCCCTTCCGGGTACTCGACATTCCCGACTTCGTCGTGCCTCCAGGCGCGTTGATCGGCCTGCGCGGCCCGTCCGGCTCGGGCAAGACCTCGCTGCTGCATCTCGCCGCCGGGCTGTTCTCCCCTGATACCGGGCGCGTCGGATGGGGCGATGTCGCGGTCTCCACCTTGCCGGGTGCGAAGCGCGACCGCTGGCGGCGTGAGACGGTCGGCTTCGTCTTCCAGGATTTCCACCTCGTGCCCGAGCTCGACGTGCTCGCCAATATCACCCTGCCGGCGAGTTTCTCGCGGTGGCGCCGGACGGAAGGCCAGCTCTCGCGTGCCACAGCGCTCGCCGGGCGCATGGGTCTGACCGATCTGCGCCGGCGTGCTGCCGTGCTCTCGCGCGGCGAGCAGCAGCGCGTCGCGATCGCGCGCGCCCTGTTCAACGCACCGGCCTTGATCCTCGCCGACGAGCCGACAGCGAGCCTTGATCCGGCGCATGCGGCCGAGGTCGGGGCGCTTCTGGTCGAGGTCGCCAGGGAGAGCGGCGCGACGCTGCTCTGTGCCTCGCATGACCCGGTGCTGCTGGCGCGGATGCAGCAGGTCGCGGCGATCGGTGACGGGCCGCTTCATCTGAAAGCTGCCGCATGAACCCGCTGCCGATGGTCATCGCCGATCTCAGGGCGCTGCGCTGGACGGCGGCGGCGATCGTGGCGCTGGTCGCGCTGGCGGTGGCGATCGGGGTTTCGATCGGGGCGCAGGAGCGGGCGCTGCGCCAGGCCTCGGCCCGGGCAGCGGATGATTTCGACCTGCTGATCGGCGCACCCGGCAGCCAGACGCAGCTTGTGATGTCGGCGATCTATCTCCAGCCGGAGGCGCTGCCGTTGGTCGATGGGCGGCTGCTCAACGAGCTTGCCCGCGATCCGCGCGTCGCAGCGGTCGCGCCGCTCGCCTTCGGCGACATCGCCCGCGGCCATCCGGTGATCGGCACCACGCTCGCCTTTGCCGGCCGCTGGGGCCGCCTGCAGCCGAGCGAGGGCCGCCTGTTCGGGCGCGAGGGCGAGGCCGTGCTCGGCGCCGACGTCACCTACAAGCTCGGCGACCGGATCGAGCCCTCGCACGCCATCGCCGGGCATTGGCCGAAGCGCGGCGTCGCGGATGCCGAAGAGGCGAGCCATCGCCATGAAGGCCATGCCTATGTCGCGGTCGGCCGTCTGCCACGGCTCGGCTCGCCTTTCGATCGCGCCATCCTGGTGCCGGTCGAGAGCGTCTGGGAGGTGCATGGGCTCGGCAACGGCCATGCCGGCGAGGGTGCGGCGCTCGGCCCGCCCTTCGACGGCCAGCGCATTCCCGGCGTGCCGGCGCTGGTGGTGAAGCCGAAGGCGGTTGCCGACGCCTATGCGCTCAGGGCGCGCTACCGGCAGGGTGGCACCATGGCCTTCTTCCCGGCCGAGGTGCTGGTCGGGCTCTATCGCACGCTCGGCGATGTCGGGCAGGTGCTCAGCGTCGCCTCGGTGCTGAATGCGGTGCTGATCCTGGCGGCGATCTTCCTGCTGCTCGTCGCCGTGACGGGCTTGAGGCGGCGGCGCTATGCCGTGCTGCGCGCGCTCGGCGCGCCACGGACCTATGTGCTGCTGGTGGTCTGGCTCGGCATGGCCGGGTTGGTCGCAGCGGGCTGCGTGCTCGGCCTGGCGCTCGGCGCCGTCGCGACGCTCGCGGTCTCTGGCCTGTTCGAGGCGCAAACGGGCCTACGGCTCTCCTTCGCGCTGGGGTCGGCGGAGCTCGCCCAGGTCGGGCTGATCCTGCTCCTCGGCTCGCTCGCGGCGCTGATCCCGGCAGCGCTGTCCTATCGCCGCTCGATCACGGCGGGACTGCGCGGCTGAAGCCGCGAGGCGGCGGCACTTCAGCCGCCTCTCCGGGGTTCGCCGAACCAGTGCGAAGCGGCCCTGGAAGCGTCTTCCTCATCGGGGACGCCTTCACTGGCCCAGGCCACGATACCGTCAGGGCGTACCAGTACCGCGCTCAGGCCCAGCCGATCCTTGGCGCCGCGTGCGGCATAGGCGATCCGCTGATCCCAGCGGCCGGCGAGCGCCTGGAGCGTTGCGCGCGAGTCGAAGTCCAGCAGCAAGCCCGTACCGTTATGTAGCAGCTCGCCGATCCTCGTTCCGTCGGCCAGTTCGAAATCGGGAACGCTACGGCCCACGAGCGGATGGCCATCACCGAGATCGTAGTGGAGGGAGACGCCCCAGACGCGCTCGGCGAAGTAGGTCGCGCCATCGCGGGTCTCGATGAGATCGCGGATGATGGCTTCGAGCGCGCGCGTGCTCCTTGTCGGCCGCATCAGCGCGACCTGGGCGCGCGACCAATCGAGAACCTGCGCCCCGACCGGATGCCGCTCGCTCGCATAGCTGTCGAGCAGGCCGGCGGGCGCATCCCCGCGGATCGTGGCCGCCAGCTTCCAGCCCAGGTTCAGCGCGTCACCGAGCCCGAGATTCAGCCCCTGGCCACCGAGGGGAGAGTGGATGTGCGCGGCATCGCCAGCGAGCAGTACCCGCCCCTTGCGGTAGACGCTCGCCTGGAAGGCGCGGTCAGTCCAGGTGGTGGCGAGCCGCAGTGCCGCAAGCGTGACGTCCGTGCCAGAGACCCGGCGCAGCACCGCCTGCACATGTTCGAGCGTGATCTGCCGTCGATGGAAGGCGCCACCGTCGAAATCGACCATCGCGATCGTTCCCGGCCGTGCGTAGGTGTACATGCCGGTCGGCGTGTAGTGGCGACCGGCGGGAAGGCTTTCCGGATCGGCCAGTATGACGTCGACGGAATAGCCGGTGAACTCGGGCTCGGTGCCGGAAAACTCAAAACCGCCGGCCTTTCGGACCGTGCTGCGGCCGCCGTCACAGCCAATGAGCCAACGTCCGCGAAAGACCTCCTTGCCGGCACGGATGGCTACCTCTTCATCCGACTGGTCGATTTCGGTGACTCCGAGGCCGCGCCTGATCTCGGCAGCCATCGCATTTGCCCGGGTGGCCAGGGCGGTTTCGAGAGCCTCCATCTCGACCGCCATGCTGGTGCCGGCCGGGCCTGGCAGGTGGTATCGCCATTTCGAGGTGTCGACGTCGTCGAGATAGAACTGGATGCCGGCGAAATGGCCGGCCGGGCGGCGCGGCTGCTGCGCCCAATGCGCACCAGCCTCGATCTCGCTGCGTTTCGCGGCATTCGTTGCATGCTGTGGTGGCGCGAGCTCATCCAGCAACCCGCGGCGATGGAAGGCCTCGATCGTGGGCGCCGAGAGGCCGCGCAATCCGAAGGGAAGCCGCTTCAGAGCTGAGCGCGGATCCTCGGCCTGCTCCAGCACGAGGACCGTGAGGTTTGCGAGGCGCAGCTCGCAGGCGAGGAACAGGCCGACGGGGCCGGCTCCGGCAATCACGACATCATAGAGGGCCGAATGGTGGCTATGCATGAACTGCTCCTGGGTCGATGTTCGACCGGAGCGTTCCTCGAACTTCAGAACCTCACGGACGAACGATTGGGCACCGGGATGGTGTCCGCTGTTCGTCGTGGGGATCTCGAGCACGAAGCCAAAGACCAGAGCTTTCGTTACCGAAAGGACTTGGGCTTACCAGACCAAGTCTGCCTTTTCCGACATGGGCGATATAGCGTTCCGATGATCGCTCCGCAACGGCAGCTCACACGTCGCTATGGCCGCGCCTGATGCGCCGGACCATCAGCCAGACGCCGAGGATCGCGACCGGCACGAACAAGGCGGTCGCGATGCCGACATCGATCGGCAGGTAGCCGGCATCCTTGGCACCCTTGGCGAGATAGCCGAACAGGCTGACGATGTAATAGCCGATCGCCGCGACCGAGAGCCCCTCGACCGTCTGCTGAAGCCGGAGCTGCAAGCGAGTCCGGTCGTTCATCGCCGCGAGCAGGTCGCGGTTCTGCTGTTCGAGCGCGACGTCAACACGGGTGCGCAGGAGATTGGCGGCGCGGGCGAGCCGACGCGACAGATCGAGCTGGCGCTGCTGCAGCATCTGGCAGGTGCGCATCGCCGGCGCCATGCGCCGCGACAGGAAGGCGGCGATGGTCGGCCAGCCGCCATAGGGCGCCTCGCCGATCGCTTCCAGCCGCTGGCCGACGATGCTGTCATAGGCGCGGCTGGCGCCGAAGCGATAGTTCGCCGAGGCGGCTTCCGACTCCATCGTCGCGGCGATCGCCGTCATCTCGTCGAGCAGGGCATTGTCGGCGGCGAGCCCGTCGGTCTGCATCATCGTGCCGGCGATGCGCACCAGCACCTCTTCGGTGCGGCGCACCGAGGGCGCGAGGCGCTGCGCCTCCGGCAGGCCGAGCAAAGCGAGCACGCGATAGGTCTCGACCTCAAGCAGGCGTTGCGCCAGTGCGCCGGCCTTGGCCGGGGTGAGCTCGCGGTCGAGCACGAGGATGCGCACGAAGCCACCGGCGCCGGCGCGGAAATCGGTCGCCGCGATGGCGGCCTCGCCATCGACCAGCGAGGCGGCGAGGCTGGCCGCATCGAAGAGCGTTTCCAGATCGGTGGCAGCCGCTTCGGGCAGCAGATGCAGGTCGACCGCGACCAGATGCGGCCCGGGCTGCGGCAGAGCGTGCATGCCGTGCGGCAGGACCGGGCTCGCCGGCAGGAAGGGGACCGTGCCGGGAGAGGGCAGCTCCCAGGTATAGGTGGTGAACTCGCTGTGCTGCTCCCAGCGCAGACTGGTCTCGCCGAGCCTCGTGCGATGGTGCTTGGCGCCCTCGGCGGGGCCGGGCACGCCGCGCTCGGTGCAGAAGCGGGCCAGCGCCTCGCGATCGGCGGCGGCCTGGGCCTGATCCGTCATGAAGGCGAAGTGCAGGAGCCGCTGCGGCGTCGCCAGCGGCGCGAAGGGGCGGGCATGGATCTCGCCGAGGATGGCGCCGCGCGACGGGTGTGCGACCAGCGGCAGATCCCCGCTGCCGGCTTTTTGTGTCATGCCGTCCTGCCCCCATGCGGCCGGTTTGCGTCCGGCGCCCGTTGCGTTCGACCTAGCAGCAAGGTCAACGGAACAGCCAGTCCTCACGATGTCGCAAGCAGTCCGCAAGCCTCATTGTACGGCGCGAAATCCCTGTCACCCTGAGCAGCCCGCCTTACTCCTCGCGGGTGTTGCCGGAGGGGCGCATGCCGTCGCTGCGACTGGTCACCTTTCTCTATGCCGCGACCATGGGACTAGGTGGTTTCCTGCTCTTCCAGGTCCAGCCGGTGATGGCGAAATACATCCTGCCCTGGTTCGGCGGCAGCGCCTCGACCTGGATCGTCTGCATGCTGTTCTTCCAGGTCGCGCTGCTCGCCGGCTACGCCTATGTCTATGCGGTGACCCGGCCGCTGCCGGTTCGCGGGCAGGCTTTGCTGCAGATCGCGCTGCTGTTCGCAGCGGCGCTGCTCCTGCCGATCACGCCCTCGGATGGCTGGAAGCCGGCCGACGCCGCCGATCCGACGCTGCGGATCGTCACGCTGCTCGCGGTCAGCGTCGGCGGCCCCTATGTGCTCCTGGCGACGACCTCGCCCCTGCTGCAGCGCTGGCTGGCTCGTAGCGGTTCCGGCATCGAGGTGTCGCGGCTCTTCGCCGTCTCCAATTTCGGCTCTTTCCTCGGCCTGCTGAGCTACCCGTTCCTGTTCGAACGCGTGCTGTCGAGCCAGGAGCAGACGCGGCTATGGTCGACGGCGTTCATCGCCTATGGGCTGTTGTTCGCGCTCTGCGCCGTGCTCGCCTTTCGGCAGCGGGAGCTTGCGGCCGAGGCGCCTGCGGCCGGGATGCCGGTCGGTGCGCCGCAAGGCGGGCCGGCCTCGCTCTGGATCGCCTATTCGGCGCTCGGCTCGGTGCTGCTGCTCGCTACCACCAACCAGATCACACAATGGTCGGCGGTGGTGCCCTTCCTCTGGATCGCACCGCTCAGCCTCTATCTGCTCACCTTCGTCATCGCCTTCGGCGACCAGGGTCTGTATTCGCGCCCGGCCTTCACTATCGCCTTCCTGCTGCTGGCGGCGCTCAGCTACGCGCTGCCGACGCCGGACAGTTTCGAGACATTGCTGCTCGGCGTCACCCTGCAATGCGCCACTTTGTTCGCCGGCTGCATGATCTGTCATGCCGAGATGGTCCGCATCCAGCCGGAGCCGGTCAGGCTGCCGGGCTTCTATCTCGCGACCGCGCTCGGCGGGGCACTCGGCGGGCTGGCTGTGGCGCTGGTCGCGCCGCTGGTCTTCCGCGACTATTGGGAGCAGGGGCTCGCCATCATCGCGGTGGCGGTGCTGGCGCTCAGGCTCTGTTCCGGCGAGGCAGGCTTGTTGCGACGGGCGGGCGGCAGGGCGCTCGCCGCCAGTGCCGCCGTTTTCCTCGCTGCGATCGGCTTCCAGCTCGCCAGCGAGATGACGGCCTCGCATGAACTGGTCGAGCGCATCCGCAATTTCTACGGCGTTGTGAAGGTGGTGAGGGAGGCGCAGGACGATCCCGAAGAAGCCTCGCTCGTGATGATGCAGGCCGGCATCGACCAGGGCTCGCAGTTCCTCGCGCCGGCGCGCCGCAACGAGCCGGCCTGCGCCTTCACGGCTGGCAGCGGTGTCGGCCACGCCATCTTCCGCAATGCCAGGCGCCGGGCCGAGCCGAACGCGCCGATCCGCATCGGCATCGTCGGTCTTGGCGCCGGCATGATCGCCGCCCATGGCCGGGAAGGCGATCTCATCCGCTATTATGAGCTCAACCCGGCGGTGAAGACGCTGGTCGACCGGAACTTCAGCTTCACGCGGGATTCCAGGGCCAAGGTCGAGGTCGCGCTCGGTGATGGGCGGCTCGTGCTGGAGCGCGAGGCGCTCGCCGGCTCGCAACGCTTCGACGTGATCATCATGAACGCCTTCCGCGGTGCCTCGCCTCCGATGCATCTGATGACGAAGGAGGCCTTCGACGTCTATCTCGCCCATCTCGCGCCGGACGGGGTTCTTGCGATCAATTTCGAGCTCGACACGTTCGAGATCGCGCCGCTGCATCGGGGGCTCGCAGCGGCGTCGGGGCTTGAGGTGAACTGGGTCGAGACATCAGCCGATGTCGAGGGCTGTGACGACCCGATCAGTTGGGCGCTCTACACCCGCGACAAGGGCTTCTGGCAGGTGCCGGAGGTGAAGGCCGCACTCTCGCCCTGGCGCGACCGCTCGGATTCGAAGCTGCTCTGGACCGATCGCGACAGCAATCTGATGAGCATCATCAAGTGGTGAGGGCGGTGCTGCCGCCATGCCTTGTCGCGGCCATGGGCGAAGCTCCACGGCATCCGACCAAGCAAGGCCGCACCATGCCGCTGCCCAACCGCATCCGTCCCGATGGCTCGCTCTTCGCCGATCCGGCGCGCGGCCTGCTGTTCGGCAATCGTGGCGGCAAGTTCCATGATCCGGCCACCAAAGCGCTGCCGACGCGGCTCTATGCGACCAGGCAGTGGATCTGCTGCGTGCTCTCGTTCAAGGGCCGGCAGCGCGATGTCTGGGGCCGTTATTACACCGAGCTGTTCTTCTGCGACGAGGTGACCGCGCTGGCCGCCGGGCACCGGCCTTGTGTCGAATGCCGGCGCGCCGATGCCCATGCCTACCGGTCGGCGCTGGTCGCCGGGCTCGGCCTCGCCGAGGTGCCGCTCTTCCCGGCGATCGACGAGCGGCTCGATCGCGAGCGGCGCGATGGCAAACGCAAGCGCCTGCACCGGCTCCCGGCAGAGAGCCTGCCGGATGGGGCGATGGTCGCCACGGGCGAGGGCGAGTTCCTTGCACTGCACGGAGCCAAGGCGCTGCTCTGGTCGCCGTCCGGCTATGTCGCGAAGAGGCCGCGGCCGGCTGGTCCGGTCGCCGTCGTCACACCGCCGTCGTCTCTGGCGGCGCTTGTGAACGGCTATCAACCGCTCTGGCATCCGAGCGCGGCCGAATTGGCCTGAAACGGCTCTTTCGTCCCTTGTCATTCGTGCCGGTTGCCGCAACGTCGCGGCCGTGGATCGGCGGCCGCGAAGGCGTGTGCCCGGCCGATCCGGGCGGGGAAGGAGACACCCATGTTGCGGAAGACGGTTTGCGCGCTCGTGATCGCGTTCGCAGGCTTCAGCGGATTGCCGGCCTTTGCCGGAGCGCTTCAGATCACCGATGAGGATCCTGTCGCCGTGGTCACCGTGCCGGACGCCTGGACGACGGCGAAGATCAAGCGCGGCGTCGAGATCAGGACGCCGGACGAGGAGATCTATCTCTGGTTCGAGCTGGTCGCGCCGGATCAGATCGACACGCTGCAGAAGGAGCACAACGGCTATTTCGACAAGGAGGGCGTCACCATCACCGGCGCCTCCGAGACGATCAAGCAGGAGGTCAAGGGCAAGGCCTGGTCCTTCACCGAGCTCAAGGCCAAGAGCAAGGACGGCGATTCGCTGATCCGCTACATCGCGATCAATCCGAACGTTGCGAGCGGCAAGATCATCATGATGACCTATTGGGCCTCGCTCGACGGGCACAAGACGCATGATGCGGCGATGAAGGCGATCATCGACAGCATCGCCTATAAATGAGATCGACGGCCGGCGGCGGAACCGCCGGCGGCCTAGCGACGTTGTCCCGTCATCTTCATCCGATGACAATCAAGGGGTTAGCGTCGATGCGTTCGATCATTCTGTGGCTGGTGGGCGTTCCGATTCCGATCATCATCCTGCTCTGGTTCTTCATGCGCTGACAGGATCTGGTAGAAGGACTTGCTATGGCCGGGCTTGCCCGGCCATTCTTCTTCCGCGGGATGTCGTGCCGGCAGGGCGAAACGGCACCATCCCGCCTTCACCCATTTGCCGTGCTGCGAGTATAGCGTTCGCCCATGCAACCAATCATCCAGATATCCGGCCTGTCGAAGACCTATGCCTCGGGCTTCCAGGCACTCAAGACCATTAATCTCGACATCAGGCGCGGCGAGATCTTCGCCCTGCTCGGACCCAACGGCGCCGGCAAGACGACGCTGATCAGCATCGTCTGCGGCATCGTCAATCCGAGCACCGGCACGGTCCTCGCCGACGGCCACGACATCATCCGCGACTATCGCGCCGCGCGCAGCCGGATCGGCCTCGTGCCGCAGGAACTCACCACCGACGCCTTCGAGACGGTCTGGGCGACGGTCTCGTTCAGCCGCGGCCTGTTCGGCAAGCCGAAGAACCCGGCCATCGTCGAGCAGGTGCTGCGCGACCTCTCGCTCTGGGACAAGCGCGACAGCAAGATCATGACGCTGTCGGGCGGCATGAAGCGGCGCGTGCTGATCGCCAAGGCGCTGGCGCACGAGCCGCAGATCCTCTTCCTCGACGAGCCGACCGCCGGCGTCGATGTCGAGCTGCGCCAGGACATGTGGAAGCTGGTGCGCCGCCTGCAGGAGAGCGGCGTCACCATCATCCTGACCACGCATTACATCGAGGAGGCCGAGGAAATGGCCGACCGGGTCGGCGTGATCAGCAAGGGCGAGATCATCCTGGTCGAGGAGAAGGCCGAGCTGATGCGCAAGCTCGGGCAGAAGCAGCTCACCTTGCATCTGCAGAGCCGGCTGGAGGCGGTTCCCGAAGCCCTGTCCCACTACGGCCTGACGCTTCAGGCGGAGGGCGAGGAGCTCGTCTACACCTACGACACCAAGGCCGAGCGCACTGGCATCACCTCGCTGATGAAGGATCTCGCCGACGCAGGCATTCGTTTCAGCGACCTGCGCACCAGCCAGTCCTCGCTCGAGGACATCTTCGTCGGCCTTTTGAGGGCGAACGCATGAACCTGCACGCAATCAAGGCGATCTACCGCTTCGAGATGGCCCGCACCTGGCGCACGCCGCTGCAGAGCATCCTCTCGCCGGTGATCTCGACCTCGCTCTATTTCATCGTCTTCGGCGCGGCGATCGGCTCGCACATGGCCGCGATCGACGGCGTGCCCTATGGCGCCTTCATCGTGCCCGGCCTGATCATGCTCTCGCTCCTGACGCAGAGCATCGCCAACGCCTCCTTCGCGATCTATTTCCCGAAATTCGTCGGCACGATCTTCGAGCTGCTCTCGGCGCCGGTCGCCTGGTGGGAGGCTGTCTTTGCCTATGTCGCGGCGGCGGCGACGAAATCGGTGATCCTCGGGCTGATCATCCTTGCCACCGCCTTCCTGTTCGTGCCGCTGAAGATCGCGCACCCCGTCTGGATGCTGCTCTTCCTGATCCTGACGGCGGCGACCTTCAGCCTGTTCGGCTTCATCATCGGCGTCTGGGCCGATGGCTTCGAGAAGCTGCAGGCGATCCCGCTCCTGATCATCACGCCGCTGACCTTCCTCGGCGGCTCGTTCTACTCGATCGACATGCTGCCGCCGTTCTGGCGGGCGGTGACTTTGGTCAACCCGGTCGTCTACCTGATCAGCGGCTTCCGCTGGAGCTTCAACGGCGTCGCCGATGTCGGCATCGAGGTCAGCCTGGCGATGACGCTGGTCTTCCTCGGGGCCTGCATCGCGGTGATCGCCTGGATCTTCAAGACCGGCTACCGGCTGAAGAACTGAAATCCGACGAGGCCGCTTCAGGCTGCCTTGATCTGGCTGAAGAAGGTCGCGACGGCGCCGCGCAGGGCTTCCGCCTCGCGTGCCAGGTTCTCGGCGGTGCGCAGCGTGTCGACGGCGGCGCCGGTCGCCTCGCCGGAGGCGGCGGCGAGGCTGTCGAGCGCCAGGGCCGCGGTCGCGGCGCCATCGGCGGTCGCCTGGGCGCTGCGGGCGATTTCCGAGGTGGTGCTCTTCTGCTGCTCGGTCGCGGCGGCGATGGCGCTGGTGTGCTGCGAGACTTCGGTGATCGTCGCGGCAATCGCGACGATCGCGTTGACGGCGTTCGCAGCCTCGCCGCGGAAGGCCTCGATCTGGCCGGCGATGCTGTTCGTCGCCTCCGCCGTGCGGCTCGCCAATGTCTTGACCTCGCTCGCGACGACGGCGAAGCCGCGCCCGGCCTCGCCGGCGCGGGCCGCCTCGATCGTCGCATTGAGCGCGAGCAGATTGGTCTGCCCGGCGATGTCGCGGATCAGGTCGATGACGCTGACGATGCGTTCGGAGGCGTGCGCCAGCCCGTCCACGCGCTGACTGACACCCTGGGCGTCCTGCGCGGCGCTGCTGACCATGGCGCTCGCCCGTGTCACGCGGTCGGCGATCTCGGCGATCGAGCTCGACAGCTCCTCGGCCGCGACCGCGACATGCTGGACCTTGTCGGACGCGTCCTGGGAGGCGTTCTGCGCTCCGCCGATCTGCACGGTGCGGGCGCTGGCGATCTCGCTCACCGCCCGCGCCGCACCCTCGAGCGTATGGGCGCCGGTCTCGACGGTCTCGAGCGCATCGGCGAGCCTGGCGTCGAAGGCGGCGACGATTTCGGCGATCCGCTGCTGGCGCGCGGCCCGTCCGGCTTCGTTACGCGCAGCGCCTGCTTCGAGCGCCTCGCGGGCGAGCGCGTTGTCGCGGAAGACCTCGACCGAGCGCGCCATGTCGCCGATCTCGTCCTGGCGGCGCACGAGCGGGATGCTCGTCACCGGCTCGGCTGCCGCCAGGCTGCGCATGGTCGTCGCGAGCTTGCGCAGCGGGCGGGAGACACGGCGATGCACGACCAGGATGGTGAGGCCAAGGCCAATCAGGATCGAGAGGGCGCCGACGCCGATCTGCAGGTTGACGCTGTCGCGCTGCATCGCTTCGAGCCTGGCGTCGAGCGCGGCGCTGCGTCCGTCATAGCTGCCGGCGATGCGCTTCAGCGTGTCGTTGAGCGCCTTGCGATTGTCGCGGTTGGCGTCGTCATTGCCGGCTGCGCGTGCCGCCTGGGTGGCGCCCTGTCGGCCGAGCCGGACGATGTCGCGCCGGAAGTGGAGGAATTCCTGGACGCGCGCCTTGAGGCTGTCGAAGTCGGCCCGCTCCTGCTCTTCGATCAGAGGCTGCCATTCGGCCATCAATAGTTCGATCTCGACGAGGTTCTGCAGCAGCGGCGGCGCGAAGCGCTCGGCTCCGACGGCGCCCTCGCTCATGTAGATGCCACGCGATTCCATCACGACCGCGTTGACCAGCCCGTTGATCCGCTCGGCGATGGCGGAGCGATGCGTGATCGACTGCATCTCGTCCGTCACCCGGGCGTATTGGCCAAGGCTATGAATGCCCAGGCTGATCGCGAGGGCGGCGGCTATGACGAGAAGCGAGATCGCGCCGAGAATCTGGCTCGAGATCGTGCGCAGGGTGGCCATCTGTGTCGCGCGTCAGGAGGCCACGGCTTCGTCACGGTGCGCGGCTGGGAACCCAGTGGCTATCAGAGCATGGCTTGGTTAAATTTGGGTTCGAACGCACGCGATGCGCGCGACGCGATGGCGTAATGACGGCTCGCCCGATTGACTTGCGCGGCGCATCCTGTCTTGACCACGCCATGACCGATCTTTCGACCCTCGACAACGCGGCGGCTGCCGCGGCGCCCCATGCGCGCCGGCGCACCTTCGCCATCATCTCGCACCCGGACGCGGGCAAGACCACGCTGACCGAGAAGCTGCTCTATTTCGGCGGCGCGATCCAGCTCGCCGGTGAAGTCCGCGCCAAAGCCGGCCGGCGCCAGACCTCCTCGGACTGGATGAAGATCGAGCGTCAGCGCGGCATCTCGGTCGTCACCTCGGTGATGACCTTCGAATATGACGGGCACGTCTTCAACCTGCTCGACACGCCCGGCCACGAGGACTTCTCGGAGGATACCTACCGCACCCTCACCGCGGTCGATAGCGCGGTGATGGTGATCGACGCCGCCAAGGGCATCGAGGCGCGGACCAAGAAGCTGTTCGAGGTCTGCCGCCTCAGGGACATCCCGATCGTCACCTTCATCAACAAGGTCGACCGCGAGACACGCGATCCCTTCGACCTGCTCAACGAGATCGAGACGACGCTGGCGCTCGACGTCGCGCCGATGACCTGGCCGGTCGGGCGCGGGCGCGAGTTCGTCGGCACGCTCGACCTCGCCTCCAACACATTGCGCCGCAACCAGAAGGGCGACGAGAGCGATGCCGGCCAGAAGGTCGACGGCGAGGACGACAAGCTCTTCGACGAGCTCTTGCGCCATGGCGCCGCCGACACCTTCCGCGAGGAGGTCTTCCTGGCACGCGAAGGCTGCAAGCCCTTCGATCTCGAGGCCTTCCGCGAGGGCCATCTGACCCCGGTCTATTTCGGCGCGGCGCTGCGCGACTACGGCGTGCGCGACCTGATCGATGCGCTCGGGCGCCTGGCACCGAGCCCGCGGGCGCAATCGGCCGACAAGCGGCCGATCGAGGCGGACGAGCCGAAGATGACCGGCTTCGTCTTCAAGATCCAGGCGAACATGGATCCGAACCATCGCGACCGCATCGCCTTCATGCGGGTCTGCTCGGGCAAGCTCTCGCGCGGGATGAAGGCGAAGCTGGTGCGCACCGGCAAGCCGCTGCCGCTGAACGCGCCGCAGTTCTTCTTCGCCCGCGACCGCTCGATCGCGGAAGAAGCTTACGCCGGCGACATCGTCGGCCTGCCGAACCACGGCACGCTGCGCATTGGCGATACGCTGACCGAGGGCGAGGAGATCGTCTTCCGCGGCGTGCCGAGTTTCGCCCCGGAAATCCTGCGCCGCGTCAAGCTCAAGGACGCGATGAAGGCCAAGAAGCTGCGCGAGGCGCTGCAGCAGATGGCGGAGGAGGGCGTGGTCCAGCTCTTCCTGCCGCATGACGGCGCGCCCGCCATCGTCGGCGTCGTCGGGGCGCTGCAGCTCGATGTGCTGAAGGAGCGCATGGAGGCGGAGTATTCGCTCCCCGTCGATTTCGAGCCCTGCCAGTTCGCGATCGCGCGCTGGATCTCGAGCGAGGATAAGGTCGCGCTGCAGAAGTTCACGGCGGCCAAGCCGTCCTCGATGGCGGATGATCTCGACGGCGACCCGGTCTTCATGGCCTCGTCGCAGTTCACCCTGAAATACGATGCCGAGCGCGCGCCGGAGATCAGTTTCTCGGATGTGAAGGACTACCAGAAGGTGGCGGGGGGCTGAGGGCCTTCGCGGCAGCGCAGTTTCGTGCTGCCGCCATCTGTCCTGGGCAGTGGTAAGCGTGAAGCCATCCGCTGGAGATCGCTCAGGGCATGCGACGAGACGGTGAGTTTCCCAGGCGATCGTGGCGTCGACGCGGGCTCAGGCTCCTGGCGATCGCGGCGGCATTGTTCGCCCTCGTCGCGATTCCGCTCGCCATCATCCTATACCCGACGCTGAAACCCTATCCGAAGGCGGATTTTCCCGCGGCGACCTCGCAGCGGGACAGGAACCTGCAGGACCTCGCGCATCTGCGGCGCCTGCCGGAGGTCGAGCGCAGCTTCGCCGCGCAAAGCCGGTCAGCGTTCATGCAGGCCATCGCTGCTCTCGAACTGCGCGCCGGCGATCTCGACCGTGCCGGCCTGGCGATGGCGGCGGCGAAGGCCGTGGCCTTGGCGGACAACGGCCATACCAATGTGCTCGGGCTCGTCGGCGATCATGGCTTCAACGCCGTGCCGATCCGGCTCGGCTGGTTTGCCGACGGGCTGTTCGTGATCGCAGTCGATGACGGGCGGCGCCAGTTCCTCGGCGGGCAGGTGCTGCGCGTGAACGGTCGCGAGATCGCAGCGTTGGTGGAGGCACTGCGCCCCTATGTCGGTGGCCCAGCCAACCTCGCCCGGGAGTTCGTGCCGAACCTGCTGATCTCGCCGGAGTTGCTGCATGCGGCCGGTCTCGCCGACACCGCCCGCAGCAGCATTTTCGAGATCCGCTTCGCCGACGGGAGCACGGGCTCGGTCGAGCTCACTGGAGATGCCGCCAGGCAGCCGCCATTGACCGGCCAGTTCTGGCCGAAGCGCAATCTCAGCGCGGTTGCGCAAGCCGGGGATGCGACGGGTCGGCGGCATGTGCTCGATGATAGCGGGCTGCCGGCCTATCTCTCGCGCCCCGACACGAACTACTGGCATGCCTATCCGGCAGAGGAGCTTCTCTACGTCCAGATCAATCGGGTGAGCGATCAGGGCGCTGTCGGCGTGTCCCGCTACCTGTCTGACACGCTGGATCAAGCGGTGAAGAAGCCCGTTCGCAATGCCATTGTCGATCTGCGTTTCAACCCCGGCGGCGACTATACGTTGACGGCCGATTTCGCGCGCCGGCTGCCGCAGCTCCTGCCATCGGACGGCAAGCTCTTCATCCTGACCGGTGCGAACACGTTCTCGGCTGCGATCAGCACGGCGGCGAGGCTGAAATATTTCGCCGGAGCGCGCGCCGTCATTGTCGGCGAGCCGATGGGCGACCGCTCGCGGTTCTGGGGCGAAGGCGGGCTCACCTTGCTGCCGAACTCGAAAATTGTGGTACGCTACACCACCGCCTTCCATGACTGGGAGCAGGGCTGCAGCCTGTCGCAGATCAGGATCTGCTTCCTGCTGAACTATGTCTATGGCGTACCGGCAGGGTCGCTTCAGCCGACAGTGACGATGGCGCCGAGCTTCGCCGACTACGCCGCTGGCAAGGACGCCGTGATGTCCGAGGTCATGCGGCAGCTGGCGTCAGGCCGGGGGCGCTGAGGCGGCGGATACGCCTCAGCCCTGCCAGCGGCTCAGCGCCTCGGCGATGGTCTGGTTGCCGGCGCCACCCTTCTCGAAGGTGATGATGCCGCGTCGTCCGGAGGCGAAGCGCACCGGCAGGTCGATCCAGTTGCGGTTGCGCAGCAGGTCGAGATTGCGCCCGGCCTCGACCGGGACATTGGACAGGGCCGCGACGAAGAGGTTTTCGCCGAGCGCGGACGAGATCGCCGAGAGCGGGGCACCGCGCTCGCCTTCTTCGAGCTTGAATTGCGGCACGCCGACCTCGCGGATCGCGTCATTCGCGGCTTCGCCGGAGGTGGTGAAGCGCATGCCGATGATGTGCGAGGCCGGAAAGGCCGAGTCGGTGTTGCGCCGGATGGTGAAGTCTAGCGCCAGACCGGCATCCGCAATCTCGATAGTGCCGCGGACGATGGTTTCGACCGGCTGGCCGGGACCCGCAATGTCGCTGTCGAGCCGCCAGAGGACGCGGCCTTGCACGGTGCGCGGCTGCTGCGGGGCTTCCGGCACCTCGATGTAGAGGATGGCGCGCTGGGCGACGGCGATGTCGCTGCCCGGCTGCGCGCTGGCCGGCTGGTTCGGGCGCTGGCCGGACTGCTGGCCCGGCGTCGGAGTGGGCTCGCCGCCGGCGCGCTCGCTGATCTTGCCGGCCTGGTCCTGCTGCGCCGGCGTTGCCGGGGCTTCGACACGCTGGCGGACGGGCTGGTCCTGCGGGGCGACCTTGTTGACGTAATAGGCAGCACCGGCGATCAGCGCGACGGCGAGTGCGACGCCGCCGCCGACGATGGCGGTGCGGACATGGCCGGGATCGACGCCACGCTTGCGCGGCGGCGCGACGCGCGGACGCAAGGGCTGCGCATCCTCGGCGGGGGCTGTCCGCTCATCGAAGCGCGGCATCTCCTGCGGGGCGGCCTGGCGCGGCTTCGGCTCGGCTTGCGGCCGTGCGGGTGGGGTAGCCGGTGCGGGCGCCGGCTCATCCAGGGGCAGGGGTGGCAGGCTCGGCTCGATCGCCTCGGCGAGCGCGATCTCCGCCTCGATGCGCGACACGGCTTCGTCGAGCGAGAGCCGCTCGCGGGTGATGTCGGCTTCGGAGAGCGGCGGATCGAGGCTGCGCAATTGCGCCAGCAGCGCCGTGCGCGCCCGGTCGTAGACCGAGCGGCGCGCTTCGGGCGACTTGTCGGTCAGCCCGGCGATCGCACGCGCCAGAATGGGGTGGAAATCGGCCATTGGCCTCACATGTCCGCGTTGGCCCGGCCCGTCAACCCTCGAACGGGTTCTGGACCAGGATCGTATCGTCGCGCTCCGGACTGGTCGACAGCACCGAGACGGAGGCGCCGATCAGCTCCTCGATGCGACGCACATATTTGATCGCCTGCGCCGGCAGTTCAGCCCAGGAGCGGGCGCCCGCCGTCGAGCCTTCCCAGCCCTCGATCACCTCGTAGATCGGCTCGACCCGGGCCTGATCGCTCTGGCCGGCAGGAAGGTGCTCGATGATCTCGCCGTCGAGCTTGTAGCCGGTGCAGACCTTGATCTCCTTGAAGCCGTCGAGGATGTCGAGCTTGGTCAGCGCGATGCCGTCGATGCCGGAGGTCTTGACCGTCTGGCGCACCAGGCAGGCGTCGAACCAGCCGCAGCGGCGCTTGCGGCCGGTGACGACGCCGAACTCCTTGCCCTTCTGGCCGATCAGTTCGCCGATCTCGTCGAAGAGCTCGGTCGGGAACGGGCCTTCGCCGACGCGGGTGGTGTAGGCCTTGGCGATGCCCAGCACGTAGCCGACCGCCGAGGGGCCGAGGCCCGAGCCGGTCGCAGCCTGGCCGGCGACGATGTTGGAGGAGGTCACGAACGGGTAGGTGCCGTGGTCGACGTCGAGCAGGGCGCCCTGCGCGCCCTCGAACAGGATGCGCTTGCCGGCCCGGCGCTGCGCATCGAGCAGGGCCCAGACCGTGTCGGCATAAGGCAGCACCTGCGGAGCGATCTCGGTCAGCTGCTTCAGCAATTCGCCGCCGTTGACCTCGTCGATGCCGAGGCCGCGGCGCAGCGCGTTGTGGTGGGCGAGCAGGCGCTCGATCTTGGCCTTCAGGACTGCTTCGTCCTTGAGGTCGATGACGCGGATGGCGCGCCGGCCGGCCTTGTCCTCATAGGCCGGGCCGATGCCGCGCTTGGTGGTGCCGATCTTCAGCGCCGAGTTCGAGGTCTCGCGGAAATGGTCGAGCTCGCGGTGCAGCGGCAGGATCAGTGTCGCATTGTCGGCGACGCGCAGGTTCTCAGGGCTGATCGCGACGCCCTGCGCGCGCAACCGGGCGATCTCCTCGACGAGGTGCCAGGGATCGACGACGACACCGTTGCCGATCACCGAGAGCTTGCCCGGGCGCACGATGCCGGAGGGCAGCAGCGAGAGCTTGTAGACGGTGCCGTCGATGACGAGGGTATGCCCGGCATTGTGGCCGCCCTGGAAGCGCACCACCACATCGGCCTGGCTCGACAGCCAGTCGACGATCTTGCCCTTGCCCTCGTCGCCCCACTGGGCGCCGACCACGACCACGTTCGCCATGGGGATGATTCCCTCTCGCTGACTTACAGGGTCGGCGCCGCTTCCGCTTGCTCGACCGGAAACACGCCGACGCAAGCGCCCGCACAAACAAAAACCCCGGCGCAAGGCCGGGGTTTCGGGTGGGTCCTTGCAAGCCCTCTTCGTCCAAGAGGATGGCAAGGTCAAGGCTGACGGCGGCAAAGCCGGGGAAAGAATTTTTCAGAACGCCGTCGATTCCGTCGCTCCAGGTTCGACGTGCTGGCAGAGGGAGCGGTGCAGAACTGCTTCGCGAACGCAGGAGAAGCAGCATGCGCAGGCTCGTCGTCACCCAGTACATCTCGCTCGATGGTGTCATCGAGGACCCGGTCGGCATGGAGAATTCCGGCCTCGGCGACTGGACCGGGCCGTTCACGCGCGGGCCGGAGGGCGAGCGGCTGAAGCAGGAAGAGCTCGATGCCGCGGGTTCCCTGCTGTTTGGCCGCAGGACCTACGACGCCTTCGCAGCGGTCTGGCCGCATGTGACCGACAGTCCTTTCGCCGACCAGATCAACGCGCTGCCGAAGCATGTCGCCTCGACGACGCTGACCAAGGCCGACTGGCAGGGCACCTCGATCCTGGCGGGCGATGCGCTCGCCGCCATTGCGACATTGAAGGAAGAGGCCGGCGGCGACGTCCTGGTCTATGGCAGCCGCAAGCTCGTCCATGGCCTGCAGCGCGCTGGGCTGGTCGATGCCTATAACCTGATGGTCTATCCCGTCGCGCTCGGTGCCGGCGGCCGGCTTTTCGCCGACGATGTGCGCAGCAATCTTGTGCTCGCCGGAGCGAAGCCCCTCGGCGAAGGCATTCAGTGGCTGCGCTATGAGGTCCGGCACTGACGGGCAGGGCAGCCCTGCGGCGATCGCGGTTGCGGAGGCACGCGGCGCGGATTAACCCGGCGCCTTCGGGATCAGGGACAAACGCCGATGCTGCCCATCGCCATTTCGACTCTCACCATCTGCGGGATCGAGGAATTGCCGGCGCAAAGCGCGCGCAAGGTCAGCCATGTGCTGTCGCTGCTCGATCCCGACCTGCCGGAGCTCGAATCATTCGTCGCCTATGAAGCGCATGAGCGGACGACTTTGCGCTTCCACGACATCATCACGCCGCAGGAAGGCCGCGTGCATCCAACCGAGGCCCATGTCGCCGAGATCCTCGACTTTGGCGCGAAGCTGCGCGAGTCGGCGTTGAAGCGGCAGGAGGGACATCTGCTGGTGCATTGCCATATGGGCATTTCGCGCTCGACCGCGGCGATGCTGTCGCTGATGGCGCAGGTGAACCCCGATGAAAGCGAGGACGCGTTGTTCGCCCGCCTGCGGACGATCCGGCCGCAGGCTTGGCCGAACTCGGTGATGATCGGCTTCGCCGACGCGCAGTTGAAGCGCGGCGGGAAGCTCAGCGCTGCGCTCGGCCGGCACTACGCCCATCAGCTCGAGGCACAGCCGCGCTATCGCCAATGGATGGCCGATCTCGGCCGCGGCGCTGAAGTGGCGATGGCGGGCTGAACGCTTTCCCCAACCTCCAGCTCGTCATTCCTCCGCTCTGCCGTCAGTCTCCTGGAGCATGGCTGTTTTGCCGTGTTCGCAGAATGAGTTGACGGCGATCGGTCGTATGAGAAGGAGGGGGCGGCGACAGGCGATGGCATGAGCCGTGCCTGCAAAAGAACGCCGCAGGCTGGGGAACGACAATCATGACGAAGTTCGACGATTGGCTCGGCGCGCACCACGCCGAGTTCACGGCGATCCGCCGTGACATCCACGCGCATCCCGAGCTCGGGCTGGAGGAGCATCGCACGGCCAAGCTCGTCGCCGACAAGCTGCGTGAATGGGGTGTCGAGGTCACCGAGGGCATCGGCCAGACCGGCGTCGTCGGCGTCATCCGCGGCAATGGGCCGGGCCAGCGCGCCATCGGCCTGCGGGCCGACATGGACTGCCTTGCCCTGGAGGAGCTGACCGGGCTGCCGCACGCCTCGAAGTTTCCCGGCCGGATGCATGCCTGCGGCCATGACGGCCACACCACCATGCTGCTCGCCGCCGGGCGCTATCTCGCCGAGAACCGGGATTTCGGCGGCACGGTCAACCTGATCTTCCAGCCGGCCGAGGAAGGCCGCGGCGGCGCCAATGCCATGCTGGCCGACGGGCTGTTCGAGCGCTTCCCCTGCGATGCGATCTACGGTCTGCACAACACGCCGGGCGTGCCCGCGTCGCATTTCGGCACGGCGGTCGGCCCCTTCCTGGCGTCGGCCGATTCCTGGCGGGTGACCTTCCGCGGTGTCGGCGGCCATGGCGGCTCGCAGCCGCATCGCTCGACCGACATCACCTATGCGCAGGCGCATTTCGTGCTCGGGCTGCAGGGCATTATCGGCCGCAATGTCGCACCGCTCGACACCGCCGTGATCAGCGTCGGCTTCATCCATGGCGGCGACGTGAACGCCTCGAACGTCATCCCGTCCGAACTCGTCATCGGCGGCACGGCGCGGACCTATTCGAAGGAGGTGCGCGATCTGGTCGAGCGGCGCATCGCCGAGCTGGCGGCGGCCACGGCGCAGGCCTGGGGTTGCGAGGCGGAAGCCTACTACCATCGCGGCACCAGCCCGCTGGTCAATGCTGCCGAACAGGTGAAAGTCGCGGTCGCCGCGGCCTCGACCGCGGTCGGGCCCGAGCATGTCAACGGCCAGATGCTGCGCGGCACGGGCGGCGAGGATTTCGCCGAGATGATGCTGGTCTGCCCCGGCGCCTTCATGCGCATCGGCAACGGCGTCGCGGCGGACGGCTCGTTCAAGGGGCTGCACACCCCGCTCTACGACTTCAACGACGAGATCATTCCGGCCGGCGTGCGCTACTGGGTCGGCCTGGTCGAGCAGGAGCTCGGCCAGGGCTGGCAGGCGATCGCGGCGGAGTAGGGCGGATGCCCGATCCGTCATTGCGAGGAGCATAGCGACGAAGCAATCCAGGAGGGGCAGAGTTCCACGTCATCCTGGATTGCTTCGCTACGCTCGCAATGACGGCACTTACCGTCGTGGCTGGTCGAAGATCACCTCGCGATCGCCGGGATACTTGATCCGGTAGGCGAGGCGGATCTCCTTCTGCGCCCCCGGCGCGAGCTCGAAGCTCCAGGCCGAGACGCCGCGCTTGTCGCCGACCTGCTTCTCGGTCGGCGGCGTGCTCTGCGACAGCAATTCGACCGTGATCGCGCTGTTCTCGGAGAAGGGCACGCGCTCGATCACGGTGAGCTTGACCGGCTGGGCGTGCAAGCTCTTCACCACCGTCTTGAACTCGCGCTGGTCGGTGCGGGTCGAGCCGAGCCAGCCGGAATCGTTCTCGCGCCGGCGCACCGGTACGCGCGTCACCTTGAGGCGGTCGTCGGCGCCGAAGCCGAGCTCGACCTTATCGCCCGGTGCGACCTGTCCGAGCCGGCCCTTGCCGATATAGGCGCCGTCACGATGGAGATAGACTTCGCCAGCGAGCAGCGGCGCCTCGTCCTCATGGCTGAAGCTGGCCTCGAGATAGGCCTTCTCCTCGAGCTCGGGCGTGGCACGGGCGGAAAGCTCCGGCTTGACCTTGCCTTGCGTCAGCACCACCGCCTTGCTGGAGCCGTCCTGCGGGACGGAGATCCGGCCAGGCACCTTGAAGCTCGCCTGGTAGGCGCCGGCGCTGACGCTCGCGGTCTGCACTTCGGCCGGCTTCGGCGCGGCATCGGCCATATCCGGCGCCGGCGCGATCGGCGCAGGAGCGGCCGACAGTGCCATTGACTTGGCGGAGCGCTCGGCCTCCTGCCGCGCAAGGGCTCGCGCCCGCTCCTCATAGACCACCGGCGGCTCGTAGAAGGCGATGCGCAGCGGGTTGAGCTCCGGGGCACGCGTCCCTTGCGCCGAACGTGTCGTTGACAGTTCGACGGCGACCTCGCTCCAGTCCTCGCCGGTGCGCTGGCGCAATTCGGCGCGGCGGGTGAAGGCGATCTCGGCGCCGCCATCGCTGTTTCCCGTCGTCAGCCGCGCCTCGTAGACCGGCAGCCAGCTCGCGCCGGAAACACGGTAGCTGACGGAGATGTCGGCCGCGACCGGCGCCTTGGCCTCGACGGCGATGGCGACGTCGCGCTTGGGCTGGCTGGCGCGCGGGGCCTGCGGCCTTGCCCGCTCCAGCGCGGCGATCTCGGCGTCGAGATCGGAGATGCGGTTGCGCAGCGCGAGCAATTCGCCCTGGACCTTGACCAGCGCGGTGCCGATCGCGTCGAACACGGCCGGCCAATCGCTGACCGGCAGGACCTTGCCGTCGGGGCCGAGCTTGTCGGGCCCGACCTTGCCGAAATTCTCGATGGTGGCGCGCTTGGCCTCGATCGCGCTGACCTCGCCGGTGAGCTTCGCCTTCTCGCCCTGCAGCGTCCGGATCTTGCCTTCCAGCACCTGGTCCAGCGCCGGACGGGCCTCGCCCGGGACCTGGCGGACATCGACCGCGCCGATCGAGAAAGCGCCGCTGCCTTGCGCCTCGACCCTGATCGAGGCGGGATCGACGCTGGCGGGCAGGCCGCGCAGCACGATCTGCGAGACGCCTTCCAGCAGCGAGGCCTTGCCGAGACGGGTCACCACCGCGCCGTCGGGGTAGACGGTGACGCGGTCGATCTTCGAGGCGAGTTCGACCTCGGCGGCGCCGGCGAGGCTCGGCACGAAAATCAAGGCTGCGGCCAGTCCGGTCTTCATCATGATGTCCCCCGACAAATCAAGTGGCCGCGATTTGTCCGGTGGATTTCGGCGCGGCGAGGGCGGAATTGAGCCGGAACGCGGGACAGCGCCGCGAGGGCGCCATCACCGCCCGGCGACGATGGCTGGCCCTTGCCGGCCCCAGCGCGGTTTTCGCCGGCGCGCTTTCCGTCCGATCGGAATCGATCGGACGAAGAGAATTCGCGCACAATAAAAAAGGCTGAGCATGTTCTCATCGCAAAAGTGGCTTCCACTTTTGCGGAACATGCTTTGCGTCAGGGCGTCGGCAGCGGCGGGACCATCTGCTCGTTGCCGTCGGAATTCTTCTGGCGCGCGCGGTCGTGCAGGAAGGCGACGACCTGCGCCATCGTGTTGGCGTTGCCAAGCGCATTGGCCGTCGTCGAGACCGAGATGTCGCCGAGGCCTACCGTATGAAAGTATTCGTGAGTGACGACATCACGCTGCAGGTCGACATTGGCGGAAAACCAGGAATTGCAGAGGTCGGTATCCGGTGGCTTTCGACCAGGTGTCGTCCAGGCGAAGGCAGGCCTCGGATCGGTGCATTTGCCGCCGGCATGGGCCGCATTGAGCGATTTGGGCAAAGCCAGGTTCTGCTCGATCAGGTTGACGGCGCTCGCCAGCGCGCTGCGAAAGGCCGGGTCCATCGGATTGGATGGCACCAGCAGCTTGCGCGAGATCACCGCCATGTCGCGCCGGTAGTTCCGGCGCAATTCGTTGAAGGCGTCCTCGCTGCCATGCGAGTCCTCGAAATACTTGATCTGCCGCTGCAGCAGCCGCAACCGGTTCAGCGCGAAGCGAAGCGAGGAACGGCTCGCATCCCAGGCGGCGTCGATGCGGGTGGCGTCGGTCGGCCCAGAGGGCGGGGTTGGCGAGGGCGGGATGAAGCCGGTCTTCTCGATCCGGTACTTGCCGCGATAATAGGACGCCTCGTACCAGGTGTGGTCGTTGCCGGCGGTCAGCGGCCTTTGCCAGCTCTCGCGCGTGGTCGAGCCCTTCCACCACATGTTGACGAGCTTGGAGGTGGCGGCCCAGTTGCCGACGCCGCTCTCCATGCTGCCGAGATCGCGCCAGGTCACGCCGCCATCGCGTCGGAAATCATACTCCCAGACCCAGCTCTTGACCCGGACCGTCCAGGTTCCGATCAGCAAATCGAGATCGCCGGCCATCTGCCATCCCCATCGGCAGGCAAGTCGAGACCGCCCGGCCGGGCCGCCTGTCCCTGCGAAAAGCCAAGAACGCATCGTCGGAAGACTGGAGCATAGACCTGCACGACGAGATGACGCCAACACGATTCAGCGTGTGGCGCATGTTTCGGCAGTCGAGTTGTCGACGTCGATTGCGTCTGCCCCTAGGGCAGGCTGGTGCGGGCGCTCGCCGCCATCACCCCCGCAGGCCGGGCGCCTCCTGGCCGGTGCTGGCGACGTATTCGGTGTAGCCGCCGCCATAGAGGTGGACGCCCTCGGGCGTCAGCTCCAGTACCCGGTTGGAGAGCGCCGCCAGGAAATGCCGGTCGTGGCTGACGAACAGCATGGTGCCCTCGTACTGGGCGAGCGCCGTGATCAGCATCTCCTTGGTGGCGATGTCGAGATGGTTGGTCGGCTCGTCGAGCACCAGGAAGTTCGGCGGGTCATAGAGCATCTTCGCCATGACGAGCCGGGCCTTCTCGCCGCCGGAGAGGAAGCGGCAGCGCTTCTCGACATCGTCGCCGGAGAAGCCGAAGCAGCCGGCGAGCGCGCGCAGCGAGCCTTGTCCAGCCTGCGGGAACGAGCCTTCGAGCGATTCGAAGATCGTGGCGTCACCGTCGAGCAGTTCCATGGCGTGCTGGGCGAAATAGCCCATCTTGACGCTGGTTCCGACCGCAACCGAGCCGGCATCGGGCTTTGAGGTGCCGGCGATCAGCTTCAGCAGCGTCGACTTGCCGGCGCCGTTGACACCCATCACGCACCAGCGTTCCTTGCGTCGGACCTGGAAGTCGAGCCCGTCATAGATCGTCTTGCTGCCATAGCGGACATGCACGTTCTTGAGGGTGGCGACATCCTCGCCGGAGCGCGGCGCCGGCTGGAACTCGAACTGCACGGTCTGGCGGCGCTTGGGCGGCTCGACGCGCTCGATCTTGTCGAGCTTCTTGACCCGGCTCTGGACCTGCGCCGCATGCGAGGCGCGCGCCTTGAAGCGCTCGATGAAGGCGACCTCCTTGGCGAGCATGGCCTGCTGGCGCTCGAACTGCGCCTGCTGCTGCTTCTCGGCCAGCGCGCGCTGCTGCTGGTAGAACTCGTAATCGCCGGAATAGCTGGTCAGCGTGCCCCCATCGATCTCGACGATCTTGCCGACGATGCGGTTCATGAACTCGCGATCGTGCGAGGTCATCAGCAGGGCGCCGTCATAGCCCTTGAGGAAGCTCTCCAGCCAGATCAGGCTTTCGATATCGAGATGGTTGCTCGGCTCGTCGAGCAGCATCGCGTCGGGCCGCATCAGCAGGATGCGGGCGAGCGCGACGCGCATCTTCCAGCCGCCGGAGAGCGCGCCGACATCGCCCTCCATCATCTCCTGGCTGAAGCCGAGGCCGTCGAGCACTTCGCGGGCGCGGCCGTCGAGCGCGTAGCCGTCGAGTTCCTCGAAACGGCCCTGCACCTCGCCATAGCGGGTGATCAGCTCCTCCATCTCGTCGGCGCGGTCGGGATCGCCGAGTGCCGCCTCGAGCTCCTTCAGCTCGGCCGCGATGGCGCTGACCGGGCCGGCGCCGTCCATCACCTCGGAGACGGCGCTGCGGCCCTTCATGTCGCCGACATCCTGGCTGAAATAGCCGATCGTGGTGCCGCGATCGACGCTGACCTGGCCCTCATCGGGCAGGTCCTCGCCGGTGATCAGCCGGAACAAAGTGGTCTTGCCGGCGCCGTTGGGGCCGACGAGGCCGACCTTCTCGCCCTTCTGCAGCGCCGCCGAGGCCTCGATGAAGATGATCTGCTGGCCGTTCTGCTTGCCGATGCTTTCGAGGCGAATCATGATGTCCGGGACGCTGGAGAACTGGGGTTGCGGCGCACTTACAGGGCCGGCGACGCAGGCGAAAGCCCAGTGTCCGTAAACTTTCCCCGGCACCGTTCTGTGACCTCCGACAAAACCGCAAGATCGGTCGAGCGGCTCATGCCGGCATACGCTTAGCTCGCGCTGCCACGGATCAGGGAACGATGACGGCAGCGCTTCGACACTACCATGCCCGGATGCAGCGGGTGCTGGATCACATAGACCGGCATCTGGACGAGGATCTGGACCTGGAGGCGCTGAGCAGCGTCGCGGCCTACTCGAAGTATCATTTCCACCGGCAGTTCACGGCGACCTTCGGGTTGTCCGTGCATCGCTATGTCCAGCTCGCCCGCATGAAGCGCGCTTCATACCGGCTGGCCTACAGGGATGCTCAAAGCGTCACGGATATCGCGATGGACGCCGGTTATGAAGCGCCGGACGCCTTCGCCCGCGCCTTTCGGCAACGGCTTGGGCAATCGCCTTCATCGTTCAGGAAGTCTCCCGACTGGGAGCCGTGGCTTGCGGCCTTCGAACCCCTCGACGATGCCAGGAACAAGCTCATGCAGAAGACCTTCACCGCTGACGACGTGACGATCCGTGATGTACTGCCGACGCCGGTGGCGATTTTCGAGCATCGCGGCGACCCGGCGACGCTCGGAGCCACGATCCAGCGCTTCATCGCCTGGCGTAGAGCTGCCGGCCTGCACCCCGGGACGAACCCGACCTTCAATGTCTGGCGTTCCGAGCGGCGTCCCGCCTCGCTTGCCGATTACAGTGTCGACCTTTGCGTCGGGACCGACCAGCCGATCGAGGCGCATGGCGCGCCGGTCAAGGCCGGCGAGATCCCGGGCGGGCGCTGCGCAGTGCTGCGTGTCGTCGGACACACTCATAATCTGGAGCCAGCCGCGCTCTACCTCTACCGCGACTGGCTTCCGGCCAGCGGCGAGGAGGCGCGTGACTTCCCGATCTATTGCCAGCGACTGAGCTTCTTCCCGGAGGTGCCGGAACATGAGGCGGCGGCAGAGCTGTTCCTGCCGTTGAAATAGCGCCTAGCCTTTCGCGCTGCGCGCGACCATGGCGGTGATCGTTTCGAACAATTCCCGCTTCGCCTCGTCGGAGCCGATCTCTCCCGTCGCGGCGGCATGCGACAGCCCTTCGGCGGCGCCGAGCATGGCGCGCAAGCCCGCGGTCGGGATCGGCCTGCCGCTCGCGAAGGGCGCGAGCAGGCCGCGGCAGCGTTCCAGGAAGATCAGATCGCAATCGCGCTTGACCGAGGCGAGCTCGGGCGAGCCGGCCAGGGCCGCGACGACGCCGGGGATCTCGCGCCCCTGGGTCAGCACGCAATCGACATAGGAGGAGGCGATCGCTCCGGCCTTGCCGGCGAGGGTAGTCTCGCTGCTGTCGAGCGCCGCCTCCATGATCGCGTATTCCCGCAAATCGAAGTCGCGATAGAGCGCGATCAACAGGCCGCTGCGGGTGATGAAGTGGCTGTAGACCACCGGCTTGGTGACGCCGGCCCGCTCGGCGAGGCGGCCGAGCGTCAGAGCATCGGTGCCCTCCTCGCCGACGATCCGCCAGGCGGTCTCGATGAGCTGGTGCTGGCGATCCTGGCGCGTCAGGCGCTGACGGCGCGGCCGGTCGATATCGAGGCTTGACATATCTTATGTACCAAAAGTAACTTACTTAAAGTATATAGCGATCACGTCCCGGTCGCAATCACCGTGGAGACATCCCATGCATGCCCTCGTCGTCGTCGCCCATCCCGATCCCGCCTCGCTCAGCCATGCCGTGGCACAGGCGCTGGCCGACGGCGTTTCCGGCGCCGGCCACAGCGTCGAGATCGCCGACCTCGCCAAGGAGGGGTTCGACCCCCGCTTCTCGCTGAACGACCTTGCCGTCCATCGCCGCGAGATCGCGCCCTCAGCCGATGTCGCCGCGGAGCAGGCGCGGATCGACCGGGCCGATGCGCTCGTGCTGGTCTATCCGATCTACTGGTGGTCGATGCCCGGGCTGATGAAGGGCTGGATCGAGCGCGTCTTCGCCAATGGCTGGGCTTATGACGAAGGTGCGGACCTGAAGACGGTCAAGAAGCTCGGGCACTTGCCGATCCATCTGATCGGGATCGGTGGTGCGACCATGCGGACCTATGAGCGTCATGGCTATCTCGACGCGATGAAGACCCAGATCGAACACGGCATTTTCGATTATTGCGGCGCCCCGGTCGCGGCCTCCGAGCTGCTGCTGCCGGTGCCGGAGATGTCCGATCATCTCGACACGGCGCGGGCGCTCGGCGGCAAGGTTTTCGAGGCGGCGAGTAGGGCTGCCGAAGCCGCGTAAATCTAGTCCAGACGCCGCGATGTCCGTCATGGTCGGGCTTGTCCCGACCATCCACGTCTTCCTGCGGCCAAGGCGGTGTTCAAGATGTGGATGCTCGCCGCAAGGGCGAGCATGACGGTGTCACGCCCGTCCGCGCACGCTCGCCTGCGGCTTCACCCGCATCTCCAGGAAGTTGCGTAGCTCCGTCACGCGCTTGACGGGGTCGATCACCTCCTCGTCGAGGCCAAGGCCCCAGGCGAGGTCGCTGCGGGTGGGATCGGCGTCGAGCGCGTCGAGATCGGCGAGCCAGGCATTCGTATCGGCCTCGTCCCGGCGGAAGCCGCGCTCGATCAGGATCTTGCTGTGCCGCCGCAAAATCGTCGCGACGAGGCGCAGCGAGAATTCCGGGTGGTACTGCACGCCCCAGAAGCTGCCGCCGTCCTGGCGGAACTCGGCGGCCTGGATCGGGCTCATCGTGTTCGAGGCGAGGATGGTGGCGTCGGTAGGCGGGGCGACGATGCTGTCGAAATGGATCGCCGGCGCGTCGAAGGCGGCCGGCCGGCCGGCGAGCAGCGGATGCCTGGCCCCCGCCTCGTTGACGGCGATGCGGCGGGCGAAGCCGATCTCGAGCCCGTTCGGATTGAGCGCGACGGTGCCGCCGGCGGCGACGGCGCCGATCTGGATGCCCCAGCACGAGCCGAAGCAGGGCGTGCCGCTCTTGTAGATCGCGCGCATCAATTCGATCTGGCGCGTCACTGCCGGCTCGGGGCTGTGGATATGCAGCGAGGAGCCGGTCAGGGCGATGCCATCATAGGAGGAGAGGCCGGCGCCGTCGGGCAGGTTGGCGCCCTCGTCGGCGGGCAGGCAGATATCCGTGATCAGCGAGGGCTCGATCCGGCGCAGCTCCGCGGCATAGGCCTCCGACGGGGTCGCGCCGGCGTCGCGGATATACTCCTCGCGCCCTTCGCGCTTGTAGCCGTCGACGACGAGGACGCGGAGCGGCTTGCGGCTGAACACGTTCATGAGGTCCTCGGCACGTTTGCGTGCGGCGACGGGCTGCGTTGCGCCTCCTCTCATAGGAGAAGCGCTGTGTGCAAGGCTATGCAAGCGCTCCGCAGACATGAGGATCATGCATCTTGCAGCCGGCCGCCTCCCTTCCGCAGCGTGTCTGGGCAAACGCCTATCTGCTGCTGACGCTGACCACGCTGATGTGGGCCGGCAATGCCGTGGCCAGCCGGCTCGCCGTCGGCGAGATCGCGCCGATGACGCTGACGGCGCTGCGCTGGGTGCTGGTCTGCGCCGTCATGCCCTACATGTTCCGGCAGGGCCTGCGCGAGCACTGGCCGGCGCTGAGGGCGAACTGGCTCAAGGTGATCCTGCTCGGCGCCTTCGGCTTCACCGCCTTCAACACGCTGATGTACATCGCGGCCTATTCGACCACGGCGATCAATATCGGCATTCTGCAGGGATCGATCCCGGTCTTCGTGCTGGTCGGCGCCTTCCTCGCCTTCCGCACGCCGATCGGCGGCCTGCAGGCGCTCGGCGTCACAGTGACGATCGTCGGCGTCCTGGTCACGGCGAGCCGCGGCGACTGGCACATCCTCTCGCAGCTCAGCTTCGTGCCGGGCGATCTCTGGATGATGATCGCCTGCATTTTCTATGCGGGGTATACGGTTGGCATCCGCACGCGCCCGCCGATGCCGGGCCTGATTTTCTTCACGGCCATGGCGATCGTCGCCTGCCTGGTCTCGCTGCCGCTGCTCGGCGTCGAGATCGCGACCGGCAAGGCCTTCTGGCCGACGCTGAAGGGCTGGCTGATCCTGATCTATGTGGTGATCGGCCCCTCGATCCTGTCGCAGCTCTTCTTCATGCGGGCGATCGAGCTGATCGGCCCCGGCCGTGCCGGCGTCTTCGTCAACCTGGTGCCGGTGTTCGCGCCGCTGCTCGCCGTCGCGATCCTCGGCGAGCAGATCGCGCTCTATCATGGCTTCGCGCTGGCGCTGGTGCTCGGCGGCATCTGGATCGCCGAGCGCAAGCGTTGAAGCCGCGCCCGCGGTCTTTCTGGAATTGATCCATGTCAAAGCAGTCCGACGGCGTCCCGCTAACCTTGCGGGGTGCGTCGGGCTGGACAACTTGTGGGTGAGGACTAAGCTCCTTTGACAAGCTCCAATCTGGCGGACGGCGATATGTGATCGCCGACGCCGACGAGAATGGAGGGCGGCGATGGGGACTGACACCACCGGCACCGGCGGGGTGCAGCCGGGGCAGCCAACCAGAAGGGCCGAGATCCTGGCCTTTCTGACGCTTGCGGTCCTGATCTGGCCGATCGTCGCCGTCGGGATCGTCGGCGGCTACGGCTTCCTCGTCTGGATGTCGCAGCTGATCCTCGGACCGCCTGGACCTCCCGGATCGCCGCACTGAGGTCCCGCCATGCTGACAGGCAAGCGCGGGATCGACCGCCGCAAATTCCTCACCGGTGACATCCTGCCCGAGCGCGGCGCCGCGCCCGCTCGTCCGCAACGCTTCTTCCATATCTCCAGCGCCGTCGTCACGGCCCGCCCCGAGCACTGCGCCGAAATCGCGCGCCTGATCGCCGCCATGCCGGGCACCGAGGTGCGCGCGGTCGAGGGCAGCAAGATCGTGGTGGTGATGGAAGGCGAGAGCAGCGGCGAGATCGGCAGCCGCCTCACCACCATGGCGCTGATGGACGGCGTGTTCTCGGCCAACATGGTGTTCGAGCAGATCGAACCCTTCGACGACACAGGAGATGACAGATGAGCCTGTCCCGTCGCGAGTTGCTCAAGGCCCAGGCTGCGGGGATCGCCGCGCTGGCTGCCAATGTCAGCACGGAGGCTGCCGCACAGCCCGTCTCCGGTGGCGTCGACGCGCTGAAGATCTCCTGGTCGAAGGCGCCCTGCCGCTTCTGCGGCACCGGCTGCGGCGTCATGGTCGGCGTCAAGGAAGGCCGGGTCATCGCCACCCATGGCGACATGAAGGCCGAGGTCAATCGCGGCCTCAACTGCGTCAAGGGCTACTTCCTCTCCAAGATCATGTACGGCAACGACCGGCTGACCCAACCGCTGCTGCGCAAGAAGAACGGCGCCTACGCCAAGGACGGCGAGTTCACGCCGGTGTCATGGGCCGAGGCCTTCGACACCATGGCGGCGCAGGCCAAGCGCGTGCTGAAAGAGAAGGGGCCGACCGCGCTCGGCATGTTCGGCTCGGGCCAGTGGACGATCTTCGAGGGCTATGCCGCGACCAAGCTGATGCGGGCGGGCTTCCGCTCGAACAATCTCGACCCCAACGCCCGCCACTGCATGGCCTCGGCGGCCTATGCCTTCATGCGCACCTTCGGCATGGACGAGCCGATGGGTTGCTATGACGATTTCGAGCATGCCGATGCCTTCGTGCTCTGGGGCTCGAACATGGCGGAGATGCATCCGATCCTGTGGACCAGGGTGACCGACCGCCGGCTCGGCCATCCGCATGTCAAGGTCGCGGTGCTCTCGACCTTCACCCATCGCAGTTCCGACCTCGCCGACATCCCGATCGTGTTCAAGCCGGGCACGGACCTGGCGATCCTCAACTACATCGCCAACCACATCATCTCGACCGGGCGGGTGAACAAGGACTTCGTCGACAAGCACACCACCTTCGTGAAGGGGGCGACCGAGATCGGCTACGGCCTGCGGCCCGACGATCCGCGCGAGGTCAAGGCGAAGAAGGCAGCCGATCCCGCCGCGACGACGCCGATCGATTTCGAGGCCTTCGCCGCCTTCGTGAAGGACTACACGCTGGAGAAGGTCTCGGCCCTGACCGGTGTCGAGCCCGGCTTCCTGCAGCAGCTCGCCGAGCTCTATGCCGATCCCAAGCGCAAGGTCACGTCGTTCTGGACGATGGGCTTCAACCAGCATGTGCGCGGCGTCTGGGCCAACCAGATGGTCTACAACCTGCATTTGCTGACAGGAAAAATCTCGGAGCCCGGCAACAGCCCGTTCTCGTTGACCGGCCAGCCCTCGGCCTGCGGCACGGCCCGCGAGGTCGGCACCTTCGCCCATCGCCTGCCGGCCGACATGACGGTGGTGAATCCCGAGCACCGCAAGCATGCCGAGGAGATCTGGCGCGTCCCGCACGGCATCATCCCGGAGAAGCCGGGCTACCACGCCGTCGAGCAGGACCGGATGCTCAAGGACGGCAAGCTCAATTTCTACTGGATCCAGGTCAACAACAACCTGCAGGCCTCGCCGAACAACAGCAACGAGGCCTATCCGGGTTATCGCAACCCCGACAACTTCATCGTCGTCTCCGACGCCTATCCGACGGTGACCGCGATGGCCGCCGACCTGATCCTGCCGGCGGCGATGTGGGTCGAGAAGGAAGGCGCCTACGGCAATGCCGAGCGGCGCACCCATGTCTGGCACCAGCTCGTCAACGCGCCGGGGGAGGCGCGCTCCGATCTGTGGCAGCTGATGGAGTTCTCGAAGCGCTTCACCACCGACGAGGTCTGGCCGGCCGAGATCCTCAGCGCCAATCCGAACTACAAGGGCAAGACCCTGTTCGACGTGCTCTATCGCAACGGCAACGTCGACAAGTTCGACATCTCCGAGATCGATCCCGGCTATGAGAACCGCGAGGCGAAGGCCTTCGGCTTCTACGTGCAGAAGGGGCTGTTCGAGGAATATGCCGCCTTCGGCCGCGGCCATGGCCACGATCTCGGGCCCTATGATCTCTACCATCAGGTCCGCGGGCTGCGCTGGCCGGTGGTCGACGGCAAGGAGACGCTCTGGCGCTATCGCGAGGGGCTCGACCCCTATGTGAAACCCGGCAAGGGCGTCGAGTTTTACGGCAACAAGGACGGTAAGGCGCGGATCATCGCCGTGCCCTACGAGCCGCCGGCGGAGATGCCGGATGCCGAATACGATGTCTGGCTGGTGACCGGCCGCGTGCTCGAGCACTGGCATTCCGGCTCGATGACGATGCGCGTGCCGGAGCTCTACAAGGCCTTTCCGGGCGCGCGCTGCTTCATGCATCCGGAGGACGCCCGCAGCCGCGGGCTGAACCAGGGCGCCGAAGTCCGCATCATCTCCCGGCGCGGCGAGATGCGCACCCGCGTCGAGACGCGCGGGCGCAACCGCATGCCGCCGGGCGTGGTCTTCGTCCCGTGGTTCGATGCGAGCCAGCTGATCAACAAGACGACGCTGGACGCGACCGATCCGATCTCCAAACAGACGGATTTCAAGAAATGCGCGGTCAAGATCCTGCCGGTCACCGCCTGATGCGCGCGCCGACCCTCCTTGGGGCCGCGCTGGCGGCCTGCCTCGTCCTCGCCTTCGGCGCGGCCCTCTCGCAGGACGGCGCGCCGGTGAAGACCGTGCCGCGGCTCACCGGCACGCCGCAGCCCATGGCGCTCGAACGCGTGCCGGCGCTCGGCCGGCCGGTGGTCGATGACGTCAGGCGCATGCGCAACTACCCGGAGCAGCCGCCGGTGATCCCGCACGCGATCGACGGCTATCAGCTCACCCTCAACACCAATCGCTGCATGGACTGCCACAAGCGCGAATTCACCGAGGGCTCGGGCGCGCCGATGATCAGCGTCACCCATTTCCAGGACCGCGACGGGCAGGTGCTCTCCGACGTGACGCCGCGGCGCTATTTCTGCACCGCCTGCCATGTCCAGCAGACCGATGTGCCGCCGCTCGTGCCCAATCTCTTTCAGGACGCCCAAGATGTCGGCCGTAAACCGTAGCGGGGCGCGGTGATGGGCAAGCTCAAGGCGCTCTTCTGGCGGCTCTGGGACCTGGTGGTCGTGTTCTGGCGGATCATCAGCCGGCCGAGCGCCTATCTGCCGCTCGGCTTCCTGACGCTGGGCGGCTTCGTCTGCGGCGTGATCTTCTGGGGCGGCTTCAACACGGCGCTGGAGATCACCAACACCGAGAAGTTCTGCACCTCCTGTCACGAGATGCGCGACAACGTCTATCAGGAGCTGCAGTCGACGGTGCACTTCTCCAACCGCTCGGGCGTGCGCGCGACCTGCCCGGATTGCCATGTGCCGCACAACTGGACCGACAAGATCGCCCGCAAGATGCAGGCCTCGAAGGAGGTCTGGGGCAAGATTTTCGGCACGATCTCGACGCGCGAGAAGTTCCTCGACATGCGGCTCGAGCTCGCCAAGCACGAATGGTCCCGGCTGAAAGCGAACGACTCGCTGGAATGCCGCAACTGCCATTCATCCGTGGCGATGGACTTCACCAAGCAGACGCGCCGCGCCGCGGATATCCATAGCCGCTATCTGGTCACGAAGGAGAAGACCTGCATCGACTGCCACAAGGGCATCGCCCATCTGCTGCCGAACATGACCGGCATCGAGCCCGGCTGGAAGGAAGCGCCGGAGCTGCAGGGCAAGGGCGCGTCCTGGCATGGGCCGGAGCGGGCCTTGAGCGCCTATCTCGCCGGGCTCGAAAGCCAGCCGAAATAGCCCTGGGATATCGGCGGTAGCGGGTAGGGCGGCGCTGCCGTTGCGCCGCCGCTGGATCAGCGCGCGGGGCTGACCTTCCTGACCGTGCGTCGAGCGGCGGCAGGCTTCTTCGCAGCCGTCTGTTTCGTCGCAGATTGCACGGCCGCCGCCTGTGCATCGGCAGCCTCCTTGGCGAGCCGCAGCGCGCGCAGCCTGACCGTCTTTTCGGCGACGGCCTGCTGTTCCGCACGAACAGCCTCCATGGCGCTCTCGGCTTCATGGCGCCGCTGCTCGAGCTTGGCGAAGTTCCGTTCCGCCCGAAGCTTGGCGTCCTCGGCGGAGAGTCCCTTGGTTGCCATGGCTGCGGCTCCTCCAGTTGGGATCAGGAAGCGACTGCTGCCGGACGCGGCGGCCGAACCGGACGCGGCTTCGGCTTGGGCGCCGGGAGCAGGCCTTCGCGCTGCGCCTGCTTGCGGGCAAGCTTGCGGGCCCGGCGGATGGCATCGGCCTTCTCGCGCACGCGCCTCTCGGACGGCTTCTCATACGCCGAACGCCGCTTCATCTCGCGAAACACGCCTTCGCGCTGCATCTTCTTTTTCAGGACGCGCAACGCCTGCTCGACATTGTTATCGCGGACGAGAACCTGCATTCGGACTTCCTTCCTCTGGAAACAAAAAAGGGCCGGGCTGATCCCGACCCTTCCTCAGCTATCCTGCCTGGAGTGGGTCTGGCGCCGGTACATCCGCGGTCGCCCATCCCTGATCTCTCACGCTGGACAGCGTCTCAGCTCACTCGGCGCGCAGATTATCGGCCGACATCTTGCCAGAACGCTTGTCCTGGACGAGCTCGTACGAGATCTTCTGGCCGTCGCGCAGATCGCGCAGGCCGGCGCGCTCGACGGCGCTGATGTGGACGAAAACGTCCTGGCCGCCATCATCCGGCTGGATGAAGCCGAAACCCTTGGTGCCGTTGAACCATTTCACGGTGCCGTTGGCCATGGCCATGCTCCCTTGTCGCAAGTGATCGTTCACGCATGGCGACCGCACATGCGTGTTTCGATGAGGAGAATGTCGTCAGCAAAGCGCACAAAGGCGCAGGCCAATTCGTTCGGCCTAGATCGAGTGCTACAAATGGGGGCTTGTCCCCGATTTGTCAACGCAACTTTACCGTGCGGTGGTCGCAGCTTCGTTGTGAGCTACCGCCGCCGGAGGTCTAGCGCAGGCTTTCGACCGCCAGTTTTGCCACCGCTCGGTGAGCCGCCTCGCGCTCCTTTTCGCCGGCCTGCGCGCCGGCGAGATAGACCGCGATGGCGAAGCGGCGCCCGTCCGGCAGGGTGACGATGCCGATATCGTTGGTGGCATGGTTGAGCCCGTCGGCGCTCGGTCCGAGGCCGGTCTTGTGGGCGAAGCGGGCGCCGGCCGGCAGGCCGGCCTTGATCCGGTTCGGGCCGGTCCTGGCCTCGAGCATGATCTTGTCGAGCAGCGCGGCGTTCGCGGGATCGCGCAGCCAGGTGCCCTTGGCGAGGCCTTCGAGGAAGGCGATCGAGGCGTCGGGGGAGGCGGCGTCGCGCTTGTCGGTCAGCGTTGCCTGCAGGCGTTTCTTGCGCTCGGCGGCCGGGATCGAGCTGATCGCGGCGTAGAATTTGGCGGTGTCGATCTGCTGGTCCCAGCCATAGCCGGGCAGGCCGAGGATCTCCGGCTGGAAGACGCGCTCATAGCGGTCGACCGAGATGCCGGTGACGCCGCCATCCTTGAGCACGGCGGTCAGTGCCTGCGGTCCGCCGATCAGGCGCAGCAGCAGGTCGGCGGCGGTGTTGTCGCTCTCGGCGGTCGAACGGGTCAGGAGCTCGCGCAGCGGATACTCGTTGCGCTCGCCCTTGAACGCCTTGGCGAGCGGGCTGTGATAGAGCGAGAGATCGTTGCGGGTGACGGTGATCTTCTGGTCGAGCTTGAACTTGCCGGCCTCGACCGCCTGCAGCACGCCGATCGCGAGCGGCAGCTTGAACACGCTCTGCAGTGGGAACGGCTCGGCCCCGCGATAGGACCAGCTCTTGCGGTCCTTGAGGTCGATCAGGCCGACGCCGATACGGCCTTTCGTGCTCTGCTCGATCGTCTTGATGCCGGCATCGAGCCTGGCCTTGTCCCAGTCGGCGAAGGCGGGGGAGGCAGCAAGGAAGGCGAGGGCAGTGGTGCAGGCATAGGCGAAGGCGCGGCGGGTCGGCATGGACAATCCCCTGTGGTGGCGCCACAGGGGAGGGAGATTGCGGCGGGTGTTTGACGCTTGGACTGCCGAACGAAGGCGGTCTCGCTATCTGGACCCGCAAGCCATCGCTTGCTCGCGGTCCTGGATGATGGCGCGGGTCAGATTCGCGATCAGCGCGGCGCAGATGAGGGCGCAGGCCAGCGCCAGCGCAAGGCGCCACCGCTTGCGCCAGGCCATGCTGTTGATGACGAGGCCGCTCCCGAAGATCAGCAGGGCCGGGACGGCAAACATGTAGATGGTGGCGGGACCATCGCAGTCCAGCGCGCCGATGCCGAGCGCATCCCGGTATTCGTTGGCCGGAAGCGATGCGGCAATCAATGCCAGGGGCAGGCCGAGCGCCAGCACCGCGTAACCGAAGAGCGCCAGTCCACGCTTAGCCTGGATGGCGCCCTTCTTCGAATGTTCGTCAGCTTCCAAGAAGCGACCGTCAGAACCTCAGCCGCCGCGCCCGCTTCACCATCGGGATCTCGTGGATCTTGGCCAGCAGTTCATCCGAGACCGGCTCGTCGACGGCGACATAGCAGATCGCGTCGCCGCCCGGCTTGTCGCGGCCGAGATTGAAGGTCGCGACATTGACGCCGGCCCCGCCGAGCAGCGAGCCGAAGGCGCCGATGAAACCCGGCTTGTCGGCATTGCGGACATAGAGCATGTGCGGCGCGAATTCGGCGTCGACCTGGATGTCGCGGATCTCGATGATGCGCGGCTTGCCGTCATGGAAGACCGTGCCCGAGGCATGGCGCGGCATGTCCTCGGCCTCGACGACGATGCGGATGACGCTCTCGAGATTGCCGGCGACCTCGCGGGTCAGCTCCTCGACGACGATACCCTTTTCCTTCGCCACCATGGCCGAGTTGACCATGTTGATCTCGGGCAGGAAGGGGCGGAGCACGCCGGTGATCGCCGCCGCCGAGATCGCCTTGAGGTTCAGGCCCGCGACCGCGCCCTCGTACTCGATGCGGATGCCCTTGACCGGCGCTTCGGTGAGCTGGCCGAGGAAGGAGCCGAGCTTTTCGGCGAGGTCGACGAAGGGCTTGATCCGGGGGGCCTCTTCCGCCGAGATCGACGGGAAGTTCACCGCATTGGTGATCGCGCCCTTGAGCAGGTAGTCGCTCATCTGCTCGGCGACCTGCAGTGCGACGTTCTCCTGTGCCTCATTGGTCGAGGCGCCGAGATGCGGCGTGCAGACGACGTTGTCGAGGCCGAACAGCGGGTTCTGCTCAGCGGGCTCGACCGAGAACACGTCGAAGGCGGCGCCGGCGACATGGCCGGACTTGATCAGTTCGGCCAGCGCGGCTTCGTCGACCAGCCCGCCGCGGGCGCAGTTGACGATCCGCACGCCCTTCTTGGTCTTGGCGAGGTTCTCGGCCGAGAGGATGTTCTTGGTCATCGCCGTCATCGGCACGTGCAAGGTGATGAAGTCGGCGCGCTTCAGCAGCTCGTCGAGCTCGACCTTCTCGACACCCAGCTGCACCGCCCGCTCCGGCGAGAGATACGGGTCGAAGGCGATGACGCGCATCCTGAGGCCGATGGCGCGCTCGGCGACGATCGAGCCGATATTGCCGCAGCCGATCAGGCCGAGCGTCTTGGCGGTGATCTCGACGCCCATGAAGCGGTTCTTCTCCCACTTCCCGGCCTGGGTCGAGGCGTCGGCCGAGGGGATCTGCCGGGCGAGCGCGAACATCATCGCGATGGCGTGCTCGGCGGTGGTGATCGAGTTGCCGAAGGGCGTGTTCATCACGATGACGCCGCGGCTGGTCGCGGCCGGGATCTCGACATTGTCGACGCCGATGCCGGCGCGGCCGATCACCTTCAGCTTGGTCGCGGCCTCCAGCAGCTTGGCGGTGGCCTTGGTCGCCGAGCGGATGGCGAGGCCGTCATAGTCGCCGATCACAGCGGCGAGCTTGTCCTTGTCCTTGCCGAGGTTCGGATCGAAGGTCACGTCGATGCCGCGATCCTTGAAGATCTGGACGGCGGCGGGAGAGAGGGCGTCGGAAATCAGGACTTTGGGTGCGGGCATGGGGATGGCTCCGGCTGCGCCGCGCTGCACGAGGAGCGTTTCGGCGCGTGAATGAGGAAAGGCGCGATCCTTCTCCCCTCGGGGGAGAAGGTGGCTCGGCGAAGCCGAGACGGATGAGGGCCGGTAGGCGAGGGCGCTGGCGTGTGAGGGAGAGCTAACGACAGATGTCGCGCTGCCCTCACCCCAACCCTCTCCCCCGAGGGGAGAGGGGGCGCGTCGCGGTTACGCCGCCTTCTTCAGCCCCGCCTTCGCTTCCGCGAAGGCGTACGCGATCCACGGCAGCAGCGCCTTGAGGTCGCGCGACTGCACGGTCGCGCCGCACCAGATGCGCAGGCCGGGAGGGGCGTCGCGGTAATGGCCGAGATCGTAGCCGGCGCCGGCCTTCTCGATGATCGAGACGACCTGCTTGGCGAAGGCCGCCTGCGCCTCGGCCGGCAGCGCCGTCACCGCCGGGTCGGTGAACTTCAGGCAGACCGAGGTGTTCGAGCGCGTCTTCGGCTTGACCGCGAGGAAGTCGATCCAGTCGTTCTCGCGCACGAACTTGGCGATGACGCGGGCATTGCCGTCGGCGCGCTTCACCAGGCCGTCGAGCCCGCCGACCTTCTTGGCCCAGGCCAGCGCATCGAGATAATCCTCGACCGCGAGCATGGACGGCGTGTTGATCGTCTCGCCGGCGAAGATGCCCTCGGAGAGCTTGCCGCCCGAGGTCATGCGGAAGATTTTTGGCAGCGGCCAGGCCGGCTTGTAGGTCGTGAGCCGCTCGACCGCGCGGGGCGAGAGCACGATCATGCCATGCGCGGCCTCGCCGCCGAGCACCTTCTGCCAGGAGAAGGTGACGACATCGAGCTTCGGCCAGTCGAGGCGTTGGGCGAAGGCGGCCGAGGTCGCGTCGCAGATCGTCAGCCCCTCGCGGTCATCGGCGATCCAGCTGGCGTCGACGACGCGCACGCCCGAGGTCGTGCCGTTCCAGGTGAAGACGACGTCGCGGTTTTTCGTGTCGACCTTCTTCAGGTTCGGCAGTTCGCCATAGGGGGCGGTGAAGGTGCGCACATCCGCCAGCTTGAGCTGCTTGGCGACATCGGTGACCCAGCCCTCGCCAAAGCTTTCCCAGGCGACCATGTCGACGCCGCGGGCGCCAAGCATCGACCACATCGCCATCTCGACGGCGCCGGTGTCGGAGGCCGGCACGATGCCGATGCGGTAATCGGCCGGGATATCAAGCACCTCGCGCGTCAGGTCGATCGCGAGCTTGAGCTTGTCCTTGCCGATCTTGGCGCGGTGCGAGCGGCCGAGCGCTGCGTCACCAAGGGCCTTGAGGGTCCAGCCGGGGCGCTTGGCGCAGGGGCCGGACGAGAAATGCGGCACGCGCGGGCGCGCTGCCGGAATCGTATTCGCCATCGATGTCTCCATCCTTACAGATGGGCGCGCCGCGTTGGGGCGGCGTGTCCCGTCGATGGGCGTAGGATGGGAGGGGGAGGGGAGTCAAGCGGGAGGGGATATGTCACGCGAACGATCAAATGGCATCGAGCGAACGATCAAATGGCAACAGATCGTTTTCTCGGAACGCTCGAGGAAGCGGCTGGTCTACGGTGCAAAGTGGTTCGCGGTAGGGGAGTATCCGCCGACGCTACCGATATCGCTCAGGTCAAATCCCATCAGACGAAATTCGACAACCCGCTCTGTGGAGCCCAAGAAAGACTTCAGTTCGTCGGGCGTTTGGCGCCAGAATGACGACCAGCTGGGGTGCAGCTCAACTCCGTCGACCGCCGCGAGCGCGGCCTGCTGAAAGCCTCCGACGCTTGGCACGGACGGATCGTCAATCACAGCCTGCAGAATCTTCGAAGGGACCACTACCTCGTTGGGTTTCGCGCGAGCAACGATGTCGCGAACCTGGTCCGTACCGTCTCCGAGAAGCATGAGGCCGTGGACTGAGAAATCAATCTCCTCTGGAACACATTTTGCGTTGCCATCGCCCCCGATCTTAAAATCTAGGACGTAGGCTCTCGAGGCGGAGCTTGGAGTATCGCGCCCGAAAACGACGGCTTCAAAACACCAGCTGTCGCGTGCCTGCCATTTGCGAAAGTTGTTTATGGCGAGTACCCCGCAGCGCGCGTAAAGATTGGCGACATCCTCAACAGTAGGCCCGTCATCGAATTCATACACCGCCAAATTCTGAAGGCAGGTTGAAGCCAATGCGTTTGTAATCTGGCCGCTGGGTGTATGCCCCGCGAAGGCAAAGCCCATGCTAGGAAGACGACGCTTGCTGCCGTCCCTCGATCGGTTCAGCACAATCGCCGTGGCAAAAATCTTGGGTCCAGCGGTCGATACGGTCTCGGCCTCGCTACCAAATCGGCTATCTGCGATGACGCCGATCCCCTTGTTCGTTTTCCAAATCACCACAAGAGTCATAGAAGCCCCGGTTCGCTGCAGGAGAGAAGGCGTGATCGCCGGCGTGCGTTCGACTAAAATAGCGATCCCTGCGCCGGCGGGTTCGGCCGCGGCGGTGACTCCGCCGGTTCAACCGGCTCGGCTGTAGCGGGATCGTCGTCGCCGACGCCGGTCTTGTTCATCCGCTTGTTGACGATCCACTCCTGTAGCTCCGGCGGCGCCCTCATCAGGATCTCCTTGCCAGCCGAGCCGTCGAGCCAGGCATCGAAGTCGTCGGGGTGAAGCATCGCCGGCATGCGGTCATGAATCTTCGACATGAAGCGGTCGGCCTCGCGGGTGATGATGCTGGCGCTGATCACTTCCTCCCCACTGTCGTCGCGCCAACGCTCCCAGATGCCGGCGAAGGCGAGGATCGTGCCGTCCTTGGCGCTGATATAGTGGGGTGTTTTATCGCCGTCCGGCCCTGTCCATTCATAGAACCGCTTGCCGGGATGATACAGCGGTTCTTGACGTAGGCGCGCTTGAACAGGCCGTTAGTATCGACGCCCTCTATGCGCGAATTGATGTGCGGCTTGATCTGCTTCGCCGTGCCCTTGTGCCAGGGCGGGATCAACCCCCAGCGCACCTTCCAGATCTCGCGGCCAGCCGGCGTCTTGACGATGACGTCGATCAGCGTCGTCGGGCCGATATTGTAGCGCGCCTGCTGGTTCCGAGCTGGCTCGGCCGGAACGGTGAGCGGCTGGCTGAAGGCGTAGATCTCGCCCCAAGTGTAGGCTTGGCTGAAGCGGCCGCACATTCTACCTACCTTCGCAGAATGCTTCGAGACTTGGGCGGAAGCACCTCGGCCAGCAGCTCCGCCGCGATGGAACTGCGGAGCTTCATCTGCTCTCGCACCGAACTGTCGAGTGCCACGCCGGTTTTGTACAGATCGTCAAAGAAGTTGGCCGGGACCTTATTGATCTCGATCTCCAGGGTTTGGCGAGCGGCCTGCCGTTCTCGTTGTCTTTCTGCCTCGATCTGTCGCAGCTCTTCTGCCGGGTCAACGTCGCCGTCCAATCCCGGGCGACGGCGAGGCGGTCCCCCTATCGGGCGACGGCTGAACGCGTCCCAAGCCACCGAGATGTCGTGCAGCGTGTTCTGGGCGGCCCGGAGAAGTTCTGCGGTGTCGCTCCATTCCTGTGCGATTGCAGCGCCTACGGGTTGAAACCTGCGAAGCTCTGCCATCTGACTTAGACACATACCGACACGTGCCGACCACCCCCCAGGCCCGTCCAGGTCAAGGGCGGCAGCAGCATCAGGATCGATCGTCGGCAATCGCGATAGCGCATTGGGCGGCAGCTGCTGAAAAAAAGCGAGATCTTGGCCAGCGTTGCTATACTTCTCCAGGTGAGCGTAGGCCTCCTGGTGCTGAGCGGCCTCAGCCACATTGGCCTGACGCTTCAAAATCTGCGTCTGCAGCATCAGGACCCGGGTGCCAACTGCGGCCAGCACCAGCGCCAACCATCCTGCGAGCAACTGCTGATATCGGTTTAGCCAAAATTCCGTGCACCTGCCGAGCGGCAGCTCAAGGAACTCTTTCTCCTTACCGCCGCATCCGCCGAAGCTTGCCATTGAAACCGCAAGCGCCAGGCAAGCGACGATCCCAATCGTTAGGCCTCCGATTGCCCAGGCAACGTTCTTGATCACGGCACCCTCCAATTATGAGCTCTCTTACCTGCCTGGCGTTGTCCGTTCCGCCCGCCTGGTAGTTGAGTTCGACCGTCTCGATCGAGGCCCAGGCGAAGAGCTCGCGCACTTCGGGCACGTCGTTGAGCGAGAGGATGAAGCGGCCTTCAACCTGCTGTAAAGCGGCGCTGAGCTCGGCGAACTGCTCGCGGCTTAGTAATCCACTGCCATAATAGTGCTCGGTGCCCCAGCGGAATGCTGTTGCTGCAGTAGTCAGGCGCCCCCAGCAAACGGGGATAAACCGCGACCTTATCCCCGCCCTCCGAACCTCCCGTATACTCCGCCGCATCCCATCCCCGAGGGGCGGCCGACCGGAGGCATGTCGTTTGGCGGGGTGGGTGCGGCGCCTGCGGGCGAGGGTTGCGCCTCGCTCCCGGGAGGCTTCGGGGACCGACCTGGGGACACTACGATCCCTGCGCGAGGAGCTCGCTAGACCGCGCCGGCTGACGCCGGTGCGACAGAAGCGCGGCCCGGAGTTTTCAAATCGCCGCCTGGCGGAGCGCCACGGGGCGTGCGGATGGTGGCTCAATCCATCCGCGCCGCTGCCGTAGCTCACGGAAGCGGATCACCAACCAGCGCCTCGCGGCGCTCCGCTGCCCCTCATCAGCATAACGCCCGCAGGGTGAGCCTGCGGGCGGGGACAAGCTTGGGTTTCTTCCTTCTCCCCTCGGGGGAGAAGGTGGCAGCGCGAAGCGCTGACGGATGAGGGAAGTTCAGCCCGACGCTCAGCGCTCACCCGGTCGTCCCGCCCTCATCCCCTGCCGGACCTTCTCCCCCGAGGGGAGAAGGAGGCTAATTGGAGGACACCCCATGCCCCGTAATCCCGACCATCGCGGCGCGACGAAAGAGGAGTTCGAGCGCTTCCAGCGCCAGCGGCCGATCGTGATGCGCAATGTGGCGACGCGGCTGGAATGCTGGCGCTATCTCTGCACCCTGCCGGACTGCCGCCGGGCGAAGGCCTGCGTCGGGCCGAATGGCGAGCATTGCGCCACCACCTTCCTGCGGACCTGCTTCAGCGACGCGGAGCGCGCCACCTTGAAGGAAGCGCTCGGCCTGCGCCTCGCCGGCTTCTCCGCCGATGCGGCCTGGGAGGAGGCGGAGCGGCGGGTCGCGCAGCATGAGGTGAGGATCGAGGCGATTTCGCTGCGGAGCGAGAGATAGGCGGGCACCGGGAGAGCACCTCTCTCGTCATGGTCGCCCTTGTGGCGACCATCCACGTCTTTGCCCGGCTTCGACAGGGTATCGGGAGGCCATTCTTGACCGGAGCGTCCGCGATCGGCGGCGCAAGACGTGGATGGTCGGGACGAGCCCGACCATGACGGAGGAGGGAGAGGCCCGCGCTCTTTGCCGGCAGGCTGCTATAAGCTCGGCTCAGACCCGATTCAGCGAAAGCCCAGCGCCATGGCCAGAAAAACCCCCGAACAGCTCACCAAGGAATTCGAGGGCCGCAAGGCCAAGGGGCTGGCCAAGGGCGGCGCGGCCTATTGGCCGAACGTGCTGTCGAACGCGGTGCTGAAGCTCGCAGCCGGCGGCGGCGAGTTCAGCGTCGCGGCGCTGGCCGAGCGGGTCGCGGCCGAGGGGCAGGTGACGGATCCGGCGGTGAAGGCCGGGGCCGAGGAAGCGCTCGCCCGGCTGAAGCAGGCGGCGGCAAGGGCGGCGGAGTAGGGGCGCGGGGAACCCTTCTCCCCTCGGGGGAGAAGGTGGCAGCGCGAAGCGCTGACGGATGAGGGCCGCGCCGCGTCTCGGGCCCTCATCCCCTGCCGGACCTTCTCCCCCGAGAGGAGAAGGAGGCTACTCTCCCATCGCGATCAGCGAGGCGTTCCCGCCCGCCGCCGCGGTGTTGATCGTCACCGTCTGCTCGGTGGCGAAGCGCGGCAGGTAGTTCGGGCCGCCGGCCTTGGGGCCGGTGCCCGACAAACCGTGGCCGCCGAAGGGCTGCACGCCGACGACCGCGCCGATCATGTTGCGGTTGACATAGATGTTGCCGGTCGAGAGCCGGTCGACGACCAGCTCGACCGTGGCCTCGATGCGCGAATGCAGGCCGAAGGTCAGGCCGTAGCCGGTCGCCTCGATCTCGGCGAGGACCTTGTCGAGCTGGCCTGCTTTCCAGCGCACGACATGCAGCACCGGGCCGAAATGCTCGGCAGCAAGATCCGCGACCTTGTCGAGCCTGATGATGTGCGGGGCGACGAAGGTGCCGGGCAGAGAAGGCGTCTTGCCGGCATAGGCCACGCGGCCGGCGGAGCGCATCGCGGCGATATGGGCGTCGAGGCGCTCCTTGGCGGCCTGGTCGATCACCGGGCCGACATGGGTCTCGATCTGGCGCGGGTCGCCCAAAGTGAGCTCGCTGGCGGCGCCCTCGATCATCTCGACCATCTTGTCGGCGACATCCTCCTGCACGACGAGCAGGCGCAGCGCCGAGCACCGCTGGCCGGCCGAGCGGAAGGCGGAGAGCACGACATCGTCGGCGACCTGCTCGGCCAAAGCGGTGGCGTCGACGATCATGGCGTTGAGGCCGCCGGTCTCGGCGATCAGCGGGACGATCGGGCCGTCCTTGTTGGCCAGCGTCCGGTTGATGGCGCGGGCGGTCGCGGTCGAGCCGGTGAAGGCGACGCCGGCGACGTCCCTGTGCGCGACCAGCGCCGCGCCGAGCTTGCCGTCGCCGGGGGCGAAGTGCAGCGCGGTCCTGGGGATGCCGGCCTCGTGGAGGAGGCGCACGGCGAGCGCGGCGATCAGCGGGGTCTGCGGCGCCGGCTTGGCGACGACGCTGTTGCCGGCGACCAGCGCGGCGGCGACCTGGCCCACGAAGATCGCGAGCGGGAAGTTCCAGGGCGCGATGCAGACGAAGGGGCCGCGGCCGCGCAGGATCAGGCGGTTGTCCTCGCCGGTCGGGCCGGGAAGCGCGGTCGGCACCGCGAACTTCGCTTCGGCCTCTGCAGCGTAATAGCGCAGGAAGTCGACGGCCTCGCGCAGCTCAGCGATGGCGTCGTCCAGCGTCTTGCCGGCCTCGGACTGGAGCAACGCCAGGATCGGGCCGCGGCGCGCTTCCATCAGGTCGGCGGCCTGGCGCAGCGAGGCGGCGCGGTTGCGGGCGGGCGTCGCGTTCCAGGCGTGGAAGCCGGCCCTGGCGGCGGTCATCGCCTTCTCGGCGCTGGCGGCGTCGCCCTCGGTGACGCGCCCGACCGGCTTGCCGTCGATCGGCGAGAGCACGTCGCGGGTGCTGCCGGTGCCGGGCTTGCCGTCGATCAGCGGCACGGCGTCCGGCACGGGCTTGGCCGCGGCGGCGTGGATCTCTGCGAGCAGGGTTGAAAGGCTTTCCGCATCGCCAAGCTCGACGCCGGCGGAGTTGCGGCGGGACGGGCCGAAGAGCTCGGCCGGCAGCGGGATGCGGCGATGCCGCGCCGCGCTCGGCGAGCCGATGATGTCGGCCGGCGGCACCAATAGCTGCGCGACCGGGACGTCGGGATCGCCGGAGACCGAGACGAAGGAGGAGTTGGCGCCGTTCTCGAGCAGGCGGCGGACGAGATAGGCGAGCAGGTCCTGATGGCCGCCGACGGGCGCATAGGTGCGACAGGCGAAACCGGAATCCGATTGCAGCAGGCGCTCATACAGCGCCTCGCCCATGCCGTGCAGGCGCTGGAACTCGAAATTCTCGGCGTCGCCGGCGAGTTCGGCGACGGTCGCGACGGTCAGCGCGTTATGGGTGGCGAATTGCGGAATGATGCGCGGGCGCAGCGCCAGGAGCTGCTTGGCGCAGGCCTCGTAGTTCAGGTCGGTCATCGCCTTGCGGGTGAAGACCGGATAGTCGGGCAGGCCGCGCTCCTGGGCGCGCTTCAGTTCGGTGTCCCAGTAGGCGCCCTTGACCAGGCGGACCATCAGGCGGCGGTCATAGGTTTCGGCGAGGGCGGCGATGTGGTCGATCACCGCCGCGGCGCGCTTCTGATAGGCCTGGATGGCGAGGCCGAAACCGTCCCAGCCGGCGAGCGAGGTGTCGGCCATCACCGCGGCGATGACGTCGAGCGAGAGCTCGAGCCGGTCGGCCTCCTCGGCGTCGACGGTGAAGTTGAGGTCGTATGTCTTGGCCTGGCGGGCGAGCTCGATCACCTTGGGGGTGAGCTCGGCCAGGACGCGCTCGCGATTGGTCGCCTCGTAGCGCGGATGCAGCGCCGAGAGCTTGACCGAGATGCCCGGGCGGTTCGGCAGCTTGTCGTTGCCGGCCGAGCGGCCGATGGCGTCGATCGCGTCGGCATAGGAGGCGTAATAGCGGTCGGCGTCGGCTTGCGTGCGGGCGCCTTCGCCGAGCATGTCGAAGGAGTAGCGGTAGAGCTTGCCCGACCCGGAACGGGCGCGCTTCAGCGCCTCCTCGATGGTCTGGCCGAGGACGAAATGGTTGCCCATGACGCGCATCGCCTGGCGCGTCGCGGTGCGCACGGCAGGCAGGCCGAGGCGCTTGGAGAGGTTGCCGATGATGCTGGTCGGGGTCTCGCCGGGCTGGATGATGCGGGCGGTGATGCCGAGCGCCCAGGACGAGGCCGAGATCAGGAAGGCGTCCGACTTGGATTCGTGATGGGCAAAGTCGCCCTGGCCGAGCTTGTCCTCGATCAGCCGGTCGGCGGTGGCGGCGTCGGGCACGCGCAGCAGCGCCTCGGCCAGCACCATCAGCGCGAGGCCCTCCTTGGTCGAGAGCGAGTACTCGCGCAGCAACTCCTCGATGCCGCCCAGACCGACCTTGCGAGTGCGGATCGCGTCGACCAGCGAGGTGGCGCGAGCGTCGATCCTGGCCTTGGCCAACGGATCGCGGCGCCCGCCGGAGAGCAGGCGGCCGGCGATCGCGGCATCGTCCTCGACATAGGGCGCGTGGAAGACGGGCGCGGTGTCGACGGCAGGTCGCGGGGCGGGGGCGGCCATGGAAAGGGCTCCGGATCTTGGCGGCGGGATGATCTGCAGAATCATCGCAAGTGAGCTGGATATCAATGGAGATTTCAGCGATTATATAGCGATAAATCCCGTAGGATCATCAGATGTCAGAGAATACTGCGGCTCTGGATCGGACCGACCGGCGCCTGCTCGCCTTGCTCCAGAACGATGGTCGCGCCGCCGGCGTCGAACTCGCGGAGAAGGTCGGCCTGTCGCCGACCGCGACGGGCGAGCGTCTGAAGCGGCTGGCGCGCGAGGGCTACATCACCGGCTATCGCGCGACGCTCGATCCGGTGAAGCTCGGCCTGCATCTCCTGGTCTTCGTCGAGGTCTATCTCGACAAGACGACGCCCGACGCCTTCGAGCGCTTTGCCGCCGCAGTGAAGCGGGCGCCGGAGGTGCTGGAATGCCATATGGTGGCCGGCGGCTTCGACTATCTGGTCAAGACCCGCGTCGCCGACATGAACGCCTATCGCCGCTTCCTCGGCGAGGTGCTGCTGGCGCTGCCGGCGGTGCGTGAGACGCGGACCTATGCGGTGATGGAAGAGGTCAAGACCGACGGGGCGCTGCCGCTGTGACTCCTGGAACTCTGCCGCAGAAAAACGTAACCATTTCCGCGAATTCGCCGCGATCTCGCCCTCTTGGCGCTTGACCTGCCGGTTAGGGAGGTTCTTGGTTGCATTGCGTTTCTGCGCTGTTCGTCGAGCACCGCCAGGAGGCGCTTTCGCCCGTATCGGCTGTGGTCGTTCCGGAGCTTGCCATGTCCGCTGCCATGCCCCCGCTTGACGCGCCGCTGTCCCGGCGCGGGTTCGGGCGCATTCTCGCCGGAGGCGCACTGGTCGCGTCGGCGGGATTTGTTCGAACTGCTGCAGCCGCGACGCCGCTCAAGTTCACGCTCGACTGGCGTTTCGAGGGACCGGCGGCACTGTTCCTCATCGCGCTGGACAAGGGCTATTTCCGTGATGAGGGGCTCGATGTCACGATCGAGCCCGGCACGGGCTCGCGCGAGGCCGTGCCGCGGATCGCGACCGGCGGCTTCGATGCCGGATTCGGCGATGTGAACTCGCTGATCCGCTTCCGCGACGAGAACCCGAACGTCGATCTCAAGGCGGTGATGACGGTCTACGATCGGCCACCCTTCGCGATCGTCGGGCGCAAGAGCCGCGGGATCAGCGCTGATCCCCGGAGTCTCGAAGGCAAGAAGCTCGGCGCGCCTGCCGCGGACGGGGCCTTCGCGCAATGGCCGGTGTTCAAGAAGGTCAACGGCATCGACGATGCCAAGATCAAGCTGGAGAATATCGGTTTCACGGTTCGCGAGCCGATGCTGGCTTCCGGGGAGCTCGACGCGATCTTCGGTTTCGCCCACACCTCGGTGGTCAACATGAAGGCGCGCGGCGTGCCGGCCGACGACATCGTCACCCTGCTGATGGCCGACCACGGTGTCGAATTATATGGCAATGCCGTCATCGTCTCGCCGAAGCTGCTGGCCGAGAAGCCGCAGGCGGTGCGCGGCCTGCTGCGGGCGATCACCCGCAGCGTTCGGGATGTGGTCGCCGATCCGCGGGCAGCGATCGCCGGCGTGCTCCAGCGCAATGAGGGCGCCCGGGCCGAGATCGAGCTGGAGCGCCTGACGATGGCGCTCGACCACTATGTGATGACGCCCAATGTCAAGGCGAACGGCTTCGGCGGCATCGACAAGACGCGCTGGCAGAAGGCGCTCGACCAGATCGCGCTGACTTTCCCGTTCAAGGACAAGGCGAAGGCCGGCAATGCCTTCGCCGAGGGCTTCCTGCCGGCGGAGGCCGAGCGGGCATTTTGAACGGCTCGCTGGTTTACTTTAGGCCAAGGTGACAGCGGCTTTGGGCTTCGCCTATCGTGCACCGCTTCGCGAGAGCATGCGCCGATCGGCGCATGCTCAATCTGTCATTTTGGGCCTGCCGCATGCTCCCCGATATCCGTGACTATGAGCGCCTGCGTGCCGCCTTTCGCTGGCAGATTCCGGAGCGTTACAACATCGGCGTCGATTGCTGCGATCGCTGGGCTGCGATCGACCCGGGAAAGGTCGCGATCCTGGAAATCGAGCCGGACTGGTCTGTGGTGCCGGTCAGCTATGGCGAGTTGCGGGCGCAGTCGAACCGGTTGGCCAATGCGCTGCGCCGGCGCGGTGTCGGCGAAGGCGACAGGGTCGCTATCCTGCTTCCACAGGGACGCCTGGTGCCGATCGCGCATCTGGCGGCCTATAAGCTGGGCGCGATCGCGGTGCCGCTGGCGGCGCTGTTCGGAGCCGATGCGCTGTCTTACCGTCTGCGTGATTGCGGGGCGAAGGCTCTGGTGAGCAATTCTGCCGGTCTCGCCAAGCTCGGCCAGATCGAAGAGCCTCTGCCGGAGCTGGAGGTGGTGATCTCGGCCGACGGGTCGGAAGGACGGGCCGAGGGGCTCGATCGTCTGCTCGAAGCCGAAACCGAGGATTTCGCACCGGTCGACAGCGGACCGGACGATCCGGCGCTGATGATCTACACCTCCGGCACCACCGGCAACGCCAAGGGCGCGCTGCACGGGCACCGGGTGATGCTCGGCCATCTGCCGGGCATGGAGATGCCGCATGAATTCCTGCCGCAACTGGGCGATCTGATCTGGACGCCGGCGGACTGGGCCTGGGCCGGCGGGCTGCTCAACAACCTCCTGCCGGCGCTGCATCACGGCGTGCCTATCGTGGCGCGGCCGACGGCGAAGTTCGATCCCGACGAGGCGTTCCAGCTGATGGCGGATGTCGGGGTGCGCAACTGCTTCATCCCGCCGACGGCACTACGCATGCTGCGGGCCGTGGAGAATCCGCGCGGACGCTATGACCTCAAGCTGCGCACGGTCGCCTCGGGCGGCGAGTCGCTCGGCGCCGAGACGCTGGCCTGGGGCCGTGAAAAGCTCGGCCTCACCATCAACGAGTTCTACGGCCAGACCGAGTGCAATCTGGTGCTCGCCTCCTGCGCCGAAATCGGAGTGGTCAAGCCCGGCTTCATCGGCAAGGCGGTACCGGGGCACGAGGTCGCGGTGATCCGGCCCAATGGCAGCATCTGCGAGCCGGAGGAGGAGGGGCAGATCGCGGTGCGCCGGCCCGACCCGGTGATGTTCCTGCATTACTGGCGCAAGCCGGAGGCCACGCAGGCCAAGTTCATCGGCGACTGGATGACGACGGGCGACCAGGGTTCGCAGGATGCGGACGGTTATATCCGCTTCGTCGGCCGCGATGACGACGTGATCACCTCGTCGGGCTACCGGATCGGGCCGAGCGAGATCGAGGATTGCCTGCTGCGCCACCCGGCGGTGGCGCTCGCGGCGGTGGTCGGCAAGCCCGACGCGCTGCGCACCGAGATCGTCAAGGCCTTCATCGTGCCGAAGGCGGGCTGCGCGCCGTCGAAGGAACTCATCGCGGAGATCCAGGGCTTCGTGCGTGAGCGGCTGGCCGCGCATGAATATCCGCGTGAGATCGAGTTCCGCCAGGAATTGCCGATGACCACCACCGGCAAGATCATCAGGCGGCTGCTGCGCGACGCCGGATGACGAGCGGCGCGCGGCGCGCGGCCGCCGCCGTGACGGTGAGCCGGGCGCTGCCGAGACGCTGCGGTGCCGTGACGACATGCGGGCCGGGCACTTCACCGACGATCTCACGCTGGCGGCTGCGCCGGCTGAACCAGGCGACGAGCTGCGCCAGTGGGGCGAAGCTGGCGAAGCGGTCGTCCTCGACGCCGGAATAGAGCCAGAGGCGCGAGCCTTTGCCGATGAAAATTGCGCCGGCGACCGGCTTGTCGTCGAGGCTCAGCAGGCCGACCCGGCAGCGATGGCTGCGGGCGAGATTGCGGGTCATGGCGCGCAGGAAGGCGCTCTCGCGGATGTCCTGAAGCGCGGCGGCACCCGCACGTGCCAGCGAGCCCGAAGCTTCGAGCGCCAGATGGAGTTCGATCATGTCGCGCAGCTCCTGGCGCGAGCTCGATTCGGCGAAGGTGAGCTTGCCATGGCGTGACAGGCCATGGCGGAGGGCGGGGAGAGCCGGAACGCCCGGGGTGACTGCGGGCGCCGGTATCGGCCCGATCGAGACGTCGTGGCCGGTGTGTTCGGCTACCTGCAGGACATTGCGCAGGAACGGCCCGTTGAGATCGAGGCGATGCAGCTGCAGGTTCTGCGTATTGGCAAGGCCCCAGCGCCCGGGCGCGTGAAGCAGGGCTGCGATGACGCGTTCCACCTGATCCGCGTCGATCAGCGGCGTGGCGATGCCGAGGCGCGGATTGCTCCAGCCGATCAGCTCGTCATGGCCGAGCAGCCGGCGTTGCGGCCGGGCGGGAATGAAGCCGAGCAGGCGCCGCGACGAAGCTGTGCCGTGCCAGACCAGCAGAACCGGCGCGTCGCGGAAGTCGACGAGATGTTGGGCTGCAGGCAGGGCGAAATCCGGCTCGAAGAACGGGTTCGACTCGATGGCGCGGCTGGCGAGATCGCGCCATTCGGCTTCGATGGCCGCGCAGGTGGCGAGCGTGCGACGCTCGATCGATAGACCGGCCGGGCCGGTGAGCACGGCAAGCTGCTTTGGCGCCATCTGGCTTGGCGCAGCCTGGGACGCGAGGTTCGGCATGGCGCAGCCCTTTCGCGGCTCGCCCCGCTTCGGTGCGCTTTCGTGCCGGATCGGCACGTGGGCGCGGGCGGGGCAGGGGTCTGCGCATGACGAACCAAGAAGCGCGCCGGCGCGCCTCTCAGGCGTGATGGTGGTGATGAGCCTCGGCCTGAGCCGAAGCGGGCCGGCCGAGGAAAGCCGACCAGAGCCGGGCGACGGTCTCCTCCTCCAGGTCCTTGACGATCAAGACGAGGCGAGAGCGCCGGTCGGCATCGGGCCAGGCCGGCAGCAGCACCGGCGGATGCAGGATCTGCTGGACGGCATGGACCAATAGCGGTCCCTCGGGATGCTCGGCGAGGGCGACCAGCCCCTTCAGCCGCAGCAGCTTCACGCCATGGGTCGAGCGCAGCAGGGTCCAGAACAGATCGAAGGTCGCCTCGCGGATCGGCGCCTCCGCCGTCAGCGTGAAGGCGCGGATACTGGCGTCGTGGCGGTTGACGTCGTGGTGATGATGGCCGTGGCCGCCATGGTGGTGATGGCCGTGGGCGTGGTCATGATCGTCGTGATCGTGATGGTGACCATCCAGGACTTCGGCCGCGAGCCAGCGCCGCAACTCGTCCGGGCGCTCTGCGATGTCGTAGAGGCCAGCGCCGACGATCGCCTCGGCGGGGGCGTCAGGAGTGAGGATCGCGATGCCAGGGTTGAGCTCACCGAGGCGCTTGCGCAGCGCCGCGACCGCATCTGCGTCGGTTGCGATGTCGGTCTTGGTCAGCACCAGCCGGTCGGCCGCGACCACCTGGCGGAGCGCCTCGGGATGGGCGTCGAGCGTCGCCATGCCATTGACCGCGTCGACCAGCGTGACGACGCCGTCGAGCTTGAAGCGCATGGCGAGATAGGGGTGGTTGATCAGCACGTTGAGGACCGGCGCGGGATCGGCGAGGCCGGTGGTCTCGATCACCAGCCGCCGGAACGGCGCGACGCGGCCATTGTCGAGCCGGCGCAGCAGGTCCTCGAGCGTGACGATCAGGTCGTCGCGGATGGTGCAGCACAGGCAGCCCGAGGCAAGCAGGATCATGCCGTCCTCGATGCCTTCGACGAAGAGGTGGTCGAGGCCGATCTCGCCGAACTCGTTGACCAGCACGACCGTGTCGGCGAGGGCCGGATCCTTGAGCAGGCGGTTGAGCAGGGTGGTCTTGCCGGCGCCAAGGAAACCGGTCAGCAGCGTCAGCGGGATCGGCTCGGGACGGACGGGCTGCTCGGACATTGGTGGTCAGGTTCCTGGCACGGCCACCGCCGGCAATCGGCGGGCTCGCTTTTGTTCCAATATTACATTGGCGATGATCGCGGCGACGACAAGGGCTCCGCCGGCATATTGCAGCGAGCCGACCCGTTCGCCGAGGAAGACCGCGGCGATCGCGACGGCGAAGACCGGCTCGGCGCAGAAGGCGAGTGCTGCCGGTCCCGGTGCGACGCGGGCGAGCGCCAGCACCTGCAGCAGGAAGCCGATCAGATAGCCGCCGATCGTAATGGCGACCGCGATCGGCGCGAGCATCAGGGCCGAAGGCGGCTGGAACAGGCCGGTGAGGGCGAGGATCGCCAGCGTCACCGGCAGGATGACGAGATGCGACCAGAACAGCTTCGGCACGGTGCCGGTGTCGCCGCAGCGCGCCGCCGAGAAGAACTGGACCGCGGCCAGCACGCTCGCGGCGAGTGCGAGCGCCAAGCCGCGCGGGTCGAGCCCATGCCAGTCAGGCCCGACCACCATGGCGACGCCGAGGAAGGCGAGGAGCGCGATCACGATCCGGTCGAGGCTGAAGCGGGCCGGGGTGAAGAGCGGCTCGGCGAGCACGATCAGAATGGGGAAGGTATAGAAGACCACGGCCGCCACCGTGATCGGCAGGAAGGAGACCGAGGAGAGATAGGCGCAGGCGGTCAGTGCCGTGCTGATGCCGAAGAGGGCGAGCGCCGGCCAGCGATGACGCGGAACGGCGAGGCTGGCGCGCCAGAGGAAGGCTACGCCGATGACGAGCGCCAGCATCAGGAAGACGCGGTAGAAGACGATGAGCGGGCCGCTTAGCCCGGCATGGCCGGCGAGCTGGGCGCTGACGATGTTGGTGCCGAAGGCGGCGGCGGAGGCTAGCGCCAGCGCGAGGCCGTGCTGAACCGAGGATGCACTGCGCTCCTGCACGTTACGCCGGCGGATCAGGCGTCGGGCTTGTTGACGTCCGGTTTGGCAGCGGGCTTCGCGCCCGGCCGGGCCGGCGGCTTGGCGAGCGGCTTGGCCTGAGCCTGGCTGGGCTTGGCCTTGGCCGCGTCAGCCTTCTCCTGCTTCGGCTTGGTCAGCAGCGGCTTGGCGGCCGGCTTGTTCGCGGCCTTGATGCCGGCGGCAGCGCCGGGGCGCAGGCTGGCGGGCGTCGCGGCGCCAGGCTGGATCGCGCCCTGCAAGCGCATCGGGCCCGAGCCCAGGGCGGCCGCCGCGGGCGTCTCCTCCCGCGTGGGCGCAACCGGCGCGAAGGCGGAGGAGGAGGGCGGGATCCCACCGTTGCGCGAGAAGGTGCGGTTGCCGGCGGTGAGCCCGGCTGCGACCGGTGCACCAGGCTGGATCGTCTCACGCGCGACCTGGGTATCGGGCTTCGCCACGACGTTGGCGGCGAGCGGCGCCGAGGCCGAGCCGGGCGAACGGCCGAAGGAAACCTGAATGGGCTCGAACTTGGCGCGCGGGCCGAGCGTGACGCGGCCGGAGGGCGAGCGCGTCAGCACCGAGCCGGAGGAGCCACCCTGGGGCACGGCCACGGCGAAGCGGTCGGAAGTGCCTTCGGCATTGCCGCCGACGCCGTGGTTCGTCGAGATGAAGGAGATCGGGCCGGAGGTCTCGGCATCGTCGCCGAGCGCATGGCCGCCGCGACGGACGCTGTCGCAGATGCTGTAGGCGCGACCGCCATTGCCGGACGGCATGTTGTCGATGTTGCCGCCGCCGAAGCCGCCCCATTTGCCGAAGCCGTCATCGAGAAGTTGCGCCGCCTTGACGGTGCGCTCCGCGCCGGAGCTGGCGCCCATGACGACTGCGATCAGCGTGCGGCCATTGCGCGTCGCAGTGGTGACGACGTTGAAGCCGGAAGCGCAGACGAAGCCGGTCTTCATGCCGCTGATGCCGTAATAGCGGCCGACGAGGCCGTTGGTGTTGTTCAGCACCTGCTTGCCGAGCTGGACCGCGCCGGTGTTCCAGTAGTCGGAGTAGCGGCCGAACTCGCTCATCAATGCCATGGCGAGCACGGCGAGGTCGCGGGCGCTGCTCTGCTGGTCGGGATGGTGCCAGCCGTTCGGATTGACGAAATGGGTATCGTTCATGCCGAGCCGCCGGGCCTCGGCGTTCATCATCGAGACGAAGGTCTCGACATCGCCGCCGACACCTTCGGCGATGACATAGGCGATGTCGTTGGCCGACTTCACCATCATGATGCGCATGGCGTTGTCGAGCGTGATCTCCTGGCCGGCCTTGATGTAGACCTTGACCCGCGGCTGGCTGGCGGCCCGCTTCGAGGCCGGGATCGCGGTCTCCAGCCCGATCTTGCCCTCGCGCACCGCCTTGAGTGCGAGGTAGAGCGTCATCATCTTGGTAGTGGAGGCCGGATGCCAGGCTTGCGTCGGGTTCTCGCTCGACAAGACGGCGCCGCTCGAGGCGTCGACGACCACGCTCGTGCCGGCCAGCGCCGGGGCGGCTGCAGCGAGGAGCGAGGCGAGGGTTGCGCCGGCGGCGAGGCGAAGTGCGATCATCGGCTGGGGTCTTGAACCTGTCTTGGCGGGGTCGAGGGCTTCAACGCGACGCTTGAGGCATTTTCGAGACGGCGGGCGACAATTCTGCCTCGCTGATGACGCATACCTACCCCTCATCGGGCGATTTGCCTAGCGCCGCGCGGCAGTCCAAAGCATCGAGGTGCTTTTTCTTCGGGATCGTGGCGCGTGAGCTTCAGCCTTCTGTGGATACCGGTGACGCTGGCCGCCTCGCTGCTGCAGACCGCGCGCAATCTGACTCAGCGCTCGCTGACCGAGGTGATCGGCGTCGTCGGCGCGACGCAGGTGCGCTTCCTGTTCGGCTTGCCTTTCGCGCTGCTTTTCCTCGTCCTGGTCTGTGTCGCCAGCGGCAGGCTGCCGCCGACGCCGGACCTGCGCTCCTTCGGCTTTGCCGTGTTCGGCGCGTTGACCCAGATCCTCGCCACGGCGCTGATGCTGGCGGCGATGCGCGAGCGTTCTTTTGCGGTGACGACCGCCTACACCAAGACCGAGCCGGTGCAGGTCGCGCTGTTCGGCACGGTGTTGCTCGGTGATGCGCTGGGCTGGGCGAAGTTCGCGGCGATCGTCGTGGCGACCGCCGGCGTCGTGCTGATGTCGTGGCGGCCGGGCGACAAGCTCAGCGCTGCGGGCTTGCGCCCGGCGGCGCTCGGGATCGGCGCCGGCGCGGCCTTCGCGCTCTCGGCGATCGGTTTTCGCGGCGCGATCCAGGCGTTGCCGGAGGGGCATTTCCTGATGCGGGCGACCACGATCCTCGCGCTTGGCCTTGCCCTGCAGACGCTGATCCTGACGCTCTACATGCTCGCCGCCAACCGCAAGGCCCTGAGCTTAAGCCTGCGCAACTGGCGCCGTTCCCTGACGGCCGGCTTCCTCGGCGCCGCCGCCTCGCAATGCTGGTTCCTCGGCTTCTCGCTGACGACGGCGGCCAATGTGCGCACGCTGGCGCTGGTCGAGGTGCCGCTGGCCCAGATCGCCTCGCGCCGGATCTTCTCGGAAGGCACGAGCTGGCGCGAGCTTGCCGGCATGGCGCTGATCGTCGCCGGCGTCGGGTTCCTGCTCGTCCTGTCCGTCGGGTAGGGCAGGGCCGCGAGCTGCGCGCTTGACACCCGGCGCGTTCATTGGCCTTTCCTCGCACGGGAGGAGTGCGCGCTTGCCGGCTTGCGATCGCGCCTTCGCAGGAGCAGATACTGTGTATCTGCACATTAGCGAGGAGAAGGCCATGAGCGCTGCAATCGTCGGCTGGGCCCACACGCCCTTCGGCAAGCAGGATACCGAGACGGTCGAGAGCCTGATCGTGCGTGTCGCGACCGACGCGCTGGTCGATGCCGGCATCACCGCCGACCAGGTCGACGAGATCGTGCTCGGCCATTTCAACGCCGGTTTCTCGGCCCAGGACTTCACCGCCTCGCTCGTGCTGCAGGCCGACCCGGCGCTGCGCTTCAAGCCGGCGACCCGCGTCGAGAACGCCTGCGCCACCGGCTCGGCCGCGGTGCACCAGGGCGTGCGCGCCATCAAGGCCGGCGCCGCCAAGGTGGTGCTGGTCGTCGGCGTCGAGCAGATGACCACGACGCCCGGGCCGGAGATCGGCAAGAACCTGCTGAAAGCCTCCTATCTCGCGCAGGAGAGCGACGTTCAGGGCGGCTTCGCCGGCGTCTTCGGCAAGATCGCCTCATCCTATTTCCAGCGCCATGGCGACCAGTCCGACGCGCTCGCCATGATCGCGGCAAAGAACCACAAGAACGGTGTCGACAACCCCTACGCCCAGATGCGCAAGGATCTCGGCTATGCCTTCTGCCGCGACGAGAGCGAGAAGAACCCTTACGTCGCTGGCCCGCTGAAGCGGACCGACTGCTCGCTGGTCTCGGACGGCGCTGCCGCACTCGTGCTCGCGGATGAAGAGACCGCCAAGACCCTGCGCCGCGCCGTCGGCTTCCGCGGCATGGCCCATGTCCAGGACTTCCTGCCGCTGTCGCGCCGCGACATCCTGAAGTTCGAGGGTGGCGCACACGCCTGGCAGCAGGCGCTGGCCGCTGCAGGCGTCGCGCTCGAGGATCTCTCCTTCGTCGAGACGCATGACTGCTTCACCATCGCCGAGCTGATCGAATACGAGGCGATGGGCCTGACCAAGGAGGGCGACGGCGCCCGCGCGATCAAGGAAGGCTGGGTCCAGAAGGACGGCAAGCTGCCGGTCAACGTCTCCGGCGGCCTGAAGGCCAAGGGCCATCCGATCGGCGCGACCGGCGTCTCCATGCATGTGCTCAGCGCCATGCAGCTCGTCGGCGAGGCGCCGGAGGGCATGCAGGTGAAGGATGCCCGCCTCGGCGGCATCTTCAACATGGGCGGCGCTGCGGTCGCGAACTACGTCTCGGTGCTCGAGCGGGTGAAGTGAAACAAGCGGCCGCCGTCGGACCTGCGTCGGCGGCCATCTTCGAACTGGCCGGAGGGGCGGCGTGATCATCTTTCTCGCGCTGCTGCCGGCCTATGTGCTGTCGATCTTCTACCGCTCCTTCCTGAGCGTGATCGCCGGGCCGGTGATGGGCGACCTCAGCATCGGGCCGGCCGAGTTCGGCCTGCTCGGGGCCGCTTGGTTCATCGCCTTCGCACTGGCGCAGTTCCCGGTCGGCTGGGCGCTCGACCGGATCGGCCCACGCCGGACGGTGGCGGTGACCATGGCGATCGGCAGCGTCGGAGCCTTCCTGTTCGCGCAGGCCGGCAACGCCAACATCGCCACGCTGGCGATGGCGCTGGTCGGCATCGGCTGTTCGCCGATCTTCATGTCGTCGCTCTATCTGTTCGCGCGGACTGAAGCGCCGGCGCGCTTTGGCCTGCTGACCTCGATCTTCATCGGCCTCGGCTCGCTCGGCAATCTCGTCGGCGCCGCGCCGCTCGCCCTGGCGGCGCAGGCCTATGGCTGGCGCCCGACCATGCTCGCCTTCGCCGTGGCCTTCCTGCTCGCGACCGTGCTCGCAGCAGTGCTGGTGCGCGATCCGCCTGAGGTCACCGACGCCTCCGGCAAGCATGAGGGGCTGCTGCAGGGCCTCAGGAGCATCGCCGCGATAGGGCCGCTCTGGCTGCTCGCGCCGATCACCCTCGTCGGCTACGCGATCATCGCGACGGCGCGGGGCCTGTGGATCGCGCCCTATATGACGCAGGTTCATGGGCTCGACGGCATCGCTGCCGGCCATGCGACGCTGGGCATGGCGACGACGATGATCATCGGTGCCTTCGTCTACGGCGCACTGCAGAAGCGGGCCGGCCGCAGCAAGGCGCTGGTCGCCTGGGGAACGGTCGCGACGGGAATAGGTTTTGGCCTGCTCGCGCTGTTCGGCGAACGCTCCATGATGGGTGCGGCCGCCCTGTTCGCGCTCGTCGGGGCGACGGGCTTCACCTATGCGATCCTGATGGCACATGCGCGCGAGTTCTTCCCCGCCCATCTGGTCGGGCGCGGCATGACCTTCATCAATTTCCTGTTCATCGCCGGAGCCGGGCTGATCCAGTGGGGCTCCGGCTGGTTCGTCGCGGCGCAGCGGGCCGCGGGGCAGGGCGCAGCGCTGGCCTACGCCAATATGCATTGGGGCTTCGCGGCGCTGCTGCTGGCCTCGACCGCGATCTATCTGGCGACGCCGGAGCGGAAGGCCGCCTGAGGCTCAGGCCTCGCCGGGCGCCCGCGCCGCAATCGCCAGTGCGTGCACGCCGCCGGCGAGCTCCTCGGACAGCGCTGCATTGACCAGGCGATGGCGCTCGAGCCGGCTCTTGCCGGCGAAGGCGGGCGCGATGATCTCGACGCGGAAATGCGTCTCGCCACCCTCGCGCCAGCCGGCATGGCCGTGATGCTGGTGCGATTCGTCGATCACCCTGAGATGCTCTGGCGCGAGCTGCGCGGTGAGCTTGCCGGCGATCCGGTCGGCCATGGTCGGCATGCGGGTTTCTTTCGGGTTGCTTGCTCGGCTTCCGGGGCAGTCTCATAGTCCCTGTCGGGCAGGGTGAAAACGCGTCTTTCTGTCGGAGGCGGTGATGATGGCGATCTGGCGCAGATTCGCTCTGGTGCTTTGCGTCGCGGCAATGCCCGCGCTGGCGCAGGATGAGGGGCGCGTCGCCGACTACAAGCAGAGCGAGGCGGTGCTGGCGCGTTACAAGCCGGTGCCGATCCCGCTCGCGACGCCGGCGCTGACGCGCGGCACGCCCGGCCTGACGACGCAGGCAGAGCTCGAAGGCTTCCTGGCTGATCTCGCCGCCAAGGCGCCCGGTCGGATCGTGCTCGGCTCGCTCGGAAAGTCACAGCAGGGGCGCGATCTGCCCTATCTGATCTTCTCGAAGGAAGGGTTGAAGGATCCCGCCGCGCTGAAGGCGCTCGGGCGGCCGGTCGTCTGGTTCGTCGGCCAGCAGCACGGCAACGAGCCGGCGGGTGCCGAGGCGATGCTGGCGCTGGCGCATGACCTGGTGACCAGCGATCTCAGTGCCGTGCTCGACAAGCTCGTGGTGGTGATCGTGCCGCGCAGCAATCCCGACGGGGCGGCGGCCGACAAGCGGCCAGGCGCCAGCGGCTTCGACCTCAACCGCGACCATCTGCTGCTGACCCTGCCGGAGACGAAGGCGCTGCATGCCAGGCTCGCCGAATTGCCGCCCGATGTGATCGTCGACGTGCACGAATTCTCGGTCGCCAATCGCTGGCTCGAGAAGTTCGGCGGGCTGAATGCCGCCGATGCGATGATCCTCTACGCCACCAACCCGGCGGTGCCGCAGCCGACGACGAGGATCGCGGCCGACCTGGTCAAGCCGGCCATGGACAAGGCGATGGCGGAGAAGGGCCTGACCTCGTTCTGGTACTTCACCACCAGCTACCGCAAGGACGACAGGCTGGTCTCGATGGGTGGCAATGCGCCGGGTATCGCGCGCAACCTGTTCGGGCTCTCCGGTGCCGTCTCCTTCCTGATCGAGACGCGTGGGGTCGGCCTGCAGCTGGAAAATCTGGAGCGCCGTATCGCCACCCATTACGTGATCTCGCGCGCAGTGCTCGACACGGTCGCGGCCAATGACAAGGCGGTGCTGGAGGCGGTGAAGGCGGCGCGGGCAGAATTGGCGCGCAACCAGGGGGAGCTGATCGTCGGCCACCGCATCGCCACCGAAACGGTCGCGATCCCGCTGGTCGATCCGGCGACCGGAACGGATATGCCGACCCCGGTCGAGTTTCGCGACTCGCGCAAGGTCACGGTGACGAGCCGCCGGCCGCGGCCGGAGGGCTATCTCGTCCTGCCGGCGGGACAGGCGGCGCTCGACGCGCTCAAGCTCAAGGGCATCGCGACCTGCGCGCTCGGCGCGCCTGCAACGCTCGAGGTCGAGGCCTTCATGGTCGAGCAGAAGGGGCCGGTGAAGAAGGTCGACCGCGAAAACATCAACCCGGACCAGGCGGTCAAGGTCGAGCTGCGACCGCGCCGGCTCGAGGTTGCGGCCAATGTCGTCTTCGTGCCGATGACACAAGTGGGAGCCAATGTGATCGCCGCCTCATTGGAGCCGGATTCTCCGGGCTCTCATGTCGGCGTCGGTGTGGTGGAAACTGCTCCGGCCTCCGGCGAGGCGCCGATCTATCGGGTGCCGCGCGGGACGAAGCTTACGCTCGCGGCCGGGGGCGATGTCGCCTGCGGCCGTTGAGATCGGCCCGTCGGATCACTACATATCGAGGTTGCCGGCCATTCCGGGTGGGCCGGGTTCCTTAAGCAATCGAGGCCATGCTTCAGGCTGGACGATTCGCTTGCGGCGGGCGCGAGAGCGATCCGCGCGGCGGCCGTCTTGTCGACGCTGCGTTCCGCCCGCATAACCATGAGACGATGAACTTCAATTCGCGCCTTTTCGACCGGATCAGGATCGGCCCTTCCGAAGCGGAAGAGGTGGTCGAGGCCGATGCGCGCCATTGCGACCATCCCGGCTGTACCAAGGCGGGCGAATTCCGCGCGCCGATGGGGCGGGGCAAGGAAGGCAAGTTCTTCCAGTTCTGCCTCGAGCATGTGAAGGCCTACAACGCGACCTATAACTACTTCGCCGGCATGAACGACGAGGCGCTCGCGGCCTACGCCAAGCAGGAAGAGATCGGCCACCGGCCGACCTGGAAGCTCGGCGTCAATGCCAGTGCGGCCCGGATGGCGCAGCGTGGGCGCGTGACCGGCGGACAGGAGAGTGCCGAAGTCGAGGACGCCTTCGGCCTGTTCCGTGGCCGCGTCCGCCGCGAGCAGGAGCGGGCCGAGTCGCGCGTCGGCGTGGTGGCGCGCAAGGCGCTGGAGACGCTCGATCTCGACGAGAGCGCCGATCGCGCCGCGATCAAGGCGCGCTACAAGGAACTGGTGAAGCGCTTCCACCCCGACGCCAATGGCGGCGACCGCTCGCGCGAGGGCCGGCTGCAGGAAATCCTCAAGGCCTATCAGACGCTGAAGAGCAGCGGGCTGGCCTAGTGCCTTGCGGTCTGGACCGGCGGCTTCGGTCCCGATAGGGAATCCGCGGACACGTCAGTCGGCGGAGCAAGTCATGACCACGGATTCGCAGGTGATCGCCCCCGCCGATGCCGATGAGCGCCGGCGCAAGCCGCCGGTCGTGGTCTACCCCAATGGCAGCCTGCCCGGCGCCGACATGGTGATGCTGGCAAAGGCTCGCCAGACGCTGATCAAACGCGACGAGATCATCGTGCCACCGCGCGAGGCCGGCAGCTTCCGCGTGCCGAAGGGGCATTTCTTCCGGGTCGTCAGCATCGAGGGGCCGCAGGTCGGCGACCTCAATCTCTGGAACGCTGATGATCTCGACGAGCGCTTCTTCAGCGGCAAGACGCGCGCCCTGAACGCGACCCATGTCGGGCTGGGCGATCGGCTCTGGAGCAACCTGCCGCATCTGCGGCCGATGGCGACGATCACCCATGACACGCTCGGCTGGTACGGCTTCGACCAGGACGGCGCCGGCGTGCACGACGTGATCGGGACGCGCTGCGATCCTTATACACACCGCTTGCTCAGCGATGGCGGCGACTACCACCATTGCTGCCATTCCAACCTCGCCCGCGCGCTCGGACAGGCGAGGGGGCTCTCGGCACGCGAGGTCGAGCATCACGTCCATGACGTGCTCAACGTCTTCATGTGCACCGGCTTCACCCGCGACACGCAGCAATACTTCATGAAGGCGAGCCCGGTCAGGCCGGGCGACTTCCTCGAGCTCTTCGCCGAGATCGACCTGCTCGGGGCGATCTCCGCCTGTCCGGGCGGCGATTGCGGCCAGACCCATTCGAGCGACGTCGCAATCTGCCACCCGCTCAAGGTCGAGATCTACGAGGCTGACCCGGCGACGCTTGAAGGCTGGCGCTCGCCGCCGCGCAACCCCTATGGGCGCAGCCACGGCGAGGCCGGCGGCTGAAGGTTGGTACGCTTCTGGGGAACTCTTTTGTCTTTCCGGGGCAGGCCGCAGGCCTGAGCCCGGAATCCAGAGCCGATGCCATCGGTGAAGAAGGCATCGGCCGTTGCGTCAGTATTACAAGCGACATCGGTTCTGGGTTCCGGGCTCTTCGCTGCGCGAAGCCCCGGAATGACGACCTGCCTCAGTTCTTCAGCAGCGAGTTCATCCCGTCAGTGTCGAGATTGTCGGAGCCGCGCAGGCCGCTCCGCTCGGTCGAGTTCGGCTGGTCATCCTGGCCGCCGCCCGAGGCGACAGCTCCGCCGTCAGCAGCCGGAGCCTGCCCGCCGGCGCCGGCCATCTTGCGCAGCAGGGGGCTGGCTTGCAGCAGCGCGGTCATGCTGGTCGCGGTATTGTAGCTGTTGGGATCATTGGGGGCGAGGCCGCCCTGCTTGTGCAGGGCGATGCCGGCATTGCCGGCGTTGTAGAGCAGCGAGCCGGACGAGCCGCCGAGCGTATCGCAGCGATGGCGCATCTCGGCTGCGTCGCCTTGCTGGCGCGTCGCCATGCAGCGGAAGCGGCTCATCACCTTGGGCCGCCCGGCCGGGTGGTGGATCACCATCAGCGAGGGGGCGCCGCCGGTCGGCGTTGCGGCAAGCTTGACCGAGCCATAGGTCGCGGTCGGATTGCCCTTCGCCTTGGCGATGGCGTAGTCGAGATTGGCATTGAACTCGACCGGCTTGGGATCAAGCTCGAAGACCTTGGCGCCCTTGCCGTCCTGGGTGAGGAAATCCATGACGATGATGGCGCGCACTGGCGTCATCTCGCCGCTTTGCGGCAGGCAGTGGTGGTTGGTGAGGACGTAATCGCCCGGCAGCAGCTCGCCGGTGCAATGGGCACCCGACTGCTTGCCGGTCTTGTTGTCCTTCAGCAGGATATCGATGCGCCCGACGGGCTTGGCCATCTTGGCGAGCGGGTCGCGCTGGTCGAGCTCCGCGATCGGCTCGAAGGCGCCCTTGTTGCTTTCGATATGGGTCGCGGCGTCGCCGGTGCTCTGCCGGCGCGGCATGCTGACCTTGCCGAAGTCGCTGGGATCGAAGCCCATGGTCTGGGCCGTGGCGGGGGCCGCGAGGGCAAGGCCCATGGCGCCGATAAAGGCGGCGCGAATAGTGGTCCCGGTCAATGTGGTCTGCAGCCATGCGGGCATGCGCGTCTCCCTCTCCTCAGCGGGTCCCTTGCGGCCCTGCCGGGCACCGCCGTTCAGCTCGACGGGCGCCGGGATTGCGGCGACAATCGAGCGGTTTCGGGACGATAATCGTCCGCACGCGCTTGCGAAAGCCTGAGCTGTTTTCGCGCGGGCAAGAAACAGAGGACTGCGAGTGGGAAGCCGTCGAACTCCACTGCGAAACGGAGCCGCTGCTTAGCCCTTCTCGCTATGCTTCGCCGCCAGCCCGGCGACATCGCCGATGATGCCGTCGAGGGCGAAGTCCTTCGGCGTGTAGACCCGGGCCACACCCATATTGCGCAGCGCGTTCTCGTCGTCGGGCGGGATGATGCCGCCGACCACGACGGGCACGTCCATGCCGGCGACGCGCAGGCGCGCGGTGACGTCGCGCACCAGCGGCAGATGCGAGCCGGAGAGGATGGAGAGCCCAATGATGTCGGCCTCCGTCTCCTTGGCCTGCGTCACGATCTCCTCGGGCGTCTGGCGGATGCCGCCATAGGAGACCTGCATGCCGGCGTCGCGGGCGCGCACCGCGATCTGCTCGGCGCCGTTCGAATGGCCGTCGAGCCCGGGCTTGCCGACGAGGAAGCGCGGTGGGCGGCCGAGGCGCTCGGTCGCCTTGGCGACGGCGGCCTTGACGGTGGCGAGGCCGGCATCGTCGCCGAGCTTGGTCGTGTCGACGCCGGTCGGGGCGCGGTATTCGCCAAAAATCTCGCGCAGGGTCTGGGCCCACTCGCCGGTGGTGACGCCGGCCTTGGCGCAGGCGATCGAGGCCGGCATGACGTTGCGGTCCTCTTTCGCAGCGCTTGCGAGCTCGGCGAGTGCAACCTCGACCGCCTTGCCGTCTCGCGCGGCGCGCCAGGCTTTGAGTCGGCCGACAGCCTCGATCTCGACCGAATCGGGCACGGTGACGACATTGCCTTCGCCGGCCGAAAGCGGCGAAGGCTCGCTGGTGGTGAATTTATTGACGCCGACGACGATCTGCTCGCCGCGCTCGATCGCCTCGATGCGGCGCGCGCCGTTCTCGACCAGCGCCATCTTCATGTAGCCGCTTTCGACGGCGGCGAGCGCGCCACCCATCGCGTCGATCTTGGCGAGTTCCTCCAGCGCAGCCGCCTTCAACGCCTCGACCTTGGCGTCGACCTCCTTCGAGCCGTCGAAGATGTCGCCGAATTCGAGCAGATCGGTCTCATAGGCCAGCACCTGCTGCATGCGCAGCGACCATTGCTGATCGAAGGGGCGGGGCAGGCCGAGCGCCTCGTTCCAGGCTGGGAGCTGCACGGCGCGGGCGCGAGCCTTCTTCGACAGGGTCACCGCCAGCATCTCGATCAGGATGCGGTAGACATTGTTCTCGGCCTGCGGCTCGGTCAGCCCGAGCGAATTGACCTGCACGCCATAGCGGAAGCGGCGGTGCTGCTCCTCCAGCACATTGAAGCGTTTCAGTGTGATCTCGTCCCAGAGATCGACGAAAGCCCGCATCTTGCAGAGCTCGGTGACGAAGCGCATGCCGGCATTGACGAAGAAGGAGATGCGGCCGACGACGCTGCCGAATTCCTCCGGAGCCACTTCCGGCCGGGCCCTGATCGACTCGAGCAGGGCGATCGCGGTCGCGAGCGCGAAGGAGAGCTCCTGCACCGGTGAGGCCCCGGCCTCCTGCAGATGATAGGAGCAGACGTTCGTCGGGTTCCATTTCGGCAGCTCGCGCGCCGTGAACACGACGATGTCGGTGGTCAGCCGCATCGAGGGGCGCGGCGGGAAGACATAAGTTCCGCGCGACAGGTATTCCTTGACGAGGTCGTTCTGGGTCGTTCCCTGCAAGGCGGCGCGGTCGGCGCCCTGCTCGTCGGCGGTGGCGATGTAGAGCGAGAGCAGCCAGGCCGCCGTCGCATTGATCGTCATCGAGGTGTTCATCTGCGCCAGCGGGATCTGGTCGAACAGCGCCCGCATGTCGCCGAGATGGGTGATTGGCACGCCGACCTTGCCGACCTCGCCGCGCGAGAGGACATGGTCGGGATCGTAGCCGGTCTGGGTCGGCAGGTCGAAGGCGACGGAGAGGCCGGTCTGGCCCTTGGCGAGATTGGTCCGGTAGAGCTTGTTCGATTCGGACGCGTCGGAATGGCCGGCATAGGTCCGGAAAATCCAGGGCTTATCGCGCTGGACCTGATTCCGAAGCGGATCGATCGCGTTCATGGTCGCTCCCTGCCGTGCCGTCTTGATGTGCTCGTGCAATCTCGATTGTTGCACTGCAGCGAAGATAACGCCAGTGGGCTGTCGCGTCGCCTACGACATTGGGCGGAGGCTCGTGCTGGATTGCGGTGGCCAGGATCGGAACACGCGAGGGTTGCGGCCAGGGCATGCGTGACCGGCCATCCTGTCGATTGACGGTCTTCCGCTCTCCTTCGCAGATTGCGCCCAGCCGCAGGGAGGTCCCTGCGCAAGATCAAGCGACGCACCCGACGCAAGACGCCCTGCCGGCAGGCAGGATGGCGCGTGGCGATGACGCCGCTGCCATGGAGGAAATCGATGTCGAAAGCGATCATGCTTGCCGCCGCGCTCACGGCAGTCCTGGTACCGGCCGCTCTGGCGCAAGCGCCGGCCGGTGACCGCTGGACGATCATTCATGCAGGCTCGGTGCTTGCGGTTCCCGGTACCCCGGCCCGCGGCAAAACCAGCCTCATCATCAAGAACAGCCTGATCCAGGAGCTGAAGGACGGCTTCGTCGCTGCCGACAGCATCGGAGCGCCGGCGCAGTCGGTGACCGTCGTCGATCTCAGCGACCGCTATGTGCTGCCGGGCCTGATCGACTCCCACGTCCACATCACCTCGGAGCGGGCGCGCGATACGGAACTCCAGCGCGTCAAGAAGACCGGCGAGAACGTCGCGCTCGACGGCGTCGTCTATGCCCGGCGCACGCTCGATGCCGGCTTCACCACGGTGCGTGATCTCGGCTCGCGCGGGGCGCCGGCGCTCGCTTTGCGTGATGCGATCCGCAAGGGGCAGGTGCCCGGGCCGCGGATCGTCGCGGCCGGACAGTCGATCTCGGCGACCGGCGGCCATTCTGACACCAACGGTTTTGCGCCCGATGTCTTCCCCGAACTCGGCGACAACATCTGCAATGGCCGCGAGCAGTGCCGCCATGCGGCGCGCAACCAGATCAAGCGTGGCGCCGACGTCATCAAGATCACCGCGACCGGCGGCGTGCTCAGCAACACGGCGGCCGGCACCGGCAAGCAGATGTTCGACGACGAGATCGAGGGCGTCGTCGAAGCGGCCCATGCGATGGGGCGTAAGGTGGCGGTGCATGCCCATGGCGCCGACGGCGTCAATGCGGCACTGCGGGCCGGCGTCGACTCGGTCGAGCACGGCACCTATCTCAACGACGAGTCGATTGCCCTGTTCAAGAAGAGCGGCGCCTATCTCGTCCCGACCGTGCTGGCCGGCGCCACAGTGGTGCGGATGGCGGATGAGGAAGGCTTCCTGCCGCCGGCGGTGCGCGACAAGGCGCGCCAGGTCGGCCCACTGATGCTCGACATGCTCGGGCGCGCCTATCGCGGCGGCGTAAAGATCGCCTTCGGCACCGATACCGGCGTCAGCGAGCACGGCAACAATGCCGAGGAGTTCGCGCTGATGGTCAAGGCCGGCATTCCGGCCGATATCGCGATCCGGATGGGCACCGTCGATGCTGCCGACCTGCTCGACCTCTCCAAGCAGATCGGTACGCTCGAACCCGGCAAAGCCGCCGACGTGATCGCGGTCGCCTCCGATCCGACCAAGGACATCACCGAACTGCAGCGCGTGCTGTTCGTGATGAGCAATGGCCGCGTGCACAAGGCGGCGGCCAAGGTCGCGGCGAAGTAGCAGCGAGCAGCGCTAGTCCCGGTCCGTCTCGCGTGCGGACCGGGCAGGCTGCGCTTTCCGGGCCTGGGCCGTGCCGGGGACATTCAGCAACCGGTTCGAGCTCTGCGTCTCCAGGATGACCATGGTCGAGGTCTCGGCGACGCAGGGGATCGCCTGCAGGGCTTCCCTGATGAAGCTGCGCAACGCCTCGATGTCCTTGACCCAGACGCGCAGGAGATAGTCGACATTGCCTGTCACCAGCAGGCATTCGGTAATCTCGGGCTGGTTGCGGATCGCGGTCATGAATTGCTCGGCGGCGTCCGGGCTCTGCTTGGCGAGCTTGACGCTGACCATGACGCAGATGCTGAAGCCGAGTGCTGCCGGGCTGATTTTGGCCGCATAGCCCTCGATCACGCCAGCTTCCTCCAGCCGTTTGATCCGACGGGCACAGGGCGTTGGCGAAAGGCCGACCGCCTCGGCCAGTTCGAGATTGGAGATGCGGCCATTCTGCTGAAGCGCGGCCAGGATTTTTCGGTCGATGCGATCCAATTCAATCACGAGCGAATTTCACTCCAGTTTTTCTCTTCCTGGGCGATAAGTCGCGCCAATTAGAAGACATGCTCGATCATTGCACGGATTCACTCGCTTCGAGAGTGCTAAACCTTCACAAGCGGCCGCTTTGGTCGAAACGAGGGTGGTGCAGGCGTCATGGTGACTTCGGATGCGCGGCGGCCGGCTTTCGCCAGCTGGCTCTCGACCGGCAACAGCATCACCCAGCAGTTCATGGCGATCGGCGGGCGGCCGGATGTCGTCAGCCTCGCCGGCGGGCTGCCGGCCTCCGAGATCTATCCGGTCGAGGCGATCGCCGCGGCGCAGGAGCGGGCGCTGACGCGCTGGGGCACGCAGATACTCGAATACGGGGCGATCGAAGGCCTGCCGGCGTTGCGGGCCGCTATCGCCGAGCGGTTCAGCGCGACGACCGGGCGCCGCTTCGGGCCGGAGAACGTGCTGCTGACCACCGGCGCGATGCAGGGGCTCGACCTCGTCGGCAAGGCACTGGTCGACCCCGGCGAGATGATCCTCTCGCAGTTCCCGACCTATCTCGGCGCGCTCGATGCCTGGCGCCCGCGCATGCCGCGCTATGAGAAGCTCGACTGGAGCTGGCAGGCGCCCGGGCACGATGCGGCGCTGCGGCAGGCCAAGTTCGTCTATGCCGTGCCGAACTATTCCAACCCGACCGGGGTGCTGGTGCCGCAAGACCAGCGCGCCACTTTGCTCGACAAGGTCGAGGCCGCCGGGACCTGGCTGCTCGAGGACGACCCCTATCTGCCGCTGCAATTCGACGGGCCGGCCGGGCCGAGCCTCCTCGCCCATCATGCGCAGCGCCATCCCAACGGCGCCTATGCCGGTCCGGTGATCTATCTCGGCACGCTGTCGAAGAGCCTGGCGCCGGGCCTGCGCGTCGGCTGGGTCGTGGCCGAGGCCTCGCTGATTTCGACGCTGGCGCTGGCCAAGCAGTCGACCGACATCGCATCGAGCCTGCTGACGCAGGCGATCGCGCTGGAGATGATCGAGAGCGATTTCGAGGCGCAGCACATCCCCAAGATCGTCGCGACCTATCGCGAGCGCCGCGATGCGCTCTGCGCGGCTGCGGCCGCGCATCTCTCCGACTGGTTCGAGTGGGAGGTGCCGCCGGGCGGCATGTTCGTCTGGATGCGGGCCAAGGACGGTGCGATCGACACCGACGCGCTCTATGCCCATGCGCTGGCCGAGAACGTCGCCTTCGTGCCGTCGAGCGTGTTCGATCCGACTGGCGCCCTGAAGAGCGCGATGCGGGTCAATTTCACCCGCTCGCCGCCGGAGGTGCTGGTCGAGGGCGTGCGCCGGCTGGAGCGAGCGGTGCGCCGCCTGCTCGCCGAGCGGCCCGGCCGGGCAGCGTGAACCAACAAGCCACAAAACCGAGGAAACGCCGATGCCGACCCGTCTCGCCACGCCTGCCCATCCGCGCCTGCCGCAAGCCCTGATCGACGCTTGGCAGGCGGTGCCGAGCTCGGTGATCGCCGACCAGCTCGGCGGCAGCGGCCATGCCGATCCGGCGATCCGCCCGACCCGGCCCTTCGCGCCGGGCAAGCGCCTGGTCGGGCAGGCGATCACCGCCTGGTGCGAGCCGGCCGATTACGGGCCGGTGCACCATGCGATCAGTGTCGCCGAGCGCGGCGACGTCGTCGTGGTCGCGGCCGGCGGGCGCAAGGATGCGGCGATGATCGGCGACCTGCTCGGCGGCGCCGCCCGGCGCAAGGGCATTGCCGGCGTCGTCGTCGACGGTGCGGTGCGCGATGTCGGGCCGGTATCGCAATGGCCGGACTTCGTCTTCTTCTCGCGCTGGATCATGCCGCGCGGCCCGTCCTCGATGGAGCGCGGCATCGTCAACGGGCCGATCGTCTTCGGCGGCGTTGCCGTCCAGCCGCATGACCTCGTCGTCGGTGACGATGACGGGCTCGTCTTCGTGCCGCATGGGCTGGTCGAGGCGAAGCTCGCACCTTGCCTGGCGCGGGTGAAGGCCGAGGCCGAATGGGAGGTGCTGCTGGCCGGCGGCGCCTCGACGGTCGAGACCTTCAAGGTGCCGCCGATGGAGAAGCTCTGACCTGCGTCAGAAGCGCTCGACCCAGGGCCTGAGCTCGACCTCGAGCGACCAGGCGCTGCGCGGCTGCTTGAGCACGTCGAGATAGCTCTGGGCGATGGCGTCGGGGTCGAGCGTGTCGTCGTTCGTATCGGGATGGCGGGTGCTGCGCACGGCGCCGTCGATGACGAAATGCGCGACATGGATGCCCTTCGGCCCGAGTTCGCGGGCAGCGCTCTGGGCGAGGCCGCGCAGAGCGAACTTGCCCATGGCGAAGGGTGCCGACAGCGCGAAGCCCTTGATGCCGGCAGTGGCGCCCGTCAGCAGGATCGCGCCGCGCCCGTGCGGTAGCATGCGTTTCGCCGCCTGCTGCGTCACCAGGAAGGCGCCATAGGCGGTGACCGCGAGCGCCTGCGCGACCGCGGCCGGATCGAGCTCCGCGATCGGCCCGCGCAGCCGGCCGCTGGCGTTGTAGATGACCACGTCAGGCTCGCCGATCCGGACCTCCGCTGCCTCGAACAGGCGGGCGACGGCGGCCGGATCGGAGGCGTCGACAGCGAATGTCGCAGCGCCGGTCTCGGCGGCGAGCACTGCGAGCTTTTCGGTGTTGCGCGCGGCAAGGCCGACTTTGACGCCTTGCGACGCCAAGGCACGCGCAACCGAGGCGCTGATGCCCGAGCCGGCTCCGACGATCAGGGCGCTGCGATAGGGGAGGGAGGTCATCGCGAGGTCTCCGTTCAAGCGGCGGCTGGGATCGGCTTGGCTTCGCCGCTGCGCATCATGATGCAGAAGCCGGCGGCGAAGAGGCAGAGCGCTCCGGCGATGAAGAAGGCCGGCAGGTAGCTGTCATAGACGGTGCGGCTGAAGCCGGCGCCATAGGCGGCGAAGGCGGCGCCGAGCTGGTGGCCGGTGAAGATCCAGCCGAAGACGAGCGTCGCCTTCTCGCCGAAGCGGTCGGCGGCGAGCTTGATCGTCGGCGGCACGGTCGCGACCCAGTCGAGCCCGTAGAAGATCGCGAAGATCGAGAGACCGTAGAACGAGAAGTCGGTAAACGGTAGGAACAGCAGCGAGAGGCCACGCAGGCCGTAATACCAGAACAGCAGCCAGCGGCTGTCATAGCGGTCCGAGAGCCAGCCGGAGCCGACCGTGCCGAGGAAATCGAAGATGCCGATCACCGCGAGCACGCTCGCCGCTGTCACCGCCGCCATGCCGTAATCGCCGCAGAGCGAGACGAAATGGGTCTGCACCAGCCCGTTGGTGCTGGCGCCGCAGACGAAGAAGGTGCCGAACAGGATCCAGAAGGTGCTGGTCTTCGCCGCGTCGCGCAGCGCCACGATCGGCGAGGCGAGCATCGCTCCAAGGCTGGCGGGTTGAGCAGGTGCCGGCACGATCTGCGTTGCGCCATAGGGGGCAAGGCCGACATCGACCGGCCGGTCGCGCATCAGAGCGAGGATGCCGAGCGCGGCGAGGGCGATCATGCCGAGCACGAAGGTCATGGCGGCGCGCCAGCCGACCTGCTCGGTCAGGGCCGCGAGCAAGGGCAGGAAGACGAGCTGGCCGGTGGCGGTGCTGGCGGTGAGCAGGCCGACGACGAGGCCGCGGCGCTGCACGAACCAGCGCGTCGCGACGGTGGCGCCGAGCACCATGGCGGTGAGCCCGGTGCCGAAGCCGAGCACGAAGCCCCAGAGCAGCACCAGCTGCCAGAGCTGCGTCATGAAGAAGGAGCCGATGATGCTCGCCGCGATCAGGCTGAGCGCCACCAGCGCCACGGGGCGGACGCCGAAGCGGTTCATGAAGGCGGCGGCGAAAGGCGCCATCAGCCCGAACAGCAGCAGCCGGACCGCCAGCGCCGAGGAGATTTCGGAGGTCGCCCAGCCGAATTCCTTCTGCAGCGGCAGGATCAGCACGCCCGGTGCGCCGACGGCGCCGGCGGTGACCAGCATGGTGAGGAAGGTCACGGCCGCGACGGCCCAGCCATAATGGATGCCGCGGCGGGCGAAGGCGGCAGCGAGGCCGATTGGCTTTGGTTGTTCTGCAAGATCAATCGGCATAGGGCGTTCCTTATTTACGGGTATATGCCCGTATTAGTTTCAGAAAATCAGAGTGAATCGAGGGCTACGTGAAGCTGACGCATGAACTCGACACCGAGGCGGTCGTCGAGGGACTTCTGGGCGCCGTCCCAGAGGGGAGCGCCGTCTTCCAGAACCTTGTGGCCAGCCTCGGTCAAGGCGACCGTGGCCTCGCGCTGGTCCTCGCCGCGGCCGAGTTCGACGAGACCCATCTTCTCGAGCACGCGGACATTGCGGCCGATGGTCGAGCGGTCGAGCTCTACGCGGCGGCCAAGCGCGGTCAGTGTCACCGGCTCGACCCGAGCGATCGAGCGCATCAGGCTGAACTGCGCGATGTTCACCCCGACCGGAGCGATCGTCTCGTCATAGAAGGCGATCATCCGGCGGGAGGCCGAGCGCAGGGTCGTGCAGATGCAGGGAACCGACATGGGTTGCGGGTATATGCCCGTGTATCGAAGATTGCAAGCCCGATAACCATCTCCAGGCGAAACTCGGAACTCAACCGAACTTGCAATCGCCGCGGCTTTCAGTATTATACCTACTAGAAGGTAGATGCTCTATGTCCAATGTCGCCAACAGGTTCGATGATATTCTGCTTTGTGCGCGCACGCTGATCATTGCGGGCGGTTATCATGGCTTCAGCTATGCCGATATCGCCAAGGTGATCGGTATCCGCAACGCCAGCATCCACTATCATTTTCCCAGCAAGACCGATCTGGTCCGCACCCTCGTCGCGCGGTATCGGGAGGAGGCCGAAGCGGGGCTTGCAGCGCTGGAGCGCGATATTCCCGACCCCGCTGGGCAGTTGCGTGCTTATGCCGGCTTCTGGGAAAGCTGCATCGCCGACTCGACTGCCCCGTTCTGCATCTGCGCCCTGCTCGCGAGCCAGATCCCGGTCCTGCCCGAAGAGGTCGTAACCGAGGTGCGTGCTCATTTTCGGATGCTGTCGGCCTGGCTGAGCTCGGTCATGACGCGTGGCGCCGAGGAGGGCAGCTTACGACTGGCCGCAACGGCTGATGCCGAAGCCGAGATGTTCATGGCTGCCATTCATGGTGCCATGCTGTCGGCGCGCGCGCATGGTGATGCCGAGGTGTTCGGCACCGTGATCCATCCGTTGCTGCATCGACTGGCGACCAGGCATTGAGCTCCGCCGAGAGCGGAGAGATCACGCAGGTTTGTCTACCAATTAGTAGGTAGATGAATTTCACCTGAGCAGGAAGGACTGTCCAATGTTCGGAATTTCGCCATTAGGCTGGGTGCACACGCTCGGCGCTTTGCCGGCCATCCCGGCAGCCGCGTATATGTTCGTCCGGCATGGCCGTATCGTCCCCCGGTCGAAGGCGGGCGTGGTCTACTTCGTCTCAATGCTGATCGGCAGCGCGACGGTCTTCGTCGTTACGCATCAGCCGGTCGGGTACATCGTCGGCGCGATTACGATCCTGCTGTTGCTGGCAGGCTATGGTGCCGGCCAGGTTCAGGGCCTGGGTCGCGCGGGCAGGTACATCGAAACGATCTGCCTGAGCCTGAGCGCGTTCCTGTTGATGTTGCCAACCGTTACCGAAATTCTGCGCCGGGTGCCGGACGGCCACCCCTTTGTCACCGAGCTGAACTCGCCGCTCCTCCTGGGCGCGCAGGCGGGCCTCCTCGCCCTTCTGATCGTCGGCCTGACGGCTCAGATCGCCTACCTGCGCAGGCAGAATAGGGCCGCTGCGAATTAGCGCATGCGCAGGCGCTAGTTCCGCCCCTCGGGCAGGCGCGGCAGCGGCATGAATTCGACGCCTTCCTCATGCAGCATCTGGGCGTCTTCGGCGCTGGCCTCGCCATAGATTGCGCGGCTCTCGCTCTCGCCGTGATGGATCTTCAGCGCCTCCTCGGCGAAGTTCTTGCCGACGGGCTCGGCGTTCGCGACGACATGCTCGTGCAGCGCCGTCAGCATGGCGCGAAACGCCATCTCCTTCTCACCCATCAGCGCGGCAGGTTGGGCGGCGGGGGCAGGGGAAGGAGCCGGGACGGACGACGCTGCGGCAGGCTCCGGTGCGAGCTCCGCCGGGCGCGGGCCGCGATCCGTCCGGGCCACGGCCGGCGCCATCACGGCGCGTTCGACCTTGGCACTGTCGCAGACCGGGCAGGTGACGAAGCCGCGCTTCGCCTGCTCGTCGAAGCTGGCCGAACTCGCGAACCAGCTCTCGAACTCGTGGGCGTTGTCGCAGATCAGGGTGTAACGGATCATTTCAACTCAAAGCCGGCGGTAACGGCTGCAGATAGGGTTGCGGCCGTTCGGCAGCAAGTTTCGCGTCAGGCTCACTCTGCCGCGTCGAGCCGCGGCTCTCCGCCTTTGCGGGTCTCGACCGCGAAGGAGCGGGTGTGGCGCAAGGTCGGGATGCGCTGGCGGGCGTCAGCGACCAGGGCAAGATCGATTTCCGCCATGATCAGCCCAGGCTCGTTGCCGGCCTCGGCCAGGACGCGGCCCCAGGGATCGACGATGATCGAGTGGCCATAGCTCTCGCGGCCGTCCTCATGCAGGCCGCCTTGCGCTGCCGATATCATGAAGGCGCCGTTCTCGATGGCGCGGGCCCGTTGCAGCACCTGCCAATGTGCCTCGCCGGTCTGGCGGGTGAAGCAGGCCGGCGCGGTCAGCATGAAAGCGCCGGCCTCGGCCTCGGCGCGATAGAGATAAGGGAAGCGGACATCGTAGCAGATCGACATGCCGATCAGCCCCCAGGGCGTCTCGACCAAAGTCGCCCGGTCGCCGCCGGAGAAGGTGTTGGACTCGCGCCAGGTCTCGCCATTGGGAAGATCGACGTCGAAGAGATGGATCTTGTCGTAGCGCGCGACGATCTCGCCGGCGGGATCGATCATATAGGCGCGGTTGGCGATCTTCTCGCCGGCCCTGACCGAGAGCGAGCCGATCTGCAGCCAGAGCTTGGCCTCGCGGGCCGCGTCCCGCAGTCCGGCCAGCACCTCGTGCTGTTCCTCGCTCTGGCTGATCTCCCGCAGGCGCTTGGTGTCGCGCTCGCAGAGATTGGTGACCTCCGGCGTCTGGACGAATTGCGCACCGGCCGCCGCGGCCTCGCGGATCAGGCGAACCGCATCGTCGCGATTGCGCTGGGGATCGCGCGTCGAACGCATCTGGACGCAGGCTGCGGTGAAGCGTGGCGCGGTCATCGGCTCGTCTCCTTCAGGCTGCCTTCAGCAGCGGGTCGAGCTCGCCGCGCGCATCGAGTGCGTGCAGGTCGTCCGAGCCGCCGACATGACGCCCGCCGATGAATATCTGCGGCACGCTGGTGCGCCCGCCGGCCTTGGCCGTCATCTCCTGGCGCAGCTCCGGCTTGCCGTCGACGCCGATCTCGTCAAAGGCGACGCCCTTCTTCGTCAGCAGTGCCTTGGCGGCATGGCAATAGGGGCACCAGCCCGTCGTGTAGATCGTGACCTGCGGCATCCTGTTGTCCTGGGCCAATCCTGAAACAATGCTTCGCCTGGCAATATAGGGAGCGCTCACGCTTCCGTCACGACCCGGGCGAAGGTCAGCACGTCGACCGCGCTTGCCCCGCCGCGCAGCAAGGCGCGCGAGGCGGCATTGACGGTCGAGCCGGTGGTCAGCACGTCGTCGACGAGCAGGACGCGTCGGCCCTCGACCAGCGGGCGCATCGCCGGCAGGACCTTGAAGGCGCCCTGGAGATTGTCGGCGCGCTGCGCCTTGGTCAGCCCGACCTGCTGCTTCGTTCGCTTGACGCGGGCGAGCGCCTGCGGCGCGAAACTGCGTCCCGATTGCCGGGCTATCGCCGCAGCCAGCGCCGCCGCCTGGTTGAAGCGCCGTGTCCACAGGCGGAAGCGATGCAGCGGCACCGGGACGATCAGGTCGGCATCGGCGATCAATTCCCGGCCGGCCTGCGCCATCATCCGCCCGAGCATCAGGGCGAGCTCGGTCCGGTCGCCATATTTCAGCCGGTGCACCAGTTCGCGCGCCGTGCCGTCGAAGCGGCAGGCGGCGCGGGCCCGGGCGAAGACGGGTGGATCGGCGATCGCGGCCGGGGAGATCAACCCGGGGCCGAGATCGACCTCGAAGGGCGTGCCGAGTCGTTCGCAATAGGGCCGCTCGATCAGGCCGAGCCCGGCCCAGCACTGGGCGCACAGCCCTTGCGCCTCGCTCGTGGCGGCCCGGCAGCCGACGCATGAAGGCGGATAGACGAGCCCGACGGCGCCCGAGATGCCTAGGCGCAGCCAGCCATTTCCCCAGAGGAAACTGCGAGCGGAGAGCGTTTTTTTCGTCTCGGCGGAGTTTTCGGAAAGGCTCATGCTTTGCGCCATCCGCAAAGAGAGCGTCTTTGCTTTCTTGCGGACCTGGCAGGACTGCCCCTGCCAATTCCTGCCATGTGGCCTATGTTGCTTACGACGGCTCTGGCCCGCGTGACGGTGACTGGCGCCATGGATGCCTCCCCCGGCCTTGCGGCCGCTTCGCGACAAGGATCGCCACGATGAGTCATGCCTCGCACGCCACCCTGTTCACGTCGTTCCACCTCGGCGATCTCGAGCTGAAGAACCGCGTTGTGATGGCGCCTTTGACCCGCAACCGCGCCAACAAGCACGATGATGCGCCGAACGCGCTCAATGTCGAGTACTACCGCCAGCGCGCCGGCGCCGGGCTGATCATCACCGAGGCGACGCAGATCTCGCAACAGGGTCAGGGCTATATCTGGACGCCCGGCATCTACCAGGACGCGCAGGTCGCCGGCTGGAAGGCGGTGACCGATGGTGTGCATGACGCGGGCGGGCGGATTTTCGCGCAGCTCTGGCATGTCGGCCGCGTCAGCCATGTCTCGCTGCAGCCGGGCAAGCAGGCGCCGGTCGCGCCCTCGGCCGTGCTCGCCAAGACCAAGACCTATATCGAGAGCGGCTTCGCCGAGGTCTCGGAGCCGCGCGCACTGGCGCTCGAGGAAATCCCTGGCATCGTCGCCGATTTCGTCCGGGCGGCGGAGAATGCCAAGGCCGCGGGCTTCGATGGCATCGAACTGCATGGCGCCCATGGCTACCTGCTCGACCAGTTCCTGCGCGACGGCTCGAACCAGCGCCAGGACGTCTATGGCGGTTCGATCGCGAACCGGGTGCGCCTGACGCTGGAGGTGGTCGACGCGGTGACCAAGGTGTTCCCGAAGGAGCGCGTCGGCATCCGCATCTCGCCGGTGAGCCCGGCCAATGACTCCCGCGATACCGATCCGCAGGCGCTGTTCGGCCATCTCGTCGCCGAGCTCGACAAGCGCGGCATCGCTTTCATCCATGTCGTCGAGGGCGCGACGCGCGATGCGCGCGATTACCTGCCCTTCGACTACCTGGCCCTGCGCAAGGCCTTCCGCGGCGCCTACATCGCCAATAACGGCTTCACCCGCGAGCTCGCGATTGAGACGGTGGAGAAGGACGAGGCCGACCTCATCGCCTTCGGCCGGCTCTTCATCGCCAATCCCGACCTGCCGGAGCGGCTGCGGCTCAACGCCCCGCTCAACACGCCGGATGTCGCGACCTTCTATGGCGGCGACGCCAGGGGCTATACCGACTATCCGGTGCTGGCGCCGGGCGAGGCCGTGCAAGCGGCGGAGTAGGCGGGCGAATGGTCACCTGCGGACAGGCTTCACCCCGTCCGCAGGTTTTTCTTCGTCGACTGCATTGAAGGGCTTGCAGCGCGAGCCCGTGCCGATTATACGGACGGCCTTGCCGCGCTGCTCCCATCGTCTAGCGGTCAGGACGTCGCCCTCTCACGGCGAAAACTGGGGTTCGATTCCCCATGGGAGCGCCATCGGCACCAAATGAGCCTGTTTTATAAGGCTTTTTTCCTCTTCTTGTCCCACTTCAGAATCCGGTGGGACAATTATCGAGCCAGCCTGCAGCTTCATCATCGCTGAATCTGCCATCCGCGGTTTACGTGCGGCGCGGGCGTAGCGTTCAACCTCCTCCAGCGTCTTGTGCCCTGTGACGGACATCACCTCGTGCGGTGTTGCTTGGCTCTCAGCGAGCCGTGCAGCAATGGCCTTGCGCAGACCGTGAGCACGTCCCGGCACGCCGGCAGCGACGCATTGCTCCCGGAACCAATTGCCGAAGCCATTTGGCGTGAACGGCTCGCCGTACTGCGTCTCAAGGAATGTCTCCTTGCCGCAGGGGCCCGCCGCGATAGCCTCCAAAAGGTGAGGATCGGCAGGAATGTCGATGTCGACCGGCGAGCGATGCTCGTTCTTTGCCTGCTGAAAACGGAGGCGGCCATTTTGGATATGAGCCGGGCCGAGTCGGACGGCATCCTCACGACGTCCAGCCGAATAGTAGATCAGCACCATCGCAAGCCGTGGCTTAGTGCCCACTGGCCAGCGCTTTTCAAAGCGTAGAACCTCCTCGACAGTCCACGAATGATGCCCGTCGGTCTTGTACCTGACGAGTTTCACGTCTCGAGCCGGGTTGGTCGAAACCTCTTCGGCCTCCACCGCCCAACTGAAGAGCGCCTTGAGCGCCTTCAAGCGTTGATTGGCGGCAGCTTTCTCAAGCTCATCTCGCAGCCGGCGGACGTGCTTTGTCTCCATTCGGTCGACAGGTAGATTGCCTTTGGTCTCGCAAATCAGGTCAAGGGCGCGCTTGCGCCAATCACGGGTGCTCTTGTCGAGTCCGCGGTATTCCGAGCTCAAGTAATACTTCTGGCAGAGCTCGCGGAAGCTGCCCTTCTCGGCTCGCTCTGGAGCAACCGCCTTAGCAGTTGTTTTGCCTGCCAGGGCGTCGCGATACGCACTCCAGAACGCGTCCGAGCCGTATTCCTGCGTCAGGCGGACCTTTGGCTTGCCAGGCATGCGAACGTACCACCGCACGTTACCGTGTCGGTCGACATCCTTGCTGAGCCGAGGCGGGTTTTGGCGTGGCATTAGGCGGAGATATCCCACGGGTTCGCGTCAGACACAGTGTTCCGATACGGCAAGCTGTCAAACGCTGCGTCGAGGTCCCGGACGTCCCAAATGGTGCGGGTGTTGACTGTGCGCGGGGAGGGCGCGCGGCCCTCCCTTACGAGGTCATCAAATAGCGAAGGCGAGATGCCAAAATAGAACGCGGCCTGTACGCGCGAGAGACCGCGCGGCATGAAGCCGTGAGAACGTCGATTATCATTGGCTGCGCGCATTCGAGGCTCCGCGAGCTGCAGGAATGCTCCCTAAATAGGAGAATCCTAATTTGAAAAGTCAAGCAAATTCGACCGGCGCAGCAGTATCCGCGCCGTTTCTCGTCTTTATTGCCCGATTCACACAATTGATTGTCAAGCAGCCACCAACGTACCGGAGTGGAGCCGGAACGCCTTCCAGTGCAGCTCCTCGCTTTCCGTCGGATTGAGCACGCCGACAGCCCGGCGCAGGGCCGCGAAGGCGCGCTGACCACGCTCCTGAATGCGCTCGTCAGAGTGCTCGAGGACGAAATCCAAATAGGCTAGCCGGCCTCCATTCGAGCCAGCGACCTCCTGAGCGAGGCAGCGTAGCTGCATCCCCCTGCCGCAGGGCGTGGGCTCATACGTGCTCTCGACGATCTCAAGAGTCTTGTTAACTGCGTTGGTCGACATGGTTGGCTCCCGTGTTGCGCGTCGGTGTGGAATCAACAATAATTATTGATACCACGCCCGCACCGGGCGTCAACAATAATTGTTGATAGAGATGACGCCAGCGCAAACGAAAGCCGCCCGAGCCCTTTTGGATTGGTCGCAGGGAGACTTGGCTGCCGCAGCGGGGTTGGGGCTCTCTACAATCGTCGATTTTGAAAGGGAGCGTCGGGTCGTGTCGGCGGACGCCGTACGTGCGATCAAATCAGCTCTTCAGGCAGCCGATGTTGAGTTCATCGACGACGCCCGCCGCGAGGGCGTTGTAAAGTTGAAGCAACAAGCATTTGACAAATAAATGTTGCGCCGTAGCGATTCCTAATTATAATTGTGAATCTGTGTTCGCGATATATACTAAGGTATAGTATAGCTGCATCATGGACTCCGGTCTTCGATAGTGACATGACTCCGCCTCCACTTGAGGCGAGTCCATGCCGGAAGATCAAAGCTTCAGACCCGTCTTCGTCAGCCGCAAGACCGCGGCGGAGCTGATGGAAATCAGTGTCGACACGTTCGACCAGTGGGTGAGAACCGGGTTTGTCCCGCGAGCCCAGGTCAACCGCGGCCAGATTATTCGCTGGCATTGGCCGACGGTTGAGGCCCGGCTTGCAAGCCCTGCCGAGCAACAGGCGCATGATCCCAGCATCGTCACTGGCAGGTACGTGTCGACGCGCCGGAGAGCTAAGGCATGACCGGCCCGCTCGGAACAATCTACAGCCTGCAAGAGGCGGCGGACTATCTGAAGGTCAGCAAGAGCGCCCTGGCCCGCGCCGCAAGACGCCATGGCATTGGCGCCAGGTTCGGCCGCGAAATTCGCTTCAACGAGGCCGATGTCAAAGACATGTGGGAAGCGATGCGCGCGCATCCAGAGGCGGGCAGCCTAACCAACTCAGTATCCAAGCAGAGCGTCGAAAAGGCGTTTGAGAACCTACGCAAGCAGGCACTTGCGCACCGCGTTGCCAAAGCCGCAAGGAAGGGACGCCGCTCATGAACATGCCGATTGTCACTGATCAGTCCATCAGCGTCCGACTAGTCACTGCCCACCACGGCGGGATCGTCACGGGGTCTGACGTCTTTAACCTGGCGCACTTCGGAGGGATCCTGCCGAACGTCGGCGACACGTTCCTATGGATCCGCACTGAAGACGACTACGACGCCAAGGTCGTCCAGCGGCGCTACTGCATAACCCAGCCTGACCAGCGCATGCATTGGACCCTCCCAATGCGTGATGCGCCGCCTGCGCCCGAACTTTCGGGCATCGTCAGAAACGCGCTGGCCGTGTCCGACTACCTGCGGGCTGCGCAGGAGGGGCGACCAATGAAGGAGGTCGTAGCCCTCCTACGGAAGTGCAATGAGGGATGGGAGCTATGAGAGCTCGGCAAGGCAGCGCCGATCCTTGACCGCACGTATCGGTTGAGTGACGGTGAGGCAACGTGGGGGAAACGATGAATCGACTAGCTTGTTTGACCGCGGCTATTGCTGCCGTGATCGTTGGCGGCTGCAACACGACCGCCAGCGCACCCCAAGAACCACCTGGCACACCGCGAGCGCTGAACCCCGCGGAAGTTGCTTCGGTTCAGAAAGGTGTGAAAGGACAGCTCAAGGATCCTGAAAGCGCCCGTTTCGGGGCAGTGTACGCTGCGGAGAACGCCAAGGGCACGATTTCTGTTTGCGGCTATGTCAACGCGAAGAACTCGTTCGGCGGCTATACCGGGGAGCAAATTTTCTACGGCAATCTGGCCAAGGCCGATAAAATTAGTGTGTTCCTACCGATCGGCGTTGGTGGGGATAGTGTCGCGCAACAGGTCATGCGCAAGATGTGTCGAGATGTTGGCGTGTCTGTTTGAGTGAATGTCCATGGCGAAATTCGGCGAGGGGTATAGGCCTCTGATCGTTGAGAGCTACCACGAGAGCGGGTCTGGATTGCATGGTGACGTTCATATTCGGCCGGTGCCAGGGCAATGGGCTCCCGAAACTCTGCGTGTCGAGTGCTCGAAGCGTCTTTCGGACCTGACGCGCTATAAACTCGGTACCCGATTTAAAATTAGAGCAAAGCTGACCGACCGCGAGGGGGGAGGCGAGTTTCTCTACTCTTATTTTGGTTGGCGGGAAGAGGTGGTGAGATAGGAGCCTCTTGCTCGGACGCACATCGCCGCGGCGCCGGTAGGCGCGAGCTCGAACCCGTGAACCGGCGGAAAGCAGACTCGACAAATTAGAACATATCAGGAACATGGAGCGATGCAGCTCCGGTTCCCACTTCGCGTTTATCGCTTCCGCGGCGTCATGGGCGACGTGTCGGCGGTTATTATACGCGATGCCGCCGGACGATCGCTGCAACTGCCCTGCGATCCAAATCCACTTCGGCGCGACGTGGCTCAGTTGTGGTCACCCGAGGAGGCCGAAGACCTTGCCAAGGCGATTGCGCGGTGGCTGACCTCAAGTCACGCTTCAACGTGAACAAAAGGTGTCAGTAACTCGCCCCATGCGCGACGCTAGGCTAGACAGCGCAACCTCAGCGTGATCATCTTCCGCAGCGGCATGGATGGGGATATCAAATGGCTGATGTTCAAGTGACGTGTATTAACAAAATTCCGCGTAATGACCCGCACGAGGGCATCACGCACCTTGGAAATTCCACAGGCAAGTGGACAAGGCAAGCGGTGATCGATTGGATCGAGCGGAAAGAGAATACCTTTTACACCTTGGTCCAGGGAAATCGCGGCAATATCGGCGTTGTGAACGGGCCGAATGGGAAGTACCTGCGTACTTACGCTGACGGCAAGTGGAACGACAATCTTCTGTCGCTCCCAGAGTGTCCTTAGGCATTCAGTCTGCTGGAACCACGCTTCAACGGGACTTTGAAAATGGCTCAGTGCACTGCACCGTCAAGGGGGCATCGCTCATCTAGCGCGGCAGCGAACTGCCCGGCGTGCCGCGGCGGTTGGGGCCGCTCACGCGGCTACTCCTACTCACCGCCGTCTTATTCTTATTCGCCCCCATCCTACTCGTCGGCAATCAGTGGTGGCGGACGAAGCGGCGGCGGGTCTGGCCGAACTCTGAAGCCGAGATGGTCACGGTCCGGATCGACGATCCTCTATACGCCCGCACAGGTCCAAACGCTCACGCCAATCCGCGAGAATGTAGAGAGGCAGGCTACCCTCGACCTTCGCGACGTCTTTCTTTGCCACGCGTGGGATGACCGCCAAGGCGCGGCCAAACAACTGCACGATTTGCTGGAGTCGGCGGGCGTCAAGGTGTGGTTCAGCGAGAAGGACGTTGGCCTCGGTGTGCCTTTGATGCGAGCGATCGACAAAGGCCTAGCTAATTCGCGGGTGGGGATCGTGCTCGTTACACCCGCGCTGTTGCGCCGCCTGCCAGCGGAGGGCATTGCCGACAAAGAGCTGTCGGCATTGCTAGCGCGTGATCGGCTCGTCCCTATTGTGCACAACACGACGTACGAGGCTCTTCGCGACGTGAGCCCGCTACTTGGTTCGCGCAGCGGGCTAAGCACCGCTGAAGAGTCGATGGCAGAAATCGCAGCCAAGCTCGCTGAGTTGGTCGCCGTTAGCCCGATTGCCGGCGCCGCCTAACAGAATTCCATCGGCCCGGCCATCCGCAGTCGGGCCGATGGAGCCTTTACGCAGTCATCCCTGACGTTTCACCGACGTCGTCCGCCCACCTATGTACGATCGCGCTGTGTACCGCCTCAGGGGTCACCTGCGTGAGCTGAAGAAACCCGCCGACTCCACAGTGGCCGTACTCGTCCCGCTCGAGACGCTGCCGCTGCACGACATCGACTGCAGCGGCAGCAATGTCGCTTTCGTTCGACGCCACAACGCCGGGAGCGCAGGCGAACCGGTCGGCCTCCAGCCGGTGCCAGGGCTCGCCCCACGCTGCATGACTGGCGAGCGCATACCCTTCGGCCTGGCCGCGGCCGTGCGACCAGCCGACCACGTAGACCTCGACGTGAGGGTTGCCATATCGCTCGCCTAGCTCGTCCTTGATTTCCTCATGGATAGCCCACGCCGCCAGGGGAAGCCCGGCGACCAGATCGTCAAAGGACGCAAAGCGCGAGTTCAACACCGGTATGAGCTGATGCGCGTAGGCCTGCGGGCCTCGTACAGTGACGGCGCACGAAAGGTGGACGAGGGGGTAGGCCTTTTGCTGAATCGTCTCAACCCGTCCTTCGCCGTATCGATACGTAAGCCCGTCTGTTGCCAGCCAAGCAGCGTCCGACTCCAAGAAAATAGCAACCGCGCTCACGCAGCTCTCCAGTTCAGATTTCCAATGATGCCGCCAGGCGCGCTCGTGCCGCTGGCCGTCCCAAATATTCCGGCCAGCGGGCCGGAGCCCATCAACGCGGCCTGCAGAGCGGCCTTTGCCAATTGCTTGACTAGGTTCTTGAGAACATCCTCGGCCTTGCCGCCGTTGATAATCAGCTCCTCGAGACTGTCTGTGATTGCGTCTCCGAAGAATTTTGAGGCGTCGTTGTAGGACTTTTGTGCGTCCTCAAGCTCTTTCTTTTTGGTGCGAAGCTGCTCGGAAAGTTGAATTTCCTTGTTGAGCTTACCGAGAATTTCTTCGCGCGTATCAGCATCAAGGCGATTTAGATCAACTCCAGCCTTGGCTAGCTCAATAGCAGCTCGTTTTTCAGCGTTCGACTTGCCAAAATTATCAATTTCAGCCTTCAGAACGAGATTTTGGCGGGCCAAGCTGTCCGTATAGCGATTCAGGCGGTCTTCAGCGGTTTCAGACTCAGTTTTCCCGCCACCGCCCTTGCCGGCGCCCTTTTGGGCGGCCTCGGCTGCCAGAATGGCTTTTGCGGCGTTTTCGGCCGCGGCTCGGGATACTGGCGAGCCGCCCTCCATCGCCGCCTTCCAGAGCTCATCGGTCTTCTCCTGCAGCTTACGCTTGTCCTCATCCATCTGGGCGAGGCGCACCTTCCCCTGCAGCTTCAAGGCGGCCGTTACGGGATCGCGCGCCACTTCGGCAGCGGGATCCGGCAGCTTGCCGGTGTCGACCACGAAACCCGATCGGTTTAGCGCTGACTGCTCGTCCTGCAGCTTGCTGCTGGCCGCAAATCCGGCCAGTGCGGCCTTCGTCGCCACCGCTGCCTGCCGAACCGCGGCGAGCTGCGTAAGCATCGCGGCAATCGAGCCGAACGCGCTGGCGAAACTGATGTTCGTCTCGCCAAGCTTGCGAAGCTCATCCGCCGCCGCGATGGCCTGTTGGGCATTGCCCTCCATGCCCTGCTTGACGAGGTCCAACCCGCGCTTCTTGTCTTCAGCCTTCAACCCGGCCGAGCCGTACTGCTCGAGCCCCTGCGCCGCGCTTCGAATGGTCGTTTCAAGATCACGCGCAGCCCGCGCGTCATCCTGAAGCTTGCGATTGTAGCCGTCGGTAACGGCCTTGTTCATCCTGTCGGAGGTTTCGGCGACCTGATCGCCCACCCCCTTGATCGCGGCCTTAGCGTCATCAGCGGGCGGCCGGAGCGCCTTTAACGCTTCGGCATAGCGGTCGGTCGTTTCTTTGCCCTTGCTCGCTTCTGTCGCGAGGTATGCGACCACGGCGGCGGTACCGAGAATGGCAGCGCCCACCGGGCCGCCAACCAGCGCCAAAGCACCGCGCAGCGCCGCCACGGATGTAGCCGCCAACTGAGCACGTACGCCGATAGCCGCGATCCCGGCGCTAGCCGCAGCGGACGCCGTAACGGTGGCTCCAATCTGCGCCACCATTGGCGCCAGCCCCTGCGAAACCAACCTGGCCGCAATGACTGCTCCAACCGCAGCCGCCGCAGTGGCGACTCCGTCGATATTCTTTGCCAGGAACTGGATGGACGAAGACGCCGCAGCCGCGGCAATGCCCATTTGCTGGCTATTGCCAACAAACTTCAGCGCTGCGGTCTGCAGCATCGTGAAGCTGTCGGAAATCGACGCGCTGGTTTTGGCAAACGCGGCGCCCACCTCCGGCGCGGCGTTGACGATAGCGCGGAACACGCGGTCGCTGGTCAGCTTGCCTTCGGCGCCCAAATCCTTCAGCTGCCCAATGGCGACGCCGAATTCCTTGGCGATGGCCTGCGCCACCACCGGGGCGTTCTCAAGCAATGAGCGAAGCTCGTCGCCCTGCAGACGGCCCGAACCCAGCGCCTGGCCTAACTGCACTAGCGTCGACTGCGTTTCAGCCGCGGACGCGCCAGAGACCTTCAGGGCCTTGGACACGGTCTCGGTCGCAAGGGCGATCTCGCCCTGCGTTGCCCCAAAGTCCTTGCCCGTGCGCGTCAGTCGCGCGTAAAGGTCGGCGACCTCCGCGAAACCAGTGCGAGAACGCGACGCAATATCGGCGATCTCGTTTGAGACCGCACCGGCCATCGCCTCCCCGACGCCGGCAGACTTGATCTTGTTTGTTGCTTCCTGCCAGGTGTCCGCGAGCTTCTTCAGCTCGTTCAATACAGCGGCACCACCAACAATCTTAGCTAATTTGTCGAAGGAAGCGCCGACGGCGTCTTCCATCGCCGAAGCCCGATCTTCAATGCTTTTGGTGATGCGATCAAATTGCGCCGACTGACGGCGCATCGCATTCTCGAAGCGCTTGGCGGTCACGTCTAAGACGAGCGATAATTGCTCGGTATCAGTTGCCATGTTTTCCATTCAAAGAAAAAGCCGCCCGAGGGGCGGCTGGGATGTTGTGAAGCGAACGCTTGGCTAATGAGGCCAGGCCAGCGACGGCAGCTCGGCGAGAATGCCGGCAACGCTGGGCCGTTCTCGCTGGCCGTCTTCGACTTTGACGAGCTCCGTATAGGCAAAAGCCCACACTGCGTCGCGCCAGGCGATGAAGGCGGTGGCCTCGCCAGCCCATCGCGAGTTCGTCGATCTGAAATATGAGGCGCAGGAGCTACCGGAATCGTAGCCGCGCTCGTTGGCGCTTGCGTCCACATGGGCTTGGATCGCCCGGCGATAGTCGTCTAGCGTCACCGGTGCCGCCGCAGGCGGCTCGTCGAACGGCAGGCCGTCGCCGAGGATAGCAGCCTCCGCAAGGGCCGCGTCATACATCGGATCGTCAGTGGTGACGTGGTAGGGATAGCCGTTGAAGGTTGTTACGAATGTCCCGTCCTGCCGGCGGCTTTGCAGTTCCATCATGCGATCCTCCAGCAGACTCCGTAGAAGATGACGCCTGCACCTCCGACTGAGATCGTCGTGCCTCCGGCGTCGACGCCAGCGGCGAAGCCGCCAGCGAAGCCACCCGTCGCCACATCGCGCGGAATTCGCCACCAGGCCCAGGTGCCGCCAGACGGAAGAACTAGCGAAGCGCCTGAGGCACCTGCAATCGCGGCCAGTTGTCCAACAATCGCTGATGTGGTCGGCGTTGGCGGCGCCGAGATCGTCGCACGGGCTGCGGCTGCATTCGCATCATCGAGTAGCGTGCGAATGAATGAAGACAGATCAGCAAGAGCCGCGGTGCCGCTGCCGGTGAAATATGGAAGCTTGTCCGCCGCGCTTGTCAGACCAGCGAGAGCCTTGAGCTCCGCGTCACCGATCTTGGCCGGCGTTATTGCGTCGTCTGCGACCTTCGTAGTCGTCACAGCATTGCTGGCGATCTTTGCATCGGTGATCGCGTTGTCGGCCACCTTGGCCGTACTCACAACGCTGTTATCGATCGTCCAAACCGCGCCAGAGCCGAATTCGATCGACATCGCGTGGTTGGTGGGGAGTTGTAAATGCAAATTTGAGAAAAACACTTCTTGAAACCTATACGATAATTTCTGGAGAGGGGGCTACGTGCTTTCCGACTTCGTCAGGAAAGCGCTTCAATATTCTTGTCGAGATGCCGTCGCGGTTGACGGTGCTATGTTGAATGAAGCCGGCCAAACCGGTAATTTCGACTCCGTGCGGTGTTGTGCCGCGAAGTTGCCGCTGGCACTCGGCGACAGCGATGCCCAGCTCTTCCGGCGTCTCGATCGAATAAGCTGCGAGTCGGCGGTCGAATTTTGCGTCACGAGGCACAATTGATCGATTGTTGAGGCGGGTAATTTCCCACGGGGCTGCGCTGACGCCATGGTGATGAACGGTCAGTCCGTGGCTAGCGATGGCGTAGCTTTCTGGAGCTTTCCGTACATGCGACCAACCAGCAAGCCAGAGCTCGAAAGAGGCGCCGGCTAGGGCGATGGTGCTCTCGTGCGTTTCATACTGCGTGCGAAAAACCGCAGACAGTCCGCCGATCAAGCCCTCGAAAGTTGAGAACGAGTGGTTGATGGCCAGAATGAGTTGGTTCGCGAAATAGCAGGAACCTCGCGAAGAGATCACAGCGCAGAGGTGAGGAAGGCAGTATGCCTTGCTAAGGATAGCTGAGACCGTGCCATCGTTGGTGAACAATCCTGCGTCTGTGTACATGTGAGCTTCATCGGAATCGCACACGATATTTACTACTGACAATTTTGGTCCTTGCTATTGGAAGGTCCATTCGCGGGACCCACAGCGGGCCGTCGGAACCGTTGTCGAGGCGGCCCGTTCCTCATTTGGGGGAACAGGAGGTCACCATGCGGGACGGTTCTGGAAACAAGCTGAGCCCCGAAGAGGCGCAGAAAGTAAAATCGATCCAAGGCACGCCGGACAAGGATTCTGTCAGCGGCATTTCGATCGACCCCAACTCCGATAAGGACGCCGGCGAAGCCGACAGGCCCGAGGTGCCGCCGCAAGACAAACCGGCAGCGGGCGTTGGTGAGTAGCTAACGGCGGCGCTTCCGCAGCGCTCCGGGGGCACCGAACGCTTCCTCGGCCCAATACGGCCGAGCGGGCGGCGAGTAGCCGCGGTATAGCTCTTCATAATAGGCGAAGACCTGGTCGCCAATCTCGTGCCAGACCGCCTCTGCAAGCGGCTCGGCGGTTTCCTCAGTGAGCCCAATCGCCGCCAACTCATCGAAGAAGTCGCAGCCTGACATGAAATAGCCGGCCCAAGCTTGTACGTCGCTGGGGCGGGCTTTGGATTTGCGTCTACGAACTGGCATCAGCGGCGCCTTCCGTAGTCTGCGGTTCGCGCCATGCGCGGAGCCTCAGGACTATCGTCACCGTCCAGCGCCAATTCTCGTAGGAGCCGCGCGAAGACGACCTTATTATCGCGCTCTATGGCAATCTCCGGTCGCGCCTTCGGCTGCCCGAACCGGTCAGTATAGGTCATGCCTTGCGCGTCAATGACCTCACGGGCAGCACAGATGCGATCCCAACTTTCGGCAGCAGAAACTAGCAATTTGAAGTGATGTTCTTCGAGCTCAAACTCAGATATGAGCGATTTTATCCATGCTTGTGTATCTTTTCGAAGATGCTTTGGTACATTGAATGCCGGTGGATCCTTGTTGAGCAAGGGTTTCTCCAGATTTTTATTTGAACCGGGGCACGACGCATGTGCGCGTTGGGATGGCACCGTTGCGGGTAGGAGAGGGCGGCCAAGATGGAGATGCCCCCCGGGGGGTCACCTGGGCCAGCCTGATGCATCAAAACGAACGATCGTTCGCCCGTGCTCTTGGCGTTGCTTATGCCTTGAGTGACATGAGGCGCAGAGCGAATTGAAAGGCCCTGACCAAAATAGTTGCTCGTTGCCCCTATGGGGTATCACGTGGTCTACCGTGTTGGCTTCCGTAACGACGTCGATCTCGAGGCAAAGTTGGCATAGCGGTTCCGCTGCTAGTTGAGCTTTTCTGATACGTTGCCATCTCGTCGAGCTATACCACGGTAACCATGGTCGCTTTTCTTTCATCCGAGGCAACGCTCAACCTTCTCGTCCTCCACTGTAACGGAGCGAAGATTGACCGCCATTACAAACCCGGCGCGAGACGTCCACGGCGTATAGATCGCGTTCGTACCAGCCTTGGGGCGGGCATAACGGCCCAACCCGGCAGCATGGAAATAGTAGCCAGCGTGCTTGCGATTGCCAACCGGCCGGATGCGCCCGCTGCGGCGAGCGGATTAGAATAAGCCATTGATTTATAACCAGAAATAGAAGGTTGAAGAAAAATGCCCCGGCCGAAGCCAGGGCGCTGCAGTCATGGGGGCTGCCGGGAGGGAAACGCTTCCCTCCTAGTGATTAGGCGCGCAACTCAGCAGAAAGTGACTCTCAAGCCGCGTATTTGTATTTTTCTTTTTGCAATGCAGCGTCCAATTCAGCACAAGCCTTTATCAGAGCGTTCCTACCGGCACGTTTGGCGTAGTCGCCTGACTTGCCGAGATGCTCTCCAATGCTTGCGAAGGATGGAGCGTCGATTGAGAAATCCAGAACCGCGACGATCTGCGGATCTAGGATAGCGATGAGCCGGGTGATGCGCTGGCGTGCGTCGAGCACGTCTTCACCAGCCAGCGGCTTGTCGGGCAAGGGCGGTGCGGTTTTCCGATCGCGATAGGCTCCGTCTTTTTTCCGCGATCTGGTTAGTGTTACCACGTTGCCGTCCTTGTCGCGGTGCCGGATGCCGATAATCGAGCCTGCCCGGACCCGAGAGTTGTAGCCGCTATCACAGCCAATGTTGCCGGGCGGTCCATACGTTCCGCGGTAGTTGAGAACGCCGTCCAACTCCTGCACGTCTTCGGTTTCTTCCGCCTCGTCGTGGTTGTCGTTGGCGGTGTAGTTCCGCAGATCGTCAGCCAGGACCAACACGCCAACCCGAATAGATCGCCCCGTGCTACTGTAAACAAGTGAGCCGAATATTCCCGCGTATGGCACAATCCGGCCGTGGCGCTCGCAGTAGTCCACGCCGCTGTGCGCAGCCTGCACCAAGCAATCTTCTGACCATAGTCGTTCGATCGAAGCCTCAGCTTCTTGTGGCATGTCGGCGTCGCCGGCGGCGGCGGCGTACCAGGTCGACGCCAGCCCGCTGGACTCTGAAGCGGCACGAAGCCACTTCCAGATCAACCGCGGGGCGAACTCGGGTGCCAGTAGCGCGGCACGGTCATCAGCCGGGTCCGCGCGAGGTGGAGCGGGATTGTCATTATCGGCAGCTCGCAGGAGCTCGAGGATGGCGCGACGGCCGGCAGCGTCGTCTGAGTCGATAGGCGCGCGAAAGGGCATAGATGTAAGTACGTTTGAAATCATGAGTTCCCCATTGGAAGAAGCGCGCCATTTGCTGGCGTCTACTTATTGATGGCCGCACCACGGCCCGGCAGGCGGGCGCAGGCGGCGAATGGAAGAAAAGGGCAGTAGGGCTGCAGCGGCGCTCTTGGCGAACCCGCCAGCAAGCTTCGCCCATACTGGCGAATCCTAAATTCGTTTGTCAAACGCCATTGACAATTAAGAGATATTATGCGTGGCCCGTGAGGCTGTTTGACATCGCCGGACGATTCGAGCGTTCAGAACCAGTCTCGCTTTGGCGCGTTTATGGCCGCAGCGGGGAGGCTGATATGTTTGTAAGTTCGGGTGCCGCAGGCGTCCTTATCAGGGTCGCCATCGTCGTTGTGCTGGGCATGGGTATTCTCCTGCCCGTTATCTTCCTGCGCTAGCCGCGCGCGCTTACGCGCAGGCGTGGGAAAACTCTAATTGCGTTAGTGGTTGACTTCGGCACCGGTCTGGGAAGGTGATGCGACTAGCCCCAGCGTTCCGAGATGCCAGCAGGGCATTCTAGAACTATTCTGTCCCGGCATCGGGAGCGGGACAGCCGGGACAACCCTAAGGGTTTGTCCCGTCCCGCTAACCGCTATCTGCCCATGACCGGGACGGGACAAAGACGGGACATGTCGCGGTTGCTCGCTTTGGGAGTTCACAACTTGTTTTTCGCGGTTGGATATGGGCGCTGGCTTGTTCCTGGTCGCCCGCTCTGCCCAACTTAATCTGCTTTGAGCTCACTCCGGTCATTCTAGACGTTCCTTGCCAGCCCTTTCTTCGTCCGCGAGCGGGCGGCTTTTCGGGCAGGGCGAAGCTCCTCAGGGGTCGGCTGCCACCAGCCTCGGACAAGGTCGCTCGATGTTGGCGGGCGTTTGGCAGGCCATGTTTTGACAAGTTCATCGAAGGTGGGTCGTCGCCATATCGCCCAGACTAGATCATGCTGAGGCGAGCTCCACGCATAGTGCCGCTGCGCCGTTTCGTCTGGAACGACTTCGCCCGTAATCTCAATGATGACCAGCGGCCCGTCGTGCGACATAAGCACCCCGTCCAACGGTGGCAGCGCGGCGGCCGGAACGGGATAGCGATGGCGCCGCCGTTCGCTGATTGCGAGCTTAGCCTGCTCATATCCTGGCTCGGCTTTCGCTGCTTCGTATCTTTGTTTTCGGGCTTCCGGCTCGTTGCGCTTCGCAGCCGCCTCGATTGCCGGCCATCGCTTGCGCAGCTCATCGACCGATCGGAATGGAACCTGCCAAGCCTTCTCCTCGCCATTCCACCAGGCCCATGGCACCGCGCGCAATTCTTCCACGACAGTTCGTGAATAGGGCGTGCAAATGACGAGCTCGTCGGCGACGGTCAGATAAGGGCTGACGATTGGCTCGAACGAAAAGGAGTCGCGACCTCGTTCGTCGGCGCGACTGAAATCGGCAGGAAGCTCCCGATCCAACCAGCGGGTTGCCCGCCGTACCGCCGTTTCACCCGGCAGTCGCCACGCTTCAAGTCGCTCGCTCCACCGAGCTCTCGGAAAAGCCGATCGAAAGCGCTCGACAAGGTCGACGTCGAAGGGGAAGGAGACGATAGCGCCTGAGCCTTCGTCATCCGCGCGGATCTCGACGTCGTTCTGCTCATGGTCACGGTGGGCCATACCGATCTACCACTGCGGGCATCGATGCCCGATCGGCGCCCAGCTTATCGCGGCGGCTGGGACGACACTATTCGACGAAGCGAACGATGGTTCCGGGCCCCACCATCTGCGCCAATTCCTCGGCGTCCCAATTCGTAAGCCGGATGCAACCATGCGAAGAGGCTTTGCTGATCCGAGACGGCTCCGGCGTGCCGTGGATGCCGAAGGTCGGCTTCGAGAGCTCGATCCAGATCGTACCGACCGGATTGTTCGGGCCCTTCGGCAGCACAAGCCGGCGCTTGTTCTTGCCCTGCAGGAAATTCTTGACCGGATCATAGTGGTAGGTGGGGTTCTCCACCACGCGAACGACTTGATGCTCGCCGTCCGGCGAGGGGCTGTCGTCGCTGCCTATGGTTGCTGGAAAGCTGGCGATCACCTTTCCCGCGACGTCGAGAGCGCGCACCATCCCAAGTGTCTTGTCAGCTTCAACCAGCTTTGCTTCCAGGGATGGACGCGTTCGTCCCACTGAGACGACATCGAGCGTTTCGCCGCGTTTGCGATAGCGGGCGCGCGGATTGAGCGCCTTTAGCAGTTCCTCGCTCATATGGAATCGCTCGGCCAACATTTCGCTGGGCGTCTTGTAGCCGAGGCGCTTCATGCGCGCCTGGTGGGCATAATCGCGAGGAATCCGCCTCGAGAAGGCGTATCGCGTATCCTCTCGGGTCACGCTGTATTCCGAGACGATGTCCAAGCTGGCGCCGCCACTCAACGCTTGCCATGTCGCGGCGTCGACGTTGTCGCCAGCGCCGAGATTTTCGCGGCGGCGGAACTGGACGACCGCTTTTCGATAGTTGTCACCGTCCTTGCCGTCGATCTCGCCGGGCGAGATGCCTTGGCGCGCTAGCAGGACCTGTGTCTTCACGATCGATGCGCTTGGCCGGACCAGCTTGCGTTTCGATGTAACGGGAGGGCCAGCGTTGTTGACCTCGTCAACGGTCAGGGCTTGCGCGTTTCCAATCGACAAGGCGAGGAAACAGCCAATTAAGCCAGCACGAAGTCGGAGATGTTCAAGCACGAGCGCGAGGCCCCTTCGTGGGAAATCTGCCTCGCAAACGCCGTGCAGTATCTCGGAGTTCCGTGGCAACCCATCGCTCGTTCCAATGCCCCAGATGAACCCTCGCGCCTGTGACCGCACGATTTGGTTGCCCACACATTCTGTTCGCAACCGAAGCTAGCTCCGCGCGTTCTGGTGCCAACGCAAGGAGTTCTGGTATGACGTCACCAAGGCAGCAGCAACTGCGACTTGCCGGCGGCACCGATTTATCTTTCGTCACTGCGGGCGATGCGTCCAAGCCCGCGCTGCTGCTCCTGCACGGCTTTCCGAGCTCGTCGCGCACATTCGCGGGCATCATCCCCGGGTTGGCGCGCATTGCCTACGTGATCGCACCCGATTTGCCCGGCTACGGCCGGTCTGCTCCCTTGCATGTGCCGTCTTTCAATGCGTTCGGTGCTGCGATCCAGGAGCTTCTGGACTATCTCGCGATCGGCCGTCGCTTCATCTATCTGCATGATTGGGGAGCGCCCGTCGGCCTCGACATCGCCATGCGTTCTCCCGATCAAGTTGCTGGCCTCGTCATTCAGAATGCTAACGCCCATCGCTCGGGCTTCGGTCCGCTCTGGGAGGCGACGTTCGAGTTCTGGGCGAATCCAACAGAAGAGAACGAGGCAAAGGCGACTTCGCATCTGAGCTTAGAATTCACCCGCGAGCAGTACACCGGCGGGTTACCCGAAGAGGTCGCCGCAAGGATCAAGGGCGAGCCCTGGATAGAGGATTGGCGGGTGATGAACCTGCCCGGCCGCATGGCGATGCAGCGGTCGCTGATCGCCGATTATGCCAATGTGGTCGCCTGCTTCGACGACATCGGCAACTACCTCAGGAGTTGGCAGCCGCCGGCTCTAATGTTGTGGGGACGGCACGAACCATATTTCGCGCTCGCCGAGACGGTGTCCTGGCTGGAAGACCTGCCTAGGATGGAGGCGCACATCCTAGACGGCAGTCATTTTCTGCTCGAAACGCACGCCGAGCCCGCAGTTGTCCTCATGCGCGAGTTTATTGAACGAACGGAGGCAAGCTGAAGGCGTGCGGAAATGGCGCGGCCGTGAGAAAGCTCGCTTTAACGACAAGCGTTGAGCAAGCAGGCCGCAGCGGCTGCCCAGTCGACGGCGAGCAGGCCGGGCGCATCAAGCGCTTGGCAGTTCGGAACAGAAAATGCCGCTCCGACTTTGCACAATTCTGGTTCAACCGCCGCTGGATCAGCATGTGGGCTAGAATCGCGACGACGGCGAGAAGGGTCTCCGCGGTGAAGAACCCGTCTGGACCGCCGCTTGGCCCCAGAGGCAGCAGGCCAGCGATTCCGACTCCCGAAGATCGTCAAAAATTGAGCGGCGTAGACAGTGGGTTGAAGAGCGCTGTCCCGGCCTGGCGCAATGGAGCGGGCCGGGGCGCATCTCTCGAACGGAGCCTGGTGATGTAGCGCGCTGATGAGCAGCTCTATCTGATCCAATGCGGAACTGACTGACCCTTTCGTAGTTCTCCCGCCAGTACCGCCAGTCGCGCCGCCCGGAGAACAGCAATGGACGACATCATTTATCTGGTTGGCCTCGTGGTCGTGGTCATGGCGATCCTCTCCTTCTTCGGCCTGCGATAGGAGCGTCCCATGGCAACCGAAACCTCCGACGTCGTCGTTGTTGCTCCAACCCAATCCGCACCACCTTCCGGCTCCTATCTCGAATGGAGCGCAATCTTCGGCGGTGCGGCTCTTTCCGCCGCCATCACCACACTACTGACCACCTTTGGCTCGGCGATCGGGCTCTCGCTGGTCTCGTTCGAACCCTCGCGTTCGAGCGGACTTACTACCCTGGCGATCGCCGGCGCGCTCTGGGCCCTATGGGTGACCGTCACGGCTTCCGCCGCCGGCGGCTATTTGGCAGGGCGGATGCGGCGCCCGGCTGCGGACGCCAGCCAGCACGAGCGCCATGTGCGCGACGGCTCGCACGGTCTGGTCGTCTGGGCCGTAGGGGCGCTGCTCATCGCAGGCCTCGCGGCGTCTTCCGTCGCTGGCCTGGCCAGAACAGCCGCCAGCGGAGCCGCTGCCGCTACAACCGCTGCTGGGGCGGCCCTCAGTCAACAGCCCGATCCGCTCGCGACCGCCGCGGACACATTGACCCGTTCGACTGGTACCCAGCCCGTCACACAGGCCGAGCGCGACGAGGCCTCTCGCATCCTGTTGCGGAGCCTCGCCAGCGGTCAGCTCGATCAGGCGGATCGCTCTTATATCGCGAGCCGTATAGCGGCGCGGATGAACATCGCACAGCCCGAAGCGGAGAAGCGTATCGACGACGCCTTCGCCCGCCTCAATCAGGCTAAGGAAACCGCCAAGCAGGCCGCAGAACGCGCCCGCAAAATCGGCGTTCTCTCGGCCTTCCTTACCGCAGCGGCGTTGCTGGTCGGCGCAGCGGCAGCTTGGATGGCAGCGCAGCTTGGCGGCAAGCACCGTGACGAGGAACTGGACCTGACCGCTCTCTGGGGGCCGCGCTGAACCGTAGTCAAGGGAGCTCATCATGCGCGACGGACACGGCAATCCATTGAGCCCTGAGCAGGAAGCTGAGGTGAAAGCCCGCAAACCGGCGAAGCAGGGTGCAGAAGGGCAATTCGCGCTCTCTCAGGCAAAGCCCAATCCTGGAGGCATTACGAGCGCTAATCCTGTCGTGCTGTCGGGGGATGGCGATGCCAATCCCGGAAACGGTTATGGCCGTGATCGAGACCCGAGCGGCCCTCGCTCGGATTGATTGGAACGTGATCGATGACGGTGCCGACGATACTCGTCCTGCCCTTCGAGGAGCGCGGACCGATCCCGAACAACCCGCGCTTTCCGGCTCTCGTCTATCGACATGCCTTCCCGCCGGAGCCGGCCGACCTCGCCAGCGCGATCGAGCGGCGCTTTGAAGAAAACGGTTGGCCACCGGCGTGGCGGAACGGAATCTACGACTTTCATCACTACCACTCGAAAGGACACGAGGCCCTGGGCATTGCCAAGGGATCGGCCGAGCTGGTGCTGGGCGGTGAAGGCGGCCGAGAGCTTGGCGTCCGCTCGGGAGATGTCATCCTGCTACCGGTCGGTACGGGCCATCGCCGGCTCAGTGCCAGCAGCGATTTCCTGGTCGTCGGCGCCTATCCCCCGGGGCAGAGCGGGGACATTCTGCGCGATGCTCCAAGCGTGGCGATCCGGGCTGCCATCAGCAGGTTGGGAAGGCCAGCGAACGATCCCGTATCCGGCCGCGACGGGCCGATGCTCGAACACTGGAGCGACGGGCTCTAAGATCAACGCCAGCGGCAGTGACGTCAGGACAGTTTATCAATCAGCCGATCTGGCGCGACGAGAGGCGTGCCGCTCCGAGAAAGCCCCACCTGGTTTTCTCGGTCCAGCTCGATCGCCGCCCGTAGCAACCCACCAGGTACGATCATGTCCTGCAGGAGTAGCCAAGCGACGGAACTCGTGCTGCGGCCAGAAAGGCGGGCGAGCGCTTCGAGCATGTCGCCTTCGCTCATCCGTAGCAGAAAGCGCTCCCTCAATGTCTTGCCGCTCGGGGGAGCGCGGTGGCTGAGCGGGAGGACGTGGCTGACCAGTACCGAAGAATGATGGCTCATCGCGCCCTCCAAGCCGCTGACCGACAACCCAGTAGGAGGCGACCGGTTCTCTATTCCGCCGTCGCTTTTCATCGCTCAGTGAAAAAAATCCGAAGCGCCCGCGCGACAGCCTCTGGCGCCTCTTCCGCCATGTGGTGGCCGCTGGCTATCGAGTGACCTCGACGATCCGGCGCCCATGGTCGCCAGACGTCCAGTACATTCCCATAAAGGTCTGGCAGATCATCGCGCTCGGACCACAGGCAGAGCAGCGGGCATTGCAAAGTTCGACCCTGCTGGCGGTCGGTTTCGTCGTGAAATCGATCTATCGCCGGCCCAGCGCGATAGTCCTCTAGCATCCCATGGACCGTATCCGGATCCTGAATGGCCGCGAGGAAATCCGTGTAGTTTTCAGATCCCATCGCCGCGGGATCACCACCATACCACGCAAGTGGATTGGCCAGGATCGCTTGCTCAGGCTTGTCCGGCTGGCAGAAGAAGAACCAGTGCCACCAGAGATGTGCGAACTTTTCAGTGCAGCGCTCCAGGGCCTCGAGGATCGGCACGCCATCCATCACGGCCAGTCGCTGCACCACCTCGGGGTGATCCATCGCCAGTCGAAAGGCCGTGTAAGAGCCCCGATCATGGCCTGCAACATGGAAACGCTCGAAACCGAGCCGTGCCATCAACTCGAGACAGTCTCGCGCCTTTGCGCGCTTCGACGAACCGGCATGCTGCGGCATTTCTGGAGGATGCGAGGATTGCCCGAACCCTCGCAGGTCGGGACAGACGACATGGAAATCAGTCGCCAGCAATGGTGCGACCCGATGCCAAGTTGCGTGGGTACGCGGGCGGCCGTGCAAGAGCAGCAAGGGGTCACCCTTGCCGCCATGCCGCACGCGTAATGTGGCTTCGCTCAACTCCATCACGTCGAGATCAAAGCCCTCAAACATCTGGCACGCTTCTCACCGATCATGCGCTTCACTGGCCCAAATGCGCGCGCCCGAAGGTTTTTGGTCCCTCGAAAATTGGTACTGTTCAAACTGATCGGCAGCGCGCGCAGACGGGCTAGCGATCCTGCTGATGCCCCTGGCGGGTGGTGTTGATTTTGGTGTTTCCCTGCTGGCCTTGTGACGCGGCGTTTGATGGCCGTTCGTTCGGCTCGGCCTTGTGCGGATCCCTGGCCTGATGACCTGGCTCGTCGGGGCCCTTGTCGCTTCGGTTCGCTGGCGGGATCGGGGGCTGCTTGTTCATGATGACCTCCTTGCCTTGAAGGGCAACGAGGAGCTGAGATGAGAGTTCCAGCCAATTTGACACCCTGCCCAACTCAATTCTGCTGGGTCGGCTTGACGGGCGCGACCTGGAGATCGGTCGGGCTCTTGGGAGCGTCTCTCGGATCGACCTGTCCCGACTGACGCTCTTTCTGCGTATCAGCGTGATAGAGGTTGACGCCGACAAACAGCGTCACCGCCATTGCCCCCAGTATCGATTCGGCAATCGCAGCAACCTTCTTGGCCTGCCGAGGTGGAAGAGGATTGTCAGCCATCGCACTCACTCCCGAGAATGACCCTTCGACAAGAACTTGCGCGGGGGCGCGCCGTTCCAAATCGCCGTTTTCAGATGCAAGCAGTGGAGGGCGGCGTAGCGTTCGCCAACGCGGAACCTCGCGCTCGGCCCACGGGTTGTCCGGCAAACGTCACAACGGGAGCCCGTCATGCCGACACCAAACGAGCTTGAAGCCAAACTCTGGAAGGCGCTTCGCTCCGACATGACCGTCATGCTCGGCCTCGAAAGATCGAGCGACAATCTGATGCGACCGATGACGGTACAGATCGACGGCGATGCCGATCACGGGCCGCTGTGGATCTTCTCTGCGACAGACACCGAGCTGGTGCAGGCGCTTGCTGGAAGCGAGAACGCTTTCATGTCATTCGCCGATAAAGGGCATGACCTTTTCGCCAGGATCAACGGCACACTGGCGCTCGACAATGATCGCGCGGTCATCGACCGGCTGTGGAATCGCTTCGTCGCGGCGTGGTATGAGGACGGGAAGGATGATCCCAAGCTGGCGCTGCTTCGCTTCGATCCGCACCAGGCAGAAATCTGGGAGAACGAGTGGAGCCTGATTGCGGGCATCAAGCTGCTGTTCGGCTCAGATCCCAAGAAAGACTATGCGGACAAGACAGCCAATGTGAGGCTCGATTGAACAGCCACCTGCATTCACCGCTGTAACGCCGAATACCGGGCGCAAGACATGATCAAGACTATTCTAAGTAGCGTCGCGACCGCCTGGATTGCGCGCGATGCCGAGCGCGGCGACATCCCTGAGGGAATGTCCGTTCCGTTGACGCTCCTCGCGGCGAAGCTGCCCGCACCGATACTCATCGTTGGAGCAATCGGCTACGGCCTTTATCGCCTCAACATCGAAACGCGAGCGCGCCGCGCCAAGGACGTCACGCCAAAGCGCCGGCGTTCAGCTCCGCGGAAAGCGGCTTCAACCTCGGCTCGACGAAGCAGCCGCAGCAAGGCTCGGAGCTGACCGAACCTCGAGAGCGTTCCGCGTCACGCCTTCTTGATTCGCGTCCGATCAGGCAGGGCATTGATTGCTTCATCAGCATCCTGATCCTTGTGGAGCACGCCTTCCCGCAGCACCTTTCGCGCGGCTTCATTCTTCTTTTTGGGTCGGTTGGGATGGGCTTGGTCTCGGCGTCGCTTCGGGGCCGATATTCTTTGGCTTCTTGCCAGCGTTCTTGGCGCCGGCAGCAAAGGTGGTTAGGGCTTCCGGTCGCTTGGCCATGGCGTTTCCCTCCGATTGCGTTGCAACCGGAGCGGAGGCTGGTCATTCCCCGTTTTGAGATGGCGACCTAGCGGCGGGCTGTTGGCGTAGGCCGCAAGCCGGGCAGATGCCTACTCGGCCTTGAGATTTTCCGCTGACGACTTGCCGGACCGCTTGTCGGCAACGACCTCGTAGGAAATCTTCTGGCCGTCGTGCAGCTCCCGCAGGCCGGCGCGCTGCACTGCGCTGATGTGGACGAACACGTCCTGCCCCCCGCCATCCGGTTGGATGAAGCCGAAGCCTTTCGTCGTGTTGAACCATTTGACTGTACCAGTCGCCATTCCTGCCTCCTTGTCAGAAGAGCGCGAACATTACCGCTGCCGTCTCGCAGCGCAATCGCCCCGGCGGGGGCTATATATTTTTGGAACTCTGTCATTTGCTATTGCGCCACTGCGGGGCTCCAGCCATGGAGGCCGGCCCGCAGAGACTTGTTGATGCCAATTTCTCCCGCGCAGTTCCTTCGATCGAACCTCCTGTTGCTCGCGGGTGGGGCGATTGCGCTGTTGATCATCGTCGTAGCAGCCTTCTGGCTGACCTGGGCCTCGGAGCGCCAGTTCGACGAGGTGGTGGCCGTCCGGGAAACGCGCAGCGCGACTGCTGATCTTTTGTCGCTCGCGCAGGACGCCGAAACCGGCCAACGCGGCTTTCTTCTGTCGCGGGATGCTGCCTATCTCGGCCCTTACACCGATGCGTTGGCCAAGTTCGAGCCGGCGCTGCAGCGCCTGAAAGCCTCCGCCGGGGCTGCAGAGCTGGCGCAGACGGAGGTCGCGCGCCTGGAAAGTGCGTTGCGCAGCAAGCTCGGCGAGTTGGCGCAGACCGTCGCCTTGGCGCAGCGCGGCGCCTGGGAGGATGCAATCGCTGCTGTTCGTCAGGGTTCAGGTCGCGATCTGATGGACGAGGTTCGCGCCGGGCTCGGCAAGGTCATCGGGCAATCCGAGCAACGCCTGCAGCAGGCGATTGCCGGTCAGGAGACTGCATCGGCCCGGCTGCGCTGGACCATCGTGCTCGGCGCGCTGGTCATCATAGCCTTCGCGGCTGCGGCATTCTGGACGATCGCGCGATACACGCGCGAGATCATCCTGGCCCGGACCGAAGTTGCCGCTCTCAACAGCGGGCTCGAGGAGCGCGTGCAGCAGCGCACCGAAGCGCTCACGCGGGCCAATGAGGAAATCCAGCGCTTCGCCTACATCGTGACCCACGACCTGCGGGCCCCGCTCGTGAACATCATGGGCTTCACGAGCGAGCTCGAAGCGACGGCTGCGCCGATCAGGGCCTATTTCGAGGCCGGCGAAACCGCTACCCCGGTGGCGCTCGCGGAGGCTCGTGCGGCGGTCGATGTCGACCTGCCCGAAGCGATCGGATTCATTCGCTCGTCGACGCGCAAGATGGACGGGTTGATCAACGCCATCTTGAAAATCTCACGGGAGGGCAAGCGCGCTCTCCGCGCCGAGGCGATCGATCTTCCCGCCGCGCTCGAGGCTGCGGCCGCGGCTGTGCACCATCAGGCGACGGAAAACGGTGACGGCATCACCGTGGATAGCCCGCCGCTCAAGATCCGCAGCGATCGGTTGTCGATGGAACAGGTTCTCGGCAACCTTCTGGACAATGCGATCAAGTACCGGTCGCCCAAGCGCGAGCTCAAAGTAGTCATGCGCGCGAAGCGGGAGAGATCGGGCTGGGTGGTAATCAACGTCGAAGACAATGGCCGCGGCATTGCACCCACCGACCACGAACGGATTTTTGAGCTTTTCCGCCGATCGGGCGCGCAGGACAAGCCGGGCGAAGGCATCGGGCTGGCGCATGTCCGCACGATCGTCCGCAACCTCGGCGGCGACATCACCGTCAGCTCCGAACTGGACGCTGGCACGACCTTCTCGATCTTGTTGCCGCCTGATCTCAGCGCGGTTCAGCGGAGTGCCGCCACTTGAGCAATGGAAAGCCGGTTTCGATCGTGATGATCGAGGATGACGAAGGTCATGCCCGCCTCATCGAAAAGAACATCCGCCGGGCGGGGGTCAACAACGAGATCATCGCATTTCAGAACGGTACGGACGCCCTGGCGTTCCTCTTCGGTGCGGACGGATCCGGAGAGGCCAGCTCCCGCCGGCAGCTGCTCATCTTGCTCGATCTGAATCTGCCCGACATGGCCGGGGTCGACATCCTGGAGAAGGTCAAGGCGAACCAGCATACCCGCCGCTCGCCGGTCATCGTCCTCACCACCACCGACGACAGCCGTGAAATCCAGCGTTGCTACGATCTGGGCGCGAACGTCTACATCACCAAGCCCGTCGACTACGAAGGCTTTGCCAATGCCATCAAGCAGCTGGGATTGTTCTTCTCGGTGATGCAGGTTCCGGAAACCGAATGATGCAGCTGGCGGCGACACGGTAATGCCCAACCGCATCATCAAGGCGCTCTATATCGACGATGACGTGGCGCTGGGGCGGCTCGTCCAACGCATTCTCGGCCGCCGTGGCTATGAGGTTGATCACGTCACGACTGCGGAAGCTGGGCTGGCTCGTTTGGCGGTTGGCGATATCGACGTGGTTATTCTCGATCATGATCTCGGCACGACTTCGGGCCTCGCCGTCCTCGAGGACCTGAGAGCACGTGAGCAAGCGCCTCCGGTCGTCTACGTCACGGCCTCGACCGAGCTGTCCATCGCGGTCCAGGCCCTCAAGGCGGGCGCCGTCGATTATGTCGTGAAGGCGATCGGCGATGACTTTGAAGTTCTGCTGATCGCCGCGCTCGAACAGGCCGTCGAACGCGCCCGCCTGATGCGGGCGAAGGAAGAGGCGGAGCAGCAGGTTCGGCAGGCGAAGGACCGGGCCGAGATGTTGCTGGCCGAAGTCAATCATCGCGTCGCCAACAGTCTGGCGCTTGTCGGCTCGCTGGTCCGGATGCAGGCCGGCGCCGTGACGGAGCCTGGCGCAAAAGCGGCACTGGCCGAAACGCAAGCACGCATCACGGCCATCGCGAATCTGCACCGCAGCCTCTACACCTCGACCGATGTCCAGCGGGTCGACCTTGCGGCCTATCTGGAAACTCTCGTCGGCGAATTGGGCAACTCCATCACGGCCTCGGGCAGGACGCCCATCGTCAAGCTCGACGCCGAGCCCGTCTCGATCAAGACTGATCGCGCCGTCTCTGTCGGCATGATCGCGACGGAGCTGGTCACCAACGCCCTGAAATACGCCTACCCGGTTGGGGAAGGCGAGGTGCGGGTCAGCATTGTGCGGGCTTCATCCAACCAGATCACGCTGAGCGTCGCGGATGACGGCATCGGCTGGGCTGGTGACGGGGCGGTAAAGGGTAGCGGGCTCGGCACCAAGATCATCGCTGCAATGTCGAAGGGCCTGGGCTCACGTCTCCAATATCAAACCCAGCCAATCGGCACGCTGGCGTCCATTACATTCGACGAAAAGCCCGAGTAGAGACCAGAAGATGCTCCGAGAACGAACGGCCGCCAGCATCGTTCTACAGGCTGATCGCGAGCGCCAACGCCAGATTGAGCGCCAGCACCAAGACGATCCAGAATTCCAACGGAACGCCACAACGCATCGAATAGTCCCTTGCTGGTCGCGAAGAAATTTCGCATCGGGCGGATCGTTCCGCGTTCTGAGGGATTTTATGCAAATGCCAGAGATATTGGTGAACGAAGGCTTCCCAGCGCCCGCGCCGGGATATGCGAGAACGCCGGGGCTACTGTGCCTGCACGCTCGATCGGCGGGCGGACCGTGAACTGGATCACGATCGCGGGTTCGGCTGCCGCGCTTTGCTCGATGGCCAGTTTCGTGCCGCAGGCCTGGCGCATCGTCAAAAGCCGCGACACCGGCTCGATCTCACCCGTGATGTACAGCTTCACGGTGGCGGGCTTCGCACTTTGGACGCTCTATGGGATCGGGCTCGGCGAGTGGCCTTTGATCGTTACAAACAGCGTCTGCCTTCTGCTTGCGTCCTTCATCCTCGTGATGACGCTGCTGCCGCAGGCGAAAAAGGACGCCATGGCTGATACGGTAGACCCCAACCCGTAAAATCGAGAGCCGATGGACAAGGATCAATATCTGGAGAGGCTCGTTCGCAAGCTCGAAACCAACTCGCCCTTGCAGTCCGGGGAGCGGGGTCAGCTGCTTCGGCTGCCGCTGATCCTCAAGCAGGTCGAGGCCGGCCATGACATCGTCAGCGAGGGAGAGCGGACCAAGAACTGCTGCCTCGTCGCCGAAGGCCTAGTTTGCCGTTACAAAATCGTGGGCGACGGGCAACGCCAAATCCTCTCCCTGCACCTCCCGGGAGATATTCCTGACATCCACTCGCTCCTCGTCGAGCAGATGGACCACAATCTCGGAACGCTCACTCCTGCGGTCGTCGGCTTCATCCCTCACGAGGCCGTGCGATCCCTAACCCGCTCTTATTACCGGATCGCCGAAGCATTTTGGCGGGAGACCCTCGTGGAGGCTTCAATCTACCGGGAATGGATGGTTGGAATCGGCCGGCGTTCGGCGCCGAGCCGGATCGCTCATCTGTTCTGCGAGTTCATCACGAAAATGACCGCGATTGGCCTCTCGGACGGCAAGGCCTGCGAGCTGCCGTTGACACAGCCGGAAATCGCCGACGCGCTTGGTCTGTCCACCGTTCATATGAACAAGAAGCTGCGAGAGATCAGGCAGGCTGGGTTGGTGCGCGTGCGGTCAAACAAGCTGACCGTTCTTGACTGGGATGGCCTGTGCAAACTGGCGGAATTCGATCCCGATTACCTGCACCTGCGGGAAACCGGATCGAAAAAGTAAGACGGAAGCCGGGAACACCAGACGGCTAGCCGAATTTGACAGGCATGCCCCGGTACTACTTTCACACGCGCGATGGCGAGCATGTCGAAATGGACGACGAGGGCACCGATCTGCCCGATGACCAAGCCGCCAAGAACGCGGCAAAAGATCTGATTTCGGGGTTGAACCGTGAAAAGCTGCCCAATGGCGATCACATGGCGCTGACGGTTATCGTAAAGGATGCGGCTGACGCTGAGATCTACACGGTGACTCTGAACCTCGACGGCCACTAGTGCATCGCGTTCCCGCTCGGTCGTTGCTGTAAAATTCCGCGTCCTGAACGCATCTGACCGAGCCACTCTTCGGGCGCTGATAGGGAACTTCTCCTCGCTGCTGCCGTTATCTGTAACACTCGGCTAAATATCTGCCATATAAGGAGATTCTGATGCGCAACGTGATCCTCACGTCGATCTTCTGCGCCCTGGTATCAACCGCCGGTGTCGCGCAGACGTCGACAACCGCGCCAACGCCTTCGCCGAATGCTCCGGCTGACGCCAATGCGCCCCTACCAGGGGCCAATAGCTTCACGGAAGGGCAGGCTAAGAGCCGGCTTGAGGCCAATGGCTACACCAACGTCGCCGACTTGAAAAAGGACGACAACGGGGTCTGGAAGGGCACCGCGACCCATTCCGGCGCCCAGGTCAGCGTCTCGGTCGACTACCGCGGCAACATCACCCGCAACTGACCGCCGGTTCTCGATTAAAAGAGGAGGAGAATTCTCATGCGTACTGTCACACGCTCCTATGAGACCTATGATGCCGCTCGCCGCGTGGTCGAAGAACTCCAGTCTGCTGGGTTCCCTGCAGCGAATATCAGCCTGATCGGCCGCCACGAGAGCACCGACAACAGCAATGCCGGAGAAGGCGCTGGCATCGGTGCTGCCCTTGGCGGCGCAGCGGGCCTGCTCGCCGGGCTCGGTCTGATCGCGATCCCCGGGATCGGCCCAGTCGTCGCGGCTGGCTGGCTTGCGTCCACCGCCGCCGGCGTTGCCGCGGGCGGTGCGACCGGCGGCATCATCGGGGCGTTCACGAGCGCCGGCGAGGATGAGGAGAGCGCCAATTACCACGCCGAGACCGTTCGACGTGGTGGTTCCGCCGTGTCGGTCAAGGCCTCCGAAGATCAGGCGCCCGCTGCGGAGGCAATCATGGACCGCGCAGTTCCAATCGACCGCGAGGAGCGGCTCACCGAATATCGGAACGAGGGCTGGAGCAGGTTCGACGAAAATGCGGAACGCTATCGCGGCCCGATCGTCTGACGACGCCTAGCCTATCCTGATTTGCTGCCTGGTGCTCGCAAGAGCGCCAGGCCTCTCCATAATCGCCACTGCCGAGGGCGTCGCGTTTAGCTACGTTCGACGCCGGCCGAACAGGCAGGTTGCCATTCGAGCTCGCCGCGGATGTACCGGTCTCTCGATGGCTCTGCCGAATGTCGGCCGAGGAACGGCAGAAAAAAAGCAGTCGCCTTTTGGCGATCCAAGGCCCGGTCTTCTACAGGGGGCCGGGCCTGTCGTTGCGATTGTTATGGCTTTGTCCTGTCTGATTGCCCCTGGGTCAGATCCTGCCCCTTCGGCTCGATGTCGCGGCCGTATTCGCGGTTTTGCTTCGTATCCGTCCCGGGTCCTTGCGGAGCGGATCGCTTGTTCGCGTCAGGAGCAACCTGTGACGAGCCGCTACCTGTACCTTGTTGCGGCGCTTGCCCGGTCGAGCCAGAGCCTGGACCGGTGTTCTCCTGCGAATGCGAAGGCGTTTGAGCCCACGCGGGAGCTGTTGTGACGAGAGCCCACGCTGCTGCAACTGCCAAAATCTGCAATTTCATCGCCCGCTCCTTATGCTGTCGGGCAAACGCGGGCGCACAGGCTGTGTTCCAGCTTGGCCCCGCGGCAACGCCTCACGCGCGCTAGATTTGCGCGGGCCTGATCAGTTGGTCCGGGTGCGCAAGATTTGCTCCATCCGCTCGAGATCTGTCTTTAGGGAGTCCGCCCCAGCCTGGCCGCGGATGGAGGCGAGCGGCCTTCCGTCCCTCCCATCCTCCGGGCTGCCCGAGCCGTTGATGAAGCAAAGCCGCCGAGCCGGTGGCATGGCGAGCAGCGTCTCGACTTCGCATTGCTGCGCCCATTCGCTCGACCAGGTCGAGACTTCCGTGCCGGCCAAGCGAGAAAAGACCATGGGCGGGTCGACTGGGCAATCTCCTTCGTCGGAACGTCTATCGCCAATCCGCGTTGAGTCGCCAGTTCATAGCGGAGGGGCGTGTCATGGGACGTCACTGGTTCAACCCGGCCGTCTATGTCGAGGCGGATCGCGCCGGCCGTCTCTATGCGGTCACATCAGCGGAGAAGGCAGTCGAGCTGTTGGTGGATTGGCCTGAGCGCAGCGCGGAATGGGAAGAAGCATTCCGAACTTGCGCCGAAGTGATTGGCGGCAAGAAGACTACGGATGAGGCTCGAATCGCGTTCGAGAAGGCTGCGGCGGCAGCCAATCGTCTGATTTTGGCAACCGCCGGTTAGAGAACCAGTTCGCTCGGTCGCGCTCTGGAACCGGCGGGCCTTGGCAGCCTGCAATGCCCATCCGAGATGTATCGCAGGATCGGCCTCGTCAGCTTCCAATTCAGCTGGCGGGACTGTCGCTGTTGCAGGCCATTCCTGCGCGAGAGGGCCGTAGGCGAATGCCTGCCGGTGGGAGGCTGCGAGAGTCTCGATGCTCGGCACTCCGACCGTCTTGGAGCGGCCATTCAAAAGTGCTGGGAACACCGCTCGTCGAAATGTGTTGATTGCGTGGCGCTGACTGGTCCCTTGCGCCATGCCTCTCGCCGACACAACAGCCCCCAAGCTCACGGCGGCGAGAGGCACCTATTCCAGACCCCGTCAGCTCGCCCTGGCGGGTGATTTGATATTGCCGGGGCACGTCTGCTGAATTGAATTCTGGCAGTTGGTGACGGGCGCTCCCCCCAAGCCAGCGCTAGGCCTCTCTCCGGTGCAGTCGTCTCCTAGCCGCCGGCCGGAGAGCATCATTTGAGTGCCCCACCCGACGTCGGCCGGGTGGTGCTTTTTTGCGAGGTTATCAGCGTCGGAGATGTGTGACGATGAGCATCCCATCTATTGACGAAATCGCATTTGGCGCGCTGATCGCCTCAGTGGTCGTTGTCGCCTCGGTCATGCTCATCGCGGTAGGCATGATTGCCATAACTGCCAGTTTGGATGAATAGGCGGCCCGCCAAACTCCGCTCTGCCGCTTGGCGAAACGCTGGCGCCATTACCCTTTGCCGACATGGATCCTGCCCGTTTGTATATGTCGCCGCCTTTTCCTGGGAACCTCTGATTTTCAGCAGGGTAGCTCTGACGCGCGCCGTCTCACCCGGCCCTCTGCGTTATAGAGTGAACACGCATGTCGAAGCTGAGCCCTAAAGAAGCCGCACTGCTAGACCGGCTTCTGGATATCATCGCTGCAGAAGGATTGGTCGAGCGGGCAAAGCTCGATCGCGCTGCGACGCTCGACGAAGTGGGCCTCACGGCGGACGACCTCACTCTGATCGGTAACGCTATCGAGCGCGAATTCGACCGCGACATGCTGCACGATGAGGCGTTCGAGCAGGCGCGGACGGTGGGTGAATTGCTCGATCTGATGGCCAGGCGCATCGCAAGCCAATCGCCGTAATGCATTTGGCTGAAATGCAACATGCTGGGCAAAACACTACCCATTCTTGTGGCTTTGCTAGCGCGCGAGAAGGGTTCGTGTTCACATTGTCGAACAGTGGCCTTTGGTAGCGAATCGATCAGCAACGACTTGTACTCAAGTCGCTCGGGGCAGCTTCTTCCATGGACGTATTCACGATGGTGATTGTCGCCTGCGTAGCGGGCGAGCCCACCTGTTTGTCAACGCACATCAGCGAAATGAGCTTCGTCAGTAATGAAGCGTGCGAGGCGCGCATCGATGACATCGTTGGAACTATGACCAAGGACTTTGCCAAGCGCCCGGAATTGAAGGGCCGGCAGGTCAGTTACGACGTTTCCTGCATGAACAGGGTTCAGCTGGCCCAGAAATTCGGGATCAAGCAATCCGACACATAGGGTCCTCAAAACGAAGAGGCCGAAACCGACCTCTTCGCCGCGAAAATTCGCTCGTCGTTTGATCACTCGATGATCTGGATGATCTTGCGCGAGCTCGGCTCGACCAGAACCGTCTTGTCGTTGACTATCGCGTAGCGGTACTGCGTGACGCCAACATCAGCCGGCAAGGCCTGCAGCGTCACGGAAGACGGCAGGGCGGTTCCGACGGCGACCGACTCGGTCACCTTCACGGAGGCGGGCTTCTCCTTGACCACATAGGCCCGGACCTTACCCTGCTGTTCGGTCGTGATCGTTGTGGTGGTGGTCGTCGATGTCTGGGCGAATGCTACCATCGGTGCCATCGCGACGGCGGCTGCGAGAAAGAACTTCTTCATATCGGCCTCCTGGTTATCCCCCAGATGGATGCGGCAACTTAGAAGCATTACAAAAGTTCCAGTTGACCACGATATGCGTTGGCCTTCGGGTTGCCGCCACCTACCAGCCCGGCGCAAAACCAACCGGCTTGACTCCTCTCAGCAATCAATTTTGAATCTCTCTAAAGAACAGATCGAATGCGAGGATCGCCCATGCCCCTTCGATCTGTTGCCGCAGATCCCGAAACACTCGCGCAGCTGCAAGAAGCCTTCGACACCGCATGGGCTGCGGTCGCGAACCATTGTGAGCCAACGGCGACTTCGGCAGCGCGCGAACGGCTCGGTTTCATTCTGGTCGACCTGTGGCGAACGGAGCCGGGCTCAGATCTGGTTGGGGGCGCGATCAAGAGGTTTCTCGTCGATGCAGTTGGGATCGCATCACCGGCGCCGATCGCCAACGACTTCGACGACAAGGCTTCCTGAGGGATGTGAGGCCGTCACGGTCTGCTCCGCAGTGACTTGTCGGCCTGCAGGCTCTTTTTCAGCGCGTCGAACAGGTTGACGACATTCCCTGGCCGCCCTCTCTCGCCGGCGTCGGCGGACTTGCGCGTTCCCTTGCGCTTCTTCGCTGCTATGAGCTTGAGCAGATGTTCCTGGACCGGGTCCTTGACCATCTCCGGCGACCAGTCCTTCGTCTTCGCCTTGATGAATCTCTGCGCCAGGTCGAGCAGTTCCGGCTCCGGCGTTTCCTTGTCGATCTCAGCGAAATAGGCCTTTTCATCTCGGACCTCGTCGCCATAGCGCAAGGTCCAGAGCACGATGCCCTTGTCGCGCGGCTCCAGCATCACAGCCCGCTCGCGGCGATAGAGCACGACGCGGGAGACCCCGACCATCTTCGTCGCCGCCATGGCGTCCCGAATGACCGAGAACGCTTCTTCGCCAACCTCATCGTCAGGCACCACGTAGTGCGGGCTGTCGAGATAGATCCAGGGGATGGAATCGCGCGTAACGAAGGCGTCGATGTCGATCGTGCGGACGGTGTCGAGCTTGACCGCCTCGAGCTCCTCATCCTCGATCAGGACGAGCCGGCCTTCTTCAGCCTCATACCCCTTGGCCTGGTCATCCGGATCGACGGGCTTGCCGCTCTCGGCATCGATATAGCGGCTGACGATCCGATTGCCGGTTTCCCGGTTCAGCGTGTGGAAGCGCACTTTCTCGCTCTCGGACGTGGCCGGGCTCATGGCGACCGGACAGGTGACCAGCGAGAGCTTGAGGTAGCCCTTCCAATAGGTGCGGGCTGGCATGACGACGCAACTCCGTAACGCAACTGCCGACTCAATGCGGCTTGCCCGATTCAGTTCCCGCTGATCGGAACCTGCTGGCCAGCCCCGCATTGAATCGCTGATGAGTTGCGTTGGGAGTTTGGTGCCATGGTCGCAGCGCGGGCGAACTGGAAGGGCTATCTGAAGTTCGGCGAGATCAGCTGCCCGGTCGCGCTCTACACCGGCGCCAGCACCGCCGAACGCATCTCGTTCCACACAATCAACCGCGACACCGGCCATCGCGTTCGCCGCGAGTTCATCGACCCGGTGACCGAGGAGTCGGTCGACCGCGAGCACCAGATCAAGGGCTTCGAAATCGGCGAGAACCGCTATGTCGAAATCGGGCCCGACGAAATCGCCAATGCGGTGCCGGAGAGCAAGAAGCTGCTTGCAGTCGCCGCCTTCATTCCCTGCAGCGAGATCGACACGGTCTTTTTCGACAAGCCCTATTACCTCGCGCCGTCCGGAAAGATTGCTGACGACGCCTTCGCGGTGATCCGCGAAGCGCTGCGTGCCAGCAAGGTCGGCGCTCTGGCGCACGCCGTGCTGTTCCGCCGCTATCGCGCGCTATTGATCCGGGCACACGGGCTCGGGCTCGTCGCCCACACCCTCAATTTCGACTACGCGGTCCGCTCCGCCACGGAGGCGTTCGACGGTATCCCCAAGCTGAAGATCCAGAAAGAGATGCTCGAGCTCGCCAAGCACATCATCGAGACCAAGAAGGGCGAGTTCGATCCATCGAAATTCGATGACCGCTACGAGGCCGCCGTCGCCGAGCTCGTGAAAGCCAAGCTCGCCGGCAAGCCGGTCAAGGCGGCGAAGAAGGCAAAGGCGCCGAAGGTCGTCGACTTGATGGAGGCGCTGCGCGCCAGCGTCGGGCAGGATGCGCCGAAGGCTGTGAAGCGGAAGCCGACAAAGAAGGCGGCGTAAGTGGCAAGAGCGAGGCGGCTGCGGGTCGCGACGTTCAACATCAATAACATCAACAAGCGGCTGCCAAATCTGCTCGCCTGGCTCAAGGCCACGCAACCGGATATCGTTGCTCTGCAGGAACTCAAGGCGAAGGACGCCGATTTTCCTGTCGCAGCCCTGCAGGCCGCTGGCTACGGCGCCGTCTGGCAGGGGCAAAAGACCTGGAACGGCGTCGCGCTGCTGGCTCGGGGCGCTGAGCCGGTTGTTACGCGCCGTCGCCTTCCCGGCGGCGAAGACGATGATCAGGCCCGATACATCGAGGCGGCCATCGCGGGCATCGTCGTCGCTTCGATCTACGCACCCAATGGCAATCCCCAGCCGGGGCCGAAGTTCGACTACAAGCTCGCCTGGATGAAGCGCCTCATCGCGCACGCCGCGGAGCTGAAGGCGTCCGGCGTCCCGGTCATTCTGGCCGGTGACTACAACGTTGCTCCGACCGCGATCGATATTTACCCGACCCGGTCGTGGGATGACGATGCACTGGTCCAGCCGGCGCCTCGCCGAAGTTTCCGCCGATTAGTCGATCTGGGCTGGACCGATGCCGTCCGGCATCTGTTCCCGGATCGGCGCATCTATTCGTTTTGGACCTATTGGCGTGGCCGTTTCGATCGAGACCTCGGGTTGCGGCTCGATCACATCCTCCTATCCGCTGATCTTGCCGGATGCCTGATTGAAGCCGGAGTTGACCGTGATGAGCGCGGCCGGGATGGGGCGAGCGACCATGCCCCGGTGTGGGCTTTGCTAGAGCGCTGATACGCGAATTCTTTGGAACGAGCTGGACGCATGACGACAAGCTGCGTTACTCCTCGTTCAAGGGGCTGCGGGCGAAGGCGGGCGAGGCTATTGGTCTTGCGGCTGGGCTGAGCGTCTGCTTCCGGTACATTCCGGACGTCACATAGGTTCTCCCCGCCTCCAGACGATCTGTTGCACGATTGCTGCATGTCGCCATTCTGAAATGATGTGAATGGCTGTTCATTGCCTTGCCGGTGCCCTGGCGTAAGCCTTGCGCAGCGGCCGGGGACAAGACGTGGCTCTACCGATTTTGGACGGACGATGGGGCGGCCTGGCCCTGCGCCTGGCCCTGCGCCTGGCGCTGCTCGCCGGCACGGCGCTCGTTGCGCCTGCCCACGCTCAGAATGCGACATGGCACACGGCGCCGGTCTCGACCAATTTCAATGCCGGCCTGAACTGGGACACCGGAGTGCGGCCGACCGGCACGGCCTTCTTCGGCACGTCGACGATTACGAACGTTTCGTTCGCGAACAATGTGACCATCGGCGGGTGGACGTTCAACGCCAATGCCGCGAACTACAGCTTCAGCAACAACCGGATTCTGGAGTTCACCGGAGCGGGTATCGTCGTCAACGGCGGCAGCGCGACCATCAGCAACAGCGGCGACCTCTATTTCCGGAACGCCAGCTCTGCGGGCAGCGCCTCGATCACGAACAGCTTCTTCACGGAGTTCCACGACACCAGCACAGCCGGCAATGCCACCATTAGCAACACGGCTTACCTGCTGTTCTATGACGACAGCACGGCCGGCAACGCGACAATCGTCAACAATGGTGCCGGCCTGATCAACTTCCACACGTCGAGCACGGCTGGAAACGCGTCCATCACCAACAATGCCAGCCTGAGCTTCTACGACACGAGCAAGGCCGGCAGCGCCACCATCACCAACAAGAACAGCCTGATCTTCTATGACAGCAGCTCGGCCGACAGCGCGACCATCGTCAATGAGAGCAGCCTGATCTTTCGCGGCTTCAGCACGGCCGGCACGGCGACGATCACGACGGCGGCCGGGGCGACGACCCAGTTCATCGCCGCCGGCAGCAGCGCCGGGGCGCGCTTCATCACCCAGGCCGGCGGCACGGTCGATATCTCGGATCCCGCCGGATTGGCCGCGATGACGGCCGGCTCGATCGAGGGGGCCGGGAATTACGTCATCGGCGCCAAGCAGTTCACGGTCGGCTCGAACAATCTCTCGACCGAGGCGAGCGGCGTCATCTCCGGCAGCGGTTCGCTGGTCAAGACAGGCACGGGCACGCTGACCTTATCGGGAACCAATACCTATAGCGGCGGCACGACGATCTCCGGCGGCACGTTGCAGCTCGGCACTGCCGGTGCGGTCGGCTCCATTCTGGGGACAGTCACCGTCGGCAACGGGGCGACATTCAATATCGTCAACGCCGACACGAGCGGCATCACGACGATCTCGAATGATGGGCGCGCATATTTCCGCGGCACCAGTAGCGCCGGCACGAGCAGCTTCACCAACACGGGCTACGGCCTGACGCAGTTCTACGGCACCAGCACGGCGGGCAGCGCCACCATCATCAACGACGGCTCCTGGGGGTTCAACGACACCAGCAGCGCCGGCAGCGCCAGCATCACGAACACCTACAGCATGGTTTTCGCCGGCAGCAGCACCGCGGGCAGCGCCACAATCGTCAACAATTATGGATTGTCCTTCAACGGCAACAGCACGGCCGGCAGCGCGACCATCACAAATAGTTCCAGTGGAACTCTCTATTTCTCCGGCGACGGTACGGCGGGCAGTGCTGTCATCACCAACAACGGGAATATGTCGTTCAACGGGAGCAGCACAGCCGGCAGCGCCACCATTACCAACAACAGCGGCAGAGATCTGAATTTCAACGACGCCAGCACCGCTGGCAGCGCCACCATCACCAACAACGGCACGCTGCGATTCGACGGCACCAGCACGGCGGGCAGCGCCACCATTACCAACTACCACTATTTGTACTTCTACGGCACCAGCGCGGCGGGCAATGCCGCCATCACCAACAGCAACTACCTGAGCTTTAACAACGCCAGCACGGCTGGCAGCGCCACTATCATCAACGACGGCACGCTGCGATTCCTGAACACCAGCACGGCGGGCAACGCCGCCATCACCAACAGCAACTACCTGAGCTTTAACAACGCCAGCACGGCGGACAGTGCCACCCTCGTCAACAACAGCGGTCGCCTGGCATTCTCCGAGGCCAGCACGGCCGGCAATGCCACCATCTTCAACACCGGCCAGGTCGAATTCAACGCGGCCAGCACGGCTGGCAGTGCCACCATCACCAACGACAACAATGTGTATTTCTACGATACCAGCACGGCGGGCAGTGCCACCCTCGTCAACAATGCCGGAGGCACGGTTGACTTCTCGGGCAGCACCGGCCCGAACGGCGACCGCAAGCTGAGCGCCGGTTCGATCGCCGGGGCCGGCAACTACCTCCTCGGCGCCAACGAGCTGACTGTCGGCTCGAACAATCTCTCGACCGAGGTGAGCGGCGTCATCTCCGGCAGCGGCGGCTCGCTGGTCAAGACCGGCACAGGCACGCTGACACTGTCCGGCGCCGTCACCTATACCGGCGGCACCACGATCGCCGGCGGGATGCTGCAGTTCGGCAACGGCACGTCGAGCGGCAACATCAATCTGGGCGGCGGCATCAACGTGACCGGCGGCACGCTGGCGATCCAGGCGCCGGCGACCCTGACCGTCGCGCAGACCGTGACCTTCGGCAACAACACCACGCTGTCCATCGCCGCCGGCACGAGCAGCCCTGCGCTCTCCGCCGACAGCATCACGATCGGCAACGGCGCCACCTTCAACATCAGCGGCATCGCCGATGCGAGCCAGCTCGACATGGTGCTGGTCGATACCGCATCCGGCATCAACGGCGACTTCGCCAGCGTCAGCGTCGGCGGTTTCAGCGGCACGGTGGACTACCTCACCGTCTCCGCCCGCAAATCGGCCGACGGCCGGCAATATCTCGCCAGCTATGGGCTGAGCTGGACGGCCGGCAATAACCTGGCCCATGGCACCTTCACCCTGACCAATGCCACCGACAGCTTCACGGTCGGAGCGGTGCTGGCCGATCAGAGCGCGAACCTTGCGACCGGCTGGAACGGCACCTCGCTGACCAAGGCCGGCGCGGGCACGCTGATCCTGACCGCAACCAACACCTATACCGGCGGCACGACGATCGCGGGCGGCACGCTCCAGATCGGCAATGGCGGCACGACCGGCTCAATCCTCGGCGACGTCGTCAATCATGGCCAGCTCGTCTTCAATCGCAGCAATGCGATCGGCTTCAACGGCGCCATCAGCGGCACGGGCGGCCTGACCAAGCAGGGCGCCGGCACGCTGACCCTGACAGGAACCAACAGCTATTCCGGCGCGACCTCGATCGAGGCCGGCACGCTCTTCATCGATGCCGCGCGGGCCATGTCGGCGGCTTCGGATTACAAGGTCGCCTCGGGCACCACGCTGCAGATCAGCGATGGGCTGGGCGCCGTGACCGCTGGCTCGCTCGCCGGCGCCGGCACGATCCAGATTGGCAGCGGCACGACATTGAAGGCTGGCAGCAGCAACGCTTCGACGACATTCTCCGGCACGATCAGCGGCAATGGCGCGCTCGACAAGACCGGCACCGGCACGCTGACGCTGACGGGGACGAACACCTATACCGGCGCAACCAAGGTCTCCGGCGGCAAGCTGGTGGTCAACGGCTCGCTGGCGAGCTCGGTCGCGCTCGACGGCGGCACGCTCGGCGGCTCCGGCACGATCGGGGCGATGAATGTCGGGAGCGGCGCGACGGTGGCGCCAGGCAACTCGATCGGGACGCTCAACGTCTCCGGCAACGTCGCCTTCGCCAGCGGTTCGACCTATCAGGTCGAGGTCAACGCGGCCGGCCAGAGCGACAGGATCGCGGCCTCGGGCAAGGCGACGATTACGGGCGGTACGGTGCAGGTCCTCGCCGAGAACGGCAACTACGCGGCGGCGACGAACTACACCATCCTGACCGCCTCGGGCGGCGTCACCGGCACCTTCAGCAGCGTCAGCTCGAACCTCGCCTTCCTGACGCCGTCGCTCGGCTATGGCGGCACCAGCGTGACGCTGACGATGACGCGCAACGACACCGGCTTCGGCCCGGGTGGTGGGGACACCGGCGGCGGCACCACACCGGGCGGTGGCGGCGCGACCCCGGGTGGCGGCACGTCCGGCAATTACATCGCCCAGACCCGTAACCAGGGCTTCATCGCCAATGCCGCCGAGGCGCTCGGCGCCGGCAACCCGGTCTATGACGCGCTGATCTCGGCGACGGCGGCCGAGGCCCGCGCCGGCTTCGACCTGCTCTCCGGCGAGGCCCATGCCCAGGCGGTCAGCGTCATGATCGATGAGAGCCGGCTGGTGCGCGAGAGCATCCTCAACCGCCTGCGCGGCCCGCTGCTCACCCAGCCTGGCCAGCAGGTCGCGGCCGCGTTCAGCGCCGACCTGCCCGGTCGCAAGGGTGCGATCACGATGGCCGCGCCGCTGCCGCAGCCGCGCTACACGCTCTGGGGCGAGGCTTTCGGCAGCGCCGGCAACAGCGATGCCGACGGCAATGCCGCCTCGCTGTCCCGCCGCAGCGGCGGTGCCTTGCTCGGGGCGGACATCATGCTCTATGACGCGCCCGGCTCGTCGCTGAAGGTCGGCGTCGCCGGCGGCTACAGCCAGTCGCGCTTCGATCTCGATGCCCGCCTCTCCTCCGGCAAGCTCGAAAGCGGCCATGCCGCGCTCTATGCCGGCGCCCGCTTCGGCAGCCTGCGCTTCGACGCCGGCGCCGCCTATAGCTGGTCGGAAAGCGACATCCGCCGCCAGGTCGCGATCCGCGGCTTCGGTGACCTGCTCCGCCTGCAGCGTCCGGGGCAGGTTCTGCAGGGCTTCGCCGAGCTCGGCTATGGCTTTGCCTTCAGTGGCTTTGCGCTCGAGCCCTTCGCCCAGCTGGCGCTGCTCCGGGTCTCGACCGATGCTGGCACCGAACAGGGCGGTGCCGCGGCGCTGCGCGTGCTCTCCAGCGACCAGACGCTCGGCTTCACCACGCTCGGCCTGCGCGCCGAGGCGCAGCTCGGGACGATGCCGCTGTTTGCCCGGGCCGTGCTCGGCTGGCGCCATGGTTTTGGCGAGCTCACCCCGCTGGCCAGAACCGCCTTCGCGCTGGGCACCAATCCGGCCGTGGTCTTCGCCGCCCCGATCGACCGCAACGCGCTCACCGCCGAGGCCGGCCTCGACTGGCGCATCTCGCAGGCCACGGCGCTGGGCCTGACCTACTCCGCGGCAATAGGCGAACGCTCCAGAGACCACGCCCTCAAGGGCAGGGTCGAGATGCGGTTCTGAACGGCGCCTATTTCGGTTGGCATTAATGTTCGCCTTCGACCCATAGCGGGTGCTCGTTGCCATGTTGATTTGACACGAATCATGGCCGTGCAATAGCGGTGGGCCCCTGATCGCTCGATAGGATCGACATCTATGACGAGGGCATTCGCGGTAGCCTGTGCCATGTGCCTGTACGGTGGTTACCCGGCGACAGGCACGGAGCTCGTCAACCTCGATGACTTTATTGGCGGCATCGAAAAAGCCGATAGTGATTCTGCGTGCAGAACATCCGCGCCCGTATCTGCTCTTTGGAAAGAGATACGGCTTCGGTACGTCCCCGATCCAGGTGCGACGCGTTCGACAAAAGTAAACCTTCCCGCCCAATTCGCTGCGGCATTCGGCAAAGCAAAATTAGAAAAGCGCGACGTTGCAGGGTATCGGCGAGTAAGTATCCCATTAATGGGATTATACCGCGGCCTTCGTACTCAACAACTTGCCTTCGACATGGGCATCGAGAACGGCATCAGTGTCGTCTCCATTTTGTTTGATGCTTCGCGGCAAGAGGTTGAAAGTGTTCTCGGAAAAGACCTCGCTCGCGCCACGCCAACGTCGTGGGGAGAGGCAAAGATCGTCAGCCGCGGTTCCGCCGCAGAGCTCGTTTGCAATCTCTCAAGCTAGGCGGCAGCAAGTAGGGTGTTGCTTCCGATAGGTCCTTCACTGCGACCACCGCGCCTCGCCCAAAACCGCTCCTCCGCTGAACCTTGGACGTCCGCTTCCGACCCATTGCGGACACCCGCCAAGCCTGCGTCCTATCCATTCGGCAACGGTGTTGACGGGCATGAACTGGGGTCAACGCGGAGGTGAAGAATCGCGCGCAATTCTCGGATCCGGGTCACCCCTGAGAAATCGTCCAGCAGCCTCTAGGATTAGCCGCTTGGCTATCTCATGCTCCATGAAATTCGCGCCATAGGGGCCCTCGCCATATGGCTCTTCGTATTCCCATTCGGGGAGATCGGCCGGATCGTCGCCGCCAATAGCCAATAACCAATAATTGTGCTTAGCTTTAAAGTAAAATTTTGATCCGTTGATAGTTCCTGTTGCTTGAACCATACTCCACCCGTCAATTTCCGCTATTTCAATACCGGGAGCGAGCGAGATATTCTCCTCTCTGAATTTTTGCAATTTGGCCTCCGACGCTTTAGCATATCTCATCTCTGCTTCCGGCCTGTTTTCAAAAGTTGCGGAAGCTGGGTGGTTAATCCGGGCATTCCGCACAAAATCGGGCCCTCGGGGTGCGAAGCGGCTTTCCGCACGAATGGCAGGGTGGACCGAAATCGCTTGCCCGATGATGCCAGATTGCGTTGATATTTGTTTCCCGGAAGCCCGTTAGCTCGAAATATCGCTGCAATACGCCAGGTTCATAAACTCGCCGCCGAGCTTCTAATAGATCGACCTCTGGGTGGCGACTACGGTATTCTTTTACGTCTTCAATCGACCTCGTGAGAAGCGGATGGATTTCCGCCCATTCGCGTTCGTCGAGCATGGGGATGTCCTGCCGACATCGCCAGCAATAGAGCACCTTTGGCATCCAGTTATCACTCCGCGCGCAGTCTGGTGCTGGCGGGCCTGCGACCCAAATCAGACAATCGCAATGTCCGCTTCCGACCCGTAAGCGACATGGCCATTCATGGATCAGTAGGCGCTGTAACCTATATCCAGCACGGGAACTCACTCAGGACCAACCTTGATTGAATCGATCTTAGGCTTCTTCGCCCGGCTGGTTTGGTTGTCATTGACCCTATGGCTAGGCTATTGGACGGGGCGCGCAACAATACAGGTCCTGTCGCTTGGTCGCTTGGATGTCGCTGAGTATGGGAACTACAATCAGAATCCCTTCAAGCTGTTCTGGTATCGCGGCGGGCGGCCTGTCGTTTCATTCCTGGCAGCGATCGCTTTGGGGCAATTCCTCTGGTTCGGGCTCTTCTTCGGCATTGTGATCTATCTTTCGCGCGGTTAAGCCGCTGCTCCACTTCCGACACCTTACGACTCCAGTACCGACCGTCTGCTTGAGTTATGAACCCTCCTTTTCATTCGGGTAGAGCCGGCGCCTCAGCTTGGCGCGAATGTAAAGAAAAGAAGGGACGCTCAGGACTATCAGCAGAACCGCCGCAAGCAACGGATGCAACGCGCTCACCAGGCTGTCAGCTCGTATAAAATACCATGCTAAAACAAGCTGGATTGGCAGGTTAAAAACAACTGTTAGCATTGTGAGTTTGCCGTCTTGCTCTTTGGTCAGCATTGTCGTTCTCACACGGGAGACACGGCCTTAAATGGGCCCGCTGGTATCTTTCGTTCAGACCGTTAACGTCGTCCTCTGCCCCATCTCAGACGTTCTCTCGAACCCGCTCAGTCGTCGTCTCTATGAGCTCGCCCAACCCGCCAGATGAACGCTAATCCACCCGTGAGGAAGACCAGAAGTCCAATTGCAACGATGGCGGTATGCCTGTTGGTGGCCTCATACAGCAGGAAGAAGGCGCAGAGCCCCGCGAGAACAACGAGGCTTGGCCGGGTCTGAACCCTCCATGCCCAACCCACTATCGATCTCAGCATGTCCATCGCGCAGTCGCTAGCACAGGCGGATTAACGTCCGCTTTCGACCCCTTGCGGACATTGCTTGGAGACCAGGATCCCACAAGGCGCCCCGCTCTGAACCTGCAGCTCTCCCATCGAGCTGAGTCCGCAAATCCAGAGTCAAATGGTTCCTTAAGCGCCCTGATTGTACTGGCTCCGACGTAACTTGGAGCGGACGCGGTGAAGAAGCTCAAAATTCTGGCGTTGGCGCTTTTGAGCCTGATCATCCTAGTTGGTGTCATAAAGAACGTTCAAAGCAGCCGCGCCGAAAAGCGATATGCCGAGCAGCAGGCGCGCATTGCAGCCGACGAAGCTCTGGATCTGCAATATTCAAAGTTGCCGCAACCCCGGCTCGATATTCATGCGATCAAGCAGCTACCTAGCGGTGGCAGCTATATGGGGTCGTCTTTTCGGCCCTCTTTCCTAAAGCGCGTAGCCGAGGCGGGAAGGCTCCCCGTCATTGTTAGCTTACCGGGTTGTGGGTTTGGAGTATCGGGAGCGGACTTGCTCGAAAATGTCGCCATGCTCAGTATTCTTGAGAACCCGCCGCTACTGAACCGGAAATCGTTTTTCCAAGCATGTAAGGATCGTGACCGCGATATGGTCTCAAGCATAATGCGAGAACATTTGGAGTTCGTATCCGCTTACATTGCGCGCAGCGATTGGATCGATAAGGATCGTGTTCTTCTCAGCGGCTATGGGGAAGGTGGGCCAATCGTGATTGCCTCTTCAATGTCCGCGAAGAGAATTGCGATCGGCGACTCGTGCTTGATCGGATGGCCCAAGACAATTTCCGATCAGCGCAGCACGGTCCTTCTGACCGTGGATACGAACGGCCTCATGCGTGATGCCTCCCCCACACGACCGGTCGATGTTAAAGACGTGCAAGCACGAGGCGTTTCGTCCCTCGTCGTTGCGAAGCCTTGCCCTGGGTTGGAGCGACCGCAGGTTCATCTCCCAGCCAAGGAGATCGTGACTGCTGGCAGGATCGACATGTTGTCTTTGCCGTTGCCCCTTCGCAAAGCGAGGAAGGCGATCTACGACCAGCTTTGAGATCGAGGCAACAGTGCTGCACCATCGACTTCCGCTTCCGACCCCTTCCAGACATGGTGATCGAGCGTAGCCTTGGCACCGCGAAGCCAGTTTGCCTTGGTAGCTCGCGCCCTCGATAGAAGCGCTTCCCTATGGGCGTGGAACGCAACGCCGCGTCCGCTCTGTCGATCGTCCGTGCTGCCCGCGCAGGCCCGGATTTGTGCCGCCGCTTACCTCAAGAATTTGCCCTCGTGGACATCTGCCGTCGTCGACGAGAACGGTCTGGCCAGAGCGGATTTGCCCTTTGCTGGGCTCGCGGCTGTAGACCTGCTGTGCGACTGCAGCCTCCGTGAGCAGGAGAAGAGAAAATGCAACTGCTGAAGCTTCAAGACGTGCCATTCTCTATCCCCCAAAGTTGCGCCTAGAAGCGGTCAGGTTGTGCGGTGACGGGTCTTTCGACCACGTTGGGCAGTGGCCGCACGCGGCGCCACAATCGGTTCCATCTTGGCGAAGACAGGATTCGGCTTGTGATCGAGCGCAGCGCCTGTTGCCACATCGACGCCCATGCCGACGACGCCCCCGATCAGGACATTGCCAGCGAAGCCGGCCGCACCACCTCCGCTAATGTCCGTCGTAACGTTGACCTGCTGATCCCTGTGACCTTCGAGCGAGAACGTCGCGACGAACTCCTGGCGCCGCGAAATCGGCAGGGTGCATGGCGTTGCCGGGCAGGTCAGGCCGGTCGAGGTCCGCATCTCTGCACCAGGCGGCTCGGAATTGAACGTCACGTCGTTGTTCATGCCGCGCGTAACCGTGCCGCACGCGCCCAGCCCGAGCGCGACGGCGCATGCCATCAGCTTCTTCATATGGTTGTAGCCCCAACAGTCCCCGCAACGTTGGTTGCATGCCGGATAGCTGCCGTCGAGAGGCGCGCGGCATTCTCCACAGCGGGCATCTAGTCAGCGCCACATGCCTCGCATCTTGGCGCGCACATCGATCTTGGGGCCAGTGGAGGCTGTGCGCGTGTCGGCGGGCGCAGCGAGCGGCCAGGCGCGCCGCTCGAAGTGCTTCAGCAGAGTGTTCGGAATGAAGCGCGTGCGCGCCGCATAGACGTGGCGGTCGCCGGTCGATGACTGGCCGTGGGTGAAGAAGCGCTGCGGCACTATCAAGTGCAGATCGTCCTTGGCGCGCGTCATCGCGACATAGAGCAGCCGGCGCTCCTCCTCGATCTCATCCCTGGCGCCTGCGCCCAGATCGATCGGAATGCAGCCGTCGACCACGTTCATGACGAAGACCGACTTCCACTCCTGCCCCTTGGCCGAATGGATGGTCGAGAGGATCAGATAGTCCTCGTCGAGATGCGGCACCCCGGCTTGGTCGCTGGTCGCGTCCGGTGGATCGAGCGTCAACTCGGTCAAAAAGCGCTCACGCGAAGGATAGCCGCCAGCGATCTGTTCGAGCTGCAGTAGATCAGCTTGGCGCGTCGTCGCGTCCTCGTGGATGCGCTCGAGATGCGGCTCGTACCAGAGCCGGGCTCGCTCGATCTCGGCTGGCCAGCCTGATCTGCCCGAGCGCAACTCCTCGATCGCTTCGATGAATGTTGACCAGTCCTCTCCCGCGCGCGCCGGCGGCGGGGCGTCGCGCAACGCCTCTGCACCCTCCGGCGCCTGCGCCAGATGTTCGATGACGCGCTGGGCCGAGGTCGGCCCTACGCCCGGCAGGAGCTGCATCACGCGGAAGGCTGAGACCCGGTCGCGCGGGTTCTCGACGAAGCGCAGCAGGGCGAGCAGGTCTTTGACGTGGGCAGCGTCGAGGAACTTCAACCCACCGAACTTGACGAACGGGATGTTCCGGCGCGTCAGCTCGATCTCGAGCGGGCCGCTATGGTGTGAGGCGCGGAAGAGCACCGCCTGCTGCTTGAGCGTCGCGCCGGCCTCGCGGTTCTCCAGCACCTTTTCGGCAATGAAGCGTGCCTGATCGGCCTCGTCTCGGACATTGACCAATTCCGGCGCGGCGCCGGCGGCGCGATCGGTCCAGAGGTTCTTGGTGAAGCGCTCAGCGGCGAGGTCAATCACCGCATTGGCGGCGGCGAGGATGGCCTGCGTCGAGCGATAGTTCTGGTCGAGCGTGATCACCTCGGCCGCCGGCGAGAATGCCAGCGGGAAGTCGAGGATATTGCGGACGGTCGCGGCGCGAAAAGAATAGATCGACTGCGCATCGTCGCCGACCACAGTCAGGCCGCGGCCGTCCGGCTTCAGCGCCAGCAGGATCGACGACTGCAGCCGGTTGGTATCCTGGTACTCGTCGACCATGACGTGATCGAAGCGCCCCCCAACATCGGCCGCGAGGTCGCCATCGGTCATCGCCTGCGCCCAGTAGAGCAGCAGGTCGTCGTAATCGAGCACGTTCTGCTGCTGCTTGGCCTCCACATAGGCCTCGAAGAGCTGCCTCAGCTCCTCCATCCAAGCGATGCACCACGGATAGGACAGCCGCAGTACGTCCTCGATCGGCTGCTCGGCGTTGACGCAGCGCGAATAGATCGAGAGGCAGGTTCCCTTGGTTGGAAAGCGCGTCTCGGTCTTCGAAAAGCCGAGCTCGTGCCGGACCAGGTTCATCAGGTCGGCGGCGTCCTCGCGGTCATGGATGGTGAAGGCGGGATCGAGCCCGATCTGCTCGGCGAGATCACGCAGAAGGCGTGCGCCGACGCCATGGAAGGTGCCGGCCCAATTCAGCGCATCGACCGCTACGCCGGCGCCCTCGCCCATCACCTTACGAGCGATGCGCTCGACGCGGCGGATCATCTCGGAGGCAGCCCGGCGCGAGAACGTCATCAGAAGGATGCGGCGCGGGTCGGCACCGCTAACGAGCAGATGGGCGACGCGATGCGCCAGGGTATTGGTCTTGCCCGAGCCGGCGCCGGCAATGATCAGCACAGGGGGAGCAGGGAGTGGTCCATCGCCATGCGAGACCGCCCGTCGCTGAGCCGGGTTCAGGCTATCGAGATAGACGTGCGCGCTCATGTCGATTCGGTCTGCTGAAGTTGAAGGGCAGCACGGGCTGAAGGCGCCTGCAATGTCGAAAGACGGCTATCGGGTTGTCCGAAGCCTGCCTGTGCAACGTCCGGTCGGCTTGACTCTCTCGGCTCAAAAGTTCTCATTATGTTCTCATACTGGAGAGCAAAGCCCATGTCAGCCGTGCCACTGCCGGACACGTCGCGTATGACGGAATTGGAGACCGAGATCGACGGCGTCATTGCCGAGCACGGCAGTGAACGCGCTGCGATCCGGGCGTTGCTGCTGGATCTCGCAGAGCTCGGGCGCGACGGCGATCGGGCAAGCTCGCACGGCGATCTGCGCGGGCTGTTCTCGGAGGGCGCCCGGCCGGTCAAAAGCGAGGATCTGTGATGGTCAAACGCTCGCAACGCAGCCTGCATCCTGGCAAGGCAGCGGAGATGAAGGCAACGCTCCGCACCTTTCAGTGGGAAGTCAGGAAATGGTGTGGCGAGATTCCGCTTGGCACGACCGTCTATGTTGCGCTGCAGTCGCTCGCTGATGCCTTGAACCTAGCTGACATGCAGCTCAACGGAGCGCTCGACGATGCCAAGCGTGATGCTGGCGGGTATGGCAAGCGCGGGCTGGAGGATTTCTGAGACTGGCGGTTCGGCGCCCCACTCCCAATAGAAAGGCCTCTCGGAGCGAGCCGAGAGGCAGGTTGTCTCTGGCGAAGGGGCAGGCGGCTGCGCCCTAGCCTCTGACTTGCTACCAGATGCCGACACCGACAGGTCGGGTCCCGAATTCCGTCGGCGCGTAGCCGTTGGTGACGATCCTCATATTTCCGTTGCCGGTAAGGCCGAAGCTACCCCAGCTGATGGCGTTGATCATGCCCTGCGAGTAGAACGTCGTCTGGTTGGACAGGTGCAAAGTGCCCTCGATATCGAGCGAGTGCATGCTGTTGTCCGCCGCGGCGAATGCGGTTGAGACCATGTAGACGTCGGCGTCGGTGTTGGTGCCGGGCCCGAACGAGTAGGTGTGCAGCCCGGAGATGTCGGCACTCTGCAGACCGTTGAAGTAGATGTTGCCGCCAGTGGCTCCGAAGGCCGTGACATTGCGGATCACCGGCTCGCGAATGCCGGACGGCGTCACGCGGCCGGAGCCGTTCAGTTCAATATTGCGGAACGGAGCGTTGGCCAGCACGCCACTCGACAGGTAGAGGTTCTCGATCACCACCCTGTCGACCGAGCAGGACGGCGTCTGGGTCGATGCTGAGTAGATGATGTAGGAGTTCGGCGTGGCGCCTGGATAGCTCGGGACAGAAAAGTTCCGGAGCGCGCTGCCGCCGCAGCCGTTGAGGCGGATCAGAACGCCGCCGGGGAAGTCCTTCCTGATCGTAGCGCTCAGCACCTCGTCGCCTTCCAGCGTCACGCGACCGAGGTTGATGGTCGATGTCACCCGGAGGCAGCCGCTCCAGCCGATGCGGTTGGTGCCCTGCACGAGAGACGTCGCATCAGCGATTGCTGCGTTCAGTGCAGCGGTGTCGTCGGTCACGCAATCGAGAGCCGCGCCGTAGTCTTTGAGCCGGAGCTGCGATGGAGCGGCACCGGCGGGCACGGACCCCAAGCCGAGCAATGCCGAGAGGACAAGCGTCTTCAATACGACTGAGGGCAAAGCCATTAGGTTTCTCCAGGTTGGCAGTTGCAGCAGCCGAGAGGATGACTTTGATCCTCACGATGCTGTCGTTGAGTATGAGGCCGCTGGAGACACCGGGGATTGATTGCTGATCTATCCCCGCAAGGACGATGAAATGACGGAAGCTCGCCCCTTTCATGTGTTGATCGATATTGATCGCTGTCGACTACACATCCGCTTGTACGAGATCGGGGCTTAGCTCTCAAAACGGCGATGGATACGGAGATCGTTTCCGCCCTCGGCGATAGTGAGCAACTTCGGATCAGGGTCGCAGACGAGCGTGCCGCCTACGCGTTCCGGCGCTGCTTCGGTGGCCCAGCAGTGTCAGCCAATGAGATCGGGCGCCGCGGAGCTCGCCGACGATGCACGAGGGGCAAGCACGGAACCGTTGACAGTGCCGCGCGTTCAGCTGCCGTCTCCCTGCACCGTCGAGACGACCTGGCCTCTTCAGCTTTCGCTGTCGGGGCTTTTTCTTTGGCTCCTGCGTGTTGGCCTCGGCTTGGCGCTCCCCCAACCCAGCGCCTGCCTGTCGCCAAAGCAGTCGTCTCCCGGCGTCAATCGGCGAATTGCTTATCGCGGCTGAACTCTTGATTACGTGCTGCGTCACGCATCATTCTAAAACTCACGGCGCCAGCGGTACCGCGATGTTTGTATCTGGCTTGGAGCACGCTTCAATAATTTATGGCTTTCCGCCAATCGGGGTGCCCTGCAAAACTTCCGAAATCGCAGTATTGTATCGCCACTTCCAATCCGGATTTAGCAGCGGCGTCATTCGGACCAGCAATACTTTTGCCAAATCATCGTTGTGCAACTTCAATTGCTGGATGGGCGTTACCGTTGGGGTCGGAGAGAACAATATAAAAAGCGCTTCGCCAACAGGCCCCTCAGCAAAAGCAAAAATTGCCGCAAGCGTTGGAAAAAAGCGTTTGATTGCCTGATCCACCAGTACCGTCTCAGGGTTTGTGTAAGAATCGATCTTGTCTTTGAGTTTGCCCTCGATCCGATCAATGTCGGAAGGACGTACGGGAGCATCCTTCAGGGAGCGATATGCCCTCTCGTAGACCTCGGACCAAGCACCCCATGCCTGAAGCACCTGCTGGGGTGTTGCTTTGGGATCCGACATCGCGGTGTGCACGCGCTTTACGCAGTCCGTGATCGTGATGCCTCCGCAAGAAATCGTTGGCGCCGGGGCAATTTGAGCCAAGGCGCCGGAACCCGCCAACAAAACCAGGCCGGCGCTGACCAAGAGCATGGATCTGAACTTCATCCCCAGACCTCCCATCACCTCAAACATTGCTCTGAGCTCACCATGGGACTCGAACCCGGAAGTTCTGAAACCTCACTGGAAAAGCATACTTCTTGACAGCCATACCCTTGCGACCGAACCGCTCTGATCACTTCGCACTGCGATGAATTATCACAGTGCTTAGCGTCCACTTGAGATTGCCCACCGCTCACCCGAACAGAGATTTTTGCAGCGATGAACGGCTTCTCTGGATTATTCTCAGTGAATGTTTTAGCAGTGACTTTAATTTCATTCATGAAAAGACCACAAGTTAATTCTGATTTAGTTTCTATCCAAGTATTTGCTGATATTCCTTGAAATTCACCCTTGTCATTGACTGATATTCTGAAAAGTGGACTTTTGGAGATATAGTTTTTGCTCTGAGATGGAAATCCTATTTGAGTTTTACTCTCCTTCTTTTCTTGAGAATGAGCCGCCGTTGATACCATCAAGATCAACGAGAAAGCGGCGACGCTTTTCATGGCAATCATAATTATTGCTCCAGAATTTGAGTTCACCACTTCGGAAGGCTCCAGTTCCCAGGATTAAGATCGCTTCGCCTCCAGTTGTCATAGATCCTATCCGGGTTTAGATCGTTACGACTCCAGTCGTCTATGAGCCGCTTTCCGGCTTGCTCAATCAAGGATCCCAAATCTTTTAGACCCTCCGACAATGAAATCAAAGCCTTCGCCAATTCACCGTCTTTATCGATTTGAAAATTCAGAAGCTTCTTCACGTCCTCAATCATCTGAGAGTGAAACTTGACGAGTGTGTTATTCGGACCAAAGCAATCCTGCCCGATCTTGCCGGATAGACACTTCGTCAGCTCGCGAACAGTCAGGCGCCCGCCGGTGCAGGCTGCGCTTCCAATCGGATTGCCGCCATTGGTGACGACACACTCTACGGCAATCCTCATCTCTTCGTTCATCTGCGGGCCATAGGCACACAGCGCCGCCGCGACATACGCGCCTTGACTGCTCGCCAGACAGCCAGCAAGCCGCCCAGCTTCGCCCGGAAGCAGAGCCTGCGCGGCACATTGACCGATCGCCGATGAGTCGCCGTTGGCGCGAACAAGACAACTCACGGCTTGCCGCGTTTTTGGATCGCCAATCGCTCCGCCACATGCTTCGATCGCAGAGGCTGCATCAACGGCGTTGCTGATGCAGTTGTAGGCCTCCTGGGCCTGCTTCAATTTCGGATCGGCAAACTGAGCCAGGCACTTTAGTGGGTTGTCGCCATTGATCGCCTTCAGGCACTCAGCTGCCTTTTGGGCGTCTGGGCCACCGACCGCAGCAACGCATCCCAGCATGTCGCCTTTGCTGGCATTCATGTTCGAGATGCAGCTCGCGGCCCCCATCAGATTTCTGGCCTCGTCACCATCAACCAAGCAGCGCGCCGCCGCGAGTTTGTCCCCTGCACTCGCCTGCAGGCATGCGAGGCGATTGAGATTCGGGTCACTGCTCAGGTTCGGCGATATGCACAATGCGACGGCCTTCGGATCAGCTCCTGCGCGCCTGACGCATCCTTGAAGGTCCGCAGCCTTCTGCTTCAGGTCGGCCGGCACGAGACAGTCCGCCGATTTGGCCGGATCGGACATATTGTCGACCAGACATGTCAGCTTTGCCCGAGTATCTGCTTCGAGAGGCAGCTCTTTTGCCTTCGCGAGCAGACACTTTGCCGTCGCCTTCTCGTCATTCTGCCTGGTCAGGCACTCCACCAGGACCTTCTGCTCATCGCTCATCATGCGAGACGTGACGCAGGCTAAGAACGCCTCCTCCCTGTTGCCGGCGGACTGACGGCACTCCGTAATTTCCTCAAGCTTAGGCACCAATCGCGTGAGCTTGCCTTTTTCGATCGCGACCTTACTGGCAAGATCAAATCCGGCCTTTTTCAACTCCTCCAAGCCGGCTAGGCCATCTTCGTACCATTGACAGCTCTCATAAGCGGAACGAACGGCATCAACCGTTGAACGCTCGGCATAATCGGCATCCGTCCCAAGACAATTCCAAAGCTGCCTCGGCGAGACGATAACCTTCGCGCAGTCCCTGATATCGCCTAACGTAAACGGGACATTCTGGTTTGGATCGGGCTGATCTTTCTTCCCTCGGAAGGCCAGGTTCCTAACGCATTCGTCCAGCCTGCTCCTAATGGCCTTCTCTCGGTTCAGGAGATCACGATCGGCAACAGTCCAAGCATAGTGCGTCACGTCTGCTCCGGTTATGTTTTCAAACACAACCTCGGAATATGGGTATGAGACGGGACCGCCGACCGTTGGTATTCCAAGCCGCGCCGATAGCTTGATGGCACGATTGGCATCATCCTCAGTCGCTCCCGCAGCAATCGCAACCCGCCACGTCGAGTCATCGTAGAACAGGTTCGCCGGCCCACTTTGGGAACTTGGGCCGGTCCGAACTCTGATCGCGCGGGGCGGCAGTATGGCCAGATTAATTCCTGAGTATTTCTGCCGAATGTCACGCGCCTCCGAGATCGCTCCCTCTTCATTCGAGCCGGCATACAAGTAGACGTACCATTTGCGCCCTTTGTCGCCGACCCGCGGGTCGCGGATAAAATTCGGATAGCTCGGCAAAGCTACAGACGGAGCGTAAACCTCGACTGGCTTGATCTCGCGAGACCAGCGATCCGGCAGCAACCGAACGACCAGCGGATCCGATCCAAACTTGAGCTCTTTCGCTATGGCGAGTTTGTCAGCTGCCTCGCGCTCGGATGCATATGCCGCCGACACGACGGACCACGCACGGCCAGTGTGAGGAACGTGCGGGTAAACGGCATAATGCCCAGCTGGGCTCTTCTCACGAAGTTTGCGAAGAAAAACCATCGCATTTTCAGCATTGTCAAATTGCTCTATGATAGTAAAGAATGAATTTGAGCCATCTATTATGCTGGCGTAGCTTTTCAAACTAGATTGATAAATATCGATGCTATCACGAGTCGGCTTAACAGTTAAATTAAGCTGCTGTGAATTCGCTCCATTTCCTGTCAAAGCGAATGCAGCGAGCCAAATCCAGAGCGATCTCTTGAGCATTTATTCCTCCAGCCCAATCCTTGGCTCGGCAAAATTCATTCTTGTGGAGATAACGTTAGGGTACAGGCCAATTATCACGAAACGCGCCAAGGTGCACAGAGGTGATTGCGCACGTCATGCGCGAACCCAGCCGATCGCTTGAGCTGCAAGTCTCGGGGGCCTGTTTCGGGGAGGACAGCGCCAGCTCCAACCCAGCCGACGTGCTGCTCTGAATTCTAGCCAACGACACTTGGGACCTTCGACCAGAAGAAGGCCCATGCGGCGTAGCCATTTTCTGCGAAGGTCGGCCATCTCGGAGCTCAGGGAGCGCGATCGGGAGATGAAGACCGCTGATGTGGCTCAAAGTCCGGCTGATGCGCAAGGCGGACGTTGAGTGGCGAGCAGCGTCGCCACGCATGCAACGCCCAGTCGGCATGACTGCCCTCAGCTCGATCGTTCTTATTGTGTTCTTGTCTCGGAGAGCGAAACCGATGTCGGCCGTGCCGTTGCTGGAGCGCGACGAAGTGGAACGGGAGCTCGTTCACCGGCAACGAGCGCGCGGCTCTGAGGGTGAGCTATGAGACGCTGAAGGCCGTGCTCGCGGATGCCCACCGGGCGGAGTCGAGGGGCTTGCTCCCGGGTGTGCTTTCGCAAGGAGCCGGACCGCCGCGCGGGATCACCAGCGATGTATAATTCCTATGAAACCACCAAATGAAGACACCTCGCTTTAGCCCGGCGCGAACTTTTGCACCTTGGGGCCGGTGCAACTTCCGCGCGTTTCTCGCGGCCGCCTACTCGAGCATTGCGAAGCGGCTAGGGGCACTCGCGTGTGCGAGCTAGCAAACGATGCTCAGTTCCGTTGAAAATCACGTTGGAGTACGGGCGGAAACTGAGGCGATCCGCTAGGCGAAGCGAAGGCAGGTTTGTGTCCTCAATCAGCGCCACAACTCGCCGGTATTGGCTCGATTGATCATGGTGCGAGAGGACGCTCGCCATCGCCTCCGCTGCGAGGCCTCGCCACTGATAGGAGGCGACTATGGCCCAGGCGGCTTCTGGGAAATTCTCAAAGTCCGAGCCGAAGCCGCGACGGCGGAACTGAAAGCCTACCTCGCCGCGCATCTCGCCGCTTGCTCGATCGAGCAAGTAGTAGAAACCGCGATCGTACGCGTCCCACATCCCTTGACGTGCGCAAAGGCGCAGCCAGGCTTGATCTTCCGTGAGATCGCGATGGCCAGCCTCGTCGCGCTGGCGCTCCATTGCGAACCATTGATCGAAGCGTGCAAGTGATTGCGGCTCCAATATCAGGCGATCTGTCTTCAAAATTTGCCGTAGGCTCATTGTCCGCGCTTCGCACCTTGCTCATCCCGCACGATGTACTTGCCGCCGATGCGCTTGGCCCATTTCTCGGCGTAGGTCTTGACCTCTTCGAGCTTCGGGCTGCGACACATATAGATGCCGCCGCTGTCCTTGACCGCCCAATCGGTGCCGAGTCGGCAGACCTTCAGAACCTCGGGCATGACCCAACCTCCCTGACGCGACTGTAGCGTTTCAACGCCGTCGCATCGGGGAACGTTCCTTCTATGGACCGGGCAGCCCTTGGAGACACAAGAGTGATTGTACCCCGGCGCGATCATTTGCACCTACCGACTAAGGGAACATCGACCTCGGCGAATGTCGAAAGGCTTTGATCACGTCGGTATAGTCCAAGCGCCATGCAGGCTTGTCGGCGCCCGTGAGTGCCAAGATGTGCAGATTTTCACCGGTTCGGTTCACGATAAGGCTGGGCAGATCCTGCCATCCCTCACGTCCGATATTTCCGACGATCGCTCGACGAAGTGTGGTCGTCACGATGTCAACCAGCTCTAATCCTGGCTCCGGAGCGGACGAAAACCGAATGCTTTCGGAGAGCATTAACTTGAGATCGAGTGGCCAACCTACTGACTGCTGACCCGTCTCTTGCGACACGAGAGACCGATAGAATTCGCTGGCCTCGGTCTCGAACCGCCTTGCAAACCTGAAGTTGAAGCCCTCGCCCCTATACCAGGCAATAGGCGACCTGAGTGCTGCAGTCTGCATCCAGGGCATGATGAAGGTCGACCACCATTGCTCCCAGCGCGTGGGGGTCAGCTGCCTGTCTTTGGCGTCGACGACCCAATGAAAGGCCGCCAACTCCCGAGGCCGGCGCTGGGCGTAGTAATTGGGCGCGAGTTCGAGAACCGCTCGTACGAGGCTGAAGATCAGCATGGTCTGCACGTAGAGCGGCTGGCTGAAAGCTTCGAGCTGACGCCGCGCGGTCCAAAGGGCCTCAACAACCGAAGGATGATGCTCGTCCGTAAGGGTGCTGGTCACCCCTTCCGCCTGGTTGGCCTGATGATAAGAGATTATTTCAGGCGTATGCATCCCAAGGTCAATTACGGTTGCCTCGAACAGTGCCTCGTGCCGTCGTAGAAGCTGAATTACTGCGGCAGCTTGCTCCTCGCTAAGGCGGCGGCCCTTTACCTCGCCATTCTCTTGGGGAAGTCGGCCTCTTAGGCCACCGTATGCGTGGCGGAGCTTCGCCCATTTGCTCTCCGGGACGACTAGAGCACCAACAGCTGAGATGCTGGCGTTGCCGCCAGATGCTGAAAACGAGCCAGCCTCGTCGATGAAAATATGCACACCGGATCCTAACAGCCGAACTTGGCTGAATGTCAGCTGCCGAGCGGTGCTGTCCTCAGGATACAGCTCCGCCGCTGGCTTCTAACTGTCTAGTGAAGGTTCGAAAGCGTCATTGCCGACCGGTCACAGGGCCCGGATCTGCTCTTCGAACTCCTCCGGGATTTCCCCGTGCCGCGCCAGAACAGCGACGGCGCTGACCTCGCCGGTTTCGTCATCTGCGACGACGTGCATCACGGCCAGGCCCTCGGCCGTGCGGGCCATGCGCTCGCCGTCGTTCAGCGCATGGTGGCGCGTCTTTGACGACACGCGCTGGGCTGGCACCAGACGCTTCCGGTGCGTCCTGAAGGGCTGGATGAAGAAGCTGTCGACTGCGGCCATGGGTTGACTCTCTCTAGGTCTCGTTCTCATTATGTTCTCATACCGGAGAACATAACCCATGTCTGCCGTGCCTTTGCCGGACACGTCGCCAATGACGGAATTGGAGTGCGAGATCGACGACGTCATCGCCGAGCATGGCAGCGAGCGCGCCGCGATCCGGGCGTTGCTGCTGGATCTCGCAGAGCTCGCCCGTGACGGCGATCGCGCGAGTTCGAAGGGCTTCCTGCGCGGGCTGTTTTCGGAGGGCGCACGGCCGCTTCGGAGCGAGGACGAGCCATGAGGCGGAAAGGCGAGCTTTCACCAACCGGCATGGACATGGCGCTCTCAAAAAAGCGAGGGACGATTGTTCGCGCGCGTGAACGCCCGCGTAATCTGGCGGTAGAATTAGGAGGTAGGGCTACTGGTCTTTGAAAACCCCACCCTACCTTGCCCTAAGATATTGATTTATTTAAATATTTTAGAAAGAAAAAGGGTAAAAAGGGTGGGGGCAAGGGCGGGGTAAAGGCCCGGCAAAGCATGGGGCGGACAATCATCGGTTTGGGGAACATCGCGATTTTCTCCCCCGGGCTTACCCCGGCCTTTTGTCAGGCCTTCGCCCGGCTCATCCACTCGTTCCCGCAACCGTTCTCAGCCCCTCCGGGGCGTGTTCCTGCACCCACCAGCGGCGCGCAACCTGACCGGATCTTACCCGAGCTTCGCCATACACGGCGTCGCCAGATTCTTGGATTTGCCGAAAGATATCATCGAGCGTGCGAGTATCGATCGAGCCGCGGAGGCTCTTGATGATGTCGCGTCGGGAAAGCCCTTCGGCGCCGCGCCTGCCAATCATGAACCTCACCCTTAGGTATTGGCTCTGCCGCTCACCATCGGCAATATTGTCGGCCGCTCCGCGCAGCATTGTCCGGTACGAATGGCTTGCCACGGCGTTGGCCCACTCTTGGATTTCGGTGGTGATAACCGGCTCGCCGGGATTGCTGCCGACTGCCACGATCAACGCAAGCCGACCTGCGTTCTCCGCGACACGCATGAGCACGGGTCGCATATCGGGATCGGTGCGCGGTCCCTCAGCCCGAATTGCGTCGTCGAAGGCTTCAAAAACCTCCTCCGCGCCTTCGCCGTAGGGTACGGCCATTACCATGGAGGGAGGAGTGACGCCGGTAGCGAACGCCGCACAGAAGCCCGTCCCACCCGATGTACCTGCCAAGTCCTTGACCTGCTGCTGCAACGCCAACGGCACGTCCTCGATGTCGGCGGGGCGTCTGACTTTCACGGGAAGGCGCGAGCCCCCGTCGATAACGACCAGTCGGCCCAGCAAGCCCTCGCTGATGTTTCCCGCGCCAAGGGCCGCCCAGAAGGTGCTGGGAGTCGTGACGCCGTGGATGCTGAAGCATGGCGCGAGCACAGTGGCGTCCTTGCCCGCGGACTTCTCTGCCCCTGCCCAGGCGCCAGACGCAGCTCCAGTTAGGCGCATCATGGCGGAGATAATGCCCGCCTTGTGGGTCGGCGCACTCCGGGACGTCCGCTCGGCCAGCCATTTACCGAATTCGTCGATGCTGGCGAGCACGGACGGATGCTTGCGCAGGCGCCCTGCCAAGCCTTCCGGCGACGCCGGGTCCGCATCGAGGAACGTCTCGGCGATTCTCGCGCCATTTGGACCTGCGCCAGCCACGATGCGGGGCGCACGGAGCGTGAGGTCTTTGCCCATGCCGGATTCCGCCAACCCGACAATGTAGACATTCGTGCGCAGGCCGGTCGGGCCCTTATAGCGGCGCCCGGCAAGCGCCGCGGTCAGAGCTAAAGAGGAGGCAAGGGCAAGAGGCGGCGACGGAAACCGCGACGCCGACACAATGAAGCGCGCCATGTCGCCGACGAACCCCGGCGGGTAGCAGAGGTCCGCAGGCAGGCCTTCAACAGGTGCGTCGCGTTGCTCGATGTTGTCGTTCGCTGGCACAGGCGGCCCGCTTTGCTGGCGGCGAGCAGCGCGTGCGGCTTTTTCTTCGGCTTCCCTTGCCTCGAGCAGCCTGGCGTTGATGCCGTCAATGAATTCAGACCACGATCCGTCGGCGGGCGGAACCCAGATTTCCGGCCCCGCTCGGTACAGCGTGTCGGTGCGGCGCTCGTCTTCCGAGAACTCAGGCGCGGCTTCGGTCATTCAGGGTGTTCCCGTGCATGTGCGCCAGTGCGGCGCGGGTAATCTTGGAAGCGACAGCGGGAGTGAAAGTCGCCGCGCGGCGTGTGCCGACCTTGGGAGCGCTGACGCGGTGCTGGCCGTCCTGCTGCTGCACGAGCCGCATGCCACAGAGCCGCAGCCCGTCGCTAATCTGGATGTCAAAATACCCAAGTGTTGGCCCGCCTGGGGGGGCAGGCCAGAATGCAGTGATGTTCAAATGTGTCCTCCGAGGACGTATGCCCAAACGGGCTTGGGCCCGCCTGCGGAATCGCTGGCGGGGCAGGGGAGATGTCCAAAATTCGGTGGGACAAGTGAGATAGAATGCATAGCGATTTCATGGGACGAGAATTCGTCCCACTTTCCGCTATCTATTTGTCTTCACTTGGCTCTTTGGCTCCCCATGGGAGCGCCATTTCCGGCAGGTTTTCCAACATCTGTGGTCGTTCAGTCTGGTTGCCCGGCGGGCCTATGTCCTTTCACGCCGGCAGCACTTTCCCCGGGTTCATGATGTTGTCGGGGTCGAGGCTCGCCTTCAGCGTGCGCATCACCTCGACGGCGGCGTCGCCATGTTCCTTGCGCAGGAACTTCGCCTTGCCGTAGCCGACGCCGTGCTCGCCAGTGCAGGTGCCGCCGAGCTCGATGGCGCGGTTGACCAGGAGGCCGTTCAGCCGCTCGGCCTCGCGAATCTCGTCCGGCGAATCCATCCTGATCAGGAAGCCCATGTGGAAATTGCCGTCGCCGACATGGCCGAGCGCCGTGACCGGGAAGGGGGCATCCTTGGCATGCTCCTTGATCTCGGTGATGCAGGCGGCGAGCTGGGAGATCGGCACGCAGGTGTCGGTGCCCCAGCTGCTGGCGCCGGGGCGCAAGGCGAGCAGCGCGTAATGCATGTTGTGCCGGGCCTGCCAGAGCTTGCTGCGCTCCTCGGCGCTGGTGGCAAAGCGCCAGCCTTCCCCGCCATGGCCTTCGGCGAGCATCTGCACGGTCTCGGCCTGCGAGACCACAGCCGCTTCGGTACCGTGGAATTCGAGGAAGAGCGCGACCGTCTCGGGATAGCTCAGATTGTTGTGGCGGTTGATCGCGCGCATGCAGGTCTCGTCGAGCAGTTCGACGCGGGCGACCTGGATGCCGCACTGGATCGTCTCGATGGCGCAATTGACGGCGCTGGCGATGTCCGGGAACGAGCAGACCGCGACCGAGCTCGCCTCGGGGATGCCATAGAGCCGCAAGGTGAGCTCGGTGATGACGCCGAGCGTGCCCTCCGAGCCGACGAAGAGGCGGGTGAGGTCATAGCCGGCCGAGGATTTGCGGGCCCGGCCGCCGGTCTTCAGGATCGTGCCGTCGGCGAGCACGACGGTGAGCGCCAGGACATTGTCCTTCATCGTGCCGTAGCGCACCGCATTGGTGCCTGACGCCCGCGTCGCGGTCATGCCGCCGAGGGTGGCGTCGGCGCCGGGATCGACCGGGAAGAACAGGCCGGTGTCGCGCAGGTGCTCGTTGAGCTGCTTGCGGGTGACGCCGGCCTCGACCGTGCAATCGAGATCCTCGGCGTTGACGGCGGTGATCGCATTCATGCGCGAGAGGTCGATGCAGACGCCGCCATGCAGCGCGACGACATGGCCTTCGAGCGAAGTGCCGGCGCCGAACGGGATGACCGGCACCTTCGCCTGATGGCAGAGCTTGACGATGCTGCTCACCTCCTCGGTGGTCAGCGGATAGCAGACGACGTCGGGTGCCTTGGTCGGGTGATAGGATTCGCCGTGGCCGTGATGTTCGCGCTCGCTGTCCGAGGTCGAGCAGCGCGGACCGAGGAGATCGCGGAGCGAGGCGGTGAGGCCGTCGAGAGCGGGGTGCGAAGAGGTGCCGGGCGTGGTGGCGGGGGCGTTCATCTGGTGTTCGATCCTCGTGCACGTCTTCGGCGCGGCTACGCTGCAATCTCGGTCAGCCCATCGGCTTCGACCATCACCGATGCAGCATGAGCGCTCTGCACCGGCAGGGGAAGTGCGGTGTCAGGCCGAGTGGTCGCGTCCGGCGACGCCGAGCAGGTACTGGCCGTAGCCGCTCTTCGACAGGGCCTGCCCGAGCGCCCGCAACTGCTCGCGGTCGATCCAGCCGTTCTCGAAGGCGATCTCCTCGGGGCAGGCGATACGGAAGCCCTGGCGGCGCTCCAGCGTGCGCACGAATTCGGAGGCCTCGACCAGCGAATCCGGCGTGCCGGTGTCGAGCCAGGCATAGCCGCGCCCGAGCCGCTCGACGCTCAGCGCGCCGCGCTCGAGATAGGCGAGGTTGACGTCGGTGATCTCGAGCTCGCCGCGGGCCGAGGGCTTCAGCTTGCGGGCGATCTCGACCACCTCAGCATCGTAGAAATAGAGGCCGGTCACCGCCCAGTGCGAGCGCGGGACCTTGGGCTTCTCCTCGATCGAGAGCGCCTTGCCGGCGGCATCGAAGGAGACCACGCCATAGCGCTCGGGATCGCTGACACGATAGGCGAAGACGGTGGCGCCATGGTCACGGGCGGCGGCGCGGTGCAGCACGTCGGTGAGGCCGTCGCCGTAATAGAGATTGTCGCCGAGGATCAGGGCGGAGGGGCCGCCGGCGACGAAATCGGCGCCGATGTGATAGGCCTGCGCCAGCCCTTCCGGCTTCGGCTGCACCGCATAGGAGAGCTTCAGGCCCCAGCGCTCGCCGGTGCCGAACAGTGCCTCGAAGCGTGGCGCGTCCTCCGGTGTCGAGATGATCAGGATCTCGCGGATGCCGGCTAGCATCAGCGTCGAGAGCGGGTAGTAGATCATCGGCTTGTCGTAGACGGGCAGGAGCTGCTTCGACGTCACCATGGTCATCGGGTGAAGCCGCGTGCCGCTGCCGCCGGCGAGGATGATCCCCTTCATGATGGCTCCTTCAGCTTTTCGGCTGCGTCAGCAGCGTGGCGACGCAGGTTTTCACCGAGTCCTGCCAGGGCGGCAGGCGCAGGCCGTGGCGCTCGGCAAGCAGGCTGCAGTCGAGCCTGGAATTGCTCGGACGGCGCGCGGGGGTGGGGTAGTCGATCGTGGCGATGCGCCTGATTCTGGCGCTAGGCCCGCCCAGCGCCGCTGAGGCGGCAAAGACGGTCTCGGCGAGATCGGCCCAGCTGGCCTCGCCGGTGCCGGCGGCATGGAAGATGCCGCGGAGCGAGGCATCACCGGGGCGGGTGGCCAGTGCCTTCGCCATCGCTATGACGGTGGCGGCGAGGTCGAGCGCGCTGGTCGGCGATCCCAGCTGGTCGGAGACGACGCCGATCTCGTCCCGGCTGTCGGCGAGGCGCAGCATCGTCTTCACGAAATTGCCGCCATAAGGGCTGTAGACCCATGCCGTGCGCAGGATTGTCCAGTCGGCGCCGGAAGCCGCGACCGCTTCCTCGCCGGCGAGCTTGGAGCGGCCATAGGCTGAGAGCGGAGCGGTGGCGTCGCTTTCGCGCCAGGGCTGCGGTGCCATGCCGTCGAAGACATAGTCGGTGGAGATCTGGATCAGCGGCACGCCGAGTGCCGCAGCCGCTGCGGCGACTGCGCTGGCGCCTTCACCATTGATGCGCAGAGCGAGTTCCGGTTCGATCTCGGCCTTGTCGACGGCGGTGTAGGCGGCGGCGTTGACGACGCAGTCGGGGCTTGTCGCGGCGAGCGCCTGCCGGACGGTTTTCGGCTGCGACAAGTCAAATTCCGGCCGGCCGACCGGGATGACGATCACGCCTGCCGCCCCGGAGCGAGCGAGGAGGGATTGGACGACCTGCCCGGTCCGTCCGGTCACGGCTATGCGCATCGGGCCTTCGCCATCGGAAGCATGGCGGTCGGTCTAGAGCATGGCGGGGAGGGGCTCAACCCGCCGCATCGAAGCGGCGTCCCTCGTCGCAGAGCCAGGCGATCAAAGCGTCGAGGGCGGGGCTGCGCTCGCTCTGTGGATTGACGGTGAGCCAGCAGCCGGTCGCGCTGTCGAAGCCGAGGCCGAGTGGATTGACCAGCGCGCCCGAAGCCAGTTCCTCGGCGACATAGCAGCGTGGGGCGAGCGCGACGCCGAGCCCGGCAACCGCGGCGCGGATGATCACGGAATAATAGCCGTAGCGCACGGTGTGGGCCGGCACCGCGCCGCGCAGGCCATGGGCCTCGGTGAACTCGGCCCAGAAGGCCGGCATCTGGAAGTGCTGGAGCAATGTCATCTTCTGGATGTCGGCGGCGCGGTTGAAGCCACCCAGGCGCTCCAGCGCCGAGGGCGCCGCGACCAGCGCGACCTGCCGGCCGAACAGATAATGCGACTCGCGGTCCGGCCAGGGACCGAAGCCGTGGACGATTTCGAGGTCGGCTTCCTCGATCTCGTTCTCGCTGACGAAATTGGTGAACTGGACGTCGATTTCGGGATGAGCCTGGGCGAATTCCGGGAAGCGCTCCATGAGCCAGCGCTCGCCCGCGATGGCGATCATGTGCAGGCGGATCGGCCGGCCGATCGCGGCCCGCTCGGCGAGGCGGCGGGCGCCGCGCTCCATCTGCTCGATCGCGGCCTCGGCATACGGGCGATAGATCGTGCCGGCCTCGGTGGGCTTGAGCCCGGCCGGGCTGCGCTCGAACAGCTCCGTGCCGAGATGTTCCTCCAGTGCCTGGATCTGCTTGGAGACGGCGCTTTGGGTCAGATGCACCTCGCCCGCCGCCTTCGCCGTCGAGCCGAGGCGGGCGACGGCAAGAAAGACCCGGAGCGCCGTGGTCGACGGCGGGAGGTTGCGGCCGGCCAAGCAGATATTCCTTCAGCGACTACCCTTGAGGAGATCGTTTCGTTTGCCGGTTGCGCGGTCAAGAGGGCAGTGTTTTGAGCAGGGGAGAAGCTCATGAACCATAATACGCGTCTCTGGGGCGGCCGTTTCCGCAAGTCGCCCGATCCGCGCATGATGAAGCTGTCGAGCGCGGCCGGCGCCCATGCCCGCCTCGCGCCGCAGGATATCGCCGGCGGCAAGGCCCATGCGGCCGAGCTGGAGCGCGCCGGACTGCTCAGCCAGGACGAGTTCAGGACCATCGTCGCGGCGCTCGATGGCATCGCCCGCGATCTCGCCGCCGGGACACTGGCGCCGGATGAGAGCGACGAGGACGTCCACACCTTCATCGAGCGCGTGCTGACCGCGCGGATCGGTGCCACCGGGGCCAAGCTCAGGGCCGGACGCTCGCGCAACGACCAGGCCGCCAACAACCTGAAACTCTATCTGCGGGCCGAGGCGCGGACGATCGGCGCGATGCTGGCCGAGCTGCTCGAGGCGATCGCGGGCCAGGCCGAGCGGCACGCAGGTTCGGTCTGCCCGGGCTTCACCCATCTGCAGAGCGCCCAGCCCGTCACTTTCGGCCACTGGCTGATGGCGCATGGCCAGGCGCTGTCGCGTGATGCCTCCCGCCTGCAGGACTGGGAAAAGCGCTCCTCGCTCTCGCCGCTCGGCGCGGCTGCACTCGCCGGCTCGGCGATCGCGCTGACGCCCGAACTCAGCGCCAGGGCGCTGGGCTATGACGGCCCCTGCGAGAACTCGGTCGACGCGGTCGGCGCACGCGACCATGTCGCGGAATTCCTGTTCGTTTCGGCGATGCTGGCGACCAACCTGTCGCGACTGGCGGAGGAGGTGACGCTGTGGACCTCGCGCCAGTTCGGCTGGGTCGTGCTGGATGATGCCTTCGCGACGGGATCCTCGATCATGCCGCAGAAGAAGAACCCGGATATCGCCGAGATCTCACGCGGCCGGGCGGCGCGCCTCACCGGCGATCTCGTCGCCATGCTGGGTGCGCTGAAGGGCTTGCCGCTCGCCTATAACCGCGACCTCGCCGAGGACAAGCGCGCCGCCTTCGATGCGGTCGACGTGCTCGGCGAAGTGCTGCCGGCCTTTGCCGGGCTGGTCGAGACGATGGAGGCCAAGCCCGAGGTGATGCGGGCGCAGGCAGGCACGGGCTTTGCGCTCGCGACCGAAGTCGCCGATCATCTCGCCCGCAAGGGCGTGCCCTTCGCCGAGGCGCACGAGATCAGCGGTGCGCTGGTGCGTTATTGCGAGGAGATGGGCCGCGAGCTCGAAGGGCTGGAGCCGGTGGAACTGCGTGCGATCGATCCACGCCTCGACGAGAGCGTGCTGGCCGTGTTGACGCTGGATGCGGCGGTCGCGGCGCGCAGCGGCCATGGCGGCACGGCGCCTGCCAGGGTCGCCGAGCAGATCGGTCGCTTCCGCGGCTGGCTCGCCGGCTTCACCCAGTGGACGCGGGAGCGCGCGGCATGAGCAGTGCAACCCAAACCATGCCCGATCGCGGGCTCGCCGAGCTCGCCGGCCTGACCATCGTGCCCAAGCGCTTCTATGGGCGCTGGGTCGCAGCGGCGGCGATCCTGTTCGTGCTCGCCTGGATCGTGAAGGCCTTCGCCCAGGGCCAGATCGCCTGGCCGGTCGTGGCGCAGTTCTTCACCGCGCCGGCCATTCTTGCCGGCCTCGTCAACACGCTGATCATGACGGTCTGCGCCATGGGACTCGGGATCGTGCTCGGCGTGGTCTTCGCGATCATGTACATGTCGCCGAATCCGGTGCTGCGCGGTGTCGCGCTGTTCTACATCTGGTTCTTCCGCGGCACGCCGCTGCTGCTGCAATTGCTGCTCTGGTTCAACCTCGCGCTGGTCTTCCCGACGATCGGCATCCCCGGCGTCATCGAGTGGCGCACCATCGACATCATCGGCCCGTTCATGGCGACGCTGCTCGGCCTCGGCATGAACCAGGGCGCCTATACCGCCGAGGTCGTCCGCTCCGGCATCCTCTCGGTCGATCTCGGCCAGACCGAAGCCGCCAAGGCGATCGGCATGACCAGGCTGACGACGCTGCGCCGGATCGTGCTGCCGCAGGCGATGCGCGTGATCATCCCGCCTGTCGGCAACGAAGTGATCAGCATGGTCAAGCTGACCTCGGTCGCCAGCGTGATCCAGTTCTCTGAGATCCTGCGCAACGCGCAGAATGTCTATTACGCCAATGCCCGCGTCATCGAATTGCTGATCGTCGCGGCGGGTTGGTACCTGCTCGTCGTCACCCTCCTGCAGGTCGGCCAGTTCTTCCTCGAACGCGCTTTCTCGAAGGGCCGGGGCGAGCGCCGCGCCAAGCCCCAGGTCGCCGAGGAGGCCGCCGCGTGACTGCCCTGTCCCCGATCGTCGTCGCCGCCAGCGTCACCAAGCAGTTCGGCCCGCTGAAGGCGCTGAACAACGTCTCTCTTTCGGTCGTGCCGGGCGCGGTGCAATGCATCATCGGCCCGTCCGGCTCGGGCAAATCGACGCTGCTGCGCTGCATCAACCAGCTCGAGAAGATCGACGCCGGCGCCATCACCGTCGCCGGCGAGTTGATCGGCTATCGCCGCGTCGGCAACGAATTGCACGAGCTCAGCGACGCCGAGATCGCGCGCCAGCGCCTCAAGACCGGCATGGTCTTCCAGCGCTTCAACCTGTTCAACCACATGACGGTGCTGCAGAACATCATCGAGGGCCCGCTTACGGTGCTGAAGCGGCCGCGGCGCGAGATCGTCGCCGAGGGCATGGCGCTGCTCGAGCGCGTCGGTCTCGCCGAGAAGCGCGATTCCTATCCGATCGAGCTCTCCGGCGGCCAGCAGCAGCGCATTGCGATCGCGCGTGCGCTGGCGATGAAGCCGCAGGTCATGCTGTTCGACGAGCCAACCTCGGCGCTCGACCCGGAGCTCGTCAGCGAGGTGCTGAATGTGATGCGCGACCTCGCAGCCTCCGGCATGACGATGATCGTCGTCACCCATGAGCTCGGCTTCGCCCGCGAGGTCGCGAGCGACGTCGTCTTCATGGACAAGGGCGAGATCGTCGAGCAGGGCCCGCCGCAGCAGGTGCTGGTTTCGCCTCAGCAGCCCCGCACCCGCGACTTTATCGCCGCCGTCCTCAAGTGAATCCAAGCCTATCGAATTCAAGCAAAGACAAGAGGGAGACCACCATGCTTCGCCTTTCGTTCGCCGCCGCACTGCTCGCCGGCACCGCGCTCGCCGCCCAGGCCCAGGCCCTGCCGGACCGGATCAAGACCGCCGGCAAGATCGTCATCGCGACCCAGCCGAATTACGCGCCGATCGTCTACAAGGACCCGGCGACCAACCAGATGGCCGGCTTCGACTACGAGCTCGGTGAGGCGATCGCCAAGGAGCTCGGCGTCAAGGCCGAGTGGCAGGACACCGCCTTCGCCCAGATGCTGCCTTCGCTGACGACCGGCCGCGTCGACATGGTGATGGCCGGGATGAGCGATCTGCCGGCCCGGCGCGAGACGGTCGACTTCGTCGACTACATGGTCTCGGGCGCGCAGTTCTACACCGTCACCGCCTTCGCCTCGACGATCAAGTCGGTCGAGGATCTCTGCGGCAAGAGCGTTGGCGCCAGCCGTTCGACCAACTGGCCGAAGCAGATCGGCGAGTGGAGCGACGCCAACTGCGTCGCCAAGGGCAAGCCGGCGATCACCGTGGTCGGCACCGAAGGTTCGGTCGACGCCCGCACCCAGCTCAAGACGCAGCGGCTGCAGGGCGGCGTCCAAGGCAGCGAGACGATGACGCATTTCCAGAAGCTCGAGCCCAACACCTATATCCCGCTCGGCGAACCCTTCACCCGCTCTCTGACCGGCATCCCGTTCCCGAAGACGGCCGAGGGCGGCCAGCTGCGCGACGCGGTCAAGGGCGCGCTGGAGCGGCTGCAGGCGAACGGCACCTATGACGCGCTGGTCGCAAAGTATGTCCAGCCGAGCAATGTGCTGAAGCCGATCTCGGTCAACAAGGGCGAGTGAGGCCATCGTAGTGATCCTGGACGGCTTCCCTTTCGCGGGAGGCCGCCCATGATCACCGCCACCTAAGACCGCGCTGACGGCCGGGCATTCGTCTGTTATACATTCCGTACAACAGACGAGCCCGGAGCGCGCCATGAACAAGCCCGAGAAGCCGGCAGGCGAGCAGGCCATGGTCCTGCAGGTCCGCAAGATCGGCAATTCGGTCGGCATCATCCTGCCCAAAGAGCTGTTGGCGCGATTGAAGCTGGCGGAAGGCGACAAGCTGACCGTGGTCGAGCAGCCTGAGGGCGCCTTCAAGCTGACGCCACATGACGATCTGCACGAGCGCACCATGGCCATCGCCCGCAAGGCGATGAAGCAATACGCCAATGCGCTGCGCGAGCTGGCGAAATGACCGAGCCGTTCTGGCTCACATCCGACGTCGTCGCCGATATCCATTCCGAGCAGTTGGCACTCTTCGGCGGCCCCGACGGCATTCGTGATCGCGGCCTGCTGGAATCCGCCCTGGCGCGGCCGATCAACCGCTTTGCCTATGGCGAGACCGACATGGCGGCGCTGGCAGCGGCCTATGCATTCGGGATCGCCAAGAACCATCCCTTCATCGACGGCAACAAGCGTGTCTCGCTGCTGGCGCTGATCATCTTCCTTCGGCTGAACGGGATTGAGTTTGCGCCGAGCGAAGCCGATGCCGCCGCGATCATCCTCGCGCTCGCCGCAGGCGAGGTCGAGGAGGAGGGGCTGACGCGCTGGATCCGCGACAACTGGCCGAAGGGTGCGCCTACATGACCACGCCGATCTGGATCGAAGCTGCGATCAACGGCCCCTGGGGCAAAGAACGCCAGCCAGGCATTCCGATCGCGATCCCCGACATCATTGCCGACGGGATCGCCGCGGTCGAAGCGGGCGCTGCGATCGTCCATCTGCATGTCTACGATGTCGAGACCGGCCGCCAGCGCGACGACTGGGAGCTTTATGCCCAGGCGATCGAAGGGATCAGGGCCAAGGTCGACGCGATCGTCTACCCGACCATTCCGATCCTCGGCTCCGGTTACGCCGGCGACATGATCGGCTCCGGCCGCTACACGCATCTGGAGGAGCTGGCCAAGCGCGGCCTGGTCGAATGGGGCGTGCTCGATCCCGGCTCGTGCAACTGGACGACCTTTGCCGGCATCCCTGAGGGCGAGGCCGGCTTCATCTACCAGAATCCCGGCGAGCATATCCGCGAGGGGATGGCGGTGGCGCAGGCGCACAGGATCCATCCGAGCTATGCGATCTACGAGCCCGGCTTCACCCGGCTCGGCGCTGCGCTGGCGAAAGCCTATCCCGGCATGCCGACGCCGATCTACCGGCTGATGTTCTCCGATGCTTTTGCCTGGGGCTTTCCGCCGAAGCCTTATGCGCTGGAAGCCCATCTTGCCCTGCTGGCGGAGTGTACGCCGCAGGCTCCTGTGATGATCGCCGGGCTCGGCGTCGACCTCGGCGAGATCGTCGCGCCTGCGGTCGCACGCGGCGTCCATGTCCGGGCAGGGCTGGAGGATGCGCGCTTCGGCGAGAGCCGCAGCAATGCGCGGCTGATCGCTGACATGGTCCGCAAGGTCGAGGCTGCCGGCGGCCGGGCGGCCAGCGTGATGGAGGTCAGGGCGCGTCTTGCAGAGATCGCGCAGGCAGGACGCTCCTGAGACAGCGTGTCGGCTGGCTTTCGCCGGCAGAGCACCTACATCGGGGAGCAGCCCGTCACAGCGTCGTGAGCCCCGATGTCCGAACGCGATAGCGAAGCCAATCGATTCTCCGCCCGCGCGGCGCGCTATGCCCGCGTCGGGGCCAATGTCGGCGGGGTGGCGGCGCGGATCGCCGGCACGAAGCTGTTCGGGCTGGAGGGTCGCAACGCCACCAATGCCGAGGCACTCGCCAAGGCGCTCGGCGGGCTGAAGGGCCCGCTGATGAAGGTGGCCCAGCTCGTCGCCACCATTCCCGACGTGGTGCCGCCCGAATACGCCGCCGAACTGCAGAAGCTGCAATCGGAGGCGCCGCCGATGGGGGCGGCCTTCGTCAAACGCCGGATGCAGGCCGAGCTCGGCGCCAACTGGCGCGAGCGCTTCGGCGAGTTCGATCTCAAGCCGGCGGCCGCGGCTTCACTCGGGCAGGTGCACCGGGCAACGACGCACGACGGCGCGCAGGTCGCCTGCAAGCTGCAATACCCAGATATGGAATCGGCTGTCGAAGCCGATATTTCCCAGCTCGAAATCCTGTTCGGGCTGCACCGGCGCATGGGCGCGGTGATCGACACCAGCGAGATCGCCAAGGAGATCAGCGCCCGCGTCCGCGAGGAGCTCGACTATCGCCGCGAGGCCAAGCATGTCGCACTCTACCAGCAGATGCTGGCTGCCACGCCTGAGGTGCGCGTGCCCGAGGTCGTGCCGGAATTGTCGACGCGGCGGCTCCTGACCATGGGCTGGCTCGACGGCGACAAGATCCTCAATCACAAGCAGGCGAGCCAGGAGGTTCGGGATCGGATTTCGACCGCGATGTTCCGGGCATGGTGGCGGCCATTCAGCCATCACGGCGTGATCCATGGCGATCCGCATCTCGGCAACTACACGGTCTTCCAGGAGGGCGGCGAGCCCGCAGGCATCAACCTGCTCGACTATGGCTGCATCCGGATTTTCCCGCCGAGCTTCGTCGGCGGCGTGGTCGATCTCTATCGCGGCCTGCTCGAAGGCGACGACGCCCGCGTCGTCCACGCCTATGAGGTCTGGGGCTTCAAGGGGCTCAACAAGGAGCTGATCGACACGCTCAACATCTGGGCGAAGTTCATCTACGGCCCGCTGCTGGAGGATCGCACACGCCGCATCGCCGAGGGCGTCAAGCCGTCGGAATACGGCCGCAAGCAGGCCTTCCAGGTCCATTCGGCGCTGAAGGCGCGCGGGCCGGTGACGGTGCCGCGCGAGTTCGTCTTCATGGACCGCGCCGCGATCGGCCTCGGCGGCGTCTTTCTGCATCTCGACGCCGAGCTCAACTTCCACCGGCTGTTCGAGCAGGAGATCGAGGGGTTTTCGGTAGAGCCCGTCAGGGAGCGGCAGGGGGAGGCAATGCTGAAAGTCGGACTTCTTACGTCGAGTTGATGCCAGCGCCGTTTCGCCGTGGCACGGGATCAACTGGCATCGCCGCCAAGTTCGGGGAGACGATGGAAACCACAGGTGACAGCCGTTTACGCCTGCCTCTGAATGCCAGTGATGCTGAGTTGATCGAGGCAGCCCGGCATTGGGTCGATCGCGTCGCCGGGGGCGACTACGAAGGTGCGCTCGCATTGATCGTTCCCGGTGACTGGACACCAAAATTGGTCCGAGATGTCGTCAACGGCTATGGAATCATCGACGAGGGGCCTCAGCGACGAAAAATCACTCCCGTTGCGACAGCTACGGCACTGAAAGGTGATGTTCGCGTCCCCAATCATTGGATTACACGCTCTGCGGTCGACGATGGCGGCGCGGGTGCAGAAGTTGGCTTTCAACTTCCGATCAACGGATTCTGGAGCGATCTTTCGCTTGTAATGGAGACGCTCAAGCAAGGAGATTCCCTCGTCCTTGAACTCCAGACCATCCACGTCTTGTAGCGCTGGGCGAGCTGGCTTCAGCGGTTCCTGACGATCAGAATCGTCAACACAGTTGTGACGCGGTGCCACATGGTCCGCCGAGGGCGCTGCCGGAAGTCAGGCTAGACTTCGTCAATTAAATCGATTTAAGTCATACTAGATGCGGTTTTTCCTTAGCGTCATGCGGTTGTTGCCTACAAATTGGGCGCACTCGCTCCGGCGCTCCGTTGCCGACCCTTTTCAGGTGCGGTACAGGGCGTAAAGGACAGGATTGAACTCGGGACTTTTTTTCATGGCCGACCACGGACACGCTGCCGACATTCCGCAGATGGACTACCCGGAGCACGAGCGCACCTACACGGGCTTCATCCACTTCGCCGAAGTCGGCACCGTCGCCTGCCTCGCGATCGTCGCGGCGCTCGCCGTGGGTGGCACCAAGCATGCCTGGGGCACAGCCATCATCGGCACGCTGCTGACGCTGGTCGGCACCGGCGTCGGCATCGCCGCCCCCTCGATCGGCTGGCGCGCCACGCTCGTTCCCTTCGTTCTGATGCTGCTCGCGCTCCTCCTCTACTAAGCCCGAAAGGCCTGGCCTCCATGCGCATCGCTGTCCCAGCCGAAACGCAAGGGGCGGAGACCCGCGTCGCCATGACGCCGGAAACCGTCCGCAAGTTCATTGGCCTCGGGGCCGATGTCGCAGTGGAGAAAGGGGCGGGCCTCGCCTCCGGAATTACGGACAGCGACTACGAGGCGGCAGGCGCCAGTGTCGCCAAGAACGCCAAGGAGGCGCTCAAGGGCGCCGATATCGTGCTGAAGGTGCGCCGCCCGGCTGAAAGCGAGATCGCGGGCCTGCCGGCCGGCGCGCTCGTCGTCGGCATCATGGACCCCTATGGCAGCGAGGCGCAGGTCGAGGCGCTGGCGAAGGCCAATGTCGCGGCCTTCGCCATGGAGTTCATGCCGCGCATCACCCGTGCGCAGGTGATGGACGTCCTGTCCTCGCAGGCCAACCTCGCGGGTTATCGGGCGGTGGTCGATGGCGCCGCCGAATACGGCCGGGCGCTGCCGATGATGATGACCGCGGCCGGCACAGTGCCGGCGGCGAAGATCTTCATCATGGGCGTCGGCGTCGCCGGCTTGCAGGCGATCGCGACGGCGCGGCGCATGGGCGCCATCGTCACCGCGACGGACGTCCGCCCCGCGACCAAGGAGCAGGTCGAATCGCTCGGCGCAAAATTTCTCGCCGTCGAGGACGAAGAGTTCAAGCAGGCGCAGACTGCCGGCGGCTACGCCAAGGAAATGTCCAAGGAATACCAGGCCAAGCAGGCCGAGCTGACGGCGAGCCACATCGCCAAGCAGGACATCGTCATCACCACCGCGCTGATCCCCGGACGCCCGGCGCCGAAGCTGATCTCGGCGGCGATGGTCGAGAGCATGAAGCCCGGCTCGGTCATTGTCGATCTCGCGGTCGAGCGCGGCGGCAATTGCGAGCTCGCCAAGCCGGGCGAGATCGTGACCACGGCCAATGGCGTCAAGATCGTCGGCCATCTCAACGTGCCCGGCCGCCTGCCGGCGACCTCCTCCAGCCTCTACGCCAAGAACCTCTTCGCCTTCGTCGAGACGCTGATCGACAAGGCCGAGAAGAAGCTCGCGGTGAACTGGGAGGACGAGCTGGTCAAGGCGACCTGCCTGACCAGGGACGGCGCCGTCATCCACCCGAATTTCGCGGCGAAGGCCTAACGGCAGCGCAGAGGGGAGTGTCACGTCATGGCTAATCCGGCACCCGAACAGGCGCTCGAACAGGCCCGCTCCGCAGCGGCATTGGCGAAACAGGCGGCCGAGCTCGCCGAGAAGTACGCCGAACAGGCGGCAGCCGCCGCCGGCGCCGCGACCGGTGTCGACCCGACCGTCTATCGCCTCGCAATCTTCGTGCTCGCCGTCTTCGTCGGCTACTACGTCGTCTGGTCGGTGACCCCTGCGCTGCACACGCCGCTGATGTCGGTCACCAATGCGATCTCCTCGGTCATCGTCGTCGGCGCCCTGCTGGCGGTCGGCGTCCAGGTTGCGCCCGCCATGGGCGACGGGCCGCTCTGGGCCAAGGTCTTCGGCTTCATCGCGCTGATCCTGGCCTCGGTGAACATCTTCGGTGGCTTCCTCGTCACCGAGCGGATGCTTGCCATGTACAAGAAGAAGGGCTGACGCGCATGGCCGCCAATCTCGCCGCCCTTCTCTACGTCGTCTCCGGCGTCCTCTTCATCATGGCCCTGCGCGGGCTGTCGCATCCGACGAGCTCGCGCCAGGGCAACCGCTACGGCATGATCGGCATGGCGATCGCCGTGCTGACCACGGTGATCTTCTATCCGCCGGCCGGCTTCTCCGGCTGGCTGCTGGTCATCCTCGGCATCGCCATCGGCGGCGGCTTCGGCGCCTATATGGCCAAGCGCGTGCAGATGACGCAGATGCCGCAGCTCGTCGCCTTCTTCCACTCGCTGGTCGGCCTTGCTGCCGTGCTGGTGGCGGCGGCGGCGCTCTATGCGCCGGAAGCCTTCGGCATCGGCCAGGTCGGCAAGATCAAGGGCGCCAGCCTGTTCGAGATGGGACTGGGCGTCGCCATCGGCGCGATCACCTTCACCGGCTCGATCATCGCCTTCCTCAAGCTCGACGGGCGGATGAGCGGCAAGCCGATCATGCTGCCGCAGCGCCATGCCATCAATATCGGCCTCGGCGTCGCGCTCTTCGTGATGCTGCTGATCTTCCTGAAGACCGAAAGCCATGTCCTGTTCTGGCTGATCGTGCTGGTCTCCTTCGCGCTCGGCGTGCTGCTGATCATCCCGATCGGCGGCGCGGACATGCCGGTCGTCGTCTCGATGCTGAACTCCTATTCAGGCTGGGCGGCAGCGGGCATCGGCTTCACGCTCGGCAACATGGCGCTGATCATCACCGGCGCGCTCGTGGGCTCGTCCGGTGCGATCCTGTCCTACATCATGTGCAAGGCGATGAACCGGAGCTTCATCTCGGTCATCCTCGGCGGCTTCGGCGGCGATGACGCCGTGGCCGGCGCGGGCGGCGCGGTGGAAGCTCGACCGGTCAAGCAGGGCTCGCCGGACGACGCCGCCTACATCATGAAGAACGCCGGCAAGGTCCTGATCGTACCGGGCTACGGTATGGCGGTGGCGCAGGCGCAGCACGCGCTGCGCGAGATGGCCGACCTGCTCAAGAAGGAAGGCGTCGAGGTCAAGTACGCCATCCACCCGGTGGCGGGCCGCATGCCCGGCCACATGAACGTGCTGCTGGCTGAGGCCAACGTGCCCTATGACGAGGTCTTCGAGCTCGAGGACATCAACTCGGAATTCGGCCAGGCCGATGTCGCCTTCGTCATCGGCGCCAACGACGTCACCAACCCGGCCGCCAAGACCGACAAATCCTCGCCGATCTACGGCATGCCGATCCTCGACGTCGAGAAGGCCAAGACCGTGCTGTTCATCAAGCGCGGCATGGCGGCAGGCTATGCCGGCGTCGAGAACGAGCTGTTCTTCAGGCCCAATACGATGATGCTGTTCGGCGACGCCAAGAAGGTCACCGACGAGATCGTCAAGGCGATGGCTCACTGACCGCGGCACTCGTCATCGGAACGTCGCAAAGGGCCGGCTCGATGCCGGCCCTTTCGTTTCTGGCGAGGCCTGAAGGAAGCCGGTGATGCGCAGGATCCTGAAGCTTCTCGCTATCGGAGCGCTCTGCGCCTATGCCGCCGTGCTGGCGCTGCTCTACCTCAAGCAGCGCGAGATGATGTATCCGCGCAATCCGGCCCGCGCCGAGATCGCGAGCGCCAATCTGCCGGGTGTCGAGGAGGCGACGCTGACGGCCGCAGATGGCGAAAAGCTGATCGCCTGGGTGGTGCCGCCGCGCGAGGGCAAGCCGGTGCTGCTGTTCTTTCACGGCAATGCCGGCAATTTCGGCCGCCCGATCCGGCAGACGCGCTTCCGCGCGTTGACCGACGATGGAACCGGCCTGTTCGCGGTCAATTATCGTGGCTATGGCGGCTCGACCGGCTCACCCACCGAGGATGGATTGGCGCAGGATGCGCGCGCGGCCTATGCGGCGGCCGTGGCACGTTTCGGCGCTGGGCGGCTGGTCGGCTATGGCGAGTCGCTCGGCACCGGCGTCGTGGTGAAGCTGGCGGCGGAGGTCCCGTTCAAGGCGGTGATCCTGGAAGCGCCTTACCTCTCGACTGCCGCGGTGGCGCAGCAGCTCTATCCTTACGTCCCGGTCGGGCTATTCATGCACGACCAGTTCCGGTCCGATCAGGTCGTCGGCAAGGTCAAGGCGCCGCTGCTCGTCCTGCATGGCCAGCGCGACGGCGTCATCCCGTTCAACCAGGGCGAGGCGCTGTTTGCACTGGCGAACCCGCCGAAGCGCTTCGTGCGCTTTCCGGAGGGCAATCACGAGAACCTGCCGGCGCATGGCTCGGTGCCGGAGGTCAGGCGCTTCCTCGCCGACCTGGATGCCGGACGCCTGGCCGGCAGCGAGACGGTGACAGCAGCGGCGCGGCAGTAGGCGGGGATCCGGCTCTAGAGGCGGAACATCCCGCCACCACCGCCGAGGCGGGCGGAGCCGGCACGGGCGATCTGGTTGTTGCCGTCGAGGCCGAGGGCGCGCTGATAGGCCTCGCTTGCCTCGGTCTTCTTGCCCTGCTTCTCGAAGGCGAAGCCGCGGCCGGCCCAGGCGGCGGCATTGCGGTTGTCGACATTGAGCGCGGCGGTGAAGTCCTCGAGCGCCGAGTCGTATTTGCCGAGCGCGTTCAGGCTCTCGCCACGGGCGATATAGGGCGGGGCGGTATAGGGATTGCGGTCGATTACCGAGTCGAAATCGGTGACGGCGTGCTGGTGCTGGCCTTCCTTCTGATAGACCAGCCCGCGAGCGTGGAAGGCCTCGGCAGATTCCGGATTGAGGCGGATGGCGGTGTTGAGGTCGGCGAGCGCCTGCTGGCTGTTGCCCTGCAGGCGCAGCAGATTGGCGCGGGCGATATAGGCCGGGGCGTAGTTCGGATTGGCGGTCGTGGCGCGGTTGAAATCCTGCAGCGCCGCATCGTTGCGCCCGCTCTGGCGCAGCGCCAGGCCGCGATTGGTGTAGGCCGGTGCGAAATTGGCGTCGATCTGCACGGCCTTGGTGAAGTCGGAGATGGCGTCGGAATAGCGGCCGACACGGGCATAGGCTGCGCCGCGGGTATTATAGGCCTGCGGGTCGTTCGGGTTACGGCTGACCACCTCGCTGAGCGAGCCGATATTGACGCTCGCCGCTTCGGTGTTCTCGGTCTGGAGTTCGGCAACGCCGGCGCCGGAGCTCATGCTCACCGTGTCGCAGCCTGCGAGCGCGAGCGCCAGGCCCGTCGCGATCAGCCAGTTCCTGCCTGTGAGCATGCTCTTATCCATTGCGTCGAACTCTCGCCTGCCATGCGGCGCGACCGCCCCGGTCCGCCGCCCATCCTCCAAAACGCCCAAGCCCTGCCAAGGTTTGGTTAACGACCCTACAAAAACAGCAGCGCCCGGAGAAGCTCCAGGCGCGCACAGATATCAGAACGGTGGCGGGCGGCGGCTGCCGGACCCTTGCGTGGTCAGACTGCCGGCCGAGCGGGACGCTCGGGGCGCTTTGGCTTCACCGGCGCCGGCAGCAGGCCTTCGCGCTGCAGCTTCTTGCGGATCAGCTTGCGGGCGCGGCGAACGGCCTCGGCCTTTTCACGCGCCTTCTTCTCGGACGGCTTCTCGTAATGGCCGCGGAGCTTCATCTCACGGAAGATGCCCTCACGCTGCATCTTCTTCTTCAGCGCCCGCAGCGCCTGGTCGACATTGTTGTCGCGAACGAGAACCTGCACGTCTCTTAGTCCGTCGTTGTCGGTGGTCCGGAATCGGGGCGGCGACCTCCCGTCCGGAAGATCGCCGCGAAGGTCGTGCGGATACCAGAATTCCCGTGGCCTGTCCACGCTGCAGCGCGGCAAAACGCGCGCAAACACGCGGGTTTCGCCTGATCCGGCGTCACGCCTCAGTCGTGCTCGGGGACGACCCGGGTGACGTGGCCCATCTTGCGGCCGGGCCTGGCCTCGCGCTTGCCGTAGAGGTGCAGATGCGTGCCCGGCTCGGCCAGGATGGTGCGCCAGTCGTTCGCCTGGTCGCCGATCAGGTTCTCCATGGTGACGCGGCCGCGCCGCGTCGTCGCGCCGAGCGGAAAGCCGCAGACGGCGCGGACATGCTGGTGGAATTGCGAGGTCTGCGCGCCCTCGCTGGTCCAGTGCCCGGAATTGTGCACGCGCGGGGCGATCTCGTTGACGACGACCTGTTCGCCGGTCTTGCCCTCGACCAGGAAGAATTCGACGGCGAAGACACCGACGTAACCGAGCGCCTCGCCGATACGCCGTGCCGCTTCGATGGCCGCGTCGGCTGCAGCCGCATCGATGCGGGCAGGCACCTGCGTCAGCGCCAGGATGTGGTCGCGATGCTCGTTCTCGCAGACATCGAAGGCCGCGAAGGAGCCATCGGCAGCGCGGGCCGCGACGACCGAGACCTCGCGCGCGAAGGTGACGAAGCCTTCGAGGATCGCCGGGAAATGGCCGATCTCGTCCCAGGCCTGCACCAGATCGATGCCATCGGCGATCTTGACCTGGCCCTTGCCGTCATAGCCGAAGCGCCGCGTCTTCAGCACGGCGGGACGGCCGAGCCTGGCGACGGCCTGCTCCAGATCGGCAAGCGAGTCGACCTGCTCGAACGGCGCCACGGCGAGGCCCAGATCGGCGACGAAGCGCTTCTCGGTGAGGCGGTCCTGCGTCACCGCGAGCGCCCGGGCGCCGGGATGCAGCGGTGTGCGGGCGGCAAGGAAAGCGGCGGTCGCGGCCGGGACGTTCTCGAACTCGTAGGTCACGACATCGACGGCGTCGGCGAAGCTGGCGAGCGCCGCCTCGTCCTCATAGGCGCCGATGGTGTGGCGGGCGGCGACCTCATAGGCCGGGCTGTCGGGCTCGGGCGCGAAGATATGGGCGCGCACGCCGAGATCGGCTGCTGCCAGCGCCAGCATGCGGGCGAGCTGGCCGCCGCCGAGGATGCCGAGCACGGCGCCAGGGCCGAGACCGCGTGGATCGGGCTGGCTCATGCCTCGTCCTTCGGGCGCTCGGCGACGGCATTGCTCAATCTGGCGCGCCAGGCGTCGAGTCGCTCGGCGAGAGCGTCGTCGGAGAGGGCGAGCACGGCGGCGGCGAGCAAGGCGGCGTTGATCGCGCCGGCCTTGCCGATGGCGAGCGTGCCGACCGGAATGCCACCCGGCATCTGCACGATCGAGAGCAGGCTGTCCTGGCCGGAAAGCGCCTTGGATTCGACTGGCACGCCGAAGACGGGGAGTGGCGTGAGCGAGGCCGTCATGCCCGGCAGATGCGCCGCACCGCCGGCGCCGGCGATGATGACCTTGAACCCGGCTGCTCTTGCGCCCTTGGCGAAGTCGACCATCCGGTCGGGCGTGCGATGAGCCGAGACGATGCGCGCATCGAAGGGGATGCCGAGCTCACCAAGCGTCTCGGCGGCATGGCGCATCGTCGCCCAGTCGGACTGGCTGCCCATGATGATGGCGACGGGAGGGGTCGGCTCGGCCATGAGATCAGATGCTTCCCGGCAGGAGGGAGGAAGCGCGCGATCTAGACCGGCCGCAACGTCACAGGCAAGGGCGGAATCGGGATTCCCGCGGAATTTCCGCGCCTAAGCGATGATATCCGGCGTCAGCTGGTCTTCGAGATAGGAGATCCGGTCGCGCAGATAGAGCTTGCGCTTCTTCAGGCGCTGGATCTGGATCTGGTTGACCGGGCCGAGCCGTTCGAGCGCATCGATGGCGCTGTCGAGGTCGCGATGCTCCTCGCGCAACCGCGCGAGCTCCGCCTCCAGAACCTCGATCTCCTCCGGGCTCAGTTCGAATCCCATGAAGCCGTCTCATCATCGCCGCGATCACGATCGACTATGCGCAGGTGCGGGCGGCGCGGCAAGGGTGCCGCCCGGGCAGATGCAAGGCTGGCTCGCTCGCATTCACGCGCCTCGGGAAAGGTCCCGGAAGGGATCACAGAAACTCATGGTGCGGTGCACGTCTGCCCCGCAGACGCGAAGCCGGCTCTGTGTCAGACTTGACCCGCCAGAACGCTCATCAGGAGGATCCAGATGTCGCTGCAGACCCATCTCGCCGAGCTCGAGCGCAAGCATCGTCAGCTCGAGGAAGCCATCGCCCAGGCGGTCGCCAGCCCCTCGTCCGACGATCTCAACGTTGCCGAGCTGAAGCGAAAGAAGCTGCTGCTGAAGGATGAGATCGAGCGCGTGCGGCTGACGATGCCGTCACCGACATTGCACTGAGATGACGGAGCGGGCCGCGGCGGCCCGTGACGAATCGGCGCAAGGCGCATCACCGGCCCCGAAAGGGGCCGGTTTTTTTAGGTCGAGCATCGGGCCAGCCACCAGCCTCCGAGTCGTCAGCGAGGCCGGGCTTGGACGCGCTGCGTTGATCGTGCAAGAATCGCCGGGCCACGAGGGATGCGCCGTTGGCCCGGGTCGATACACGCAACACCACCCGCTACTGGAATGCGCCCGGCGTCGACGGGCTCAGCTGCCTTCACGCCGACTTCACGACGCATGACTACGCCCCGCATCAGCACGATGCTTTCGTCGTCGCCGTGACGGAGAGCGGGGGCGCGGAGTTCAAGAGCCGAGGACGCAGCGACGAGGCCCGGGAGAGCGTGCTGCTGGTCTTCAATCCCGCCGAGCCCCATTCCGGTCGCATGGGCTGGAGCAAGCGCTGGCGCTACCGCTCGATCTACCTGACGCAGCCTGCCATCGATCAGGTCAGCGCCGATCTCGGGATCGCGCGGCCGGCCTATTTCATGCGCAATGTCCTCGGCGATGCCGATCTGATCGCGGCTTTCGGCCGGTTGCATCGCAGCCTTGACGATGGTCACGATCCACTCGAAGAGCGCGAGCTCCTCGTCGCCAGCTTCGGCGAACTCTTCGCGCGCCATGGCGACGGTGCCCGATCGATCCCGATCGCCCCGCGCGACGAGGCTGCGGTTGCAGTCGTGGCCCGGCGAATGGCTTCGCGGCACGCCGAAAGCGGGCTGAGCCTCTCCGAGATGGGGCTCTGGGTCGACATGACCCCGTTCCAGCTCATTGGCCTGTTCAGGCGCACGGTCGGGCTGACGCCTCACGCCTATCTGACGCAGCTGCGGTTGAAGGCCGCACTCCGGCAGCTCAAGGCCGGCGCGCCCATCGCCGAAGCGGCGCTGGCCAGCGGCTTCTACGATCAGAGCGCGCTGACCAGGCATTTCAAGCGCTCCTTCGGGATCACGCCTTTGCAGTACCAGCGGGCAGGCGCCGCCGGTTCAGGCCGCTGATCGTTCAATTTCCGCCAATACCGCGCTGAACCCAATCGCCAGACTCCCTCGAAAAGGAGTCTTCGCGTGACGCGCTATTTTTGCCTGGATGAGCCGGAGGTGTTCGACCTCGAAACCGTGGTCACGGCTGCCGAGCCGGGACGTGTCCTGCTCGATCGGTCGCCGTTCTATCCCGGCGGCGGTGGCCAGCTCGCCGACAGGGGCAGATTGCAATGGTCGGGCGGCGAGGTCGCGGTCGCCGGCTTCGAGACGCAAGCGGACGGAATCTGGCATCTGCTCGCCGAGCCGGTGACGCTTTCGGGCGCCGTGGCTGCGCAGGTCGACCGTCCGTTCCGGCAGCTCATGCGCGAGCTCCATACCGATCTGCACATCGTCAACGCGCTCGTCTACCAGGGCTTCGACGGCGCTCTCGTCACCGGCGTTCAGATGAACGAGGATGGCACGGCGCGGATCGATTTCGACCTGCCAGAAGCCGACAATGAGCGGCTGCGCGGCCTCGAGGGCGCGATCAACGACGTCATCAGGCAGGACCTGCCGGTCCTGGAAACCTATGTCGGCGAAAGCGAGGCCTTCGACGAGCCCGGCCTGATCCGTTCGCGCTCGGTCACCCCGCCGCCGACCGACGATGGCAGGATCAGGGTCGTCGACATCGTCGGGCTCGATCGGCAGGCCTGCGGTGGCACCCATCTGGCGTCGACCGGAGCATCGCGCCCGCTACGCATCCTGAAGATCGACAACAAGGGCCGCCACAACCGGCGCCTTCGCATCGGCCTCGACGGCGTGTGAGGCCGGCCATGCCTGCGCTGTTGAAAGGGCTCTGGGCACGTCCGCTCCTGCTGCTCTGGCTGCCGCCGCTGTTCTGGGCAGGGAATCTCGTGCTCGGCCGTGCGCTGGGGCCGAGCTTTCCGCCGGTCTCGCTTGCCGTCGGACGCTGGCTCGTTGCGCTGGCCTGCCTTGCTCCGTTCGTCGGCCGACAAGCCTGGCGGGAGCGGGCGCTGCTGCGGCAGCACCTTGGCCTGATCCTCGCCTGCGGCGCCTTCGGTGTCGCCGGCTACAATGCGCTCGGATATCTCGCTTTGCGGACGACGCCAGCTGCCAGCGTCGCCTTCCTGAATTCGGCCTTGCCGCTGATGGTGCCGCTCGCGGCGTTCGCGCTCGGGGTCGAGCGCGTCTCGGGCCGCACGCTCGCCGGCATTGCTGTGTCCTTCGCCGGCGTGGTCTGGATCGTCGCGCGCGGCGATCTGCAGCAGCTTAGCGGATTGCGGGCCGATGGCGGCGAATTCCTGGTGCTGATCGCCGTCGCGAACTACGCGGTCTATTCAGTCCTGCTGCGGCGCAAACCGGCAGCCTTGAGCCCGCTCGTCTTCCTGGCCACGACGATGGCGGCCGGCCTTCTCGTGCTCGCGCCGTTCTGGGCCTACGAGCTGGCGCAGGGCGCACGCATCCCGACCGATGCCGGCTCGATCGCGGCAGTGCTCTATATCGGCGTCTTCGCCTCGCTGCTCGCCTTCATCCTCTGGGGCCATTGCGTCGCGACGCTCGGGCCGAGCGTCACCGGCGTCTCGTTTCATCTGGTGGCGCTGTTCACGGCGCTGCTTGCGGTTGCGATTCTGGGCGAGCCGGTGCGCGGCTTCCACCTTGTCGGCATGGCGCTGATCCTTGCAGGCTTCTTCCTGGCGACCGGAAGCCTGGCGGGTGCCCGGCTGCGGCTGGCACGACAGCCAGGCCCCTCCGGGCTTTGAGAGCACCATGGATACCGTCGAGATCCTGCGCCGGCTGGTCGCGTTCGACACCACCTCGCACCGCTCCAATCTCGATCTGGTCCACTGGACCGCTGACTATCTCGCGGGAGCGGGTGCTCGGGTGCGCCTGACCCGCGACGATACGGGTTCGAAGGCGAACATCCTGGCGACGATCGGGCCCGACGAGCCGGACGGCATCGTCCTCTCCGGGCATACCGATGTCGTCCCGGTCGACGATCAGGACTGGGCGAGCGATCCGTTCTCGCTCGCCAGCCGGGACGGGCGCCTCTATGGCCGCGGCGCAGTCGACATGAAAGGCTTCGTCGCGGCCTGCCTGGCAGCCGTTCCGGGCTGGCGGTCCTGCGCGTTGCGAAGGCCGATCCATGTCGCTTTGTCCTATGACGAGGAGGTCGGCTGTCTCGGCGTTCCCCTGCTGATCGCCGATATGCTCGCCCACTGCCCGCCTCCGGCATTGGCCATCATCGGCGAGCCGACGCAGATGCGGATAGGGCTCAGCCATCGCGGCTTCTACGGCTATCGTAGCGTCTTCCACGGCCGCGCCGCGCATTCGAGCGATCCGAGGCTCGGAGCCAGTGCGATCGAGCCGGCAGCGGCGCTGGTCGCGGGACTCGCGGGCCTCGGAGGTGGCGAGCGCGGCGACCTCTGTGGAACCACCATCAATATCGGCAGGATCGCGGGCGGCAGCGCCATCAACATCATCCCCGAACGCTGCGAGGTCGTCTGGGAGTTTCGGCCGCCCGACGAAGCTGCCGTGGGTGCTGTGCTCACCGAGGTGAAGAGCTTCGTGGCCGGTTTGCCTCCCGATGTGCGTGTCGAGACGACGCCGCTGGCGCGCGTGCTGCCGCTCGACTGCGCGGCGGACAGCCCTGCCGTCGCAGTAGCGCGCGATCTCGGCGGCCGATGGCCGCCCCTCGCAATGCCGTTCGGGACCGAGGCTGGCTTTTTCCAGCAGGCCGGCATCCCCGCGCTGGTCTGCGGCCCCGGCTCGATCGTGCAGGCCCATCAGCCCAACGAGTGGATCGCGATCGCCGAGCTCGCGGCGGCGGAGCGATTCCTCGCGCGCGCCGGCGCCTGGGCTGCGGCCGAGCGTTGAGATGAACTGCCGCTAAGGGAAGGCATCACGCCGTTTTCGACCACGCGATTTTACCCGCCGCTAAAGACTCCCGCATAGGCTGCCATCCGGAATGCGGTGCGGATGGCAGTGTTCGGCGACATCACCGAAAGACTCTTCGAGACCAGCGGCACGCTCGTGGCGCTGTTCGATCCGCAGGACATCCTGCGGCGCTCGAATGCGGCCTTTCGTGAAGCCTATGGCATAGCCGAGGGCGAGACGCTCAGCTGGGCTGAGATCGTGCGGCGCAATTTCGAGCAGCGCCGCGGCGTCGCTTTCGCCACCGACGATTTCGAACACTGGCTGACCTCGGCAAGGTCCCGGCGCGGCAAGAGCCCCTACCGCGCCTTCGAGACCGATATCACCGACGGCCGCTGGCTCTGGATGACCGAGACGGTGTCGCCCACCGGCTGGATGCTGTGCATCGCCTCGGACATCACCGAGCTGCGGACAGGCGAGCGCAGCCTGCGCCAGGACCGGGACAGCGCGCGCAAGGCGTCGCAGACCGACGAACTGACCGGCATCTCGAACCGGCGGCATTGCATGAGCGTGCTGCAGGAGACGGTGGCCAGGGGGAATGCGGGCGAGGGCGGCGAGACTTGCGTCGCGCTGCTCGATATTGATCGGTTCAAGCAAATCAATGACCGCTTCGGCCATCAGTTCGGCGACGCAGTGCTGATCGATTTCGGCAAGAGCGTGCAGCGGAATCTGCGTCCGGCCGACAGTTTCGGCCGCGTCGGCGGGGAAGAGTTCATGCTGATCCTGCCGCAACTCGCGCCGGCGGCGGCCGAGCTCGTGATCGAGCGGCTGTTCAGACTTGTCGGCCAGCCCGGATGCCTGCCGTCGGAGCCCGGCTTCCACTATTCGTTCTCGGCAGGCCTGACGCAGATCAGACCCGGCGATACGCTGACGGAGGTCTATCACCGCGCCGACGCTGCCCTCTACGAGGCGAAGATGGGTGGCCGCGGGCGGCAGATGTCGGCTTGATCGGTGGGCGATCTCACAGCGCCCGCGCCATCTCGCGCAGCTTGAACTTCTGGATCTTGCCCGTCGAGGTCTTCGGCACCTCGGTAAAGACCACCGTCCGCGGGCATTTGAACGAGGCGAGCAGGGTCTTGCACCAGGCGATGATCTCGTCCTGGGTCGCTGTTTGCCCGGGCTTGAGCTCGATGAAGGCGCAGGGCGTCTCGCCCCATTTCTCGTCGGGGCGGGCGACCACGGCTGCCGCCTGCACAGCGGGATGCTTGTAGAGCGCATCCTCGACCTCGATCGAGGAGATGTTCTCGCCGCCGGAGATGATGATGTCCTTGGAACGGTCCTTGAGCTGGATGTAGCCGTCGGGATGCATCACGCCGAGATCGCCGGAATGGAACCAGCCGCCCGCGAAGGCCGCCACCGTTGATTTCGGGTTCTTGAGATAGCCCTTCATCACGACATTGCCGCGGAACATCACCTCGCCGAGCGTCTCCCCGTCATGCGGCACGCGCTGCATCGTCTCGGGGTCGAGCACGTCGAGCCCTTCCAGCGCCGGATAGCGCACGCCCTGGCGGGCCTTGAGCGCCGCCTGCTCGCCGCCCGGCAGGGCGTCCCAGGCGCCGTTCCACTCATTGACCACGGCGGGGCCGTAGACCTCGGTCAGACCGTAGAGATGGACGACGTTGAAGCCGGCCTGCGCCATGCCGGCGAGCACGGCTTCGGGTGGCGGGGCGGCGGCGGTGAAGAAATTCACCTTCTGCGGGAAGCTGCGGCGCTCGGCATCGGGCGCGTTGAGCAGCGTCGACATCACGATCGGGGCGCCGCACATATGGCTGACGCCGTGGTCGGCGAGGGCGTCGTACATCGCCTTGGCCCGGACCTGGCGCAGGCAGACATGGGTGCCGGCGAGCAGCGAGATCGTCCAGGGGAAGCACCAGCCATTGCAGTGGAACATCGGCAGGGTCCAGAGATAGACCGGGTGCCTCCCCATGCCGCCGGTGAGCACGTTCGAGGTCGCCAGCAGGTTGGCGCCGCGATGGTGGTAGACCACGCCCTTGGGATCGCCTGTGGTGCCGGAAGTGTAGTTCAGCGCGATTGCATCCCACTCGTCTCCCGGCATCAGCCAGTCGAATTCGGGATCGCCCTGCTTCAGGAAGTCCTCGTACTCGATGCTGCCGAGGCGCTCGCCCGGCCCGTCATAGACCGGGTCGTCATAGTCGATGACCAAGGGCTTCACCTTGCAGAGCGCCAGCGCCTCCTTGACCGTCCCAGAGAACTCGCGATCGGCGATCAGCACCTTGGCCTCGCCATGGTCGAGCGAGAAGGCGATGATCGCGGCGTCGAGGCGGGTGTTGAGCGTGTTGAGGACAGCGCCGCACATCGGTACGCCGTAGTGGCATTCGAGCATGGCGGGCGTGTTCGGCAGCATCGCGGCGACCGTGTCGTTCTTGCCGATGCCGTGCTGCTTCAAGGCGGAAGCCAGCTGACGGGTGCGGGCATAGAGCTCGGCGTAAGAGCGCTTCAGCGGGCCGTGGATGACGGCGACATGGTTCGGGAAGACGCTGGCGGCGCGCTCGAGGAAGGGTAGGGGCGAGAGCGGCTGGAAGTTCGCCGGGTTGCGATCGAGATCTGTGTCGTAAGGAGAGAGCGGCATGGCGTTCGGCGTTCCCGGCTGTCGTTGCCGACAAGCCTAGAAGCGCGCCTTGCCGTGGGCAATCAGCCGAAGAGCGGACGCAGGCCGTCGAAGACGAGTTTCACGCCGACGGCGATCAGCAGCCAGTAGATGATGGTGTAGAAGCGCTCGGCCGGGACGCGCCTGACCAGCCAGACGCCGGCGATGGTCGAGAGGATCGCGACCGGCGCCAGCGCCGCCGAGGCCATCAGATTCTGCGGGCTGAACTGGCCGAGGACGAAATAGGGCAGCACCTTGATCCAGTTCATCAGCGCGAAGAACAGCGCGCCGGTGCCGACGAAGACCGCCGGCGGCAGGCGCTGCGGCATGGTGTAGATCTGGAAAGGCGGGCCGCCGGCATGAGCGATCATGCTGGTGAAGCCGCAGATCGCGCCCCAGAGCGTGCCGGCCGCATAGTTCGCCTGGGTCACCGGCTGGGCCGATGTCTTCCCGGCGAGGAGGCGGCGCAGCGCGAAGCCGATCGAGATCACACCGACCGCGAGGCCGACGACGGCGTCGGAGACCTTCGCCGCCAGGAGATAGCCGGCGAGCACGCCAAGCAGCATGCCGGGGATGAGCGTCGCGAGGTTCCGGCGATCGAAATCCCGGCGATAGGACCAGACCGAGACGACATCCTGGATGATCAGGATCGGCAGCATGATCGCCGCCGCCTGCACCGGCGAGACGATCAGCGCCATCAGCGGCAGCGAAAGCAGGCTGAGGCCCGCGAAGCCGCCCTTGGACAGTCCCATCAGGACGACGGCTGGCACCATGACGGCGAAGAAGGTGAGGTCGAAGGTCATCGTTCCGCGCGGCTGCCGGCCGGGCCGGCTGTGCAGCACAGCCCATGCGGTTGCGCTGAAAGTCTGACAGAGGAGCGCTTGCACGCAAGCGGCGGACATGGGCACGATCCCGCGCCAAATCCGGCCCGCAGACGGCCAGCCCGAATTCAGCTCTAGGGCGAATACCAGGCGAAGAGGAACGCTTTTCATGACTGCCAGCCATGCAAGCCGCTACGCGCAGACCTATGCCGCCTGGCAGCGGTACCCGGAGGGCTATTGGGCCGAGATCGCCAAAGGCATCGAGTGGATCAAGCCGCCGGAGGTGATCTTCGACGCCGAGGCCGGCATCTATGGCCGCTGGTTCCCGGATGCGACCTGCAACACCTGCTTCAATGCGCTGGATAGGCATGTCCGCGACGGCCGGGCCGAGCAGACGGCGCTGATCTATGACAGCCCGGTCACGGGCACCAAGGCGAGCTTCACCTATGCCGAGATGCTCGACGAGGTCGCGACGCTGGCGGCGGTCCTGCAGGATCAGGGCGTCGGCAAAGGCGACCGCGTCATCCTCTACATGCCGATGATCCCGGAGGCGGCATTCGCCATGCTGGCCTGCGCGCGGATCGGCGCGATCCATTCGGTGGTGTTCGGCGGCTTCGCGGCCAAGGAGCTGGCGACCCGCATCGACGATGCCACGCCGAAGCTGATCATGACCGCGACCTGCGGCATCGAGCCGACGCGCGTGGTCGAATACAAGCCGCTGCTCGACGCCGCGATCGATCTCGCGACGCACAAGCCCGACGCCTGCATCGTGCTGCAGCGGCCGCAGGTCGACGCCTCCATGCATGTCAGCCGCGACAAGAACTGGCGCACGCTCGTCGCCGCCGCGCGTGCCAATGGCCGCAAGGCCGATTGCGTCGAGGTCGCCGCGACCGACCCGCTCTATGTGCTCTACACCTCCGGCACGACGGGGCGGCCCAAGGGCGTGGTGCGCGACAATGGCGGCCACATGGTCATGCTGATCGCGACCATGACGCAGCTCTACGATGTCAGGCCCGGCGAGGTGATGTTCACCGCCTCCGATGTCGGCTGGGTCGTCGGCCACAGCTATATCGTCTACGGGCCGCTGATCCAGGGCGCGACCTCGGTTCTCTATGAGGGCAAGCCGGTCGGTACGCCCGATCCCGGCGCCTATTGGCGGGTGATCTCGGAATACAAGGCGGTCGCCATGTTCACGGCGCCGACCGCCTTCCGCGCGATCCGCAAGGAGGACCCGCAGGCGACCTATCTCAAGAACTACGACCTGTCGGCATTCCGCACGCTGTTTCTCGCCGGCGAACGGGCCGATCCCGATACGCTGAAATGGGCCGAGGAGGTGCTCGGGGTACCGGTGGTCGACCATTGGTGGCAGACCGAGACCGGCGCCTGCATGGTTGGCAACCCGGTGGGCCTCGGCCTCTTGCCGATCAAGCACGGCTCGCCGAGCGTGCCGCTGCCCGGCTATGACATCCAGTGCCTCGACGAGGGCGGCAGGCCAGTGCCGGCCGGGACGATGGGCGCGATCGTCGCCAAGCTGCCGCTGCCGCCCGGCGCCCTGCCGACGCTCTGGCAGGACGATGCGCGCTTCCGCAACGCCTATCTCGAAACCTATCCTGGCTTCTACAACACCTCGGATGCCGGCTTCATCGACGCGGACGGCTATGTCTTCATCATGGGCCGCACCGACGACATCATCAACGTCGCTGGTCACAGGCTCTCGACCGGCGGCATGGAGGAGGTGCTGGCCTCGCACCCGGCGGTGGCGGAGTGCGCCGTGGTCGGGATCAGGGACGCGCTCAAGGGCGAGCAGCCCTGCGGCTTCGTCGTGATGAAGGCCGGGGTGACGCAGTCGCCAGCCGAGGTCGAGAAAGAACTGGTCGGGCTGGTGCGCGACAAGATCGGTCCCGTCGCCGCCTTCAAGCTGGCGATCACCGTGGCGCGGCTGCCCAAGACCCGTTCGGGCAAGATCCTGCGCGCGACGATGAAGAAGATCGCCGATGGCGAGGAGTACGCGATGCCGGCGACGATCGAGGATCCGGCCGTACTGGGCGAGATCGGCGTGGCCCTGAAGGGCAGGGGGCTGGGCTAGGGCGGCTGGGGCGTCACGACATTCGCTCCGGCGGCGGGGCGAAGCTGTTGCGATAGCGCCCCGGCGTTTGCCCCATCAGCCTGCTGAACGCCTTGGAAAACGAGGGCGCGGTATCGTAGCCCACGGCCAGGCCGACTTCATGAATCGTCCGGCCGCTCTCCCGCAGCGCCTTAGCGGCAAGGCTTATGCGCCAGTGCGTGACATAGGCGAGGGGCGGCACACCGACGAGGGCGAGGAAGCGCCGCGCAAAGGTCGCTCGCGATTGGACCGCGCCATCCGCCAGCTCCGCGACGGTCCAGCGTCGGGCGGGCCGCTCGTGGATCAGGCGTAACGCCTGTGCGATCCCCTTATCGCGCAAGGCACCAAACCAGCCGGTCGTGCCCGTGGGCTGTGTCTGGATCCAGGCCCGTAGAAGCAGGACCAGGAAGACGTCGAGCAGACGCGGCGCCACCATCTCATGGCCGGCGAGGCCGCTCGACGTTTCGGTTCGGAGCAACTCCACGGCCAGCCGAAGCGGTTCGTTCGCCTCGACCTGCTCGCGCGTCAGATGAATCAGAGGGGGAAGCAAGGAGATCAAGGCCGGTGGGCCAGCCTCGTCGAACAGATATCTGGCGCAAAGCAGGGTCGTCACCTCGTCGGCATGGCTCTCCCCGCCCTCGCCCGACATGCGCGACAGTGCGGCGGCGAGCGAGGACACTGGCGCGTCCACCGGGTTGCTCAACCTGTGCCCGATGCCGGCAGCAACAAGGATGACGTCGCCGGCTCCGATCCGGATGGCGTTACCGTTGCTGGCAAGGTGCAGCCAGCATTCGCCACTTTGCAGCACATGGACGGCGGCGTTCTTGGTCGGGTCGACCGCGATCCCCCATGGGTGCGGGAGCGCAGCGTTGCCGATCACGGCGCTGCCGAGCCGGAGAGAGGCGAGCACATCCGACAAGACATCCATGTCTCGAGACCATAACCTGGAGCCGCACGCTGAGATGATCAGACAATAAAATGGCACGATGCGCCATCGATCGTCTCATGTCGGTGCAGGAGGATACCGGCGGTGCTCCAGCGAGCCGAGCCGGCTCGCCAGGCGACGCACTCATGCCCCCGAAGTGGACAATCAGATGAGTGATCCGGATATCGCAGCAGCCTCGACGGCCGAGGCTCGGTCTCTGCACGAGGCCAACAAGCTGGTCGTGCTCGACTTCATCGAGAAGTCCGTGAACCAAGGCGACATCGAAGCCGCTTCGGTTCACTTCGGCCCGGCCTATGTCCAGCACAACCCCAATATCGCTGATGGCGCTGACGGCTTCCGCGCCTATCTGGAGCAATTGCGGCGGACGTTTCCTCATGTTCGTGGCGAGGTCAAACGCATCTTCGCCGAGGGCGATTTCGTCATCGTCCACATGCATGCCAGGCGCGAGCCCGAGGAAGCCGGCCTCGCCATCGTCGACTTCTTTCGCCTCGAAACCGGGAAGCTGGTGGAGCATTGGGAGGTTCGCCAGCCAATTGCCCCGAGCTCCCTGCATGCGAACGCGATGATTTGATCTGGAGACCCACTCTCCGCACCTGCGCTCCGCGTGTGGCCGTGGGCGCAACGCGCAGTTCGACGAGAATACAACTTTACGTTGCTTTAAACAGAATGGTTCAGGATCGCAGGCGCTTATCCCGCCGGATCTAAACGATGGCGCATCGCCCCCGCGTCGGACTTCTGACCTTGGCGATCGGTGCGCTGCTGGCGCCGGTCGGTGTCATGCTGGCCCCGCGCGACGGGGCTGTCGTCGTCGTGCTTGCGACCAATTCCGCTCAAGCCGTCGAGGCGGTGAGTCGGGCGGACGGCGTCATCCTTGCCCCGCTCGGCCGCTTCGGCCTGCTGGCGCGTTCTGCGGAACCCGGCTTCTCCACGCGCCTCTACCAAGCTGGCGCCGCGCTCGTCCTGGCCGGACTGGGCGGCGGCTGCTCCGGTCAGGCGCGCGATCCCCTCATCCCAGCGAGACGGTCCCCATGAGCCAGAGCCTCGAGACGTTCCGCCGCGCCTTCGCCAAGCCGCTGATGACAGGGCAATGGCTGCTGGTGCCGGTGACCTGTGCCGTCGCCTGGCTCGCCGGCCATCCTGCCCTGCTCGCGATCGGACTGGTTTCGACCCTGCTCGCCGCCGCCACCATGCTGGCCTGGCGCTCTGACGGGATCGGTCTTTCGACCCGCGTGATCTCGACCATCGCGGTCAACGGGCAGGTGGCGCTGCTGGTCTTCGCCGCCGAGGGCACGCGCTACCAGATCGACATGCACATGGCCTTCTTCGCCGCGCTCGCGGTGATGACGGCCTGGTGTTGCTGGCGCTCGATCCTGGCCGCGACGGCGGTCGTGGCGGTGCACCACCTCGTGCTCAACTTCGCCTATCCGGCAGCAGTATTCCCTGATGGCAGCGAGTTCGCCCGCGTCGTCGTCCACGCCGTCATCCTGCTGGCGGAGGCGGGGGCGCTGATCTGGATCGCGCAGCGGTTGGCGGCGGCGCTCAGCCAGGCTGACGAGGCGGCGTCGACGGCGTTGGCCAATCAGGAACGCGCGGAGACGCTCCGGCATGACAGCGAAGCGAACGAAACCGAGCGGGCTGCGGTCGAAGCACACCTGCTCGAAGCCGTCGCCGGCGTCGTCGACGCGGCCAAGCGCGGCGATTTCTCGGCCCGAACCGTCCGCACCGACGATCTCGGCCGGTTCAGTACCTTGGTGAGCGGGATCGACGAACTGACTGAGGCCTGCGAGTCCTTCCTGGACGAGGCCGATCGTGCGCTCTCGGCGCTGGCCGATGGCGACCTCAGCACCCGGATGTCGACCGGCTTCGAAGGGCGATTGGCGGCTGTCGCCGGCAATTTCAACCGCTCGGCCGAGGCGCTCGCCGGAGCGCTGTCGGCGGTGGCGAGCAACGCCGCCCAGACGCGCAGCGCCGCCGAGGACATTCTTTCGGCGACGCTCGACCTGTCGCAGCGCGGGCAGAGCCAGGCCAATGCGATTCAGGACACCTCCAGCGTGATCGAGGAGATCGCGGCGACGGTGCGCCAGACCTCCGACATCGTCCAGGCGGCGGCGCGCAAGGCCCGCTCGACAGCCGACGATGCCGGGGCGGGCGTCGCGGTCGCAGGCCGCGCGGTCGAGGCGATCGACAGGATCGACCAGCAGGCGCGCCGGATCGTCGACATCGTCGAGGTCATGGACGGGCTTGCCTTCCAGACCAATCTCCTGGCGCTCAACGCCTCGGTCGAGGCGGCGCGGGCGGGCGAGGGCGGGCGCGGCTTTGCCGTGGTCGCGACCGAGGTGCGCCGGCTCGCCCAGCAATCAGCCGATGCGGCGCGCGATGTCCGAGCGCTGATCAGCGAGACCAAGGTCCATGTCGACGAGGGCGTGAAGCTGGTGCGTGAGGCCGGCGCCAGCCTCAACACCATTTCCAGCGAGGTCGAGGAGGTCGCGCAGGCCTTCGGCGAGATCAGCCAGGCGACGGCAGAGCAGTCGCAGGGCGTCGGCGCGATCGAGCGGGCGCTGGTCGAGATCGATGCCGCCACGCAGGACAATGCCCAGGCGGCGGAACGCACGGCTGCGGCGGGACGCGGCATGGCCGAGGCGGCCGAAGCGGTGTCACGGCTGGCGGGTGGGTTTCGGCTCGGCGGTGCGCAAGCCGGAGCAGGGATTCGCCGGGCAGCCTGAGCCGCGTCGTGGTCAGAACCCGATAGCGGCGCCGTTCCAGCGCAGCAATCGTGCCGGCAGTTCCAGCCGCATCAGATCCTCGCCGACGATAAGCGGCCCGGCATAGCCGCCGGCCCGGACCTCGGCGAAGAGCGCTGCGGTATCGGCCCCTGGCGGGACGAGATGGGTCAGCGCCAGCGTCTTGACGCCGGCACGCTTGGCGAGGCCGGCCACCACTGCCGGTGTCATGTGATAGCTCTGGACCGAGGCGACGGTTTCGGCCGAGCGGACGCCGGCGGTGACCGGCATCTGGCTGTCGATGAAGACCTCGCAGACGAGGAGGTCGCAGCCCTGCGCGGCCTGTTCGAGCGAGGGCGTCAGGCGGGTGTCGCCGGAGAAGACGATGCGGCCGCCATCGGCCGACGCGGACAATCCGAAGGCGGGCTCGACCGGCTTGTGATCGACGAGGAAGGCCTCGACAGAGAGGGCGCCGAGCCCTGCAACCGGGCCCTCGCGCAATTCCTCGAAGGCGACGTCGAGGCCGGTCGTATCGGGGCGCTTCTCGAAGGCGATGCGCAAGGCGCGCTCGCGGGCGAAAGCCTCGTATTGGCCACGCATATTGGCGAGCGCCGGCGCGGGCGCGAGCACCCGCCAGGGGCGGTTGCGGCCCTGATGCCAGGACGAGACGATCAGCTGGTAGAAATCGACAAGATGGTCGGAATGCTCATGGGTGACGATGAGCGCGTCGATCTGCGCCCCGGCATGGCCGGCGGCGACGAGACGCTGGCTGACCCCGGAGCCGCAATCGATCAGGACCTTGCTGCCGCTCGCCTCGACGAGATGGGCCGGGCCGGCGCGGCGCAGGCTGACAGGCGGTGCGCCGCTGCCGAGGAAGGTGAAGGCGAGATCAGTGGTCACAGTCGCTCGCCTCCCGTCTTGATCAGCCGAACAGGCTCAGTAGCCGCCGTCGTCGTCCTCGTCGGTCGGGCGCTTAAGCTGCTTCAGCTTGGCGAAGACCGAGTCGACGTCGATCTTCTCCTCGTCCTGCCGCTTCGGCCGGCTCATGTCGGCGAAGGGCTGCGAGGCCGGCGCCGGCTCGGGCGCGGTGGTCTCCTCGGCCGGGAGCAGGGTCGAGCCGGTCTCCTGTAGGACCATCGCCGGACGATCCTTGGCGGCGCGGCCGACTTCGAAGTCGAGGTCGATCTGCGAGGTCAGGCCGAGGCTGACCGGATCGATCGGCTGCAGCTGCTGGGTGTTCCAGTGCGTGCGGTCGCGGATCTGGGCGATCGTCGTCTTGGTCGTGCCGATCAGGCGGATGACCTGCGCGTCCTTGAGCTCGGGATGGTTGCGCAGCAGCCAGAGGATCGCGTTCGGGCGATCCTGGCGCTTGGAAACCGGGGTGTAGCGCGGGCCCTTGGTCCGCTTGATCTCCGGCACCTTGACCTTGCGCTCGGCGAGCTTGAGCTGGTGCGCCGGATTCTTGGCGGCGCGCTCGAGCTCCTCGCGGGTGAGCTGGCCGGAGGTGATCGGGTCGAGGCCCTTGATGCCGGCTGCGACTTCGCCGTCGGCGATGCCGCGCACTTCGAGCGGGTGCAGTTTGCAGAACTCGGCGATCTGCTCGAAGGTCAGCGAGGTGTTCTCGACCAGCCAGACCGCAGTGGCTTTCGGCATCAGCGGCGTTTGTGACACGGGCCGTCTCCTGGAATGTCGCGGGCAATAGCTCTCAGGCGCCGACCGGCCGCCCCGGCCGGTCATCCAAATCATCGATGATGAGGAGGATGGGCCGCCTTATAGGCAAAGCCGTGGTGGCTGTCCATGGAAAGCACAGACAGCCCTCACACCGTCAGCACGATCTTGCCGATATGGGCGTTGCTCTCCATCAGGCGGTGCGCCTCGGCCGCCTGCGCCAGCGGGAAGCGGGCGTGGATCACCGGCTTGCAGCGCCCCTCGGTCAGCAGCGGCCAGACCTTCTCCTCGAGCTCGCGCGCGATCGCAGCCTTCTCGGCGATCGTGCGCGGGCGCAAAGTCGAGCCGGTATGGGTCAGCCGCTTCATCATCAGGCGGCGGAAGTCGACCTCGGCCTTCGGCCCGTTGAGGAAGGCGATCTGGACGATGCGGCCGCTCTCGGCGGCGGCGTCGTAATTGCGGTTGATGTAGTCGCCGCCGACCATGTCGAGGATCAGATTGACGCCGCGGCCGCCGGTCGCCGCCTTCGCTGCGGCGACGAAATCCTCGGTGCGGTAGTTGATGGCGTGGTCGGCGCCGAGTTCGCGGCAGGCGGCGCACTTTTCATCCGATCCCGCGGTTGCCAGGACCGTCGCGCCGAAGGCCTTGGCGAGCTGGATCGCGGTGGTGCCGATGCCCGAGGTGCCGCCATGCACCATGAAGCTCTCACCCTTCTTCAGGCCGCCGCGCTGGAAGACATTGGTCCAGACGGTGAAATAGGTCTCGGGAATTGCGCCAGCTTCCTCCAGCGACAGCCCGGAGGGAATCGGCAGGGCATTGTCCTCATGAACCACGGCGTACTCGGCATAGCCGCCGCCGGCGACGAGGGCGCAGACCTGATCGCCGACCTCGTAGCGCGAGACGCCTTCGCCGAGGGCGACGATCCGGCCGGCGATCTCCAGCCCGGGAATGTCGGAGGCGCCGGGTGGCGGGGCATAGCCGCCCATGCGCTGCAGCACGTCGGGCCGGTTGACGCCGGCGACCGCGACATGGACCAGGAGCTGGCCGGGGCCAGGCTGCGGAACCGGGCGCTGCTGGGCTTTGAGCACATCCGGGCCGCCGGGGGCATCGAAGCCGATGGCGGTCATTGTCGCGGGCAGGGCGGTCATGCGGAGTCTCCTCGCCTGTGGTGCTGGCGCTGTGCTGCGATTAAGCTCGCGCGCTCCGAGGATGCAAGGCGAGGCTATGATGGCTGGATTTCTCGACGATGATCGCCCCGCGCCGAAGCGGGCCCACGAGATCGGGCAGGACCTGTCGCAACTCGCGGTCGCCGAACTCAGCGAGCGAATCGCGCTTCTGGAGGCGGAGATCGAGCGGCTGAAGGAGGCGCGCGAGAAGAAATCGGCCTCGCGCTCCGCCGCCGATGCCTTCTTCAAGAAGGCCTGAGGCGAAACCGCGGCGGTCAACAGCTGTGAGGGGTCCGGCGGCAGTTTCGGTGGCGGTTGAGTCCTTCCTGCCACGCGACAAGATGCGCCAGCCGATGAACGGATATTCATCTTCGCATCGCGGGCGCAAGCGCCTATCCTGAGGACATGGACAGGAGGCGGCCGGATGCCGCCCGCCCGTGCCGATGCATTGCTCGGCCGGAGCCATTCCGACAACGACAGCAGGTGGAAACGACGCCGAGGGACAGCGAAAGGCTGTTCCGAACGCTGCCTCTGCCTTTCGACAGGAGAAAGACGATGCGCTTTGCCGCGCTCGCCATGGCTTTGCTTGCCGCCACGCCGGCCGCCGCCCTGGAGGACATCGCCAATCTCGGGCTGCGTGAGGATGGCGGAAAGCCACTCGCCGCGCTGAGGCTCAAGCTGCCGGACACCGTTGTGGTCGTGCAGGCGCCGGTCACGGTGCTCGGCGGGCACAGCATCGAGATCAAGCGCGAGATCGCGCCCAGCGTCAGCCTGGGAGGCACCTATCGCTACTCGCTCGGCGAGCGTTTCGTCAGCGAGCGTTTCGGTCTGAAGCTGACGGTGACGCGCTAGAGATCGGGCTGAACCGGAATCGCTCGAATTTGTCGCATTTTCGGGCGGCGTTAACGGCTGCTTAACGATTCCGAATTATGAATCGTATCGTCCAGTTTGTCTGGATGTCGAGTGGCTCCTGCCCACTCTGTTTGACGCCTCCCTGTTGACCTTCGAGCCGCCTTCGGGGCGGCTCTTTTTTCGTCTGTTGCCCGGTCCGGCCGGGCAAGGCGGGGGGCGCCGGGCCGGACCATCGCACCGTTAACCTTAATGATGTGTTACCACGGCGCGGACAAGATCATGGCGTTATCCTTGCCACGTCCCGGCCAGAACCGGCGTTGCGTCCTTCGATCGCACGCCGCTGTGCCGATTGGAGACATGGGATGACCGATTTGACGATGCTGAGGCCCGAGATCGAGGACGGCGCGATCTCATTCGCGCGCGGCTTCGTCAAATCGGACGCGTTCATGCAGCTGTTCCGCGAGGGGATGGGGCTGGTCGAGGCGACCGCTTCCTATCTCGACGGGGAGGGGCGAGCCGAGTCGGCGGCCCTGCCGCGCGAAGTCTCGCTGACCTACGCGACCGAGAGCATGCGCCTGACGACGCGGCTGATGCAGATCGCCTCCTGGCTCCTGGTGCAACGTGCCGTTGCCGAGGGCGAGATGAGCGCCGAGCAGGCTCGTAACGAACACAACAAGGTGCGCATCGCCGAGCCGATGCTGCAGCCGACCAGCGCCGAGGCGGAGCGTTTGCCGCAGCGCCTGCGCGATCTCATCGCCCATTCGATCCGCCTGCAGGAGCGCATCCGGAACCTCGACGAGCAGATGTCCGGGGCTGTTCGTCCCGCCGCGGCGAATCCGGTACGCGGCCAGCTCGAGAGTCTGCAGGCGCGGCTCGGCCTGCTGCGCTGACGAGCCCGCGCCGCGGCCTATCGTCGCCATCAACGCAAAAAGCCCGGCCGCGAGGCCGGGCTTTTCTGTTGCTGTCGCGGCCCGAAAGAGCCGCGAAAACGCGTATTACTTCTTGCCGAGCGCGCCGAGAGCGCCGAAACGCGAGTTGAAGCGCGAAACGCGGCCGCCGCGGTCCAGCATATGCTGGGTGCCGCCGGTCCAGGCCGGGTGGGTCTTCGGGTCGATGTCGAGGTTGAGGGTGTCACCCTCCTTGCCCAGCGTCGAACGCGTGAAGTATTCGGTGCCATCGGTCATGACGACCTTGATGGTGTGGTAGTCGGGATGAATGCCGGTCTTCATGGCGAAATCCTCAATTCGAAAAGCGGGCGGCCGGAACTCGGCGCGCATCGCCGGCTCTTCGAACAATTCGTATGAGCCTGTCGTGAAGTGGGCTGCCCATAGCGCAGCCGCGGCGACGGTGCAAGCTTTTCGGGATAAATGAGCGTGGCGAACGAGAACAAGGAAGACCAGAAGGCGCGGCCGGATTTCAGCGCGCTGCGCTCGTTCTGGCCCTATGCACTGGCACAGAAGCAGCGGATCGCCTTCGCGCTCGTCGCGCTGATTGTGGCTTCGGTCGCGACACTGGCCCTGCCGATGGCGGTCAGGCGCGTGATCGACGTCGGCTTCTCCGGCGGCGAGCAGCAGCTGGCGAATTCCTATTTCGCCATCCTGATCGGCGTCGTCGCCGTGCTGGCGCTGGCGAGCTCTTTCCGTTTCTATCTGGTGATGACGGTCGGCGAGCGCGTCGTCTCGCAGTTGCGGGCCGACGTCTTCGCACATCTGACCCGGCTCGAGCCGGCCTTCTTCGATGCCAGCCGCGCCGGTGACCTGGTCTCGCGCCTGACCGCCGACACCACACAGATCAAGTCGACCTTCGCCTCGACGGCTTCTATCGCGCTGCGCAACGGCATCATGTTCCTCGGCGCCCTGGTGCTGATGATCATCACCAGCCCGCAGCTCTCGGCGATCGTGATCGGCGCGATTCCGCTCGTCGTGCTGCCTCTGGTCTTCTCCGGCCGCAGCGTACGCAAGCGCGCCCGCGCCGCGCAGGACCGGCTCGCCGACGCCTCGGCCTTCGCCTCGGAAGCGATCGGCGCGATCCGGACCATGCAATCCTTCGGTGCCGAGCGCGACACGACGGCGCGCTTCCAGGGCGCCTCGGATGGCGCCTATGCCGCCTCGCGCGATGCGACGCGCTCGCGCGCCTGGCTCTCGGGCATCGCGATCTTCCTGGTCTCGGCCAGCGTCGTCCTTGTGCTCTGGGTCGGCGCGACCGAGGTTTTCGCCGGGCGGATGAGCGGCGGGCGGCTGTCGCAGTTCGTGCTTTACGCCGTGCTGGCAGCGAGCTCGCTCGGCCAGCTCTCCGAGGTCTATGGCGACATCTCGGCTGCGGCCGGCGCGGCCGGACGCCTTGGCGAGATCCTGGCGACCAAGCCGGCGATCGCCGCTCCGCCGCATCCGAAGGCGCTGCCGCAGCCGCCGGTCGGAGCGCTCGCCTTCGAGGGCGTCTCCTTCCGCTATCCCGGCCGCAGCAACCTCGCGCTCGCCGATCTCGACCTCGCAATCAAGCCGGGCGAGCGGGTCGCGCTGGTCGGGCCTTCCGGTGCCGGCAAGAGCACGGTGCTGCAACTGGCGCTGCGCTTCTACGACCCCTTCGCCGGCCGTGCGGTGGTCGACGGCGTCGCCGGGCCGGAGGCCGACCCGGCTGATTGGCGCAGCCGCTTCGCGCTGGTGCCGCAAGAGCCGACCGTGTTCGGCGTCTCGGTCGCTGACAACATCGCCTATGGCCGCCCCGGGGCGAGCCGCTCCGAGATCGAGGAAGCGGCCCAGCTCGCCGCCGCCGACGGCTTCATCCGGGCTCTGCCGGAGGGCTACGACACCATCATCGGCGAGCGCGGCGTCACGCTGTCCGGCGGGCAGCGCCAGCGCCTCGCGATCGCGCGCGCCGTGCTGAAGGATGCGCCCATCCTGCTGCTGGACGAGGCGACCTCGGCGCTCGATTCGGAAAGCGAGCGCGCCGTGCAGGACGCGCTCGACCGATTGATGCAGGGGCGTACGACGCTGGTGGTCGCTCACCGCCTTGCGACGATCCTCTCCGCTGACCGCATCCTGGTGATGGAGGATGGCCGTGTGGTCGAGGAGGGCACGCATGCCGCGCTCGTCGCCAAGGGCGGGCTCTATGCCCGGCTCGCAGCGCTCCAGTTCGGGCTGGAGGCGGCGTAAGTCCTTCTCCCCTCGGGGGAGAAGGTGGCAGCGCGAAGCGCTGACGGATGAGGGAAGGAAGGCTCGCCCAGTCGTTCCGCCCTCATCCCCCTGCCGGGACCTTCTCCCCCGGGGGAAGAAGGGAAGCTTCCAGCAGCGCCGCTGCATCCAGCAGGCCCCGCTGGCGCGCGACCTGCGCAGCCGTCTGTCCTTCGGCGTTGCGCGCAGCTGGGTTTGCCCCTGCCGCCAGCAGGAAGTCGACGAGATCGCAGGCGCTGGTGTCGTCATCAGGCAGGCAGAACAGCGGCGGCTCGCCCGAGCGCGCCGGCGCATTGACGAGCGTCGGCTCCATCGCGAACAGCGCCTCCAGCCGCTCGACCTCTGCCGCCTGGCACAGGGCTTCGACATCGCGGCTACGCGAGGCCAGATAGATCTGCGCGGCACTAGCGCCCTGATGCCTCGCCCAGCCAAGCGGGGTCGAGCCATAGCGGCGCTCGATCGGATCGATCTCAGCGCCCGCCTCGACCAGGAGCGCGACGATCTCGATCGCATCGCTCCCTGCCGCCTCGTGCAAAGCGCGGACGCTGTCGCGCGTCTCTGCTTCCGGCGAGACGCCGAGGCGCAACGCGAGAGCTGCGATCTCCGGCTTGCCCTGCCTAATCGCGACGAACAGCGGCGCCGGGCTGACCAGGAAGTCCGGATTGCCGGAGAGCAGGCGGCGCGCCTCGCTTTCGTCACCACGGGCGACCGCAGCGGTGAAGGCCTCCTGACCGCTGAGTTCGACCGGGCTGGCGCCATTGTTGACGAGCAGGCGGACGAGATCGCTGCGGCCGTCGAGCATGGCCTGCTTGACCAGGCTCTGCTTGGAATAGGCGTTGAGCGCCTGGGCGCTGGCGCCATGGGCGAGCAACCAGGCGGCGCGCTTGGGCTGGCGCGGCACGGCGTTGCCGAGCAGGTAGTCGAGCGGCGGCGCCGGCAATTCGCGCACCGGCTCGCGCCAGCGCCCGGTCTCGCCGCGCTTCTCCGTCTCGCTCCAGAGCAGGTCGAGCCAGGTGACATCGTCGGCGCCGAGCGAGGAGTTGTAGAGCGCCTGGCCATTCACAGGATCGGCGCCGCGAGCGATCAGGAGCCGTGCCAGCGCCTCCGCCTGCGGATGCGGCGGCTGGCCGCTCTCGCCGCCGCCGATGACGCCGGTGAGCGGGGTGAAATGGTTCGTGCCGTCGCTGAACAGCGCGTTCGGATTGGCGCCATGCTGGAGCAGGAGCTGCGCGATCGCGACGGCATTGCGCGACAGGGCTTCGTTCGGCAGCCGGGTGAAGGCGAGGCGGACGAGCGGTGTCCAGCCATCGAACGCGCTCGGTTTGTTTGCGAGCGCGTTGTCTTTGGCGAGGAATGCACGAACGGCATCGAGGTCGTGCGCAGCGACGGCGGTATGGATGCTGTCGCTGATGATCTCGGGGTGGCGTTCGAGCAGGCGCTGTGCCAGCGCACCGCGCGCCGGCCGGTCGGCTTCGTACTCGCCCCAGCTTTGCGTTCCCGGCCTGACGCCATAGCGGAGCACCGACTTCTCCAGGAACAGCGCGACGAGCGCGGCATGGCCGCGGGCTGCGGCCTCCCGAGTGATGAGTTCCTGCTTCAATGCCGCCCAGTTTGCGAGGCCGTAATCGCGGGCGAGGGCGTGCTGGACCTCGCGCAGCTTGGCCGCGCCGACATGGTTCGGGATCAGCTTGCGGAAGCGGGCAAGCGCTTCGCCGTTGCCGGCCTCGATTTCCTTCAGCCAGCGCTTGGCCTGGCGGCGGATGGTTTCGAGGGTCGAACGGAGCGTGAGTTCGCGGCTAGCGTCAGACATGGGTCTTCCTTCCGAGGAAAGCCTGATGTCCGCTCGACAGGCCGGAAGAAAGCGATGATGCGATGTCGTCGCTTGGATATGGGTGGGAGCAGGCTCCCTTGCCGCGGACTGGTGGCGCCCCATGCGCTCTGCGGCGATGAGAAGCGCATGGCGGCGGGGAAGTCAATCGGTGTCGTGAGACGCCGATGCCGTCCGCGGGGAACCCTCTCCTGTAAGGAGAGGGCAGGGTGAGGTGTAGGCGATTGGACCAGCTGCGCGAGCGCTCTCCGCGCGGTTGGGTTCAGGCCAACGTTTCCAGTTCGAACACCTCACCCCTGCCCCTCTCCTTCCAGGAGAGGGGCTCTACGTCGGGCTTTCCGCGCTCAGGAATGGTGAGAGCTCACTTCGCTCGCTTCGCCCCCACCAGCTCGTCCCACTTCCTGAACGCCACCACCATCTTGTCGGGCTTCAGCGGCAGTTCGATCGGGTTGTTGGCGATGAGGTCGGCATATTCCGGCCGGCCGAACTCGGCGATGACTTTCTGGCTGGATTCGGGAGCCAGCGAGAGCGGTACGTTCTTCACCGCCGGGCCGGGATAGAGATAGCCCTCGTCATAGGAATAGGCCTGCATCTTCGGCGTCAGCACATGCGCCATGATGTCGAGCACCACGGCGAGCCTGTCATTGGGCAGGCCCTTGGGCACGCACATGAAGAAGGCGTCCGAGACCCAGTGGAAGCCCTTCAGCGTCTGGATCTTGGCTTCCTTCGGCACGATGCCCAGCGCCCGCGGATTGATGTCCCAACCGGTGGTCGAGATGATGATGTCGCGCGAGCCGTCGCCGAACTCCTTCATCGTCGCGCCGGTGCCGGCCGGGTAGTACTCGATGTACTGGCCGAGCTCCTGCAGATAGGCCCAGGTCTTGTCCCAGCCGCCGACCGGGTCCTGCGGGTCCTTGTCGCCGAGAAGATAAGGCAGGCCCATCATGAAGGTGCGGCCCGGGCCGGAATTGGTCGGGCGGGCATACATGAACTTGTTCGGATTGGCCTTAGCCCAGGCGAGCAGTTCCTCGGCTGTGGTCGGGACATTCTTGACCCGGTCCGGCATGTATTCGAGCAGCGGCCCGGAGGGGTAGTAGTTGACGACGACGCCGAAGCCGTCGCCCTGCGCCTTGTGCAGGTTGAGCGCCGCCGGCTCGTAATTGGCCTCGATGTTCGGGAACTTGTCGGAAAAGTCGGGCAGGATCTTCTGCCAGAGCTTCTGCTCCAGGCCGGCGGCGAGGCCGTCGCTGCCGGTCAGGATCAGGTCGAGATCGACCTTGCCGGCATCCTGCTGGGCCTTGAGCTTGCTGGCGAGCTCGGGGGCAGGGGCCTTCACGAAGGCGATGCGCGAGACCAGCTTGGGATTGGCGGTGCGGTAGTCCTCGAAGGCCTTCTGCATCAGCGCCAGCGCGCCGCCGACATCCATGACGCTGATTACGACCGGGCTGGTCGGCAGCGGCGGCGAGGCGGCGAGCGCCGGCCCACCGGCTGCGAGTGCGCCGAGGCCGCCGAGCACGGTGCGTCGGTCGATACCCTGAAGCTTCCTGGTCATTGCCTTCCCCTCTTGTTGTCGCGCCGTTTTGGCTGCGGTCATGCGTGGTAGCGACGTTCCTGATCGGCGAGGCGGACGCGCCGGGCGAAAAGATCATCCGACCATTCGACCTCGCCCTCGGCAAGCACGATGCCATGCGCTGCGAGCGCCGGGCGGATCGCAGCGAGCGCGTGGTCTGAGGCCATGGCGAAGGCCTGCTGGGGCGTCGCGATGCCCCAGGCGACGACATTGCGGACGGCTTCATCGAGGCAGAGCGCCGAGCCGGCGAGCAGGCCCGCTTCCTGCCGTACTGAACCATCCGGCATGCGATCGACGGCCATGCCGGCGAAGTGATAGCGGCCGACCGGCGCGGCGGCAGCGACTACCGCATCGGTGACCAGGATCGAGCGTTCGAAGCCCTTGGCCCGGATCAGCGCCGCCAGCGCCCTGGGATGGACATGGATGCCGTCGGCAATGAAGCCGGCCATCAGCCGGTCCTCGGCGAGCTGGGCGAAGATCGGGTTGGCGAGCTTGTGCAGCGTCTGCGGCAGGCCGTTGCCGAGGTGGGTCGAGAGCGAGAGGCCGGCATCGGCCGCGGCCGAAACCTGGTCGAAATCGGCAGCCGAATGACCGATGGCAACGATCTTGCCGGCATCGGCCAGGGTCTTGGTCAGGGCGACGGCGCCCTCGCTCTCGGCGGCGAGCGTCACCATCAGGATCGGCCGCTTGAGGCCGCGCTCGACCTCGGCGATCAGCTCCGGCCTCGCCGCCGTCATCGCCTGTGGCGGATGGCAGCCATGATAGCCCGGCGCCGGGTTCAGGAACGGCCCTTCGAGATGGTAGCCCGGGCACATCAGCGGCCCGAGCCTGCTGCCGGCGACGGCTTTGTCCAATGCCCGGAAGCGCTCGATCAGCTCGTGCGGATGGGCGGTGATGATCGTCGGCAGGCAATGGGTGACGCCGGTCGCGAGCATCGCCTCCAGCGCCCGGTCGAGATCGGCCGGGGTGATCGCCGGGTCGTTGAAGTCGACGCCGGCGAAGCCGTTGATCTGGAGATCGATCAGGCCGGGCGAGACGGGCATCGGCGCCTCAGCCCTTCTTCAGCAGCGAAGCGGCCGGCGGATCAAGGAACAGCACCGTATTGGGATGGCGCTGCAGGATCGAGGCCGGGTGCAGCGGGGTGATCTCGCCTTCGAGCGCGTCCTTCACCGCTTGCGCCTTGCGGGCGTCCGGCACCGAGAGGACGATCAGTTCGCTCTTCAGGATCTGGCGGATGCTCATCGAGATCGCCTGCTCCGGCACTGCGGCAAAACTCTCGAACCAGCCCTCTCCGAACTGCTGGTTGCGGCAGGCCTCGTCGAGGGTGACGACGATATAGGGTTCTTCCGTCTCGAAATCGGCCGGCGGATCGTTGAAGGCGAGATGGCAGTTCTCGCCGAAGCCGGCGAAGCAGAGATCGATGCGGCGCCCGGCGATCAGGGCGTTGAGGCGCCTGGTCTCGGCGGCGGGATCACCCTCGCCATTGACGAAGTTGAAGGCCGGCTTGACCGCGAGCGGAGCAAGGAAGCGTTCCCTGAGATAGCCGCGGAAGCTCGCCGGATGGCTCTCGGGCAGGCCGACATATTCGTCGAGATGGAAGGCGGTGACCTTCGACCAGTCGATACCCTTGGCAACGACGAGGTTCTGCAGCATCTCGAACTGACTCGCGCCGGTAGCGACGATGATCGTCGCCTCGCCATGGCGCGCGATCGCGGCGCGGATCGCCTCGGCGCCCAGCGCTGCGGCCTGGCGGCCGAGCTCGTTCTTGTCGGGGGTGATGCGGATATCGATCATGCTGCTCCCTGTCCGCCAAGCGTGCGGTATTTTTCGTGTGGTATACTACCATACCAGCCAGCATGCTAGCATGGACATGAGCGTGTGCCCCCATCGCAAAGGCATGACCCGCCACAGCTTTTCGCAGGAATTGCGCGCATAGGTTTGCGCCCAGCCAATGAGGCCGCCTATGCGAGTTCTGTCATGCAACCAGTTAATTGCATGATTGTCTCTCGCATGCTAGCAATTGGCCATGGATTTCGACCGCCTGTTCCGGGCGCTGGCCGATCCGACCCGCCGGCGCATGCTGGACGAGCTCGCCGAGCGGGACGGCCAGACGCTGTTCGAGCTGCATGTGCGCCTGATCAGCTGGCACGGGGCGAGCCTGTCGCGGCAGGCGCTGTCGAAGCATCTGCAGGTGCTGGAGGAAGCCGGCCTGCTGCGAACCGAATGGCGCTGGCGCAGCAAGCACCATTTCCTCGAACGCTCGCCGCTACGGCAGATGTGGGATGTGTGGATGCGGCCGCTGGCCGAGCCGCCGGAGAAGGAGAGGGCCGATGCCGATCAAGATCGTCGTGACGAGCGTGCTGGTCGATGACCAGGAGAAGGCGTTGCGCTTCTACCGCGACATTCTCGGCTTCGAATTGAAGCACGACATCCCGATGGGCCAGCATCGCTGGCTGACCCTGACCTCGCCCGGCGATCCCGACGGCGTCGAGCTGCTGCTGGAACCGGACGAGCACCCGGCGGCGAAGCCGTGGAAGACCGCACTCGTCGCCGATGGCATCCCGGCGACCTCGTTCGGAGTCGAGGACGTCCACGCCGAGCATAAGCGGCTTGCCGCGCTCGGCGTCGCCTTCACCCAGCCGCCGGTCCATCTCGGCCCGGTCACGACCGCGGTGTTCGACGATACCTGCGGCAACCTGATCCAGATCGCCCAGCGTCATTGAGGAGCGGTCGCCAGAGCAGCCTTCTCACCGCTCGGTGATCTTGAACTCGATCCTGCGGTTGCGGCGATACGCGTCGTCATTGTTGGCGACGTCGAGGGGCTGGAACTCGCCGAAGCCGGTCGCGGCGATGCGGTCAGCGGGGATACCCTTGCTGACCAGGTATTCGACCACGGCCACGGCGCGCGCCGTCGACAGGCTCCAGTTCGACGGGAATTGCGGCGAGCGGATCGGCCGGTTGTCGGTATGGCCGTCGACGCGCAGGATCCAGGGCAGGTCCGGCGGCATCTCGCGGCCGAGATCGGCGATGATGCTTCCCAGCTTGTCGAGCTCGCCGCGGCCTTCCGGCTTCAGCACGGCCTGGCCGGCATCGAAGAACACTTCCGACTGGAAGACGAAGCGGTCGCCGACGACGCGGATGTCGGGCCTTGTGCCGAGCACCTGACGCAGGCGGCCGAAGAAGTCGGAACGATAGCGCGCCAGTTCCTGCACGCGCTGGGCCAGCGCGACGTTGAGGCGCGAGCCGAGCTCGGAGATGCGCGCCTGCGATTCCTTGTCCTTGGCCTCGGAGGCGGCGATCGCCTCTTCCAGCGCCGCGAGCTGGCGGCGCATGGCGACGATCTGCTGGTTGACCAGCTCGACCGTGGCCTGCGCCTTGGCGGAGAGCTGCTTTTCGGCGTCGAGCGCCTTCTGCGTGTCGGCGAGCTGGGTCGGCGCATTGGCGCGGGCGGCGCCGTCGAGCAGGCCCTGGACGCGGGCGCGCTCGGCCTGCTCGCCGGCGAGCGAAGACTGCAGCAGGGCGAGCGAATCCTTCGCCTCCTTGCCGCTCGAACGCTCCAAAGCGAGCAGGTCGCTGAGCTCGGCGATCTGGCGGTTGAGCCGGTCGAGCACCGTGTCGCGGCCGGAAATCTCCTGAGACAGAAAGAACTGGCCGAGGACGAAGACCGAGAGCAGGAAGACGATGCCGATCAGCATCGTCGAAAGCGCGTCGACGAAGCCCGGCCAGAAATTGACCTCTTCCCGGCGATGCGAGCGCGACAGAGCCATGCTCAGCCTTCCTTGCGATCAACGCACTCGATGGCGCAGCACCATGGCAGGCTCATGACTCGCTCACCCGCTCAGCGGCGAGGCGCTCGATCAGGCGTTTCAGATCCTTCTCACGCGCCGCCTGCGCCTCGACCCAGTCGCGGATCAATTGCTGCTCGGAACGCATGTGCTGGACGAGGCCCTGGATGCCCTCGGCGAGATTGGCCAGCGCCTGCGTCGCCGCGCGGTTGTTCGAGCCGTCCTGCATCGCCGCCTGGAGCTTGTCGAGACGCTCGACCACGACATCGCCGGCCATGGTCTGGCCGGCGGCGACCGGCATCGCCAGTGGGATGGTCGCGGAATGCGCTGTCGCGGTGCCCAGATAGCCCTCGACCTCGTTGCGGAAGCGGCGCTGGCCCTGGCCGACCTGCAGATCGAGGAAGCCGAGGATCAGCGAGCCGGCAATGCCGAACAGCGAGGACGAGAACGACAGGCCCATGCCGGCGAGCGGCGCGGCAAGGCCTGCCTTGAGCTCGTCGAAGAGCACACCGGCCTCAGCGCCGGTGCGCAGGCTCTTGATGACGTTGCCGACCGAGGAGACGGTTTCGAGCAGGCCCCAGAAGGTGCCGAGCAGGCCGAGGAAGACGAGGAGCCCGGCGAGATAGCGCAGCACCTCGCGGCCGTCGTCGAGCCGGACCGCGATCGATTCGAGCAGGCTCGCCGCCTGGCTGGGAGCGAGATTGCGCTGCTCCAGCGCCGGCAGCACGGGTGCCAGCGGGCTGATCACCTGGCTGCGCCGCAGCGCCGCGCCGGCCGGATCGGCGGCGAGGCGGGTGGCGGAGCGGGCCTCGCTGTCGACGCGCCAGAGCTCGCGCAGCGACAGCAGCACGCCGACCGCGAGGGCACCGACGATCAGGCCGTTGAGGCCCGGATTCGTCATGAAAGCAGTACGAAGCCCATCCTGGAGGATGAAGATCAGAAAACCGATCAGCGCGAGGAAGACCAGCGCGCGAAGGACATAGCGCAGCGGGCGGGAGAAGCGGAACGTCTGCGGCCGATTGGGCGCCGGCGCTGGAGGCTCCAGCGGCGGGACCTCAGGGGCCGCCTCGTCATTGGCCATGCCTGCTCATCCGATCCGGTTTCGTCGCGGCGGCGACTGTCGCCTCCCGCCACGCCGGGATCAAGCAGGAAACGGCGCTCTCCCGATCAAAGCACGGTCTTGAGGACTGCGCGCAACGCCGGCTCGCCGGCTTCGTTGCCGCAGATCACGTCCTTGGCCGAGGTTGGCTGCTTGCCGTCGAGCGTGCCGAAGGTGCCGCCCGCCTCGCGCACCATCACCACGCCGGCGCCGAAATCCCAGGTGTTGAGGCCGCGTTCCCAATAGGCGTCCATGCGGCCGGCGGCGACATAGGCGATGTCGAGCGCGGCCGAGCCCATGCGGCGGACATTGGCGAAGCGGCTCATCACCGCGCCGAGTTCCTTGAGGAAGAGCGGGTGGCCGCCCTTGCCGATATGGGGCACGCCCATGCCGATCAGCATGTCTGCCGATTCGCGCCGGCCCGAGACGCGCAGGCGGCGATTGTTGACATAGGCGCCCTTGCCCTTCTCGGCGATGAAGAGCTCGTCCTTGGCGGCGTCGTAGATCACGCCGGCGATGAACTGGTTGTCGCGCTCCAGCGCCACCGAGATGTTCCAGTGAGGGATGCCACGCAGGAAGTTGTGGGTGCCGTCGAGCGGGTCGATATGCCAGCGATTGCTTTCGTCGGTCCCGACGACGACGCCGCTCTCCTCCATGACGAAGCCGTAGCCCGGCCGTGCCTTCTCCAGCGCCGCACGCAGGATCTCCTCGGCCTTGTGGTCGGCCTTGGAGACGAAGTCGCCCGGGCCCTTAGCCAGGACCTGCAGGTTCTCGACCTCGCCGAAATCGCGCTTCAGCGAGCGCGACGCCTTCATCACGGCATCGGTCATCACGGTCATCAGGGGGGAGCGGATCATGGCATAAACCTCGGGGCGCGCGCGAAGCGCTGCGGAATGGAGCGGACTATCAAAGAGCGGAGGTGGCCACGGCCACCTGTTCGGCCGTCACTTGCTCGGTTGGCTCGCCGTCGTCAAGGCCGTGGCCTCGATCCGGTCGGCGGCCAGGCGGGCGGCGCGGGCGCGCTGTTCGGGCGAAAGCCGCTCCAGCACCTGGTCGAGCGTGGCGTCGGTCAGCCCTTGCGTGCGCGCCGCGAGATGCCAGGCGGCGGCTTCCGACAGGTCGGGCGGGACGGCGCGGCCGAACTGGTAGAGCTTGGCCAGGCGGTTCTGGGCGATGGCGTTGCCCTTGTTGGCGGCGCGGATGAACAGCCGGGCCGCAGCCCGCTCGTTCTTGGCGACGCCGTCGCCGTTGAACAGCATGATCGCGTATTCGACCTCGCCGGCGATCAGCCCGTTGGCGGCGGCCTTGCCCATCCATTCGGCCGCCATGCCATCGTCCTGCGGCACGCCCCGGCCCATCTTGTAGAGCACGGCGAGCGCATGCTGGGCATCGCCGAGATCGGTGGCGGCCGCGACCCTGAGGCAGCCTATGGCGCGCTGGTCATCCTGCGGCCGTCCCGTCGCGAGCAGGGCGATGGCGAGATTGTAGTTGGCGGCGGGGTGGCCGGCGGCGGCGGCCTTCTCCAGCAGGACGCCGGCCTTTTTCGGATCGCGCGGCAGGCCGCGGCCTTCCAGCATCGCCATGCCGAGCGCGAACGTCGCATTCACGTCGCCCTTGTCGGCCGCGAACCGATACCAGTCGGCCGCTGCCTTCGCGTCCTCGCGGATGCCGAGCCCCTGCCGGTAGATCTCGCCGAGCAGCGTCATCGCCGCGGCGTCGCCCGCATCGGCATCGAGCCGCTTCAAGGCCTCCGCCTGGGCACGCCGGTAATGCCCGGTCTGATAGGCGCCATAGGCGAAATCCGGCTCCGGTTCCGCTGCGGCGGCCGGCAAGGCGATTGTCAGGGCGAGCGCGGCGAGCGCAAGCTTCATCGCGCCGTCCTGCGGGCATGTTGCGCCGTGATCGCCGCATCGGCTTCGGCAACCGCTGCGCGGATGTCGACCCCTTCGGCGAACAGCCATTCGCCGAGCGCGATGAATTCGGCGCCGGTCTCGATCAGGGCCGGCACCGACTCCGCATCCGGGCAATAGGCGATGCAGGGCGTCTCGAATATCTCGGCCCACCAGGAGGCGCGCTCGATCACGGCCGGCAAGGGCGGCAGGGAACCGTCCGGTCGCGGCTCGCCGAACATGACGTAGTCGACGCCGGCCTCGCCCATGTCCATGGCGTCATGGCGCGAGCGCAGGCCGCCGGCGCCGATGATGCGCTCCTGCTTCAGGCTGGAGCGGGCCTCGGCGATCGCCTCGGCGCCCTGGGTGAGATGGACGCCGTCGGCCCCGCCACGGCTGGCGACCTGGGCCGAGGCCTCGACCACCAGGGCGACGTTCTGCGCCTGCACCGGCGGCGCCAGCGCCTTGACCCGCTCGGTCAGGCTGCGCTCGTCGCCGGGCACGAGCCGTAGCAGCACGGCGGCGACATCGCCGCCGGCGAAGGCCTGCATCAGGCGAAAGGAGAGCGCGCCGGGATCGGAGATCGGCGGCGTGACGAGCATCAGGCGGGTGCGGGGTACGGACGTGTTCATGATCTTGCGCGCAAACGGCCCGCGGCGTGGTCCAATGTCAAGACCATAAGCCCGGCGACCAGGCTCCAGAAGGCGGAGCCGACCCCGAACAGCGACAGGCTGGAGGCGGCGACGGCGAAGGTGACGACCGCAGCGAAGCGGTCCCTGTCGCCTCCCATCGCCTGCCCGAGCGCCCCGGTCAGCGAGCCGACGAGGCCGAGGCCCGCAACCGCGACGATCAGTGCCTTGGGCATGGCGAGGATCAGGGCGAGCAGGAGGCCGGCCGTGGCAGCGATGACGAGCCAGAGCAGGGCGTACCAGATCCCGGCCTTCCAGCGCTCCTTCGGATCGGGATGGGTGTCGGCGCCAGTGCAGATCGAGGCGCTGATCGCCGCCATGTTGACCATATGCGCGCCGGTCGGCGCGGTCAGGGCCGACATCAGCCCGGTGACGAACAGGCAGGAGGCGGTCGGTGGCTGGTAGCCCGAGGCGCGCAATACGGCGAAGCCCGGCAGGTTCTGCGCCGCCATGGTGACGAGATAGAGCGGGATGCCGATGCCGACGATCGCGGTGAGATCGAGATGCGGGACGATCAGCTCGATATGCGTCAGCGCGACCGGCCCGGCAGGCAGCGTCGCGGTGCCGGTGGCAAAGGCGAGCGCGAGGCCTGCGCCCAGCGCGGCGATGACGCCGAGGAAGGGATTCCACAGCCGCGCCAGCAGGAAGACGACGAGCAGCGTCAGCACCAGCACAGGCTGCAGCTTCATCTCGTCGAAGACGGCGACGACGAAGCGAAAGATCACGCCGGCGAGCATGGCCGCGGCGATGCTCATCGGGATGCGCTCGACCAGCGCCCCGAGCGGGCGGAAGGCGGCGGTCGCCATCATCAGCGCTGCCGCGGCGAGAAAGGCGCCGACGGCCGAGGCCATGTCGACGCCGCTCGCCGCCGCGAGCAGCGCCGCGCCCGGCGTCGACCAGGCGCAGATGATCGGCATGCGATGCCGCCAGGACAGGATGAGGCTGGCGAGCCCCTTGGCGAGAGCGAGCCCGGCGAGCCAGGAGACGGTCTGCCCCGGCGTCGCGCCGAGCGCCTGCGCCGCCGCGAGCACGACCGCGACCGAGGCCGCATAGCCGACGAAGACGGCGACGAGGGCGGAGAAGAGCTGCGACATCGGCCGCTCTATTGATCCCAGGCAGCCGGCCAGGTTTCTGCCAGCGTGGCACCGAGACGCACCGGCCAGGCCGCCTTGGCGAGGCCGGTCCGGTCGTCGGTCTCGACGGCGATGCCCGATAGCGTGCCCTCGCCGAGCGCCGGCTCCAGCCGCGAGCCCGGCGTCTTCTGCAGGAAGCGGCGGATCGCCTCCTCCTTCTGCATGCCGAGGATCGACTCGTAGTCGCCGCACATGCCGGCATCGGTCTGGTAGGCGGTGCCGGCCGGCAGCACCCGCGTGTCCGAGGTCGGGACATGGGTATGGGTGCCGACGACGAGGCTGGCGCGGCCGTCGAGATAATAGGCCATGGCAAGCTTCTCGCTGGTCGCCTCGGCATGGACGTCGACGATGACGGCGTCGGCGGCCTCGCGCAGCGGGCAGGCGGCGAGCTCACGCTCCAGCGCGGCGAAGGGATCGTCGAGCGCGTCCATGAACAGCCGGCCCATGACGTTGACGACGAGGACGCGGGCGCCGTTCCTCGCCTCGATCACGGTCGCGCCGCGGCCGGGCGTGCCCGGCGGGTAGTTCGCCGGTCGGATCAGGCGCGGCTGGCGCTCGATGAAGACCATCGCCTCGCGCTGGTCCCAAGAATGGTTGCCGAGCGTGATCACGTCGGCGCCGGCGGCCAGCGTCTCGTCGCAGATCGCCTCGGTGATGCCGAAGCCTCCTGCCGAGTTCTCGCCATTGATCACGACGCAGTCGAGCTTCCAGCGCTCGCGGAGGCCGGGGAGACGATCCTGAACGGCGAGGCGGCCGGCGCGCCCGACGATGTCGCCGAGAAAGAGTAGACGCATGTCACGATCCAACGATTGGGCCGTCCTAACACGGCCCGTCCTGTCGCGCTTTCACGCAAGCCGACCGTCCCGGCTTTCCCCAGGCCGCGCGGTTCGACTTTGCGGTTGAAAGACAACACGGCGGGACGGCTGCGTCTTGAATGAAAGGCGCGCCTGCTAATGACGTGATCGGAGCAGCGAAATCAACCGCAGCGGATCGCCTCGTCCTGTGTGATCACCCAGTCGAGGCGGCGGTCATGCGCCTCGGCGGGCACGGCCTCGATCTCCTGCGCGGCATAGGCGATGCCGATGGTCGCGGCCGGCTCGAGCTCTGCGATGGCGCGGTCGTAATAGCCCTTGCCATAGCCGATCCGGTAGCCGCGCCGGTCGAAGGCGGCGAGCGGGACGATCAGGATCGCAGGCCTGACCTCGGGCTGCTCGGGAGCCGGCACCAGCGTGCCGAAGCCGCCGGGGACGATCGGTTCCCACGGTGCCCAGCGCCGGAAATGCATGCGCTTCTCGACGATCGCCGGCAGGCAGAGCGGCAGGCCACGCTCGTGGAGCGCTTCCAGGATCGGGCGCGGATCGGCTTCCGAGCGCATCGGCCAGTAGGCGGAGACGGGCCCTTGCGCGAACACTGGCAGTGCCAGGACCTGCGCGACGATGGCTTCGTCCCAGATCAGTCGGTCGTCGAGCTTGAGCGCGTCGCGCCGGTCCAGCGCTTCGCTGCGCAGAAGAGCCTTGCGGGCGGCGAGAGAAGCGAGGTCGGTCGTCATGGGGTGCGGAGCCACCTCGGCCGTGGAGATTTCGATCCCGGGACACCTACAAAGTAGGTGGGCGCCGTGTGTCCGGGTCCAGGGACCCAGTCAGGGACAGCTCCCTAGGGAGTCGTATGGGCCCGGGAATACATGACTCGCACGCACCAGGCAGCCCCGCCGCGACAAGGTAGGACGCATGCCGGCAAAGCGCCAGAGGCGGCCAGCGAAAACCCGCCGAGATTTTTCGCCTCAGGCTCCGCGCGCCATCCCATGCCGGATCACGCGGTCGATCAGGTCGGGATAGGCGATGCCGCTGGCGGCGAGCGCCTTCGGGAACATGCTGATGTCAGTGAAGCCGGGGATGGTGTTGATCTCGTTGATCAAAGCGCTGCCGTCGGGGCGCAGGAAGAAGTCGACGCGGGCCATGCCGTCGCAGCCGAGCGCGTAAAAGGCACGCTTCGCCAGTTCCTGCAGGTTGGCGATCGTTCCCTCCGGCAGATGGGCCGGAACCTCGACGCGGGCGCCGTCCTCGTCGAGGTACTTGGCCTCATAGGTGTAGAAGCCGTGGCTCGCGGCGGCGACGATCTCGCCCGGCAGCGAGACGATGGTCTCGCCATCGGCCTGCTCCAGCACGCTGAGCTCGATCTCGCGGCCGGCGATGAACTCCTCGACCAGAACCACCTTGTCGTGCCGGAAGGCCTCAGCGAGCGCCGCCTGGAAGCTCTCGGCATTCGTCGCCTTACTGACGCCGACCGAGGAGCCCTGCCGCGCCGGCTTGACGAAGAGCGGCAGGCCGAGCGCGGCGCTGGCCTCATCGAAGCCGAGCGTCTCGCCCCGCCGGACGGTGAGCGAGCGGGCGACGCCGAGCCCGGCCTCGCGCAGCAACCGCTTGGCGATGTCCTTGTCGAGCGCATTGGCCGAGCCGACGATGCCGCAGCCGGCCAGCGGGATCCCGGCGACCTGGGCCAGCCCCTGGACTGAGCCATCCTCGCCGTCGAGCCCGTGCAGCACCGGGAAGAGCACGTCGATCTTGGTGAGCGCCTGAGGCGCGGCGCCGTCCTGCAGGCGCAGCAGGCGCCCGTTTCCGCCCGGCAGCAGGCAAAGCTCGGCGCCGTCCTGCGGGATCGGGTCGGGCAGGACACCGTTCTGCAATTCGAGCTCGCGCCACTCGCCGGCCTTGGTGATCAGGATCGGCACGACGTCGTACTGCGCCTTGTCGATCGCCTTGACCACATTGGCGGCGGACATCAGCGAGACCTCGTGCTCCGAGGACTTGCCGCCGAGGAGAATCGCTACCCGAACCCTGTCGCCCATCGTCGCTGCCTTCATCGATTCGCTTCTGCCAGGAAGCGTCAGTCGGGCATGATTGAGGAATTGCAAAGGCGGCGGGAGAAGTGGTGTCGGCGAAGCGGAGCGCTCAGCCCACCTGTCCCGGCAACAAGCTCTTCGCCACGCTCTCGATGCGCTCGGCCGCGGCGACGAGAGCGGCCGCCGCCTTCTCCTCGACCTCGCCGGCGCGCTGGTCGGCGAAGCCGGCATCGCCCTGCAGCGACCGGAGGCGGCCTTCCAGCGTCTCGACCTTCTTCTTCAGCTCGGTGGCCTCGTCGGCGACCATCAGCGCCGCCATGACGTGCAGGCGCATGTCGCCGATCTCGCCGAAGGCCTGGCGCATCTCCTCGATCTTGCCGTCATAGAGCTGGGCGAGCGCCTCCAGATGCGGCTCCTCGCCTTCGCCGCATGCCATGCGGTAGGCCTTGCCGGCGATGGTGACGTTGACCTGGGGCATCAGGCGTCCTGCTCGGCTTCTTCCTCGGGACGGGCTTCGACCCGCGCGATCACCTCGGCGAGCGCCGTCATGGCGCGGTCGAGCTTGCGATCGACCTCTTCGGCAACGCCCTGGACCTGGCCGATCCGGGCCATGGCGCCGTCGAGTTCGACCGCGAGGCGAGCCCGGTCGTCCTGCATCAGGGTGAGCTCGGTTTCGAGATTGGCGCGACCACGCTCGACCTCGAGCCGCCTGCGAGCGGCTGCTTCAAGCTGGCCGAGCGCGCCTTCGAGACGCGACAGGGCGTGATCCAGTCCTGGAGACGCCACGCTTCTTCCTCTGCGGGCCGGCTGGAGCCGGCTCATCCGATTCGGGAGCCTAGTTTAACAAATATGACGGTGGAAAGCGCTTCGACCGCTTCGATCCGATCGAAGCGTGGGGAAAAGTCGATATCTGCGGCCTTGCAGGCGAATTGACTCCGCTTGAGCGGGCGGCCTATCGAACGCGCGACCTTTTTCTCAAGAGTTCGCTGCTCGCCGCCGGCCAGCTTCGGCGCGAGCCTCGTTCCGCCCTCGCCGGAGAGATTCCATGACGACGCCTGCGATCGACCGCGCCCAGCACGAGCGGCTCGCCAACGCCATCCGCTCCCTCGCCATGGACGGCGTCGAGCAGGCCAAGTCCGGCCATCCCGGCCTGCCGATGGGCGCCGCCGACGTCGCGACCGTACTCTTCACCCGCATCCTGAAATACGATGCGGCCGAGCCGCGCTGGCCCGATCGCGACCGCTTCGTGCTCTCGGCCGGCCATGGCTCGATGCTGATCTACGCGCTGCTCTATCTCACCGGCACGCCCGGCATGGAGCTCGACGACCTCAAGAAGTTCCGCCAGCTCGAATCGAAGACGCCGGGCCACCCCGAGAACTTCATGACCGCCGGCGTCGAGACCACCACCGGCCCGCTCGGTCAGGGGCTCGCCACCGCGGTCGGCATGGCGATGGCCGAGCGCATGCTCGCCGCCGAGTTCGGCAAGAAGCTGGTCGACCACAAGACCTATGTGCTCGCCTCCGACGGCGACCTGATGGAAGGCATCAGCCAAGAGGCGATCGCGCTCGCCGGCCATCAGAAGCTCAACAAGCTGATCGTGCTCTGGGACGACAACGGCATCTCGATCGACGGACCGCTTTCCATCTCCGATTCGGTCGACCAGCTCGCCCGCTTCAAGGCTTGCGGCTGGAAGGCCGAGCGCGTCGACGGGCATGATCCCGACGCGATCGAGGCGGCGGTCCGCCGGGCCCAGAAGTCGAACAAGCCGACCCTGATCGCCTGCAAGACCGTGATCGGCTTCGGTGCGCCGAAGAAGGCCGGCACCTCCAAGGCGCATGGCGAGCCGCTCGGCGCCGAGGAGCTCGCCGCCGCCAAGAAGGCGCTCGGAATCACCGGCGGTCCGTTCGAGGTCGCAGCCGACGTGCTCAAGGCCTGGCGCGGCTTCGGCGCCACCGGCTTCGCCGAGCGCAAGGAATGGAATGCGCGCCTGGCGGCGACGTCGGGGCGCAAGCGCGGCGAATTCGAGCGCCGTCTGGCTCATACCGTGCCGGCCAAGCTCGCCAAGACCCTCGTCGCCCACAAGAAGGCGCTGGCTGCGAGCCCGGTGACGGTCGCGACTCGCAAGGCCTCGGAGCTGGCGCTCGACGTGATCGTACCGGTGATGCCGGAACTGGTCTCGGGCTCGGCCGATCTGACGCCCTCCAACAACACCCGGGCCAAAGGCTTCGAGGACTTCACGCCGAAGACCCCGAAGGGCCGCTATGTCCGCTACGGCATCCGCGAGCACGGCATGGCCGCGGCGATGAACGGCATCACCCTGCATGGCGGTTTCCGCACTGCCGGCGGCACCTTCCTGGTCTTCGCCGATTATGCCCGCCCGTCGATGCGGCTCGCCGCGCTGATGGGGCTGCCGGTCGTCTACGTCATGACCCATGATTCGATCGGCCTCGGCGAGGACGGGCCGACCCACCAGCCGGTCGAGCAGATCGCCTCGTTGCGCGCCATGCCGAACATGCGCGTGCTGCGTCCCGCCGATGCGATCGAGACGGCGGAAGCCTGGCAGATCGCGCTGGAGCGCACCGACGGACCGACCGTGCTGGCACTCTCTCGCCAGAACCTCGCGCCGGTCCGCACCGACGGTACCGCGACGAACCGTTCGGCCAAGGGCGCCTATGAGCTGCTGGCGGCCGAAGGCGGCAAGGCGCAGGTCTCGCTCTTCGCCTCGGGCTCCGAGGTCGAGATCGCGGTCGCCGCCCGCAAGCTGCTGGCCGAGAAGGGCATTCGCGCCCGCGTCGTCTCGGTGCCGTCGCTCGAGGCGCTGCTGGAGCAGGACGAGGCGACCAGGGCTGCGATCATCGGCGATGCTCCGATCAAGATCGCCGTCGAGGCTGCCGTGCGCTTCGGTTGGGACGGCGTGATCGGTGCCGATGGCGTCTTCGTCGGCATGTCCTCCTTCGGGGCGAGCGCGCCCTACAAGGAGGTCTACAAGCATTTCGGCATCACGCCGGAGGCAGTGGCCGAGGCTGCGATCAAGCGCCACAACGGCTGAGCGGCGTTGAAATTTTTAAGGCCTGCCCTTGCGTTCCGCCATGGTTTGGCCGATTTGCCCGCGTGAATGACGCCGGCTCTGCCGGCGAATGGCGAAGGAGAGGATTGAGATGACGGTCAAAGTGGCGATCAACGGCTTCGGCCGTATCGGGCGCAACGTGCTGCGCGCGATCATCGAGTCGAAGCGCAAGGACATCGAGGTCGTGGCGATCAACGATCTCGGCCCGGTCGAGACCAATGCCCATCTCTTCCGCTTCGACTCCGTGCATGGCCGCTTCCCAGGCACGGTGACCGTTTCCGGCGACACGATCGATGTCGGTCGCGGCCCGATCAAGGTGACCGCGATCCGCGATCCCAAGGATCTACCGCACAAGGCGCTCGGCGTCGACATCGCGCTGGAATGCACCGGCATCTTCACCACCCGCGACAAGGCGGCGGCCCATCTCGCCGCCGGCGCCAAGCGCGTGCTGGTCTCGGCGCCCTGCGACGGCGCCGACCTGACGGTCGTCTTCGGCGTCAACAACGAGGCCCTGACCAAGGACCACATCGTCGTCTCCAACGCCTCCTGCACGACCAACTGCCTCGCGCCGGTGGTCAGGGTGCTGCATGACGCCGTCGGCATCGACAAGGGCTTCATGACCACGATCCATGCCTATACCGGCGACCAGCCGACGCTCGACACGATGCACAAGGATCTCTACCGCGGCCGCGCCGCCGCGATGTCGATGATCCCGACCTCGACCGGTGCCGCCAAGGCGATCGGTCTCGTCATCCCCGAGCTCAAGGGCCGGCTCGACGGCACCTCGATCCGCGTGCCGACGCCGAACGTCTCGGTCGTCGACTTCAAGTTCATCTCGAAGCGCAAGACCACGGTCGAGAAGATCAACGAGGCTATCATCAAGGCGAGCAAGCGCGGCGCCTTGAAGGGCATTCTCGCCGTCACCGATCAGCCCAACGTCTCGATCGACTTCAACCACGATCCGGCGTCGTCGACCTTCGCGCTCGACCAGACCAAGGTCATGGACGAGAAGTTCGTCCGCATCCTGACCTGGTACGACAATGAGTGGGGCTTCTCGAACCGCATGAGCGACACCGCCGTCGCCATGGCGAAGCTGATCTGACGTAACACTCCTGCTGCGGCCGCGCCCTTTTGGTGCGGCCGCGTCCACACCGCCGAGGAACGGACCGCGCAATGAACAAGATCGAGCCGACCGTCGCCACGCCGACTACCCCCGCCGAGGCGATCGCCGTGCCGCCGGCCCCGAGCATGGCCGAGATCGCCGCAGCGCGCGCGACCGAGGCGAAGCCGACCGAGCCGCTTGCTGCCAGCGACCCGCGCAAGCTCGATCAGCTCTCGCGGATCGAGGACAAGACCGCCCGGATCGAAGAGAAGTTCGCGCGCTACGAGGCGGTGCTGACCCGTGCCGAGGCCTCGCTGGAGCGCAGCGCCCAGAAGGTCGATCTCGCCGCCGGCACCATGGATTTCGCCGGCCTGCGTGAAGAACTCTCGGCCTTGCGCCAGCGCGTCAATTCGACCCCGCGCTTCGGTGCGCTGCTGCTCACCGGCATCGTCACGGCGATCCTGACCGTCATCCTGACGGTGATCGTGCTGAAGACCGGCGTTCCCGGCGTGCTGCCGCCGATCCTGCCGCGATGAGCTTTCGCTCGCCCGCCGACCTTGCGGACGGGCGCAGTGTCCGCTGGCGGGCACTGGAAGGCGACGGCCTCGAACACCTGACATTGCGCGCTGAGGCGAACGGCCTGCGCGCCGATGCCGCGCTGGTCGGCGAGCGTGACGGCCAGCGCTTCGGCGCGACCTATCGCATTGATTGCGACGTCGATTTCACGGTCCGCTCCTTCGACATTACGACGACCGACGGTCGCGGCCTCGCCATGACCCGGCGCGACGGTACCTGGCACGACGAGGAGCGCGGCCAACTGCCAGTCTTCGACGCCTGTATCGATATCGACCTTTCCGCCACGCCCTTCACCAACACGCTGCCGATCCGCCGCCTTGCTTGGGAACCCGGCGAGCAACGACGTGTCGCCATGCTGTTCGTGCCGTTCGACAGCTTCGAGCCTTTCGTCACCGAGCAGGTCTACACCTGCCTCGCGCCGAGGCTCTTCCGGTTCGAGACGGCCGATGGCAGTTTCACCGCCGAGCTTCCGGTCGACGAGGACGGCCTCGTCATGGATTATCCCAGCCTGTTCCAACGCCTGTAAGAGAGCTCTCCATGCCCGCTTTCCGCACCCTCGACGACGCCGATCTCGCCGGCAAGCGCGTCCTCGTCCGTGTCGATCTCAACGTGCCGATGGAGGAGGGCAGGGTCACCGACACCACCCGGATCGACCGCATCCTGCCGACGATCCGCGAGATCGCGCAGAAGGGCGGCAAGGTCGTCCTGCTCGCGCATTTCGGCCGGCCCAAGGGCCGCGACGAGAAGAACAGCCTGCGGCAGGTCGTGCCGGCGCTGGCGCATGCGCTCGGCCAGCCGGTGATCTTCGTCGGCGACTGCATCGGCACGGAGGCACCGAAGGCGATCGCCGCCGCCAAGAACGGCGAGATCCTGCTGCTGGAGAACACCCGCTTCCACGCCGGCGACGAGACGAACGATCCGGAATTCGTCAAGGCGCTCGCCGCCAATGGCGATCTCTATGTCAACGACGCCTTCTCGGCCGCCCATCGCGCCCATGCCTCGACCGAGGGGCTGGCGCATCTGCTGCCGGCCTATGCCGGGCGCACCATGCAGGCCGAGCTCGAGGCTCTCTCGGCCGGGCTCGACAACCCGGCCCGGCCGGTGATGGCGATCGTCGGCGGCGCCAAGGTCTCGACCAAGCTCGAATTGCTGGGGAACCTCGTGCAGAAGGTCGACGTGCTCGCCATCGGCGGCGGCATGGCCAACACCTTCCTCGCCGCGCGCGGCGTCAATGTCGGCAAGTCGCTGTGCGAGCACGATCTCGCCGCCACTGCCCGTGAGATCGAGGCGAAGGCCAAGGCAGCCGGCTGCGAGATCATCCTGCCGGTCGATGCGCTGGTGGCGCGCGAGTTCAAGGCCAATCCCGGCCATCGCGTCGTCTCGATTGGCGAGGTCGGGCCGGACGAGATGATCCTCGATGCCGGTCCGCTCAGCGTCGCCGAGGTCGTGCTCAAGCTCAACACCGTCAAGACCGTGGTCTGGAACGGGCCGTTCGGCGCCTTCGAGTTGCCGCCCTTCGACACGGCGACGGTTGCAGTGGCCAAGGCAGTGGCTGAGCGCGTCCGTAACGGTGGGCTCGTCGCGGTCGCCGGCGGTGGCGATACGGTCGCGGCGATGAACCATGCGGAAGTCGCCGAGGACCTCACCTATGTCTCGACCGCTGGCGGCGCCTTCCTCGAATGGATGGAAGGCAAGGCCTTGCCGGGCGTCGAGGCGCTGCGGAAGGGCTGAGCGGTGGCGCAGCCTGCGATTGCATGGATCGATGTTTATGCTATGTTCTCGTGCATGAGCGAGAACGTACAGACAGCCATGTACGAGATCCTGAAGAAGATTCAGGTGCAGCTCTCCGAGCATGACAAGCGCTTCGACGCGGTCGAGAAGCGCTTCGACGAGCTCGGCGATCTCGTTCGCAAACAGCGCCGTGATACGGCTGGCCTGCTGGTCATGGCGAAGTCGATCACCGGCAACTTCGCCGAGGAGCTGGCGGCGATCGAGGAGCGGGTCAGGGTTCTGGAAGCGCGCGGGCGCTGATCGCATTCACTTTTTTGGCCGCTTTCGCTTTGCGTCCGCCACAGTTCGATTCTAAACCCTCCGGATAAAGCAGAGCCCAACCGGAGGATCATCGTGGCCCGCATCACGCTTCGCCAATTGCTCGACCATGCCGCCGAGAACGACTACGGCGTTCCGGCCTTCAACATCAACAACATGGAGCAGGCGCTCGCGATCATGGCCGCGGCGGACGCGACGGACGCGCCGGTGATCATCCAGGCCTCGCGCGGGGCGCGCTCCTACGCCAACGACATCATGCTCAAGCACATGATGGACGCGGTGACCGAGATCTATCCGCATATCCCGGTCTGCGTGCATCTCGACCACGGCAATGAGCCGGCGACCTGCATGACCGCGATCCAGGCCGGCTTCACCTCGGTGATGATGGACGGCTCGCTCAAGGCCGACGGCAAGACCCCGGGCGACTGGGACTACAATGTCGGCGTGACCAAGACCGTCACCGAGATGTCCCATCTCGGCGGCATCTCGGTCGAGGGCGAGCTTGGCGTGCTCGGTTCGCTCGAGAGCGGCGAGGGCGAGAAGGAGGACGGCCATGGCTTCGAGGGCAAGCTCAGCCACGACCAGCTCCTGACCAACCCCGACGAAGCGGTGAAGTTCGTCGCCGAGACCAAGGTCGACGCGCTCGCCATCGCCATGGGCACCTCGCACGGCGCCTACAAGTTCACCCGCAAGCCCGATGGCGCGATCCTCGCCATGCACGTCATCGAGGAGATCCACAAGAAGCTGCCGAACATGCATCTCGTCATGCACGGCTCCTCCTCGGTGCCGCAGGACCTGCAGGACGTGATCAACCAGTACGGCGGCAAGATGCCCCAGACCTGGGGCGTGCCGGTCGAGGAGATCCAGCGCGGCATCAAGCACGGCGTGCGCAAGATCAACATCGACACCGACAACCGGATGGCGATGACCGGCCAGATCCGCAAGATCCTGTCGGAGCACCCCGGCGAATTCGACCCGCGCAAGTATCTGAAGCCGGCGATGGAGGCGATGACCGCGCTCTGCAAGAAGCGGTTGGAAGAGTTCAACACCGCCGGCCAGGCCTCGAAGATCAAGCGCGTCATCACGCTGGCGGACATGGCCAAGCGCTACGCCAAGGGCGAGCTCGACCCGACCTTCGGCGCCAAGAAGGCGGCCTGAGAACGGCATAGGCCGCGCCCCGGCCTTCGCAGAACAAGAGCGCCCGGCCCATCAGGCCGGGCGCTTTTCGTTTCAGGTAGACTCGTTCGGAGGCGGGTGCGGCTCGCGCCTCGTCAGGCGGCGCGGTTCTGTTGCGTCAGGTTCTCGAACGCTCCGGTCAGGGTTTCGGCCTGGCGCGTCAGCGCCTGGGCGAGACCGAGCATTTCGTCGACGCCCATGCCGGCCGTCTGGGCGGAGTCGTTGACGTTGGCGATCGCCTGCGCGACTTCCTGCGTCCCCTGCGAGGCGAAATTGATGCTGCGGGCGATCTCCTGGGTCGCTGCGCGCTGCTCGTCGACGGAGCTTGCGATCGTCAGCGTCGTCTGATCCATCTCGCCGACGAAGGTGACGATGCTCTCGATCGCTTCGACCGCTTCCTGTGTCGCCGCCTGCATGGCCGGAACCTGGGCTGCGATCTCGTCGGTCGCCTTGGCGGTCCGCGCGGACAGCTGCTTTACCTCCTGGGCGACGACGGCGAAACCGCGGCCGGCCTCGCCGGCGCGGGCCGCTTCGATCGTGGCGTTGAGCGCCAGCAGATTTGTCTGTTCGGCGATGTCGCGGATCAGGTCGACGACGGCGCCGATCGTCTGCGCAGATTGGGCAAGGCTCTTGACGATCGCTTCGGTCCGCAGTGCTGCCGTGCTGGCGGCATGCGCCTTGGTCGTCGCGCGGGCGACTTCCTCGGAAATCTGGCTGAGCGAAATCGAAAGCTCTTCGGTCGCGCTGGCGACGCTGCCGACATTTTCGGACGCCTCGTCCGAAGCGCGGGCGGCGGCGACGGCCTGTATACCGGTGTCCTTCACGACGCCGTTCATCCTGTGCGCCATCTCCTCGACGACGCGGGCGCCGCCGGTGACGGTGCCGACGACGTTGCGGACCGTGACCTCGAAGGTCGAGATCTCGCGCAGGCTGCGTTCACGGTTCTGGCGCTGGACATGGGTATAGGTCTCGAGCAGCAGTTCGAGATCGAGCTGCACCGCCTTCTGCAAGGCGGCCCGGAGCGCGATGCGCCGATTGTATTCCTTGGCCTGCCAGAAGTGGCTGAGCTTGGCGAGGCCATCGCGCAGCAGGCCGAGCTCGGCACCGATCGCATTGCCGACGATCGCGTGGCAGATCGCGACCGCATGAACGGGAACGCCATTGTCGTTGAAGGCGCTGGCGAGGGCGTGCGCCGATTGCAGATAGCCCTCCTCGAGCTCGCCCGAAACCAGCCTGATCCAGTGCGCGAGCCGGAGCTCATGCACTTCGGGGCGCTTCATCACGTCCAGTATCTCAGGCCAGGCCTCGAAGCGCTCATGCAGCTCGGGAAGCAAGGTCGGCAGACGCACGCTCGCGAAACCGGCCTGCTGGTGCAGCAGGTCGATATCGACGGCATCGATCCGAAAGGTTCGCAGACGCGCGGTATGCTCGGCTATGATATGGCTCATGCGCTGTCTGGAAGCGGTTTTCCGGAAATACTGCCCGTCGAGAGTGGTCGGGACTTGCCAACAAACGCTTAAGCGCGGGGCGGATTTCGGCCCTCGGCGATGAAATGACGGTGCTTGCCTCGCCACGAGCCGGCTGAGTATAAGCCGGCCGGCGCAGAAGCAGCGGAGATTTGGGCGTATGGCTGGCCATTCACAGTTCAAGAACATCATGCACCGCAAGGGCAAGCAGGATGCGGTGCGCTCCAAGCTGTTCTCGAAGCTGGCCCGTGAAATCACCGTCGCCGCCAAATTGGGCATGCCCGACCCGAACATGAATCCGCGCCTGCGCATGGCCGTGCTCGCTGCGCGGGCCGAGAACATGCCCAAGGACAATATCGAGCGCGCCATCAAGAAGGCGCTCGGTGGCGAAGGCGATAACTATGACGAGGTCCGCTATGAGGGCTACGGCCCCGGTGGCACCGCCGTGATCGTCGAGGCGCTGACCGACAACCGCAACCGCACCGCCTCCGCCGTCCGTTCCTATTTCACCAAGTCCGGCGGGGCGATGGGCGAGAGCAACTCGGTCTCGTTCATGTTCAACCGCGTCGGCGAGATCAGCTACGCGCCGGAAGCGGGTGATGCCGACAAGGTGATGGAAGCGGCGATCGAGGCGGGCGCCGACGATGTGATCTCGGACGAGAACGGCCACACCATCCTGTGCGCCTTCGATGCCCTGAACGAGGTTTCCAAGGCGTTGGAAGCAGCGCTCGGCGCCCCGGCCTCGGCCAAGCCGGTCTGGCGGCCGACCACCACGGCGCCGCTCGACGAGGAGAAGGCGGCGTCGATGATGAAGCTGATGGAAGCGCTCGACAATGACGATGATGTCCAGAACGTCTTCGCCAATTTCGAGATCGCCGACGACATCATGGCCAAGCTCGGCTGAGCCCTGTCCATGGTCATGCTCGGACCGACCCGGGCATGACGGCTTTCGTCATCGCCCGATCAACCCGTCCCAGAACGGCAGGCTGACGAGCGCGCTCAGGAATATCGTCAGATAGGCGATGCGGCGGAAGGTCTGCTCCGAGGCCAGGCCGAAGGCGTGCGTGCCGAGCCAGAGGCCGACGCCGTAGACGGCGAAAAGCGGCAGCGCCATCACCAGCGACGTGAAGGTGATGATGGCCTTCGCCCACAGGATCGCGCCGCTGACCACGGTGCTCAGGCCAAAATAGGTCTGCAGATTGGCGCGGGTCTTGTGCCGGTCGTTGCGCTGGGCGCCGAGCCAGAACACGGCGAGCGGCATGCCGCCGATGCTGGCGAGGCCGTTGCAGAGGCCCGAGGCCGCGCCGACGCCGAGCGAAAGCGGGATGCCGGGCTTGCCGTGATAGCGCCAGCCTGAGGCCATCAGCGCGACGGCGGCGAGCACGAGCAGCGCCAGCAGCCAGCGCATCGTCTCCCGATCGAGCCAGGTGAGCAGCGCGATGCCGAGCGGCAGGGTCAGCGTCGCGGCGATCAGGAGCGGGATGACCTCGCTCCATTCCGCCCGCTTGGCCGAGCGCGCCGCCAGCGGCAGGGCGAAGGGCAGGTCGATCACCCAGATCAGGCCGAGCGCCGCGACCGGGCCGAGCACGATCGAGGCCAGCGGCATGAACACCATGGCGAAGCCGAAGCCGGTGAAGCCGCGGACCAGCCCGCCGAGCAGGGTCGCGCCGATCAGGACGGCGATGCCGTCGAGCGAGACACCGGGAAAGAGCGAGATCAGGAGAGCTGTCATCGGATCGCCGGAGAAGGATTTTCTTTCCTTCACGGAAGGAGCGAGACGATCAACCCCCGTTGCGGTGATGGCAGCGATGAGTGTCGTTCATCCATCCAGTCCGGATGAAATCCTCTAATCTGCGCCGATGTCCGATCCGATTCGCATTCTCGGCCTCGATCCCGGTCTCAGGAAGACCGGCTGGGGCGTCGTCGTCAGCGAAGGCACCAAGCTTTCCTTCGTCGCCTGCGGCGTGGTCGAGAGCGACGAGAAGCAGCCGCTCGCCGACCGCCTGCGGCAATTGCATGAGGGCATCGCCGGCGTGATCGCACGGCATCAGCCGCAGGAGGTCGCGGTCGAGGAGACCTTCGTCAACCGCGATCCGCAATCGGCGCTGAAGCTCGGCCAGGCGCGCGGCATCGCTCTGGTGGTGCCGGCCCTGGCTGGGCTCGACGTCGCCGAATACGCCGCCAATCTGGTGAAGAAGACCGTGGTCGGCGTCGGTCATGCCGACAAGAAGCAGGTGCAGGCGATGATCCGCGTGCTGTTGCCCAAGGCCGAGACGCGCAGTGCCGACGCGGCGGATGCCCTCGCCGTCGCGATCTGCCATGCGCAGCACCGCGGCGCGCGGGCACTCCTGGCGCAATATCAGCTGCGGAAGGCGTAGAGCTCGGCGTCCGGATCGCCTTTGCCGGTGAGGCCGGCGCGCACGATCTCGGCGCCGATGCGGCTATAGGTGATGCCGTTGCCGCCAAAGCCCATCACGGCCCAGCAATTCCTGAGGTCCGGCATCTCGCCGATGGTCGGCAGGCCGGTCGCGGAGGCGCCAAAGGTGCCGGTCCAGGCATAGTCGACCTCGGTCGAGATCTCAGGCAGGAGCTGGCCGAGCTTGCGCTGGATCGCTGCCGTCTTTCGTTCGATCAGCGCGTCGCGCTTGTCCTCGTCGACGAAATCCTCGTCCTCGCCGCCGCAGATGACACGGCCGTCGCGGGTGCTGCGCATGTAGAGGTAGGGGTCCGATGCCTCCCAGATGAAGCAGCGCTCGGGCCAGAGCCGTTTCTTTTGCGGGATGGTCGCCAGCGCCCAGGTCGAGAGGACTGCGTGCCATTTCGGCAGCTTGCCGAAGGGCAGTTCGTAGCCAGTGGCGAAGACGAGATGGCGACAGCGGATGTGATGGCCCTCGCTGGTGCGCAGGCTCACCGAACGCGCTTTCGTGTCGAGATCGATGATCTCGATGGGCCAGGCGAGACGGGCGCCGCGGCCGAGCGCGGCGCGCAGGAAGCCCGCTGCAAGCGCGACCGGATCGGCCTCGAGATTGTCATAGCCGAGCAGTGCGGCGGAGCGCTCGATGCCGAAGCGCTTCTTCAGCGTGTCGGCATCGAGGAGGGCGGTCTCCAGCCCAGCGCGGCGGCGCGCCTCATGCTCGCGGGCGAGCCCATCGGCATCGAGCACATCGCCGGCGAGATAGAGCGAGTCACGCCGAGTGACGGGCGCGATCGAGAGCTCCCGGATTCGAGCCGCCAGCCCGTCCACGGCAAGGCGCGAGCGTCGCCAGGCGCGGATCGCGGCCCCCTCGCCGATCTGGCGCGTGAGCTTGGTCAGGGGCTGGTCGATCTCGTATTGCAGCAAAGCGGTGCTCGCCGGCGTCGAGCCGCGGACCGGGCCGCGCCGGTCGACCACGAGCACGTCGAAGCCGGCTGCGCTGAGCGCGTCGGCCTGCATCGCGCCGGAGATGCCGGCGCCGATGACGACGACGTCGGCTTGCGTATCGCCGGTGATCTCGTGCCTCGGAAAGCGCGGCGGCGGCCTGCCCTGCCAGACCGAACGGCCGGTCCGCAGATCCCTGGTTTTCGTCAGCACATGCAGCTCCCCGGCATCGCCGGTGGAGAACGCATGATCGCCGCGAATGATCCGGTCTGGCGGCGGGCAGCGGTCATGCTAACAGGAGGCATGATCGGAAAGCTCAAGGGCCTCATCGATTCGTATGGCGAGGACCATGTCATCGTCGACGTGCAGGGCGTCGGCTATGTCGTGCAGTGCTCCTCGCGCACACTGCAGCGCCTGCCCAAGATCGGCGAGGCGGCGGCACTGTCGATCGAGACCCATGTCCGCGAGGACGCGATCCGGCTCTACGGCTTCATGTCGGACAACGAGCGCGACTGGTTCCGGCTGATGCAGATGGTGCAGGGCGTCGGCGCCAAGGTCGCGCTTGCGATCCTCTCGACGCTCGAGCCCGGGGCGCTCGCGACCGCGATCGCCAGCAACGACAAGGCGGCGGTGGCGCGCGCGCCCGGCGTGGGCCCCAAGCTCGCCCAGCGCATCTGCGCCGAGCTGAAGGACAAGGCGCCGGCTTTCGGCCATGTCGACCCGGTGCTGGCGCAGCTCTCCGGCGCGCTCGAGGACAAGCGGCTGCCGCAGCCGGTGGCGGACGCCGTCTCGGCGCTCACCAATCTCGGCTACCCGCAGGCGCAGGCCGTGGCGGCAGTCGCGGCCGCCACGCGCGAGGCGGGCGAGGGGGCCGGCACGGCGCAGCTGATCCGGCTCGGCCTGAAGGAGCTGGCGAAATGAGCAAGGGACCGACGGTGATCTTCCGGGAGATCGCCGACAAGTCGGCGTTCCTCGCGTTGATGATGCGGCATTGGGGCTCGCATCGCATGATGATCGGCTCGAAGCTCTACGATTGCGCCGAGCTGCCCCTGATCGGCATGTTCGCCGCCGAGGGCGAATTGCTGGCGGTGGCGAGCTGGGCGCGCGATGGCGATATCGCGGTGCTCTGTGCGCTGCACTCCCTCAAGGAAGGGGAGGGCGCGGCCTCGCGCATGCTGGAGGCGGTGAAATCCGCGGCGAAGGCGGCCGGCGCGCGCAAGCTCAGGGCGATGCTGACCAATGACAACATGCCGGCGCTGGTGTTCTACCAGAAGCATGGCTTCCGCTTCTCAGGCCTCTATATCGAGGCGATCGACGCCTATCGCGCGATGGTTCCGACCATCATCAAGACCGGCTACCAGGACATTCCGGTGCATGACGCGCTGGAGCTGGAGATCGAATTGTGAGTGAGCCGAAGCGTCCGGGCCTGATGACGGCGGACAAGCGCGACGATGACAGCGAGGCCTCGCTGCGGCCGCTTTCGCTCGCCGATTTCACCGGGCAGGCGGCCGCCCGTGCGAACCTCCAGGTCTTCATCAACGCCGCCCGCACCCGCGGCGACGCGCTCGACCATGTCCTGTTCGTCGGCCCGCCCGGCCTCGGCAAGACGACCCTGGCGCAGATCGTGGCGCGCGAGCTCGGCGTCAGTTTCCGCTCGACCTCGGGGCCGGTGATCGCCAAGGCCGGCGACCTTGCGGCGCAGCTGACCAATCTCGAAGAACGCGACGTGCTCTTCATCGACGAGATCCATCGCCTCAACCCGGCGGTGGAGGAAATCCTCTATCCGGCAATGGAGGACTACCAGCTCGACCTGATCATCGGCGAAGGGCCGGCGGCGCGCTCGGTCAAGATCGACCTGCCGAAGTTCACGCTGGTTGGCGCCACCACCCGCGCCGGTCTGTTGACGACGCCGCTGCGTGACCGTTTCGGCATCCCGATCCGCCTGCAGTTCTACACGGTCGAGGAATTGCAGGGCATCGTCGCGCGTGGGGCGCGGGTGCTCGGCGTGCCGATGTCGGATGACGGCGCCAACGAGATCGCCAAGCGCTCGCGCGGGACGCCTCGCATCGCCGGACGGCTGCTCAGGCGGGTGCGCGACTTCGCCATCGTCGACGGCGATGCGATCGTCACCCGCAAGGTCGCCGACAAGGCGCTCGGCCTGCTCGATGTCGACGCGATCGGCCTCGACCAGATGGACCGGCGCTATCTCACCACCGTCGCGATCAATTTCGGCGGCGGCCCGGTCGGGATCGAGACCATCGCCGCCTCGCTCTCCGAGCCGCGTGACGCGATCGAGGAGATCATCGAGCCCTTCCTGCTGCAGCAGGGCTTCATCCAGCGCACGCCGCGCGGCCGCCTTTTGACCCCGCACGCCTTCCGGCATCTCGGCATGCCCGAGCCGAGCCGCGAGGGCGCGCAGTTCGGGCTTTTTGGAGACGAGAACGGAGAAGGCTGATGCGGCTGAGGTGGAGGCTCTACTTCACCGTCGGCCTTCTGCTTTTCGGTTATGCCGTCCTCGGTTCCATTGCGAGCCAAACACCCATTGCTCCCCTGGCGCTTAAGCTCGGTGAGACGGCTGCGGTTTCCGTCCTGCGCCTCAACCGCGGCCCACTGCGGATGGAGGCCAGGATTCCGCGGAACCGGTTTCCTGCGCGCAACGCTTTTGACCAGAACGAGCCGCCGGAAGGCTTGGCGCGCCTCGAGATCGAAGTCCGGCCATCCTGGCAGGAGGCCGTGCGTTATACTGCAGGGCGGACTATCGCTTATTCGGCAACGGATACGGCTCGCGGCCTTGTCCCGCTTGCCGGGAGCGGTGAACGCTCCGCGTCGAGCGTCGTTTTCGAGCGAGGGCGTAATCGCTTGTCCCTGCTCGTGACGGCTGCCGATCCGCCGCTGCTGGGCGAGCAGGTCGAAATCTGGATACTCCCTGCGCTCGGAGCCAAATCGAGCGAGCCCGGAGTGGTCTGGCTTGATGGTTCGATCCTGTTGCCGATCTACGCAGTGCCGTATCTCATCTGGGGAGCTGTTCTTCTCCTGCTTCAGAGGGGAACGAAAAGAGGGCCGGACAAATAGGCGCTCGTTCTTTGGCTTGGCCTTGAATGGCCTGCATCCGTCATATGGAGGACGCAACCGGTCCCGTTCTCAGTTTCGATGATGCTGCAACTGGCCGATCCGTATGGAGCCGAAGTCATGATCAAGCAGGCACGGTCCCTCTCTCGCTGGATGACGAGCCTCGGCTTTGCAATCGCGCTATGCGGCCTGCTGCCGATGGCAGCATTGGCCGCCGAGCCGACGCCCGACGCCACGGTGCGCAAGGCCTATGAGGTCACGCAGAAGACGCTGGATGGTAGCGGCGAGCCGCCCTGGCGCCCGCCGCACCGCGACAAGCTGATGAGCAAGGGCCTGGCGACGCTGTTTGCCCGCGATGATCTTTTCCAGGACGAGAGTGGCGATATCGGCCATGTCGGGGCCGATCCCTTCATCAATGGGCAGGATGGCGAGATCAAGGATCTGCAGGTCGGTTTGGCCGGCAAGGCCTCGCGCGGGCGGGCTCGGGTCGTCGCGTCCTTCCGCAGCTTCGGTCAGAAGATGGCTGTCCGCTTCCTGATGGTGGAGGAAGGCGGCGGCTGGCGCATCGACGACATCGTCAACCGCATCGACGGGAAGGCGCATTCGATCCGCGCCGCGCTGTCGCAGCCCTATGATTGCGGTTCGTTCATGGGCAAGCCCTGCAAGCGTTGAGCGGCAGACCGCCTTATGAGGTTGTCCGGTTGGCGTGTGACCGTCTAGAACGCCCGCGCCATCTTGCAGAAGGACCGTCATGGCCGGCGCCCACAGCATCTCCGTCCGCGTCTATTACGAGGACACCGACTTCTCCGGCGTCGTCTACCACGCCTCCTATCTGCGCTTCATGGAGCGCGGCCGCACCGAGCTGATCCGGGCACTCGGCATCGAGCAGCGCGAACTGTTCGACGGCGATGCGGCGCTCGGCTTCGCCGTCCGGCGCATGCTGATCGATTTCGTCAGGCCTGCGGTGATGGACGATCTGCTCACGGTCGAGACCAGGCCGACGCTGGCGCGCGGCGCCACCATGGAACTCGAGCAGCGCGTCCTGCGTGGCGAGGAGGTGCTGATCACGGCGCAGGTCAAGGTCGCCTGCGTCGGTGGCGGCAAGGCGCGGCGCATTCCCGATGTCCTCAGGCATCGCCTCGGCCTTGAAATCCTCTGACCGCTCCTGCTGCTGCTGGCATCGACGCTGGCGGATCGCCATGTTAGGCCCCGTAACATGAGCTGGAAACGCAACGAGCCCGAGCAGCCGCGCGGCTATCACCACGGCAATCTCAAGGAGGCGCTGGTGCGCGCCGCCCTGGGGCTGATCGGCGAGAAGGGGCCGAACGGCTTTACCTTCGCCGAGGCCGCGCGCATGGCAGGCGTCAGCCCGGCGGCGCCCTACCGGCACTATCGCGATCGTGATGAGCTGCTGGCCGATGTCGCGGTGCACGGCTTTGCCGCTTTTGAAACGGCGCTCGCCAAGGCCTGGGACAATGGCAGGCCCGATGCCGAGACCGCCTTCCACCGTCTCGGCCGCGCTTACCTCGCCTTCGCCCATGATCAGCCCGCCTTCTATTCGGCGATGTTCGAGGCCGGGGTGTCGCTCGACGCCAGCCCTGAATTGCGCGCCGCCGCCGACCGCTCCTTCCAGCAATTGCGCCAGGCGGCGGAGACGCTGATCGCGGCGCTGCCGCAAGGAAAACGCCCGCCGGCACTGATGATGGCGCTGCATATCTGGGCGATGTCGCATGGTGTCGCCGCCCTGTTCGGCCGCGCCGATGCCGGCCGGCGCCCGCTGCCGATGTCGGCTTCCGACCTGCTCGAAGCCGGAATGTTGATTTATCTCAGAGGCCTAGGCCTGCCGCCGGACCAGTCGGCCTGATCTCCTGCTGAAATTTTTGATCCGGCTGTCTTGAAAGCCTTGGCAGTTGCGTCCAGATATGTGAATGTGATTTACATTCACACGGTCGGCGAGGGCCGATCGGGAGGTTGGCCGGCAGCGGCATCCGCCGTTGCCCTTCGAGTTCGAGAGGGATCGATGCCGATCGTCGCGAAGCTTGACGAATATGGAAAGGGAGCCTGGATCGCCTTCGCGGTGCTCGGCTTCATCATCTTCTGGCCGCTGGGTCTGGCGACCCTGGTCTTTCTTTTCTGGAGTGGACGCATGGGACATGGTTGCGGCTCGGCTCGCTACGAGCACCGGATGAATCGCCTGCAGGACAAGATGGAGCGCCTGCGCGAGCGCATGGGCGGGGCCCAGCAATGGGGCAGCCGTGGCGGCTTCGGCGGCTGGGGTCGTGGCCCGTCGTCGAGCGGCAACCGCGCCTTCGACGAATATCGTGACGAGACCTTGCGCCGTCTCGAGGACGAGCAGCGCGAGTTCCATGATTTCCTCGGCCGGCTGCGCATGGCCAAGGACAAGGCCGAGTTCGATCAGTTCATGAACACGCGCCGTCCCAATACCGGCACGGATACTGTCGAAAGCGCCTGATCGCCCCTTTTCAGAGCTGACGACCGTCGGCGGCCCGCTTCCTCACGGAAGCGGGCCGTTGGCGTTTTTCCGGCGTTTCGGCGGAGGGAGATTCCGGCGTCTTCCTGTTGGTCGTCATGAAGAAGATCACGATGGTGAGAGCCGAGGTCAGCGAAGCGAGAACCGCAGTGATCTGAGCCTTCAGGCTTTCGATCTTGCCGATCCGCCCCGTGACGATGTTGTGACGCAGCTGGAGCGCGGTCAGGCGCGCGCCTGCCTCCATCACCATCGCGCTTTCGATCGCCTGGATGTTTTGGACCGTTCCGGCATCGCTGTAGTCCTGATCGACCAGAGCGTCATAGGACGCCATCCGGCCCTGCCAGTCCTGCGGATGGACGATGGCGGCCATGCGGCGCACCGTCTGCTTGGCGTTTTGTCGGAACAGCCGGTCGAGCAGGTATTTGTACTGGATGTCGGCCTGCGAGCCGTTCAGCACCAGAAGCAGGGCGCCACGGCCGAGTTGCAAGGTCTCGAAGGCTTTCACCTGGCCGTCGAGCCCGGCGAGGTCGCGCGTCAGCGTGTCGCGCTCGTCGGAGAAACGCGCGATGCGCCGGTCGAGCGAATTCGAAAGGACGAAGGTCGCGATGGAGGACACGATCGCCGGCGAGACGATCAGGAGCGCGCTGAGCGTCGTCCGGTTCCAGACATAGTGCCGGGCATGGCCCGCGATCCGCTCGCTAAACCGCATCGACCCAGCCCCCGCCGTACGCGCTTCGTGATCAGCCGCATGGCCGTCATAACGCGATATTAACCATGCCGCCCCTTAACCTTGACCCGGATTTAACGGGACAGAAGGCCCCTGGCGCAACGCGAGCACCGCCGTTTGGCCCATCTTTCGCCGAATTCAGCGGTAATTGGTGTCAACGGCATATCCCCGGAGCGCAGAAACGGGCGGCGGCGCGAGTTTCGCGGCGCGAAGAGTGGGCTGCGCGGGCCGAGCACGGTTTCGCGCCCGCCAGGCAGAAGGATGACAGGATGAACCCCGCTGTGGAGATCGCGCAGGCCGCGCCGCAGATCGACATGTCTTTCTGGTCGCTGTTCTGGCACGCCCATATCGTCGTCAAGCTCGTGATGATGGGGCTGCTGGCCGCGTCGATCTGGTGCTGGTCGATCATCATCGACAAGACCTTGCTCTATCGCCGCACGCGCCAGGACATGGACGCGTTCGAGGAGGTGTTCTGGTCGGGCCGCTCGCTGGAGGAGCTCTATCGCGATCTCGCCAACCGGCCGGTCAACGACATGGCGGCCGTCTTCGTCGCTGCGATGCGCGAGTGGAAGCGTTCCTTCGAGAATGGCGGGCGCTCGGTCGCGAGCCTGTCGGCGCGCATCGACAAGGTGCTCGACGTCACCATCCAGCGCGAGGCCGAGCGGCTGGAATCGAAGCTGCTCGTGCTCTCGACCATCGCCTCGGCCGCGCCGTTCATCGGCCTCTTCGGCACGGTCTGGGGCATCATGAACTCGTTCACCGCCATCGCGGTCTCGAAGAACTCCTCGCTGGCAGTCGTCGCGCCCGGCATCGCCGAGGCGCTGTTCGCCACCGCGATCGGCCTGTTCGCCGCGATTCCCGCGCTGATGGCCTACAACAAGCTGCAGGCCGAGGTGGCCAAGGCGCAGAACCGGCTCGAAGCCTTCGCCGATGAATTCTCCGCGATCCTGTCGCGGCAGATCGACGAACGTCTGGCGGCGTGAGGGCCTGAATCATGGGCATGTCAGCTGCAGCCGGGGCCAAGGCCGGGGGACGCCGCGGGCGTCGTCCGCGCCGCCATGGCGCCATCGCCGAGATCAACATGACGCCGTTCATCGACGTCATGCTGGTGTTGCTGATCATCTTCATGGTCGCCGCGCCGCTGATCGCGACCGGTGTGCCGATCGACCTGCCGCAGACCGGCGCCAAGCCGATCAATGTCGACCAGAAGCCGATCACCATCGCCATCGACGACAAGGGCCAGATCTTCCTGCAGGACCAGCCGACGCTCGAGCCCGACCTCGTGCAGAAGCTGCAAGGCATCGCCAAGCAGGGCACGGACGAGCGCATCTATGTGCGTGGTCACAAGCAGGTCGACTACGGCCGCGTCGCCTCGGTGATGGCGACGATCACCAGCGCTGGCTTCAGACGCGTGGCGCTGGTCACCGAACCGCATTCGCGTTGAACGAGAAGGTGCCGTCGCGTTGATGGTTTCGCGTTCCGAACCGGGCTTGGCGGTTTCCGCCCTGGGCCACGCGACCGTTCTGGTCGCGGGGCTGCTGGCGTTCGCCGGCGCGACGCCGCTGCCCGAGCATCAGGAAGCGATCGCGGTCGAGGTGATCGACCCGTCCGCGCTGAACCAGGTGACGCGCGGCGAGCGCCAGGCCGAGAAGGTGCAGGAGCAGCCGCAACCGCGGGCCGAGCGCCAGTCCGAGATCGTCGAGCGCAAGGAAGCGGGCGAGGCCAAGCAGGACACGCCGGCGCCGCCCTCGCGCCCGCCCGAGCTCAAAGTTGCCGAGGACAACGCCGCAGCGCCCCTGCCGCCGGCGCGGCCCAACCTGCCCAAGCCCACGCCGCCGGCCGAGCCGGTGAAGCAGCCGCCGCAGAAATCCGAGCAGGCCGCCGCCCAGGAAGCCGAGCAGCGCCGCGAGGAACTGGCGAAGCTCGCCGAGGAGGCCGAGCTCGAGCGCAAGGCAAAGCAGGCCGAGCAGGAGGCCAAGGCCGCCGCCAAGGCGAAGGCCGAGGCGGAAGCGCAGGCTAAGGCCGAGGCGGCCAAGGCCGCCAAGCTGAAGGCTGAAGCGGAAGCCAAGGCCAAGGCCGAAGCCGAGCAGAAGGCCAAAATCGCCGCCGAGGCCAAGGCGAAGCGCGAGGCGGAAGCCAAGGCCAAGCGCGAGGCCGAGGTCGCCAAGAACTTCAACCCGAACGACATCGCCAAGCTGCTGCAATCGAAGGAGCAGGCGCAGTCCTCGGGCGCGAGCGCGCCGCAGATCAACCGCACCGCCTCGCTCGGCACCCAGACGGGCTCCTCGCAGAAGCTCTCGCCCTCGCTCAGGGCGCAGTTGATGGGCATCATCCAGGACCAGCTGCAGAAGTGCTGGAACGTGCCGATCGCGCTGCAGAGCGCGCCGAAGCCGGTGGTGCCGCAGGTCAGGATGAAGCTCAACACCGACGGCTCGCTGATCGGCCCGGCGAGCGTGACCAATTCTTCGTCCGACCCGCTCTTCAGGGTCGCGGCGGATTCGGCGCTGACGGCGACGCGTCGCTGCTCGCCGCTGCGCATTCCCGCGCAATTTGCCGCATATTACGACGATTGGCGCGACGTCATCGTCAATTTCGACGCCAGGGACGTGCTGTGACCGCCATGGACCGCATCCATCATCATCTCCTCCCGCCGGCAACCCGCAGGCCCGGCCTGACCCGCCGGCACGCGCTCGCGCTGGCCGGTTCGGGCCTGGTCGTGCCCGCGCTGGTCGCTCCGGCCCAGGCCGAGCTGGTGATCGACCTGCGCAAGGGCACCTTCCAGCCGATGCCGATCGCGGTCGCCGATTTCGCCGGCGAGGGCGGTGCGCTGGTCTCCGGCATCATCGCCAACAACCTCAAGCGCTGCGGCTACTTCCTGCCGATCGAGAAGGCGCGCCATCCCGAGAAGAACCCGCCCTTCGACGCGGCGCCGCAATTCGAGGCCTGGAAGGCGGCCGGCGTGCAGGCGCTGGTGATCGGCCGGGTCTCGCGCGACGGTGGCCGCCTCAAGGCCGAGTTCCGGCTCTGGGACGTCGTTGCCGGCCAGCAGATCGACGGCCAGCAATACTTCACCGACCCGAACAATTCCCGCCGGGTCGGCCATATCATCTCGGATGCGGTCTTCACCAAGATCACTGGCGTCGGCGGGTTCTTCGACACCCGCGTCGTCTTCGTCGACGAATCCGGCTCGAAGGAGGCCCGGCGCAAGCGGCTCGCCATCATGGACCAGGACGGCGCCAATGTGCGCTACCTGACCGACGGTGCGACCTCCGTGGTGACGCCGCGCTATTCGCCGGTGGCCCAGGAAGTGACCTATATGGCGCAGCGCACCGGCGAGCAGCCGCGCGTGCATGTGCTCAACATCGAGACCGGCCAGCGCCAGGTCGTCGGCAATTTCCCCGACATGACGACCAGCCCGCGCTTCTCGCCCAATGGCGCGCGCATCGCGCTCAGCCTGCAGCAGGGCGGCAACGCCAATCTCTATGCCATCGACATCGGCTCGCGGACCACGCAGCGGCTGACCTCGACGGCGGCGATCGATACCTCGCCCTCCTTCGCGCCTGATGGATCGCAGATCGTCTTCGAGAGCGATCGCGGCGGCTCGCAGCAGCTCTACGTGATGGGCGCCGGGGGCGGCGAGGGCAAGCGTATCTCCTTCGGCCAAGGGTCCTATTCGCAGCCGTCATGGTCGCCGCGCGGCGACCTCATCGCCTTCACCCGTCAGGGCGGCGGCGCCTTCTCGATCGGCGTGATGAAGCCGGACGGCTCGGGCGAGCGCATCCTGACCGAGGGCTTCCACAACGAGGCGCCGAACTGGGCTCCGAACGGCCAGTACATCATGTTCTTCCGGGATCCCGGCGGGCAGTCCGGCGGCAAGCTCTACATGGTCGACATCACCGGCCGGGTCGAGGTGCCGGTGCCGACGCCTGCCTTCGCCTCGGACCCTACCTGGTCGCCACTGCTCACCGCAGCGCGCTGATGCAGGAATGCAACATCGTCGAACCGTCGGTTTCCGGCCATATTTGGTTAACCATACGCCGCAATGCCGCCACTTCGCCTTGTTTTGGCAAGGTCTCGTTTAGGTTGACACTTCATTGATGGCATAACGCGTGACGCCGCTTGGCGCGCTCCGCGTCCGACATTCGGAGAGATTTGACATGCTCGCCTCCTTCGCTGCCAGCGCCCGCACCGTGCGCCTCGCTGCCGCCCTGATGGGTGCGCTCGCCCTCGGCGCCTGCGCCAAGGACCAGAACGCCGACGGCTTCGGCGCCGGCGGCGCCGCCACCCCGGGCAGTGCCCAGGACTTCGTCGTGAATGTCGGCGACCGCGTCTTCTTCGAGACCGACTCGACCGACCTGACCCCGACGGCGGTCGCGACCCTCGACAAGCAGTCGGCCTGGCTGCAGCGCTATCCGCGCTACACCTTCACCATCGAAGGCCATGCCGACGAGCGCGGCACGCGCGAGTACAACTATTCGCTCGGCGCCCGGCGCGCCCAGACCGTGCGCGACTACCTCGCCTCGCGTGGCATTGGCGGCAACCGCATCCGCACCATCTCCTATGGCAAGGAGCGGCCGGTCGCGGTCTGCAACGACATCTCCTGCTGGTCGCAGAACCGCCGCGCCGTCACGGTGCTTGACGGTGCTGGCGGCGTCTGACGCCAGACGCCCGACAATAGCTTGACGTGGCCGGCGCTTACCGCAAGGAAAGCGCCGGCTTTTCCATATTTTGGCCGCGGTATTCGCGTGTGATAGCTTTGATCTTTCGGGGCGATGCGGTTTGCTTGATATGAGCTTTGTGACGATTTCGATTTCGGGCCGGAAGCGCCCCATGCTGCGGCATGCCCTGCTTGCCGGCTTTTCGCTGCTGACGATCGGGCTGATCCAGCCCGCCGCGGCGCAGGACGCGGCCGATCTCGTGGTGCGCACGAGCCGCCTCGAGAACCAGCTGCGCCAGCTCTCCGGCCAGATCGAGCAATTGCAGTTCGAGAACAGGCGCCTGACGGAGCAGTTGCGGAAATTCCAGGAGGACGTCGATTTCCGCCTCTCCGAGCGCGGCGGCCAGCGTGGCGGCGCCGCTCCGGCGCCACAGGCGACCCGTCCGGCCAATCCTCCGGCTGCTCCCGCCACTCCCGGCCGCGAGCGCCGCGGCGATGCTTTCGATCCTGCTGCTCAGCCGGGGGCTGCGGGTGGGCCTCGCCAGCTCGGCCAGATCATCGACGAAGAGTTCGCCGGCGACCCGGGGCAAGGCCCCATGGATCTGTCCAGCGTGGGGCGCCCCGTGCCGAATGGCGCATTGCCGCCGGCCGCACCGCGCGGCCCGAGCGTCGCCGCGACCGGGCAGGCGGGCAGTCCGCGCGAGCTCTACGACCTCGCCTATGCTCATGTGCTGCGCAAGGAATACGAGCGCGCCGAGATGAGCTTCCGCGAGTTCCTGCAGAGCTATCCACGGGACCGGCTGGCACCGGATGCGACGTTCTGGCTTGGCGAGAGCTACTTCCAGCGCCAGCGCTATCGCGAGGCGGCTGAGCAGTTCCTCAAGATCTCGCGCGACTATCCGAAGGCAGGCAAGGGTCCGGACAGCCTGCTCAAGCTCGGCATGTCCCTGAACGGGCTGGGCGCCCGCGATCAGGCCTGCGCCACCTACGCCAAGGTCGGCGTCGATTATCCCAGCGCTTCGAACGCGGTGCGCCAGGGTGTCGAGCGCGAGCAGCGGCGCGCCCGCTGCGCTTGACCGCGGCGCCCGCAGCCACACCTGAAGCCGAGCCCCTGACGGCGGCGGAGGCTGCTGTCCTGTTTCGCTCGCTCGCGAGCGAGGACGCGCTGATCGTCGCCGTATCCGGTGGACCCGATTCCGTCGCTCTCCTCGCCATGCTGGCCGAGTGGGCCGGGCAGGGGCGTCCGCTGCTCCTTGCAGTCACCGTCGATCACGGCCTACGCGCCGAGGCGGCGCAGGAGGCGCTGATGGTCGGCGAACTCTGCGCCGGGCTCGGCGTCGAGCACCGGACGAAGCGCTGGCTGGGCCACAAGCCGCAGACTGCAGTGCAGGAGAAGGCGCGGGCCGCACGCTATGCCTTGCTGGCGGAGGAGGCGAGGGCGTTCGGCGCCACGGCGATCGTCACCGCCCATACCCTCGACGATCAGGCCGAGACCTTGCTGATGCGCATGGCCGCCGGCTCCGGGCTTGCCGGTCTTGCAGGGATGGCGCCGCGCAGCGCGGCAAATGGGATCGTGCTGGCACGGCCACTGCTCGGTATCGGAAAATCCAGGCTCGTCGCGACCTGCGCGGCGCGCAAGCTCTCTTTCGTGCGCGATCCGTCCAATGATGACCCGCGCTTTACCCGCATTCGTTGGCGCAGCCTGTTGCCGGACCTGGCAGGGGCCGGGTTGACCGCCGGGCGGCTCGGCCAACTCGCCGGCCGCCTGGCGCGCGCCGACGAGGCTCTGGACAGGTTGGCGGTCCGAGCCCTGGCGGCTTTGCCTGCCGGCGATGAGGCAGGAAGGCATTGGCTCGATTTCGCGCGGCTTTGCCAGGAGCCCGAGGAGATCGTCATCCGAGGTCTCGCGCTTGCGATCGCCGCGGCGCAGGACCGCACTGCGGGTGCCGACGTGCCGCTGCGGCTGGCACGGCTCGAGGATTGCGGTCAGGCCCTGATGGCGGCCGTCCGTGAAGGCAGGGCGCTGCGGCGTACACTCGGCGGCTTCCGCCTGTCGCTCGCCGGAGACGGGGTTTTGACCCTCGCGCGTGAAGGCGGGAGGCGCCGAGGCGTTCACCCTGCGACGGTATAACCCTAAGAAGGGCGAGGCTTCCCTTGGCAAGGGGGCATGGCGGCCCTAGATTAGACAGCGAAAACCACAGGCTCGCGCGGCAACCCCGCCGGCGAGCGGATCGGAACCCTGATGAATCCGAATTTCCGCAATTTCGCCCTCTGGGTGGTGATCTTCCTGCTGGTTCTGGCGCTGGTCACCCTGTTCCAGAGCCCGAGCCAGCGCGCCAGCACCAACGAAATTCCCTATAGCCAGCTGATCAACGAGTCCGAGGCCGGCCGTATCGCGAATGTCGTGGTTGCCGGACAGGAGATCACCGGCACCTTCTCCGATGGACGCAGCTTCGTCACCTACGCCCCCTATGGCGACCCGGCCCTGCTGAAGACGCTGGCGCAGAAGGGCGTGCAGGTTTCGGCGCGCGCCCCGTCAGAGGGCACGCCCTGGTTCATGGCGCTGCTGGTCAATTCGCTGCCCTTCGTGATCTTCATCGGCCTGTGGATCTTCATGTCCCGCCAGATGCAGAACGGCGCCGGCCGGGCGATGGGCTTCGGCAAGTCAAAGGCGAAGCTCCTCACCGAGGCGCATGGCCGCGTCACCTTCGAGGACGTCGCCGGCATCGACGAGGCCAAGGAAGACCTGCAGGAAATCGTCGAGTTCCTGCGCGATCCCCAGAAGTTCCAGCGCCTCGGCGGCCGCATCCCGCGCGGCGTGCTGCTGGTCGGCCCTCCCGGCACCGGCAAGACCTTGACGGCACGCGCCGTCGCCGGCGAGGCGAACGTGCCGTTCTTCACGATCTCGGGCTCTGACTTCGTCGAGATGTTCGTCGGCGTCGGCGCCAGCCGCGTGCGCGACATGTTCGAGCAGGCCAAGAAGAACGCGCCCTGCATCATCTTCATCGACGAGATCGACGCGGTCGGCCGTCATCGCGGCGCCGGCCTCGGCGGCGGCAATGACGAGCGCGAGCAGACCCTGAACCAGCTGCTGGTCGAGATGGACGGCTTCGAGCCGAACGAGGGCGTGATCATCATCGCCGCGACCAACCGTCCCGACGTGCTCGACCCGGCGCTGCTGCGCCCCGGCCGCTTCGATCGGCAGATCGTCGTGCCGAATCCGGACGTTGCCGGCCGCGAGAAGATCCTGCGCGTGCATGTGCGCAAGGTTCCGCTCGCGCCGGATGTCGACCTCAAGGTGCTGGCCCGCGGCACGCCCGGCTTCTCTGGCGCCGACCTGATGAACCTCGTCAACGAGGCTGCCCTGCTCGCTGCCCGCCGCGGCAAGCGCATGGTGACGCATCTCGAGTTCGAGGACGCCAAGGACAAGGTCATGATGGGCGCCGAGCGCAAATCGATGGCGATGTCCGAGGAGGAGAAGAAGCTCACCGCCTATCACGAGGCGGGCCATGCCATCGTCGGCCTCTACGTGCCGGCCGGCATCCCGGTCCACAAGGCGACGATCATCCCGCGCGGCCGTGCGCTCGGCATGGTCAAGTTCCTGCCCGAGGGCGACCGCTATTCGATGAAGTTCAAGGAGTTCACCTCGCAGCTCGCGGTCGCCATGGGCGGGCGCGTGGCGGAGGAGATCACCTTCGGCAAGGAGAACATCACCTCCGGCGCTACCGGCGACATCCAGCAGGCGACCAAGATGGCGCGCGCCATGGTCACCCAGATGGGCTATTCGGACGAGCTCGGCCTGGTCGCCTATGGCGACAATCAGGAGGAGGTCTTCCTCGGCATGTCGATGGGCCGCCAGCAGAACCTCTCCGAGGCGACCGCGCAGAAGATCGACAGCGAGGTGCGCCGGCTGGTCCACCAGGGCTATGTCGACGCCAAGGAGATTCTCAGCAAGCACCATGACGAGTTCGTCGCGGTGGCCGAGGCGCTGCTCGAATACGAGACGCTGACGGGCGACGAGATCCGCGACCTGATCGCCGGCAAGCGCCCCTCGCGCGATGCCGACGACACGCCGCACGCCCCGCGCGGCTCGGCTGTGCCGAGCGCCGGCAAGGGCCGCAAGCGTGACGAGCCCGACGCCGGGCTGGAGCCGCAGCCGCAGGCCTGAGCGTAACAATCAGATCATGAGATCATAAGCCGCGCCCCAAAAGGGCGCGGTTTTTGATTCTGGGTTCCTGACCGCAGCATCAAAATCGGTGATTCGTGATCAGCGAGCAGGCTGCTTGGATCGACAGGCACTCTTACTTTTGGGAATGGAAAATAACGCGCTGCAAACAGTAAACGACCATCTGAAAGGGGATTGCCGAAATCCCTGCTCGACCGCAGATTGCAACATGCGGCTTGGGGTACGCAGATGGTGCGCAAGGCAGTCGACGGGATCGGCAGTCTGAACGTGGCCGAGAAGCGCCTAGTCGCGGCCGCCAAGGCGGGCGCGGTGTTGGACCTCGCTGCTGAAGATGCCGTGCGGGCGGGAGTGATCCGCGCACTCGTCTGTGCCGAGAGGCCTGACTGGCCAGTGGCCCCGGAGGGCGTGCGGTTCTCGGGCGGTCGCGTCGAGGGGCGCATTCATCTGGCTGATCGCGAGATTGCGCGGCCGCTTTGGCTGATTGGTTGCGCGATTCCAAGCGGAATAGATATCAGTGATGCTCGAACGCGCGCCCTGAATTTCCAAGATGCCGCTATTGGTGATGGCGAGGGTGGTGCCCTCTTTGCACAGGGCGTTCATATCCAGGGTGAGCTGGTACTCGATGGAGCCCGCGTCAACGGCGAGTTTTGCATCTCCGACGCGACGATCACGAGACAGTTCAGCGCCGACCGGGCTCGCTTCGCAAACGCAGGCGGCGATGCTTTGGCGGCCAGCGGCATGTCATGCGCAGGCGTATCGCTTGACGACGTCTTCGTCGAAGGCGGTGTTAATCTCGCCAGCGCGACGATCGCCGGCCAATTCAGCGCCAACCGGGCCCGCTTCACGAACGAGGGCGGCGATGCCCTGATGACAAAAAGCATGTCATGCGCTGGCGCCTTCCTCAATGAGGCCGTCGTCGAGGGCCGTTTCAATATCGCCGGCGCGACTATGGCGGGCCAATTCAAAGCCAAGCGGACTCGCTTCATCAATGCGGGCGGAGACGCCCTGGTGGCGCACGGCCTGTCATGTGCTAGCGCGCATTTCGACAATGCAGTCGTCGAAGGCCTTTTTAACATCGCCAGCGCGACGATCACGGGACAGTTCAATGCCAACGGGGCCCGCTTTGCCAACGCAGGCGGCGATGCCGTGATGGCACAAGGCATGTCGTGCGCCGATGCGTTCCTCGATGATGCCGTCGTGGAGGGCTGCTTCAATATTGTTAGCGCGACGATCGCCGGACAGTTCAACGCTGACCGTACTCGCTTTACCAACGCAGGCGGCGATGCTTTTGCAGCACAAGATATGTCGTGCATCGATGCCTTTCTCGATGACGCGGCTTTCGAAGGTTGCTTCAACATCGTCAGCGCGACGATTTCGGGGGAACTCACGGCCTCTGGCACTCGATTTGCCAACGCAAATGGCATTGCGATCGCAGCCAACAATGCGCGTTTCGGCTCCGTATTCATGCGCCTGTCAAATGCCGATGATGGTTCCTCAGGAAGGACGTCAGTTATCGGGACAATGGATTTGATGCTCGCCCGGATCGACTACGATCTGGACATCAAGGGTGCGAGGCTGAGTGCTGGACACCATGCTGCTATCGTAGGGCGGGGGCTGCGCATCGCAGGAACCTTGTTCATCGAATCTGATGCCGTCATCGATGGCGCCGCAATCTTCTGCGAGTCAGACCTCGGCCGGGTTCGCATCACGAACAGCCGCCTTTGCGCCGCTGTACCAGCGCGGGCACGGGCTCTTGATCAGAACCCTCTCCCGGCCATCTCGACCGCACCGGAAGAGTTTTCGACGTTGAGATGGGCCTATCACACACTCGACCTGAGCGAGGCCAAGATCGGCCAACTCATCCTGCCCGCAACAGTCGATTCACGGCCGATCGGTATTATCGATCTGTCGCGTGCGAAAGTCGGCACGCTGACGGACTTCCGGACGACCTGGCCTGCGCCAATTGATAGGTCGGCGAAGTGCTGCGAGGGACGCCTCCGCGACGCGGGCGGCGCCGACGCCGACCATCTCGTCCTTGATGGTTTCGAGTACGAGCATTTGGACAACCCCGACGGCTGCTACGGACCGAGGGATGGTTCGGCCGAATCGATCGTGGCTGCACGCAAACGCTGGCTGATGGCGCAGTCGCGCGGTGACCTGTTCGAGAGCTTCCGGCCGCAGCCCTGGCGGCAGCTCGCCAAGGTACTGGCGGCGCATGGGCATGAGGAGGAGGCGCGCGAGATTGCAATCGAGCGCCGCGTCATGCAGCGCCTCGCCAGCGACATGCCCTGGTTTCGCCGTGCCGTCAGCAGCACGCTGCACTTCCTGGCCGATTACGGCTTCAATCCCTGGAAGACCGTGGCCTGGTCCGGCATGGTGATCCTGATCTTCGCCGCGCTCTATGGTGGTGCGGCTCTGGCCTATTGCGATGGCAAGCCATTATGTGCCGACGAGCGCGTCTTCGTGCGCGTGCTCGCCGCCGATTTCGTGCCGGCCGAGAGCGACAAGGCCCAGGCCGCGCTGACGCTCTACAAGAACTATCCGCGGTTCGACCCGTTGCTCTACTCGTTCGACACGTTCCTGCCGCTGCTCGATGCCGGGTCGGAGAAGTACTGGCGGGTCAATTCCCGCACTGTCCTTGGCAAGGTGCTGTATTATCTGACCGTGCTGGAGCAGATCGTCGGCGCCTTGCTGGTGTCGCTGATCGTCACCGGATTCACAGGGCTTTTGACCCGCGACGAGAAATGAGCTGCCTGCCGTCTATGATTTGTCATAAATCGTGACGAGGCGAAAATCAGCACCGGCTATAAAACGCGCCGGACCGGGCCGTCTGGCCCGCAGTGAACAGGTCGACCATGACACGCAAATACTTCGGCACGGATGGCATCCGCGGACGCGCCAACGGCGTCATCACGCCTGACCTCGCCATGCGTGTCGGCCAGGCCACCGGCATCGCCTTCCGCCGCGGCGACCACCGTCACCGCGTGGTGATCGGCAAGGATACCCGGCTCTCCGGCTACATGATCGAGACTGCACTGATCGCCGGCTTTACGTCGGTCGGCATGGACGTGCTGCAGCTCGGCCCGATGCCGACGCCGGCGGTGGCGATGCTGACCCGCTCGATGCGGGCCGATCTCGGCGTGATGATCTCGGCCTCGCACAACCCCTACGAGGACAACGGCATCAAGCTGTTCGGGCCGGATGGCTACAAGCTCAATGACGAGGTCGAGGCAGAGATCACCCGGCTGATCGATTCCGATCTCGGCAAGCAGCTCTCCTCCTCGGCGATGCTCGGCCGGGCCAAGCGCATCGACAGCGCCCATGCCCGCTATATCGAATTCGCCAAGCGGACCTTGCCGCGCAATCTCGGCCTGGATGGCCTGCGCATCGTGCTCGATTGCGCCAATGGCGCCGCCTACAAGGTCGCGCCCGAGGCGCTGTGGGAACTGGGCGCCGAGGTCATCACCATCGGCGACGAGCCGGACGGCTTCAACATCAACAAGGATGTCGGCTCGACCAAGCCCGCGGCTCTCAGCCAGAAGGTGCGCGAGCTGCGCGCCGATCTCGGCATCGCGCTCGACGGCGACGCCGATCGCGTCCTGATCGTCGACGAGCAGGGCCAGGTCGTCGATGGCGACCAGCTGATGGGCGTGATCGCGCGCAGCTGGCAGGAAGACGGGCGTCTGGCCGCGCCCGGCATCGTTGCGACCGTCATGTCCAATCTCGGCCTCGAGCGCTATCTGGCGGGGCTTGGCCTGTCGCTGGCGCGCACCGCGGTCGGCGACCGCTATGTGCTGGAGCACATGCGCGCCAATGGCTTCAATCTCGGCGGCGAGCAGTCCGGCCACATCATCCTCTCCGACTACGGCACGACCGGCGACGGCCTGGTCGCGGCGCTGCAGCTCCTCGCCGTGGTCAAGCGGCAGGAGAAGCCGGTCTCCGAGGTCTGTCATTGTTTCGAGCCGTTGCCGCAGATCCTCAAGAACGTCCGCTACAAGCAGGGCCGCCCGCTGGAGGAGAAGCCGGTCGTCAGCGCGATCAAGGCGGCCGAGCAGTTGCTCGGTGAAAGCGGGCGCCTGGTGATCCGCCCGTCCGGCACCGAGCCGGTGATCCGCGTCATGGCCGAGGGCGATGATCGCGATCTCGTCATGCGGGTGGTCGACGAGGTGGTCGAGGCGGTCACGAAGGCAGCGGCCTGAACCCCACTGCAGCTTCCGAGTGCGGCGAGGGCCGTCGATACCGATGCGCCTGCTCCTGCCAATGTCTTCGCAGAAGCAGGCCGCTGGCCCAATCCGGCTCTTTACGGTTCGATAGCGTTAGTTTTTAAGGTTAAGTCTCGTTTAAGAAATCCGTGGCAAGGTTTCCCCATCGGTAACTCGCGTGCGCTTGAGTCCAGCTGCGCGCAAACTCGAAGGGACCTGCCATGGGCAGCCTGAAAACCCTTGCGCTTGCAGGCGCCATGGCCGTGAGCGCCTCAGCCATCGCCCAGGCAGCAGATTTTCCGATGGCCCAGCCCGCGCCCCCGCCGCCGCCGGAACTGCGCGGCACGATCTCGTCGGGCATCTATCTGCGCGGCGATATCGGCGTCGGCGTCACCAATTACGGCGACTACAGCCAGCCGGAAGTCAGCCAGTTCGGCGGAAGCTTCGTCACCAAGGAAGACCGATCCAACTCCTACTTCGCCGGCGCAGGTATCGGCTATCGCTTCAACAACTGGTTCCGCGTCGACGGCACGCTGGAATACCGCGGCGGTGCCACGATCGGCGCTACCGACGTGGTGTTCAATCCCTTCATCGGTGGCAACCAGACGAACACCTACAAGGGCAACCTGTCCTCGATCGTCGCGCTGTTCAACGCCTATGTCGATCTGGGCACCTGGAACTGCCTGACGCCCTATATCGGCGCCGGTATCGGCTATGCGACCAACCGCATCAACGGCCTGACCGACCAGGGCCTGCAGTTCAACGGCACCGGCACTCTGGGTACGGCCGGCAATGGCGACAAGTCGGGCATGGCCTGGGCGCTGATGGCCGGCGTCGGCTACGAGGTGAACAAGAATCTCACGCTCGAAATCGGCTATCGCTATCTCAATCTCGGCGATGCCCAGTCGGGCCGCATCCGCAACGCCTTCCTGAACGAGACCTACTCGCCGCTGAAGGTCAAGGATATCGACAGCCACGATTTCCGCATCGGCATGCGCTGGAACTTCGGCGACCCGGATTGCTGCGGCCCGGTCGAGCGCCCGGTCACCTACGCGCCGGCCCCGGTCGTCCGCAAGTACTGAGCGGCACGGCCGCCTTGGCGGTTGTCTTTGCGGCGCGGTCCTTCGACCGCGCCGTTTAATTTTTTTGACCGCCGGGCGCCGCGTGCCGGCTTCCCGATGTCCGACTCGCGAGCATGCGGCGGAAGGGCGGCCAGCGATTTCCTGCCAAGCCTATGCGCTGGCAATGGATGGAACGCTGCAATGCCGGCGAACAATGTTACCTTGGGTTAAGCCCAGCGAAAGACTGCTCGGCCTGGGGCCGGCCAATTCACGAGCGCTTAAGCCACTCTCGTTTCCCTAGCGGCAGTAAGCTGGGGAACACCGCAAATGACGTTCGGCCTTCTGGCTCGGCCAGTCCTCGTGCTTGCCGCGATCGTATCCTGCTGGAACGCTCCAGCCTCGGCGAACGAGGCCCTGCCGCAACCGGGCGCCGCTTCGGTCTGCGACAGCTCCGACGACGCGCCGACCGACGCCTTCGGCTTCACCGACAGCTCGGGCATCGCCGATCTCGGCGGTGGCAGCCTCGGGCTGACATTGGGCGGCAATGCCGGGGTTCGCGAGGGGCGCTCGCGCAGCCGGGGCGCCACCCTGACCGGTTCCTACGGGCTTCTGCCTTGCCTCGAGATCGGCGCCTCGCTGTTCGGCGGCACGACACGCTCCGTCATCGCGCGTGACAGGCTCAAGGACAGGAGCCATGGCGCTGGCCTGGAAATGCGCTACCGCCTGCTCAACCACAGCCAGCATGGCTTCGGTCTGACGCTCGGCATGGATGTCGGCGCCGAACGCAACGACGACAAGCAGACTGGCCGCTTCGACAGCTACAATACCGGGTTCCGGGCGCTCGCAGACCGCGTCCTGATCCCCGAGACGCTCTACGCGGCCCTCAACGTCTCCCACAACATGGTCTGGAACGGGACCGAGCCCTTCTCACGCTCTTCGACCTTCGCGGTCGGCGCAGCCCTGGCCTGGCAGTTCACTGACGGCATCTTCTTGAGCGGCGAGGTCCGGCACCTGCGCCAGCAGAATTCGCTCGGCTTCGGCAACCATGCCGGCCACGCCACCTTCGTCGGGCCGGGCGTCTACTGGCAGGCGACCGAGCGGCTGGCACTGTCGATCGCCTATAATGTCCAGGTCACCGGCCATGAGCGCGGTCGCCATGGTCCGCTCGACCTGACCAATTTCAGCCGGCATCTCGTTCAGGTCGATATCGGCTGGACGTTCTAGGCCGCGTCCGGCGTGGTGCGTTGACATCGTCCTCCGCGCCGCCCTAGAACTGGGAAAATAATACTCTACCCCAGTATCAAGCGCATGCCGCATACCCCTGAAGAAAAGAAGCGCGCCGTCACGCGCCTGCGCCGCATTCGCGGGCAGGCCGATGCCCTGATCCTCGCGGTCGAACGCGGCGAGGACTGCGGCGCGCTGCTGCAGCAGCTCTCGGCGCTGCGCGGCGCAGCGACCGGGCTGATGGCGGAGGTGCTGGAAAGCCATCTGCGCGAGACGATGCTGGCGGGTTCCTCGACAGGCGCGCCGCAGCCGAGTGAAGCGGACGAGATCGCGCGCACCATGCGCGTCGTCCGCACCTATCTCAAATGATCCCCGTGATACCATCAGAAGGAAGCGCCCGATGAAGACACGTGCCGCCGTGGCCTGGGAGGCCGGCAAGCCGCTGACGATCGAGACCATCGAGATCGGCGGACCGAAGGCCGGCGAGGTGCTGGTCGAGGTGATGGCGACCGGTATCTGCCATACCGACGCCTATACGCTGTCGGGCCTGGATTCCGAGGGTAAGTTCCCGGCGATCCTCGGCCATGAGGGCGCCGGCATCGTGCGCGAGGTCGGCGCCGGAGTGACGACGCTGAAGCCTGGCGACCATGTCATCCCGCTCTACACGCCGGAATGCCGCAGCTGTAAGTCCTGCCTGTCGCGCCGGACCAATCTCTGCACTTCGATCCGCGCCACGCAGGGACAGGGGCTCATGCCGGACGGCACCTCGCGCTTCTCCTGCGATGGCGGCGAGGTCTTTCACTATATGGGCTGCTCGACCTTCGCGAACTTCACCGTTCTGCCCGAGATCGCGCTCGCCAAGGTCCGCGAGGACGCGCCCTTCGACAAGATCTGCTATATCGGCTGCGGCGTGACGACCGGCATCGGCGCGGTGATCTACACCGCCAAGGTCTGGCCGGGCGCGAACGTCGTCGTCTTCGGCCTCGGCGGCATCGGCCTCAACGTCATCCAGGGCGCACGTATGGTCGGCGCCGACAAGATCATCGGCGTCGACATCAACCCGGCCAAGCGGGCGATGGCCGAGAAATTCGGCATGACCGATTTCATCAACCCGGCCGAGATCGGCAACGACAAGGTGGTGCAGGCGATTGTCGACCTCACTGGCGGCGGCGCCGACTTCTCCTTCGATGCGACCGGCAACACCAATGTGATGCGCCAGGCGCTGGAGTGCTGCCATCGCGGCTGGGGCGAGTCGATCATCATCGGCGTCGCCGAGGCCGGCAAGGAGATCGCGACCCGGCCGTTCCAGCTCGTCACCGGCCGCGTCTGGAAGGGCACGGCCTTCGGCGGGGCAAGGGGCCGCACCGACGTGCCGAAGATCGTCGACTGGTACATGGAGGGGAAGATCAACATCGACGATCTGATCACCCACAAGCTCTCGCTCGACGAGATCAACCACGGCTTCGACCTGATGCACGAGGGCAAGTCGATCCGCTCGGTCGTCGTCTACTGACGCCGAACCATCGTTCCCCGGGAACGCCTGCACGCGATCTGTGTTGATCGGTGCAGGCGATCCAAAGGGGACGGTCATGACAGCCAAAGCCGCAGGGCTCGACAAGCGCTCCCTCTTCACCCGGCTGTCGCAGGCGACGGCGCATTGGGCCGGCAAGCCGCAGACCTTCTTCATCGCGCTCGCCATCATCGTCGTCTGGGCGGCCTCGGGTCCGTTTTTCGGCTTCAACGACACCTGGCAACTGGTGATCAATACCTCGACGACGATCGTCACCTTCCTGATGGTGTTCATCATCCAGAACAGCCAGAACCGCGACACGGCGGCGATGCAGATCAAGCTCGATGAGCTGATCAACAAGCTCGAAGGCGCGCGCGAGGAACTGCTCGATCTCGAGGAACTCGACGAGGACAAACTCGAGGAAATGCGGGCCGAGTTCGAGGAGCTGGCGCGCAAGGCGCGAGCCGCTCGCGACGGCCGCTCCGGCTGATATCGGTCGACGAGCGGCCGCAAGCTTACCCAACTGGACGCCGGCAGGCGTGACGCTATCTTTCCCTTGCGCGATGTAGCGCGAATCTGCCGGAGACGGATGCCATGCGGGGGGCTGGTTGGCGCAGGCTTGGTCTGGCCGTGCTGGCCTGTGTCGTCGCGAGCGAACCCGCCGGCGCGGCCGAGCCGTTGCTCGATGTCCAGGATGTCGCCACGCTGCGCCGCCTCGAAGCCACGGGCTATGCGCTGTCCGACGTCCTTGGCAGCGGGCGAGCCGGCAGCACGTCTGATCTCGCCAAGAGCAGTCCCGCCTTTCGCACCATCGCCGGCCAGGTCGGCGAGGACGTCAGCGCGCTGCGCGCCGAAATGCTGGCCAATGGCCGCAGGCTCTACGAGGTCACCGATGGCAATGTCGGCCGGGTCATCGACCTGCGCTGGCTGCGCTCCCCGATCGCGCGCTTCCAGCTGACCGCGGTGGTCAACCGGCTCGACCGGCAGGATTTTGCCGCGCTGTCCGGCGAGAGCGGCTGCGGCGAGGTCCGGCTGATCTACCGGCTCGCCTATGCCTTCGACGATGCGAAACTGAAGCGCCGGCTGGCTTCGCGTTTGCCGTTCACGCTCAACGCGGTCTTCAGCGTCAAAGCGGGCGAGGGCGGCTCCTGCCGTGAGGCCGCGCTAGCCTGGTCGATCGCGCCCGGCGGCGATCCGGCCATGTTGGCGCGACAGCTTGCCGATGGGCCACTGGCGAAGCAGCGCCTCAGCCTCAAGCAAATCGAGGTCAACGCCCAGATCGTGCGTTTCCCGTCCGGGATGGAAACCGAGTTCGGCGGGCAGGCGGCCTATTTGCAGCGCATCTTTGCGGCCTCCACAGGCGAAGGCGGCCTCACGCTCAAGCCCAAGCCGCTGGAGAACACGCCGGATACGGCGCGGCTGAAGAGCGACGCCGCGCTCCGGCAGGAGCTGATCGACTATGTCAGGAGCAATATCCCGGCGATCGACCAAGGCGTCTACCAACTGCCCGAGCGCTTCCTGGCGACGAAGGCGATTTCCTATTCGACCTTCGGCAGCGCCCGATTGGCCAACCACCCCTTCACCGAGGCCTTGCCGGCGAGCGCGCTGACGGGGCTCGATTTTCGCGCGACCCGGCTGGTGCGCAATGAGAAGGCCCTGCTGGAGCGGCTCGACAACGGCTCCTGCATGGGCTGCCATCAGGCTGGCGCCACCGCGGGCTTCCATATGTTCGGGCTCGATGACGGCTCGACTTCGGCGCTGAACCGGATCAAGACCGGCATCTCCCCGCACTTTTACGCCGAAGGCTTCCGTCGTGCGGCCTATGTCGCAGCCGTCGCTGATGGCGCCGAGCCGGAGCTCTACCGCCCGCCATCCTTCGCGCCGCCGGCGACCTGGCAGAAGGAGCGAAGCTTCGCCTATCGAGCGGCCGCGTTGACCATGCCCTGCCTGACGGGCGAGAGCGCGAAAGCTTTTGGGGAGGGCTGGGGCTGCGCGGCGGGCTCGGCCTGCAAGCCGCTGGTCGAGAGCAAGGCAGTTGGGATCGAGTTCGGCCAGTGCGTCAGGCTCGACGAGGCCCGCAACTTCTCCGGCCAGCCCTGCCTGACCGGCGCGATCGCCACCGCTGTCGGCAAGCCCTATCTCGACCGTTATCGCAAGACCGGGCAGTTCGGCGCCTTCGCCACCGGCTTCTCGCAGACCGCCTTCAATTGCCGGCCGGCCAAGATCGGCGTTCCCGCCGGGATGGCCTATCGCCAGTGCACGCCGGCCGATCGGGCTTTCGCAGGCTTTGCCAATGGCAAGGTGCCGGACGAGATCTGCGGGCTCGCCGGCGGCAAGGCCTTCGACGATTGCGTCGCGACCAACCGTTTCGAGGATTGCCTGTCGAAAGCGGTGACGCGCGGCAATCGCGGCACCTGCGGCGCCACCAGCTTCTGCCGCGAGGACTATATGTGCCAGGCGATCCCTGACGACGTACCGGGCGCGACCACGACGGTCAGGGATTATGGCTTCTGCTCGCCGACCTATTTCCTGTTCCAGATGCGGATCGACGGCCATCCTGATCCGCAGGCGCGGCTGTAGCCTTCAGGCTGCCAGTACGAAGTCGAAGCGGCCGAGCTGGCCGCCTTCGGCGGGGCGGAGAGTCATCAGCAGCTTCTGGTCGAACAGGCCGTCGCGGCGATTGCCGGGCTCGTCCGGGAAATAGAGTTGGGTGGTGAGCACTGGGCTCTGCCCGCCCGCTCGCACCTTCACATGGAGATGGCGGGTGCGGCCGGTGTAGAGCCCGGGCGCGCGGGTGATGAGCTGATAGCGCCCCTGCTGGTCGGCGAAGAGATGGCCGCGGAAGCGGAAGCCGCGATTGTCATACTGCCCGGACGTATCGGCATGCCAGAAATCAAGCAATGCGCCGGGGACCGGCCGGCATTGCCGGGTCAGCACGAAGCCGCTGAGCACCAGCAGCGTACCGCTGCCGTCGCCCCGCAGATCGGCGCGTTGTGGCGAGGACGGGGTGAAATAGGGGCCTTCGGTCTGGCGTGGCGTTGCGGCCGCATGTCCCTCGCAGGCCGGCGTCGCTGGCAATTCGGCGCCTTGCGCGAACGCCTCGGCCGGGAGGGTAAGGCTTGCGAAGCCTGCAGCCGAGAGGCTGGCGAGCAGGTCCCGCCGGCTTGGAGCATCTGACATCGCTTTCCTCCTCGCGCCTTGCGGCATCGGCTTTCATGCCACGCCTGCGATGTCGGATTTCGGGCAAAGACGGTGCCTCGCCGAACTGTGATGGCGGCGGAGGCCGGCTCAAGTCTCCTGTGGGCACATTGCGCCCATGTGCCGGCGCGCTGGCGATTGCCGACGCTTTTTGGCAGAAATCCGCCCGCGAGGAATCGGCCGGCACAGGCGTTCCGTTCGACGAGACGGTGAGGGGACGGCATGTCGACCGATATCGAGATCGCCCGCGCGGCGGAGCTGAGGGCCATCGGCGTCGTTGCCGAGGAAGCCGGCATCCCCGATGCGGCGCTTCACCCCTTTGGCAAGTACATCGCCAAGGTCGACACCAGCGCGATCCTGGACTTCGCCGAGAAGCCCGATGGCAAGCTCATCCTCGTCACCGCGATCAGCCCGACGCCGGCCGGCGAGGGCAAGACCACGACGACGGTCGGCCTCGGTGACGGGCTGCGGCGCCTCGGCAAGCGCACCATGATCGCGCTGCGCGAGCCCTCGCTCGGCCCCTGCTTCGGCCAGAAGGGCGGGGCGGCCGGCGGCGGCTATGCCCAGGTCGTGCCGATGGAGCAGATCAACCTGCACTTCACCGGCGATTTCCACGCCATCACCAGCGCCCATAATCTGCTGGCGGCGATGCTCGACAACCATGTCTACTGGGGCAATGGGCTCGATCTCGACGAGCGCCATGTCGCCTGGCGGCGCGTGGTCGACATGAACGACCGGGCGCTGCGCGCGATCGTCTCCTCGCTCGGCGGGGCAATGAACGGCTTCCCGCGCGAGGACGGCTTCGACATCACCGTCGCCTCCGAGGTGATGGCGATCTTCTGCCTTGCGACCGACCTCGCCGATCTGGAAGAGCGGCTCGGGCGCATCGTCATCGGTCGCACTCGCAGCAAGCGCCCGGTCACTGCGGCGGAGCTCAACGCCCAGGGCGCGATGACGGTGCTGCTGCGCGATGCGCTGATGCCCAACCTGGTGCAGACGCTGGAAGGCACGCCCGCCTTCGTCCATGGCGGGCCCTTCGCCAACATCGCCCATGGCTGCAATTCGGTGATCGCGACGCGCGCCGCGCTGAAGCTCGCCGACTATGTCGTGACCGAGGCCGGCTTCGGCGCCGATCTCGGGGCCGAGAAGTTCTTCGACATCAAGTGCCGCAAGGCCGGGCTGAAGCCCGATGTGGCCGTCGTGGTCGCGACCGTGCGCGCCCTCAAGATGCATGGCGGTGTCGCTCGCGACATGCTCGGTACGGAGAACCTGAAGGCGCTGGAGGCCGGGCTTTCAAACCTCGCTCGCCATGTCGAGAACGTCAGGAAGTTCGGCGTGCCGGCGATCGTCGCGATCAACAACTTCACCAGCGACACGCCGGCCGAGCACGCGCTGATCCAGAATTTCTGCCGCAACCATCTCGGTGTCGAGGCGGTGATCTGCCGGCACTGGGCCGAGGGCGGAGCCGGCACTGAAGAGCTCGCGATCAAGGTCGCGGCGCTGACCGACAGCGGCGAAGCCGATTTCGCGCCGCTCTATCCCGATGCGATGCCGCTGCGCCAGAAGCTCGAGAGGATCGCGCACGAGATCTATGGCGCCGCCGGGATCTCGATGGACGCCAAGGTCACGGCCCGCTTCGCCGAGCTCGAGGCGGCCGGCTATGGCAACCTGCCGGTCTGCGTGGCGAAGACGCAGTATTCCTTCTCGGCCGATCCGACCCTGCGCGGTGCACCCTCCGGCCACACCGTGCCGGTGCGCGAGCTTCGGCTCTCGGCGGGCGCGGGCTTCGTCGTCGCGATCTGCGGGGATATCATGACGATGCCCGGCCTGCCGCGGCAGCCGGCGGCGGAACGCATCTACATCGACGCGCACGGCCAGATCGAGGGGCTGTTCTAGCGCTCCCGGCGGGTGGCGCGCGCGCCCCATTCGTCAACGAGACGTAAACCATATCGCGGCCACCATGCGCCCGTGCGCTTCCGAACATGTCGGAAGGCGCGGGAGATGCCGACGAGATGGGTTTGCTGACCGCCTGGACCAATTCGGGCCTGAAGGCGCGCGTGCTCGTGCTCGTCCTGGCGACTTTGGTCGCGATCGCGGTGCCGGCCTCCGGCATCTTCCTCTGGATGGTCAACGGCACGGTGGTGAAGCTCGGCACGCTCTTCGCCGAGAAGCAGATCCTGTTCGATCGCTATCGCGGGCTGGAAGCGCTGATGCGCGAGGTCTCGCTGGCCGAGACGGTGGCGCGCGCGCCGGTGATCGTCGAATGGGCGCAGGACGAGACCGATCCGGAGAAGGCCAAACGCGGCCTCGCCGAGCTCGAGCACTACCGGCTCTCCTTCACCGATCGCAGCTATTTTGCCGTCGTCGACAAGAGCGGCCACTACTATTTCAACGACAAGGACAATACCTACGAGAACAACCGGCTGCGCTACACGGTCTCGCCGAGCGCTCCGCAGGACATCTGGTATTTCAAGACGCGCGCGCTCGGCAAAGGCTGCCATCTCAACGTCAATCGCGACGAGGTGCTCTCGGTCACCAAGGTCTGGATCAACTGCATCATCCAGAAGGACGGCAAGGTGCTCGGCCTGATCGGCACCGGCGTCGACCTGACCCAGTTCATCAAGGAGGTCGTCGAGTTCCCGCAGACCGGTGTGCAGAGCATGTTCGTCGACCTGCAGGGGGCGGTGCAGGCGCATCGCGATCCGCGCGTCGTCGACTTCCACAGCCTGACCAAGGACGCCACGGCGAAGAAGACGATCTTCCGCCTGCTCGACGAGGAGGGCGACCGCAAGGCGCTCGCCGAGATGATGCAGCGTGTCGCTAAGGGCGAGGCGCTGGTGCTCTCGCGCTTCATGCAGATGGACGGGCATGAGGTGCTGGTCGGCGTCGGCTTCCTCGACCGGCTCGGCTGGTTCAACGTCACGGTGATGGATGTCGATGCCATCATCGACCGCAAGCTGTTCGCGCCGATCGCGGGGCTGATGGTGGCGATCCTGATCGCGGTGGCCGGGCTGATGACCGTCCTGTTCAAGCGCAAGGTGCTCGACCGGCTGGCATGGGTCGAGCAGGGCGTCACCAGAGTCCGCGCCGGCGATTTCTCGGCCGTCGCGAAGGAGGACGGCAATGACGAGATCGCTCGCCTGTCGCGCGCCTTCAACGAGATGGCCCAGGCCGTCGGCGACAATACCGGCCGGCTCGAGGCGATGGTCGCCGAGCGGACGCAGAAGCTCGAACAATTGGCCCAGCACGATCCCTTGACCTCGGTGCTGAACCGCCGCGGCTTCGAGGAGGCGTTCGCGCGCGAGCAGAACCGGGCGCAGCGCAACGGCACGGCCTGCGGGCTGATCATCGTCGACCTCGACCGCTTCAAGCTGGTCAACGACGACTATGGCCACCATGCCGGTGACGAGGTGCTGATCGCCTGCGTGCGCCGGATGCTCTCGACCTTGCGTAGCTACGATGCCTGCGCCCGCTGGGGCGGTGACGAATTCATCCTGCTGATCAGCGATTGCACGGCCGAGGCGCTGGCAGCGATCGCGGGCAAGATCGCGGTCCTGCTGCGCGAGGCGCCGGTCGCGCTCAGCGATGGCCGGGCGGTGCCGATGACGGCGAGCCTGGGAGCGGCCATGGCGCGCCCCGAAGACAGCCTGACCGATGCGGCCGCGCGCGCCGACGCTGCGCTCTATCAGGTCAAGCGCAATGGCCGCGACGGCGTCGCGATCGACGAGCCGCAATCCGGCGCGGCGCTGCGGCGGGTGATCTGAGACCTCAGAAGGCCAGCTGCACCTTCATCGCCTTCGACTTGTCGGCTGCGAGGTCGAAGGCCTCGACGGCGCGCTCGATCGGGATCGAGGCGGTGAGCAGCGGCGAGAGGTCGATACGACCCGATGCGATCAGCTCGACCGCCCAGTCGAATTCCTCGTGGAAGCGGAAGGAACCACGCAGGTCGAATTCCTTGGCGACGACGACGTTCATCGGAATAGTGAAGTTGCCGCCGACGCCGATCTGAACGATGACTGCGCCGGGCCGCAGCGCGTCGAAGGCGCCGGTCAGCGCATGCTGGTTGCCCGAGCATTCGAACATCACGTCGAAGGCGCCTTTCTCAGCGCCGTAATCGGCCTTGAGGCGTTCCGGCTCTGCCATGACGTTGATCGCGGTCGTCGCGCCCATCTTGAGGGCGGTCGGCAGCGGGCCATCGACCACGTCGGTGACGACGATCTCGGAGGCGCCGGCGGCGCGGGCGGCGACCACGGTCAGCACGCCGATCGGGCCCGAGCCGGTGACGAGGACGCGCCTGCCCAGCAAGGCGCCGGCGCGCTTGACCGCATGCAGGCAGACCGCGAGCGGTTCAGCAAAGGCGGCCTGCGCCGCGCCGACATGGCTGGGCAGCTTCACCGCCTGGCGCTCCTCGATCACCAGGATCTCGCGGAAGCCGCCCTGGACATGGGGGAAGCGCATGGCGCTGCCATAGAACAGCATGTCGAGGCAGTGCTGCTGCTGGCCCGCCTGGCAATAGCGGCAGCGGCCGCAGGCCCGGCTCGGATTGACCGCGACGAGATCGCCCGGCTTGACCCGGCTGACCTCGGAGCCGACGGCCTCGACGACGCCGGCGATCTCATGGCCGAGGATCAGCGGCTCGCGCACGCGGATCGTGCCGAAACCGCCATGGAGGTAATAATGCAGGTCGGAGCCGCAGATGCCGCCAGCCTTGATCGCGACCTTGACGCCGAGCGGGCCGAGCTCCGGCACTTCGGCGTCCTCAACCCGCAGGTCCTTCTCGGCATGGATCACGACGGCGCGCATGGCGGAGCTCCTGATAGGGCGGCAGCCATGCGGCTGCGGCATTGTCTAATCGTTTTAAACCGCTTACCCAACCCTTGAGATACTCACAAGCGGCAAGATCACGCTACGGACCGGGAGGATAGGATGTCGCTCAATCTGTTCAAGCTCGACGGGCGCATCGCGTTGGTCACCGGCTCTGGCCAGGGCATTGGCCTCGCCATCGCCGAGGGCCTTGCCGCCGCCGGCGCTCATGTCGTGCTCAACGGGCGCGATGCGGCCAAGCTGGAGAAGGCGCGCGGCGCTATCGCGGCGGCCGGTCACAAGGCCTCGGTCGCCGCCTTCGACGTCACCGACCAGACCGCGGTCGAAGCGGGTGTGGCGAAGATCGAGGCCGAGGTTGGGCCGATCGACATCCTCGTCAACAATGCCGGCACGCAGGTCCGCGGCGCCTTCGTCGACTTCCCGGCCGAGGACTGGCACTTCCTGATCGCGACGAACCTGCACTCGGTGTTCTACGTCACCCAGGCCGTAGCGAAGCGCATGGCGCCGCGCGGACGCGGCAAGATCGTCAATATCGGTTCGGTGATGAGCAAGCTCGGCCGGCCGAGCATCGTGCCCTACACCGCCTCGAAGGGCGCGGTCAGCCTGATGACGCAGGGGCTCGCTGCCGAGCTCGGCAAGCACAACATCCAGGTCAATGCGATCGGCCCCGGCTATTTCGTCACCGAGTTGAACCAGGCGCTGCTCGCCGACGAGACCTTCTCGAACTGGGTCAAGAGCCGCGCGCCAGTCGGCCGCTGGGGCGAGACCAAGGAACTGGCAGGCGCGGCGATCTTCCTGTCCTCGGAAGCCTCCGACTATGTCAGCGGTCACCTGCTGATGGTCGATGGTGGTTTGACCGCGGTGGTGTGAACCAACTCCCCTCATGCTCGGGCTTGACCCGAGCATAAGGGCGGATCCGGCCTAAGCCTTCAAAAACGCATTCTGCGGGAACAGGATCTTCCGCGCCTCGTCGTCGACCTCGGTCTTCCAGGTGAATTGATCCTTGAGCGCGACAGCGCGCTGTGCCGCCGGCCGGGCCGAGATCTCGTCGAGATGGCGCCGGACGTTCGCGAGCTTGGCGAAGGCCTCGTCGCCGAGGGCGAACTGCGCTCGCGTTGCCCAGCCCCAGACCGCCATGTCGATCAGCGTGTAGTCGTCGCCAAGCATGTAGCGGTGCTTACCGAGCTGGTCGTCGAGCAGGCCCCAATGCCGCTCCGCCTCGCGGGCATAGCGGTTGATCGCATAGGGCACCTTCTCCGGCGCCATCCGCGAGAAGTGCACGGACTGGCCGGTATAGGGGCCGATGCCGGTGGCGACGAACATCAGCCAGGACAGCATCTGGCCGCGCATCTCCGGCGTGTTCGGAGGCAGGAATTGGCCGGTCTTCTCAGCGAGGTAGAGCAGGATGGCGTTGCTGTCGAAAATCCGGACATCGCCGTCGGTCAGGGCCGGGGTCTTGCCGTTCGGGTTGATGGCGAGGAAGTCCGGCTTGAACTGATCGCCCTTGCGGGTGTCGACCGGCACCATCTCATAGGGCAGGCTGGCTTCCTCCAGGAAGAGCGCGATCTTCGCCGGGTTCGGCGAGGGATGGTAGTAGAAGCGGATCATCGGTGGTCTCCTGGATGGAAGGCTCAGCGGCGCGCGGCGACGTAAGGGACGAGTTCGGTCAGGGCCGAGATGGTGAGATCGGCGCCCGCGCCGAGCTGCTCCTCCTGCATGCGCAGCGCCTTGAACAGGCTCTTCGGCCCGATCACCGCTGCGCCCGAGAGTTCGTCGCGCAGGGCCTGCGAGGTTACACGCTCGATGCGCGCCACCGTCATGCCGTAGGCCTTGGCGCCGGCGATGTCGAAGCCGTTGGAGGAGACGAACAGGATCTCGTCGCGGGTCAGGCCGAGACGCTCTTCGACCAGGCGATAGCCGCGCGGATCGGGTTTGTAGGTCCTGATCTCGTCGACGCTGATCACGGTTTCCAGAAGCTCATCGATGCCGGCCTGCTTGGTGAGATTGACCAGCATGGCCGGGCTGCCATTGGAGAAGATGGCGAGGCGTGTCGGAGCGAGGCCTTGCAGCGCCGTCAGCGCCTCCGGATAGAGCGCCAGCGCGTCATAGGCCGCGGCAATGCGGGTGAGCAGATCGGGCGTCGCCGTGAGGCCGAGCGTTTTCAGCGTGAAGTCGAGCGAAGTCTGCGTCACGCTCCAGAAGTCCTCGTAGCGGTCCATCAGTGCGCGCAGCCAGGTGTATTCGAGCTGCTTCAGCCGCCAGACCTGGGTGATCGTCTCGCCATGTCCGGTAAAGGCGTCCTCGGTGACGCCGGCGACCGACTGGACGTCGAACAGGGTTCCGTAGGCATCGAAGACGACGGCCTTGATCGGCATGGTACTTCCTTCCACCACCCATATCGTCATCCCGGGCGACCGAAGGGAGACCCGGGATCCATGCCTGAACCGTTCCGGAATGGATCCCGGCTCTGCACCGCTTCGCGGCTTGGCCGGGATGACCAGCTTCCGGATGATAGCGCTCGCCTTGGCCGCGCGGAGCGTGATATCCGCACAAGCACTTGTTCGCAGACGCACAGGATACGCGCATGTCCAGCCGCCCCGTCATGCTGATGATCCTCGATGGCTGGGGCTGGCGCGACGACAAGGACAACAACGCGGTCCTGCTGGCGAAGACGCCGAATTTCGACCGGTTCTGGGCTTCCTCGCCGCACGCCTTCCTGCGCACCTCCGGGCTGGATGTCGGCCTGCCCGAGGGCCAGATGGGCAATTCCGAGGTCGGCCACCTCAACTTGGGCGCCGGCCGCGTCGTGATGCAGGACCTGCCGCGCATCAATCAGGCCGCCACCGACGGCACGCTGAAGCAGGCTCTCGACGAAAGCGGGCTGATCGGCCGGCTCAAGGCCAGCGGCGGCACCTGCCACATCCTCGGCCTGGTCTCGCCCGGTGGCGTCCACGCCCATCAGGACCATGCGGTGGCGCTGGCGAAGCTCGTCGTGGCGGCCGGCGTTCCGGCGCTGATCCACGTCTTCACCGACGGCCGCGATACGCCGCCGCGCTCGGCGGCGGAGTATATCGCGGCGCTGGAAGCCGCCCTGCCGCGTGAGGTCAAGGTCGCGACGGTCTGCGGCCGCTACTACGCGATGGATCGCGATAATCGCTGGGAGCGGGTCGAACTCGCCTGGAAGGCGCTGGCGCTCGGCGAGGGCGAGCGGATGCCGACCGCAGCTTCCGCGATCGAGGCGGCCTATGCCGCCAATGTCAGCGACGAGTTCATCAAGCCGGCGGTGATCGGCGGCTATAGCGGCATGGCCGATGGCGATGGGCTGCTCAGCTTCAACTTCCGCGCCGACCGCATCCGCGAGATCCTGGCGCCGTTGCTGTTCGCCGCGTTCAGTGGTTTTTCGCGTCCGCGCATGCCAAAACTCGTCGGCGCGGTCGGGATGACCTCCTACAGCTCCGAGCTCGATCCGATCATGCCGGCGCTGTTTGCGCCGCAGAGCCTCGCCAACGGGCTCGGTGAGACGGTGTCGAAGGCGGGCTTGAAGCAGATCCGCTTCGCCGAGACCGAGAAGTATCCGCACGTCACCTATTTCTTCAATGGCGGGCGCGAGGAGCCGTTCGACGGCGAGGAGCGCAGTATGACGCCCTCGCCGAAGGTCGCGACCTATGATCTGCAGCCCGAAATGTCGGCGCCGGAGCTGACCGGAAAGGTCGTCGCAGCGATCGAGAGCGGGCAGTACGACCTGTTCGTGCTGAACTTCGCCAATCCCGACATGGTCGGCCATACCGGCGTGCTTTCGGCAGCGATCAAGGCGGTCGAGACGATCGATACCAGCCTCGGCCAGATTGCGGATGCCATCCTCGCCAAAAGCGGAGCGCTGCTGGTCACCGCCGACCACGGCAATGCCGAGTTGATGGTCGATCCCGTCACTGGCAATCCGCACACCGCCCACACGACCTTCCCGGTGCCGGTGATGCTGATCGGCTCGCAGGCCAAGGGGCTGGCCGAGGGCCGCCTCGCCGATGTCTCGCCGACGCTGCTTGCGCTGCTCGGACTGGAGCAGCCGGCCGAGATGACCGGGCAATCGCTGCTGCGCTGAACGGAATTCAGGTTGGCGCCATGCCGGGCAGGGCGGCGATCTCCGCTGCCAGGAAATCGATCAGCAGACGGACGCGGGCGACGGCCGCCCGCTCAGGGACGATCAGCATGCTGAGCGGCACGCTCGGCAGCGTGTAGCCGGTCATGATCGGCTCGAGCTGGCCGGAGGTGAGCAGGTCGTCGACCAGCCAGCGATGGGTAGGCGCGATACCGCGGCCAGCCAGAAGCGCTTCACGTACGGCCAATCCGTGATCGACCCGCAATGGCCCGTCGAAGGGGATCCTGTAGCTCTCGCCGGCACTGCCTTCAAAGGCGAGCATGCCGCTGCCGGCGACGTTCGTCATGCGGATGCCCTGATGCCTGACGAGGTCATCCGGTGAGGCCGGGGTGCCATGCCGAGCCAGATAATGCGGCGCGGCGACGAACAGCCTTTGCGATCGGCCGAGAGGCCGCAGCTTCAGCGTGCTGTCGGCGAGCGGGCCGAGACGGATGGCGATGTCGATGCCCTCGCGAATGAGATCGATGCGCTCGTCGCTCAAGCTGAGGTCGATATCGATCCCAGGGTGACGATCCTGGAAGGCAAAGATCAGTCGCGTGACATGCAGGACGCCGAAAGAGGCGGTGCAGGAAAGGCGGACCGTACCCACCGCGGCGTCGCGGGTGCTGCGGGCCTCGTCGCTGGCCTGCTCGACCAGACGCAGGATGGCGAGGCAGTTCTGATAGTAGCGATTGCCTTCCTCGGTCAGCGTTACCCGCCGTGTCGTGCGGCTGAGCAGGGCGATGCCGAGTGCCTCTTCCAGCTCGTTGAGATGCCGCGTCACCGTGGACTGGCCGAGGCCGAGCTCGCGTGCGACCGCCGACAGGCTGCCGCGCTCGGCGACGCGGACGAAGCTGCGCATCCGCTCCAGCGTGATATCTGATTTATCCATAAAGCGGCATGATCATATGCATTGCGCCGTTGTAGTGCAGAGCCAGCGCAGCGCCTAGCTGGAAAGCCTCATCCTCTCGGAAAGGCTCCGCCATGAAGGTCCTGCTTGTTTTCGCCCATCCCGAACGTCGTTCGCTCAACGGCGCCCTGCGCGATGTCGCCGTCGCCGAACTGGAGGCCCAGGGCCATGAGGTCCGCGTCAGCGACCTCTACGCTGAAGGCTGGAAATCCGAGGTCGATCGCGCCGATTTCCCGAGCTGGCCGGAAGGCGAGCGCTTCGCTGCCGGCGCGGCCTCGAAGCAGGCCTTCGCCGAAGGCACGCTGACTGCCGACGTCAAGGCCGAGATCGAGAAGCTGCTTTGGGCCGACACGCTGATCCTGCAGTTCCCGCTGTGGTGGTACACGATGCCGGCGATCCTCAAGGGCTGGGTCGACCGGGTCTTCGCCTATGGTTTTGCCTATGGCGTCGGCGAGCATAGCGACAAGCGCTGGGGCAATCGCTTCGGCGAGGGCACGCTGGCGGGCAAGCGCGCCATGCTGCTCGTCACGGCCGGCGGCTGGGAGGAGCACTATTCCTCCCGCGGTATCAACGGACCGATCGACGACCTGCTCTTTCCGATCAATCACGGCATCCTCTACTACCCCGGCTACGAGGTGCTGCCGCCTCACGTCGTCTACCGGGTCGACCGCTTCAAGGAGGCGGATTTCGAAAGGGCAGCCGAGCAGCTTCGCGAGCGCATGCGGACATTGGAGACGACTGCGCCGATCCGCTACCGCCGCCAGAATTTCGGCGACTACCTGATCCCGGCGATGACGCTTCGCCCGGAATTGGGGGAGCCGGGGGGCAGCGGTTTCTCGCTCCACGCCGATACCAGCGCGGTGGCATAACCGGCGTATCGGAACTCTGCTGGCGCGAGGCGGTTCACCCTGAAAGGGAGGACTGCCTCATGCCGAACAAGCACAACAATCGTCTGACCGATACGCCTGCCGCGTTTGTTACCGCGCCACGTCCTGGCCAGTCCGGCGCGCACGAGCAGCGGCGCGCGGGGCCAAATCCGCGCTCCGCACACCCGACCGGACCGCACGCGCCCTATGAGCCCGACGACCCTGAAGGCCTCGCCGCCAGCAAGCACGAGCGAAAAGGTACACCGGGAGAGCGCTGAGGGATCGGGAGGTCTTGGCCTGTTGGCCGGCGCCGCATCCGCTGCTACGAAGACGGCCCGTTATGCGCAGGTACATCCGCTGACGGCGAGCAGATTTGGGTGATTTCAGTAGGCTCGAAACTGGCTGAAATGCTCGGATCAAGTCGATCCAAACTATCGTTTGGTTTAATATTCGCGCGATGATTATGGAGTTTCAGCTTGAGCGGCAAGGTTGTCGCCTTGATCCATTGCACAAGGGAAAGTAGTGACGGCGATCATGCGCTTCCGGATAGGCGCATGGTCGATTCGGAGGGGGCGGATCGTCGCGGATGCCGGGGACGGGCGGATCCAGGATGAGAGCGCGGAACGGAAGACGGCCAGGCGGGGCCGGTGCGGTGGAGACAGCAAGGCCAAAGCCGATGCGGACCGAGATCCTCGATGCCGCGGCAGAGATCATCGTGCGCGAGGGCTACGATGCCTGCACGATGCGCGCTGTGGCGGCGCTGGTCGATATGAAGGCGGGGAGCCTGTATTACCACTTCAAGTCGAAGGATGAGATCGTCGAAGAGATCCTGAATCAGGGTATCGAGACACTTTATGCGCGTGTCGCAGGGACGATCCGCGATCTCCCGAAGGAAGCGCCCTTCGCGCAGAGGCTATCGGCGGCGGTGGAGATGCATGTCGCCAGTCTGGTCGGCAAGGACCAGAGGTACATGCATGTCTATGAGCACTTGCCGCCGGTCATCAAACGGCGCAGCCGCAAGATGCGCGAGAAATACGCCCAGCTTTGGCACGACCTGTTCGCCGGTGGCGTCGCCAGTGGGGAGGCCGGGGGCGGCCACGATCTACGGCTGCTGGTGCCGTATTTCCTCGGCGGGCTGAACCGCGTGCCGGAATGGAGCCGCGCCAGCGGGGCCAGCAGCGAGCAGATCGCCGGGCTCGCGGTCGCGACCCTCCTCGACGGAATCGGCGCCAGGCGGTAGCAGATGAGTTGCGGCCGTACCGATGCGGCTGCTCCACGCCACCAGCCTCGCTTGAGCCCATGTCCGAGACCTTCGCCATCAGCCTGAACGGCACCACCGACCTGCCGGCCGGCAAGATCGCCGCGGTCGTGACCTCGCTCGAAATGGTCTCGGCCCCGACACGGCGGCACGATCCGCCAGGCGTCGAGGGCTTCTCGCTGGAAGAGATCGGGCGCGAGGACGTTGCGCGCTATCTTGCCGTCTATCGCCTGCTCGGCGAGCGCTGGATGTGGTTCAGCCGGCTGGTCAAGCCGGTCGCGGAGTTGCAGGCGATCCTCGGCGACCCCGCGGTCGAGTTCTTCGCGGTGCGCTTCGAAGGGCGCGATGTCGGCCTGCTCGAGCTCGATTTCAGGGAGCCGGATGAGGGCGAACTCACCTTTTTCGGCCTGGACGAGAGCGTGGTCGGCAAGGGAGCCGGGCGCTGGCTGATGAACCGCGCACTCGAGCGCGCCTGGGCGCGGCCGATCGGGCGCTTCTGGGTGCATACCTGCACCCTCGACCACCAGGGTGCGGTCGAGTTCTACCAGCGTTCGGGCTTCACGGCGTTCAAGCGCGGGATCGAAGTGGTCGACGATCCACGCCTCGGCGGGGCGATGCCGCGCAGCGCCGTCCCGCATTGTCCGGTGATCGAATAGGCTTGCGCTCAGGCGCGCGAGCGCAGGCCGATCGAGTCCATCATCGCCTGGTCGCGGGCCGCCTCGGCGGCACGTTCGGAGGCGCGCTCGCGATCGTCGAGGATCTCGACCTTCTTCATGTCCTCGAAGGCGTCCTGCAGCTCGGCCTTGGCCTCGTCGAGCTGGCCCTGCAGATTATCGGCGGACTGGCGCAGATTGTCGCGACGGCCGAGTGCCGCCTTGGCATAGGTCGGGTAGGCGAAATGGGCCGGATCGGAAATGCCGGCGCGCGTCTCTTCGTTCTGGATCTCGCGATCGAGGTCTCCAGCCATCCGGTTGAATTCCGCGATCATCATCTCAATCTGGCTCACCCGGCGACGCTTTTCGTCCACCTGGAAGCGTTTGAGACGCAAAAGGGTCTCTCGCGACTTCATGTCGTGCCCAACTCCTGATTACGCATGGCAGCGCTCCGACCCCTCGGTTCGCCGCCGGAACACCTCCGCGAGACGAAAAGTACAATGGCGCAAGGAGGTTGATCGTTCCTTACCGGGATCGCTCGCTTTCGATGCATGCAAGCGGTGCGCGGTGGGCCCTGCCGGCCGGACGCAGCTCCCGCTAATCTGAGGCGAATCAAAACAAGGAGCGCGCTCATCGGCGCGCCGGACACGTCCTTGCCCGCCTCGCCCCGCCTCCCCGAATATAGTTTGCTGCTGGCCGGCCTCGCCTTGACGCGGATCATCGGCTGGGGCTCGATCTATTATTCGCCCTCGGTTCTGGCCGGCTATCTCGAGCGCGAGATCGGGCTCAGTCCGACAGTCGTCTTCGGCGGCATCACCATCCTGCTGGTGATCGGGGCGGTGATCTCGCCCGTGCTCGGTCGCCATCTCGACCGGCGCGGTACGCGCCACGCAATGGCGCTGGGCGCGCTGATCTCGGCGCTGGGGCTCGCGCTGCTGGCATTGGCACAGGGGCCGATCAGCTATCTCTTGACCTGGTTCGTGATCGGCATCGGTCATGCGATGCAGCTCGCCAACACCGGCAATGTCACGGTGGCGCAATTGATGGGCGAGCGCACCCGCCGCGTCATCGGGCTGATGATGCTGGTGACCGGCCTCGCCTCCAGCGTGTTCTGGCCGCTGACCGCCTGGCTCAGCGCCGATTATGGTTGGCGTGCCTGCCTTTTCGTCTTCGCCGCGATCCAGCTCGTGATCGTGCTGCCGATCCATCTCGCCATCCCGGCCTATCGCGCCAAGCCATTGGCCGATCCCGGACCATCGGCGGTGCCGGCCGAGGAGCAGGGCAGGGTGCCGCCCGGCGAGCGGCGGGCAATGTTCTGGCTGCTGGCGCTGAGCTTCTCGGCGAGCGGACTCGTCTCCTGGGGATTGCCGCTGCACATCATCGGCCTGATGCAGGGCGCCGGGATCGGCGGTGCCGCTGCGGTGACGATCGCCTCGCTGAGCGGACCCGCGACCCTGGTGGCGCGCGCAGTCGATGCGGTGGCGGGTGAGCGTCTCCCGGTCGAGCGGGTGGCGCTGGCCGGCCTCGCGCTCGGACCTGCCGCCTGCCTGCTGATGGCGGTCGCACCCGGCTCCAGCGCCTTCGCGATCGCCTTCGTCATGCTGTTCAGCGCCGCGATGGGTGTGATCGCGGTCGCGCGGGCAACGCTGCCGCTGGCACTGTTCGGCCGCAACGGCTTCGGCGCGATGCTCGGTCGCCTGACCGTGCCGCAGAACCTGACCTTCGCTGCGGCGCCCCTCTTGTTCGCGTTGATGGTGGAGCGTCTGGGGGCGTCCGGCACGCTCATGGTGTCGGCAGCGATCCAGAGCTTCGCACTGCTCGCGATGATCACGCTGGTGCGGCGGCTGCGAACCTAACCCGTCTCGGAAACGACAAGATCGGCAGCGTCACTGACGTGATCGTGCCTGGGCGCACGACGCGCACCGACTTATCACGAGCCCTTCCGATGAGAGCGATCGCAAGACGAGATGCCACCTGGTTCATTGACCCGCCGCCTTGCCCTGCAGGCCTCATTGGGACTGCTCGCAGGGGCCGGCTCTGCCGAAGCGCGCCTGCCGCAATTCCGGACGGCGCGCTATCAGTTCATCGAGCTCGACCCGGTCGAGACGATGGCGCCGCTTTCCCTGCAGAGCCTCGACGGCCGGCCCGCCATCGCTCAGCCAGTACCGGGCAAGGTCAGTCTCATCTATCTCTGGGCGACCTGGTGCCCGGTCTGCCGAATCACTCTGCCACGCTTCGAGCGGCAGCTCGCGGGCTTCAGGACGAACGAGGTCGAGCTCGTGACCATCAGCACGGATGAGCGCGATCTGACGCATGTCAGGGACTATCTCGGGCGCCTCGGCATCAGGCGGCTGCCGGTCTTCTACGACCGTGCCGGCAAGGCCATTGCCGGATCGGGAGCGCGGCAGCCGATCTCGGCCGCGGAGGGGCTTCCGGTGATCTATGTCGCCGACCGGCGCGGCGGCGTGCGCGGCTACATGCTTGGTGAGGCGGATTGGGCTTCGCCGCAGGCGACGGCTCTGCTGGCCCATGTCGGCCGGCTGTGAAGCGAATCACATCCCCATGATCCGGGCGAGCCGGGAATAACCGTCGGCGAGGCCGGTCGCCTCGTCTTTGGCCTGCTTGAGGAAGGCTTCGAGCTCGGGATTGAGCCGGATCGCCTCGTCGACTTCGGCGGAGGCGCCCTGGCGATAGGCGCCGAGCCGAATCAGTTCTTCCATGTCGGCATAGGTCGCGAGCGTGGCGCGGGCCTTCTGCACGACGGGATAATAGAGCGGGTCGCAGGAGCGCGGCATGGTCCGCGACACCGATTTCAGGATGTTGACCGCCGGATAGCGGCCGCGCTCGGCGATGGAGCGCTCCATGACGATATGGCCGTCGAGAATGCCGCGCACGGCGTCGGCGACGGGCTCGTCATGGTCACCGCCGTCGACCAGCACGGTGAAGAGGCCGGTGATCGCGCCGTCGCCGGTACCGGGGCCGGCCCGTTCGAGCAGGCGCGGCAGCTCGGCGAAGACGGTCGGGGTATAGCCTTTGGTCGTAGGTGGCTCGCCGGCGGCGAGGCCGATCTCGCGCATCGCCATGGCGAAGCGCGTGACCGAATCCATCAGGCACATCACCTGCAGGCCCTGGTCGCGGAAGAACTCGGCGAGGGTCAGCGTCGTCAGGGCTGCCTGCTTGCGCATCAGCGCCGGCTCGTCCGAGGTTGCGACGACGACGATCGAGCGGGCGAGACCGTCCGGTCCGAGATCGTCCTGCAGGAACTCCTGGACCTCGCGGCCGCGCTCGCCGACCAGGCCGATGATGTTGACGTCGGCACGCGCATAGCGCGCCAGCATCGACAAAAGCACGGATTTGCCGACGCCGGAGCCGGCGAAGATGCCCATGCGCTGGCCGAGGCAGCAGGTCAGGAAGGTATTGAGGGCGCGCACGCCGAGATCGAGCGGCGGGCCGACGCGCCGTCTCGCATGGGCCGGCGGCGGGTCGTTGCGGAAGGGGATGGTGCGCTCGCCCTGGGGCAGCGGCGGGCCACCGTCGACCGGCCGGCCGAGCGCATCGACCACACGGCCGAGCCAGGCCATGGTCGGGCGCAAGCCAGCCACGGCGCGGTCGACATAGGCCGGGCAGCCGCGGCGCACGCCATCGAGCCCGCCATAGGGCATGACGAGCGCCTTTTCGCCGGAGAAACCGATGACCTCGCAGGGGACGCGGACACCGGGAGCGATTTCGATGCCGACGCGTCCGCCGAGGCTCATCGCCGCGATCGGCCCGGAGACTTCGACCAGCAGGCCGCGCACGGCAGTGACGCGGCCATAGACGGATGTCGCCTCCAGCTCGCCGATCATCGTGGCGAGTGTGGATAACCGGTCCTGGCCAGGCGAAGCGCTGCTCATGATCCCTGCCGTTTACCTTCCATTAAGCGGAGTGATTAACACTGCGTTTCGAAGCTGCGCCGGAGAGCCGGGCGATATTACGCCTGTTTCCTCGACGCGAGCTTACGCGAAAGGTGCTTTCGCGGCCGAAGCTCACACGATCCGTGTCAAATTCGACTCACCTCGACAAGGATCGTCAACCTTTTGCCAAGAAGCGCTTGCGCCCGGGAATCAGGGTTTGTTAACCATTTCCCCGTAGCGTGTCGCGTGGCGTTTCATCGGGCAAGCGTTCGTCCCCAGGACTACGAGGGTCTTGGGTGGTTCAACGGGATCGCTGGCCTCGGGGCGAAATTGGGGACGTGACATGCGGGTTCTGCTGATCGAAGACGATAGCGCGACCGCTCAAAGCATCGAGCTGATGCTGAAGTCCGAGAGCTTCAACGTCTACACGACCGATCTGGGCGAAGAGGGCGTCGATCTCGGCAAGCTCTACGACTACGACATCATCCTGCTCGACCTGAACCTGCCGGACATGTCGGGCTACGAGGTGCTGCGCTCCCTGCGCGTCGCCAAGGTCAAGACGCCGATCCTGATTCTCTCCGGCCTCGCCGGCATCGAGGACAAGGTGAAGGGCCTCGGCTTCGGCGCCGACGACTACCTGACCAAGCCGTTCCACAAGGACGAGCTCGTCGCCCGTATCCACGCCATCGTGCGCCGCTCGAAGGGCCATGCCCAGTCGGTGATCACGACCGGCGACCTCGTCGTCAACCTCGACACCAAGACGGTCGAGGTCGATGCCCAGCGCGTGCATCTGACCGGCAAGGAATATCAGATGCTGGAGCTGCTCTCGCTGCGCAAGGGCACGACGCTGACCAAGGAAATGTTCCTGAACCACCTTTATGGCGGCATGGACGAGCCCGAGCTGAAGATCATCGACGTCTTCATCTGCAAGCTGCGCAAGAAGCTCGCCAACGCCTCCGACGGCAAGAACTACATCGAGACGGTCTGGGGCCGCGGCTATGTGCTGCGCGAACCCAGCGAGGCCGAAGAGCGCATCCCGGCCTGACCCACGTCATAACGGCGTCATCATCGACGCCTACCAGTTAGATCGCCTGATCGTCGGATGTACACGACAGGTGAACGGGGACCCCGCCGCGAGGCGGGGTTTTTGTTTGCGCGGTTAGGCAAGGGCGGCGGGAAGGCGTCCCGGGGCCTCTGTCAGGTTCTGGCTGACTTGAGCGGGGGAAGGGGGCCGTTGTTGCGCTCCAGCGCGCCGAAGGGGCCCGCTCGCCGCGCCTGGGTGGTCGATGACGCGTCCCGATAGATGCCGCGGTGCTTTGGATCCGGCACCAGCGTGGTCGTAATGCCGATGACCGTCTCGGCCGCGCCGAGGATGAAAGCGCCATTCCTGGCCAGCCGCTCGGCGAGCGCCGACATCACCCGCGCCTTGGTCGGGACGTCGAAATAGATCAGCACGTTGCGGCAGAAGATGATGTCGAACTGGCCGAACTGATGGTTCGATTCGAGCAGGTTGTGCTGCTGGAGCGTGACCATGTCGCGGATCCGCTCCGAAAGACGCCATTTGTCGCCTTCCTGCCGAAAATGCTTGAGCAGGAGCTGGATCGGCAGGCCGCGCTGCACCTCGAACTGGCTGTAGAGTCCCTGGCGCGCCCGATCGAGGACGTCGGCGGAGATGTCGGTTCCGAGAATCTCGATCGTCCAGCCGGCGAAGCGGTCGACGGCCTCATCGAGCAGCATGGCGAGTGAATAGGCTTCCTGGCCGGTCGAAACCGCCGCGCACCAGATGCGCAGTGTCCGGCTCTCGGTATTCGCGGCGAGCTTTTCCGGAAGGATGACGTTGCGAAACAGATCGAATGGCGTGCGGTCGCGGAAGAACAGGGTCTCGTTGGTCGTCATCGCCTCGATGACGGCGGCCTCCAGCTCCGAGGCGGGGCTGGTGCGCAGCAGCGTCACCAGCGCCGGGATGCCCGCGATGCCGCGCCGGCGGCAGAGCATGCCGAGCCGGCTTTCGACGAGATAGCGCTTCTCCGTGCTGAGGGAGAGGCCGGAGCGGCGTTGAAGGAGCACGCGCAGGAAGTCGAAGTCGAACTCCGTCATGCGGGCTGCCTCCCGCCGACGAGGGCGCGGATGGCAGGACCGATGCCGGTGAGCGGCAGGACCGCGCTGGCTTGCCCGGCGCGCATGACCGAGCCCGGCATGCCCCAGACGGTGCTGGAGGCTTCGTCCTGCGCGATCACAGCGGCGCCGGCGCGGCGCAAGGCGATGGCCCCGTCGGTTCCGTCGCTGCCCATGCCGGTCATGATCAGGCCGAGCGCGGCGGGGCCGAGATGGCGCGCGGCTTCGCCAAACAGCACATCGACCGCCGGACGGCAGAAATGCACCGGCGGGCCGTCGCTAACGCTGGCGACGATGTGTCCGAGCTTGCGCTCGATGCCGAGATGACGCCCCCCCGGAGCGACATAGATCACGCCGCGCGCCAGCCGCTCGCCATCATGGGGTTCGCGCGCGGGAACTCCGAGCTGGGCCGCGATCTGGTCGGCGAAAGAGGCGGTGAAGAGCGGCGGCATATGCTGGACGACCAGCGTGGTCAGGTTCGCGACGGCTTCACCGAGATCGCCCAGCACCCTTGCGACGGCGCGCGGACCACCGGTCGAGGCGCCGATGACGAGATAGCGCGGCATCACGGACACCAGCGGGCGCAGGTCGGCGACGCCGTTCTGCGGCGGGATGCTCTGGGCGTTCTCGGCGATGGTTCCGCCATTACGGCGGGATTGCGCGATGCTTCCGAGCTTGCCGAGCAGCTCGCTGCGGAAATCGAGCGACAAGGTCAGGCCGCTACGGCTGTCCGGCTTGGGCAGCACGTCGACGGCACCCATGCTCATGCATTGCATGGCCAGCTTCGCATTGCGCTCGGTGAGCGTGGTCGTCAGCAATACCGCCGTCTTCGGGCTCTCCCGGACGATCCGCGGCAGTGCCTCGACACCGTCGAGCACAGGCATGTCGAGGTCGAGCACCATGATATCGGGATGGTGGCGTCCGGCATGCTCGATGGCGGCTTCGCCATCCCCGGCGACACCGACGACATGGAAGCGACCGCTCTCGCCGAGCCAGCGTGCGAACAGTCCCCGCACCACGACGGAATCGTCGGCGATCACGACCGTGCTCGGACGTGCGCCGACCGGATCGGTGATGCTTGGTACGGAGATCATCGCGACTGCGCAGTCGGGAAGCGGGAGCGTTGCATGCCGCGCGACTTCAGAGCAGGCCGACTTGATGGAATTTCGAGGCCACGATCTCCTTGTCGAACGGCTTCATGATGTATTCGTCGGCGCCAGCATGCATCGCGCGCGCGATATGGGCGATGTCGTTCTCGGTGGTGCAGAACACGACCTTGGGCCGTTTGCCGCCCGGCATCTGGCGGAGGTTCCGCAGGAAATCATAGCCGTCCATGATCGGCATGTTCCAGTCGAGCAGGATCGCATCCGGCATTTCGCCCTTGCAGGCGTCGATCGCGCGCGCGCCATCCTCGGCCTCGGCGATCCGGAACTGCAGCCCTTCGAGGATGCGGCGGGCGACCTTGCGGATGACCGCGGAGTCGTCGACGACGAGACAATATTTCATCACTAGGCTCCAGGCGGCGGGTCGGCGTCAGGCGGCGACCGGCAGTTCGATGTTGAGGACAGTGTCGACGTCGATGACGACCAGAAGACGATCGTCGAGGCGGTGGACGCCCTTGGCCAAGCTCGCCCAGGCGCGATCGAGATGGATCGGTACGGGCTCGAAGGTCGACCGTTTCAGGCGCATCACCTCGCCGACCGCGTCGACGATGAGGGCGAAGGCCTCGCCGCCCTGATCGATGCCGACTGCGGTGACTTCATCGGCGCTGCCGGTCTGGTCGCCGGGCTGATTCGTTTGGCCCATCCGCCGGCGCATGCAGATCGCCGTGACGACGCGTCCGCGCAGATTGATGAGCCCGATGATCTCGGGCGGCGCCAGCGGTACCGGAGTGATGCGGGTCGCGATGAACACGTCCTGGACACGCTCGATCGGCAGGCCGAGCAGCTGCCCGCCGATCGTGACCGTGACGTAGTCGAGCGAGTCCTCGAAGGACGTCACGCCGGTTTCGGTGTCGCCGGTCGCTTCGGTCATGCGGCTCGCCTCATTCCATGACGGTTTTCCGCCAGCTCCGCGATCAGTGCGCGCCGATCGAATTTGGCCACCACCTCGTCGAAATCCGCATGTGCCGCTGCGACATGCAGCTCGGGTGTCGGCAGGCTGGCCAGGCCGATGATGCGCAGCTTGGCATGTCGATCCTCGGCACGCAGCCGCGCGGCGAGGGCGAAGGCGGCCTCGGCGTCGCGGTCGAGGTCGATCACCACGGCATTCAGTTCGGCGCTGCCGGAAGCCAGGCCCGGCGCCATCGCGATGTCGGCCGCGTGAATGACCTGCAGGCCCGCGGCCTTCAGCACCGGGGCGAGCATCTCGCGCAGAAACTCGGATGGCTCGATCAGCAGGACGCGCGGGCCGTCCGCGCCGTCCCGGCGCAAGCGGAGCCAGTTGGGATTGGCCTTGGGCAGGTAATGGGCGAGGTCGAGGATCTCGGTGGCGCGGCCGCGGATGATGGCCGATCCGAGCAGCCCTTGCTCGGGCAAAGCGAGCATCTCGACGTCGAGAACCTCGTCGACGATGTCGACGATGGCGTCGACCGCCAGCGCCATGCTGAAATCCTGCTCGGAAAAGATGACCAGCGGCTGCAGTCCGCTTTGCCGAAGCTCGACGCCTTCGACCGGGAGGACCGGCATCAGCCGTCCGCGATAGTTGAGCAGCGTGCGTCCGCCTCCGCTCTCGAACTGCCCAGCCTCGACCTCTTCGAGCCGCGTGACCAGGGACAGGGGCACGGCCTTCACCCGGTCCTGGCCCGCGCGGAAAACCAGCATGGTGGTGCGCTCGACAGGGCGGACGGCATCGCCGGGAAGGGCGGGCGCCGCTTCGTCCTGCGGCGTCGCCACGCCGACGAGGCGAGCGACGCCGTTGGGGTCGACGATCAGCACCACCGCGCCATCGCCGAGGATCGTGTTTCCGGAGAACAGCGGGATATGCCGCAGCCGGGTCGACATCGGTTTGACGACGATTTCCTCGGTGTGGAACACCGACTCGACCAGGATGCCGAACTGGCGCTCGCCGACCTGCGTCACCACGATGAAGCCATCGTCGGTGCCGCTCGTGTCGGCCTTGCCCATCACCCCGGCGAGCGGGACGATCGGCAGAAGCCTGTCGCGCAGGCGCAGCACGGGCGCGTTGTTGATGCGCTCGATGCGGTGCTCGCCATTGGCCTTGACCCGCACGAGCTCGCGGACGACCACTTGCGGGATGGCGTAACGCTGGCCGTCGGTCGCCACGATCAGGGCCGAGACGATCGCCAGGGTCAGCGGGATCTTGATCGTGATCGTGGTGCCCGTACCGGCGATGCTGGCGACGTCGATCATGCCGCCGATCGCGTCGACGTTGACCTTCACCACGTCCATGCCGACGCCGCGCCCGGAGATGGCCGTGACCGTATCGGCGGTCGAGAAGCCGGGGTGGAAGACGAAACGCAGGATCTGCGGTTCGCTCATTCGCTCCGCCTCGGCCTCTGTCACCAATCCGCGCTGCACCGCCTTGCGGCGGATACGGGCTACGTCCATGCCGCGCCCGTCATCGGTGATCGCGATGGTGACCGAACCGCCCTCATGATAGGCGGATACCCGGATCGTGCCGGCTTGCGGTTTGCCGAGCGCGGCGCGTTCCTGCGGCTCCTCGATCGCATGGTCGGCGCAGTTGCGCACCATATGGATGAGGGGGTCCTTGATCAGGTCGAGGATCTGCCGGTCGAGCTCGGTATCGGCACCCTCCATTTCGAGTTCGATCTTCTTGCCGAGATCGGTGGAGAGGTCGCGGACGATACGCGGCAGCTTCGACCAGGCGTTGCCGATCGGCTGCATGCGGGTCTTCATCACGCCGTCCTGCAATTCGGCGGTGATGAGGGAAAGCCGCTGCAGCGGTCCCTTCAGGCCGGCATCTTCCTGCCGGCGGGCGATCTCGAGCAATTGGTTGCGAGTCAGCACGAGCTCCGAGACCATCGTCATCAGGTGCTCGAGCGTGTCGACATTGACGCGTAGCGTCGCGGGGCCGGCCGCCTTGGCGTCGCGAGCCCCATCCTCGCCATTGAGCGGTCGTGGCTGGTCGAGCGGGCTCGGTGCGGCACGGAAGACGAGATCCATCTCGTCCTGGATCGATCCGGAGCCTGCTGCTTCCGCTGCCCTGGTCTCGGCCGTGCGGGCGAGATAGGCCGCGACCGGGTCGAGCGGTTGCTGCGGCTTTGTGGCCAGCTCCAGCTTCGCCCGCTCGGCGAGGCCGCGCAGCTCGTGGATCAGCTGGTCGTCATGGCCCGGCGGCTCCTGCCCCTTCTCGGCGAGCTCGGCCATGATCTCCTTGATCCGGTCGATCGTCTCGAGGATCGCGGTGACGGCGCTCGAGGAGACGCTCGCGCCGTCGCGGAACTGGCCGATGACGGATTCGGCCGCATGGGTCAGCGCCTCCAGCCGGGGCAGGCCGATGAAGCCGCAGGTGCCTTTGACCGTGTGGACGAGCCGAAAGATGTTGCGCAGGATGTCGCCGTTGTTCGGCTCCTGCTCGAAACGGACGAGCTCCCGGTCGACCATGTCGAGGTGCTCGCCGGTCTCGCCGAGAAACTCTTGCAGCAACTCGTCCATGCAAGGACCGCTCACTCACGTCACCGATGCTGCCGCGGATATTGCGGTGCAAGGGTTTATGATCGGTTGAGAGCGAGCGGAAACCGCGCCGTATCGCGCCCTGCGAGCCTGTTCCGCCAGTCTTCAGGCCGGCTCTGCACTGATGCTGACCGTGTCGCCGTCGATCGCGAAGGCGATCTTCATTGCGGCCGCACGCGCAACCATGCCCGTGTAGAGCGGCTGGACGGCATGGGCGTCGATGGCGCCGGTCTCGGAGCGGCCGGCGATCAGATCTTCGACATGGGCCGGAATGCGTGCGTGCGAGCCGGTGGCGGTGATAGCGAAGCTGCCCTGCTCGCCGGTGACGGTGCAGCGACAGGTGATCTTGCCGCCGCGCGGGATCGCCTGGGTCGCCAGCACGAGCAGGTTGAGCACCAGCTTGACCTGGTTCTTCGGCAGGAGCGCACGCGGTGCCTCCCAGTCGAGCGAGAGCTTCTCGTCGTTGAGGAAGCCGTTGGCGACGGCGCCGGCATCGCCGAGATCGATCATCGCGCCGGCCGAGCCGGCAGCGCCGAAGGCGAGCCTGGCGAACTGCAGCCGGGCCGAAGCGTTGCGCGCGCTCTTCTTGATCAGGTCGAGCGCGAAGTCCTTCATCGAGGGATCGTCTTCCTCGAGCACTTCGAGCGCGTTGACGATCGCGCCGACCGGGCTGATCACGTCATGGCAGACGCGGCTGCAGAGAAGTGCGGCCAGATCGAGCGGCTCGAGCGAGATGGCGGTCATGATCCGGTCCTGCGGTCAAGAGAATCAGGGCGGCGGGCGCCCCATATCGATGGTGCAGCATGCGCCAGGCTGGTTTGCAGCTGGTTAACCATAGCCTCGGCCCCCGGGAGGACAGCGCACGTCCCGGCATGCCCGGGCAAGATGGCTGCCAGAAGGCGAGCCGGCTTTTCCTTTAACCCCACATGCACTAGCTAACAGGAGAATATCGCCGGAGGCGCCACCCGGCATGGATTGATCTCTGGCACTTGGCGCCGGCGAGACTGGTTCGACAATGACCATCGCTCAAGACGATCCGCGCCTGACCGAACGGGATGGGCTCGCCCGCGCGCTCGGTGAGGCGGCGCGGCGCACGGCTGCGGTGCTGCTGGCGAAGCGGGCGGCGCGCGACGTCAAGCTCAAGGCCGACGGTTCACCCGTCTGCTCGGCCGACCTCGCCGCCGATTTCGCCGCAAAGCAGGCGCTGGCCGAACTGCTGCCGGGCTTTCCGGTGATCAGCGAGGAGAGTGTCGGTGACGTCGCGCCGGCGGGAGTCTTCATCCTGCTCGATCCGCTCGACGGCACGCGCGAGTTCCTCGCCTCCGGCGACAGCTATTGCGTCGCCATCGCCGTGATCCGGGACGGGCGCCCGCTCGCCGGGGCGATCGCCGCGCCTGCTCTCGGTCGACTCTGGTATGGCGGCGAGCGGAGTTTCGCCCAGGTGCTGGATGCCGAAGCGGCTGCGCTCGGTGCGCCGCGCGTGGTCCATGTCAGGACCGAGCCGGCAGAGGGGCCTTTGATGCTGGTGAGCCGTTTCCATGGCGACACCATCAGTGCGGGAGTCGCGGCGGCTGTGGCCAAGGGCGATGGTGCTCCGGTATCGTCCGCGGTGAAATTCGGCCTGATCGCGTCGGGTGAGGCGGACCTGCATGTGCGCGGCGGCGCCACCATGGAGTGGGATATCGCTGCCGGCGATGCGATCCTCAGTGCTGCGGGCGGCGTGGTGCTGACCCTCGACGGCGAAAAGCCTGTTTACGGCAATGTCGATCGCGATTTCCGCAATCCACCCTTCGTCGCGGCCGGCTGCGAGAGATTGGCCAGGCTCGCTATCGAGAAGGCGGCGGCCTGTCGCTGCGCCTGACCCGGTTCAGCGCGCGATCGAGGTCGCGACGGCAGGCCAGCGCTGCTGGGCCTGCGCTCGCAAGGCAGCTTCGGTGACGAAACGCCGGCGGTTCTCGTCGCTGCGGAAGAAATAGAGCTGCGAGCCGATGACGACGAAGCGATGCGGATCGGCGTCGATTGCGCGTCCATCCGCCACGCCGCTGGCATCGAAGCCGCCGAAGCGCGGGGTGTAGATCTGGGGCGCTTCCCGGAAGGCGTCGCGATTGGCGGCGCTGGCGAAGCGCCAGACTGCCCCGGCATGGGTCAGCTCGTAGTCGGGCAGCCCCGGCACCGCGGCGTCGTTCAGGAAATAGGCGACGGGATCGAAGCCGGAGAGCGCAAGGCCGGTGCGGTTGTCGCGCTGCATGGCTTCGCCAACACCGGGGAGTTCCGGCAGGCCTGAAGGAAGGGTCGATGCCTGGCTCGTCTGCGCGGCCAGAAGCAAAACACAGCCCGCCACAATACCGGCGATCACGATCCCGGCATGCCTTGCTGCGGCCTTCATCGCCCACCAATCCTTGGTTTGTGTCGCGTCACGGCGCGTCCTGCGCCGCAGTTCACTGCTTGGATACACATACGGCGTATCCAGGAGGTTACCGCGGTCGTGAGGATTCGCACGACCCGCCGTCGACGCCATCCCGGCAGGAGGCCGAATGCCCATGCCCGGCGCTTGCCTGGAGACGATGAGATGAACCATACCCGCCGCACCCTGCTCGCCAGCGCCCTGCTGCTCGGCGCGGGCCTTGCCGCCGGTCCCGCTGCCGCCCAGCCGGCCGAGCGCTCCTTCACCCAGAACGAACTGGTCAGCTCTGGCCACCAGTTCTTCGGCAATGTTTCGCGCGGCTTTGCTCTGACGGTCGAGGAAGCCGTGCGCCGCTGGGGCGAGCCAAACGGCTATGTGCTCGGCCAGGAGGCGTCGGGCGCTTTCGTCGGCGGCCTGCGCTTTGGCGAGGGCACGCTGTTCACGCGCAATGCCGGTGACCGCAAGGTATTCTGGCAAGGGCCCTCGGTCGGCTTCGACTTCGGCGGCGACGGCGCCCGCACGATGATGCTGGTCTACAATCTGCCGAGCGTGGGCGCGCTCTATCAGCGTTTCGGCGGCGTCGACGGCTCGGTCTATTTCGTCGGTGGTTTCGGCTTTACCGCGCTGACCGCCGGCGGCGTCATGGTCGTGCCGATCCGCACGGGCGTCGGCTGGCGGCTCGGCGTCAACCTCGGCTATCTGAAATTCACACCCGAGGCGACCTGGAACCCGTTCTGACCTGATAATTCGGCATTGCTGGCCTTATCTCTCAGACCATGGCAGCCTGATGCCGGGCTGATCGCAGAAACGGGAGTAGCCCTGCCTTGATCGAAGCCGTCATGCTCGTCGCGCTCGGCTTCCTGTCGGCCAGCCTGCTTGCCCTCGCGGCATTGCCGGCGCTGAGCCGCCGGGCCGACCGGTTGGCGCGGCGACGGGCCGAAGCCGCGTTCCCGCTGTCGCTCGCCGAGATCGCCGCCGACCGCGACCATCTGCGCGCCGAATTGGCGATCCGCGAGCGGACGCTCGAGCAGAAGGCCGAGAGCGGCTTCGCCGCCAGGGCCGGCGCGATGAACGAGATCGGCAGGCGTGACATGACGATCTCCCGTCTGGAAACCGATCTGGCGGAGCGCAAGCGACGGGTCGAGGCGCTCGACGCTGAGTTGGCGGAGAGGACGCAGGAGCTGACGCAGACGCGCGAGGCCCTGGCCAGGGAAGACGCCGGTCACCAGACCACGCAGGCGACTTTGTCGAGCCGCGTCGGCGATCTCGCGGCGGTGGAGGCGCAACTCGCCGACATTCGCCAGGCGCTCAGTGGCAGCTCGGCCGACCTCGCAGCCCGCAATCATGAGCTCGCCGAGCTCAGAGCCTTGCACGGCAGGATCGAAGCGACGCTCGCCGAACGTGACCAGACGCTCTCGACGTTGAACAGCGAGCATGATCGCCAGCGCCTCGCCTTGGTCGAAGCGGTCACGCTGCGGCTCAAGCTGGAGGGCGAGCGCGACGACTTCTCGGCCCGGCTCGCCACGGCGGAGGCGGCGCTCGCCGAGGCGCGCACGAGCCTTTCCGCCATGAAGCTCGACCGCGACAGCGAGAGGCTGCGGGCCGATGCCCTCACGACACGCGCCAACGAGGCCGAGACAGCGCTGCGCTCGGCCGATGCGAATGCCGTCAAGCTGGGCGCGGAAATCGCAAGACTGGAAGCGGCCATGACCCAGGCATCCGCCGACGACGCCGAGACGCTCGCGCGGATCAAGGCGCTGGAAGACAAGATCGAAGCGGCTGCCGTGGCCGAGGCCCGCCTGAAGGAGCAGTTGGCCAGCGAGGCGTCGGCTCACCACGCTGCTCTGCGCGAGCGCGACGAGGTGGCCGAGGCGCTCCAAGCCGAGATCGGCACCCTGCAGGGCGCTCGCGATCAGGCGCGGGCCGATCGGTCCGGGCTCAAGCGCGAACTCGCGGCGCTGCGCAAGCAGAACGGCGGCAAGGCGGCGGGCGAGGCGGCGCTGCGCCAGGAGATCGTCAGGCTGGCCGATGCGCTGCTGGTGGCCTCGGAGAGCCGCGAGGCGGCGGAATAGGCTACCGTCCGCCAAAGCCTTTTCAGCGCGACCTGCAATGTTCTAGTGAGGAAGCCGGTCGCGCTTGCGGCCGCTCTTCTCGGTTTGGGATTCATGACGGATATCGTTTGTATCGGCGAGCCCCTCGGCGAGTTCAACGCGACGCGGGGCGAGGCCGGCGCCTATCGCTTCGGCCTGGGCGGCGACACCTCCAATTGCGCGATCGCGGCGGCGCGCCAGGGCGCGAAGGTCGCCTATGTCGGCGCGCTCGGTGATGACGAGCCGGGCCGTACGTTCCGGGCAGCGTGGGCTGAGGAAGGCGTCGACGACAGCCATGTCTCGACTCACCCGTCGGCGCCGACCGGGCTCTATTTCGTCTCCCACGGCCCGCAGGGCCATGTCTTCTCCTATCTGCGCGCCGGCTCGGCTGCGAGCCTCTACGGCCCGGTAAATTTGCCGAAGGATCTGATCGCCTCGGCCAAGGTGATCCAGGCCTCCGGCATCAGCCAGGCGATCTCGGCGAGCGCCTGCGACGCCGTGTTCGAGGCCTTCGCGACGGCGCGCGAGAACGGCGTGCTGACCGCCTACGACACCAACCTCAGGCTCAAGCTCTGGCCGCTGACGCGGGCGCGGGCGATCGTCCACGCCGCCTGCGAGATGGCCGATATCGTCCTGCCGGGCGATGGCGACGCCAAATTGCTGACCGGGCTGGAGCAGCCCGATGCCATCGTCGATTTCTACCTGAAGCTTGGCGCCAAGGTCGTGGCGCTGACGCTCGGCCATGAGGGCTCGCTGGTCGCGACGCCGGATAGCCGCCAGCGCTTCGTGCCGATCAAGGTCGATGCGATCGACGCCACCGGCGCCGGCGACTGCTATGACGGCGCCTTCCTCGCCGAATACATCCGCACTGGCGATGCCTTCATCGCCGGCGCCTATGCCAATGTCGCAGCGGCCTTGTCGACGCAAGGGTACGGCGCGGTGGCGCCGCTGCCGCGCCGGGCCGACGTGGAAGCGCGGATCGCGCAAGAGGCGGCCGGCCGGGCATGAGCGTTCCAGTCCTGATGGAAGCAGGCGCGCTGCTCGCCCGCTACGACGTGCTGATCAGTGATGTCTGGGGTGTCGTCCATGACGGCGTGCTGGCGCTCGATCCGGCCTGCGACGCCCTGATGCGCTATCGCGAGGGCGGCGGCACGGTGGTGCTGCTCTCGAACGCGCCGGGGCCGTCGGAACAGATCGCCGGGGTGCTCGACAGCAAGCGCGTGCCGCGCGCCGCCTGGGACCGGCTGGTGACTTCGGGCGACGTGACGCGGGCGCTGATCGCCGAGACGCATCTGCGCAAGGCCTATCATATCGGCTGGCCGCAGGACCGGGCGGTGTTCGCGGGCTTCGACGTCGAGATCGTCGGCGAGGACGAGGCTGAGTTCGTCGTCGCGACCGAGCTCAACGACTACCGCCGCGAGCAGCCGGAGCAGTACCGGCCGCTGCTGTCGCGTTTCGCCAAGCGCGAACTGCCCTTCATCTGCGGCAATCCCGACCTCGTCGTCCATGTCGGCCATGACCTGCTACCCTGCGCCGGGGCGCTGGCGACGATCTATGAAGAGCTCGGCGGCCACGTCGCCTGGGCCGGCAAGCCGCATCGTCCGGCCTATGACCTCGCGCTGGCTGCTGCCCGCGAGGCGCGGGGCGGGCGCGATGTCGATCCGGCGCGCGTGCTGGTGATCGGCGATGCGGTCCGCACCGATCTCGCCGGCGCGAAGATGATGGGCTTCGATAGCCTGTTCATCGCCGGCGGCATCCATCGCGACGAGACGATCCGCGACGGCGCTGTCGTGCCGGACGGGCTCGCGCGGGTGCTGGCGAGGCATCGGCCCTTGCCGGTCGCGGCGATGGCGGCGCTGGGCTGATCAGACCGGCGGCGGGTTCGCCTTGCGGATCCGCTCGCCGATCGCGTGATAGAGCCCGTCGAGCGGGCGGAAGACGAAGCGCACCGTCGAGCGGCCGGGCGGCACTTTCACGGCGCGGAAGATGACGTTGGCGCGCAGTAGCTCGGCCGGCTTGCCGTCGACCTCGACCTGCCACCAGGGTTGCCAGACATCGTTCAGCACGACGAAGCCGCCGCGCGGCGCGTCGGCCTCCAGCAGCACCTCGGTCGTGCCGTAATTGCGGATGCGCACGCTTCCGGCCTGCGCTGGGCCGGTCGGCATGGGCGGCGGCGTCTTGTCCAAGAGGACGGTGCGGCGCGGGTCGAAGCCCGCCGGCCACTGGCCGCTCTTCAGGATCGCGCCGAAATCGGCCTGCTGCGCTTCCGTGACGAGAAGCACGCGCGGCAGGGCGCGCGGGTTCTCGTAGACATACGCGTCCTTCGTCCGGGCGATCTGCACGAGGTCGCCGGGCTTCAGCCGCTTGTCGATCTCCTCGACCGGCACGCCGGTCGCGATGAAGCGCAGGCCGAGCATGTCGGCGAGCAGCGAGCGATAGGACGGCATCAGCGGCGAGAACGTCCGCTGGTCGGGCAGGGCGACATGGTCGCCGGCGCCTGTCGCCTGGCTGTAGAGGCCGAGCCGGAGCGGGTTATAGCCCAGCGTATTGTCGAGCCCGTGTACGAGGCTGGCATTGGGCCAATGGAAATCGATGCCGGCGAGCTCGATACGGTCGCGCCGGTCGGGGCCGGCGGTGCGGGCGGTCTCGCGTTTCAGCAAAGCGATGGTCTCGTTGCCGCTGTCGGCGCGCAGCACCTCGTACATCCCGGCCGGCAATGCGGTCGACTCGCTGGGGCCGTTGTTGACGCCGAGATCGACGACCATGGTGATGGCGAGGATGATGGTCGCGGCCATGCCGGCGCCTTGCAAGGCGAGCCCACGTGCTGCGACCAGCGCTCCCGCGACCAGCATCAGGCAGAGCACAGCGGTGACCAGCGGCACGAAGGCGACATGTAGGCGCCCGATCGTCCAGGCCAGCCAGATCGCTGCACTGAAAGCTGCCAGTAGCAGCAGGATCTCGAGCGCGATCTGCCAGCGCCGTGGGCGTGGGGCGGTATCGGTCAGGACGAGATGGGTGAGGTAGCCGCCGAGGATCGACAGCAGCGCGCCGAGGATGAAGAGCGTATCGGCGGGGCGGCGGTAGAAGTCGACGCCCGGCAGATGGAAGAGCAGGGCAAAGCCCGGCGTGTAGCGTCCGAGCGCGTAGACCAGCACGAGCAGTGCCGCCGCACTGAGTGCGACGATCTCGCGCCGCAGCAGGGCGCCGCGGACGATGCCGACGCCAGTAACGAGCAGGATCGGCAGCAGGCCGAGATAGAGCTCGCCCATATTGCGGGCGAGATAGAGGTCGAGCGGCCCGAAGCGCGTCTCCCAGGCCGGGCTGGGCGGGCCCCAGAAATTCTCCAGCGGGCCGGAGGCGCCGTAGAGATTGGCGATCAGCCCGGTCAGCAGCGAGCCCGGATGCAGCGAGCCCTTGCCGGCCCCGGCGAGATCAATGACCGGCCGGTTCGATTCCTCTGCCAGGACAGCGGTGAGCAGGATCGGCACCGTCGCGACAAGCACGGCGCCGAGCGCGCCGAGCAGCAGCGGCATCAGGCTTGCCCGCAGCGCTGCCAGCGGCTTGTCGGCCATGGCGATCGCGGCGAGCACTAGCCCGGCAAGGACATAGACGCCGATGAGCGCGACCTGGTCGCGCCCGAGTACCATGAAGCCGGCTGCGACCCCGGCTGCGAAGCCGTAGCGCCAGGAACTGCGTTCGAGCGCACGCGACAGCAGCAGCAGCGTCACCGCGAAATAGGACAGGCTGAGCACCTGACCGACATGCTGGATGCGCCAGGCGGCGGCGGCTCCGAAAGCGAAGGAGAGGGCGCAGACCACAGCGCCGGCCGGATGCCAGCCGCGGTCGCGAAAAAGCAGGACGAGGCAGAGCGCGCCGACGAGCTGCGAGCCGAGCAGGGCGCCGTCGCTCCAGCGGAAATCCGGAGCCGGGTTGACGAGGGCGATCAGGAAGAAGGGCGGCGAGAAGATCAGCGATTGCGGGTCGGCGACCTGCGGTGATCCGGCGAAGACGAAAGGCGTCCAGAATGGCGAGAGCCCCTTGTGCAGGGCTGTCGCGAGAAACTGGAGCTGCGGATGGAAATGCGCCTTGGCGTCCCAGGGCACGGTCACGGCGCCGGAGAGCCAGGGCCAGGACAGAGCGAGCCAGCCGGCGCAGACCAGCAGCATCACCCTGGCGGTCGGCCAGGGTGCGGGTGGCGGTTCGATGTTCAGGTGATCCCGATCGGGCATGCGGCTTCCTGCCCCAGGCCCGGCTTGGGATCAATCCTTCGGAGCGGCGCGTGCCATCAGCGCGTCCATGTCGATGAAATGGCCGGCGCGGTCGCGCTTGGAGGCGAGATAGCGGACATTGTGAACGTTCGGGCGGCCGAGCACGCGCTGGGTCGCGGCGACTTCGAGGCCGGCGGCCTTGATCGCCCCGATCTTGAGCGGATTGTTGGTCAGGGCCGTGACGCTGGAGACGCCGAGCTGCTTCAGCATGGCTGCGGCGAAATCGAAATGGCGCTGGTCGAGATCGAAGCCGAGCACCTCGTCGGCATCGTAGGTGTCCCAGCCTTGGCTCTGCAGCTTGTAGGCCCGCATCTTGTTGGAGATGCCGTTCCCGCGGCCTTCCTGGTCGAGATAGAGCAGGATGCCGCCCTCGTTCTCGGCCATCCACTGCACGGTCTCGCGCAATTGGTCGCCGCAGTCGCATTTCAGCGAACCGAACAGGTCGCCGGTCAGGCAGGCCGAATGCAGCCGCACCGGCACGGCGGCCGAGAGGTCCGGCTTGCCGACGATGATCGCAACCTGATCGCGCAGGCCCTCGCCGCCGCGGAAGACGACGAATTCGGTGTCGGGCGCGCCCTCCAGCGGCACCGGGGCGCGGCCGACGATGGCGAGCCGCGCGACCTGTGCGGCGCGATAGCCGTTGAGCGCCTCGATGGTCACTTCGATCAGCGGCTCGCCGGCGACCTGCGCGGCCGAGACCGGGACCAGGATCACCGCCGGCAGCACGAGTGCGAGGCGAGCGAGTTCGAGCGCGGCATTGTCGAGGGCGTTGGCCGGGCCAACGGGGGCGTCGACACGGGCGTCGAGTTTGAGAGCGAGCGTCTCGACCCGGGAAAGATCGATCGTCGGCATGGCGAGGATGCCGGTCTCGGCGCGCCCTTTGGCGCCGAGTCGGCGCAGGCGCGCGGCGCTCAGCACGAGGCGAGCCTTGCCGGCGGAGAGGGTATCGAGGCGGGCCGCGAGATCGGCCTCGGCGAGCTCGGCGGACAGGGCCAGCGCCAGCTCCTCGCCCTGGCGCAGCAGCACCGGGCGGGCAGCGCGGAACTCGGCGAGAGCGCGGTCGACGCTGACCAGATCGGTTTCACCCGGCCGGCCGAAAAGCTTACGCGACTGAGGCATCGGAAAGTCCGTCAGATTGCGCCCGTAGGCACGGAGGGATTTGAGCTAGCTACGCGCGTCTCACCCGGACAGATGCATCCGATGCAACACGGCGTTCCTACAACGTTTCCGCTTCTGCGTGGTTCCCAAGACTGATCCTGCAATCGGTCCGCTCGGCGAGCGATTGCAGACTGGCCTATAAAAGCGCGAGATTGAACACCAGATGAATAGTCTTGGCAGCGGACCCTGACCAGATATGGCGAGCGGGAGCGCGTAAGGGAAATGACGCAGGGGCATGACCCGGTAACGCCAGGCGCGGGACGCGGCGCCGTCTACAGTGCGCTGGCGCGGACGCTGCACTGGATCACGGTCGCGGCCGTGTTCGTGATGATCCCGCTGGGCCTCGCCATGACCTATCGCGGCAACACGCTCGACATCTGGGACGGGGTGACCGACGCGCTCTATTCCACCCACAAGTCGCTCGGTTTCCTGGTGCTCTGGCTCAGTGCCGGCCGGTTGATCTACCGGCTGGTGCATGGCGCCCCGCCGGACGAGCCGACGCTGGAATGGTGGCAGAAGGCCGCCTCGCATCTACTGCATTGGATGCTCTACGGCCTGCTGCTGATCGTGCCGCTGCTCGGCTGGATCGGCATCTCGCTGTTCCCGGCGCTGACGATCTTCAACCTGTTCGACCTGCCGGCGCTGACCGCCCCCAATGAAGAGGCGGCCAAGCGCGTGCTTTTCGTCCATGGCTGGCTCGCCCTCTTGCTGGCATTCCTGGCCTGCGGGCATATCGGCGCGGCGCTCTTCCACTATTTCATCCGCAAGGACGGCGTGCTGCGCCGGATGCTGCCGGGGCTGAAATAGGGCTCACCATTCGTCCGGCAGTGCAGTTCCCTCGATGATCTCCGCCAGTCGGCGGTGGGTGCCGGGCGTCGTCTTCTCCGGCAGGGCCGAGAGCGGGAAGAAGCCCGCCTCGGCGATCTCGCGATCAGGCTGCTTCGGTCTGCTCTGCGTGAAGGCGCGCACGATGAAGACCGCGACATGGTCGCGGTCGGAGGCATGGCGATTGAGGAAGACGCCGTGCAGCGCGGCCGGAGCGGTCAGCGCGATGTTGGCTTCCTCGCGCAATTCCTTGGCGAGCGCATAGGCGAGCGTCTCGTTCGGCTCGACCCCGCCGCCGGGCAAATGCCAGCCGGGCGTATAGGTATGACGCACCAGGAAGACCTCTCCGGCCTCGCTCAGCACCGCGGCGCGCACGCCGAGCGTCATGCCGCGGCGCAGGCGGAAATAGAGGTGCAGGCTTCGCCCGGCCAGTTGCCGAAGTGCGCGCGGCACCAGCTCGATCCCGGATGCGCCGGAGCGCGGGCGTGGTCCGTCCTCTTTGCTCACGATTTGGGCAAATCCCGGTGCTGAATCACCTCGTCATGCGCATTATGCATATCAGAACTCTGTTTGGCCTCTCGATATAACACAAACGCGCCTTAAATAAGGATCACAAGCTCATGCAGTTACCGCTGGGGAAATTACCATGCTTCTCGCTTTCATCACCGCTCGTCTGAACGCCAAGCCTCGCTACGTCTGGAAGCCGGCTGTCACCCTGACCGATCCGCGCATCGTCTCGGAGCTGACCGGCTCGGCCAACTAAGCCTTTATAGACTGCGTCATCTTCGCCTGCCGCCACCGTCGTGCTTGACGGGGCGCAGGCGTTGAAGGCAAGCGCTGAAGCGTGTTCACGCTCGCGCATCTCTCCGACCCGCATCTGGGGCCGCTGACCAAGTTCTCGCTGCGCGAGCTGATCGGCAAGCGCGCGACCGGATATGTCAACTGGCGACGCAAGCGGCGCCATGCCCATGACATGGAAATCCTCGGGCTGATCGTCGCCGATATCCTGGCGCAGAAGCCCGACCATATCGCCTGCACCGGCGATGTCTCCCATATCGGCCTGCCGACCGAATTCAAGACGGCGCTCTCCTTCCTCGACACGCTCGGCCCGCGCGACACCGTCAGCTTCGTGCCGGGCAATCACGATTGCTATGCGCGCTCGTCACTCTCGGCGCTGGCGCGCGAACTGGCGCCCTGGTGCGCCAGCGATGGCGGCGAGCCCGGCTATCCCTGGTATCGCAAGCGCGGCCCGGTCGCATTGATCGGGATGAACACCGGCATTCCGACCATGCCGCTGATGGCGACCGGGCGCGTCGGCTCGGCCCAGATCGCCGTCACCGAGAAGCTGCTGGCGCAAGCCAAGGCCGACGGGCTGATCCGCGTTGTCCTGATTCACCACCCGCCCTACATCGGCGGCGCGCGCCGCACACGCGAACTGGTCGACGCCGACGCCTTCGAGGCGATGCTGCGCCGGACCGGGGCCGAGCTCGTCCTGCACGGCCATAATCACCGTTTCTCGCTGGCCTGGCGGCGGGGTCTCGACCATGACGTGCCGATCGTCGGCGTGCCCTCGGCCTCGATCGGCCTGCGCGGCGGCCATGGCGAGCTCGCCTGCTGGCACCTGCTGCGCATCGAGGGGCCGCCGGCGGCCCCTCATATCAGCCTGGAGCGCCGTGCCTTCGATCTCGACGGCACGGTGAAGCTGCTGCAGTCGATGCCGCTGACGGGCGGCGGGCTGGTCTGAGCGCCTGGTCTTTCCGGGGCTTCGCGTAGCGAAGAGCCCGGAACCCAGAACCGATGCCTTTGCTAGAGAAGGCTCTACTATCGTTGTGCCTTACCGATGGCTTTCATCGGTTCTGGATTCTGGGCTCGCGCCTTTGGCGCGCCCCGGAATGACGGCGCGCCCTTCTTAAACGCAGCGGCCGCCGTCGACCGCCAGCACCGAGCCGGTGACCATCTCCGACTCATCCGAGCACAGGAACAGCGCGGCATTGGCGATGTCCTGCGGCGTCGAGAACCGACCCCAGGGAATCGTCGCGGTGAAGGCCTTGCGCTTCTCCGGTGTGTCCTCGCCCATGAAGGTCGCGAGCAGCGGCGTCTCGCCGGCGACGGGGGCGATGGCGTTGACGCGGATCCGGTCCGGGGCGAGCTCCACCGCCATCGACTTCGACAGCAGGTTCGCGGCACCCTTCGAGCCGTTGTACCAGGTCAGGCCGGGGCGCGGCCGGACGCCAGCGGTCGAGCCGATGTTGAGGATGACGCCGCCGCCATGCTCGCGGAAATGCGGCACGGTGGCCCTGGCCATCAGGAAGATCGACTTCACATTGACGTCGAAGACGCGGTCGAACTCGGCCTCGGTGACATCAAGCATCGGCTGGTTGCGGTGGCTGATGCCGGCATTGTTGACGACGATGTCGAGCCGCTCGAAGCGCTTGATCACCTTGGCCACGGCCGCATCGACGCTCTTGGCCTTGCCGACGTCGCAGGCGACGGCGAAAGCCTTGCGGCCGATCGCCTTGGCGGCCTCACGGGCCTTGTCGCCGTTGATGTCGAGCACCGCGACCCGCGCGCCCTCGCGCACGAAGGTCTCGGCGATGCCGCGGCCAAAGCCCTGCGCCGCGCCGGTGATCAGCGCCGTCTTGCCCTTCAATCTCATGGTGCTTCCTCGAGGATCAGTTTGCACGCCGACTGTGGGACGATTTGGCGGGCGGGATAAATACGCTTTCGCGATTGGCCGGATAGCGGAATTGTATGGGCTGCGCATTGTGACGAGCGCTCCCTTACCGTCATGCTCGCCCTTGTGGCGAGCATCCACGTCTTGGACACCGCATGCGATCAATGAAGCGAAGGCGTGGATGGTCGGGACAAGCCCGACCATGACGGGGTTACCGTGCCCAAAGCCGCTTCAGTGCGGCTGAGTCAGGCCCCGATCTCCTCGCGCAGCATCTCCAGCTCGAGCCAGCGCTCCTCGGTCTGCGCGATCTCGCGCGTGACCTCGTCGAGCCTCGCCGTCGCCTTGGCGAAGAGTTTTGGGTCACGGGTATAGAGATCCCCGGCCAGCGCGGCGTTGAGCTTGCCGGCCTCGGCCTGCAGCTTCTCGATCTGCTGCGGCAGGGTCTTCAGCGCGTGCTGCTCGTTGAAGGAGAGCTTGCGCTTCGCAGCAGCGATATTGGCGGTTGGAGCGGGCGTCGCTGACGCCACTGCCGATCCCTTCATCGGAACGGCCCGTGCCTTGGCGCCGACGCCGCGGCCGCGCTGGGCCAGCATGTCGGAATAGCCGCCGGCGAACTCGGTCCAGACGCCGTCGCCATCGGAGATCAGAGTCGAGGACACCACCCGGTCGAGGAAGTCGCGATCATGGCTGACCAGCAGGACTGTGCCGCCATAGTCGGCGAGCAATTCCTGCAGCAGGTCGAGCGTCTCGATGTCGAGATCGTTGGTCGGTTCGTCGAGCACCAGGAGGTTGGAGGGCTTGGCGAGCGCGCGGGCCAGCATCAGCCGGCCGCGCTCGCCGCCGGAGAGAGCGCCGACCGCGGTGCCGCGCTGGATCGGCTGGAACAGGAAGTCCTTCATGTAGCTGATGACATGGCGCGGCGTGCCGCCGACCATGACCTGGTCCGAGCCGCCGCCAGTCAGTGCGTCGCCGAGCGGTGTCGCCGGGTCGAGGCTTTCGCGGCGCTGGTCGAGCGTCACCATTTCGAGGGTGGCACCGAGCTTGACCTTCCCCGAGTCGGGCTTGAGCGCGCCGGTCAGCAGATTGATCAGTGTCGTCTTGCCGGCGCCGTTGGGGCCGACGATGCCGATGCAGTCGCCGCGGGCGACGCGCAGCGAGAAGTCCTTGACCACCGGCCGGCCGTCATAGGCCTTGGCGATGTCGACGGCCTCGATCACCAGCTTGCCGGAGGCCTGCGCCTCGCTCGCTTCAAGCCTGACGGAGCCGACGGCGTGGCGAGCGGTACGGCGCTGCTCGCGCAGGCCGTGCAACTCACCGAGCCGGCGCTGGTTGCGGGTGCGCCGGGCGCTGACGCCATAGCGCAGCCAGTCCTCCTCGCGGGCGATCTTGCGGTCGAGCTTGTGGCGGTCGAGCTCTTCCTGCGCCAGCACCTCGTCGCGCCAGGCCTCGAACTCGCCGAAGCCGCGCTCGACGCGCCGCGTGACGCCACGGTCGAGCCAGATCGTGGCCCGCGACAGCGAACTCAGGAAGCGGCGGTCATGGCTGATCAGCACCATGGCCGAGCGCAGCGATTTAAGCTCCTGCTCGAGCCATTCGATCACCGGCAGGTCGAGATGGTTGGTCGGCTCGTCGAGCAGGAGGATATCGGGCTCGGGCGCGAGCACACGGGCAAGCGCGGCGCGGCGCGATTCGCCGCCCGACATGCTGGCGGGGTCTTCCTCGCCGGTCAGGCCCAGTTCCTCGATCAGGTATTGTGCGCGATAGGCGTCGTCGCCGGGTCCGAGCCCCGCCTCGACATAGGAGAGCGAGGTCTTGTAGCCGGAGAAGTCGGGCTCCTGCGGCAGATAGCGGATGGTCGCACCCGGCTGGACGAACCGCTCGGCGCTGTCGGGCTCCACCAGCCCGGCCACGATCTTGAGCAGGGTCGACTTGCCGGAGCCGTTGCGGCCGACCAGACAGACCCGCTCGCCGGCCGAGACGGCGATTTCCGCGCCCTCCAGCAAGGGCTGGCCGCCGAAGGTGAGCGCGACATCGCGAAGGTGGAGCAAAGGAGCCATGGCGGGCGGGATAGACTGCGCAGGCCCGCCTGTCACCCTGCCGGGGCTTGCAGCGTGACCAAGCTTGATCCACTATGAGATACGTTTTGTATCTCATATGAGATAGCAGCCATGAGACAGCCGGCCCTGCGCAAGCCCAGAACCGCCCGTATCGGCGACAATGGCGGCCCGCCGCTGGAAGAGAAGAAGCGCAAACCGAACATCGACAAAGGCGAGATCGGCCGCACGTTCGACTGGCGTTTCGCCCATCGCAAGGCCTGGAAGAAGCCGCGCGAGATCGCGCTCAGGCGGCAGGAGCGGGCTGAGGCGCTCGGTCTCACCTATGAGGAATATACGCTCGAAGTGTTGGAGCGCGGCTATTTCCCGCAGGAACAGCATGTCGAGACGATCGTCGCCAAGCGGCCCGAGCGCCGGCGCGATGGCGGCGTGGTCGGCCAGTCGCTGAAGGGGATGCGGCTGAAGAAGCCTTAGGCCGCTTTCAGGCCCGCAGCGTCCGTCGCAGGAGCTTGGTCATCGGCCGCTCGAACCAGCAGTAGACCGCTAGCGCCGCAAGCACCGCGGCAACCAAAGCCAGCACGATGAAAAGCCCGGTCGCACCCGGCGCGATCCGGGCGAAGACCTCACGCAGCGCCCGCATGGCGAAGGGGTGGACGAGATAGAGCGCATAGGAGGCGTCGCCGAGCAGTGCGAGCGAGCGCACCAGCGCCGAAGGGGCGGTGACGTTGCGCCCGCAGGCCGCGGCGGTGACCAGGAGCAGTGCGCCGGGACCGCGCAGGGCGACGGCGCCCCATGACGTCTGGGCCCAGCCATCGCCGGAAGCGATCACGAAGAGGGCGATGCCCACCGCCGCGATCAGCCAGCGCAGGCGGCCGTCGAGCCTGAGACCGTTCTGGCGGAGCAGGCCGACCGCCATGCCGGCGGCGAATTCGAGCACGATCGGCTGGCCCCAGAAGCCGAAGGGCAGAGGCAGGGGCCCGGCCAAAGCCTGTGCTCCGACCAGGCCGGCGAGGGCAGTGCAGACCAGCGGCACGACCAGCCGCCCCGGCGCGAGCAGCGCTGCGCCGAACAGGGCGTAGAACAGCATCTCGTAATTCAGCGTCCAGCCGAGCGAATAGATCGGCTGCAGCTGGTTTTCGGCGTTCGCCATCGGCCAGAACAGATAGGACGAGGCGATCTGCGGCAGGCTCGGCGCGCCGGAATTGATCAATGCGGGCGAAGCGAGGAGCATCACGAGGAAGAGCGTGGTCGCGGCCCAATAGAGCGGCACGATCCGGGCGATACGCCGGGCGATGAACAGGCGCGCCCCGTCCGGCCGGTCGAACAGTCCGGCCGAGGAATGCACCATGATGAAGCCGGAGATGACGAAGAACAGGTCGACGCCGGCGGTCCAGGGCAAAGCATGCGAGGGCGTGAAGGCGGTGCCCGCCCTTGCCGCGAGGAAGCCCGCATCGGCTTGGACGTGATGGATCGCGACCATCAGCGCAGCGAGCGCGCGCAGGACCTGGATGCCGTAGAGCTGGGGCAAGGCTGAGAATCGTCTTCGAGCAGGGGGGCGAGTGCGGCTGCGCTCAGGCAAACCACAAGCGCGCGGGATCGTCGAGCCCGAAGCGGCCAGGAGTGGCGGCAATGGCGGCGAGACCCTGCTCGGCGGGATCGTCGGCTGTGATGACGTTGAGCGCGAAACGGGCAGCGAGATCCTCGACCGGCGGCTTGCCAGCGAAGACGGCGTGGATCGTCGCCTTGTCGGCGAGCGGCAGGATGCGCGGGACGATGCCGCCGGCGAGATAGACCCCGCCCGTCGCCTTGAAGCCGAGCGCGAGATCGCCGGCGACGCGGGCCAGCAGCCGCCAGAAGCAGACCACCGCCATCAGCGCACCGGGATTGCCATCGAGCGCGAGCGCGGAGACGTCGGCAGCACTGACATCCGGTTCGGCTACGTCGGATTGGCGCGTCACCGCCCGGTGGAAGCGGATGAGGCCGCTGCCGCTGAGCAGTTCCTCGACCGTGACGCGCGCGACGCCCTCGGCCAAGGCCGGCCAGAGCTTCACCTCGGTCGGGTCCTCGGGGCCGATGCCGATATGGCCTGACTCGGTCGGCACCAGCATGCCGGTGTCACCGCGCCGCAAGAGGGCGGCGGCGCCGAAGCCGGTACCGGGGCCGAGCACGAGGCGCGGGCCTTCGGGCTCCGGCTGGCCGTGGACGAGATTGACGAGGTCGCGGTCCCTGAGCACCGCCAGCGAGGCGGCGAGCGCTTCGAAATCATTGACCAGCAGGCCCTGCTCGAAGCCGAGCGCCTTGCCGAGCAACGGGCCGTCGAAATGCCAGCTGGCATTGGTGAGCTGCGCCTTGCGCCCGTCGAGCGGGCCGGCGACGGCGAGGATCGCCGAACGCGGCTTCACCGTCAGCGTCGACAGCACCGAGCCGAGCGCGGCTTCCGGCGTCGGATGCGCGCCGGTGCTGATCCGGGCCAGTGGCTCATGCAAAGCGCCGGGCGTCTGCACCAGCGAGAGCCGGCAATTGGTGCCGCCGATATCGGCGACGAGGACCGGATGCGGGAAGCGGGGGCCGCTCACGCGTGCTTCTTCCAGGGCGAGAACCAGCCGAGGCCTTCGAGCGTGCCGGCGCGGGGACGATACTCGCAGCCGACGAAGCCGGCATAGCCGAGCGAATCGAGCTGGGCGAACAACGCGGGATAGTCGGGCCGCGTACCGTCGGGCTCGTGCCGGCCCTCGGCATTGGCGATCTGGACATGGCCGACCAGCGGGTAGAGCGCCTCCAGCCGCGCGCCGACATCGCCGTGAATCAGTTCGCAATGATACATGTCGAACTGCAGCTTGACGTTGGGCCGCCCGGATTCGCGGACATAAGCCGCAGCCTGGTCGAAATCGTTGAGGAAATAGCCCGGCATGTCCTTGCCGTTGATCGGCTCGAGCAGGAGGTCGACGCCATGCTCGCCGAGCTTGTCGGCGGCATAGGCGAGCGAGGCGCGATAGGCCTTCTGCGCCGCCGGATCGTTCGGGTCGGTGAGGCCCGCCATCATGTGGAGGCGCTTGACGCCGGTCTCGTGGACATAGGCCAGCGCGGTCTCGATCCCCTTGCGGAACTCCTCCTCGCGGCCGGGCAGGGCGGCCATGCCGCGCTCGCCCTTGTTCCAGTCGCCGGGCGGCAGGTTGAACAGCGCCTGCTCCAGCTCGCCACCGGCGAGCGCGAGGCCGACCTTCTCCGGCGCGTGCTCATAGGGGAACAGGAACTCCACCGCCTCGAAGCCGGCCTCTGAGGCCGCCTTGAAGCGGTCGAGGAACTCCCACTCGTTGAACATCATCGAGAGATTGGCGGCAAAACGCGGCATGAAAGGTCTCATCAGTCGGATTGAGGCGGCAGGCTAGCCCGTTCGGCGGGGCACGTCATTGGTAACCTGCATGGGCAGGCGACGGTTCCGCTTTCTCAGCTGCCGAGCAGGCGTGGCAGTGACGAGGCCAGCAGTGCGATGCCCGACAGCGTCAGCAGGGTCAGCACGATACGGCGGAAGGCCTGCTCGCTGATGCCGATATAGAGCTTTCCGCCGAGCAGCGAGGGGATCAGCATTGCCGGCGCGACGATGGCGAAGGCCGGCCACATCGCGCGCGTGACGTTTCCCGCCAGGACATAGCCGAGCATGGTGGCGGCGAGCATGGTCAGGTTGAAGTTCTGGACGATGGAGCGCTGCACATCCTTGTCCATGCGGCGCAATGAGCACCACAGCGTCGGCAAGACGCCGGTGAAGCCGCCGAAGCCACCCATGATGCCGCCCATCAGGCCGATCGCACCGTCCGCAATGCGCCCGCCGAAGCGGACCGGCGGCAGATGCGGAGCGAACAGCATGATCGGACACCACACCGCGAGCAGGATGCCGAGCCCGGCCTTGAACAGGTTGGCATCGACCAGCGGCAGCAGCAGGACGCCGACCGGGATGCCGGCGAGCCCGCCGAGCAGGAAGGGCCAGAGCCGGGCGAGGTCGAAGCCGCGGCGGACGGTCAGGGCTGCGATGGTCTGGCCGGTCAGCCCGCCGAAGACCGCCATGACCGCGGCGAGCTTGGGATCGAGCGTCCAGGCCCAGACCGACATGGCGACGAGGCTGAAGGCGAAGCCGGAGAGGCCCTGCACGAAGCCGGCGAGGGCGGCGCCGAGGGCAAGGCTGAGGATGATGGAGGTGTCCATCTAAGGCTTTCCAGCTGGGGCTGACAGATGGGGCAGGTGGGAGGAACCCCCTTCTCCCCTTGCGGGAGAAGGTTGGGATGAGGGGTCTCGCAACATTGCCAGATTGCCAGCAAGCCCGGTCTACATTTCCCGGAGCTTTCCAGACCTGAGCGACCCCTCATCCGTCTCGGCTTCGCCGAGCCACCTTCTCCCACAGGGGGAGAAGGGGAGCGCTCGCAATCGGAAAGTGGCGAGCTACTTCTTCGCCTCCGGCTTGGCCGGCGGGTTCGGGTCTTTCGAGAAGGCGCGGAAGACCATGTCGGGCGAGGAGGTGTTGTGGCGCGAATGGGTGGTGCGGCCCATCCAGACATCGGTCGCCTTGCCGCCGGTGAACGGCATCAGCGGCTCCTCGCGCCAGCCCTTGGCGCCGGGCTCGCGGATGGCGATGCGGGCGACGTCGTTGTTGAACTCGGTGACGTACATCGAGCGCAGCGCGGCGAAGGCCTTGCCGCCGGTCACCGGCTTGTCGAGCACGGCGTCGAGCACCATGCGGTTCTCGTCGACGCTGTCGAGCTTGAGCGTGCCGGAAGACCCATCCTTGAAGGCGAGCTTGAAGGAGAGCGTCTTGGGGTCGAAGGCGATTTCCTTGATGTTCACCACCGGCCGCGCGCCGTCCTGCTCGACCGGGCCGAACAGGAAGGAGGAGCCATAGGCTGCGGCCGAGAGCTGCTGCGGCGGCAGCGGCCGGACGCGCCAGTAACCGTCCTGCGGATAGACGACGAGCACTTCATAGGAACCGGTCTTGCCGAGCTTCCAGAGCTGGACGAGGTGCAGACCCTTCTCGACGCGGTCGCCGACCCGGAAGGTCGTCTCGGCCGGGCGCCAGAAGCTCTCGAAGGTGTAGCCGACGAGCCAGTACTCGATGCTCTCGTAGAAGGTGATGCGCTGCGGCGGCACCGGCGCCTTGTGGACGGGATCGCCGCTCATGTCGCAATCGGTCCAGTCGGCGTCCCAGTTGTCGCGCAGCAGGCCGGCGATATAGGCCGGGTGCGCCGCCTCGATGCGGAAGCGCCTGACCTCGGGCGAGATCGCCTTGATGGTGACGTTGTCCTTCTCGGCGCAGGCGACCTGTTCCGACTCGTTCTTGACCTCGACGGCGACATCGCCGGCGGCCAGCGCGCCATTGGCGGCAAGGATGAGGGAGAGCGAAACCGTGAGCGAACGGACGAGGCTGCGCATGACCATCCTTCGATTGAGCGGCTGCGGGGCCGCAATCCTGGATAAGGCGAGATGAATGCAGGCTGGCTGGCGCCGATCCACCTCGTGATGCGCTCCTCATAGAGAAGGCCACGCGCCGATGAAAGCGCGTGGCCCGGGATCCGCCATCAGGCGGATGTCAGGTTTGTCACCGGAGCGGCCGGTCAGGCCTTCCGCTCCAGCTCTTCGGCAGGCGTGCGGCCGAGCCGGTAGAGGTTCTGGAGGAGAGCCTCCAGGCCGGCCCCATGACCTGCGGTGTGCAGGTCGATGCGGCCGACCTTCTCGACCAGCTTCTCGAGCGCCTCGAGCTCCTTGAGGCGAACGAGCAGCGGGTTGTCCTCCATCAGGCGCGCCGTGTTGAGGAGCGAGCGGGTCGCCGCCGTCTCCTCCTGGCGGCGGATCAGGTTGGCCTTGGCCACCCGCTCCGCCTCGACGACCTTGTTGAGGAGCTCGCGCACCTCACCCGGCAGGATCACGTCCTTGATGCCGAGCTCGGTGATCTCGACACCGAACGCGGCGATCCGCTCTCGCACATAGGCCTTGATCTCGGCATCGATGGCGGCGCGGGCCGCTAGGATGTCGTCGAGCGCCCGGGTCGCGATCGCCTCGCGCACCGCGAACTGCACCAGCCGGTACAGCGTCGTGGCGAGATCGTTCGTCGCTGCAGCGAGCTTCCGCGCGTCGGTGACGCGGTGGAAGGCCGTCAGCGTGACGCGCAGCGCGATCCGGTCCCTGGTCAGGATCTCCTGGGCGGTGATCTCGACCGGCTGGGGCCGCAGATCGACCTTGGCGATCCTGACCGTACGGCCGACCTGCCAGAAGGCATGGCGACCGGGCCGGAGCTCGTCGACCAGCACGCCGTCGACGAAGAGCAGGCCGACCTCGTGCGCCTCGACGATCGCGAGCGTGACCAAAGGCGAGCGCGTCAGGTCGAGCCTGTCGAGATGACGGGGCTCGACCGCGAGAACGGCCCGGGTGTCGATCAGCTCGCTCTCGACCCGCGTGACGCAGGTCCAGAAGGCGCGCGTCTGCAGCGGCGCGAGGAAGTGCCGGGGCTGACCGTCCAAGGTGACGATCGCGACCTCGCCCGGACCGGTGCGCACGACATGGAGATGCCGCGTGACGAAGTCCGGATGGCCCTTCTCGTAGACGCTGAGCTGCTCGGCCGGCAGCTCGGTGCCGACGACAGGGACGATGTCGACGGTCAGCCGGCGCATGGGATCGAGCAACACGTGGCGGCCGGGCTCGAGCAGGCGCTCGAACTTGCCGTCGCGCCGGAGCAGGCCGCGCTCGTTCTCGGCGATCTGCGCCGTCAGGCGAAGAATATGTCGCGTCATCGTCATCTCCATAGGCTTGGCCTCCCGCAGCCCTTGCCGCGAGGCGCCGTTTGCGGCCGGGGCGGCACCACGCCACTCCGGCAAACTCGAAAAATAGGTCACCGCCCCACCTTCCAGCGCGGCCGTTGCGGGTCATGGCTTGAAGGCCGCCGGGCGCGCACGGGACTTCGGGCGGCGCACCATCGCCCGAAAGCGAAGGCTTGCCGCGCCGTGTCGACGGCGGTTTCGGCGGCCGGTATCCGCCATGACGCGGAGCACCGGGCACGCTTGCCGCTCCAGCCCTCGCGGCCACCGAAGCGGCAGGTCGGGTCGTCACGGCGCGGAAAGCAAGGCGGCTTCCCGATTGGACCTTCGCTGTTCAGGCGAATGGTTTGGAACGAAGGATTCGAACCCTCGACAACAAGAACCTGACTCTTGCGCTCTACCAGACTGAGCTAGTTCCATGACCCCGGACGGATTTGAACCGCCGACCTCCCGGTCCTGAACCGGGCGCTCTACCAGACTGAGCTACAAGGCCTTCCCTCCGGCGCGGAACACACTCCCCGCAAAGCGGTGTGCGCCAGCCTGGGCTCGGCGAGCCAGGACCCGAGGCGTCCGAAGGGAGGGCTGCTCTAAGGGCAGAGGTGACCTTGCGCAAGCTGGGAATTGCTGGAGTGCGATCACCTTTGGTAACCGAGTGTGAAAACTTAGGCGGCTCCCCCGCTGATCTTGCGACATCGGGAGCACTTGCGGTCGCCTTCGGGATCGCGCCCAACTGAGCATGCTGACGCGGCCCGGGGCGGTGATCGATGCAGGTGCAATTGCTGGCCGCCGGCGTGCTGATGATCCTGATCGGCATCGCCCATTCCGTGATCGGCGAGATCCTGATCTTCCGGCAGCTGCGGGCGGGAACGATCGTGCCGCTGCTCGCTCCGCCGCCATTGCGCGAGCGGCATCTGCGCATCCTCTGGGCGAACTGGCACCTGTGCTCGGTGCTCGGCTGGGCGCTGGCAGCGCTGCTGATCCTGTTCGCCACATCGCCCGATCTGCCGGCGCAGGCCCTCCAGATACGGATCATCGCAATCGCGACCTTCGCCGGCTCGGTCCTTGTGCTCTACGCGACCAAAGGCCGGCATCCCGGCTGGCTCGGCCTGCTCATCGCCTCCGGATTGGCTTGGATCGGGCAGAGCGGCGCTTAGGTCTCAGCGCGACAGCAGCGCGTAGACGTCGCCGGAATTCGCCTCGTGCGGCAGATCGCGGAGATGCTCGCGCATCGCCTCGGCGTCAACCGCTTCGGGGAAGACGAGTTGCTGGCTCTCGCCGAGCGCGACGTTGAAGCGATAGGGCCCGAGCGCCGCGAGCCGGGCGAGGCAGCCTTCCGCGACATCGCGCTGGATCGTGGTGAACTCGAAGGAGAGGGCGGGCGGCGTCTGCGAGAGGCCGGCGAGGACATGCGCCTCGAAGCCCTCGACATCGATCTTGATGAAGGCCGGCTGCCCATATTCGCCGATCAGCGCATCGAGCGTGGTGCAGGGCACGGTGAGCTCGCGATCCCAGACCTGCTCGCGCCAGCCATCCTGGCCATGGGCGGCATCGACGAACTCGCCCGAGAGGGTCGAGACGGTCGGGTTCGCGCTGTTGATCCGGAGCGTCGCGCTGCCCTCGCTGTCGCCGCAGGCCGCCTCGACCAGGTTCACCTTGGGATCGCGGCCATGGATCAGGCGCAGCGCCCTTGCTGGCCCCGGTTGCGGCTCGAGCGCGACGACGCGGGCCCCCAACCGGCGGAAGGAGGAGATGCGGTCGCCGACATGGGCGCCGATATCGAAGGCGAGGTCGCCCGGCCGCAGGAAGCGGGCATAGAGCGAATCCATCGCCGCCTTGCGGGTGTGGTCGCCATGGTAGACGCGCAGCGAGCGCGAGAGGCTCCTGGCCGTGCCCCTGGGATAGGCGACCGGCTTCATCGCGCCTTGCCGCCCTGGATCGCGACGATCTCGGCCGGCGGCTCGAAATCCTCGGGAATGCCGCAGAGGCCGGTGCGGACGAAGAGGGTGCCCAGTGCCGGCGCCGCGGTCAGCATGGCGAAGGGGATGGCGAGGACGTAACCGGCGGTCAGCGGCAGCGACCAGATCAGCACGGTCGGTGACAGCAGCGCGAGCGTGCCGAAGATGTAGAGCCCGAAAAGCAGATGCGGCCACAGGCCGGCGAAGGCGGTGGCGAAGGAGAGGGCGTGGGCATCGCGCGCCTGGCCGTTCCAGCCGATCCTCGCCTTGCCGAAGGCGAGGCCGATCATGAACAGCGTCGTCCGGAAGGTCGAGACCGCGCCCTGCAGGAAGGCGAAGACGATCTCGATCAGCGAGGAGATGATGAAGCGCAGCGTTCCGCCATAGCGCTTCGTGCCATCCTTCGTCAGCAGGATGTCGGCGAAGCCGGCGAGCTTCGGCGACAGGTACATCGCGAAGAACAGCACATAGAGAAAGGCGGCGAAGCCGGCCGGGTAGTCGGCGATGCCGCGATCCTCCAGCACCTTCAGCGGCAGGAGCGCGATCATCAAGGTCCAGGCGGGCAGGCCGATGAACATCAGGATCGCCCAGGCGAGCTGGAAGCGGCTCATCGCCTTGAGGCCGGGGATGTCCATGATCTTCAGGTACTGCAGATTGCCGAGGCACCAGCGCAGGTCGCGCCGGGCGAATTCCAGCATGGTCGGCGGGTTCTCCTCCCAGCTGCCGGCCTCGACCGGGAGCACGCGGACCTCGTAGCCAGCGCGCCGCATCAATGTCGCCTCGACCTGGTCATGGCTCATGATCGGCCCGCCGAGCGGCGGCCCACCCGGCACGGTCGGCAGATGGCAATGATCGCGGAAGGGGGCGATCCGCACAAAAGCGTTGTGACCCCAGAACGGGCCGCATTCGCCGATCCACCAGGCCGAGCCCATGGTGTAGGGCCGCATGCCGTGGCGCATGCCGAACTGGAAGATGCGGGCAAACGCGGACTTGCTCGGCATGCCGACGACCAGGCTCTGCAGGATGCCGAGCTTGGGATAGGCCTGCATCATCCGGGCGAGCTTCACGATCGCTTCGCCGGACATGACGCTGTCGGCGTCGAGCGGCAGCATCAGTTCGTAGCGATCGCCCCAGCGCTCGCAGAATTCGCGGACATTGCCGGCCTTGTAGCCGGCATTGTCGCTGCGGCGGCGATAGACGATGGTGCAGTCCTCGCCCGCGTCACGGGAAAGCTCGGCGGCAAGCGCCTCTTCCTGCGCCGCGACCGCGGGATCGTTTGTATCGGACAGCACGAAATAATCGAACCAGCCGCCCTCGCCGGTGGCGTTGAGGCTTTCCTTGACCACCCGCAGCCGCGCGAAGGCGCGGGCCGGGTTTTCGTTGCGCAGCGTCATCAGTACGGCGGTGCGGAGCGCGAGCGGCGTGTCGGCCTCGCCTGCGGCAGCGAAGGGCGCGACCTGATCGAGTCCGTCTTTCGTGCCATGCAGCAGCCAGAGCCCGATCACGGCGTTCCAGAAGCCGAGCACCGTCCAGGGCGCGCCGAACAGGAAAGCGATGAAGATCGCGATATCGGCGAGGCTCCAGCCGCCGGCCGAGAGCACATGCGCCAAGCCATAAAGAAGGGCCGCGAGCGTCAGGAGGTTCAGGGTCGCGACGAGCCAGCGCCGCGCCCGCAAGGCCCGGACCGATTGCAGTCCAGCGGGCGTCAGCCTGCTGTCCTCTTGCGCCGCCGCCTGGAACGTGGTCGGAGCGGGGCGCTGGTTCATGGCGGTTTCCGTCATGGGCTCGATAAGGCTGGCGGGGAACGGCGCGGAGGGCGATGCGTGGTAAAGCCGGCAATTGCGAACGAAGCAAGCGCGCAGGCGACCGCGCTCTGGTATGCCGCCGCGCGTGAATGCGTCCTGAACACCGAAGAGTTGCCGGCCCCGGGGCCGGGGGACTGCCTTGTACGCACGCTCTGGAGCGGCATCAGCCGTGGCACCGAGCGGCTGGTCTTCGAGGGCCGTGTTCCCGAAAGCGAATATGAGCGCATGCGGGCCCCTCTCCAGCAGGGCGCGTTCCCTTATCCCGTGAAATACGGCTACTGCGTCGTCGGCACGGTGGATGCGGGGCCGGAGAACCTGCTCGGGCGGACGGTGTTCTGCCTGCACCCGCATCAGGATCGCTTCGTCGTGCCGTTGGAACGCCTGGCATTGGTGCCTGAGGCCGTTCCGGCGAAGCGCGCCGTGCTCGCCGCCAACATGGAAACCGCGCTCAACGCGCATTGGGATGCCGGCTCCGGTCCAGCCGACCGCATCGTCGTGGTCGGTGGCGGCGTGCTCGGCCTGCTCGTTGCGTATATCGCGGGCAAGCTGCCAGGGGCCGAGGTGACTTTGGTCGATGTCGACGAGAGCCGTGCCGGGCTCGCTGAGATGCTGGGCTGTCGGTTCGCACTGCCGTCAGACTGTCCGCAGGATGCCGACCTCGTCTTCCATGCCAGCGCCAGCGCGGCCGGTCTTGCCACCGCGATCGGGGCCGCGGCGTTTGAAGCGCGCATCGTCGAATTGAGCTGGTATGGCGAGGGCGGCGTCGCCGCGCCGCTCGGCGGCGCCTTCCACGCCCGGCGCCTGCAACTCGTCTCCTCGCAGGTCGGGCAGGTCTCGCCATCGCGACGGGCGCGCTTCGACTATGCCCGCCGCATGCAGGCGGCGCTGGCCTTGCTGGCGGATGAGCGGCTCGATGCGCTGATCACCGACGAGATCGCGTTCAGGGATGCGCCGGCGCGCCTGCCGGCCCTGTTCGTCGGCGCGGGGCTGACGGCCGTCCTGCGCTATTGACGCGACGCCCCGGGGTTCGCCAAGACTGCGCGCGCTGAAGGAGACCGCCGCATGTTTTCCGTCGAAGTCCGCGATCGCATCATGATCGGCCACTCGCTGCCCGATCCGTTCTTCGGCCCGGCGCAGGCGATGCATGGCGCGACCTTCGTCGTCGACGTCGCCTTCTTCCGCGAGAACCTCACGCGCCAGAACGTGGTGGTCGATATCGGCGCGGCGCTCACCGTGCTGAACGAGACGCTGAAGCCGCTGAATTACAAGAACCTCGACACGCTGCCGCAATTCGAGGGCGTGCTGACCACTACCGAATTCCTCTGCAAATACATCTTCGACGCGATGGCGCTCGCAGCCCGCACCGGCAAGCTCGGAGCGGATGCGGCCGATCTCGCAAAAATCCGCGTCATCCTGCACGAGACCGATCTGGCCAGGGCGAGCTATGAGGGCGTGCTCGCGTGAGCGAGATCGTCTTCGCCATTCCCGGCGATCTCTCGCTGCCGACCGGCGGCTATGCCTATGACCGGCGGCTTCTTGCCGAATGGCGCGAGATGGGCGTCGCGGCGCGGCATCTGCCGCTGCCGGGAAGCTTCCCCAATCCGAGCGCGGCCGATCTCGCTGAGACCGGTGGCGCGATCCTGTCGCAACCTTTCGACAGCGTGCTGCTGATCGACGGGCTCGCCTATGGCGCCTTTCCGGAGAGCATCGCGGCGGGGCTCGCGGACCGCATCATCGCGCTGGTGCATCACCCGCTCGGTCTGGAGACCGGGCTGTCGCCGGTGCAGGCGGCGGAGTTCGTCGGGCGCGAGACGGCGGCGCTGCGCCATGCGGCTGCCGTCGTTGTTTCCAGCGAGACGACCAAGCGGCTGCTCGTCACCGATTTCGCGGTGCCGGCGGAGAAGATCACGGTGGCCGAGCCCGGCGTCGATCCGGCGGAGCGGGCTGTCGGCTCTGGGGGCGAGAGCGTCGAATTGCTGGCTGTCGGCTCGCTCGTGCCGCGCAAGGGCTATGATGTTCTCATCGCGGCGCTGGAGGGGCTGGCCGACAAGCCCTGGCGTCTCACCATCGTCGGCTCGGACGATCGCGCTCCTGCGACCACAGTCGAGCTGAAGGCGCAGATCGCCGCCGCCGGGCTGTCCGGGCGGATCGTGCTCGCCGGAGCTTTCCGGCAGGACGAGCTCGACGCCGCCTATGCCAAGGCCGATCTCTTCGTCATGCCCTCGCTGTTCGAGGGCTATGGCATGGTGCTGACCGAGGCGCTGGCGCGCGGCCTGCCGATCCTGTGCACCACGGGCGGAGCGGCAGCGGAGACGGCTCCCGACGAGGCTGCATTGAAGGTGCCGCCGGGCGATGTCGCGGCGCTGCGGGCCGGGCTGGCGCGGTTGATCGATGGTGCGGATGAGCGCCGGCGCCGGGCCGATGCCGCCTGGCATTCGGCGACCACATTGCCGCGCTGGCGCGGGACTGCGACGATCGTCGCCGAGGTGTGCGCAAAGGTATCCCGATGAGCGGATTTTCCCCCGATTGGCTCGCCTTGCGCGAACCGGCCGACCATGCCGCGCGCAACCCGCAGGTGTTGGCCGCTGTGGGCTCGACCTTCGCCGGGCGGCAATCGCTCTCGATCATCGATCTCGGCAGCGGTGCCGGCTCCAACCTGCGCGGCAGCTACAGCGTGCTGCCCGTTCGCCAGCACTGGACGCTGGTCGATGCCGATAGCCGACTTCTCTCCGTCGCGCGGCGCAAGCTCGCCGAATGGGCCGACGGGGCACAGGAGCAGGGCGAGGAGCTCGTCCTGCGCAAAGACGACAAGACGCTGACGGTCGATTTCCGCCAGGCCGACCTGACCAAGGAGCTCGAATGGGTGCTCGGCTGGCAGCCCGACCTGGTCACCGCCGCAGCGCTGTTCGATCTCGCCTCGCCGCGCTGGCTCGAACGCTTCGCCGCCTCGCTCGTCAGCATGAGGCTGCCGCTCTACACCGTGCTGACCTATGACGGGCGCGAGAGCTGGGAACCGGCGCATCCGGAAGACCAGCGCATGCTCGCCGCCTTCAACCACCATCAGCATGGCGACAAGGGCTTTGGCCCCGCCGCCGGGCCCGATGCCACCGAAGCGCTGGCCCAGGCCTTCCGCAAGGCGGGCACAGCGGTCACGGTTGGTGAAAGCCCGTGGCAGCTCGGAGCAGGCCAGCCCGATCTGATCCGCGAGCTGGCGGCCGGGATTGCAGCCGCCGTCGCCGAGACTGGCCATGTCGCCCCGGAGGCGATCGCAAGCTGGCTGGAAGCCAAGCGCGGTGCCTCCGTGATCATCGGCCATCAGGATCTGTGGGCCCGGCCGGTGTGAAGCCATTGCCAATCACGCCGAATTCGGCCATGCCGCGATCCCGATCATGACCTCTCTTCCTCTCACCATCCGCCAGGAACTGCCGGGCGATGCCGCGGCAATCGAGCGCCTGCACGAGCGCGCCTTCGGGCCGGGACGCTTTGCGCGCACGGCTTTCCGTCTGCGCGAGGGCGCACCGGCCGATCCGGCGCTGTCCTTTGCCAGCCATGTCGGCACCTTCCTCGTCGGCGCAGTCCGGGTGACGCCGATCCTGGCCGGTGGCGCGCCGGCCTTGATGCTCGGGCCGCTCACCGTCGATCCCGCCTTCGAGGGGCGTGGCATCGGCGCGGCGCTGATGAACGCTGCGATCGAGGCGGCGCGCGAGCACGGCCACGAGCTGATCCTGCTAGTGGGCGATGCGCCCTATTACGCCCGCTTCGGCTTCAAGCCGGTGAAGCCGGGGCAGCTCGTCCTGCCCGGCCCGGCCGATCCGGGGCGCTTCCTGGCGCTGGAGCTGAAGGATGGCGTGCTGGCGCAGCGCAGGGGCGCGGTGGCGGCGCTGCGCTGATCAAGCCTCGCGCTTGAACCTGCGCCCGCTCTCGCCGATCCAGCCGGCGACCAGCGCCCCGAACAGGATGGCAAGGCCGATCAGCCCGACGAAGAGCGGCGAGATCGAGACGCCGCGGACGATGCCGGAATCGCTGATGCGCAGGCCGATCCAGTCGGCGCCGGCGAACTGACGCCCGGAGCGCACCGGCACGATGCGCGGGATGGTGACGCCCGAGCCGTTCTCCTGCCCGATCCGGCGCGAGGAGCCGCCGGTCGCCTCGGCCAGGCCCTGGAGCTTGCCGGGATCGCTGACCACTTCCATCAGCTCGCGCGGATTCTCCGGGCCAACGCTGGCGAAGGCGGTGAGGTTCTCGGTGGTGACCTTGTGCAGGCCGAACTCGCTTGCTGCGGTGCGGGCGACGAAGAGGCCGGGGCGGCCGGCCTCGAAGGGCACGGTGCGGGTCGAACCGTCGGGCGCGGTGATGATCGCGGGAGCGGGATTGTCGCCGAGCGTCTGGCGTTCGATCTCGATGTTGCGGCCGCGGGCGCTGGCGCGCAGCGCCTCCTCCTCAAGGTCCGGCTCCTTCATCAGCCAGTGGCCGAGCCGGCGCAGCAGATCGAGATGCGGGCCGCCATCGCGGAAGCCGCGGGCCCAGAGCCAGGCATGGTCTGAGAGGAAGAGTGCGACGCGGCCCTTCTGCTCGCGCGCCAGCAGCAGGAGCGGTCGGTCGCCGGGGCCGGTCATCACGGTCGAGCCCGAGCGGGCGCGGGCGCCGACCAGGCGCAGCCACTCGCCCCAGCGCGGCGGCTCGACCTCGGAGCCCGGCAGGTCGCGGGTGACCGGGTGGCGCTTGCCGGGCTCGCTGACTCTTGCGCGATAGGCCTCATCGAAGACGCTGCCATCGGGCTGCGCCGGCAGGATCTGGCCGAGCGGGGTGCGCGCCAGCGACTGGGCGCCGGAATATTCCGGTCCAGCCGCGATCAAGAGGGCGCCGCCGTCGCGGACATAGCGGACGATGTTATCGAAATAGACCAGCGGCAGGATCGACTGGTTGGCGTAGCGGTCGAAGATGATGAGGTCGAAATCCTTGATCTTGACCTGGAACAGCTCGCGCGTCGGGAAGGCGATCAGCGAGAGCTCGTTGATCGGCGTGCCGTCCTGCTTCTCCGGCGGGCGCAGGATAGTGAAGTGGACGAGGTCGACATTGGCGTCGGCCTTGAGCAGGTTGCGCCAGGTGCGCTCGCCCGGGTGCGGCTCGCCCGACACCAAAAGCACGCGCAGCTTGTCGCGGACGCCCTCGATGGTGATGACCGCGCGGTTGTTGGCGAGCGTCAGTTCGTTGTCGAGGGGAGCCGCCTCGATCTCGATCACATTCGGGCCGCCGCGATCGATGCGGACCGGAACCTGGACCGTCTGACCGGCGATCGCCTCGCGCCGCGCGATGATCTCGCCATCGCGACGCACCGTGATCGCGGCGCGGCCCGGCCCGCCCTTCTCGACGACGCGCAGGCGAACGTTCTGCTCCTTGCCGACGATGCCGAAGCGCGGCGAATCGACCAGCACGATGCGCCGGTCGATCTCGCGCTCGCGGCCGGTGGTCAGGACGTGGAGAGGGGCGCGCAGGCCGAGCGCCTCGGCAGTGGTAGGCGCGTCATGGGCGAGGCCGTCGGTCAGCAGGATCGCCCCGGCGACACGCTCGGACGGGACGTCGGCGAGGCCGGAGGCGAGCGCCTCGAACAGGCGGGTGCCGTCGCCGGCGCCCTGCTGATCGGTGACCTCGATCGTCCGCGCCTCGACGCCGGAGATGCCGCGCAATTGCCGCTCGATCTCGGCCTGGGCGGCCTGCGTCTGCTGCGTGCGATCGGCGAGGCGGTTCGAGGCGGATTTATCAACGACGACGGCGACGACGTCCTTGACCGGCTCGCGATCCTCGAAGACCAGCGAGGGGTCGGCCAAGGCGATGGCGAGCACGGTGAGCGCCAGCGCCCGCAGGATCGCGCCGCGCCCAGCCAGCATCAGCGCCATGCCGGCGGCGACCGCGGCCAGAACGGCAAGGCCGATCAGCAGCGGCAGCGGGACGAGCGGGGCGAAGGTCAGGCTCCACATCAGGCGGGATTTCCTTCGCTACTGGCCGAGGCGTTCGAGCAGGGCCGGGACGTGGACCTGGTCGGCCTTGTAGTTGCCGGTCAGCGCGTACATCACGAGGTTGACGCCGGCACGCAGCGCCATCTCGCGCTGGCGCGGATCGGAACCGGACATCGGCACGAGCGCCTCACTGCGCCGCCCGACGGCCCAGGCGGCGGCAAGATCGTTCGAGGTGATCACGATCGGCGAGACATTGTCGCCGGCGCGGGCCGGGCGGCGGCCGTCCTCGCTGGCGGGCGGCAGCACCTCGACCCAGGTCGTGCCGCTGTCGTAGCGGCCGACGAAGCCGTCGAGGATGTAGAAGGTCTTGGTCAGGACGTGGTCGCGCGGGATCGGCTCCAGCTCGGGGATGTCGAGCGTCTGCAGCATGCGGCGCAGCTGATCGCCCTCCGGCGTGGTGCCCCCGCCGGGACGGGTGCTCATCGCGTCGCGGGTGTCGAAGATCACCAGCCCGCCGCCCTTCATATAGGCCTCGACCTTGCGCAGCGTCTCGGCCGAAGGGATCGGACGGCCGGCGACCACCGGCCAGTAGAGGATCGGGTAGAGAGCGAGCTCGTCGCGGGCGACATCGACGCCGGCCGCCTCGCCCGGCTCCAATGCGGTGCGGGCGCCAAGCACGATGTTGAGGCCGGCCATGCCGGCCTTGGACATGTCGTCGACCGCACGATCGCCGGTGACGACATAGGCGAGCCGGGTCGCGCTCGCGGCGGTGACGAGGTCGCGCGTCACCGGCGGGCGTTGATCGGCCGGTGGGGCAGGGGGCGCCGGCTGCTGCTGCGCCTGTGCTGCGTCCGGAGCGGGCACGGCTGCGAGAGCGAAAGCGAGGAGCAGCGCTGCGGGCGCGGCCCGGCGGAAGCGGGCAAGATTCATCCGGCCTCCGAGCCAGAGCGTCGCCAGCGTATCGGCGACGAGCAGGAGCAGCGCCAGGACGAGGAGCTGCGGGCGGATATCGCGGGCGACCGGCTGGTCGATCGGCAGCATGGGAGCGCCGAGCGCGGCGAGGTCGAGCGCCGTGAGCGTGTCGGTGGGCGCGAGCGTGTTGACCGCCATGGCGCCATCGGTCGGGCCATAGATGCCGGGCGGATGGGCGAGCGTGGCGCGGCCGGTGAAGTTGCGGGCGACGGGCTGGGCGGTCGCCGGCGGCGAGCGGAAGGCGCCCTGGCCGTCGAGCACGCGCGTCGGCGACAGGGTTTCAACGCGGATCTCGCCGTTTTGTCCCTCGGTGGCGCTGGTGCCGGACATGGCGACGACCTTGCGCAGCATCTCGACGAACAGGCCCGACAGCGGCAGGTTCGACCAGGTGGTGTCGGCGGTGACATGGACCATGGCGAGCACGCCGTCGCCGCGGCGCTCGCCGGTGACGACGGGCGTGCCGTCCTCCAGCGCTGCCCAGGTCTTGCGGGCAAGGTCGGGCTCGGGTTCGGCCAGGATCTGGCGGGTGACGCGGACATCCTCGGCCAGAGACGAGCCGAAGAACGGGCTCTCGCGAGTGAAGGGCGCGAGCTTGCGCGGCGTCTCCCAGGAGAGGCCGCCGCCGAGCGTGCGGCCGCCGCGGCGCAGGCGCACCGGCGTCAATTCGTCGGAGGAGGCGGCGAGGCGCGCGCCGGCAAAGCGCAGCAGCACGCCGCCGCGCTCGACGAAGGCCGAGACCTTGGCGGCGGTGTCGCCATCGAGCGCGCCGATATCGGCGAGGATCAGGACGGAGAGGTTCTGCGCCAGCAATTCGCCGACCGGGTCAGTCGAGCCGGCGCGGGGCTCACGGATCTCGGCGAAGGGGGAGAGCGCGCGCGAGACGTAATAGGTCGGCGAGAGCAGCGGCTGGGCGGTGTCGGCGGTGGCGCCGGAGACGACGCCGACACGGCGGCGCTTGGCGCGGTCGTCGAGCAAAGCGACGGCGCCGGCGCTGCGTTCGCCGGTGATCTCCAGCCGCGAGACGGCGTTGCGGACCTCGATCGGCAAGGTCAGGCGCGCGGTGGTCTCGAGCTCGTTGCCGCCGAAGACGAAAGGCGCATCGCCGAGCGGCAGGCCCTTGAGATCGAGGGCGCGGACCTGGCCGCTTGCCGCGGCGTTCGTCGTCGGGCGCAGCACCTTGACGGTCAGCGCGCCGGCGAGGTTCTCGGGCGCGGCAAGCGCGCGCTGGTCTGCCGGGCCGGCATGGATCGACAGGCGGCTCGCGCCGGCTTCCCGCTTCAGCCGGGCAAGGAAATCGGCATCGCCGCCGCCGATGCCGAGCCCGTCGGCGACCCAGACCGTCTCGGCCTGGGGCTGAGCGCGCCAGAACGCTTCGAGCCGCTGGAGATGAGCGCCGCGATCGGGCGTATGCGGCTGCAGGCCAAGCGCGCGCAGGCGTTCGAGCGCGCCTTGCGGTTCAGCGAGCGCGATCTCGGCCGGCGCCTCGGCAAGGCCGACGACCGCGACGGGCCGGCCTTCGCGCCCGGCAGCCATGATGCGGCTTTCGGCGATGGCCTGGCGCTCCAGCCAGTCAGTCGCGGCGCCAAAACCATTGTCGACCAGGAGCAGCAGCGGGCCGCGCAGGGCGGCCGCGTCGCGCACCGGGTTCCAGACCGGGCCGGCGACGGCAAGGATCGCCAGCGCCGCCACCGCCATGCGCAGCGCCAGCAGCCACCAGGGCGTATGCGCCGGCGTCTCGCGTTGCGGGATCAGGTCGCGCACGATCTTCAACGGCGGAAAGTCGATGCGCTTCGGCCGCGGCGGCGTCACCCGCAGGATCAGCCAGAGCACCGGCAGCAGGGCGAGCGCGATCAGGGCCAGCGGCGCGGAGAAGGCGATCGGTAGCGATGACAGCATCGTCCTCTCCTCCCGTCAGCCGGCCGGCCCGCCGCGCGAGGCGGCGATCAGGCTGGCGATGCGCAGGACGCCTTCGCTGGCCGGACGGTCGGTCCGGTGCAGGGTCAGCGTCCAGCCGGCATGGCGGCAGGCCTCGCGGATGGCGTCGCGATGAGCCTGCAGCCGCTCGCGATAATCCTCGCCCCATTTGCCGGCATCGCCGACCCGCAGCGTCAGGCCGTCCTCCAGGTCGAACAGTTCGGCCTGGCCGGAGAAGGGGAAGGTCTCCTCGATCGGGTCGACGATCAGGAGGATATGGCCCTTGGCGCCGCTGCTCGCCAGCGTGGCGATGCGCTTGGCCAGCGCCGCGGCCGGCGTCAGTCCGTCGGTGATCAGGATCGCGTCGGCGAGGCGCGGCAGCGGCTCTTCCGGCGGCAGGTCGGCCTCGCTGTTGCGTCGGTCGGCGACGATCGCCTGCGCCAGCAGTTCGACGATGCGGCGCGAGGCCATCGGCCGGGTCAGGCCGAGATGGCCGACGCGCTCACCGGCCTCGACCAGTGCCTCAGCCAGAGCGAAGCCGGCGATCAGGGCGCGGTCGACCTTGCTGGCCAAAGCGAGCGAGGAGGAAAAGCCCATCGAGGGCGAACGATCGATCCAGAGCCAGATCGCGTGCGAGGCCTCCCATTCGCGCTCGCGGACGAAGAGATGGCCGTCGCGAGCCGAGCGGCGCCAGTCGATGCGCGAGGCGGCCTCGCCGGTGACCAGCGGCCGGTATTGCCAGAAGGTCTCGCCGGGGCCGGAGCGCCGGCGGCCATGGATGCCGTGCACGCTCGCCGAGACCCGCCGCGCCTCCAGCACCAGCCGGGGCAGGCGGGCGGCAAGATCGAGCGACGCCTTGAGGACCGGCTGGCCCGGCTGGCGCTCGGTTTGGCCGAGGACGCGGGTGCGCAGCATCAGAATGCCCTCAACCCAGACGCTCCACCAGCTTGGCGACGATACCTTCGACGGTCTCGCCATCGGCGCGGGCGGCGAAGGTCAATGCGATACGATGCTTCAGGACCGGGGCGGCGAGTGCGGCGACGTCGTCGACGGAAGGAGCGAGCCGGCCTTCGACGAGAGCGCGGGCGCGGGCGGCGAGCGTCAGCGCCTGGCTGGCGCGCGGGCCGGGGCCCCAGGCGAGCTTGTCTGTGATCGCCTTCTCGCCGTCGCCGGGACGGGCCGAGCGGACGAGATCGAGGATCGCATCGACGACAGCCTCGCCGACCGGCAGGCGGCGCACCAGCCGCTGCGTCGACATCAAGGTCTCGGCCGTCATCGCCTGCACCGGCTTGTGCTCGGCAGCGCCGGTGGTCTCGAGCAGGATGCGGCGCTCGGCCTCGCGGTCGGGATAGCCGACATCGATCTCGAGCAGGAAGCGGTCGAGCTGGGCTTCCGGCAGCGGATAGGTGCCTTCCTGCTCGATCGGGTTCTGGGTCGCGAGCACATGGAAGGGCGCCGGCAAGTCGTGGCGCTCGCCGGCGACGGTCACGTGGTGCTCCTGCATCGCCTGCAGCAGGGCCGACTGGGTGCGGGGCGAGGCGCGGTTGATCTCGTCCGCCATCAGCAGCTGGGCGAAGACCGGGCCCTTGATGAAGCGGAAATGACGCTTGCCGTCGGCGCTCTCGTCGAGCACCTCGGAGCCGAGAATGTCGGAAGGCATCAGATCGGGCGTGAACTGGACGCGCCGGGCCGAGAGGCCGAGCACGGTGCCCATCGCCTCGACGAGCTTGGTCTTGGCGAGGCCGGGCACGCCGACGAGCAGGCCATGGCCGCCGGCGAGCAGGGTGATCAGCGAGAGATCGACGACCTTCTGCTGGCCGAAGATGACCTGGCCGATCTCGGTGCGGGCGGCGCCGATCGCGGCGAGCGCCGCCTCCGCCGCCTCGACCACGCCGGTGTCGAGGTTGATCGGGGCATTTGCATCGCGGGCCTGGGCATCACGGGCTTGCGCCACCATGTCGATCTCCTTCAGCCTCGCCGTCGCGCGGCCTTCCTGTCCGATTCCAGACTCTGACCCTCGCGGGGAGCATGCTCAAGAGGCAGAGGGCGGCGGTGCACAACAGTCCGCTTCACGATTATGTAGAGTTCAAGGCGAGAGAGCGATGCAACTGGCATGCCGATGACGAAAGCGCGAGGTGACGTGACCGGAGAGCCCGCGGCCGCGATGAACCGGCTGCTGAGCGCGCTCGGGACCGGCTCTTTGCGCGGGCTGCCGCCGGTGGAGCGCTGGAACCCCCCCTTCTGCGGTGATCTCGACATGCGTATCGCTGCGGACGGTACCTGGTTTTACCTCGGCACGCCGATCGGCCGGCCGGCGCTGGTCAAGCTGTTCTCCTCGGTGCTGAAGCGCGAGGGCGAGGATTACTTTCTCGTGACCCCGGTCGAGAAGGTCGGGATCAGGGTCGAGGATGCGCCGCTGCAGGCGGTCGAGATGGCGGTGGAGGGCGAGGGCGAGAAGCGCAGCATCGCCTTCCGGACCCGCACCGACGATCTGGTGACGGTCGGGCCCGACAATCTTTTGCGCTTCGAGAGGGCTGCGAACGAGGGCGTGAAGCCTTATGTGCATGTCCGGCGCGGGCTCTGGGCCCGGCTCACGCGGGCGCTGACCTTTGATCTCCTGGCGCTCGGTGAGATCAGCGAGATCGACGGGCAGGCGCAGTTCGGTATCGCGGCCGGCGGAGCCTTCCATGTCGTCGCGCCGGCCAGCGAGATCGAGGGACTGTGATGCAGCATCTTGCGAAACGTCTGGCCGAGACGGCGTTCTGGAATGGCGGCGACCTCGAGGCGCTGCTGCTGCATGCGCTGCGGGCCGAGCCGCCGGCCCATGGCGACCTGATCGCGCGGCCGCGCGGCGACCACGACCTCCAGTCCGAGCCGATCGACATCCCCGACGAGGCGAGCGCGATCGAGGCGGCGGTGCTGATCCCGATCGTGTTGCATCCGGGCGAGCCGACCGTGCTGTTGACCCAACGCGCCGCGGCGCTGCGCAAGCATTCGGCGCAGATCGCGTTCCCGGGCGGGCGCATCGACGCCACCGACGGCTCGCCATTGATCGCGGCCCTGCGTGAGGCGGAAGAAGAGATCGGGCTTGCCCCGGACAAGGTCAGGGCGGTCGGCTATCTCGACGCCTATCTCACCGGCACCGGCTATCGCGTCACGCCGGTGGTCGGGCTGGTCGAGCCGCCGCTGGTGCTGACGATCAACCCGCACGAGGTCGACGAGGCCTTCGAGACACCACTCTCCTTCCTGCTCGATCCGGCCAATCATCAGCGCCATGGCCGCGAATTCAGGGGGCGCCACCGCACCTACTATGCGATGCCGCATGGCGATCGCTATATCTGGGGAGCGACGGCCGGCATGATCCGCAATCTCTATGAGCGGCTGGCCGGTTAGAGCCTGTTCCGATCAGCTTGCGTTGCAAGCGGATCGGTAAAACGGTCTCTATCTAAAGTGAGAGACGGATTCACCGATCAGATTGAAACAATCTGATCGGATCCGGCTCTGGAGAGGTTACGCCGAATGCTGCGCACGCTGATCGAGGAGTTCCTGCTCTTCGTCCTGCCTTTCTGCCTGTTCGCGGGCTATCTCGTGATCCGGCGGCGCAATCCGTTCGATGTCGAGCATTGGAGCGGCCATCTGTTCTGGCTGTCGGTGACCGGGCTCGTGTTCGGCATCGCCTCCCTCATCTATGCCGGGGTCGTCGCGCCGCGGCATACCGGGCCATTCGTGCCGCCCCATGTCGAGAACGGCCGGCTGGTTCCCGGCGAATTCGACGACCGGCCGAAGCGATGACCGGCGTCGGGCGTGACCGCGTCGCCGCGCTGTTGGCGCGCCCCGATGCCGCTGCGCTGCTGGCTGCGCTGAACCGGGATGGCGAGGAGGCACGGGTCGTCGGCGGCGCCGTCCGCAATGCGCTGCTCGATCAGCCCGTGGCCGATATCGACGTCGCGACGACCTGCCTGCCGAAGGAGACGATGCGGCGTGCGCGTGCCGCGGGGTTCAAGGCGGTCCCCACCGGAGTCGAGCATGGCACGGTGACCGTCGTGATCGGCGGCGCGCCCTTCGAGGTCACGACGCTGCGCCGCGATGTCGAGACCGATGGCCGCCATGCTGTCGTCGCCTTCGGTCGGGATTTCCGCGAAGACGCTCTCCGGCGCGACTTCACCATCAATGCGCTCGGGCTCGATGCTGTGGGCGTGCTGCACGACTATGCCGATGGGCTCGCCGATCTGGCGGCGCGGCGCGTGCGCTTCATCGGCGCGGCAAGCGAGCGGATCGCCGAGGATTACCTGCGCATCCTGCGCTTCTTCCGCTTCCATGCCCGCTACGGCGTCGGCGAGCCGGACCGCGCTGCGCTCGATGCCTGTATCGCCGGGCGTGCCGGCCTCGGCGGATTGTCGCGCGAGCGGGTCTGGGCGGAACTGCGCAAGCTGCTCGTCGCACCGCGGGCGGCCGAAACGCTGCAGGCCATGGCTGGTGCGGGGCTATTGATGTCGGTGATCGGCGGCGTGCCACGTCTCTCCCGCTTTGCCGCGATTGCCGACGTCCCGGGGGACAATGTCTACCCGGCTTTCAGACTGGCGGCGCTGGCGGTCGCGGTCGGCGAAGATGCGTTCAGGCTGCGCGAGGGGCTGCGGCTGTCGAATGCGGAGTTCGAGCGGATTTCCGGCATCGCCGCCGCGCTGGAGGCGCTGTCGGGGCGTGGAGGGCGGCCGGAGATCGCCAGGCTGCGGCGGCTGGCTCATCGCATCGGAGCGGATGCGGTGGCGGGCGGGCTGGTGCTGCTGGGGACGGACGGGACGGCGGCGGACCCTCTGGCCCTGATCGTCGAGCTGGCGCGGACGCCACCCTTCCTGCCGACCGGCAAGGATGTGCTGGCGCTCGGTGTCAGCGCCGGCCCGCAAGTCGGGCAGGTGCTCGATGCCGCGCGGGAGGCCTGGATCGGGGCCGGCTGTCCGGCCGGGCGGGATGAGCAGGCTGCACTGCTGGCCAGCGCGGTGTCGTCATTGCGAGGAGCGTGAGCGACGAAGCAATCCAGGAGTTAGGGAGCTCTACGCCTCCCTGGATTGCTTCGCTCCGCTCGCAATGACGGTGATTACGGCCACCTGACCGTCGGCGGCATCGAGGACAGGATCGAGGCGACATTGCCGCCGGTCTTCAGCCCGAAGATGGTGCCGCGGTCGTAGAGCAGGTTGAACTCGACATAGCGGCCGCGGCGGACCTGCTGCTCATGGCGCTCGGCCTCGGTCCAGGGCTTGGCCAGGTTACCGCGCAGGATGCTTGGGTAGATGTCGAGAAAGGCCTCGCCCACCGCCTTGGTGAAGGCGAGATCGGCTTCGGGATCGCCCGACCAGAGATAGTCGTAGAAGATGCCACCGATGCCGCGCGGCTCGTTGCGGTGCTTCAGATGGAAGTACTCGTCGCACCAGCTCTTGAAGCGCCCGTAGTCGGCGACGCCGGCATGAGCTTCGCAAGGCGCGCGCATTGCGGCGTGGAAGGCCTGCGCATCGGGATCGTCCTGCGTACGCCTGCGGTCGAGCACCGGGGTCAGGTCGGCGCCGCCGCCGAACCAGGGCTTGGTCGTGACGACGAAGCGGGTGTTCATGTGCACGGTCGGCGCATGCGGATTCCAGGGATGGGCGATCAGCGAGATGCCGGTGGCGTGGAAGCGCGGATCCTCGGCTGCGCCCGGGATCTGGGCGGCGAATTCCGGGGCGAAGCTGCCATGCACGGTCGAGACATGGACGCCGACCTTCTCGAAGACGCGGCCGGACATCAGCGCCATGACGCCGCCACCGCCCGGAGCGCCGTCATGATTGCTGCGCTGCCAGGGTGTGCGCACGAAGCGGCCGGGCTTGTCGGTCTCGGGCGGGAAGGGGCCGGCTGTCTCGTCCTCGATCTGTTCGAAGGCGGCGCAGATGCGGTCGCGCAGGCTTTCGAACCAGGCGCTGGCGCGCGGCTTCATGGCCTCGACGATAGCGGGTTCGACGGCAGTGGTTTGCGTGGCTTGTCCGGTCATGGGCGATCTCTTTGTCAGGCGTCGGCCGGCGCGGGATAGGCACCGAGCTGGCGCAGCGCCTCGCCCACTACCATCGCTGCGGCCATGGCGACATTGAGCGAGCGCAAATCGCGGCGCATCGGGATGTGCACGCTTCCTTCGGCCGCGGCATAGACCTCCGGCGGCACGCCAGCGGATTCGCGGCCGACCATGACGATGTCGCCAGGCTGGAAACCGAAGTCCGTATGGGCGCAGGCGCCGTCGGTCTCCGCCAGGACAAGGCGATGGCCGGCTTCCCGCCGCCAGGCCTCGAAGGCGCGGAAGCTGTCATGGCGCGTCACCGCGGCCCGCTCGAGATAGTCCATGCCGGAGCGGCGGAAATTGCGGTCGGAGACGTCGAAGGCGGCCGGCTCGACGATGTCGACGGCGACGCCGAGGCAGGCCGCCAGGCGGATCATGGTGCCGGCGTTCTGCGGGATGTCGGGCTGGTAGAGGGCGAGGCGCAGCATGGCGAGCGTCATCCGCGCTGCGCCCGCTATCGTCAAGCTTCGCCGCCGGCCAGGCAGCCCGGCCGGCGGCGAAACAATGGATCAGGCGACGTGCATCTTGCCCGCGAGTTCCCACATGGCGTCGACCAGCTGGTCGACATCACCCATGTTGCTCCACAGATGCGTCGAGACGCGCACGCCGTAGTGCTCGTCCTTCTGGCCGGCGACCGGGAAGTTCGAGTTGCGGATGACGAAGCCGTATTCGTCCAGCATGCGCTTCACGAAGGCGTCGGACTTGGCCTTGTCCTTGATGTGTTCGGGATTGCGGAACGGGTTGAAGGCGGTCAGCGCACAGACCAGACGCGGATCGTCCTTCGGCGAGTAGAGCGAATCGACGCCCCATTTCGCCGCGATCTTCTCCTTGAGGTGCTGCGCCATGCCGACCGTGTAGGTCGCGATCTTGTCGCGGCCGATCCGGTCCCAGATCTCGACTGACTTGCCGAGCGCCAGATAGACGGGCGCATTGCGGCTGCCGGTGCTCTGGAGGCGCGCGGCGAGATCGTCGCTCTCCTTGTCGGTCCTGGTACGCGGCGGCAGGCCGCCCGTGGCCGGATAGGCGCTGGTCACCACCGGATAGTAGTCCGGCAGCGGCAGGGGGTTGAACTGCGGCAACACTTTGTTGCGGACATAGAGGATGCCGGTTCCAAGTGGCCCGCACTGCCATTTGTGGCCGGCACCGGCGAGGAAATCGACACCGAGATCGCGCATGTTGATGTTGATCATGCCCGGCAGGTGCGCGGCGTCGCAGACACTGACGATGCCTTTGTCCTGGGCGAGCTTGGCCAGCATCTTGACCGGCAGCAGGGTGCCGGTCTTGTAGGTCGGCGCCGAGAAGACCAGCGCCCTGGTGCGCGGGCCGATGGCGGCCGAAAACAGGTCGACATAATCCTCGGCCTTCTGCTTGTTTCCGACCGGCAGGATGACGCGCCTGATCACCACGCCATAGCGGTCCTGCAAGAGTGCCATCGGCGCATTGCCGCCCGAATGTTCGTGGTTGGTGGTGACGATCTCGTCGCCCGGGCGCCAGACCATGCCGAGCAGGGCATGGCACATGCCGTCCGAGGTGTTGCCGGACATGACGATCTCGTCGGCATCGCAGCCGAAGCTCTTCGCCAGCGCCTGGCGCTGCGGCAGGTAATTACCGTAGCCGCTCATCGACTCGTGAGCGTGCCGGCGCGACTCGGCGTGGAGGAAGGCTTGCGTCTCGACCGGCATGGAACCGGCGGTGCCGATGTTCATGTAGCGGACGCCGGGCTTCTGGTCGAAGAGCTTGCGGACATCCGCCCAGAAGGCGGCGTCGTTGGCGAGGGCAGCGGCCGCAGGCGCCTGAGCGCTCGCGCCGGTCGGTACGAAACTCGCCAGCGAGCCGGCGAAGGCGGCAGAGGAAGCAAGGGCGCCGATGAAGGCGCGGCGGTTCGGGTCGAAAGCGAGCGTCTTCTCTTCCGAGATCTGCATGACACTACTCCATGATTGCGGGCAGTCCTTTTCGTCGGGCCAGGGAGCTCGCCGGCGTAAGGCCGGCGGCTCAGATCAGGGGCGGACGGCGATGGCGCCGATCTCGACCTTCACGTCGCGGGGAAGGCGGGCGACCTCGACGGTGGCGCGTGCCGGCGGCGCGGACTTGAAATAGGTTGCGTAGACCTCGTTCATCTTGCCGAACTCGTTGAGGTCTTTCATGAAAACGCTGGTCGAGACGACGTTGTCCATCGTCAGGCCGTCGGCTTCGAGCACGGCCTTGAGATTGTCGAGGACGAGCTTGGTCTGATCCTCGATGCTGGCGTCCTTCATCAGCTGCTTGGTCTTGGGATCGATCGGGATCTGCCCGGCCAGGAACACCATGTTTCCGGCCTTGATCGCTTGCGAATAGGGGCCGATCGCCTCAGGAGCGTTCGGCGTCGCGATCACCGTCTTGCCGGCGGTCTGGGCCTGCGCGGAAACCGGCAGGACAAGCGCACTCGCCAGAGCGAGCGCGCAAAGCATCTTGGTCATTGTCGCCTCCAAAGCGCCGCTGTCACCCGCGGCGTGGAGGCATGCTCGGCGCGTCGGGAGGACGCAGGCAAGGACGCAGATACGGGTTCCGCCATGCCGAAGTAGTGGTTCCTTCGTCGTACGACTACGGGTAATATCCTTCCAAAATTACCCGTGTAGGTGGAATTTTATTCTCCACTCCCGTGCCGCCTGTGTGATTGTCAGAACAGTCCGCAACCGGCAGCTATCGCGACCCCAATCTCCCGTTCGCCATGCGTTGCTGTCATGGCTTGACCGGCGTGCGCCGCACACTCTGGCCACGGCGCGCGATACGCCCCATATCGGTATCGGCCGATCCGAGGAGGGCGGTGCCCCACATGTTCGCCCCGCTCTTCCGTTTCCTTGAAAGCCGCATCGACGTCTTCGCGCCCTTCGACGAGCGGCAGACGCCGCCGACCGGCGTGTTCCGCTTCATGTGGCACCACATCAAGGGCGTGAAGGGCTGGATGGCCCTGATCATGCTGACGGGGCTCGGCTTTTCCGGCATCGAAGCGGCGATGTACCTGATGGTCGGCTGGTTCGTGGACCTGCTGACGAAGAATTCGCCCGAACAGGTCTTCAGCGAGCATGGCTGGTTGCTGATCGGCGCAGCGCTTGTCGTGACCGTGGCGAGGCCGCTGGTCTATTTCGCCAACCACGCCATCGTCGACCAGGTGGTGGTGCCGCAGATCACCAACCAGATCCGCTGGCGCAACCATGTCTACACGCTCGGCCACGCGCTTTCCTATTTCCAGAACGATTTCGCCGGCCGGCTCTCGGCACGGGTGATCCAGGCCGGTCAGGCGATTCGCGGCGCGACGATCGAGGTCATCGACGATCTCTGGTACGCGCTGATCTTCGCCTCGGTCGCGATCGGCTTCTTCGGCTCGACCAGCGTCTGGCTCGCCATGCCGGTGATCGTCTGGCTGGCGGCCTATGTCGCGCTGTTGATCTATTTCGTGCCGCGGGCCAAGAAGCGCTCGGAGGCGAATTCGCTCGGCCGCTCGACCACGACGGGGCGCATCGTCGATTCCTATACGAACATCCTGACGGTGAAGCTGTTTGCCCGCGCCGATGCCGAGCGCTCGGCCGTGCGCGAATCACTGACGCGCTGGAATGCCTCCTTCCTCAACCTGTCGCGGCTGATCACCGGCGTCAGCGTCATCCTGCAGACGATGAACAGCTTGCTGGTGGTGGCGACGGCCTGGCTCAGCCTGCATCTGTGGGCGCAAGGCGAGATGACGCCGGGCGCGGTCGCCGCCGCGATCGGGCTGGTGCTGCGCCTCGTCCAGATGTCGAGCTGGCTGATCCATCTGGTGCGCGGCATCTTCGAGAATATCGGCTCGGTGCAGGAGAGCATGGAGACGATCGCCAAGCCGCACGATCTGCCGGATGCGCCCGACGCCACGCCGCTCAAGGTCGCTCAGGGTGGCGTGCGTTTCGAGCATGTCCGCTTCAACTACGGCAAGCCGCTGGGCCTGTTCGAGAATCTCGACCTCGAGATCAAGCCGGGCGAGAAGATCGGGCTGGTCGGCCCCTCCGGGGCGGGCAAGTCGACGCTGGTCAACCTCTTGCTGCGGCTCTACCCGCTCGATGCGGGCCGCATCCTGATCGACGGGCAGGACATCGCCCATGTGACGCAGGAGTCGCTGCGCAGCCAGATTGGCATGGTGACACAGGACAATTCGCTGCTGCATCGCTCTATCGGCGACAACATCGCCTATGGCCGCATCGGTGCGACGCAGGACGAGATCGCGGCGGCGGCCACGCGTGCTGCAGCGCACGACTTCGTCCTTGGCCTCACCGACCAGGATGGGCGCCAGGGCTTCGACTCGCGCGTCGGCGAGCGCGGCGTCAAGCTCTCCGGCGGCCAGCGCCAGCGTATCGCGATCGCGCGCGTCCTGCTCAAGGATGCGCCGATCCTGATCCTGGACGAGGCGACCTCAGCGCTCGATTCGGAGGTCGAGGCCGAGATCCAGGCGCAGCTTTCCACATTGATGGAAGGCAAGACCGTGATCGCGATCGCGCATCGGCTCTCCACCATCGCCGCCCTCGACCGGCTGATCGTGCTCGACAAGGGCAGGATCGTCGACATGGGCAGCCATGACGAATTGGTGCGGCGTGGCGGGCTCTATGCCCGCCTGTGGGCCCGGCAGTCGGGTGGCTTCCTGGCGCTCGCCGACAGCGACAGGATTCCGGCCTGAGCCGACTGCACGGCAGCCTTGCTGCAACGCAGTGGGCTGCGGCACGGGGAACAGTAGACTTCGTCAAAACTGCATGCCAAAGAGCGCGGCAGGCGACGCGCCGCCAGATGGCGGCTCTGCGCTCGCGCCCCCATGGGGGCGTTTGATTGTGTTTCAGCCGGCCAGGCCGGCAGCCGAGCAGGGAACTGGATCGTGGCGCAAGCGACCAATACGACTGGCACCGAACCCACCCGCCGCGACTTTCTGATGCTGACGACCGGCGCTTTCGGTGCCATCGGCGCTGCCGCGGTCGTCGTGCCGCTGCTCGGCCAACTGGCGCCGGACGCCCAGGTCGTCGCCGCCGGCGCCCCGATCGATCTCGACCTCGCCCCGATTGCGGAAGGCCAGGCGATCAAGCTGTTCTGGCGCGGCAAGCTGATCTTCGTGCGCAACCGCACCAAGAAGGAGATCGACGAGGCCAAGGCCGTCGACGTCGCGACGCTGCGCGATCCGCAGACCGACGAGCAGCGCACCAAGGCCGGCCACGAGCGCTATCTCATCGTCTACGGCAACTGCACCCATCTCGGCTGCGTGCCGCTCGGCAACGCCCCCGGCGAGCCGAAGGGCGAGTTCGATGGCTGGTTCTGCCCCTGCCACGGCTCGCATTACGATTCCTCCGGCCGCATCCGCAAGGGTCCCGCGCCGCTGAACCTGCCGGTGCCGCCCTACGCGTTCACCGCGGACACCAAGATCAAGATCGGCTGAGCCTTTTTGAAGGCGAGGACGGCATCGAGCGGAATTGAGAGAGCTTGAGGCGAGCATGAGCGGTCACAGCACCTACCAACCGAAGACGGGGATCGAGCGCTGGCTCGATGCGCGCCTGCCGATCGTGCGGCTGATGCACGATTCGGCGGTCTCCTATCCGGTGCCGCGCAACCTCAACTTGCTGTGGACCTTCGGCGGCATCCTCGTGTTCATGCTGGTGGCACAGATCATCACCGGCGTGATCCTGGCGATGCACTACACGCCGAACGCGACCATGGCGTTCAACTCCGTCGAGCACATCATGCGCGACGTGAACTTCGGCTGGCTGCTGCGCTATCTGCACTCCAACGGCGCCTCGATGTTCTTCGTGGCGGTCTACATCCACATCTTCCGCGGCCTCTATTACGGCTCGTACAAGGCACCGCGCGAGGTGCTGTGGATCCTCGGTGTCATCATCTTCCTGCTGATGATGGCCACTGCCTTCATGGGCTACGTGCTGCCCTGGGGCCAGATGTCCTTCTGGGGCGCGACAGTCATCACCAACCTGTTCTCGGCGCTGCCGGTGATCGGCGAGACGATCGTCACCTTCCTGTGGGGCGGCTACTCGGTCGACAACCCGACGCTGAACCGCTTCTTCTCGCTGCACTTCCTGCTGCCCTTCATGATCACCGGCGTCGTCGTCCTGCATATCTGGGCGTTGCACCATGTCGGCCAGAACAACCCGACCGGCGTCGAGGTGAAGGACGTCAAGAAGGACACCGTTCCCTTCACGCCCTATGCGACCATCAAGGACCTGTTCGGCATGGTCTGCTTCATGCTGGTCTTCGCCTGGTTCGTGTTCTACCAGCCGAACTTCATGGGCCATGCCGACAACTACATCCCGGCGAACCCGGCCTCCACGCCTGCCCACATCGTCCCGGAATGGTACTTCCTGCCGTTCTACGCGATCCTGCGCGCCATCCCCGACAAGCTCGGCGGCGTGCTCGCCATGGGCGGCGCGATCGTCATCCTCGCTTTCCTGCCCTGGATCGACACCTCCAAGGTCAAGTCGATGACCTACCGGCCGATCGCGCGCCAGTTCTTCTGGATGTTCGTCCTTGTCTGCATCGGCCTCGGCTACCTCGGCGCCATGCCGGCCGACGAGCCCTATGTCACCATCTCGCGCATCCTGACGGTGCTGTATTTCGGCTTCTTCGTCGCGCTGGCGCTGATCGGCATCTTCGAGCGGCCGGCGCAGATGCCAACCTCCATCGCCGACTCGGTGCTCGGCGGCTCGGGCGCACGCCTCGGCCACGCCACCGCCTCGGAACCGCAGGCCAAGGGCTGAACGAGACCATGAGCAAGATGTCCCTCCGCCTGTCGCTCGCTGGTCTCGTCACGGGCCTCGCTATCGCTGCTGCCTCACCGGTCCTGGCCGCCGAAGCCGGCCCGAAGCCGCCGGCCCAGAGCTGGACCTTCTCGGGCCCGTTCGGCAAGTTCGACCAGGCCCAGCTGCAGCGCGGCTTCAAGGTCGCCAAGGAAGTCTGCGCCAGCTGCCATGCGATGAGCCTGGTCCGGTTCCGCAACCTATCGCAGCCGGGCGGCCCCGGCTTCACCGCCTCGCAGGTCGCGGCGCTGGCCGCGAGCTATACGAACATCAAGGACGGCCCGAACGATTCGGGCGAGATGTTCGAGCGCCCGGGGCGTCCGGCCGACGCCTTCCCGGCGCCGTTCGCGAACGAGCAGGCGGCCCGCGCTGCCAATGGCGGCGCCTATCCGCCGCCGATCGACATGCTCGCCAAGGCGCGTACCTATGAGCGCGGCTTCCCGAAGTTCATCTTCGACATCTTCACCCAGTACCAGGAGCAGGGGCCGGACTACATCGTCGCGCTCCTGACCGGCTACAAGGACCCGCCGAAGGAGTTCCCGCCGCTCCTGCCGGGGCAGAACTACAACACCTATATGCCCGGCCACCTGATCGCGATGCCGAAGCCGCTGAACGACGGCCAGGTCGAGTATCCGAAGGGATCGGACGGCAAGTCGCCGGTGCCGGAGACGGTCGAGCAATACGCCAAGGACGTCGCCGCCTTCATGGTCTGGATGGCGGAGCCGCATCTCGAGGCGCGCAAGCGCATGGGCTTCCAGGTGATGCTCTTCCTCGCGCTCTTCGCCGGACTGCTCTACTTCACCAAGAAGAAGATCTGGTCGCGCCTGCCCGACCACGCTTCGGCGCACTGAGCGAGATCTGAGTTTGAAAGGGCCCCGGAGACGGGGCCCTTTTTCGTTTGTGGGCTGCATTCGATCGCGTGCCGCCGTGTTACGGCTGTCACGAATCTCGATCCTTATCCGGGCAATCATCGGAGACTGAGGCATGGCTGAAGCGGTTCTGGGCATCATCGGCGGCTCCGGCATCTACGACCTGCCGGGCCTGACCGATCTGCGCGAGGAGCGGATCGAGAGCCCCTGGGGCGAGCCGTCCGACGTGCTCCGGATCGGGCGGATGGGAGAGACGAAGATCGTCTTCCTGCCGCGCCATGGCCGCGGCCATGCGATCCCGCCCTCCGAGATCAACTACCGCGCCAATATCGACGTGCTGAAGCGGGCAGGGGTGACCGACCTCGTCTCGCTTTCCGCCTGCGGTTCCTACAAGGCCGAGCTCTATCCCGGCCTGTTCGTGCTGGTCGATCAGTTCGTCGACCGTACCGCCGGCCGCGCCAGCTCGTTCTTCGGCAAGGGCTGCGTCGCCCATGTCTCGGTGGCGCATCCGGTCGGGCCGCAATTGCAGGAGCGCATCGCCGCGGCTGCGACGGCAGAGGATCTTCCCTTCGTTCGGGGCGGCACGCTCGTCACCATGGAAGGCCCGCAATTCTCGACGCTGGCGGAATCGCTGACCTATAAGGGCCTCGGCTACGACCTGATCGGCATGACGGCGATGCCGGAGGCCAAGCTCGCCCGCGAGGCCGAGATCACCTACGCGACCGTCGCCATGGTGACCGACTATGATTGCTGGCACGAGGAGCATGGCGCGGTCGACGTCGCCTCCGTGATCGCCGTGCTGCACGCCAATGCCGACAAGGCGCGCCGGCTGGTGGCGCGGCTCGCGGCCGATTTCCCGCGCGAGCGTGAGGCCTGCCCGGCCGGTTCGCACAATGCGCTGGACTTCGCGATCGTCACGGCGCCGGAGCATCGCGATCCCAAGCTCGTGGCCAAGCTCGATGCGGTGGCTGGGCGCGTGCTGAAGGCGCAGGGCTGACGCTGCGCCGGCTTTCCCGGAACGGCCACCTCGGGTTAAGAGGAGCCGCCCCAGCCGATGGACGATTGTCATGGACCGCAGCGCGCTCGCCGATCTGAAGAATGCGATCCGGACGATTCCCGATTATCCGGCGCCGGGAATCCAGTTCCGCGACATCACCACGCTGCTCGGCGATGCCCGCGCCTTCCGCCGGGCGGTCGACGAGCTGGTGCAGCCCTTCGCCGGCCTGAAGATCGCCAAGATCGCCGGCATCGAGGCGCGCGGCTTCATCCTTGGCGGCGCCGTGGCGCATCAGCTTTCGGCCGGCTTCGTGCCGGTGCGCAAGAAGGGCAAGCTGCCGCATGAGACGGTCGGCATGCCTTATTCGCTCGAATATGGCGCCGACGAGATCGAGGTGCACAAGGACGCGGTCTCGCGCGGCGAGCGGGTGCTGCTGGTCGATGATCTCGTGGCCACCGGCGGCACGGCCGAGGCGGCGGTGAAGCTGCTCTCCTCGCTCGGGGCCGAGGTGGTGGCCGCCTGCTTCATCATCGACCTGCCGGATCTCGGTGGCGCCGACAAGATCAGGCGGCTGGGCGTGCCGGTGCGCACGCTGGTCTCCTTCGCGGGGCATTGAAGCCATGAAGATCCATGGGCGCCATTACCGCACGATCTGGCTCGACGAGGACGGCTGGGGCGTTGTCGTCATCGACCAGACAAGGCTGCCCTTCCATTTCGAGACGGTGAGACTTGCGACCGCCGATGAGGCCGCGCATGCGATCCGCCACATGACGGTGCGTGGCGCGCCGCTGATCGGCGCGACCGCGGCCTATGGTGTTGCGCTGGCGCTGCGCGTCGATGCCTCTGACGCCGCGTTGGAGCAGGCGCTCGCTCTACTCGGCGCGACCCGGCCGACGGCAGTGAACCTGCACTGGGCACTGGCGCGAATGCGCCGGCGCCTTATCGATCTGCCGGAGGCGGAACGGGTCGCTGCGGCCTATGCCGAGGCGGGCGCGATCTGCGACGAGGATGTCGCACTCTGCCGCGCCATCGGCGAGCATGGGCTCGGCGTGATCCGTGCGATCGCGGCGAAGAAGCCGGCGGGCGTGCCGGTCAACATCCTGACCCATTGTAATGCCGGCTGGCTCGCCACCGTCGACTGGGGCACGGCGCTGGCGCCGATCTACCTGGCGCATGATGCCGGTACTCCCGTCCATGTCTGGGTCGACGAGACCCGTCCGCGCAACCAGGGCGCGGCCCTGACGGCTTACGAACTCGGCAGCCATGGCGTGCCGCATGCCGTGATCGTCGACAATGCCGGCGGCCATCTGATGCAGCATGGCCAGGTCGATATGGTGATCGTCGGCACCGACCGCACGACCGCGACCGGCGACGTCGCCAACAAGATCGGCACTTATCTCAAGGCGCTGGCCGCGAGAGACAATGGCGTGCCGTTCTATGTGGCGCTGCCCTCGCCGACGATCGACTGGACGCTCAACGACGGGCTGAAGGAGATCCCGATCGAGGAGCGCAGCCAGCGCGAGGTCACGCATCTGTTCGGCCAGAGCGAGGATGGCAGCACCGGCTTCTTCCAGGTCGCGGCGCCCGGCAGCCCGGCCTGCAACCCGGCCTTCGACGTCACGCCGGCGCGGCTGGTCACCGGCCTGATCACCGAGCGTGGCATCGCATCGGCGAGCCTCGAGGGGCTGGCGAGGCTCTTTCCTGAAATGTCGAGCGGTATGGCGGCATGAGTGAACAGACACTGCGCGAGGAGATCGTCGCGGTCGCGCAGGCGATCGACAAGGCTGGCTTCTGCCCCTCGAAATCGGGCAATGTCTCGGCGCGCTTCGGCGACGGCTTCCTGATCACACCATCGGGCCTGCCCTACGCACAGACCAAGGCAGAGGATCTGATCTACGTCGCCCTCGACGGGACGGTTCTGAGCGGCAGCCGCAAGCCTTCGTCCGAATGGCCGTTCCATGTCGCGATCTACAAGGCACGGCCCGACGCCCAGGCGATCGTCCATACGCACTCGCCGCGCGCCACGGCGCTGTCCTGCGCGCGCCGCGGCATCCCGGCCTTCCACTACATGATCGCGCTCTGCGGCGGCGCCGATGTGCGCTGCGCCGACTATGCCACCTTCGGCTCGCCGGAGCTGGCGGCGAACGCGGTCGGGGCGCTGGAGGGCCGCAAGGCAGTGCTGCTCGCCAATCACGGCGTGATCGCGCTCGGCGGGAGCCTGGCCGGGGCGCATACCATCGTCGCCGAGGTCGAGAACCTGGCCGGGCAATATCTCGACCTGCTGGCCTCAGGTCTCGAGCCGGTCATCCTCGATGCGGCCGAGATGGAGCGTGTATCGGCCAGGTTCGCGGGTTACGGAAAGGTAGGCTGATCTTAAAGGCTCATCTCACCGGTTGTTAACGGCTCTCGGTTATTGACGGCGGGATGAAGCTCTCGCGCTATCTGCTCGACTCGCTTGACGCCCTTGGTATCGGCGTTTGCGAATACGATGAGCAGATGCGGGCACTGTGCTGGAACAGGACCTTCCTGCAGCTCTTCCCCGAGGACGACGGCGAGATCTATGTCGGCGAGCCTTACGCCGACAATCTGGTGCGCTTCTATCGACTCCGCCTTACGCCTGAGGAAATGCCGGACATTGCGCGGCACGTCGCCGAAGGCGTGGCACGTCATGAGAACCAGACCCAGCCCTTCGAATTCATCCATAACGGGCGCAAGCTGCGCGCCTCGTCGTTGCGGGCGCCCGATGGCGGCCGCGTGCGCATGTGGCAGCCGCTCGATGTCGAGAACAGCACCGAGACGGCGCCGGAACTGGCGCTACCGCTCATCGATGCGCTCCGCTTCATTCCGGATGGCGCCACGATACTCGATACGAAGGAACGGGTGATCGCGGCGAACGACGCCTTTCGGCGGCTCTACGATCTGCCGCGCGGTGCCCCGGTGGTGGGGCGCACGCTGGATGAGATCATCGCCTGGTGCTGGCGCGGCACCTCACCTACGGGCGCCTGGCGCGCCGCGATCAGCAACGGCCTGCGCTATGACGGCGTGCCTTTCGAGATCGAGTTGCCTGGCCAGCGCTGGCTCCGGCTGATCGCGCGGCACAGTACCGGCGGGCTCAGCTTCTTCACGCATGCCGACATCACCATCGCCAAGCGCCAGCAGATGGAATTGCTCGAAGCGCAAGAGGCGCTGCGCCGGGCCAATATAGCGCTGGCGGAGCTGGCGGAAACCGATGGACTGACCGGCCTCGCCAATCGCCGCCGCTTCGTCACGCGGCTCGCCGATGCCGCCGCCCGGCCGGAGCCGCTTTCGCTGCTGATGATCGATGTCGATCACTTCAAGACGATCAATGACCGTTTCGGTCATCTCGTCGGAGATGCCTGTCTGAAAGCCATCGCCGAGGTCATCGCGGCCCAGATCACATCGGCCTCGACGCTGGTGGCGCGGATCGGTGGCGAGGAGTTCGGGGTCCTGCTCGGCGACACGTCGATCGAGGCAGCCGAGGAGGCCGCGATGACCATCCGCCGCGCCTTGCGGCGCGTGCCATGGCGTCTCCTCCATGACGAGCTGACGGGCGTGACCGTCTCGATCGGCCTGTGTGCGGGGACGGGGCCGCTGGATGGCACCGGCCTTCATGCCAGCGCGGACAATGCCCTCTACGCTGCCAAGCGCAATGGCCGCGACCGTATTGAGCTGGCGAACCCGCCGGCGGCAGCGGTTTTCCGGCGCATTGCCGGATAGAGCGGCGCAATCCAAGCTGCGCGATCCATGGGATCCTGGAGCCGCACATGATCCTGGTCACGGGAGCCACTGGCCATGTGGGCGGCGCTGTCGTCGGCAGGCTCGTGTCGCTCGGCCACGATGTGGTCGCGATGGTCCGGGACCGCCGAACCGCAGTGGAGCGCCTGCCGCCCGAAGTCGCGCTGCGCGTCGCCGACTACGAAGACACCTCCGCCCTGAGGCGCGCCTTCGCGGGGATCGATGAGGTTGTCCTCGTGTCGAGCGACGGTGACGCGAACGCGGTGATGCGCCATCACGCCAATGCCATCGGGGCGGCTGCCGCGGCTGGCGCGAGGCATATCGTCTTCACCAGCATTGTCGATGTCGGCGATCAGTCGCCGTTCTACTTCGCGCCTGTCTATCGCGACGCGGAGCGCCGCCTTGCTGCTTGCGGCGTGCCCACGACCATCCTCCGATGCGGCCTGTACTGCGAATTCATTCTCGACCACTGGCTTTCCTCCAGCCTGGCGTCGGGAGAGCTGGCGCTGCCCGCAGGGGGCGGCCGGGTTGCACCAATCTCACGAGATGACGTCGCGGCGGCCGTGGCGGCAGTCGCGGCCAACCCCGACAAGACCGCCAACATCCATGCACTCACGGGACGTCTGGCGCTGGGCTTCGACGAGATGACTGCCACCTATGGCGAAACGGTCGCCAGCCAGGTCAGCTATCGTCCCTGCACCGTTGACGAATACCGGACCTTGGCATCGGCAGAGCTCGACGACCCTTGGCCTTCTGCCTTCTCCACCTTGTGCGCGTCGATCGCCGAAGGCCGCTACAGCGGGGTCTCCGACGACTTTTCCGTCCTGACGGGTCGTGCGCCGGAGAGCTTCCGCGACTTCGTCCGTCGCGCGGCATCTGCCGCGAAGGCCTGATCTGCCGGGGCCGCTGCGGCAGCTGCGCGCCGGCCTCAGGCCGGCTTGCGCTCGATGAAGACGCAGCCGTCGAAGCTGAAGACAGTCTCGCCCTTCTGATTGACGCCGGTGTTGTGGTGGAAGAACAGGCCCCAGTCCGGACGCGACAGGCTCGGGCGCCGGTCTGCGACGGTCGAGTGATAGGTGATCCGGTCGCCGGCATAGACCGGCTTCAGCCAGCGCAGGTTCTTGAAACCGGGCGAGGGGCCGAGGCGCGGCGCGGCAGCGGGGGCGAGCATCGCCTCCTGGCGGCGGCGGTGGCTGACCATCGCCGCCATCCAGCCGGCAGCCGTATGCCAGCCCGAAGCGCAGAGGCTGCCGAAGGAACTCTTGCGGGCCGCATCCTCGTCCATGTGGAAGGGCTGCGGGTCGAAGGAGCGGGCGAAGGCGACGATCTCCTGCGACGTGAAGACCAGGCTGCCGAGCTCATAGCTCTCACCGACTACGAGCTCGTCGAAATAGCCGGGAGGAGCCGTTGGCTTGGCCGGCGGCTCGACGCTGACGGTCGCCAGCGGCGGCACGTAGCTCGCCGAATGCTTCAGCCAGTCGCCGCGCGCCGCCTCGAAGCCGGAGCCGCGGCGGCCGAACATCACCCAGTTGTTCTGCTCGACCACCGGCTCGCCGCGCTGGTTGATGAGCTCGAAGCGGAACTTCACCAGCCCCATCTCCGGCCGGGACCGCGATTCCTTGGTCTCGGCGACGGTCCAGCGCAGCTTCAGCACATCGCCGGGCTTCACCGGCCGCAGCCATTTGACCTCCTCGACGCCGGGCGAACCCATCGAGGTCGAGTCGAGGAAGAAGGCTTCCGCCGCCAGCCGCATCAGCAGGGCGCAGCTGTGCCAGCCCGAGCCGATCAGCGAGCCGACGAAGCTCGCCTTGGCCTTGTCGGGATCGATGTGGAAGTCCTGCGCGTCGAAACGCCTGGCGAAGGCGAGTATGTCGTCCTGCGAGACGGGAAGGGCGCCATGCTCAGTGACGGAGCCGGCGATGAAGTCCTCGAAATAGAGCATCGGTAGCCCATCTCATTGCTCGGGCGCATATCCTGCTCGGAGGATCACGGTCGATCGAGCCGAAAACGCGCAAACTCCGAATGCTCACCAGACATATCGCCGGAGCGGCATCCGCTCCGACGGCCGAGGTTCAGTTGGCGAAGCGGAAATGCAGCACGTCGCCATCGGCGACGACGTATTCCTTGCCTTCGAGGCGGAACTTGCCGGCCTCGCGCGCGCCGCTCTCGCCCTTGTTGGCGACATAGTCGTCATAGGCGATCGTCTCGGCGCGGATATAGCCCTTCTCGAAATCGGTATGGATCACGCCGGCGGCGGCAGGCCCCTTGGTGCCCTTCTCGATCGTCCAGGCGCGGGCTTCCTTGGGGCCGACGGTGAAATAGGTGACGAGGTTGAGCAGCGCGTAGCCGGCACGGATCACGCGGTTGAGGCCGGGCTCGTCGAGGCCGACGGCTTCGAGATAGTCCTTCTGGTCGGCGGCCGGCAGCACCGCGATCTCGCTCTCGATCTTGGCCGAGACGACGACGGCGACCGCGCCTTCCTCGGCTGCGCGCGCCTTGACCTGCTCCGAGAAGCCATTGCCCTTGTCGGCGCTGGCTTCCTCGACATTGCAGACATAGAGCACGGGCTTGGAAGAGAGCAGGCCGAGCATCTCGAACGCCTTGCGCTCGTCGGCTGCGACCTGGACCAGGCGGGCCGGCTTGCCCTCGCGCAGCAGCACGAGGCAGCGGTTCATCAGGTCGGCCGCTTCCTTGGCCTCCTTGTCGCCGGACTTGGCCTTCTTCTCCAGCGGCAGAACGCGCTTCTCGAGGCTTTCGAGATCGGCGAGCATCAATTCGGTCTCGATCGTCTCGATATCGGCGATCGGGGCGATCTTGCCCTCGACATGGGTGATGTCGCTGTCCTCGAAGCAGCGCACGACATGGGCGATGGCGTCGCATTCGCGGATATTGGCGAGGAACTGGTTGCCGAGACCCTCGCCCTTGGAGGCTCCGCGCACCAGGCCGGCGATGTCGACGAAGGTCAGCCGGGTCGGGATGATCTCCTTCGAGCCGGCGATCGCTGCGAGCGCCTCAAGCCGCTCGTCGGGGACTGCGACGTCGCCGACATTCGGCTCGATCGTGCAGAACGGGTAGTTGGCCGCCTGCGCCGCCGCCGTCTGCGTCAGCGCGTTGAAGAGGGTCGACTTGCCGACATTCGGCAGGCCGACGATACCGCATTTGAAGCCCATGCTGCCCGTCCAGTGCATCGCGGCGGGTTTCGTCGCCGCGGAAAAAGCGTTTTCGGTTCTCCCGGGCCTTATTGGGTGCAGAGCAGCAAAAGACAAGATGGCGGGCGCGAGCCCGGCTCACGCGAACGTGCATGGCGGCGCGATTGCCGAGCGCGCACGAGTGGAGCGCTACAGAAATGACCGGCTATCGGAGCTGCTCCATGCGCCTCGCCTCGCTCGCCCTGATCGGCTGCGTCATGCTTTCCGCGGCCAGCGCACAGGGGCAGGCACTCCAGACCCGCGTGCGCGGCACGGTCGAGCGTCTCGAGGGCCAGTCGCTCACGGTCAAGACGCAGGAAGGCACGACGACGGTCGCGCTTGCGCCCAATTATTCGGTTGGCGCCGTGGTCAAGGCTTCGATGGCCGATATCAGGAAGGGCAGCTTCATCGGCGTCGGCGCCCGCCCACAGGCCGGGGGCGGGCTGACGGCCGTGCAGGTCTTCATCTTTCCCGAGGCGATGCGCGGCACCGGCGAGGGCCACAGGCCCTGGGCCGTCCTGCCGGATTCGACGATGACCAATGCGACCGTGGCCGAGACGGTCTCGCGCGTCGACGGCAGCAGCGTCACGCTGACCTATCCGGGCGGCGAGCAGACGATCGCGATCACGCCCGAGGCCAACATCATCATGGCCGCGCCGGCGCAGGCGGCCGATCTCGCTGCCGGTGTACAGGTGGCGCTGACCGCCAGCCGGCAGGCCGACGGCAGCCTGTCGAGCGCCCGGGTGACGATCGCCAAGGCGGGTGCCCAGCTCCCGCTCTGAGAGGAAGCCCTAATCCGTCGCCTTCTCGCCAAGGCGCTTCACGGCGCCATGGCCGCGCGCTTCCATGAACAAGTGGATCTTGTTCTGGAAGCCGGCATCGTCATGGGCCGCGAGCTGGGCGGCATTGTCGGCGCAGGCGGTGCAGAGATCCTCGACCCAGGGTTCCTCGGCCTTGCCGAAGTCGTTGAGCACATAGGGATGGACCAGCGCCTTGTCGCCGGGATGGCCGATGCCCATCCGGACGCGGCGGTAGTCGTTGCCGATCGCCGCGGTGGTCGAGCGCAGGCCGTTGTGGCCGGCATTGCCGCCGCCGAGCTTCACGCGCAGCTTGGCCGGGGGCAGATCGAGCTCGTCATGGAAGACGACGACGTCGGCCGGCGCGACCTTGAAGAAGCGCGCGGCCTCGCCGATCGCGCGGCCGGACTCGTTCATATAGGTCTGCGGCATCAGCAGCAGCACTTTCTCGCCGCCGATCGTCGCTTCGCAGGCATAAGCCTGGAAACGGGCGCGCCAGGGCGCGGCGCGGGCTGCGCGAGCGATCGCCTCGACCGCCATGAAGCCGATATTATGGCGATTGCGGGCATAGCGTTGGCCGGGATTGCCGAGGCCGGCGAAGATCAGCATCGTTCGGTTCCGCACCGGTTGTCATAGCAAAACGGCCGGGCATGCCCGGCCGTCTGTAAGCGTAGTCCGCGGGGAGCGCCAGGCTTCAGGCCTTGGCGGCTTCCGCTTCGCCCTCGGCGGCGGCAGGCTCTTCGGCCTCGACCGTCGGCGGGATGATCGTGACCAGGGTCCGGTCCTTGGTCGAGGTCAGGCTGACGCCGGCCGGCAGCTTGAGCGCGTCGACGTGCAGCGTGTCACCGACGGCGAGGCCGGCGACCGAGACCTCGATGAACTCGGGAATGCTCTCGGGGGCGACTTCGATCTCGAGCGAGTGCTCGACGATCTGGAGGGCGCCGCCGCTCTTCAGGCCCGGCGACTGCTCCTGGCCGACAACGTGCAGCGGCACTTCGACCTTGATGGTCTGGCCGGCAGCGATGCGCAGGAAGTCGACGTGGATCGGGAAATCCTTGACCGGGTCGAGCTGGTAGTCGCGCGGGATGGCGCGCGTCTTCTTGCCGTCGACATCGATCTCGAACAGCGTGGTCAGGAAGTGACCAGCATAGATCATCTGGCGGGTCTTGTTGGCATCGAGCGCGATGGCGACGGGCGCTTCGCCCGCACCATAGATCACGGCGGGAGTGAGGCCCTGGCGACGAACTTCCCGGGCGGCCCCCTTGCCGACCTGGGCGCGCGCCGAAGCCTGAATCTGCTTCACGGCGGTCATGTGTCTGATCCTTAGTTCTTTAAAAGACATGGCCGCCAGCGGGCGGCCATTGCGGTTCGCGTCCCTGCCTCCAAGGGTGTCAGTGGGACGCGAGCAGGCTCATAGGCGAAATTGCCGGCAATCTCAAGCCCGCAGGCGGATATCAGGCGGCCGTGGCGGCAGGGCGTGGCCGCGAGCCGGATGCCGGCCGGCTGAAGCTGCCGACGAAGACGGGGACCGCCTCCGCCGGCATCGGCCGGGAATAGAGATAACCCTGGCCAAGCCGGCAGCCCATCCCGGCCAGGCGCCGCGCCTGGCCTTCGCTCTCGATACCCTCGGCCACGATCCGCATGCCGAGCCGGCTGGCGACGCCGATGAGGGCCTCGACGATGGCGCCGCTCCGCGTTCCGCCTTCGATGCCACCGACGAAGGAACGGTCGATCTTGATCGCGTCGACGGGGAAGTCGAGCAAGTGGGTGAGCGAGGCGAAGCCGGTGCCGAAATCGTCGAGCGCGACCTGGATGCCACGCTCGCGCAGGGCTTGCATGGTGCGGGCGACGCCATCGCGACGTCCGCCCATGATCACCTGTTCGGTGATCTCGACGACGAGATGCTCGAGCGGCACCTGCGCCCGATCGAAAGCCCTGACGATGCGCTGGACGAGATCGCCCTTCTGGAAATCGGCCGAAGTGACGTTGAGACCGATATGGTGGATTGGCAGGCCTTCGCGCAGCCACCGCGCCATGTCGGTCGCGATCGCCGCCAGCATCTGGCCGGAGATGCGATAGGCGAGCTTGGGATCGTGCAGAGCATCCTGGAACTCGCCGGCCGCCACGACGCGACCATCGTCGAGACGCAACCGTGCCAACGCCTCCATGCCCCGGATCTCGCCGGTGTCGAGCCGGATGACCGGTTGATAATAGGGCACCAGATGGCCGGCGCTCAAAGCGTCATCGACGGCGCGGATCGTCTGGATACGGCGGGTCATCGAGGTCCGCAGGCCGCCTTTGAAGCGGACGTAACCGCCGCGCCGCGTTTCCTTGGCGTGATAGAGGGCGAAATCGGCATTCTGGCGCAGGGTGACGCTGTCGGCGCCGTCTTCGCCGGCGATGGCCCCGCCGATGGTGACGCTCGGGACGATGGTCGTGCCCTCGCAGTCGATCGGCACCTGCATCGCGGCGAGGATGGCGCTGGCGGCGCCGCGCAATTGCCCGGCCTTGTCGCAACCGGGCAGCAGGATGGCGAATTCGTCGCCGCCGATCCTGAATGCGGTTCCGTGCGGCGCCGTCCCGGCCAGCCGCGAGCCGACGGCCTCGATCAGCAAGTCGCCGACGGCATGGCCCATGGTGTCGTTGACCGCCTTGAGGTGATCGATGTCGATCAGCATCAATCCGAAGCCGGCCCGCGATCGGCTGGTCGTCTGGGCGATCGCCTCATTGAAGCGGGCTCGGTTCGGCAGACCGGTCAGCGTATCGAAATAGGCGAGGCGGTGGTTGCGGGCGCTCACCTCCTCATGCTCGATCGCGATGGCGCACAGATGCACGCAGGTCTCGACGATCCGGCGCTCGAAGGGCGTGGCGCCGCGTGGTTCGCGGTAATAGAAGGCGAAGCTGCCGACGATGCGCCCGTCGCGCGCTGCGATCGGGCTCGACCAGCAGGCGCGCAGGCCGAGCGGCAGCACGAGTTCGCGGTAGCCTTCCCAATGCGGATCGGTCGCGATGTCGGTCACCTCGACCGGGCTCTTGCGATAGATCGCCGTGCCGCAGGAGCCGACGCGCGGGCCGATCGGCGTGCCGTTGACGGCCGCGCCATAGCTGGGCGGCAAGCTCGGCGCCGCGATTGGACGCAACCGGAAATCGTCGTCGATGGCGACGACCGAACAGATCACGCCGGGGGCGAGAGCTTCGACGCGCTCGCAAAGCGCAGTCATGATCGCAGCGAGTTCCTCGCCCCGCGCGATCGATTCCAGGGTCGCGTTTTGCAGGGATTGCAGACGCTCGACGGAATCGTGACGACGCATTGGGGCACTCGGCGGGATGAAGGCAGCCAATATGCCGCAGGGGCGTGAAACCGCCGTTTCCCGCTTAGGTCGAATTGTTGGCTTTAACCCTCTTCAGGCGGGTAAGAGGCCGAGCCGTTCGTCGCGCCGACGCAGCAGATGCATCAAGGGCAGCGCCAGCAGCACCATCCAGGCCTTGCCGATGATCTGCCCGGCCAGGAAGTCGAGGCTGCCGAAGGCGAGCCAGAGGAAGACGAGGCTGTCGACGACAAGGCCGAGCACGCTCGAGGCGGCGACGGCGGCGACGAAATTGCGCTTCTGCAGCGGGGTATAGACCGCGAAATCCGCCATCTCGGAAAGCAGGAAGGCTGTGGTCGAGGCCAGGACGATGGCCGGCGGCGCCAGCATTGCGGAGATCAGCGTGCCGATCGCAATCGCACCGAGGCCCGCAAGCGGGCCAAGCCGGCGCTGGACGATGTCGCGCAGGACGAGCGCGAGCCCGACCATCAACACGCCGCTCGGCGCCTTGATACCTGGCGCGACCGGGACGAGGCAGGGGCCATTGGGCACGCAGACCGTGCCGGCATTGCCGATCAGCCAATTGGCGAGCGGGATCGTCAGGGTGAAGAGGGCGAGGGCGATGAGCCCCTCGATCTGGCGCTGCCGATCAATCGTCATGGTCTGGTCCGCTGTCGTCGGGCTCGGCCTCATAGGCCGCAAAGCCCCTGGCTCGCAAGTCGCAGGCAGGGCAATGGCCGCAGCCATAGCCCCAAGGATGCCGCTTGGTTCGGTCGCCGAGATAGCAGCTGTGGCTCTCCTCGACCACCAGATCGAGCAGGGCGTCGCCGCCCAGCTCCTTCGCCAGGGCGAAGGTCTGCGCCTTGTCGCGCCACATCAGCGGCGTGTGCAGCACGAGCCGGCGGTCGAGGCCGAGGCCGAGCGCGACCTGCATCGCCTTGATCGTGTCGTCGCGGCAGTCGGGATAGCCGGAATAATCGGTCTCGCAGACACCGAGCACGATGTGCTTGCAGTCGCGGCGATAGGCCAATGCTGCGGCGAAGGTCAGGAAGATCAGGTTGCGGCCGGGGACGAAGGTCGTCGGCAGGCCGGTCTCGGCGAAGGCGATCTCGCTCTCGCTGGTGAGCGCGGTGTCCGAGATCGCGCCAAGCGTCCTGAGATCGAGAAAGTGATCCGGCCCGAGCCCTTTTGCGTAGATCGGCGACAGATCGGGCAGCTTGGCCCGGATCGTCTCGCGGCACTCCAGCTCAACACGATGACGCTGGCCGTAGTCGAAGCCGACCGTCTCGACGGCAGCGAAGCGCTTGAGCGCCCAAGCCAAAGCGACGGTGGAATCCTGGCCGCCGGAGAAGAGGACGAGGGCCCGGTCCGCGCCGGCCGTCATGGCCGCCATCGCGCTGCGCTCCGTCAATCGAACAGGCTGGAGACGCTCGACTCGCTGGCGGTGCGCTCGATCGCCTCGCCCATCAGTCCGGCGATCGAGATGACGCGGATGTTGCGCGCCACCTTCACCGCCTCTGTCGGCATGATCGAATCGGTGATCACCAGCTCTTTGAGCTTGGAGGAGGCGATGCGGGCGACCGCCCCGCCGGAGAGCACGCCATGGGTGATGTAGGCGTAGACCTCCTTGGCGCCCTGCTCGAGCAGGGCCTCGGCGGCGTTCACCAGCGTGCCGCCGGAATCGACGATGTCGTCGAGCAGGATGCAGGAGCGGCCCTCGACCGTGCCGATGATGTTCATCACCTCGGACTCGCCCGGCCGATCGCGACGCTTGTCAACGATGGCGAGCTGGGCGTCGATCCGCTTGGCCAAAGCGCGGGCGCGCACCACGCCGCCGACGTCGGGCGAGACGACCATGGCGTTTTTCCAGTCGAGCCTGTCCTTGATGTCGCGCGCCATCAGCGGGGCGCCGAACAGGTTGTCGGTCGGGATGTCGAAGAAGCCCTGGATCTGGCCGGCATGCAGGTCGAGCGTCAGCACGCGGTCGACGCCGGCATGGGCGATCAGGTTGGCGACCAGCTTGGCCGAGATCGGGGTGCGGCCAGAGGCGCGCCGATCCTGCCGGGCATAACCGAAATAGGGGATCACCGCCGTGATGCGCCTGGCCGAGGAGCGGCGCAGCGCGTCGGTGATGATCAGCAGCTCCATCAGGTGGTCGTTCGTCGGGAACGAGGTCGACTGGATGACGAAGACGTCCTGGCCGCGGACATTCTCCTGGATCTCGACGAAGATCTCCATATCGGCGAAGCGCCGGACCTGAGCCCGGGCCAGCGGTACGTCGAGATGACTGCAGATGGCTTCGGCGAGGGGGCGGTTCGAATTGCCGGCGACGACTTTGAAGGAAGAGGGCATGCCGGGGCGCACCAGAAACGCAGAAAAAGGCGAACCGTCCGAGCGGGGGCGGCCCAGTTTCGAAGCGCTCATAACAGCGTGATGACGCCGAGTCGACAAAAGAGGCGCGGCGTCCCCATGCAAATGCTGCACTGCACCGCGGCGTGCTGCACGTTTACCGGGAAGCCGTAGGACGCTCTTGCCGGAACTGCGCGGGCGCGGTGATCTCAGCGCTTCTTGTCGGGACTCGCCTGGGCGGTGCGGGTCTTGTCCTTGGCGTCGGCCTTGGGTTCCGGCACCGGCGCCGTGGTCAGGAAGCTCGCGATCGCATCGGCCGATTCGGATGCGGCCTTGGCGACGATGGTCTGGTCGATGCCGGCCCAGGGATCGGCGCCGCCGCCACGCTTGCCGAGGCTCTCGCCCTGGACGCGCTGGGCGCGCTTCTTGCTCTCGTCATAGACGTCCCAGACGAAGGCGAGGGCGGTCTGGCCGTCTTCGGTCGGCTGCGCGGTGAGATAGCCGCGCACCCGGAATCGGGCCGGCTTGTCGCCGGGGACGATTTCCATCTTGCGCTCGGCGGCGGCCTCGCCGAGCAGGCCGGCGAAATGCGCCGTCACCTGGTCCGGCGCGCCGGAAATGCTCTGGACCGAGACCGGAACGCCCGGCGCATCGACGCGCGGCCGCGCGGCGGTGGTGGTGGTTTCCTGGCAGCCTGCGAGCGCAAGCGCAGCGAGCGGCCCCAGAACGAGGCCGTTAAAACGTACCGACATGACGCCTCCCGCCCATTGTTTGGGCTCGGATTGCTGGTCTTCCCTGCGGCGACCGTTTTAGGCGCAACGATCGGTCAGGTCCAGATAGGTCAGGCGAGGGGTAGCCGAGCCATGCTGCGCCGCGGCGATTGCGCTGGGGACGCTCCTTCGCCATATCTCCCGGCAAGGCGCATGGGGCGCCCGCCCGGAGAGTTTCGATGGCCAGCACGTCCAACCGTATCCTCGACGACATCGCCCGGCTGGCGACCGATGCCGCGGGTGCGGCCCAGGGCGTGCGCCGCGAGGTCGAGACCGTGGTCAAGACCCAGATCGAGCGGCTGCTGCGCGATCTCGACGTGGTGACCCGCGAGGAATTCGAGGCCGTGCGCGAGATGGCTCTGCTGGCGCGCGAGGAGAACGACAAGCTCGCGGCCCGGCTGGCGGCGCTCGAGGCCAAGTCCGAGTCGAAGTAAGTCCTCGGTCAAGTTTGGCCAGCGGCCAGCCAACACCTTCGTGTTGTGGACAGTCTCCTTGAGGGATTGAGGCCGGCATCGAATCCGCAGAGCTTGCATCGCGTACCGGGTGCCGAAGGGCTCGATCAGAACCACGCAGGTTCTGTTAGGGCTCCGGACTCGCCTGAGCTATCGTCGATGAAGAGAGGTGATTCGTCGGTGGGCTTCGCTCGGAGCCGATCGGTGAAGCGGAGATCGTACAAGTGATCTCCTGGTCGGGTTGCGTGCCTTACGCTTTTCCAGTCGCCGTGTTCCCGTTCTCGAACAGGTCGGACCTGCTCTTTGAGCAAGGAAGCCGGCTGTTGGACCTTGGGCATGATGGACCTTGATCTGGACGCCGATACCGAACGCCCCTCCAATCCCCTCGATCTCGTCGAACGCCTCGCCGCACTGAACGACTGGAGCTTCGATCGCGACAGCGATGACGAGCTTTCGGTCTCCGTCACCGGTGGCTGGGCCGACTATCACGTTGCGATCACCTGGCTTTCCGAGGTCGAATCGCTTCACATCGCCTGCGCCTTCGACCTCAAGGTGCCGGACCGGCGCCGCAGCGAGGTGATGAACCTCGTCAGCCTGGTCAACGAGCAGCTCTGGCTCGGGCATTTCGACCTGTGGAGTCGCGAGAACGTGGTGATGTATCGCCATGCGCTCCTGCTCTCCGGTGGAGCCGAGCCGACCGAGGAGCAGGCCGCCGGGCTGATCAAGGCGGCGATCGACTCCTGCGAGCGCTATTATCAGGCCTTCCAGTTCGTGGTCTGGGCCGGCAAGAACGCCCGCGAGGCGCTCGAAGGCGCGCTGCTGGAGACGGTCGGCGAAGCGTGAGGACGGGCTGGCCCGGGACTTGACCCGGGCCGCGCTTGGCGGTTCAGGTCCGTGCGCAACCGCGCATAGACCGGAGAGACGCCATGTCGAGCCTGCTTCCGCAAACCCTGACGCTTGTCGGCGCCGGCAAGATGGGCGGCGCCATGCTCGAAGGCTGGCTGCGCATCGGCGTGAAGGGCGCGGGGATCACGCTGCTCGACCCGCATATTTCCGACGCGATGCAGGCTCTGGCTGCCGCCGAGGGGATGAGCGTCAATCCGGCCGCGCCGGCACCTGCCGAGGTGGTGGTGCTGGCGACCAAGCCGCAGATGCTCGATACGGCGGCCCCGTCGGTCCAGGCGCTGATCGGGCCGAAGACGCTGCTGATCTCGGTCCTCGCCGGCAAGACGCTCGGCGATCTCTCGGCCCGCCTGCCCAATGCCGGCGCGATCGTGCGCGCCATGCCGAACCTGCCGGCTTCGGTCCGGCGCGGTGTCACCGCTGCTGCGGCGGGGCCCGGGGTCGGCGAGGCGCAGCGGCAATTGGCGGACGCACTGCTCGCCGGCGTCGGCAAGGTCGAATGGCTCTCCGACGAAGGGCTGATCGATGCAGTGACCGCCGTCTCCGGCTCCGGTCCGGCCTATGTCTTCCATATGGTCGAATGCCTGGCTGCCGCCGGGACCGCAGCGGGGCTTCCATCTGATCTGGCCGAGCGGCTGGCGCGAGCGACCGTGGAGGGCGCCGGTGAGATGCTGTTCCAGTCGCCGCTGCCGCCGGCGACATTGCGCCAGAACGTGACCTCGCCGGGCGGCACGACCGCCGCCGCCCTCGAAGTGCTGATGGCGGACAATGGCCTGGCGCCGCTGATGCGACGCGCGGTCGCTGCTGCCAAACGCCGCGCCGAGGAGCTTTCCGGCTGAGGCGGCCTTTCAAGCGCCCCGGTTGCGCCTTAGCTTCTTTTCTATCTGCTCGCGACAGGAGAGAAGCCGATGGCGCGCAAACCCGTTTCCCCCGAGACTGAGAAACCTGCGACGAAGCCCGATCCGCGGCGCGCCGTGGTCGACGCCCTGTTCCGGCTGGCGGCGACGCAGAGCTGGGATGAGATTGAACTGCCGGCGATCGCCCGCGAGGCCGGAATCAGCCTGGCCGAACTCCGCGGGCTCTTCCCCTCCAAGCTCGCGATCCTTGGCGGCCTCGGCCGCATCCTCGACGATGCCGTGCTGGCGGGCAGCTCCGATGACCTGATGGAGGAATCCTACAAGGAGCGCGTCTTCGATCTGGTGATGCGCCGGCTCGATGCGCTGGCACCCTACAAGGCCGGCCTGAAGGCGCTGATGCCGCATCTGCGGCGCCAGCCTTTGGCGCTCGCCGCGCTCGGGCGCAATTCCGTGAACTCCTGGCGCTTCCTGCTCGCATCTGCGGGGATCCCGACCGAAGATGATCTCGGCTCCGTCCGTGTCCGTGGCGCGACGCTGCTGATGGCACGCGTGCTCGACACCTGGCTCGAGGACGACGAGCCGGAGCTGTCGCGCACCATGGCGAAGCTCGATCGCGAGCTGAAGACGGCCGGGCAGATTATGGCGCGTGTCGAGGATGTCCACCGGCTGACGGCACCGTTGCGGGGGCTGGCCCGTTCGCTCTGCTCCGGTGTCAAGCGCACGCCGCGGCGCGAGCGGATGCGCGGCGAGGAGGGCGACGACTACGCGCCGGCCATCTGACTGCAATCTTTGGTTGCGATCAGCAACCGCCGATTGTGGCAAAAAAGTGACACCGTTAAGCAGGCATTAGCCAACGCTTGCGAATGTGAAGAATCACGTTCGCAAGGGGCGACCATGTCGATGCTGAAGAAGCTTACCGGGCTGTCGATCAGCCGTTCATTTGGGCTGGTTGCCGTCCTGGCCGCTGTGGTCACGATTGCGAGCGTTGCTGTCACACTCAACCAGGCCCGGATCGATCTGCTCGATCTGAAGCGGGCCGAGGTGAAGAATGCGGTCGAGGCCGCCGCCTCCACGGTGAACGCCTATGTGGCGAAGGTGGAGAAGGGCGAGCTCAAGGATGCCGACGCCCAGAAGCTGGCGCTCGATGCGATCGCCAATGCCCGCTTCGACGATGGCAATTACTTCTTCGTGATCCGCTATGACGGCACGAACATCGCCCATGCCAATTCGAAGCTCGTCGGCACTGACATGTCGGCGCTCAAGGATCCGACCGGCAAGCTCTTCGTCAAGGAGTTGACCGATACGGCGCGGAACAAGGGCGCTGGCTTTGCCGACTATATGTGGGTGAAGGCCGGCGACAAGGATCCGTCGCTGAAGATCTCCTATGTGGCCGGCGTGCCGAAATGGCAGTGGGCGATCGGCACGGGCATGCATGTCCATGCCGTCGACGTGGCGTTCTACGGCATGGTCAAGGATGTCGCGGTCGTGCTTGTGCCGCTGACGCTGCTGCTGCTCGGGCTCGTCGTCTTCCTGAGCCGCCGCGCCTCGGCGATGCTGCACACCGTCTCCGGCAATATGAGCACGCTCGCCGCCGGCGATCTCAAGGCGCCGATCGCCTATCAGGAGCGCCAGGACGAGGTCGGCAGCATGGCACGCGCGCTTGTCGTCTTCCGCGATGCAGCGCTGATGAAGCAACAGGTCGAGGCCGAGAAGGTCCAGGCCGAGGCCGATGCCGGCGAGCAGCGCCGCGCCGCCGACACGCAGCGCAGCCTCAACGAGGCCCAGCGCAGCGACGAGGCGAAGAAGCAGGCGATCGTCGTCGACGCGCTCGGCGCCGGCCTGGAGCGCCTGACCGAGGGTGATCTGACCTACCGGATCGAGGCGGCGTTCAGCGCCGAATACGTCAAGCTCAAGAACGACTTCAACGCGGCGATGGCGCATCTCGAAGAGACGATGCGTCAGATCGCGACGAACACGGAGAGCATGAAGGCGGGTGCCGGCGAGATCAGCCAGGCGGCCGACGATCTTGCCAGCCGCACCGAGCAGCAAGCCTCGTCGGTCGAGGAGACCGCGACCGCGCTCGACCAGTTGACCGCGACCGTGCGCCAGACCGCCGAGGGCGCGCGCCAGGCCAGCCACGCCACCACCCAGGTCAAGGGCGAGGCCGAGCAGTCCGGCCAGATCGTGCGCGAGGCCGTCGCCGCCATGAGCGGCATCGAGAAATCCTCTGACGAGATCTCGCAGATCGTCGGCGTGATCGACGAGATCGCCTTCCAGACCAATCTGCTGGCGCTCAACGCCTCGGTCGAGGCGGCCCGCGCCGGCGATGCCGGCAAGGGCTTTGCCGTGGTCGCTTCCGAGGTGCGTGCGCTGGCGCAGCGCTCGGCGGATGCGGCCAAGGAGATCAAGGGCCTGATCACCGCTTCCAGCGTCGAGGTCGAGAAGGGTGTCGCGCTGGTCGGCCAGACCGGAACGGCGCTGGAGCGGATGTCGGGCGAGATCACCCGTGCCACCTCGCTGGTCGCCGAGATCGCCTCGGCGGCGCAGGAGCAGGCGACCGGGCTGCAGGAGGTCAACACCGCGGTCAACGAGATGGACCAGGCGACGCAACAGAACGCCGCCATGGCCGAGCAGTCGACCGCCGCCTCGCAGGCCCTGGCGCAAGAGGCCGATCGGCTGGCGGCGCTGGTCGGGCGCTTCCGGCTCGGCGGCGACGTGGTTGCCTTGAAGACGATGGCGGGCAAGATGGCGCAGGTTGCGGCGGCTCCGCCGCGCCCGGCGCGCGCCATGGCGGCCGCGCCTGCCTCGAACCATGGCAGTGCCGCGCGCAAGGTCGCCAATGGCGGCGATCGCGGCTGGGAGGAATTTTGAGCACGCCTACCGAGATCGCTGCGCAGATCGGCTTCGATGATTTCCTCAAGCTCGACATTCGCGTCGGCACCATCGTCGAAGCCGCTCCCTTCCCCGAAGCGCGCAAGCCGGCGATCAAGCTGGTGATCGATTTCGGCGGCACGATCGGCCGCAAGAAATCATCGGCGCAGATCACCAAGCACTATCGGCCCGAGGATCTCCCGGGCCGGCAGGTGCTGGCGGTGGTGAATTTTCCGCCGCGCCAGATCGGCAAGTTCATGTCGGAAGTGCTGACCTTGGGCGTGCCGGATGCCGGCGGCGAGGTCGTGCTGATCGGCCCCTCGCTCGACGTCCCCAAGGGTGGGCGCCTCTACTGAACCTGCATGTCAGGCGGCATGGCCTTGCCGCCAGTTCCCCGTCGCGAGCGTGGTCGGCGCCGGTTCCGGCTCGCTCCAGCGCAAGGGCAGTGCCGCTTTGCGCCGCCAGGCGCGCGCCACCTCGACGTGCAGGAGGCGCCGGGCGCCCTCGAACTCAACGAGTTCCGGCCCGTTCCAGATGATCTCCGCAATGCCCTGCAGCTGCAGTACGTCGCCTCTGGCGAAGTCGACGAAAAGCAGGGATGTTTCCGGCTCGCGCAGCAGGTTGCCGAAGGTGTTGAAATAGCTGTTGCCGGCGAAGTCCGGCACGCTCAGCCGCCCGCCCGCGATCCGGACGAAGCCTGGCCTGCCGCCGCGATGCGACATGTCGAGCCCGGTTTCCGAGCTGCTGGCGATGAAGAGCGTGTCCGACTGCGCGATCAGGGCACTCGCTGCCGTGTCGAGGCCACCGAGTTCTTCGGTCGCAGCCCTGGCGGCAGGCACGGCTTCGTGCTCCCTGACCTGGATGTATTTGGCGCAGTTGCCGAAGCTCTGGCTCACCGCGACCTCCAGCCCGGTCCCGTCGCGCTCGCTCACGAATCCGTTGGCGCGATTGCGCCTTCGGGTGCGCAGATCGAGCCCGAGCAGGCCGACCGGCGCGCCCGCACCCAGTGCGGCATCTGCCGGATCACCTGGAGCGGGCAGGGCGGCGATCGCGAGCGCGTTCGGCGTCGGGCTGGTGACGAAGCCGTCCGGGCCGGTGAGGATCGTCGCGATCGGCTTGCCCTGCGCATCGCGACCGGCGGCGAACAGATAGGGCAGCAGCGCGAAGAAATCGCGGTGCTGGTCCGGCATGAAGTCGCGGATGCCGGCGCCGCGCGTGCTCTCGCCCGCGCGCTCCTGCGCCTCCAGCTCGCCTTCATGGAAGGGCGAGGCGTCCATGGCCGCTAGCCTTTCACAGGGATGGGTGAGGGCGGGATCGCCTTGAAGAAGGGCAGGGCCTCGATGCGCGCCAGCCATGCCCGCACGGCCGGGTAGGGATCGAGCGGGATGCCGCCCTCCGGCGCGTGCGCCACATAGGAGTAGCAGGCGAGGTCGGCGAGCGTCGGGTGCTCGGCGGCGAGAAAGCTGCGGCCGGTGAGATGCTCTTCCATGAAGGGAAGCAGCCGGGCCGCGACCCGCTCTGCCCTCACCGGATCGTCTTCGTAGTTGAACTGCGCGATCATCCGGGCGATCGCCGGGCCGTGCATGACTTCGCCGGCGGCGATAGAGAGCCAACGCTGCACCTGCGCCGCCGCGACCGGCTCCTGCGGCAGCCAGTCGCTCTGCGGCGCGTAGCGCTTCACCAGATAGACCATGATCGCGTTGCTGTCCGCCAAGGTGAGATCGCCGTCCTGCAGCACCGGGATCTGGCCGAGCGAGTTGAGATTGGTCCGGAACGCCTCGCTGCGGCGCACATCCGCTGGGGCAGGAACGAAATCGAAGGCGAGCCCGAGCGCGCGCAGCAGCAATTCGACGCGGTGGGTATGGCCCGAGAGGACGGTGCCGTGGAGCGTGATCTTGGCTTGGGTCATCAGGGCCTCGCGGTGGTGCCAGCCCACTCTGATTGTTTCAGGTAAGCAACGAAAGCTGATAGCCTGGCAAATCAGAATTCCGAACGATGGAATGATCATGGACCGGCTCGACGAGCTCGCCATCTTCGTCGCGATCATCGACACCGGCAGCCTGGCCGGCGCGGCACGCCAGCTCAGGCGCTCGCGCCCGGCCGTGACGCGAGCTCTTGCGGCGCTGGAGGAGCGTGCCGGCGTCAGGCTGATCGCGCGCACCACGCGCCAATTGATGGCGACCGAGGCGGGGCGGGAGCTCGTAGCCTCGGCCCGCAACATCCTCGCCGAATATGATGCGTCGCTCTCCGGCGTGACCGCGGCGCCGATGCGCGGCCTGATCCGGATCACGGCGCCGACGGCCTTCGGCCGTCGCCATGTCACGCCGGTGGTGGCGGAGTTCCTCGACCTGCATCCCGAGATCCAGATCGAGCTGGTGCTGGCCGACCGCAATCTCGACCTGATCGAGGAAGGCCTGCACCTTGCGGTCCGCATCGGCCCGCTGCCGAGCTCGCGGCTGGTCGCCCGCAAGGTCGGCGAGGTCAGGCGCGTGCTGGTTGCCGCTCCGGCCTATCTGGAGCGCCGGGGAACACCTGTCCGGCCGGCCGATCTTGCCGGCCACGACACCATCGTCAGCATCGCCGCCGGCCAGAGCATGCTCTGGCGGTTCGCCGGAGGGGCGCGGAGCGCGACCGTTCAGGTCACGCCGCGCCTGATCGTCAACGAGATCGAGTCGGTGCTGATCGCGACGCGCTCCGGCCGCGGTCTCGCGCGTGCACTGTCCTACCAGGCCGCGCCGGATCTCGAGGTCGGCACATTGGTGCGGGTCATGCGCGAATGGGAGCCGCCGGCATCGCCGGTGCAGCTCGTCGTGCCGAGCGGGCAGCACCTGCAGCCGAAGGTGCGTGCCTTCCTCGATTATGCCGCTGCGCAGTTGCAGCAGCTGCCGGTGATCAGGCCGGAGCGCTGAAGGTCAGCGCAACGAACCGACGAAGCCGGTGATCGCCGAGACGACGGCGCTCTCGCGGCCGATGAAGCCGTGATAGGCGCGGGCCTGGCAGGGGTCGCCGGACGAGGTGCCGCCGTCGATCCAGAGCAGGCGGGCGCGATTGCCGGTCCATTGCTGGAAGGCGACGGCCGAATCCGGCAGCGTCACGCGGCAGCTGTCCTGGCGATGCTGGATGATCAGCATCGGCGGCAGGCTGGCGGGATCGCCCAGCGAGGGCTTGGCGCCGTCGAGCATGGCCGAGGCGAAGACGATGCCGTCTGGCCGGGCCGAAAGCGTGCCGGGAACTTTCAGCGCTCCGCGGCTCATCGCGACGACGACGACGCGCGGCGCGATGGTGCGCATCAGCTCGATCGCCTTGGTCGGCTCTGCGCCGCCGTCGAGCGTGATGCTGGCGATGCCGCTTCTGGCGTAGGCGCCGCGGGTGCGGACGATCCAGTTGGCGCTGCGCTCGACGCTGCCGTCGCTGCCGATGCCGATATAGCCGTCGCCGCCGGTGAGCAGCACGACCCCGGCCTTCGCCTTGCCGGCGGGCTTGTTGAGCAGCGCCTTGCCGCCGCCGAAGAAGCCGCCGAGATCGATCACCTCTTCCGCTGCTGCGAAGCAGGGCGACAGTGCCAATGGCACCGCAAGCAAAAGCCGTCTCATCGTCGCGATCATCTGCTCCCCCTTGCCCCGGCCGGGCCGCATCCCCGATCCATCATGAAAAATCTCGCGCCAGCGCGCCAGCCCATTTGGAGCAGGCGCTCGGGAGTCAGCGAAGTTTCGCGTGCTCGGCCGCCTCTTCGTGGATCCAGCTGCGGAAGGCTGCGATCGCTGGCCGCTGCGCTACGGCTTCGGGGCAGACGACATAGTATTGGTAGGCGCCGGGCAGTTGCTGCGGGAAGGGGCGCACCAGGCGGCCGGCGTCGAGATAGTCGCCGATCAGGGCGCTGGTCGCGAGTGCGATGCCCTGACCCGAGGCCGCGGCCTGCAAGGCGAGGAAGGTGTGCGAGAAGCGTGGGCCGTGCGTCGCGTCGATGTCGCCGGCGCCGGCAAAAGCGAGCCATTGCGGCCAGGTCACGTATTTCGGGATGCCCTCGGCGAGCTCGTGCAACAAGGTATGATGGCGCAGATCGGACGGCTCGCGCAGTGGCCGCTCGGGATCGTTGAGCAGTGCCGCATTGCAGACGGGGAAGAAGGTCTCCGTCATCAGCAGCTCGGAATGCAGGCCGGTATAGGCGCCCTCGCCATAGCGGACGGCGATGTCGACATCCTCGCGCGCGAAATCGGTGAGATGCAGCGACACCGAGACGCGTACCTCGAGCTCGGGGTGGCGCTGCTTGAGCACGCCGAGGCGCGGGATCAGCCAGCTCAGCGCGAAGCTCGGCATGGTGCTGACCGTCAGGATATTGGCCGCGTCCGGCCGCAGCGCCCGGGCGGTGGCCTCGTCGAGCTGGTCGAGCACTTGCGAGATCGAGGCGGCATAGCGCTGGCCGAGGGGCGTCAACGCAACGCCCTTGCTCGGCAGGCGAATGAAGAGCGGGCGCTGGAGCCAGGCTTCCAGCGTCTTGATCTGCTGGCCGACGGCGCTGGCGGTGACGGCGAGTTCGTCGCCCGCCCGTTCGTAGTTGAGATGTCGTGAGGCGGCCTCGAAGGCGCGCAGCGAGGTCAGGGGCGGCAAGTGGCGGCGGGTCATGAGTGGCCAAGTTTTGCTTGGGCTGAGGCAAAGAAGTTCTCATTTGCTTCAGGAGCCCGCAATCCCCAAATTCACATGCAGAAAAGTTGACCAAAGGAGGCCGCCATGTCGGCCAGGACCGCCACAGAAAATCTTTCGCTCTCCGTGACGCCGCATGAGCCGCATGGATTTGCCGGCCTGTTTCTTCGCTTCGAGGATTGGCTCGTGCAGCGGGCAAGCGCCCGGGCGCTCTACCAGATGGACGACCAGGCGCTCTCCGACATCGCCCTGTCGCGCAGCGACGTCGAGCGCGTGAACGACACCGCCCGCAAGGCCCTGTGGCGGCACTGAATCCCTCGGCTTTCGATTTCCGTCATGCCGTCCCGGTCGCGATGCTGCGGCCGGGATATTGGCGTGTGCTGAAGGGCGCAGGCCCGGTCAGACCGGTAGCCTGACCGTCGCCCGCAGGCCGCCCAGCGGCGACTCGCCGAGGATGATGTCGCCGCCATGCGAGCGGGCGATGTTGCGGGCGATGGCGAGGCCGAGGCCCGTGCCGCCGCCATCGACATTGCGGGCTTCGTCGATCCGGAAGAACGGCTTGAACACGTCCTCGCGCAGTTCCGCCGGAATGCCCGGGCCGTCATCGTCGACCATGACGATCAGATAGCGTGCGTCATGCGTGGCGCGGATGGCGATGCGGTCGCCGAAGCGCGCGGCATTCGAGACCAGATTGGTGAGCAGGCGCCGGATCGCGTCCGGCCTGACCACGACCAGCGGGTCGCCGATGACGGCGAGTTCGGTCTGGTGGCCCTGCCGTTCGGCATCGGCCTTGAGTGTCTCCAGCAGAGCGCGGATATCGGTCTCGACCGGGGCCTCGCCGGCATCGCCGCGGGCGAAAGCGAGATAGTCCTCGAGCATGCGGCTCATCTCGTCGACGTCCTTCTCGAGCGCCTCGAGATCGGGCGACTTTTCGAGAAGGGCAAGAGAGAGCTTGAAGCGGGTCAGGATGGTGCGCAGGTCGTGGCTGACGCCATTCAGCATCATCGTGCGCTCGCCGATCGAGCGCTCGACACGGCGCTTCATCTCGATGAAGGCGTTGCCGGCACGGCGGACCTCGCTTGCGCCACGCGGCCGGAAATCAGCGTCGCGGCCCTTGCCGAAGGCTTCGGCGGCATCGGCGAGGCGCAGGATCGGCCTGATCTGGTTGCGCAGGAACAGCACTGCGATGGTCAGCAGGATCAGCGAGGTGCCGATCATCCAGAGCAGGAAGATGTGACTGTTCGAGGCATAGGCCTGGCTGCGCCGGGTCAGCACCCGCATCACATCCTTGCCGAGCTTGATGCGGATCTCGATCAGGCTGGAGCGGCCGACCGTATCGAGCCAGAAGGGGCGCTTGACCTGCTGGGCGAGCTCGGCCGAGAGCGCGCTGTCGAGCAGCGAGAAGAAGGGGCGGGGGCCGGGCGCAGGCAGATCGGTATCGGGCAGGATCTCGACATCCATGCCGAGCCGCTCCTCGGCGATGCGGCCGAGGATGGTCGCCTGGTCGTCCTGCGGGTAGCTCTCATAGACGTCGATCAGCGTCGCGATCTCGGAGGAGACCGCCGAGGAGAGCCGCTGCGTCACCGTCTGCCAGTGCCGCTCCATGAAGACATAGGCGATGACCGATTGCAGCAGCACGACCGGTGCGATGACGATGACGAGGGCGCGCGGATAGAGCCCCTTGGGCATGATCCGCGCGATCGGGCGCAGCGACCGGTCCGGCAGGCGTCGCAGCGGGCTGCATACGGCCGAGAGGGCTGCGGCGCTTCGGTTCCAGGCGATACGCAGCCTCGTCAGCGTCCTCGCGGCGAGCGGGACCAGACGACGCCTGAGCGAAGCGTCAGCCATGCCGGTCAGGCCCTGTCGACGACAAGGCGGTAGCCGATGCCGCGGACAGTCTGGAGATAGAGCGGGTCGGCCGGATCGCGCTCGATCTTGCGGCGCAAACGGTTGATCTGCACGTCGATGGTGCGGTCGTTGGCGGCCGAGCCCTGGGCGGCGAGCTGCTCGCGCGGGACATGCTCGCCGGCGCGCTCGGCCAGAGCGGTCAGGATCTCGCGCTCGCGCTCGGTCAGGCGGATCGATTCCTCGCCCTGGCGCAATTCGCCGCGGGCGAGGCCGTAGACGAAGGGGCCGAAGCGGACATAATCCGGCCGCATCGGTGCCGCGGGCGCCTCCGGCTGGGCATTGCGCTTCAGGACGTTGCCGAGGCGCAGGAGCAGTTCACGCGGCTCGAACGGCTTGGCGAGATAGTCGTCGACGCCGATCTCCAGGCCGTTGATGCGGTCGTTCGACTCGGCGCGGGCAGTCAGCATCAGGATCGGCACCTGCGAATTCTGGCGCAGGCGGCGGGCGAAGTCGAAGCCGTTCTCGCCCGGCATCATCACGTCGAGCACCATGGCGTCGAAGACGAGACGGCCGAGGCGGGCATCGGCATCGGCGGCATTGGCGGCGGTGGTGACGCGGTAACCATGGTCGCCGAGGAAGCGCGCCAGGAGGTCGCGCAGGCGGCGGTCGTCATCGACCACCAGGATATGCGGGGCCTCGTCGGGCACTGGCTTGAGCACGCTGGCCGCCATCTCGGCTCCTTTTTCGCCGTGGGCGCGGCTGAACGCACCGCTTCCTCGCGCAGGATAGCACAGCCAATTCGGGTGCTGGCCCGGGCTCGGCCAAGTCTGAGATAACATTGTCTAACGTTCTGCAACGCTTTCGGTGGCGTTGCGCCTCAGCGCGATCCGGCGAGCAGGTCCTGCACCTTCTTGCGCTCGGACGGGTCGATCAGGCCTGCGAGGTAGCGAGCGACGATCTCGCCCGCCTCGGGCCCGACCAAGGCGAGCGCGCCGTTGATGCGCTTGGCCTGCAATTGCGCCAGCCTGACGGCGAGCTCACGGCCGGCGGTGGTGGCGTAGAGATTGCGCTGGCGCTTGTCCTGCGTGCCGGTGCGCGACTCGACGAAGCCGGTCTCGACCAGTTCCTTCAGCACGCGGTTGAGGCTCTGCTTGGTGATCTGCAGGATGTCGAGCAATTCGGCGATGGTCAGCCCCGGCTGGCGCTGGACGAAATGCAGCACGCGGTGGTGGGCGCGGCCGAAGCCGTAATCGGCGAGGATGCGGTCGGGGTCGCCGACGAAGTCGCGATAGGCGAAGAAGAAGAGCTCGATCAGCTCGTAGGGCACCGTGGCGCGCGGCTCCTCCACGGTGGCAGGCGCTGGATGCAATACAGGTGTGCTCACCGTCACGCTCATTTTTTATGTCAGCCTTGTTGACATATCTCAGACGTAAGATTACCGGTCAAGCACGCGGGGCGACCGATTATGTCGCAAGTGCCGGTTCCGGCGCAGCATAGATACCGCGCTTGCACGCCCTTTCGGCCTGTGGCGGAGTGCCTGCAAGAAAAGCACCTGGAGGACTGTATCATGTCTGTCATTCCTTTCGACCAGCGCGACGGCGTCATCTGGTTCGACGGCAAGCTCGTGCCGTGGAAGGAGGCCAAGGTGCACGTACTCACCCATGGCCTGCACTATGGTTCCTGCGTCTTCGAGGGCGAACGCTCCTATGACGGCGTGATCTACAAGTGCACCGAGCATTCGCAGCGCTTCCACAAGTCGGCCGAGATCATGGATTTCACGATCCCGTATTCGGTCGCCGAGATCGATGCCGCCAAGTATCTCTGCCTGAAGGAGAACGGCCTGAAGGACGCCTACCTGCGTCCGGTCGCCTGGCGCGGCTCGGAGATGATGGCCGTCTCGGGCATGAACAACACCATCCACACTGCGATCGCGGTGTGGGAGTGGCCGAGCATGTTCGACATGGCGCAGAAGCTGAAGGGCGTGCGCCTCGACCTCGCCGAGTATCGGCGGCCGGATCCGGCCTGCGCGCCGGTCCACGCCAAGGCGGCGGGGCTCTACATGATCTGCTCGCTGTCCAAGCACAAGGCGGAGCGCGCCGGCTATGCCGATGCGATGATGCTCGACTGGGAAGGCAATGTCGCCGAATGCACCGGCGCCAACATCTTCTTCATCAAGGACGGGGTGGTCCACACCCCGCTGGCCGACCGCTTCCTGAACGGCATCACCCGCCAGTCGGTGGTCGATCTCTGCCGGAAGCGCGGCTTCGAGGTGGTCGAGCGCCGCATCCGCCCGGAGGAGCTCGAGGGCTTCAACGAGTGCTTCATCACCGGCTCGGCCGCCGAGGTGACGCTGGTCTCGGAGATCGGTCCTTACAAGTTCGTCACCGGCAATATGGGCAAGGTGATCATGGAGGACTATTCGGACGAGGTCCGGCAGAAGTCCAAGGCCGCGGCCTGAACAGCCGGCACAGACAATCCGTCCCGGGCAGCCCGCTGCCCGGGATTTTCATTTTGCGGTCTTCACTTCGCTGCGGAACAGCGTGATCCAGTCGTCGGAGCCGATGCCGCGGCATTCGCCCATCATGCTGAAACCGGTCAGAGCAAAGCCGGTGCCGATCCAGGCATAGCCGCCGGCGGCGCCGCAATCGCCGATGCCGCGCCCCTTGGCGAAGTAATCGAGACGGCCGGTCCTGGGATCGAACTCGCCATTGACCAGCACGTTCTTCTCGCTCTCCTCGTTCCGCTCGAAATTGACGGGCCTGGCAGCGGCGACGGCCCCGTTCTCGACGATCCAGAAGGCGTTGGAGGCGTTGTAGGCGCCGAGCGAGCAGGTGAGCGAGACCAGGCTGCGCCGGTTGTCGAGCCGCCAGGCCGTGTCGAGCTTCGTCGTCATCTCGCCATCCTCGCACTGGTCGGGATCGCGCTGCGCGATCTGCTTGCGCAGCGCGGCGGCGAGGGCCTTGCCATCCTTCTCGGAGAGGGAGCCGCTCGCCGGCATTGCCATGATCACCGGCGCAGCCGGGGCAGGCGGGATGTTCGTTGCGCTGCCTTTCCGGATCAAGGCGGAGGTGGTGTTGAGCCGGCCCTGCTGCTCGTCGATCCAGAGCAGCGCTGCGACCGCGCCGGAGAGCGAGACCTCGGCCGACAGGCCGGGCGCCGTGACCTGCAGTTTCGTCGCCTTGCGCGCCGCCTCGATGAAGGCGGTGATCTCCGCTGGCTGGAAGGTCGCCGAAGCGAGGTCGCTGTCGGCCGTGACCGGCATGGCTTTGCCGCCGGCCGGGAAGGCGGCGCCATCCAGCTTGAGCTGGACTGCCAGCGGCGGCTTCTTCCAGTCGCCGCGCAGTCGCAGGACCAGCGTGACCGCGCCGTCCGGCCCGGCCGGGCGCTCAAGTCGCAGATAGGCGGTGGGGTCGGCACCCTCGGACGGTACGGACAGCGCCGTGCAGCTCCAGGTGTTGCTGCAGCCCGCCATCCAGTCGCGGAAGCCCTTCGGTTCCGGCCCGGCCGCGAGCGCGAGGCTCGGCAGGGTGAGGAGACCCGCCCCGAGCAGGAGCGATTTCAGCCTCTCAGGAAACCTGTTCCCAGCGTTGTGCCGCATCGTCGTCATCCGCCTTGGCTTCGACCCAGCCGCCGAGCGTGCCGTCGGCGAGATGCTCGCGCTTCCAGAACGGGGCGCGGGTCTTGAGATAGTCCATCAGGAAATCGGCGGCCTCGAAGGCTTCGCGCCGATGGCTCGACGCGGCGATCACCAGCACGATCTGCTCGCCCGGCTTGATTAGCCCGAAGCGGTGGATGGCGAGAAGGCCGAAGAGTGGCCAACGCTCGGCAGCCTCGCCGGCGACGCGGGCGATCTCGGCCTCGGCCATGCCGGGATAGTGTTCGAGCTCGAGCGCGGCGAGGCGACCGCTCTCGTCGCGGCAGAGCCCGGCGAAGGAGACGACGGCGCCGATGTTCGGATTACCGGCGGTCAGCGCCGCGATCTCGGCGCCGATGTCGAAATCCTCGCGCTGGATACGGACGAGCGGCGTCATGGCCTTGGCCTCGTCTCTCAGCCGCCGGTCATCGGCGGGAAGAAGGCAATCTCGCGCGCCCCGGCGATCGCGGTTGCCGGCTTGGCATGGGTCTGGTCGATGGCGGCGCGCACGATCGCCTCGTTCTCGAAAGCGAGCTCATAGCCTTCGCCACGCGTCTTCAGCCAGCGCACGAGATCAGCGATGGTCGCGGTGCCTGACGGCGGCGTCACGGTCTCGTCAGTGAGGCCGATGCGTTCGCGTACCCAGGCGAAATAGACCAGCCGCAGGCTGGCGGGCTCGGTGGTGGCGATGGTCATACGGCGCGCTCGTCCTCCTCGACGAGATGGCGGATGCCGGAGTTCAGATAGTCCCAGCCGGTATAGATCGTCAGCAGCGCCGCGATCCACAGCATCGCGATCCCGATCTGGGTATTGTGCGGCAGGACCTTGTCACCGGCGGGGCCGGCGACGAGGAAGCCGAGCGCGAACAATTGCGCCGTGGTCTTGTATTTCGCGACCTTGCTGACGGGGACGCTGACCTTGAGCTCGGCCAGGAATTCACGCAGGCCCGAGACCAGGATCTCGCGGCAGAGGATGACGATCGCCGCCCAGATCGCCCAGCCCTTGATCGTCTCGGTATGGACGAGCATCAGCAGGAGGGCGCAAACCAGCAGCTTGTCGGCGATCGGATCGAGCATCCGGCCGATCGCCGATTGCTGGCCCCAGCTGCGAGCGAGCCAGCCGTCGAGATAGTCGGTGACGGCGGCGACGACGTAGATCGCCAGTGCTGTCCAGCGGGCCCAATCGTCCCAGGGCCAGAACAACAGCGCCACCAGCGCCGGAATCGCGACGATCCGGCCATAGGTGAGAAGGTTGGGCAGGGACCATGGTCCCCGGCGGCGGATGGCTTCGTTGAGACTCGTCACGACGCTCACCAAAACAGCGCCTTCATGACAGCGTCAACACGCAAGGGCGTGACCTCGGCCATTCGATTTCAATGTTCATGGAAATGGGCATGCACCGCCTTGGCCGTCGCGGCGTTGACACCGGGGGTGCGCATCAGGTCGTCGAGCTTGGCGCGCTGGATCGCCTTCACCGTGCCGAAATGCAGCAGCAGCGCCCGTTTGCGCGAGGGACCGATGCCCGGAATCTCGTCGAGCGGGTTAGTCTTGATGTCGCGCTTGCGCTTGGCGCGGTGCGTGCCGATGGCAAAGCGATGGGCCTCGTCGCGCAGGCGCTGGATGAAGAACAGGGCCGGATCGCGCGGCGGCAGCTTGAACGGCTCCTTGCCGACCATGAAGAAGGTCTCGCGCATCGCGTTGCGATCCTCGCCCTTGGCGATGGCGACGAGCGCGATGTCGGTCACGCCGCACTCGGCCATGATCTTCCGCGCTGCCTCGAACTGGCCCTTGCCGCCGTCGACAATGACGAGGTCGGGGCGGGAGGGGAAGGCCGAGTCGTCTTCGGGCGATTCGGGCGCCTGCCCGGTAGCCTCTTCAGAAGAGAGGGTAGCGGGAGAGGGACTCGGACCCCCGACTTCGTCCACAGCTGCATCGGGTTGGTCAGTCGCCTCCGCCTGAGCCAGCTCGGCTGCTTCGGCCGTTACCCCACTCTCCTTCGCCAGCCGCGTGAAGCGCCGCTTCAGCACCTCCCGCATCATGCCGAAATCGTCGCCGGCGATGGTGTCGGCCGAGATGTTGAAGGTGCGGTAATGGCTCTTCATGAAGCCGTCCCGCCCGGCGACGATCATGCCACCGACCGCGTTGGTGCCCATGATGTGCGAGTTGTCGTAGACCTCGACCCGGCGCGGCGCCTTCTCCAGGCCGAAGGCAGCGCCGAGCGCATTGAGCAGGCTCTGCTGGCCGGCGCTGTCGGCGAGCTTGCGGGCGAGCGCCTCATGCGCGTTCTTCTGCGCATGGGCGACGAGGTCGCGCCGCTCGCCGCGCTTGGGCGTCGCCAGCTCGACCTTGCGGCCGGCGCGTTCGCACAAGGCCTGCGCGATCAGGTCATTCTCGGCCAGTTCATGCGAAAGCAGGACGAGCCTTGGCGGTGGCTTGTCGTCGTAGAACTGGGTGACGACCGAGGCCAGCACCTCGGCCGGAGTCAGGCTCTTGTCGGCGCGCGGGAAGAGGGCGCGGTTGCCCCAGTTCTGCTTGTTGCGGAAGAAGAAGATCTCGACGCAGAACTGCCCGGCCTGCTCGTCGATGGCGAAGACGTCGGCCTCCTCGACCCCTTGCGTGTTGATGTCCTGTCCGGCCTGCACGGCCGAGAGCGCCGCCAGCCGGTCGCGATAGCGCGCCGCCTTCTCGAATTCGAGCTCCTCGGCCGCCGCCTGCATGCGCTCAGACAGGAGTTGCTTCACCGCCGATGAGCGGCCGGAGAGGAAGGCGCGCGCCTGGTCGGCGAGGCCCTGATAGTCGGTGTGCGAGATCTCGCCGGTGCAGGGGCCGGAGCAGCGCTTGATCTGGAAGAGCAGGCAGGGCCGGGTGCGGTTCTCGTAATAGCTGTCCGAGCAGGAGCGGAGGAGAAACGCCTTCTGCAGCGCGTCGATGGTGCGCTCCACCGCCCAGACCGAGGCGAACGGGCCGAAATAATCGCCCTTGCGCTGGCGCGAGCCGCGGTGCTTGGCGATCTGCGGCGCCGGGTGGTCGCCGGAGAGGAAGATGTAGGGGAAGGATTTGTCGTCGCGCAGCAACACGTTGTAGCGCGGCCGCAGCTGCTTGATCAGGTTCGATTCGAGCAGCAGCGCCTCGGTCTCGGTGCCGGTGGTGACGAACTCCATGTTCGCCGTCTCGGCGATCATGCGCGCCACCGCATTGGTATGGGCCATGCCGCGGGCATAGGCCGTCACCCGATTCTTCAGGCTCTTGGCCTTGCCGACATAGAGCACCTCGCCGGCGCGATCGAACATCCGGTAGACGCCCGGCCGGTTCGGCAAATGCTTTGCGAAGTCGGCGATCACCTCGATGCCGGCCTTGAGCGCGCTGGGCGCGGCCTCGCCGAGGTCGAGGGCAGGCTCAAGCACGGGAAGGATGTCCTCCTCGTCCTTGAAGTCCTCGTCCGGCAGCTCTTGGCCCGATGGCTCTTGGCGTTCGCGATTCATGACCTGCATGTAGGATGCCGCAGGCACTTCGTCATGTCAGGAGCGCGGCCAAGATTTTGGTGCCGTCTCTAGGCAGCAGCGATGCAGTCGATCTCGATGTCGAAAGGCCCGAACCAGACCGGCACGCAGAGAAAGATGCGGGCCGGAGGATCCTTGGGAAAATAGCGGGCATAGACCGCGTTGACGGCAGCGAACTTGTCCGGGGAGGTGCAATAGACATTGCATTTCAGCACATTCGCCAGCGACGAGCCGGCGGTTTCGAGACAGAGCTTCATCTGCTCCAGCACGATTTCCGTCTGGCGTTCGATCGGCGCCTGGGCGATCTCGCCGGTCGCGGGATCGAAGGGCGGCATGCCGGAGACATAGAGGCTGTCGCCATGGCGGACCAGCGGCGAGAACGGCACTTTCAGACGCTCGCCCCAGGTCGAGAACGGCTCGACACGAATGACGTCTCGCTTCATCGAGGACTCCAGTCTGGAGGTTGAGGCGGTGCAGGATGCCGCTACCCTAGGGAACGGAGCGATGCGGTTCGAGCGCGAACGCTACGGTCCGCGCCGAAACGTCACCCCCGCCGCCAGCCTTTTCACTTGACCGTGCCGCCGTCGCACGGCCATCTCCGCCGCGCCCGAGCCGCGCGAGAAGCCCATGCCCGTCTTCGCCATTCCCTTCCCGGTGATCGATCCGGTCGCGCTGCAGCTCGGGCCGCTCTCGATCAAATGGTACGGGCTCGCCTATGTCGTCGGCCTGCTCGGCGGCTGGTGGTATGCGCGCCGGCTCGCGGCAGCTGAGCCGCTCTGGGGAGGCCGGGCGCGGCCGGACCCGGAATCGCTCGACGATTTCCTGCTGTTCGCCGCGCTGGGGGTGGTGATCGGCGGCCGGCTCGGCTTCGTGCTGTTCTATAACCTCGGCGAGTATCTCGCCAATCCGCTGGAGATCTTCGCGGTCTGGAAGGGCGGCATGTCCTTCCATGGCGGGCTCATGGGTGCCGCGGCGGGCCTGTGGGTCTTCGCCTTGCGGCGCGGCTATCCGCCGCTCTCGGCGCTCGATCTCGGCGCGGCGGTGGCACCGATCGGCCTGTTCCTCGGCCGCATCGCCAATTTCGTCAATGGCGAGCTCTGGGGCCGGCCGGCGCCGGACCTGCTCTGGGCGATCATCTTTCCGCATGGCGGCCCGGTGCCGCGCCATCCGAGCCAGCTCTACGAGGCCTTCAGCGAGGGGCTGCTCCTGCTGGTGATCCTGATGATCGTGGTTCGGCTGGGCGAGTTGAAGCGGCCGGGCCTCGTCGCCGGTCTGTTCGGCATGGGCTATGCGATCGCGCGCACGGCCTGTGAATTCTTCCGCGAGCCCGATCCGCAGCTCGGTTTCCTGTTCGGGACGGGTTGGCTGACCATGGGCATGGTGCTCTCGGTGCCGCTGTTCCTCGCCGGTCTGTTCCTCGTCCTGCGGCGGAAGGGGCCGGTCGCAGCGTGAACCCCCTGGCGCAGGAGCTGGCAGAGCTGATCCGCCAGGAGGGGCCGATCAGCATCTCCCGCTACATGGCGCTCTGCCTCGGCCACCCGCGCCATGGCTACTACATGAAGCAGGACCCGTTCGGCGCGGCTGGCGACTTCACCACCGCCCCCGAGATCAGCCAGATCTTCGGCGAGCTGGTCGGCATCTGGGCCGCGAGCGTCTGGCAGGCGATGGGCGCGCCGGCTTCCATCCGCCTCGTCGAGCTCGGCCCGGGGCGCGGCACGCTGATGCAGGACATGCTGCGCGCGGCGCGGGCGCTGCCGGGCTTTGGGGCGGCACTTTCGGTGCATCTGGTCGAGACCAGCCCGGTCCTGCGCGAGCGGCAGAGAGAGACGCTGGCTGCCGGTGGCACCGTGCCGCAATGGCATGACCGGATCGAGCAGGCGCTGGAAGGTCCGGTGATTGTCGTCGCCAACGAATTCCTCGACGCGCTGCCGCTCGACCAGTTCGTCCGTGCACCGGAGGGTTGGCGTGAGCGGCTGGTCGGGCTCGATGGCGAAGGCAGACTTGCGTTCGGTCTGTCGGGCGAGCCCGACAACTCCCTCTCGGTTGCTGCTCCGGCGGGTTCCGTGCTGGAACAGCCCGCTGCGGCGCTGGAGGCGGTCGCGACCGTCGCCCGTCATGTCGCGGCCGAGGGCGGCGCCGGGCTGTTCATCGACTACGGTCCAGCCCGTTCCGGCTTTGGCGATACGCTGCAGGCGTTGAGGCGCCACGCCTTCGCCGACGTGCTGGCCGAGCCTGGCGATGCCGACCTTACCGTCCATGTCGATTTCGCCCGAATGGCACAGGCCGGGCGCGGCGCCGGCGCAGCGGCGCATGGCCCGGTGACACAGCGCGATTTCCTGCTGGCGCTAGGCCTGCAGCAGCGCTTCGAGGCGCTCTCCCGGCGCGCGACGCCAGAGCAGGCGCAGACGCTCGCCAGCGGTGTCCAGCGCCTGATCGAAACCGGGCCGACCGCGATGGGCGAACTCTTCAAGGTGCTGGCCGTCGCGGACCGGAACCTGCCGCTCCTGCCCGGATTTGACCTTCATCGCCTGCCAGAGCAGGGCTGACCCACAAACGGACGCGCCGCCATGTTCATCACCTCTCCCGACCTCGCCCATGAGTCCGGCATCCGTCATGCCTTCTTCACCCGTGAAGGCGGCGTCTCGGGTGGGATCTATGCCTCGCTGAACGGCGGGCTCGGCTCGAACGACGACCAGGCCCATATCGCCGAGAACCGCGCCCGCATGGCCGGGCAGATGGGCGTCGATCGCGACCGGCTGGTCAGCGTCCACCAGGTGCATTCGCCGGATGTCGCTGTCGTCACCGGTCCCTGGCCGGCGGAGCGGCCCAAGGCCGATGCGATGGTCTCGGTCGCGCATGGCGTCGCGCTCGGCGTCTCCACCGCCGATTGCGGGCCGATCCTGTTCGCCGACGCCGAGGCAGGCGTGATCGGCGCAGCCCATGCCGGCTGGAAGGGCGCCTTCTCGGGCATCATCGGCGCGACCGTGACCGAGATGGAGAAGCTCGGAGCCCTGCGCAGGCGGATCATCGCGGTGCTCGGCCCGACGATCAGCGCGGCGGCTTACGAGGTCGGCCCGGAGTTCATCGAGCGCTTCAAGGGCGAGAACGCCACCTTTGCCCGCTTCTTCCACGCTTCGGAGCGGCCGGCGCATGCGATGTTCGACCTGCCGGCCTTCATCGCCCATCGCGCGCAGGAGGCCGGCATCGGCCGCTTCTACGATCTTGCCTTGTGCACCTATGGCGACGAGGCGCGCTTCTACAGCTATCGCCGAACGACTCACCGGCAGGAGGCCGATTACGGACGGCTGATCTCGGCGATCGCGCTGGCGTAAGTCCCGTTCGGGCCAGCCTGCACCGCAGGCCGGGAGATGATTCCGGTGGTTAAGTCGGCTCAACGTCCCGTTGCAAGACGGGCTTTCGCCGATGTCGAGTTGCGTACACTTTGACGCAGGCGCATCCTTCCCTCGCCATCCACCTTGGCTGAGGGATTGAACATGGAACAAATCCTGATGAACCTGATCGCTGGTGCGATCGGTGGCAATGCGGCAGGCAAGGCCTCGCCGAGTTTCGATATAGGCACCATCGGCAATACCATTGCGGGTCTGGTCGGCGGCGGCGTACTCGGCCAGCTGATCCCGGTCCTGTTGCCGGCGATCTCGGCAGCCGCGATGGGCGGCAATCTCAGCGTCGGCGGCATCCTCACCAATCTGATCAGCGGCGGCGCCGGCGGTGCGATCCTCACCGCGATCATCGGCGCCATCAAGAACAAGGCGGCAGCCTGACATCTGTGTCCTGGCGCCGCCGTCCCGGCGGTGGCGCCATCGTCTGCTGATCGGAGCGATCACGACAATTGACGATGGGCGCGCTTGCGGGAACATGCCGTCAGCAGGCACCTTGCGGCCGCTACTTGCCCGAGGCCTCCGATGTCCCGCCAGATCGACTATTATTTCACACTGGTCTCGCCTTGGACCTATCTCGGCCACGGCGCCTTTACCGCACTGGCGAAACAGCACGGGCTGAGCGTCCGCTACCGGCCGACGCCGCTGCGCTCGGTCTTCGACGAAACCGGCGGCCTGCCGCTGCCGAAGCGCCATCCGGTGCGACAGCGCTACCGCGTGCTCGAATTGCAGCGCTGGCGCGCCAAACGCGGCCTGCCGCTGACGCTCTTCCCGAAATTCTTTCCTTATGACGTCTCGTTGGCGGACAGGATCGTCCTGGCGCTCGTCGCGCGCGGCGAGGATCCGGCAGGGTTCATGGGCGAGGTGCTGACCGATGTCTGGGCGCGCGAGCAGGACATGTCGCGGCCGGAGCTGATTCTGGCGGCGGCCGGGCGGGCCGGGATCGATACTGCCGGCCTGATCGAGGCGGCTGGAAGCGAGGCGACCACTCGGGCCTATCAGACAGCGATCGCGGAAGCGGTCGAGGCCGGCGTCTTCGGCGCGCCGAGCTATGTGCTGGATGGCGAGATCTTTTGGGGGCAGGATCGGCTCGACCTGCTGGCGGATGCGCTCGCCAGCGGCCGGGCGGCCTATCGCAACGACGCGACGGCCTGAGCGGCTTTTCTCAATCGACGATGTCGGGCGTGCGCCAGGCGATGTGCTGGCCGGCATCGACCGCAATCATCTGGCCGGTGATCGCCTTGGCGCGTGCCAGATAGAGGACCGCCTCGGCGATGTCGTCGGCCTCGACCTTGCGGCCGAGGGGTGTGCCGCCTGCTTCCGCCGCCAGCAGCGTCTCGCCGTCATGCGGGTTGGCGAAAGTCGGACCGGGACCGACCGCGTTGACGCGGATGCGCGGCGCCAGCGCCTGGGCCATCGTCGTCGTCGCGGTGAGCAGGGCCGCCTTGGTCAGCGTGTACGAGTAGTATTGCGGCGTCAGCTTCCAGACGCGCTGGTCGATGATGTTGACGATCGCGCCCTGGCGCTCTGCCGGCAGGCGGTTGGCCATGGCGCCGGCCAGGACGGAAGGCGCACGCAGATTGACCGAGAACTGCCGATTCCAGGTCGGCACGTCCAGCGCAGTCAGGTCATCGACGAGAAAGCTCGAAGCGCTGTTGACGAGCAGGCTGACAGGCCCGAGCGCGGCTTCGGCTTCCGGCACGATCCGCTCGACCGCCGCCGGATCGGCGAGATCGGCGACAACGACATGGGCGCGTCCGCCTGTTGCGATGATCTGATCCGCTAGCTCTCGCGCCTCGGCGCGAGAGGCGTTGCAGTGGATCGCGACCGCATAGCCGGCATCGACCAGGCGCAAGGCGATGGCGCGGCCGATACGCTTGGCGCCGCCGGTGACGAGAGCGACTTCAACCGCCATGTCCGTCGCCGTCGGTGCGAGTGCTGCGACGCTGGAGCCGGCGCTCCCAATGCTTGGCGACGCGCAGATAGCGATAGAAGGCATAGTTCATCGCGGTCATGAAGCCATAGACCCCACGCAGGGCGTGACGTCGCCCGATATAGGCCTTGATGAAGTTGCCGGGAAACTCCGCCACGAGCCGGAAGACCGAGAGCGTCTCGCCGCGCGCATCGAGGTCGTCGGCCTGCGCATCGCTATAGGCGTTGAGCTTGGCCATCTGCTCGCCGAGCGAGCGGACGGAATAATGGTGGATCGTGCCCTTGAGCTTGCCGACCCGGGCATCGGCTGCGAGGTCGACGCGGTCATGCACCGGGGAGGGCGAGTAGCGCCCCTTGTCGGAGCGATAGAGCCGGACCGGCGCCAGCGCATAGGCGAAGCGGTGAGGGGCGCCCTCGCCGGGGAAAATCTCGGCGATGCGGATGCGATAGGCGTCGCAGGCCGGCTCACCCTTGGCGAACAGGGCGGCGATCTCGGCTGCGAGCCCCTCGGGCGTCACCTCGTCGGCATCGAGGTTGAGCAGCCAGGGATGGCGGCACTGCTCTTCGGCGAAGCGCTTCTGCGGGCCATAGCCCGGCCAGCTGCGCTCGATCACGCGCGCGCCGAGATTCATGGCGACGTCCTGGGTGCCGTCGGTCGAGCCGGAATCGATCACGACGATGTCATCGCTGAGGCCGCGGACCGCGGCTATGGTGCGCCCGATGCGGTCGGCTTCGTCGCGCGCGATGATGAAGATCGAAAGCGGTGGCACGCTGGTCTCGGCGGGAAAGGCAGGGCCAGTCGGCTAAAGCACGCGTCGCGGCGGGCTGCAAGCACGGGGCGCATGGCGGATTTGCGCCGGCAACGGAACCCAAAACCGTTTCCGGCGGTTATGAGGTGGCCGTGCGTTGTCGCTGACGTTGCGTTAGTATTCGGTTAGCCATTCACACTGTCTTAACAAAGACTAACCGGAATTGATCAATATGCCTCGCTTGTTCCGGATCGTGCCGCAATTTCGCCTCGGTCTGACCAGCACATGTGTTCTCGCCGCAACAGACACGGCCCGCTACAATCCCTATAAAGGGGTCACTGAAATCACCAGCCGGCCAGCGCCGGACAAGACGACGACTAAGGAGTTTGTCATGAAGAAGTATCTGCTTTCGGGCGTTGCGGCCCTCGGCCTCATCGCTGCCGGCGCTGCCTCCGCTGCCGACCTGCCGAGCCGCAAGGGCCCGGTCGTTGCCCCGGTCTACGTTCCTGCCTTCACCTGGACCGGCTTCTACGTCGGTGCCAACGCCGGCTACGGCTTCGGCAACATGGACTCGGTCGGCGTCAACGCTTTCGGTGACCTCGATGGTTTCGTCGGCGGTGGCCAGATCGGCTACAACTACCAGATCGGCCAGATCGTCCTCGGCCTCGAAGCCGACTTCCAGGGCGCTGACCTGAAGGCTGGCTCGAGCTTCGCTGGCTTCGGCATCGTCGGCGAGGGCAAGACCGAGTGGTTCGGCACCGTCCGCGGCCGCGTCGGCTACGCTTTCGACCGGTTCCTGCCCTACGTCACCGGTGGTTTCGCCTACGGCAACGTGAAGACCACGCTGGCTCCGGGCGTCACCATCAACGGCCTGAACTCGGACGACAACACCCACACCGGCTGGACCGTCGGCGCTGGCGTCGAGTACGCCTTCACCAACAACCTGGTCGGCGGTGTCGAGTACCTCTACGTCGATCTCGGCGACAAGAAGGTCTTCGGTGGCGCGGACAAGGTCGGCACGGACTTCTCGCTGGTCCGCGCTCGTCTCAGCTACAAGTTCTGATTTTCTCCTCCCGGAGACAGAACGGACCCGGTGGCTTCGGCCACCGGGTTTTTTGTTGTCCGCTGCCCGGGCGGAAGGAGGCAGGCCGATGCTCTTGCCTCCAAATGGCCGATGCTGAGGGGAATGGAAGCAGCTGAAGCCGGACCTCAGCCCTTGAAGCGCGTCTCTTCAAAGGCCGGGACCTTGGCGGCGAAGCCGTCGAGCCAGGCGACCAGCGCCGGATGTCCGGCGCGCCAGGCCCCTTCGAAGCGCAGGTCGAGATAGCCGAGGGCGCAGGCGAGCGCGATTTCGCCGATGCGGGGCCGGTCATAGGCCGGAGGCGAGGCTTCGAGCGAGGCGAGGGCGCGCGCGACCTTCCCGGACTGGTTCTCGATCCAGGCGGGGCTGCGCATTTCGGCCGTACGCAGGCGGGTTTCGTAGACTTGCAGCAGGCCCGCATCGCAGATGCCGTCGGCGATGGCCTGCAGGCGCAATTGCGCGAAGCGGATCTCGCCCGCCGGGAGCAGCCTGCCGCCGCCGGCCATGTGATCGAGATACTCGGCGATCACGCGGGAATCGAACAGCGTCGAACCATCCTCGAACACCAGGGTCGGTACCTTGCCAAGCGGATTCTGGCGCCGCAGCGAGTCCGCCGGGTCGTTGGTGTCGGCCGGCACCACCTCGATGCGGTCGCCCAGCCCCAGTTCGGCGATGGCGATCTTGATCTTGCGGCCAAACGGGGAGGTGGGGGAGGAGCGCAGGATCAGCATGGTCGGCAGCCTTCGGTTGGCGAGCGGAAACGATCAGCCGTCGGGGCGAATCGCCTCGCAGCGATAGCGCGGGCGAGCGCCCTGCGCGAGCCGTTCGGACAAGGCCGGAAGTAGAATCTCGGCCTCCTGCGCCAGCAGCCAGGGCGGATTGATGACGATCAGTCCCGTCGCGCTGAGGCCACCGGCCGCATCCGGACGATCGACATCGATCTCGAGCCGGAGCAGGCGGCCGATACCGGCATCGAGAATGGTGTCGAGCAGGTGCTCTACCGCCCGCTCGTCCTTGATGGGATACCAGAGCGCGTAGATCCCGGTCGGCCATTTGCGGTGCGCCGCGATGAACTCGGCCGCCAGCGTCGCAAACTCGTCCTTCTCCTCGAAGGGCGGGTCGATCAGGACGAGACCGCGGCGCTCCTTCGGCGGAACATTGGCGCGCAGCGCCGTCCAGCCGTCGATCTCCAGCGCCTTGCAGCGCTCGTCGCGGCCGAGCGCCTGGCTGAGCTTGCGATAGGTGTTCTCGTGCAGTTCCGCTGCGATCAGCCGATCCTGCTCCCGCATGGCGTGGCGACAAAGCCAGGGCGAGCCGGGATAGGTGTCCGCGCCATGCCGGGCGCGGGCGGCGGCGAGTGCCTCGCGCCAGGGTTTCAGCAGCTCTTCCACCTTCGGCGCCAGCGGCGACTGGTCGAGCCGGGCGACGCCGTCGCGCCACTCATGCGTCTTAAGCGCCTCTTCCGAGCCGAGGTCGTAGCGGCCGGCGCCGGCATGGGTGTCGATGACGCGCCAGGGTTTGTCCTTGGCGTTGAGATGCGTGAGGATCCGCATCAGCACGACATGCTTGAGCACATCGGCGAAATTGCCGGCATGGAAGCCGTGGCGGTAGTTCATTCCCGATCAGCGAATCGCGTTGACGCGGAAGTCCGGCGCCCGGCAGCCCGAGCGATCGACCTCCTGGCAAGTGCGGAAGCCGCGCAAATCCTTGCTGAAGCAGATCCGCACCTCTTCCAGCACGCCGCGCCGGCAGGAGACCGACATCATGTCGGTGCGCAGGCCAGGGTTGGCGTCGACGAAGGCGCGCTCGAGGTCGAGCGCGGTCCAGCTCCGCTCGCCGTCGACGCTGGCCAGCGCCGGCGGGATCTTGATCTTCTCGCGGGCGCGGCGGACATCGGCGAAGTAATCGGCCGGGCTCGATCCGGAGCAGCTGCCGTGCTTGCGCCATTGATAGCGCGCGAGGCTCTCGGTCGGGAACAGCCCTTCCGCCTGCTCCATTGCGATTCGCGATGGTGTGCGGCCGGAGGGGCCGCAATCGCTGGGATAGCCGCGCTCATATTGCGGCCAGAGCCCGTGCACGACGAAGCCGAGATTGGCGCCGGGCGCGCATTGCTCGCGATTACGGCCGCGGCCGCCGTCGAGCTCGCAGAAGCCGGGCGACCAGGAGAGGGCGAGCACGTAGAAATCGAAATCGCCGGGCGTGCCGCCGCGATCATAGCGACCTTGCGCGGCGGCCGTGCCGCAGAGCGCACAAAGCGCCAGAAGACCGGCGGCAAGTCGTTTCAGCATGGTCTGCGTCTGGATCAGGGCCGCGCCATCTTGCAGTCGGGCGCGTAGGAGCGGTGGCGGTCGAGACCGGAGACGCACCAGTTGACGTTCCAGGTGTAGCCGAACAGGCCGAGATTCTCGCGGACGGAATAGTCGACCCGGCGCAGCACGCCGTCATTGGTCAGCACGCGGGCGGTGCAGAAACGGCGCGGAATGAAGTCCTCGCCCCAGGGGCGCCAGGCGATCGGCTGGACACGGTCGAAGCTGACCGCCTGCAGCGGCCCCCAGAACTTGGCCTCGCGCGAATTGAAACGGCTGGTGATCTTGCCGAGCACCGCCGGATCCTCGCAGGCCGGCAGGTTGCCATACATCGGGATGATGCGCTCTTCCGCCCGGTCGGCCGGGTTGACATAGCGTCCGCCCGCCGCCTGGGCGGAGAGACCGGTCAGGCACAGGGCGGCGGCAAGGGTCGAGAGGAGTGAAACGCGGCGCATGGGGGCCTCGTACAGGGGAGAGGAGTCCGTCTTCGGCACGATGGCTGGTGGGCCGGGGAGGGTCAAGGCGCAGCGGCGCCGTTCCCACGTCTCTGGTGGCGCCTGTGGCTTTTCGATCCTGCCGGTTTCAGCCGAATGAAGCCTCCAGCATTGCAAGGTAATCGGCTGCGTTCGCGGGCCGCGGATTGGTCGCGCTCGAATGGTCTTGCGTCGCCGCGTCCGCAATCGCGGGCAGGACCTCGCGCGGCACGCCCATCTGGGCGAGCGAGCCCGGCAGGCCGAGACGCTGGGTCAGCCCGGCGATCCAGCCGGCGAGGTCGGCGTCTGGGGCTAAGCCGAGCACGCGCCGTATTTCGGCGTATTTCGCGCCGGCCGCCGATTCGTTGAAGCGCAGCACCGCCGGCAGCAGCACGGCATTGAGCGTGCCGTGATGCAGCGAGACCTGCTTCAGGCCGCCGAGCGGGTGCGACAGGGCATGGACGGCGCCGAGCCCCTTCTGGAAGGTGAGGCCGCCTTGCAGGGCAGCCATCAGCATCTCCTTGCGGGCCTCGCGATCGGAGCCGTCGCGAGTGGCACGCTCGATATGGCTGGCAGCGCGCTTCAGCCCGTCGAGCGCGATCGCCTCGGCCGGCGGATTGTCGCGCGGGCTGAGATAGGTCTCGATGCAGTGGGTCAGCGCGTCCATGCCGGTGGCGGCGGTCAGCCAGCCCGGCAGGCCGAGCGTCAGCTCCGGGTCGCAGATGGCGAGCTTCGGGATCAGATGCGGCGAGATGAAGCCGAGCTTGCGTCCGTCCTTCAGCGTGATCAGCGCGGCGCGGCCGACCTCGCTGCCGGTGCCGGCGGTGGTCGGGACGGCGATCACCGGTGCGACCTTGCTGGTCACCTTCGGGATGCCGCCGAGGATCGCGGCATAGGTTTCGAGCGGCCCGTCATGGCTGGCGAGCAGCGCGACGCCCTTGGCGAGATCGATCGGCGAGCCGCCGCCGATGGCGACGAGGCCGTCGCAGTCATGCTCGCGGTAGAGCGCGACCGCGGCCTCGACGGCCTCCTCGGTCGGATTGGTGGGGGTGTCGACGAAGAGCGGGGCGTTGCCGAGCAAAGGCGAGGCGGCGCGCAGCCGCTCGATCAGGTCGGTCGCCGCCAGGCCGCGATCGGCGACGATCAGCGGGCGGGCGATCTTCAGATCGGTCAGGCCGGGCGCGAGGGTCTTGAGCTCGCCGAAGCCGAACTGCACCGTGGTCAGATAGGTGATCGTCGCCATGAAGTCCTCCCGCCCGCTCAGTTGTTCGGGCGGGCCTGCATTTTGTCGCGCGCCCGGCGCAGCGGCGCCAGCCCCGGAGCCCCGCCACCGACGCAGAACACCCCGGCGGCCAGCGGGATTAGGACGTGGTCTGGTCCGCGCCTTGTCGCTCGCGCCAATAGCGCAAGGCCAGTGGCCAGAGATGCCAGGCGACGCTGCCGAGCAGGGCGAAGCCGAACAGCAGCGAGCGACGGGCGCCGCTGGTCAGCGCCTCGGCCGTGTCGTCATAGGCGAGGAAGGTCTTGCCCTGGGAGGTTGCTTCGTAGACGAGCCGATGGCCGGGATCGACGAGGAAGCGCACCTGCTGGCCATTGCCAAGCCGGTCGATGCCGTCGACCCAGAGGCCGCGGGCCGGCCTATAGAGCTGGTGATGGTTGACCTGTGGGTTGCCGCCGATCGCGACGAGCCACAGGTCCTGCGTCCGGTAGGTGCTCGACCCGCGCCCCGAGCTGACCCGCATCAGCGGCGTGCTGTAGCTGATCGGGCCGACATGGTCGGCGACCAGAAGATCGCCGCGCGCCAGCGGCAAGGTGCGCCAGCCGGCGATCAGCAGCCAGAGGCCGAGGACGAGGGAAATCGCGGCGCCGAGCCAGCTCCAGAAATCGGGCGGTTTCGCAGCCTCGGCCATCGCCCCTCCAGGTTAGTTCTGCTCGACGGTAACACGCTCCTTGGCGGTCTCAGAGGCCGAGTTGCCCGCGCGCCGTTCGAGCACGAGCAAGGCGAGCCCGGCAGCGATGATCAGGGCGGAGCCGAACAGCATGGCGGGGCTTGGCCAGTCGCCGAAGACGAACCAGCCGAAGACCAGCGCCCAGATGATCAGCGTGTACTGGTAGGGTACCACGACCGAGGCTTCCGCCAGCTTGAGCGAGCGCGTCACGCAGAGATGCGCGACCATGGCGACGATGCCGAGCAAAGCAAGCAAGGCGGTGTCGGCGAGGCTCGGTGTCACCCAGCCGAAGGGCAGGAGCAGCACGCCCATCACCAGCGCGCCGAATGTCTGCCAGAAAACCAATGTGACATCGGGCGTGCCGCGCAATTGCCGGCCGATGATCATCATCGCGGCGAAGGAGAAGCTGCCGATCAGCGCGATGATCGCCGGCAGGGACAGGCTCTGTCCTGACGGATTGAGCGCGATCGCGACGCCGACGAAGCCGGCGACCACGGCGAGCCAGCGCCCGGCATCGACGCGCTCGCCGAGCAGAAGTGCCGCCAGCACCACGGCCCAGACCGGTGCGGCCAGCCAGAGCGTCATCGTATCGGCGAGCGGCAGATAGGACACCGCCCAGTAGAACAGCGCGACCTCGCAGGAACCGAGCGTGACGCGCAGCAGCTGCAGGCCCGGCCGCTCTGGCCGCAGCGTACGGCGCAGACCCTGCTTGACCACGAAGGGGGTAATCGCCAGCAGGCCGGCGGCAGAACGGAGCAGCAGGATCTGGCCGACCGTATAGGTCGCGACCAGCCACTTCCCCATCACGTCGTTGATTGAGAACAGCAGGATGCCGAGCAGCATCATCAGAATGCCGGCGAGCGTGGCGTTTCGGGAGGGCATGGTCTGGCGAACGAGGCGGGACGGGCGATCCTCATGACCCGTCATGCTCGCAAGGGCAAGCCCGCCGCACGCAGGGGGAGGGTGCGCGTCCGGTGGTCAATAATTTCGTGTTGACTTAATTAAGTGATTGACTAAATAGAAGGCATGGACCGCTTCACCGCCCTTGCCGACCCGACCCGCCGCCGCATCGTCGAGATGCTCGGACAGCGCGCCATGGCGGCGGGCGAGATCACTGCGCAGTTCGGCATGAGCGCGCCGGCGATCTCGCAGCATCTCAAGGTGCTGAAGGAGGCGGGGCTGGTGAGTGTCGAAGTCAGCGGCCAGCGCCGGATCTACCGGCTCGATCCCGAAGGGCTCGATGCCTTCGACGCCTGGGTCCAGCAGGTGCGCGGCTTCTGGAATGCGGGGCTCGACCGCTTGGAACGAGAACTCATGAAACCCGAAGACGAGTGAGGAAAGCGATCATGAACGAGTATGGCGTGGTCCTGGAGAGCGGCGCGGTCCGCTTCGAACGGCTTCTGCCCGGCCCGCTCGAGCGGGTCTGGTCCTATCTGACGCAGTCCGACAAGCGTGGCACCTGGCTCGCCTCGGGCGAGATCGAGCCTCGGGTCGGCGGTGCGGCCGATCTTCTGTTCAAACATTCCGAAATCACCAGCGAGCAGCCGCCCGAACGCTATCGCGAGATGAACGACAAGGGCTGGCCGTCCAAGGGCACGGTGACGCGCTACGAGCCGATGACCGCGCTGGCGATGACTTGGCCGGGCGAGGGCGATGCCAGTTCGGAAGTGACCTTCGAACTCGTGCCCGAGGGAGACAAGGTCAGGCTTGTCGTCACGCATCGCAAGCTCGCCGACAAGGCGGAGATGGCCAGCGTCTCGAGCGGTTGGCACGCCCATCTTGGCCTTCTCGAAGACAAGCTCGCCGGCAACCCGCCGCGCGGCTTCTGGTCGCGGATCGAGACGCTCGAGGCAGACTACGCCAAGCGCTACGCCGATTTGCCGTAGCCCAGAACGAGCGGGAGAACTGCTCTCCCGCTCGTGACTTGGTGGGCCGGTGCCGGATCGACTAAACTTGCTCCGTTGCAACGGAGTATGTCCGTCATGTTGATCAAGCGTCGCGCCGGCTGGGAGATTCCCGAAAGCCAGGCGACACCGGAAGCCGTCTTTCTCAATCGCCGGCAATGGCTCGCCGGCAGCGCCGGACTGATCGCCAGCGCCACGCTGCCTCAGGCCGCCGGGGCGCAGGGGGCCGATCCGACGCTCGACCTCTACCCGGCCAAACGCAATGCGGCCTACACGCTTGATCGCCCGGTGACCGACGAGGAGCTGGCGGCGAACTACAATAATTTCTACGAGTTCGGGACTTCGAAGGAAGTGGCCGCCGCGTCGAAGCGGCTGATCACGCGGCCCTGGACGATCGCGATCGACGGGCTGGTCGAGAAGCCGTTCGAGATCGGCATCGACGACCTGATCAGGAAGGTCAGCCTCGAGGAGCGGCTCTATCGTTTCCGCTGCGTCGAGGCCTGGTCGATGGCGGTGCCGTGGACCGGCTTCCCGCTGAAGCAGCTCGTCGAGCTGGCCAAGCCGCTGTCGGGTGCGAAATACATCCAGATGCAGACCTTCATGAACCCGAAGCTGGCGCCGGGCCAATCGCAGCGCTGGTATCCCTGGCCGTATACGGAAGGGCTGACCATCGCCGAGGCGACAAACGAGATGACGCTGATGGTGACCGGCATCTACGGCAAGCCGATCCCGACGCAGCATGGCGCTCCGCTGCGGCTGATCACGCCGTGGAAATACGGCTTCAAATCGGTGAAGTCGATCAGCAAGATCAGCTTCGTCGCCGAGCGGCCAAAGACCTTCTGGGAGGGCTTGCAGGCCTCCGAATACGGCTTCTGGGCCAATGTGAACCCGGAGGTCTCGCATCCGCGCTGGAGCCAGGCGAGCGAGCAGGTGCTGGGCTCGCGCGATCGCAAGCCGACGCTGCTGTTCAACGGCTATGCCGAGCAGGTGGCCGATCTCTACAAGGGGCTGGAGAAGGAACGGCTCTGGGCCTGAGCTGACTTTATCGAACCGGTCGCCCCTGGCAGCTTTGCCCGGGGTGACTGGTGCCAATAGCTGGCAGGAAACGGGTGCCCTGGAGCCCGCAGCCGCGCTATCGTCTGTTCATGCAGAACTTCTGTCTCTTCACCACTGCGATCGGCTCCTGCGCCCTGGTCTGGCAAGGCGAGCGCATCATCGCGGCGCAGTTGCCCGAGCGCGACGAAGATACGGCCCGGCGCCGGCTGGCCCGGCGCTTTCCGGACAGCGTCGAGGCCGAGCCGCCAGCCTTCGTGCGCCAGGCGATCGGCGATGTCGTCGCCTTGCTCGCCGGCGAACAGCGCGACCTGTCGCATCTGCCGATCGATCTCTCGGCCACGCCGGAATTCAACCGGCGCGTCTATGCCGTTGCCCTGGCGATCCCGCCGGGCGAGACACTGACCTATGGCGAGGTTGCGGCGCGGATCGGCGAGCCCGGCGCGGCGCGCGCCGTCGGCGTCGCGCTCGGCCAGAACCCGATCCCGATCATTGTGCCCTGCCATCGCGTGCTCGCCGCGGGCGGCAAGACCGGCGGCTTCTCGGCCGATGGCGGTGTCGAGACCAAGCTGAAGATCCTGACGATCGAGAAGGCACGCACCAGCGCCGAGCCGTCGCTGTTCGATTCGCTGCCGCTGGAAGCGCGGCGGCGTTAGCGCGACGCGTCATGCTCGGCCCCGAGCCGAGCCATTCGGAAACCAGCGTCCTTGTTGTCCTGAGCTTCTAGGGGGCGCTCTGCGTCGACCGAGAATGACGCTGGCTGCCAGCCAAGAAAAAAGGCCGGCGTCCCGAAGGAGCCGGCCTGAAAGTTTGAAACATCCAGCGCAAAAGCGCCAAACATCTCAGAGGGGAACGGCTGAAACGAACTCAACGCCGGGAGGAGATGCGGAGCCCGTTCCGAACAACCGTGAGCTGAATATCGGGCAGACCCTGCCTTTTCGCAATGCAGCATTGGGCGGGTCGGTTATGCGCTGGCAACATGACTCATTACTAGAATTCGTCACAATTGCCAGGAGACCGCGCGTGGCACGCATGCGCAGCCGCTGTGGGCACGGCGCTGCCGGGTTTTCGGGCAGCGCCTGCCTGTTAATTCAGTACGTCCAGCGTTGTGCCTTCTGGATCAGGAAATCGCGGAAGACCTGCACGCGCGCGACCGATTTCATCTCCTCCGGATAGACCAGATAGCTTTCGAGCTGCGGCATCTCGGTCTCGCGCATCAATTGCACGAGCGGCGAGCCGGCCTCGATCAGATAGTCCGGGAGGATGGCGATGCCGGCGCCCGAATCGACCGCCCGCTTCATCGCCGTGATGTTGTTGACGGTGAGGTGGATCGGACGCGGATTGCGCTGGTCGCGGCCGAGAGTGCCGAGCCAGTGCACCGCCGTCAGATAGGACGGCGAGGACGCGCCGAAGGAGAGCAGCCGGTGGTTGTCGAGCTCCTCATAGCTCTTCGGCTCGCCGAAGCGCTTGATATAGGCCGGCGCGCCGTAGACGTGGAAGTGCACGGTGAAGAGCCGGCGCTGGATCAGGTCGGGCTGCTGCGGCTGGCGCAGGCGAATCGCGATATCGGCCTCGCGCATCGACAGGTCGAGTTCCTCGTCGGTGAGGATCAGCTCGACCTTGATGTCGGGGTAGAGGTCGAGGAACTCGGCGAGGCGTGGCGTCAGCCAGTGGCCACCGAGGCCGCGGGTCGCGGTGACCTTGAGCTCGCCGGACGGATGCTCGCGCGTTTCCGAGAGCTGGGCACGGGTCCGCTCCAGGCGCTGCGTCATCTCACGCGCGGCGCGCCAGAGCAGTTCGCCCTGCTCGGTGAGAATGAGGCCGCGGGTGTGCCGGTGGAACAGCGGCGCGCGCAATTCGCGCTCGAGCGCTCCGATCTGGCGGCTCACAGCCGATTGGCTGAGGCCTAACCCGTCGCCAGCTTTGGTGAAACTTCCCGATTCAGCAACCGTGTAGAAGATTCGGATGCGGTCCCAATCCACCGCTTTCCCCCCGTGTTATGCGTTCAACGCATGATGGGGGGATCGGGTTGTCCGGTCAACGACTCCTTTGCCGGGACCGTTGATTTTAGCCCTTAATATCGTGCTGGAATTGATCAATTCCAGTGATGGATACGGTTTTGGGCTATTCCGCCGCTTCGCGCACGCCAAGTTCCTGGGCCATCAGCCAGCGCTCGGCGTCGAGCGCTGCCATGCAGCCGAGACCGGCCGCGGTCACGGCCTGGCGGTAATGCTCGTCGGTGACGTCGCCGGCGGCGAAGACGCCGGGCACATTGGTCTGGGTCGTGCCGGGCGCGACCTCAAGGTAGCCCGATTCGTTCATGGCCAACTGGCCGACGAACAGCTCGGTCGCCGGCTTGTGCCCGATCGCGACGAAGACGCCGTCGGTCGGCAGATCCTGCAAGGTGCCGCTCTTCAGATTGCGCAGGCGGACATGCGTCACCGATGGCGGCTGCGTGCCGCCGAGGATTTCCGCGACTTCCGAATCCCAGATCACCTCGATCTTGGGATGCTTGAACAGGCGCTCCTGCATCACCTTCTCGGCGCGCAGCGAATCGCGCCGGTGCACCAGCGTGACCTTGCTGGCGAGATTGGCGAGATAAAGCGCTTCCTCGACCGCGGTGTTGCCGCCGCCGACCACGACAACCTGCTTGTTGCGGAAGAAGAAGCCGTCGCAGGTGGCGCAGGCCGAGACGCCGAAGCCCTGGAAGGCCTGCTCCGAGGGCAGGCCGAGCCACTTCGCCTGGGCGCCGGTCGAGACGATCAGCGAATCGCAGGAATAGGTGTCGCCGCCATCGCCCCAGAGCCGGAACGGGCGCTGCGAGAGGTCGACCCGGGCGATGTGGTCGGAGACCATCTTCGTGCCCATGTGCTGCGCCTGGGCTTGCATCTGCTCCATCAGCCAGGGGCCCTGGATCACGTCCGCGAAGCCGGGATAGTTCTCGACATCGGTGGTGATCATGAGCTGGCCGCCGGCCTGCAGGCCGGAGATCAGCACCGGCTCGAGCATGGCGCGTGCGGCATAGATCGCGGCAGTGTAGCCGGCCGGGCCGGAGCCGATGATCATCACCTTGGCGTGGATATGGGCCATCTGTCTGGTTCCTGAACCGGCACGAGCCGGTGAATATCGGTATCGGGACGGCTCTATGCCAGCCCCATCGCTGCCTCGTGACGCCGCCAGCCCTCATAGACGGCGGCCGCGATCGTTCCGGTCGAGTCTAGCGGGTCGTAGCGGGCACCTTCAAGCTTGCCCTGGAAATGGTGCACAGCGCCGTGGCGCTTCAGCGCCTCCAGGAACTTCGCCAGCTTGCCATGGCCGCCATGCGGTTCGAACACCAGGATCGGTGCGCCGGTCGCCGCGGCCTCGCCGATCATGTTGGTGGAGTCGGCGGTGGCGACGATGGCGTCGGCATTGGCGAGCAGCGGAACATAGGGGTTGGCGCCGGAGCCGTCCCACCACCAGCCGTCATGACGGCGGAAGACCTCGCCGATGGCAGCGTCGAGCGCCGGCGGGGTGCGCCGCGAGCGCGAGCCCATCAGCGCGACGCCGGAAGCGGCAAGTGCATCGAGCTCGCGGGCGAAACGCTCGATATCCTCGGGCCGGAAGCTGTGGTGGCGGCTGTCGCCGCCGACCAGCACAGCGGCGCGGGGTGAGGGCAGGGCGGCGATCTCCGGCGGCGGCGCGGCGCGGGCCGCCGCCAGGGCGCCCGGCGCGAGCCGGTGCGGCGAGGTGATCGTGACCAGGACGTTCTCGCCGCGCAGGCGGTCGTGCTCGGAGACCCAGATCAGGTCGGCGCTGCCGGCGCCGGTGCGCGGGTCCTTGAGGAAGACGGTGAAGGTCGCCCCGTTCGAGGCCTTCTTGACGGCGCGCAGATAGGCGAAGGCGCGCCGGCCGGAGGCGATGGCGATGTCGGGGAAGGGCGGCCGGATCGGGCTGCCGGGCCGATCAGGCGCCTCGCGAGGGTCGATCGGCCCGCGCGGCATCAGCCAGCTCCAGGGCTTGCCGGGATTGATCCGGCGGATCTCCGGGACGACGCCGATCCGCTCGGCCACGCCGAGGCATTGCACCTCGTCGCCGGCCTTGCCGTCGGTCAGAACCCAGAGAGAAGGCGGCGAATCTGTCGGCACGGCGGGTTGGCCCGGGATTGGCGTGGTCGACGCCTTGTAACGCGTCCATCGCCCGTCTACACCAGCGCGACCCGTTTTCAGGAGGATTTGTGCGCGCCAAACTCGACGAGATCGATCTCCGTATCCTGACGGAGCTGCAGAGCGACGGGCGCATGACCAATGTCGAGCTCGCGAGCCGGGTCGGCATCTCGCCGCCGCCTTGCCTCAGGCGCGTGCGCGCGCTCGAGGAGGCCGGGGTCATCACCGGCTACCGGGCGCTGCTCGACGAGCGTAAGCTCGGCATCGAGGTGGTCTGCTTCGCCTTCGTCCATCTCGCCAGCCAGGCCGAGGCCGACCTCGCCACCTTCCAGGAGCGGATCCGCGGCTGGTCGCTGGTGCGCGAATGCTGGACGCTGTCGGGCGACATCGACTTCATCCTGAAATGCGTCGCGACCGATCTGAAGGCTTTCCAGGACTTCGTCGCCGACCTGACGGCACTGCCCAATGTCCGCAATGTCCGGACCGCGCTGGCGCTCGACCGGGTCAAGGACGCACCGATCGCGCCGCTTTAGCGCGCTCACTCAGCTGCCGAGATAGCGCCTGATCCATTGGGCGTTGTTCGCGACCAGAGCCTCGATCCGCCGTTGGTCGACATCCGGCAGATACCAGGCGCCGCTGAAGCTCGGCGCCATGATGGACATGACGGGATAGCGCGCAAGCTCGCGGCCGTCGGCGCCGATCAGCACTGCCTCGCTTTCCAGCGTGTCGTTGCCGAGCGTCGCCGCAGCGCCGCCGGCATAGCTCGTCAGATAAAGTCCGGTGACGGTGACCTGCAGGGTCGCGCCACGCCCGCTGCCAGCGCGACGGAGGCCGGTGAGCTCGCGCTCCAGCATCGGCCTGATCGCGGCTGCGGTGGCGCTCTGTCCCTTGGCCGCCAGCGGCCCGGTATCGACGCGGATCGCGCCGATCGCGACCGGGGGAGCCGCCCGCCCGGTCGTCTGGCAACCCGCCAGGGCCGTGGCGGCAAAGCCGATCAGAATGGCGCGGCGCGCGAGCATGGCCTCAGGCGCCAAGATAGCGCTTGATCCACAAGGCATTGTTCTCGAGCAGAGCGGCGACGCGGCGCTCGTCGATGTCCGGCCGATACCAGGCGCCTCCGGAATTGGCCGGCAGCATCGAACGGATATTGTGGCTGACGACCAGGCGGCCGCGGTCGATCACGTCGGCGACGGTGTCCATATCGTCGTTGCCACCACCGCTGCCGTCGCCGGCCATGCCGCCACCCGCGGCGCTGGCGAGCCAGAGGCCTTCGACGGTGACGAGCAGGGTCGGTCCACCGCGCCGGCGCAGCGAGACGAGCTTTTGAGCGAGTTCCAACTCGAGTGCACGGCCGATTCGCGGTGCGTTCTCGCCCCAGCCCTGTGGGCCTAGGCGGCGCGCATCGACGCGGATCGCGCCGATGGCGATGCCTTGAGCCGAGGCTGAAAACGAAACGAGCCCGCCGGCAGCGAGCGCGGCGGACCCGGTGAGAAAAGCGCGGCGCGTGGTCATGGAGCAGTCTCCGGCGGCAGGCAGACTCTTAATCTAGGAGTTGCCGCCGGGCTGGCCAAGTCGCTCTGCTCGCTTAGCGGAAGGCGACGTTAATGACCTCATAGGACTTGCCGCCGCCGGGCGTGTTGACCTGGACGGAATCGCCGACCTTCTTGCCGATCAGAGCGCGCGCGATCGGCGAGCCGATCGAGACCTTGCCCGATTTCACATCCGATTCCGGCTCGCCGACGATCTGGTAGAGCTTCTTCTCTTCGGTATCGTCGTCGATCAGCGTGACGGTCGCGCCAAACTTGATCGTGTCGCCGCCGAGCTTGCTGACATCGATGATGTCGGCGCGGCCAATCAGCGATTCCAGCTCCATGATCCGGCCTTCGTTCAGCGACTGGGCTTCCTTGGCGGCATGGTATTCGGCGTTCTCCGAGAGATCGCCCAGCGCACGCGCCTCGGCGATCGCCGTGATGATACGCGGGCGCTCGACCTGCTGGCGCTGCTTCAATTCGACTTCGAGGGCGGCGAAACCGCCGGCCGTCATGGGAACCTTGTCCATCGTCTCGTCCCAGTTATGAAAAGCAATCACGCGCGCGCCGGCTTTGGCCAACGCACCCGTATCGCTCCCGATCGTCGGAAAACTACTTCGCCGCGCGGCCGGTCAGGCGGCGCGGGCGAAATAGGATTGCAGCGACCTCACTTCGAGATCGCCGCTGCAATAGGCCTTGATGCCCTCCGCCGCGGCGATCGCACCGGCCAAGGTGGTATAATAGGGCACCTTGTGCAAGAGGGCTGCCCGGCGCAGCGAGCGCGAGTCCGCCAGCGCCTGTGGACCGTCGGTGGTGTTGAAGACCAGCTGGATCTCGCCGTTCTTGATCGCATCGACGACGTGCGGGCGGCCTTCGAGCACCTTGTTTATCTTGCTGGCGCGGATGCCGTGCTCCTGGAGGAGGCGCAGCGTGCCGCCGGTCGCGACGATCTGGAAGCCGAGTTCGGCGAGGATCGCCATGGAGGGCAGGATGCGCGGCTTGTCCTCGTCGCGGACCGAGACGAAGACCGTGCCCTTGACCGGCACTTTCGAGCCGGCGCCGAGCTGGCTCTTGGCGAAGGCGACGTCGAAGGAGCGGTCGAGGCCGATGACCTCGCCAGTCGAGCGCATCTCCGGCCCGAGCAGGACGTCGACGCCGGGGAAGCGGGCGAAGGGGAACACGGCCTCCTTCACGCCGACATGCTGGAGCTTCTCCTGCTTCAGGTTAAAGCTCGCGAGCTTCTCGCCCGCCATCAGCCGCGCGGCGATCTTGGCGATTGGCTGGCCGATCACCTTGGCGACGAAGGGCACGGTGCGTGACGCGCGCGGATTGACCTCGAGCACGTAGATCTCGCCGTCCTTGATCGCGTACTGCACGTTCATCAGGCCGCCGACGTCGAGGGCGAGCGCCATCGCCTTGCTCTGGCGCTCCAGCTCGGCGATCAGCTCCGGCGAGAGCGAGCGCGGCGGCAGCGAGCAGGCCGAATCGCCGGAATGGATGCCGGCCTCCTCGATATGCTCCATGATGCCGGCGATGAACGCTTCCTTGCCGTCGCAGAGGCAGTCGACGTCGACCTCGATCGCGTCCGAGAGATAGCGGTCGAACAGCAGCGGGTTCTTGCCGAGCACCGTGTTGATCTGGCCGGTCTTGTCGTTCGGGTACTTGGCCTTGACCTCGGAGGGGATCAGCGAGGGCAGGGTGCCGAGCAGGTAGTCCTCGAACATCACCTCGTCGCGGATGATCGCCATCGCACGGCCGCCGAGCACATAGGACGGGCGCACCACGAAGGGCAGGCCGAGCTCGGCCGCGATCAGGCGCGACTGCTCGACCGAATAGGCGATGCCGTTCTTCGGCTGCTTGAGGTGAAGCTTGTCGAGCAGGCGCTTGAAGCGGTCGCGGTCCTCGGCGAGGTCGATCGCGTCGGGCGTGGTGCCGAGGATCGGGATACCGGCCTGCTCCAGCGCATGCGCCAGCTTCAGCGGGGTCTGGCCGCCGAACTGGACGATGACGCCGTGCAGCGTGCCGGCCTGCTTCTCGGTCTCGAGGATCTCGAGCACGTCCTCGGCGGTCAGCGGCTCGAAATAGAGCCGGTCCGAGGTGTCGTAGTCGGTCGAGACCGTCTCGGGATTGCAGTTGACCATGATGGTCTCGTAGCCGGCGTCGCGCAGCGCGTAGCAGGCATGGCAGCAGCAATAGTCGAACTCGATGCCCTGGCCGATGCGGTTGGGGCCGCCGCCGAGGATGACGACCTTCTTGGCGTCCGAGGGCTTGGCCTCGTCGGCCGGCGCGCCTGCGAACGGCATGGCGTAGGTCGAGTACATATAGGCGGTCGGCGAGGCGAACTCGGCGGCGCAGGTGTCGATGCGCTTGTAGACCGGACGCACCTTCAGCGAGCGGCGCAGGGTGCGGACCTCGGCCTCGCTCTTGCCGGAGACGGCGGCGAGGCGCTTGTCGGAGAAGCCCATCGCCTTGAGCTGGCGGAAGGCGATCGGCGTCTGCGGCAGGCCGTGCTTACGGATCTTCTCCTCGGTCTCGACGATGCCGCGCATCTGCTCGAGGAACCAGGGATCGACCTTGCAGCTCTCATGGATCTGCTCGTCGGTGAAGCCGGCGCGCATCGCCTGGGCGATCTGGAGGATGCGGTCCGGCGTCGGGGTCGAGAGCGCCGCCTTGATCGCGTTCCTGTCGTCGCCGTGGCCGATGCCCTCGATCTCGATCTCGTCGAGGCCGTCGAGACCGGTTTCGAGCGAACGCAGCGCCTTCTGCAGCGATTCCTGGAAGGTACGGCCGATCGCCATGGCTTCGCCGACCGACTTCATCGCGGTGGTCAGCGTCGGCTCGGAGCCCGGGAACTTCTCGAAGGCGAAGCGCGGGATCTTGGTGACGACATAGTCGATCGTCGGCTCGAACGAGGCCGGGGTGGCACCGCCGGTGATGTCGTTCTCGATCTCGTCGAGCGTGTAGCCGATGGCGAGCCGCGCCGCGACCTTGGCGATCGGGAAGCCGGTCGCCTTCGATGCGAGGGCGGACGAGCGCGAGACGCGCGGGTTCATCTCGATAACGATCATCCGGCCGGTCTCGGGATCGACCGCGAACTGCACGTTCGAGCCGCCGGTCTCGACACCGATCTCGCGCAGCACCGCCAGCGAGGCGTCGCGCATGATCTGGTATTCCTTGTCGGTCAGCGTCAGCGCCGGGGCGACGGTGATCGAATCACCGGTGTGGACGCCCATCGGGTCGAGGTTCTCGATCGAGCAGACGATGATGCAGTTGTCCGCTTTGTCGCGGACGACCTCCATCTCGTATTCCTTCCAGCCGAGGACGCTCTCCTCGATCAGGATTTCGCTGGTCGGCGAGGCGTCGATGCCGCGCTCGCAGATCTCGATGAACTCGCTCTTGTTGTAGGCGATGCCGCCGCCGGTGCCGCCCATGGTGAAGGACGGGCGGATGATGGTCGGCAGGCCGATATCCTCCAGCGCCTCGAGCGCGGCGCCGAGCGTCTTGACGTGGTGCGAGCGCGGGGTCGAGAGGCCGATCTTGGTCATCGCCTCGCGGAAACGCTCGCGATCCTCGGCCTTGTCGATCGCGTCAGCGGTGGCGCCGATCATCTCGACGTCGAACTTCTCCAGCACGCCCATCTTCTGCAGCGAGAGGGCGCAGTTGAGCGCAGTCTGGCCGCCCATGGTCGGCAGCAGGGCAAAGCCGCCCGGCAGGACATTGCGTTCCTTCTCGATGATCTTGGCGACGATCTCGGGCGTGATCGGCTCGACATAGGTCGCGTCGGCCAGCTCCGGATCGGTCATGATCGTCGCCGGGTTCGAGTTGACCAGGACGATGCGGTAGCCCTCAGCCTTCAGCGTCTTGCAGGCCTGAGTGCCGGAATAGTCGAACTCGCAGGCCTGGCCGATGATGATGGGGCCCGCGCCAATGATCAGGATCGTCTTGATGTCTGTGCGCTTGGGCATGGTCTCGACCGGTTCCGTGCGGGCGCGCAGAGCCCGTCCGATCGAAAGGAGCGGGGGCCAGCGAGCGCCTGAAGATGAATGCTAGGCGCTCGCTATAGACGGGGGAGGCGGCGGGGGGAAGCAGAAAGCGCTTCTTCCTGTCATGCGCGCACAGGTGGCGCATTTCCCCCTTTGCGCAGTTGAGTGGTGGCGGGCGGGGTATAGCATCCCATTCCGCGATGGCGTCGAGCCGGTTCGCGACAGCTCCGGCCACGCCCTCCCCAACCAGAGGAGCTTGGCCATGCGTGAGTCCGATCCGCAGAAACTCGATGCCTTGGTGGGACGTCTCGTCGGGGACGTCGGAGCCTGCGTCACCGGTTCCCTCATCGTCCTCGGCGATCAGCTCGGCCTCTATAAGGCGATGGCTGATGGCAAGCCGGTCACCGCCGCGGAACTCGCCAGCCGGACCGGCCTCAAGGAACGCTATGTCCGCGAATGGCTCTCGGCCCAGGCCGCAGCCGAGTACATCGACTATGATGAGGGCAGCGACAGCTTCAGCCTGTCGCCGGAGCAGGCGATGGCTTTTGCCGAGGAAGGCAGCCCGGCCTTCTTTGCCGGCGCCTTCGAGATCGTCCAGTCGATGTGGGTCGACGAGCCCAAGGTCGAGCAGGCCTTCAGGACCGGCGGGGGGCTGGGCTGGCACGAGCACAGCAACTGCCTGTTCCGTGGCACCGAGCGCTTCTTCCGGCCGGGCTACAATACCAATCTGGTGAGCAGCTGGATTCCGGCGCTGGACGGCGTCAAGGCCAAGCTCGAGGCGGGCGCGGTGGTCGCCGATGTCGGCTGCGGCCATGGCGCCTCGACCATCCTGATGGCGCAGGCCTACCCGAAGTCGCGCTTCTACGCTTTCGACTATCACGGCCCCTCGATCGAGAAGGGCAGGGAGGCCGCGGACAAGGCCGGGGTCGGCGACCGCATCGTCTTCGAGCGGGCGAGCGCCAAGGATTTCCCGGCGGCGAGCTACGATCTCGTCGCGATGTTCGACTGCCTGCACGACATGGGCGATCCGGTCGGGGCCGGCCGCCATGTCAGGGAGACGCTGGCGCCGGACGGCACCTGGATGATCGTCGAGCCCTTCGCGCACGACAATCTCAAGCAGAACCTCAACCCGGTCGGCCGGATCTTCTACGGGGCCTCGACGATGATCTGCACGCCGGCCTCGATGGCTCAGGAGGTCGGCCTTGGGCTCGGCGCGCAGGCTGGCGAGATGCGGCTGCGCAAGGTCGCACTCGATGCCGGCTTCACCCGCTTCCGCCGCGCCACCGAGACGCCGTTCAACATGGTGTTCGAGGTCCGGGCTTGAAGCCTCGCTACGACAAGTGAACAAAACCCGCCCGCCATGAGGCGAGCGGGCTGAGCAGTCGATCGGCTGATGCTGGTCAGCGCGTTGACGGCGCGACCGCGACCTCGCTGAGGCGAGCGGCTGCGCGGGCCGCCGCCTTGCGCCGCTGTGTCGCGATCAGCAGCAGGCCAAGCGCGCCGAGCTCGCAGGCTGCTCCGACGAAGCCGAGCTCCCAGGAGGCGCCATGGCGCAGCACCTGCTGGCCGAGCGCGGCGCCGGCGGCGATGCCGATATAGAGCGCCGAGGCGTTGAGCGAGAGCGCGACCACGACCGCATCCGGCGCCATCGCGGCGAGGCGCGACATCTGCGAGGGATGCCCGGCCCAGCCGGCGCCGCTCCAGATCATCAGGATCACCGGCAGGACGAAGATCGCCACCGCCGGCGGCAGCGTCACCGCGACGAGCGAGGCGGCGGCGAGCGAGGCGGCGAGCAGGCTGAGCACGAAGGTCAGCGTCGGCACCGGGCCGAAGCGATCGCTGGCCTGGCCGCCGAGCTGGTTGCCCAGTGCCGAGCCGATGCCGGTGATGACCAGCGTCGCGCTGAGCCAGTGGCCGGAGATGCCGGCATGGGCCGAAAGGAAGGGCGCGACATAGGTGTAGAGCGTGAAGGCGCCGGTGGTCCAAAGCGCGGTGGTGCCGAGCGCCAGCAGCACGTCGCCGCGACGCGCCACCTGCAGCCGCTCGGCGAGCGTGTTGGCGCCGCGCGGCAGGCCGGCCGGCATCTTGAGCAGTAGGCCAGCGAGCGCGAGCGCGCCGAATAGCGCCACGACCAGGAAGGGGAAATGCCAGCCGAGCGTGGCGACGGCGGTGCCGAGCGGTACGCCAAGGATCAGCGAGACGGTCATGCCGCCGGTGACCAGCGCGATCGCGCGGGCCCGTCTTTCCGGCGGGACGAGCGCCACCGCGACGGCGTTCGCCGCGGGCATGAACACGCCCGAGCCGAGCGCCATGACGATGCGTGCCAGCATCAGCCAGGCGAAGTCGCTGGTGAAGGCGGCGAGGAGATTGGCGAGGGTGAACACCGTGAGCGAGCCGACCAGCACGAGCTTGCGGTCGAGATTGCCGAACAGCGTCGAGAGCACCGGCGAGCCGATCGCGTAGGCGATGGCGAAGATCGAGATCAGCAGGCCGGCCGTGTCGACGCTGACGCCGAAGGCGGCGGCGAGGTTCGGCAGGATGCCGGTGATGACGAGGCTGCCGGTGCCGATGGCGAAGGCGCCGCCGGCCAGCAGGAGGAGACGGATATCCATGGCAAAGGGCTCCGTGGGGAGTGCCGAAAATTTCAATGATCGTTGAATCATGGGCGTCGGCTGACCATGAGTCAATCCTAAATTCAAGGATCATTGAAACTTGTCAGGAGCGGCCGATGCAATTAAGCCGGAGGTGATGAAGCAGCTCTTCCACCCTGAGATCGAGGACGTCCTGCCGGCCGACGTGTTCTCGGCGCTCGGCGACCCGATCCGGCTCGGCATCCTGGTGACGCTCGCCGATTGCGACGAGGTCGACAAGGCGCGCTGCGGCGCCTTCACCGAGCTCGCCTCGCCCTCGCTGCTGTCCTACCACTTCGCCAAATTGCGCGAGGCCGGGATCACGCGATCGCGGGCGGAAGGGACAGTGCGCTTCCTCAGCATCCGCCGCGAAGACTTCAACCGGCGCTTCCCCGGCCTGCTCGACAGCGTGATCGAGACGGCGCGGCGCGATCCGTCGGTGCCGCGGATCAAGCTCGACGTCTGATCCGCAGCCCGCCTGAGGGGCGACGTTACGGGATCAGGATGGTCGAGCCGGAGGTCCTGCGGGCCTCGAGATCGCGATGCGCCTGCGCGGCATCCGCGAGCGGGTAGGATTGCAGCGCGGCGATCTTAACCGTGCCGTCGGCGACGACGCTGAACAGCGCGTTGGCGGCGGTTTCGAGGTCCTCGCGCTTGGCCATATAGGTCGCGAGCGTCGGCCGCGTCACGAACAGCGAGCCCTTGCTGGCGAGCTGGCCAACCGCGAAGGGCGGAACCGCTCCCGAGGCATTGCCATAGCTGACCATCAGGCCGAGCGGGCTCAGGCTGTCGAGCGACGCCTCCCAGGTGTCCTTGCCGACCGAGTCGAAGACGACGGGAACACCGGCGCCGCCCGTGATGGCGCGGACCCGCTCGGCGATGTTCTCCTCGCGATAGAGGATCGTATGGGCGCAGCCATGGGCGCGTGCCAGCGCCGCCTTCTCCTCGCTGCCGACGGTACCGATCACGGTGACGCCGAGCGCGCTGAGCCATTGGCAGGCGATCAGCCCGACGCCGCCAGCCGCAGCGTGCAGGAGCACGGTATCACCGAGCTTGGCGCGATAGGTCCGATGGATCAGGTAATAGGCGGTCAGGCCCTGCAGCATCATCGCGGCGGCCTGTTCGTCCTTGATGGCATCGGGCAGCTTGACCAGCGGAGCAGCCGGCATGATGCGCGCTTCGGCATAGGCGCCGGGCGGGCCGCCGGCATAGGCGATGCGGTCGCCTGGCTGCAGGTTGGCGACGCCGTCGCCGATCGCCTCGATCGTGCCCGCCGCTTCCAGGCCGATGCCGCTCGGCAACGGCAGCGGGTAGAGGCCGCTGCGCTGGTAGACGTCGATGAAGTTGAGGCCGACGGCCGTCTGGCGCAGACGGACCTGGCCCGGCCCCGGTGCGCCGAGCGCGGCGTCCTCATAGCGCAGCACTTCGGGGCCGCCATTCTCGTGGATGCGGATCTGCTTGGTCATGGGGATGTCTCGTGATGGAGGCGGCCGACATGCCGCTGGCGTCGTGATGGGCGAGGCGTTTCAGACTTCGCCGGCAGCCTCGATATCCTTGAGATGCTGGCGGAAGCCGTAGGCCGGGTTCTGCGCCCGCGTCGCCAGGTACTGGTCGAAGCGGGTCTGGCTGCGGTAGCTGCGACCATTGCGCATCGCTGCGAGCTGGCGCGCCTCGGTCTCGCGATAGCCGATCGCAGCCGCGACGATGTCCTCGATCCGGCTTTCGGGCAGGAACAGCACGCCATTGCTGTCGGCGGCGACGTAATCGGTCTCGGCGATACCGTGCTGGCCGACCAGCGCCTGGTGGAACAGGTCGTGCGGTCGCGGATGCAGGCGCTGCGGCCCGGTCGGCAGCGCGCCGAGGCTGAAGACCGGCAGGCCGAGCTCGGTGAGCTCGCGGTTGTCGCGATGCAGGCCCCAGATCACGAAGCCGGCGATGCCGGCGGCCTTCGCCTCGATCGCGACGATGTCGCCGATGCAGGCCTCATCGAGGCGCCCGCCATTGTCGATGACGATCACCTCGCCCGGCGCGGCATGCTCCAGCAGCTCGAAGAAGACGTCGATGCTGCCGACATGGCGCACGGGACGGGCCCGGCCGCATACTTCCATGTCCGGGGCGAGCGGCCGCAAACCAGCCGGCGCGAAGCGGATCGGCACGCCGCAGCGCAGGCAGCCATCCGCCAGATGCGGGGTGGTGAGCGTCTTCAACTGCGCGATCAGATCGGGCTTCATGCGCTGTCCTCCATGGTCTTGGTTGGCCGCTCGGCCGCTGGACAGGACGCTAGCAATGCGAGATCGTTCCGAATAACGAAATGATCGTAAGTTCCGCTTCAGGATTTCGGGTCGATGCCGGCGAGTTTCGATATGGACGCGCTGCGGGCGATGGTGGTCGGGGTCGAGCTTGGCAGTTTCGCCCGCGCCGCGACGCAACTCGGCCGGTCGCAATCGGCGATCAGCATGCAGCTCAAGAAGCTGGAGGAGCAGGCGCGGCGTCCGTTGTTCCGCCGCGACGGGCGCGGGCTGGTGCCGACCGAGGCCGGCGAGGCGCTGCTGAGCTATGCCCGCCAGATCATCGCGCTGAACGACGAGGCCGCGGCGGCTGTCGGCAACAGCGCTGGCGCCGCGACGGTGCGTCTCGGCCTGCCGCAGGACTTCTTCGAGGATGTGATGCCGGAGGTGCTGGGGCTGTTCGCGCAGCAGCGCCCGAACTCCCATGTCGAGGTTCGCGCCGGGCGCAACTACGCGCTGGAGGAGGAGGTGCAGGCCGGCCGGCTCGATGTCGCGCTCGCCTTCTTCAAGGCGGGTTCATCGACGGCCGGTGTGCATGTCGCGACGCTGCCGTTGGTCTGGCTGGCTGCGCAGGACATGAAGCGGCCAGGCTCGGCCGAGCTCCCGCTCGTGCTGTTCGACCATCCCTGCCTGTTCCGGCAGACCGCGCTCCAGACGCTCGATCGCCAGCGCCTGCGCTGGCGAATGGCGCTGACGACGCCGAGCCTGCCGGGCCTGTGGGCGGCTCTCGGGGCGGGGCATGGTGTCTCGGTCCGGACGCATCACCGCCTGCCGGGCACGGTTCGCGATGTCGCAGCCGAGCATGGCCTGCCGGAGCTGCCGCCGATCGAGGTACGGCTGCTGGCATCAGGCGCGCGGACGCCAGCCGCCGGAACTCTGCTGGAGATCGCGACAGACGTCGTCCGCAGGCTGGTCGCGGAACCGGCAGCAGCAGCCGGCTAGATCAGCCGCAGCAGGGGCATCCCGGTCCGAAGACGGCTCGGCTGCCGAGCGCCGCCAGTTTTCCGCGCCAGCCCGGTACCTTCTCCCTGATTCCTGCCATCGTCCGCTCGCGATCGAGGCGGGTCGGGCGGCCATCCTCGACCACGACCATGCCGTCGACGATGCTGGTCACCACGTCGCTCGCCCTCGCGTAATAGACCAGCGCGGCGTAGTCGCCGTAATAGGGCTGGAGGTGCGGGCGGTCGATGTCGACCATGATCAAATCGGCCTTCTTGCCCGGCTCCAGCGAGCCGATCTCGCCCTCAAGGCCCATGACGCGGGCGGCGCCGATCGTGTGCAGCTCCAGCGCCTGCGCGCAGGAGAGGGCGGTCGGGCTCCCCAGGCGCAGGCGCATGGCGTTGAGGGCGTTGCGCATGCCCTCGAACGGGTCGTTCAGCATCCAGTCGGTGGCGAAGCCGGTCGGAATGCCGCGCGCCATGATGTCTTCGAGCGGCGGATAGCGGCCGCGGCGCGGATAGATCGTCGGGCAATGGGCATAGGCCGCGCCGCTCTGCTGGACGGCATCGAGATCGCCGGTGCCGGCGAAGACGAGATGGGCGAGCACGACATCCGGGCCGAGCATGCCGACATCCCGTAGGAACTCGACCGGGCCGCAGCCATGGGCCGCCTTGATCTGCTCGACCTCGGCCGCGCTCTGGGCAGCGTGGATGTGCATGCCGATCCCGAGCCTATTCGCCTCGGCGCGGGCGGTCCTGAGTAATTCCACCGAGCAGGTGTCGGTGGCGTGCGTGCCGATGCGGGCGGTGATGCGGCCATCGGCGGCGCCGTGCCAGCGTTCGGCAAAGGCGACGCCGTCGCGCAGGCGCTTATCGCCGATCTCAGGGTGATGCGTGTAGTCGCCGCGCCAGAGCTCGTGCAGGCGGACATCGAAGACCTTGTGGGCGATCTGGGCGCGCAGGCCGCAAGCCTCGACGGTGTCGGCGAGCCGGTGCGGGGCGTACCAGATGTCGTTGATCGTGGTGATGCCGGCCTGGAGCATGTCGGCACAGCCGGCCTGCGCCAGCAGCGCCCACTCATCCTCCGTGATGTCCTTCTCCATCCGGAACGCAACTTCGAGCAGCGCCGCCTTGGCGGCGTGGTCGTCGGTCTGGCTGCGGAAGACCAATGACGCCGCGTGCGAATGGCAGTTGACGAAGCCGGGCAGGACGGCCCGGCCGGCGCCGTCGATCGTTCTGGCCGGTGCCCAATGCCCCTCCGGCTGACGCGGGCCGGCATGGAGGATACGCCCGCCGGTGATCGCGACTTCACCGTCCGGGATGACCGGCAGTCCGGGGCTGACCGGATAGAGGAATTCGGCGCGCACCAGGAGGTCGATCTCGATCATGGTGCGGGCTCCTCTATCGCCATGAGCGAGCTTAGCGAGGTTGGGTCACTTCTGAAGCGCTCATCAATGCAGGGCTGCTACCCGCCAAAAAGAACGCGGGTCATCCCGGATCTCCCCTTCGCTCCGTCCGGGATGACAGCGTGATGGAATGCGGAAGCTCCAATCACAGCCTTGCGTCCGCAATCCGCTCTCGCTATGAAATGTTACAACGTAACAAAATACGAGATCCGAGATGGACTCCCGCCTCCCTGTCACCGTGCTCTCCGGCTTTCTCGGCGCCGGCAAGACGACGCTGCTCAACCACGTCCTCAACAATCGCGAGGGCCGCAAGGTCGCGGTTATCGTCAACGACATGAGCGAGGTGAACATCGACGTCGACCTAGTCCGGGCCGGCGGCGGCGATCTCTCGCGCACCGACGAGAAGCTGGTCGAGATGAGCAATGGCTGCATCTGCTGCACCTTGCGCGACGACCTCCTCGCCGAGGTCGGTCGGCTCGCCCGCGACGGGCGCTTCGACTACCTGCTGATCGAGGGCACCGGCATCGCCGAGCCGCTGCCGATCGCCGCGACCTTCGAATTCCGCGACGAGGACGGCTTTTCGCTCTCCGACCTCGCCCGGCTCGACACCATGGTGACGGTGGTCGATGCGGTGAACCTGCTCAAGGACTATGGCTCCCGCGATTTCCTGCGCGAGCGCGGCGAGACGGCGGGGGAGGGCGACGAGCGCACGCTGGTCGATCTCCTGGTCGAGCAGATCGAGTTCGCCGATGTCGTCGTGCTCAACAAGGTCGCCGATGCCGGGCCGGAGGCGGTGGCGCAGGCGAGGCTCGTCATCCGGGCGCTCAATCAGGATGCGCGGCTGATCGAGGTGGATTTCGGCCGCGCAGCGCTCGATCAGATCCTCGATACCGGCCTGTTCGACCATGAGAAGGCGCAAGAGCACCCGCTCTGGCACAAGGAACTCTACGGCTTCAAAGACCATATGCCGGAGACCGAGGAATACGGCATCTCCTCCTTCGTCTACCGCGCGCGCCGGCCCTTCCATCCCGAGAAGTTCAACGCCTTCCTGGCCAAGACATGGCCGGGGCTGATCCGGGCCAAGGGCCATTTCTGGCTGGCGACGCGGCCGGAATGGGTCGGCGAGATGTCGCTTGCCGGCGCGATCTGCCGGACCGAGGCGATGGGCTTCTGGTGGGCCGCGGTGCCGCGCCCGCGCTGGCCCGACCATCCGGAATGGAAGGCGATCCTGAACCGGCACTGGCACTCGGTCTGGGGCGACCGCCGGCAGGAGCTCGTCTTCATCGGCTCCGGCATGGATGAGAGCGCCATTCGCGCCGGGCTCGACGCCTGCCTGCTCGGCGAGACCCCGACCATCGCCTTCAAGCCCGAGCGCTATCGCGATCTGCCCGACCCGTTCCCGGCCTGGCGTCGGGCGACCGCGGCCTGAGACCTCACCCTCTACTATCCGCCCTGGAGACTGCCATGCGTCCACTTTCCCTGTTGTCCTCGCTTGCCATCTCGGCCGTGCTGTCGAGCCTGCCGGCGCTCGCCCATGACCATGCCGTGCTGCGCGGCCGGCTGGTCTTCGCCGACCACGAAAAACCTGTCGTGCGCGTGCTCGATCTCGATACCGGCGAGGTCACGCACAGCTTCGACCTGCCCAAGGCCAATCCCGGTTTCGCTACCGCCCAGGGCGGCCGCTTCGTCGTGATCAAGACCGGCGACGATGCCGGCACGATCCGCTTCCTCGACACCGGCCTGACGATCGAATCGCATGGCGACCACAACGACATCGAGAAGGGGGCGGTGAAGCTCATCGACCTCGCGCTGACCGGCCAGAAGCCGGCGCATGTCATCTCCGGCCATGGCCAGCTCGCGCTGTTCTATGATGGCATCCGCCCGTGGGACGGCCAGAGCACGGCGAAGGCGGTGCTGGTCGCGATCAACGATCTCGCCAAGGACAAGCCGGCGCTGACGGAGTGGCCGAGCCCCGGGCCGCAGCACGGCATCGTCGTGCCGATGGGCGAGGGGCGCTGGCTGATGTCGGTGCCGAACCCGGTCTATGTGAAAGGCGAGGATCGCAGCGCATCGTCGCGGCCTGATGGCTTCGAGATCCTCGACCGGACTAAGGGCGGCTGGGCCAAGCTCGCTAGCTTCAACGACCCGGCCAAGCCCGATGCTTCCTGCAAGCTCTATCACGGCCATGCCGCGGCCGATGGCCGTCATGTCTTCGGCTGCGCCGAGGGGGAGGGCGGCGGCATGCTGGTGCTGTCGCAGGCCGGGGCCAAGTTCAGCGCGCACAAGCTCGCCTATCCCGACGAGCGCCGGCTGAGCTCGATCAAGGCGAAGGCGGGCGCGAAGTTCATGGTCGCCAATTACGGCAAGACCTCGCCCTATGACGGCCTGCTCCGGGTCGACCCGGCCGCCAAGTCGCTGACCTCGGCCGATGTCCTGCCGGTGCCAGGCGGCCAGTCGGCCTGCCAGTTCGAGCTCTCCGCCAATGGCCGGCGGCTCGCCAATCTGACGCCGGATGGCAAGCTGCGGGTCTACGACGTCGCCGCCTGGAAGGAGCTCGCGAGCTTCGATGCCGTGCCGGCCTTCGATTGCCAGTACGGTGCGAAGACGCCGACACCCTCGCTCGCGGTCGTCGGCGGCAGCGCCTATGTCAGCGATCCCACGAACGGCCGCATCCGCGAATACAATCTCGAGACGCTGAAGCAGGCGCTCGATCTGCCGGTCGAAGGCCAGCCGGCCAATCTCGCCGGCAGCGATGCGGGCTGACTAGCCTGTAGGCTTCCGTTCAGCATCCGGGCTATAGGCATCCCGGATGCTGAACCGTCTTCCCCGCCACACGCGCCAGGTCATCGCCTATGCCTTTTCGGGCGTGATGGCAGCGGTCGCGCATTACGGATTGCTGATCGGCCTGGTCGAGCTCGGCGGGGCCGACCCCGTTGCGGCCTCGCTCGCCGGTTTCGTGCTCGGCGGCGTCGTCTCCTATCTGCTGAACCGCTGGCTGACCTTCGAGGCTACGCGGACCCATGGTGAGGCGAGCTGGCGCTTCGGCCTGATCGCCTTCGGCGGCTTCCTGCTGACCGGCGTACTGATGCACCTCTTCGTCAAAGTCGCCGGCCTGCCCTATCTGCCGATGCAGGTCGTCACCACGCTGATCGTGATGATCTTCACCTTCGCCGGGCACAAATTCTTCTCCTTCGCCGACCGCGAAGGCGCGTGATCAGGCCTGGCCGGCGGCGTAAAGCGCCCAGCCGACGAGCAGCAGGCTGACGAAGCTCGCGATCGTGCGGACATGGTTCCACAGCGTCCACGGGCGGGAATAGTTCTGCCAGAGCGTCCGCGCCGCCTCGGGGTCGGTGGGAATCGTCGCGATGGCGAGCGCCTCGTTCATCGGCACATTGGCGAGAATGGTCAGCAGGAAGGCGCCAGCCAGATAGACGAAGGCGGCAAGTGTAAGCAGCAGCGCGACCTGGCCGGAACCCTGCTTCCACCAGAGCCCGGCTGCGACGAGCGCCACCACCGGCGTGCCGAAGAAGGCCGGGAAGAAGATGGCGTTGCGCACGACGATGTTGATGCTCTGCATCGAGGCGATCGCTGCCTTCGGATCGACCGCGTCGAGCGCCCACATCACCGACATCGAATAGGCGTAGAAGAACCCGGCCATGGCGCCGGCCAGGATCAGTGCGATGAAGGTGAAGGTGAGCGCGAGCGAGGTCATGATGCAGGAACCTCCAATGCGAGCGGCTTCCTGGCCGAAAAGGCCATGCGGTGCGGGTTATGGCCGAAATTCGTAACGCGTGTGACGCCCTTGAAGCCGGCCGCCTCGACCAGCGCGCTGATGCCGACTGCGCTGTAGGTCGAGAGGCCGTATTGCGCCCGCAGCTTGCGGTAGTCCGAGAACACGGTGCGGACCAGCCCGCCGAGCGCCGCGACGAGGAAGCCGCCGCGCCAGGCGAAGCCGAGCAGTTCGGTCGCGTCGGTCAGCGGCGAAAGGTCGGGCGGGATCACGTCGGCGAGGATGAGCTCGCCGCCGGGCTTCAGCTTGGCGAGCCAGGTGGCGAGCGCCCGCTTCAATTCGTCTTCGCCGAGATACTGGATCAGCGAGTTGGCGACGACGAGATCGAGCGAATCATCCGGCAGTGCCTCGACCTCCTCCGGCGAGACCACCGAGAGATTGGCAAGCGCGCTGAAGCGGGCCCTGAGCTTGTCGCGGACGGTCGGGGCCGCTTCGCAGAGGATCAGCCTGCCGCTGGCGGCGGCGACGAGATCGGCCGAAAGCGCCTCACCGCAGCCGACGTCGAGCACGGCTGCGTCCCTTGCGGGCACTGCGGCGGCGATATCCTGTGCGATGCGGCGGTAATGCAGGGCCTTGTGGCGATCCGAGACATAGATCGCATGCTCGCCGTTCCAGAAATCACGCCAGGACATCGGGGTTCCCGTTTGGAGGATGGCGCGGAAAGCGCCTTCGCCCTAAGCCCTAGCATGGCCACGGCGACTGTGGAGTCAGGTTGATTGCACGCAGGGTTTGTGCTGCCTCAGACGAGCCAATAGCTTGCGCGCGACCGACCGGAGCCTGCCCGACCATGCTGCTGTTGCCGAAACTCTTGAAGCGCTCGATCCGCAAGGGCCGGCTGACAGTGATCGCGCCGGACGGGCAGCGGCATGTCTTCGGGCCGGGGCGGACCGAGTTCAGCTTCGCCGGCAAGCCCGTCGTCGCCGGCGAGGTGACGGTGCGCTTCAAGGATACGAAGATCGAGCGCGAGCTCTTCCTCAATCCGGAGCTGGCGCTGGCCGAAGGCTATATGGATCAGCGGATCGAGTTCGAGGACGGCTCGACGATCCATGACCTCCTGACGCTGTTCTGGATCCAGCGCGGCGAATTGCGCAAGCATCCGCTGCAGGCGGTGATCCGCAAGCTGCGCTTCAAGATCCGGCGCTGGCGGATGCACAACCCGCTCGGCGTCGCCGGCAAGAAGGTCAAGCACCACTACGACATCCCGACCGAGTTCTACCGGCTCTGGCTCGACGAGACGATGACCTATTCCTGCGCGTATTGGCACAGCCCCGAGGTCGGGCTGGAGAACGCGCAGAAGGCCAAGCTCCGGCACCTCGCCGCCAAGCTGAAGATCGAGCCGGGCATGCGCGTGCTCGATATCGGCTCGGGCTGGGGCGAGCTCTCGATCTATCTTGCCAAAGCCTGCGGGGCGAAGGTGACCGGCCTCAACGTCTCGCCCGACCAGATGGCGGCAGCGCAGAAGCGGGCGGAAGCCGCCGGCGTCGGCGATGCCGTGAGCTTCATCAACAAGGACTATCGCGAGCTGACCGGGAGCTTCGACCGCGTCGTCTCGGTCGGCATGATGGAGCATGTCGGCGTCGCGCATTACCTCGAATATTTCGAGAAGATCCGCGACCTCTTGACCCCCGACGGGATCGCGCTGGTCCACTGCATCGGCCGCGTCGGCCCGCCCGGCTTCACCGGCCCGTTCTTCGACAAGTATATCTTCCCCGGTGGCTATGCCCCGGCGCTGTCGGAGGTCTTCGCGGCAGTCGAGCAGACCGGGCTCTGGCATTCCGACTGCGAGTTCTGGCGCCGGCACTATCACTGGACGCTGGAAGCCTGGCGCGAGCGCTTCATGGCGCACCGGCCGGAGGTGGTGACGATGCTGGGCGAGCGCTTCGCGCGGATGTGGGAGTTCTATCTTTCCGCCTGCTCGATCTCCTTCGACATCGGCGGCGACATGGTCTTCCAGCTGCTGCTCGGCCCGCACAAGAGCGCCGTGCCGGTGATCCGGGACTACATCACCGACGCCGAAGCCGAGCTGGAAAAGCGGGGCTTCTGAGGATGGCGGGACAGGAGCTGATCGAGCAGGTCTCGGATCTGCTGCGCGAGGTCGCGGCTGAAGTGGTGATGCCGCGATTCCGCAAGCTGGCGGAGTCGGAAGTCCGGGTGAAATCGCCCGGCGAGGAGGTCACGATCGCCGACGAGGAAGCCGAGCGGCTACTCAATGTCCGCCTGCCGGTGCTCCTGCCCGGATCGCGCGTGATCGGCGAGGAGGCGGTCTCGGCGCAGCCGGAGCTGCTGCAGGGGCTGGGCGAAGGCAGGGTCTTCGTTGTCGACCCCGTCGACGGCACCGCCAATTTCGTCAAGGGCAGCCCGTGCTTCTCGATGATGGTGGCGCTGCTGCGCGAGGGCGAGCCCGTCGCCTCGTGGATGCTGAGCCCGGCGACCGGGACGATCCACGTCGCCGAGCGCGGCTCCGGCGCCTGGGTCGATGGCGAGCGCGTCAGGGTGGGGCAGCCGCCGCAATGGACCGGGCTGCGCGGCGGTGTGCTCACCCGCTTCCTGCCCGCGGAGATGACGGCGCGGGTCAAGGTCAACGGCCGGGACCTCGCCGCGATCACGCCGGGGATGCACTGCGCCGGCGAGGAATATCCCGCGATCGTGCGCGGCGAGCAGCATTTCGTGGTGTTCTGGCGCGGTTTGCCCTGGGACCATGCGCCGGGCACGCTCTTCCTCGAAGAAGCCGGCGGCCGCGCGGCCCGCTTCGACGGGCGCCCCTACAGGCCGGCCGAGCAAGGCTTCGGCATCCTGGCGGCGCAATCGCCGGAGCTGTGGGACGAATTGCAACGGCGGTTGTTTGCGGAGGCGTGAGGCCGCACCACGAGAGAAAGCGCCCCGCCGGCTTTCGCCGCGAGGGTTGAGGACAACGCCATCCGAGGGAGGGCGCGGGGCTAAGGCGGCGTCGCAGTCGACGGCTGCGTGCCGAATGTCGATGTCGAAATGTCGAAGCAGCGCCACTGGCCACTGCCCGAACCCCGCGCGGTTCTCGTATGGTGCTCTCGCCGTCTGGTTACGTCCGGCAGGACTGGGAGGGCCTCTCCCATCGACGAAAACCCCTCCGTGGTGGAAGGAGCAAACTCTGATCGCAGAAGTGGATCTCACTTCTGCTGAGCGTGCTCTTCGGGCTCGCAAGGCCCTGTCGCCACGAAACACCGCTCTTCCGCCCGGCCTCATGATGCCTCGCGAAGCCCCCTCGGTTCGGGCGGGACGGGAGGAAGCATAAAGCAGGTTTCAGGGGCGGGGATTGATTGAGGATTTGTCCCCGCTTGGAGGTCGTTCGCTTGATCGGCCAAGCGGGGGGAACCCTCTCCTGCATCGAAGTCGGGTTTACCCGACTTCGACACTTTGAGTTCTGATCTCAGGCAAGCCCGAGATCAGTGAGAGGGCAGGGTGAGGTGTAGGCCCCTGGAACAGCGAGGCACTGCGCTCACCGCGCGGTCGTGTTCAGGCTAACGTTTCCAGTCCGAACACCTCACCCCTGCCCCTCTCCTTCCAGGAGAGGGGTTCTGCGGCGTGGTTCCAGGGACTCATGTCGAAGCGAAGCGCTGCAACCGCACCTCACAAAACTAAGGAATTGACCTAAGTATTGAGTCCAGCTATCGATGCCGCCGGCGCAGGGGCTGAGGGGGGACACCGTGACACCGCAAATCGGCGCCGGCGCACCGCAGGCGGCCAATCCCGTCGTGGTGGACCAGATCTTCCGGGCCCTTTCGGACCCGACGCGGCGCAATGTGCTGGAGCGCCTTACCGCCCGGCCGGCTTCGGTCAGCGAGCTCGCCGCGCCCTACAAGATGGCCCTGCCGTCCTTCGTCGAGCATCTCAAGGTGCTCGAAACCAGCGGCCTGGTGCGCTCGCACAAGGCCGGGCGCGTCAGGACCTATGAGCTGGCCGCCGACCAATTGAAGCTCGCCGAGGATTGGCTCGGGCGCCAGCGCAACCTGTGGACGCGCCGGCTCGACCACTTCGACGCCTATGTCATGAGCCTGAAGGAAGAGGAGAACAAATGACCTTGCCTGCGATCACGATCAATCCCGAGCTCGACCTTGTGCTCGACCGCAAGCTCGACGTTCCGGTCGAGCTGGTCTGGCGTGCCTGGACGACGCCAGAGCACCTGCGCAACTGGTTCGCGCCCAAGCCGTGGACGATCTCCGCCCTGGACCTCGACCTGCGTCCCGGCGGCGCGATCAACTTCACCATGCGCTCGCCCGAGGGCCAGGAGTTCGCCAACACCCAGTGCTATCTCGAAGTGAAGCCGCTGGAGCGGCTGGTCATGACCGACACGCTGCTCGGCGGTTACCGGCCTTCGCCGAACCCGTTCTTCACCGCCATCCTCGACCTCGCCAGGGACGGCAACGGCACGCATTACCGGGCCGTCGCCATCCATGGCAGCGATGCCAGCCGCAAGCAGCACGAGGAGATGGGCTTCCACGAGGGCTGGGGGACGGTCGTCAGCCAGATGGTCGAGTACATCAAGGCCGGGCGCTTGCAGGCCTGAAGGCGGCGCAAGCTGGTCCATCGAGAGGGCGGCGCTCTGCGCTGCCCTCTTTCTTTTCCGGGAAGGGTTGCTCGCGCCTCGTTCAGCCCGTCGGCATCGCCGCCATGTCGGCGAAGACGGCCTCGAAGGTGTGGCCGTCGGCGTCCTCGAAGGCGCGATTGTAGAGCCAGCCCAGATCGGTCACCGGGCGCGGATCGGCCTTGCCGCCGGCGGCGGCTGCCGCGGCGACGGTCGCATCGACCTCGGCGCGGCTGTCGAGCGTGAGCGCAAGCAGGACCTGCGCACCGGCATGGGCGTCGGCGACCGGCTTGCTGATGAAGGTCGCGAAAAAGTCACGCGTCAGCAGATGGAAGGTGATCGTATCCGACCAGACCATGCTCGAAGCCTGATGGTCACTGAAATCGGCGTTCTGCTTGCAGCCGATCGCCTCGTAGACGCGGGTCGCGGCGGCAAGGTCGGCGACGGGCAGGTTGACGAAGAGCATCTTGGGCATGGTGGTTCTCCTTGGACAGGTGGGGGAGCGTCAGAGGTTCTGCTGCAGGATCCGCCCGTTCGGGTGGACGCAGATCAGTTCGAGCCGGCCTTCGCCGACATTCTCGAAACGGTGCGGGATGTCGGGCGCTGCGACGACGACGTCGCCGGCATAGCCGCGTGTCGTCTCGCCCCCGACGGTGAACTCGGCCTCGCCCTTCCGGACGATCCAGGTCTCGGAATAGGGGTGGACGTGCAGCATCGAGCCCTGGCCCGGCTCGGCATCGACGATGAAGAACGAGACCGGGCCGCCGAGCGCCTCACCCTCGAAACGCACCGTGCGGTTGGCGCCGCGCTGCTGATCTTCGGAACGAAGGACGTTGAACATAGCTGCCTCCCTGGCCGTTCGTGGCATGAATTATCTTTGCAGGAAGATATCTAGCCGAGAGGTATCTTCCCGTCAAGATAAATATCTTTGTGCCAAGATACCTTGGCGAGCGACGGCGCGGCGTGTATGTCTGCTTGCCGGACACCCAACGGCCAAGGCGCTGAAATGACGGATGAATCGCAGCATCGAGCGCGCACGATGGAGGATCATGTGGACCGGTTGCGTCGGCAATGGGCGCGCGAGCTGCCCGATCTGAACACCGAGCCGATGGCGATCCTCGGCCGAGCCTTCCGGCTCGGCAACATGGTCAGGCCGAGCATCGAGGCGACTTTCGCGGGCTTCGGGCTCGACCGCGGCGAGTTCGACGTGATCGGGACGCTGAAGCGCTCGGGGCCGCCCTACCGGCTGACGCCGACCGAGATGTACACGCTCCTGATGATCTCCTCGGGCGGGCTGACCCATAGGCTCGACCGGCTGGAGAAGGCCGGGCTGATCCGGCGCGAGAAGTCGGTCAAGGATGGGCGCAGCGTGCAGGTGGCGCTGACCGAGGCGGGCGCGGCGCTGGCCGAGCAGGCTTTTCGCACGGACATGGCGAGCGAGCTCACCTTCCTCGAGCCGCTCGATGAGAGGGAGCGGGAGATGCTGGCCGGGCTGCTGCGGAAGCTGATTTTGGGGATCGAGGCGAACTCGCGACAGAACGAGGAAGAACGCGGGGAACCCTCTCCTGGAAGGAGAGGGCAGGGTGAGGTGTAGGCGGCCAGAGCAGCGAGGTATTGTGCTCACCGCGCGGTTGGGTTCAGGCTGACGTTTCCAGTCCGAACACCTCACCCCTACCCCTCTCCTTCCAGGAGAGGGGATCCCGCGGCTGCTGGCTTCAGCGCTTCAGGTTGACGACCACCACACCGGCCAGCGCCATGGCGCCGCCGATCAGGCCGAGCGCGGTCGGGATCTCGCCGAGCCAGAGGAAGCTGATCAGCATCGCCGCAGGCGGCACGCAGTACTGGAAGTTGGCGGCGCGGGCGGCCGGCAGGCGCGACAGGGTGATCGCCCAGGTGCCGTAGGCGACGACGCTGGAGACCAGAGCGAGCCAGACCACCGACCAGATCGCCTGCGCCGGGGCGGTCGGCAACTGCTCCAGCGCGCCGGGCAGGAAGGGCGTCAGCGCGAGCCCGCCGAGCGTCATGTTCCAGGCCGCGACGGTGAGCGGCTTGTGGCGGGCGAAGAGCGGCTTCTGCACCACGGTCGAGACCGAGTTGCACAGGGCGGCGCCGAGGATCAGCAGGACGCTGACGCCGATATTGAGGTCGAGCCCGTTGCCGAGGGCGATGACGCCGATGCCGGCGAAGGCGAGGGCGGTGCCGGCCCAGGCGAGGGCGCTGAAGCGCTCGTTCAGGACCAGCATGGCGAGCGCCGCGGTCATGATCGGGTTGGTGTTGATGATGAAGCTCGCCGCGCCGGCCGGGACGACGCGCTGGCCGAGATTGAGGAAAATCGCATAGAGCGCGATGAAGACGATGCCGCCGGTGAGGAAGCGCCAGATATCGGCGCGCTCGGGCAGCTTCGGGCGCGTCACGACCAGGAAGAGCGCCGCGAACACACCGGCGATGGCAAAGCGCAGCGCTGCGAGTTCGAGCGCGCCGAAGCCGGCAAGGCCGGCCCGGATCGCCGGGAAGGAGGAGGCCCAGGCGATCACGGTGAAGGGGATGGTGAAGAGCAGCATGGCGTCGAGGGTGGAGCCGGGCCGGGAGGACGCGGCGGAGGGGACGGTTGTCATGGCAGGCCTCAAAGGCTGGTGACGGTTCGCCTTCGGATAAGCGCCTCGGCGAGCTGATTGACAAACGAGTAATTCAATGACGAGCTGTGAGCATGGATCACAGCTCGCCACTTCCGCCCTTGGACACGCTGCGCGCCTTCGAGGCGGCCGCCCGCTCCGGCAGCTTCTCGGCCGCGGCCGAGGCGCTGAACCTGACGCATGGCGCGGTGTCGCGGCAGGTCGCCAAGCTGGAACACTGGCTCGGCCTGCGCGTCTTCGAGCGCCAGGCGCGCGGCGTCGCGCTGACGCCGGAGGGGCAGCGGCTGTTCCAGCGCACGCAGGAGGCGTTCTCGGTCTTCGCCGATTCATCCGACCGCTGGAGCGAGCCGCGTGGGACGGCGGTGGTGCGCTTCAGCGCGACACCATCGGTCTGCTCGCTCTGGCTGATGCCGCGCTGGCAGCTTCTGGAAAGCGGCGATCCCGCCGTGCGGATCATGCTGCAGGTCGACCATCGCAAGGTCGACCTCGAGGAGGAGGGGATCGACCTCGCCATTCGCTGCGGCCGCGGCGGCACGCCGGGCCGGGTTTCGGTGCAGCTCTTCGAGGAATGGTGCTATCCCGTCGCCTCACCGGAACTGGCTAGGGCGATCGGCGAGGGCAGGCCGGAGCGCTTCCTCGACCAGCCGCTGATCCATGATTCCGACGCCGCCGGCTGGCGCGCCTGGTTCAATGCGCAGGGGCTGGATTTCCGGCCGCGGCAGCAGGACCGGCGCTTCGAGGACTACAATCTCGTGCTCGACGCTGCCGCGTCCGGGCTTGGCGTGGCGCTATCGCGCCCACCTCTGGCGCAGGCGCAGGTCGATGCCGGGCGGGTCGTCAGGGTCGATCAGCGCACGGCGCTCAACCCGGTCTCCTACTGGCTCGACCGGCCGATGGGCCAGCCGCGGCCGGCGGCGGTGGCGCTGGCGACCAGGATCGCGCATGAAGCGGGGCTGTCGGCGGGCAAGCTCGGGGGCTTCCTGCGGCAGGAGGCCAAGGCGGCCTAGGGGCTGCGCAAGGCGCGGCCTGCGATTGTGAACACTGGTTCACGCCTCCACATTGACGCCGGTTGTGCCCGGCGCTCATCTCTCGCGCAGGAGTTGAGCTGCGGGGATGCGCGATGGCGAAGCTGGGACTGTTCTATCGCGGCAGGGTCGACAACGAGCACATTTTCACCACCGTCTATGACGGAGCAAGCTGGACAGGCGACACCAGCATCTCCAGCCAGCCCGGCGGGATCGATCCAAGAACATGGGATCCCCCGGCCGCATGCCTGTACAATAACGACCTGTATCTTGTTTACGGCAGCCGCGACGGCAACGACATCTATATGTCGGTCTACAGCGGGTCGACCTGGTATGGCGATGAGATGATCGGCTCCGTCACCGGCGAGAGCAGTCCGAAAACATCTCGCGGCCCCAGGCTGGTCGTCTACGATGACACCTTGTACCTGATCTATGTCAGGCCGGGCGACAATGTCCTGTGCCGCTCATGGTTCGATGGCTGGCGCTGGCAGGGCAGCGATCCGATCGTGACCAGCAGCGGCAGTACGCTGAAATCGGACAAGGCGCCGGCGGCGGTCGTCTTCAACGGCAAGCTCTACCTGATCTACAGGGGCGCGAACGTCCGCTCGTCCAAGCTGTACGTCGCATGGTTCGACGGTCAGAACTGGAGCGGCGACACGGCGATCGTCGATCAGCCCGGCCATGTCGATCCCTGGTCCGACGACGGGCCGTCCGCAGCGGTTTTCAACAACCAGCTCGTCCTCGCCTATAAGGGCGACACCACTCCGGACCTCTACATCGCGCGTTTCGACGGCACTAATTGGTCCGGAGACGTCAAGCTCTCCGACGAGCCGGGCGGCCCCGGCGCGCAGAGCGAAGCCGGACCCAGCCTGCAGGTGTGCGACGGCAAGCTCTGGCTCGTCTATTGCGGCTACCGCAATCGTTCGTTCTTCGTGTCGTGGTTCGATGGCCGAACCTGGTCCGGGGACGTGCGGATCTCCAGCCAGGCCGGCAATGTCGATCCCGAATCGGATGCAGGGCCGGCCCTTGCGCTGATGCCGTTCCCGGTACCCGTGGTGGACGGTTTCCCGCCACCTCAGATCATGAACGTGCGCACCAAGCCGATGCCCAACACGGATGCGCCCGCGGTCAAGACGGGCGCTCGGGTCGAGGCCAAGACAGTGGTCGCAATCGCCGCCGCGCCCGAGGATCCGTCACTGGCCAATCCCGAGACGCCGATCTGCGACATCAGCCTGATGGGGTCGCATGACAGCGCGGCGATCAATCCCAAAGGGTGGGGCTTTTATGCCTGCCAGGTATTGACGATCACCCAGCAATTGGACGCCGGGGTGCGCGTCCTCGACGTCAGATTGAAGGTCAAAACCTCGTCCTCGGGCTATCAGTTCGCGACGTGCCATGGAAATCGTAAACCTGAATCCTGGCCGACGCTCAACGAATACCAGACGTTCGAGTCGCTGCTGACCGAGTGCAGGAACTTCCTGGATCGCAGGCCGACCCAGTTTCTCGTGATGTCGTTGAAGATCGACGACTGGAACAACATCAACTCCAACGAAGTGGGGCCGGCGGTCTACGATGCGCTTCGCGCAATGCTCGGAGGCGGCTATTTCGTCGTCGGTAGATCCGATATCCCGAGACTTCGCGAAGTTCAGGGGAAGATTTATTTGATCAATCGCATCAACAGCGACTCGACGCTCGGCGTGCCGATTGCGTTTCCCGACAACCCCAAGGGGCAGTGGCTCGCACACACCGATTACTGCAAGTTCGATGTGTTTCTGCAGGATCGCTATGAAGACCTGCAGCAATACGATCCAAACGCGGAAAAGCTGGAATTGTTCATGGCCGCTGCTCGTGCCCGTCAGAAGCGCGGCCAGGTGGTGATCAATTTCGGCAGCGGCACAAGGGTCTCCATCTTCGGCGTCGACATCAAGCGCATCCTGCTGAAACATCTCGGCACGGTCGCGAACCGACCAGACTTTTTTGGCTGGACGCTGTTCGATTTCATCGGCACCTCCTATCCGTGCGACCCCTATTCCAGCCTGAGCTGCGCAGACATGATCTATGCGGCGAACACAGGGTATAGCCGTTTCCCGAACGCTTACGATCTGGTGCATGACGGGTTGTAGCGCGCGCGGCCACCCTCGACCGGCTGCTCTGCCGAAAATGACCCGCCCGGATCGGCAGGCCTTGGGTTGACGGACAAGGTCAGGCTGTTTCCGGCGCGCGGGCTACTTCTTCCAGGCGTGGACGAGCCTCGTCCAGATGCGTCCGCATCTCCTCGGCGAGCGCGAAGAAGCGGTCGCGCACCGGCCGCGCATGCGGGTTGGCCTGCTCGATGGCGAGGAAGACGGCCGGGCTGTCATGGCGCACCATCTCGGTCGCGCGCATCAGCAGGTCGAAGCTCGCTGTGGTCATGCGGCGCGGCAGCGGCTCCATCCGGACCAGGATCTTGGCGATGAGATGGGTCAGGCCCTGAACCATGGCCGCCTCGCGGTCATGCGCCTCCGGTGTCGTCATGATGACCTTGAGGCGCAGCATCCGGCGCAGGAAGGCGGCGATGCGCCAGGCGCTGCGGCCGCGGATCGGGCAGATCGCGACCTTGAGGCCGGCAATGCCGTCGCGCCCGCTCTGCGGGCCGAAGAGCGGGTGGGTGCCGACGATCTCGATGTCCTCGGGCAGCTCGGCCAGCATGGTCATGGCCGGGCCGATCTTGACCGAGCCGACATCGACGACGATCGCGCCGCGACGCAGATGCGGCCGCAAGGTCGCGATCGCCTCGGAGAGGGCCGCGACCGGCACGGCGAGGATGACGATGTCGCAGGCAGCGATCTCAGCCGGGTCGTTGGCGATGATGCCGCCAGCGGCCGCATCGGCCGGCAGCGCCGGATCGAAAGCGATCAGGCGGCAATGCGGCTTGAGATGGCGGGCGATCAGGCGGCCGAAGGCGCCGAAGCCCATCAGGCCGACGGAGGGATTGGTGATGTTCGGGATAAGCATCGCGTTTTCCTTGGGGAGGGCCGCGATGCCGGGTGACTGCCTGATTTCAACCGCCAGCGCGGCGGTTGAGCATGGGAGTGCGACCGCCTTCTATGAGGACGGCGCGTAATAGTTGCGGGCGAGGAGGCAGGCGAAGGTCATGGCGCGCTTAGAGCGCGGGCGCGTCGCCCTGTCAATCACAGCGGCGGAGAGTAGTCGGTCGGCAGCAGCACGCGGTCCTCGATCGCGCCGACGAGGTCGCCATGCTCGATGACGCTGACGCGCTTGATCTCGACCCACTCGGGATCGGCCATGAAGCTCGCCCAGCGCGCCGCCTTGGTCTCGAGGTCGGGCCAGGCGAGGAGATACGCGAACTCGGTGCGGCCGGCGCTGCGCGTCTCCCACATCGACAGGATGCGGAAGCCGTGGCGGGCCATGATCCGGCTGGCATGATCGCGGAAGCGGGCGTGGAACGCCGCCTTGTTGCGCTCGAAGATCTCGTTGATGCGCAACTGGTGGATCATGGCGAACTCCTTGTCAGGCGGCCTTCTTCGCCTTCTCCGCTTCCATCAACTCGACGAAGCGGGTGAAGAGGTAGTGGCTGTCCTGCGGGCCGGGCGAAGCTTCCGGATGGTGCTGGACGCTGAAGGCCGGGCGGTCGTTCAGGGCGATGCCGCAGTTCGAGCCGTCGAAGAGCGAGACATGGGTCTCGGTGGCGTTGGCCGGCAGCGTCGCGGGATCGACGGCGAAGCCATGGTTCATCGAGACGATCTCGACCTTGCCGGTGGTCTTGTCCTGGACCGGATGGTTGGCGCCGTGGTGGCCCTGCTTCATCTTCATGGTCTGGCCGCCGATGGCGAGCGCCAGCATCTGGTGGCCGAGGCAGATGCCAAAGGTCGGGATCTTGCGGTCGAGCAGCTCCCTGATCACCGGTACGGCGTATTCGCCGGTCGCGGCCGGGTCGCCCGGGCCGTTCGACAGGAAGACGCCATCGGGATTGAGCGCGAGGATGTCTTTGGCCGATGCGGTCGAGGGCACGACCTCGACCTCGCAGCCGGCCTTGGCGAGCAGGCGCAGGATGTTGCGCTTGACGCCATAGTCGATGGCGACGACGCGGTGCGCCGCAGACTCGCGCTTGCCGTAGCCGCGCGGCCAGAGCCAGGGCGTCTCGTCCCAGTCATAGCGCTGGGTTGCGGCGACGAGCGGCACGAGGTCGAGCCCAGCCATGTCGGGTAGGGCGGCTGCGTCCTTCTTCAGGGCCGCGATATCGAAATTGCCGGCCGGGTCATGGGCGATGACGGCGTTGGGCATGCCGTTCTCGCGGATCAGCGTGGTCAGCGCGCGGGTGTCGACGCCGCAGATGCCGACGATGTTGCGGGCCTTGAGCCAGGCGTCGAGATGCTTGGCGGCGCGCCAGTTCGAGGGCTGCGTGACCTCGGCATGCAGCACGACGCCGCGCACGCCGGAGGAAGCGGCGGCGTTGACCGTCTCGGTGTCCTCCTCGTTGACGCCGACATTGCCGATATGCGGGAAGGTGAAGGTAATGATCTGCCCGGCATAGGACGGGTCGGTCAGGATCTCCTGATAGCCGGTCATCGCCGTGTTGAAGCAGACCTCGCCGGGGGCCTGCGCGATCGCGCCGAGGCCGAAGCCTTCGAGCACGGTGCCGTCGGCGAGCACCAGCACGGCGGTCGCGCGCGGCTCGACCCAGCCCTCTTGCCAGCCTTGCGCGGCGGGGTTTCCTTCGTGAGCGGTCATGTCTATGTCTCGTCCAGGCCGCTGGAAGCTGCGGCAAGCGTGAAGGCTGCGCGCGGGTGGCGCTGCCGGTCTGGAGCGCGAGCCTTAATCAGGCGCCCGCGCCCCGTCAATGAATGAAGAAGGTTTGCACCATCATGTCCAACCTGCGTGAGCAGTTCACTGCCGACCTCAAGACCGCGATGAAGGCCGGCGAAAAAGGCAAGGTCGCCGCCATCCGTCTGATCCAGGCGGCGCTGAAGGACAAGGACATCGAGGCGCGCGGCGCCGGCAAGGGCGAGGCCACGGCCGACGAGATCCTCGCCCTGCTGCAGAAGATGATCAAGCAGCGCCAGGAATCGATCGCGATCTATGACGCCAACGGCCGGCCCGAGCTCGCTGACGGCGAGCGCGCCGAGGTCGCGGTGATCTCCGCCTATCTGCCCAAGCAGATGAGCGACGAGGAGATCAAGGCGGCGATCGAGGAGGTCATCGCCGAGACGGGCGCCTCGGCTGTCAAGGATATGGGCAAGGTCATCGGCGCGCTGCGCGGCGCCTATGCCGGCCAGATGGACTTCGCCAAGGTCTCACCTATGGTAAAGCAGTTGCTGGGCGGCTGATCCGCGGGCGGCATTTTCGCCTTATCGACGGGCAGCGTTTCGGCAAAGGAGGCTTCCGATGTCGAAACGGTCGATCGTCATGGTCGCGCTCGGGCTGGCCTTGCTGGGCTCGGTTGCGCTCGCTCAATCCGAAGGCTGGGGCACCGGCTATCAGATGGGCACATCCTATGCCGGCGTGAGCGGCTCCGACGGAACGCGGCTCACCTTCTATTGCGGAGATGCGGCCGCGGCCCGCGCCAACCCGGCGATCATGAGCGGCCCTTATCTGATGGCCGTCCTGCCCAAGACGCAGCTCAAGGAAGCCCTGCCGTCGGCGATCGAGATCGTGGCCGACGGCAGGGCGACGCGCGTGCCGGTCAAGGCTCAGTCGGGCATCGACGAGGTCGAGCTGACCTGGGCGCCCGATCAGAGTTTTGGCGTCGCGCAGATGAAGCCGGTAGTGGCAGCCTTACGCGAGGCGAAGCGGATCGAATTGCGTGCTGCCGAGGCCTCCATCCTGCTGCCGACCGAGGGCGTGGCGAAGGCCCTGGCCGACGACCCGCTGCAGTGCCGGTAAGGGGGCTGGCGCTCAGGGCGAATAGCCCGTGCGCTGCATCACCCGCTCCTCGATCGCGCCGACCATGCGGCCATGCTCGGCGGCGCTGCTGTCCTTGATCCTCGACCACTCCGCGTCCTGCATGAAGCGGGCCCAGCTTTCGCGCATCGTCGCCTCGTCGGGCCAGCGCAGGACATAGACGAATTCGGTGCGGTCCCTGGCCCTGGCTTCCCACATCGCCGCGATGTCGAAGCCATAGGTCTTCATGATGCGGGCGGCATGGTCGCGGAAGCGGGCGTGGAAGGCCGCCTTGTTGCTCTCGAAGATCTCGTAGATGCGCAGTTGCTCGATCATGGTTGTTCGCTCGGTCGCTGAGGCAGGGATGACGAAGGCGGCCGCCGCAGCGAGCGCGGTCGCAAGCAAGGCTGATCGCCGGATGAGGCGGTGCATGAGCTGAAGCTCCTCGGCTGTTGCTGTGCGAGGAGCCTGCCTGCGCGACTGCTCTCAGTAAAATATATTGTTCGTCCTAGTTTGATATGTCCTGCATATCGATCGTGGCCCGCCGGAGCACGGCGAGGAAGTTTTCTCGCGCCGGCGAGCTGCGCGTCGCGTCCCAGGCGGCGATCAGCGCGACATGTGTCATCTCCGGCGGCGCCTCGACCGCGATCGGCCGGAAAGCGACGCCGGCGCGCGGCATCAGCGCCAGCGAGGCCGGGATCAGCGCGACGCCGAGCCCGCTCGCGACCAGGCTGGCGACGGTCTGCATCTGGCGGGCTTCCTGGACGATGCGCGGCGAGAAGCCGGCGAGGCGGCAGAGCCCGATGATCTGGTCGTGGAAGCCGATGCCGAGCTGGCGCGGCGTGCCGATGAAATCGGCGCCGGCGAGAGCGGCGAGGGGCAGCACCCCCTCTCCGGCGAGCGGGTGATCGTCCGGCAGTGCGGCCAGGATCGGCTCGCGCAGCAGGGATTCGCTGGCGAGCTGCGCGACCATGATGCCGGGCTGGCGCATCAGGCCGATATCGGCCTCGCCTGCGGTGATCGCCGCGAGCTGCTCACCCGTCGTCGCCTCGCGCAGGATAAGCTCGATGCCGGGGAATTCGGCACGGAAGCGGCGCAGCGCCAATGGCAGCAGGTCGTGGGCGGTGCCGACGAAGGTGATCGCGAGCCGGCCGGCCTGACCGGCGGCGACGGCCTGCGCCTCCCTGATACCCTCATCGAGCTGGGCGAGGACGCGCCGGGCGCTGACGAGGAAGGCCGCGCCGGCCGGCGTGAGCGCGACGCTGCGGTTGCTGCGCGCGAACAGGGATAAGCCGAGCGTGTCCTCGAGCTTGCGGATCGCCTGGCTGAGCGGTGGCTGCGCCATGTGCAGGCGCTCGGCGGCGCGGTGGAAGTTCAATTCCTCGGCGACGGCGATGAACTGGCGCAGCAGCCGCGTCTCGACCGCAGGCGGCATCAGGCCCGCTCGATATCGGTCTGCGCGAAGTCATCGCCCTTGCAGAGCAGCGGCAAGCCGCGCGACCTGGCCAAGGCGTAGGCGGCGCAGTCGCCCATGTTCAGCTTGGCGGGATGGCGGCCCTTGCCGAAGCGGCGATAGGCGTCGAAGGCGAGACTGGAGAGATCCTCGTCGAAGGGGATGATCTCGATATTCTCGCGCGCGACGAAATCCTCGGCGGCTCCGGCGGGCATGCCCTTGCCGAATGTCAGGACGATCTGGACTTCGAGCAAATTGACGCTGGTCAGGGTTCGTGTTCGAGCTGACGCGAGCGCAGCGATGAAGTCCACGGCTTCGGGCTCCTCCATGACGATCGCAACGATTGCGGAGGTATCGACGACGAGGTTCACCACATGCCGTTCTCGTCATAGCCGATGATGTCGTCCATCTCCTCCTTGGTCATGGAGCGTTCGGCCGGCTTGATGTTGTACTTCTTGTAGAACTCCGCCATCCGCTGATGCGCAGCCGCCACCCGCCGCGCCTTCTCCTCCTCGGACAATTCGTCCTTGTCGAGCTCGCTCCTGACGGCCATGCGCACGGCTTCGGTCAGACTGAGCCCGCGGCGGCGCGCCAGCTGGCGCACCGCTTTCTCCGTCTCCGGGTCCTTGATGTTGAGCGCCACGACTTTCTTCCTTTTCTGCGATTTTCTTTATCATGTGGGGCTTGCTGTGGATATGGACCATAAGCCCGGCAATGGCGGTTTCCGTGGTTGGCAATCGGATCCGCAGCGGCCAGATAGGAAGCCATGAAGTTCCCGCCCTCCGTTCTTGAGGAGATCAAGGCGCGGCTGCCTGTCTCGGCGGTCGTGGGCAAGCGCGTGCGCCTCGCCAAGGCCGGCCGCGAGTGGAAGGGGCTCTCGCCCTTCAATGCCGAGAAGACGCCGTCCTTCTTCGTCAACGACCAGAAGGGCTCGTTCTTCGATTTCTCCTCCGGCAAGAACGGCGACATCTTCAAATTCGTGATGGAGACCGAGGGGCTCTCCTTCCCGGAGGCGGTCGAGAAGCTCGCCTCGGAAGCCGGCGTCACCTTGCCGAAGGTCTCCTTCGAGGCGCAGGCGCAGGAAGAGAAGCGCAAGGGGCTGCACGAGGTCGTCGAGCTGGCGGCGCGCTTCTTCGAGGCCGAACTGCAATCGGAGCGCGGCGGGCTGGCGCGGCGCTATCTCTCGGGCCGCGGGCTGGAAGGCGAGGCACGGCAGCTCTTCCGCATGGGTTATGCGCCGCCCGACCGCTTTGCCCTGCGCGACCATCTCGCCGGTAAGGGCGTCGGCGCCGATGCGATGATGGAGACCGGCCTGTTGGTGCATGGCGAGGAGATCGCCGTGCCCTATGACCGCTTCCGCGACCGGATCATGTTCCCGATCCACGATGCGCGCGGGCGGGTGATCGCTTTCGGTGGCCGGGCGATGAGCGCCGACGTGCCGGCCAAGTACCTGAACTCGCCGGAGACGCCGCTCTTCCACAAGGGCGCGCTGCTGTTCAACCATCACAATGCCCGCAAAGCCGCGCACGACACCGGCCAGGTGATCGTGGTCGAGGGTTATGTCGACGTGATCGCGATGACGCTCGCCGGCTTCCCGCAGGTGGTGGCGCCGCTCGGCACGGCGCTGACCGAGGATCAGCTTGCGCTGCTCTGGCGCATGGCGGGCGAGCCGGTGATCTGCCTCGATGGCGACAAGGCCGGCCGCAAGGCGGCGGGCCGGGCGATCGATCTCGCGCTGCCGATGCTGGAGCCGGGCAAGTCGCTCTCCTTCGCCTTGCTGCCCGAGGGGCAGGACCCCGACGATCTCGCCCGCTCCGGCGGCAAGCCCGCGGTCGCCGAGGTGATCGGCTCGGCCAAGCCGCTCGTCGACATGCTCTGGTCCCGCGAGTTCGAGGCGAGCCAGCTCGATACCCCGGAGCGGCGCGCCGCCTTCGAGCGCCGGCTGAAGGAGCCGCTCGGCCTGATCCGCGACGAGGCGACGCGCCGGCATTATCGCCGCGAGATCGACGAGCGCATCGGGCAGCTCTTCGCCCCGCCGCAGCAGGAGCGCTTCGAGGGGCGGCGCCAGAACGGGTTTTCCGGTGGGTTTTCCGGTGGCGCGCGCGGCGGGCGTGGATTTCAGCGCGGCCAGGACAGGCCGCCGCTTGCGCTGGTGCGGCCGAGCCCGCAGCTCACCAGTTCGCCGCTGATGCAACGCCGGCATGGCGAGAACCCGCGCGAGGCCTTCATCCTGCTGGCGCTGGCGAGCCATCCCGATCTCGTCATGCGCTGCGTCGACGAGATCGCCGAGCTCGCGCTCGACGGGCCGGCGGCCGAGCGCTTCCGCCAGGCGCTGCTCGATGCCGCGATCGACGGTGCCTTCGACCAGGAGGCGTTCGGGCAGCGGCTGGAGCAGACCCGGGTCGGTGAAGCGCAGGCGGCGCTGCTCGCCGTCACCCAGCCGGCCGAACGGCTGAAGCTGGCGCAAACGGCTGATCCGGAATCGGTTTTTGATTCGATTCGTCAGGCTCTCGTCTTGCATCATCGCGCACGCACGCTACATAGCGAGCTGAAGGCAGCCGAACGCGCATTGGCTGACGAACCAACGGAAGCCAATTTCGCCTGGATGAAGGACGTCAAGGCTCGCCTCGAGACGATCGAGGGGACCGAGGCGAATTCCGACAAGTAGCCAGGCTGGCGCGTTGCTTTTCGTCGGCAGGTTCGGGGATCGCTTTTGAGATGGTGCACGATTCATCAACGATGGTCGGCGCTATCTGCGATGGATGAATTGGGTGGGTGCGCGGCAGCGACGGCTGCCGCGGCGCCCTTTTATGCGTCGGAGCGACAGCACCGGCGCGCAAGAAGGCGGAGCGCTGATTGATGGCGACCAAAGTGAGCGAGCGGGACAAGTCCGAACCGGGTTCCCCGGAAGCGCCCCCGAGCACGGACAGCCCCCTGCTGGATCTCACCGATCAGGCCGTCAAGCGGATGATCAAGCTCGCCAAGAAGCGCGGCTATGTCACCTATGACGAATTGAACGAGGTCCTGCCCTCGGAGGAGTTCTCCTCCGAGCAGATCGAGGACGTGCTCGGCCAGCTCAGCGAGCAGGGCATCAACGTCGTCGACAACGAGGATCCCGAAGCGGCCGGCGAAGAACGCGCGGCCCGCGGCAAGGACGATGGCGAGGACGAGGCCGAGGGCGGCGACATGGTCGAAGCGCAGCGCTCGGCGCTGCCGGTCGAGACCAAGCGCAATCTCGAGCCGACCGAGCGCACCGACGATCCGGTCCGCATGTATCTGCGCGAGATGGGCTCGGTCGAATTGCTCTCGCGCGAGGGCGAGATCGCGATCGCCAAGCGCATCGAGGCCGGCCGCGAGGCGATGATCGCCGGACTCTGCGAGAGCCCGCTGACCTTCCAGGCGATCATCATCTGGCGCGATGAGCTCAACGAGGGCAAGGTCCTCCTGCGCGACATCATCGACCTCGAAGCGACCTATGCCGGCCCCGACGGCAAGAACCCGGAGCAGATGCCGGGTGAAGGCGAGGAAGGTGCGGAACCGGCCGAGGAGGCTGCGCCCGAGGGCGAGGCTCCGCCCGAGGGCATGGACGACGACGACCTCGAGAACAACGTCTCGCTCTCGGCCATGGAAGCCGAGCTCAAGCCGCGCGTGCTCGAGACCTTCGACTCGATCGCCAGCAACTACACCAAGCTGCGCCGCCTGCAGGACCAGGATATCGCCAACCGGCTGGAGAACACCAAGCTCTCGCCGTCGCAGGACCGCAAATACAAGAAGCTGAAGGACGACATCATCGTTGCGGTGAAGTCGCTCTCGCTCAACAACAACCGCATCGAGGCGCTGGTCGAGCAGCTCTACGACATCAACAAGCGCCTGATCTCGCACGAGACCCGCCTGCTGCGCCTGGCCGAGAGCTATGGCGTCGCCCGCGACGACTTCCTGAAGCAGCATATCGGCGCCGAACTCGATCCGAAGTGGCTGCTGCGCGTCTCCAAGCTCGGCTCGCGCGGCTGGAGGGAATTCGTCGCGCAGGAGAAGGAGCGCATCCGCGAGCTGCGCGAGGACGTCCATACCCTGGCGTCGGAGACCGGCCTGGAGATCCAGGAGTTCCGCAAGATCGTGCTGATGGTCCAGAAGGGCGAGCGCGAGGCGCGGCAGGCGAAGAAGGAGATGATCGAGGCGAATCTGCGTCTCGTGATCTCGATCGCCAAGAAGTACACCAACCGCGGCCTGCAGTTCCTCGACCTGATCCAGGAAGGCAATATCGGCCTGATGAAAGCGGTCGACAAGTTCGAGTACCGCCGGGGCTACAAGTTCTCGACCTACGCGACCTGGTGGATCCGGCAGGCGATCACCCGCTCGATCGCCGATCAGGCCCGCACCATCCGCATCCCGGTGCACATGATCGAGACGATCAACAAGATCGTCCGGACCTCGCGCCAGATGCTGCACGAGATCGGCCGCGAGCCGACCCCGGAAGAGCTGGCCGAGAAGCTGGCCATGCCGCTGGAGAAGGTGCGCAAGGTCCTGAAGATCGCCAAGGAGCCGATCTCGCTGGAGACCCCGATCGGCGACGAGGAAGACAGCCATCTCGGCGACTTCATCGAGGACAAGAACGCGATCCTGCCGATCGACGCGGCGATCCAGTCGAACCTGCGCGAGACCACCACGCGCGTGCTCGCCTCGCTCACCCCGCGCGAGGAGCGCGTGCTGCGCATGCGCTTCGGCATCGGCATGAACACCGACCATACCCTCGAGGAGGTCGGCCAGCAGTTCAGCGTCACCCGCGAGCGCATCCGCCAGATCGAGGCGAAGGCGCTGCGCAAGCTCAAGCATCCGAGCCGCAGCCGGAAGCTCAGGAGCTTCCTGGACAATTGAGACGGAGTTCGAACGGGGCGCTGCAGCGCCCCGTTTCATTTTGGCGGGAGCGATCGCCTTCCCGCGGATCGGGCCTCAGGTCTCAGCGATTTCGCGCCTGAGCCAGTTCACGAACATCGTCGCGGCCGGCTTGCCTGGGCCGCCGCAGGGCAGGACCGCCCAGTATCCAAGCCCTGGCGCGGTCGCAAAACCCGGCAATGGCGCGAGCAATGTGCCACGGCGGAGGTGCTCCGCGACCAGAAGGCTCCGGCCCATTGCGACCCCCTGACCATTGAGCGCGGCCTGCAGGACGATGTTGTAGTCCGTCAGCTGCAGCCGGCGGGCCGCGGCGAGGTCGAGCGCGGCATGCCGGGACCAGGCCTCCCATTCGGTGGGGCGATGGCTGATCAGCAGGGTGTGCCCGAGGATATCGTCGCTCTTCGCGAGTGGCTGGCGCACCGCCAGCTCCGGACTCATGACCGGCATGAGCCGTTCGGTGGCGAGCAACTCGCAGCGCAGGCCCGGCCACTCGCCCACGCCATAGCGAATGGCGATGTCCGCCTCTCCGGCCGCGAGATTGGCCTGGTTCAGCGTGGGGTCGAGGATAAGCTCGATCTGCGGGTAGGCGGCGCGGAAATCGGCGAGGCGAGACACCAGCCAGTTGGCGGCGAAGGATGGCAGCAGGCTCACCGTCAATGTCTGGCGGGTGGCATGCGAGCGGACCTCGCGGGTTCCCTCGGCGACCAAAGCGAAGGCCTGCGAGATGCTGTCGAGATAGCGCGCGCCTGCTGCGGTCAAGGCGATGCTGCGCGCCCTGCGCTCGAACAGCAGGGTTCCCAATGCCTCTTCCAGGGTCCGGATGTGATGGCTGACGGCGCTTTGCGTGATCAGCAATTCCTCGCCGGCACGGCGGAAGCTCAGGAGGCGGCCGACAGCCTCGAAGGCGCGCAAAGCGTGGAGCGGTGGCAGGACGGGCGAGGAGCGCATGCCGTGGAGTCCCAGCGATCGGACGCAAAGCCTTACAGAAGACGAAACACATGAGCCAGATCGATCGCAGCGCGGGATACTTCGAATTGGTCTGCCGCGAACGACGCTGTCATCGTCGGGATCGAGAGGATCTGGACCATGCTGATCGCCGACCGCCCACCGATGCCTGGACATGCGCTGCCCGCTGCGGCCAAGCCGATGGACACGGGTGGTCGTCTCGATATCGAAGCGCTCCGCGCCGCGACGCCGGGCTGTGCGACCAGCATCCACTTCAACCACGCCGGCGCCTCGCTGATGTCCGCCGGCACGCTCGCTGCGGTGACCGAGCAGCTCCGGCGCGAGGCCGCCTATGGCCCGCATGAGGCCAGCGTCGCGGTCCAGGGCAGCCTGGAGCAGGCGCGCGCCGATGCTGCCCGCCTTCTCAACGCCACTCCCGCGGAGATCGCCTTCACCTCGAGCGGCTCTGCCGGCTGGGGGCTCGCCTTCGCCGCCCTGCCGCCAATGCGTGCCGGCGACCGCATTCTGGTCGGGCGCCAGGAATGGGGCGGCAACCTCGCGACGATGCAGCGCGCGGCGGCGCGTTCCGGGGCGCGGATCGAGGTGATCCCCTGTCGTGAGGACGGCTCGGTCGATCCCGACGCGCTCGCAGGGATGATCGACGAGCGCGTCCGCCTCGTTGCCCTGACCTGGTTGCCGGCCAATGGCGGCCTGATCAACGACGCGGCGGCGATCGGCCAGGTGACGCGCGCTGCGGGCATTCCCTATTTCGTCGATGCAGGCCAGGCGCTCGGCCAGATTCCGGTCGATGTCGAAACGATCGGCTGCGACGTGCTCAAAGGGGCGGGCCGCAAGCACCTGCGCGGCCCGCGGGGGACGGCCATCCTTTATGTCCGCCGCTCCTTCCAGGCACGGCTCGACACCGTATTCTCGGACGTCCTTTCGGCGCCCTGGAGCGGGGATGGGCCGGCGCCGCGCAGCGATGCGAGAATGTTCGAGACGAGCGAGCAGCCGGTCGCCTTGCTGCTGGGGCTCGGTGCGGCGCTTCACGAGGCGCTGGCGCTCGGCATATCCACGATCCGGGAGCAGATCGATCTGACCGCGAACCGGCTGCGGGCCGAGCTCGCGGCGATTGCGGGCGTTGCGATCCGGGACCTCGGGCTGCAGCGCTCCGGGCTGATTTCCTTCACTGTCGGCGATCTCGACGTCAATGTCGTCAAAGACCGGCTTGCGAGCGCCGGGATTTCGGTCGGGGCAAACGGGCCCGCCTACACGCCGTTCGACATGGAGGCGCGCGGGCTTGCCGGCATCGTGCGTGCCTCCGTCAGCTATCTCACGAGCGAGCAGGACATCGAGCGCCTGCTCGCCGCGGTCCACGATATCGCGCGAACGCGCTGAGGCGTCGCTCGGCCTCACCCGGCCGGCGGCGCATGCAGCAAAATCAGCCCTGGCTGTCACAGTTCTGCTAAGATGAGCCTCACTATCGGGGCTTCCTTTGGAGGAGCAGAGATGGCTGGTATCCCGAGCGCCGAGGAGATCGAGGCCGCCAAGGCGGCGCTGCAGGCGAACCTGCCTCCGCAAGCGAAGAAGCAGGAAGAGGAAGGCTCGGCTGCCGGAGACGTCGTCAGCGGTGTGCTCGACGTCGCCAGCAATGTCACGATCGATGCGGTCGGCGTTGCCGTGGAGGTGGTCGGGACTGTCGTCGAAGGCGCCGGGACCGTCGTGGTCGCGACCGGCGAGGCGGTCGTCTCGGTGATCGGCGGGATCTTCGAAGGACTGGGCTAGCAAGGCGCCCGAGACAGGGATATCGATGCGGCTCCGGCAGCGTCGCTGGAGCTGGAGTGAAGCTGTGTCCCTCGAATTCCTGCTGACCTCGCTGATCATCGTCGCCTCGCCCGGGACGGGCGCCATCTACACCATCGCCGCCGGGCTGACGCGCGGGGCCAAGGCCAGCCTGCTCGCCTCCTTCGCCTGCACGCTCGGCATCGTGCCGCATCTGATCGCCGCGATGATGGGCCTCGCGGCGCTGCTGCACGCCAGCGCGCTCGCCTTCTCGATCGTCAAATATGCCGGCGTCGCCTATCTGCTGTGGATGGCCTGGCAGACCCTGAAGGAGCAGGGCGCGCTCAGCGTCGAGACCACGGCCGACAAGCGCTCGGCCTGGCGCGTGCTGGTCGACGGCCTGGCGCTCAACGTGCTCAACCCCAAGCTCTCGATCTTCTTCGTTGCCTTCCTGCCGCAGTTCATCGCCACCAACGAGGCGAGCCCGATGACGCGCATGCTCGAGCTCTCGGGCGTGTTCATGGCGATGACCTTCGTCGTCTTCGCGCTCTACGGCCTGTTCGCCGCGGCGATGCGCGACAAGGTGGTGAGCCGGCCGGCGGTGATGGCCTGGCTCAGACGCACCTTCGCGGCGGCCTTCGTCGCGCTCGGCGCCAAGCTGGCGCTGACCGAGCGTTGATGACAGGGAAACAGACCCGCCTCGCGATCGAAACGCGCGGGGCGGGGCTCTACGAGTTCACCGACGCCGTCGCTCGCTTCGTGCGCGAGGCCGCTGTCGATGTCGGCCTGCTGACGCTGTTCCTGCGCCATACCTCCTGCTCGCTGCTGATCCAGGAGAATGCAGATCCCGACGTCAGGCGCGACCTTGCCGCCTTCTTCGTCCGGCTGGTGCCGCCAGCGGACGATCCGGCGATGGCCTATCTCCTCCACCGCGCCGAGGGGCCGGACGACATGCCGGCCCATATCAAGGCGTCGGTGCTGCCGGTCTCGCTCTCGATTCCCGTGAGCGGTGGCAGGCTGGCGCTCGGCACCTGGCAGGGCATCTACCTGTTCGAGCACCGCGCCAGCCCGCATCGGCGCGAGGTCGTGCTGCACCTCGCCTGAGCCGTCAGTCGCCTGTGGGTCTGACAAGCAGCCGCATGAAGGTGCCGTAGCAGTCGTGCAATTCCTGCGGCGACAGGCCGAGGTCGAGCTGCTGGAAGCCGATGAAGGCGGCGTATTCGACGCGGGCCACCGCGAGGGCCTCCTCCGGCGTGAAGCGCCCGCTCTCGCCATGGAGCCTTTCCAGATAGCCGATGCGCTCGCGGTCGACCTCGGCGCAGGTCGCAGCCACGCCGGCATCGAGCTGGGCGAGGCGGCGCATGCCCTGTTCGACGCGGATATCGAGGGCGAGCGCCATGCGGTCGAGCGCGATCAGCCGGTCCTGGGCCGCTGCGCTCCGGTCGGCCTCCTGCATCAATCGCAGCGTGAAGGTCTCGCGCCAATGGCCGGCGAGCGCGGCGAGATAGGCCTCGATCGCGGGAAAATGGGCGTAGAACGAGCCCTTGGTCTTGCCGGCGCGGCGGCAGAGCGCCTCGATCGTCAGCCCGGACGGTCCCTGCTCGGCGAGCGCGGCAAGGCCGAGCGCGAGCCAGTCGTTCAGGCGGAAGCGGCGCGGGAGAGGGGAGGTCACTGCCAGAGGCCGATGACGCCGCTCGCCGTGATCGCCGCGAACAGCACCCATTGCGGGAAATGCGCGATCCGCAGGCGGAACAGGCCGATCATGCCGAGGCTCCACAGGCAGAACAACGCCGCGCCGGCGGTGGCGAAGAGCGCGAGGTCACGGCTGCCCTGGCCGCTCGCGACGAGGCCGAAGGCGAGCGCCAGCGCGGCGAGCACGATCGTCACCAGGTGCCAGCAATAATACATGGTGAACTTCGGCACGGCATGCAGCCGCTCGGCCGCCAGCAACGGGGCGGCGACATGCCGGCCGCCGAGAACGGCGTGGATCAAGGTCGTGGCGGCGGCAAGAGCAGCCGCGAGGGCGAGCCAGGCATTCATGACGGCCTCCAGAATAATACCATCTAGTATGGTACTATTCTGAGACGAGGCGCAAGGGCCGAGCGCGGAGGAGGGGATGCTGGTAAGGGGCGCTTTCCCCGCTCCCGGCAGGAGCGGTGCCGCGTTGCTTGCTTCAGGCGGCGGGCCTCATCGTCCGGCGTAGTACTCCGGATCCGGCGGCGGCTCCCAGGACTGCCCGGTTGCGATCAGGCAGCTCACGCCGTGCGGCAAGGTCGCGAACAGGGTGAAGGAGCCGTTCGGAGCGGCGAAGAGTTCGATCACGCTGCCGTTTGCAGCAAGACCATAACCGATCCGGCGTTCGCCATAGAGTTCGTGCAGTTGCGCCGTCGCCGTGTTGCGATCGGCGCAAGGGATACCGGCAGGGGATTGCGCATGTGCCGTAGCGGACAGCAGCGGCACGGCCAGCAAAGTCGATAGAACAGGCTTGAGGAAGCGCATGATGGCTGCTCCTGCGACAGAGCGGGCCAAGAAGAACGCCGAGAGGGACGGGCTTCTGTTCTGCCCTGTCTCATGAAGACATGGTGATGCCGGCGTCGCCACGCCAGAGGGGTATCTCGCAATGGCCGGTGGCCCCGCCCGACAGGGGCTGCCGGCCCTCGATTTCCACGGGAGATGCCGTGGGCCTTGGCCAAGCGGCTCGCATCTGCGCTATACAGCGCGAACCAGACGGAGCCCGCCATGTCCTTTCTCAAATCCCTGTTCGGCCGCAAGGAGACCAAGCCGGCCGGCCCTGCCGCGCCGCTGAAGAGCGCCGAGTACAAGGGCTTCACCATTCATGCGACGCCGTTCGCAGAAGGCGGGCAGCAGCAGCTCGCCGGCGTGATCGAGAAGGAGATCGATGGCGAGGTGAAGAGCCATCGCTTCATTCGGGCCGACCGCTTTCCGGGGGCCGAGGAGGCGGCGGACTTCGCCTTGGTCAAGGCCAGGCAGTTGATCGACGAGCAAGGCGAACGCCTGTTCAAATAAGGATTTGAGGAAATCTCTGGCCGGGCGTCAGAAATGTTTCTTTCGTGCACATGCACGGATCGATAAAAGTTTCAGCGGTTTGGAAACGACTGCAATATCCCTAGGGTAACCAAAGATTTTGAACTAATTTATACAAGAAATTTTCCCGCTTTATCGACGGTTTCGCCTGTCATTTGGCTGATCTGTCCGCGGCGGAAGTGCCATTTAAAACTTTATTCGGTTTTTTGGGCTTTGATATCGTGACTTCGCCCGCCGATACCGAGATCGTCAGCATGCCTCCGAAGCCTTCCGGCAAGACGCCGGACAAATCCCAGGTTGCGGGGCGCAGCCGCGGCGGCGACAGCCGATTCCGCGAGATCGTGGCGCGCCTGCCGGTCGCGCTCTACACGACCGACCCCGACGGGTACGTGACCTATTTCAACCAGGCCGCTGTCCAGCTCGTCGGGCGCGAGCCGCAGCTCGGCCGCGATCGCTGGTGCATCAGCCACAAGCTGTTCCGGACCGATGGTTCGCCTTTGCCGTTCGAGGATTGCCCGATGGCGATCGCGCTGCGGGAGGAACGCGAGATCCGTGGCGTCGAGGCGCTGGCGGAGCGCCCTGACGGCAGCAGGGTGCGTTTCATGCCGTTGCCGACGCCGCTCTACGACATGGCCGGGAAACTGACCGGCGCGATCAACCTGATGGTCGACGTCAATTCGGGGGCGCAACCCGGCCCGAGCGTCGCGAGCAGCAGCCACTACCTCGCCAAGGATCTCGAGGCCGCGATCGAGCAGAGGCAGCTGCATCTGCACTACCAGCCGGTCTTCTCGGCGGCGGGAGTCCTGACCGGGTTCGAGGCCCTAGCGCGCTGGGTCCACCCCGAACGCGGCGTCGTCTCCCCGTCGGACTTCATTCCCGCGGCGGAGGAAAGCGGGCTGATCCTGCCGCTGGCGCGGGAGCTGTTGCTCCAGGCCTGCACCGAGGCGGCGAGCTGGGAGAAGCCGCTGCGCATCGCCGTCAACGTCTCGCCGCTGCAGTTCCGCTATGGCGACCTGCCGGGGCTGATCGACGAGGTGCTGGTCGAGACCGGCCTCGAGCCGGACCGGCTCGAGCTCGAGATCACCGAAGGGGTGATGATCACCGATTTCGACCGGACCATGCTGGTGCTGCACCGGATCAAGGCGCTCGGCGTGCGGATCGCGCTCGACGATTTCGGCACGGGCTATTCCTCGCTCTCCTATCTGCACATGTTCCCGCTCTCGACGCTGAAGATCGACCGCAGCTTCGTCGCCAATCTCGGCGTCGCCTCGGAGGCGGCGGCGATCACGCGCGCGGTGATCGCGCTCGGTCATGCGCTCGACATCGAGGTGGTGGCCGAAGGCGTCGAGACACGCGAGCAGCTCGATTTCCTGATCGACGAAGGCTGCAACTACATGCAGGGCTATATGCTCGGGCGCCCGCTCCCGGCCGAGCAATACGCCGACCTGACCGGGCGCAAAGGCTGAGCTAGCCTCGCCCGGCGCTCGCCGAGAGCCCGGCCAGCAAGGCCGCGCCGCTCCAGCGCTGCCGTGCCTCGCCCGCCTCCGCGGCGTGGACGAGCGCGACCAGCCGCTCGTTCACCGGCGCGCTCTTGCCGAGCCGCTGCGCCAGCCTGACCACCTCGCCATTGATCCAGTCGACCTCGGTCCTGCGGCCGGCGGCGAGGTCGTCGGCCATGGAGGAGCGCGCCGACGGGTCGATCGCCAGCATCTTGCGGGCGAGCCGGGCGAAGAGCCCATCGGGCAGGCGCAGCAATGCCGGGACCCAGCCTGCGGGCAGCGGCGTCAGCCGGGCCGGCGCGATTCCGGCCTGCGCCAGGAGGTCGAGCGCTTCGGCCTGGGCGAGGGCGAGGCAGCGACGGTAGTCGCGCTGCGCCAGCTCCTGCTGCAAGGGCAGGCCGGAGAGGGCGTTGACGGCGTTGTTGAGGTTGAAGAGCAGCTTGGCCCATTGCACCGGCGGCATGTCGCGGTGCCGGCGCAAGGCGAAGCCGGCGCGCGTGAAATCGGCGAGGAAGGGCGCCAGTGCCGATGAGTCCTCGGCCTCGGGCTCGCCTTCGGACGCCTGATGGAAGGCACCGGGGCCGCGCCTCACGACATTGAACGGCACCATGCCGGCGAGCACGCTGCGGCCGGGCAGGGCGGCGCGCAGCACGTCGGCATTGCCGATCCCGTTCTGGAAGCTGATCACCACGGCTTTTGGCGGGACGACGCCGGCAAGCTCGGCAGCGGCCTGCGCCGTGGCGCCGGACTTGACCGTGACGAGAACGAGATCGGCCGCCGCGGCGGCGTCCGGTTCGGTCGAGAAGGCGATCGCTTCCGGCGCGACGCGCCAGTCGCGGCCGTCGTAATGCGTCAGCGTCAGGCCATGCGTCCGCAACTCCTCGCCGATGCCGGGGCGGCCGATGAAGCCGACCTCGGCGCCTCCGGCCGCGAGCCGCCCGCCGAGATAGCAGCCGATCGCGCCGGCGCCGTAGATGCAGATTCTTGCCATCGTGCCTCCCAGCAGGGCGCCGAGCATGCCCGCCCTGCAAGGCGATGCAAGTGGTGAGGGGATGCGGGACGACCCCACATCCGCGCCGCATCGGCCCAGCGCCTGTGCGCTTGTGGCGAACAGGCGCGCTGCCTAATGCTCGGGCAGAGAGAAAATCGTTCTCCGTCGGGCTCGCGAGGAAACATGGACGCCCAGGACGCGCGCTACGCGCCGGATTCGCCCTATGCCTGGTTCAGGCTGGCGCTTGCCCTGCTGATCGGAACGGTGGCGTGCGTCGGCTCCTGGTCGGCCGTGGTGGTGGTGACGGCGGTGCAGCGGGAGTTCGGCGTCATGCGCGCCGATGCCTCGCTGCCCTATACCTTCGCCATGATCGGCTTCGGCATCGGCAACATCGTCATGGGCCGCCTGGTCGATCGCTTCGGCATCATGTGGCCGATCGTGCTCGGCGCGTGTTTGCTGGCCACCGGCTATGCACTGGCATCGGTATCCGGCACGCTCTGGCAGTTCACGCTGGCGCATGGCTTCCTGATCGGGCTCGGCGCCGCGACGGGGTTCTCGCCGCTGATCGCCGACCTGTCGCACTGGTTCAAACGCTATCGCGGCCTCGCCGTGGTCTTCGGTGCGTCCGGCAGCTATCTCGCCGGCATGTTCTGGCCGCAGCTGATCAATTGGGGCGTCGAGACGCATGGCTTGCGCACGACGCATCTGTGGCTCGGCATTGCGGCGTTCGCGGTGATGATGCCGCTGGCGCCGCTGTTCCGGCGCCGGCCAAGCGCGGCGACACTCGCGGCGGCCGAGGCGACCAGCGCCGGGGCGCGCGGCAGCCTCGGGCTGTCGCCGAACCAGCTCCAGCTCCTGCTGGTCGTCGCGGGGTTCTGCTGCTGCGTCGCGATGTCGATGCCGCAGGTCCATATCGTCGCCTATTGCAGCGACCTCGGTTACGGCGTGGCGCGCGGCGCCGAGATGTTGACGGTGATGATGGCGCTCGGCATCGTCAGCCGTGTCGGCTCGGGGTTCGTTGCCGACAAGATCGGCGGCACCGCGACGCTGGCCCTGTCCTCGCTGATGCAGGGCATGGCGCTCTTCCTCTATCTCTGGTTCGACGGGCTGAGCTCGCTCTTCATCGTCACTGGCATCTTCGGCCTGTTCCAGGGCGGGATCGTGCCGATGTATGCGGTGGCGATCCGCGACTACATGCCGCCGCGCGAAGCGGGGGCGCGCATCGGCGTGGTGATGTCGGCGACGATCTTCGGCATGGCCTTCGGCGGCTGGGTCTCGGGCCTGATCTTCGACGCGACCGCATCCTACCGGCTCGCCTTCCTCAACGGCCTCGCCTGGAACCTGATCAACCTCTCGATCGTCTGCTGGCTGATGCTGAAGGCCCGGCCGAAGCTGGCAGCGGCCTGATCAGGCCGGGTCGGCGCCCGGCCGGTAGGTGCCGAAGCACCAGACATGGCCTTCCGGGTCCTTGCAGATGAAGTCGCGGCTGCCATAGGGCTGGTCGGTCGGCTCCATCGTGATCACCGCGCCGGCCTTGCGGGCCCGCTCGCAGAGCGCGTCGATGTCGCTCGTCGCGACATAGGGCGAGGCGGTGGTGCCGCCGAGCTCGAAGGGCGTCTTGACCAGCTTGGCGAAGTCGGTGCCTTCGCTCGAGCCGAACATGACGATGCCCTCGCCGAGCCGCAGCTCGGCGTGCACGACCTTGCTGCCGTCCTCCGAGAGGAAGACGGCGTGCTTCTCGAAGCCGAAGGCCTCGACGAGCCAGTCGACCATCTTCACCGCATCGCGGTAGCGCAGGCTGATATAGATGGCGGCAGGTTGCGGCATCGGGGCATCTCCGGTTGCATGGTCGCGCCAGCAAAGCCGAGAGGGCGCGCGCCGTCTTGAACGAAACGGACTTCAGCCCGGTTCCAGTATGCCGTGCGCGCCGGCGTCGTTGCGGGCGAGGGCGGCGGGCGGCAGGCCGCTCAAAGCGGTGAACTCGCGGGTCATATGGGCCTGGTCGGCATAGCCGGCAGACTGAGCGATCGCAGCCCAGCCGCCGGGCCGGTCGCGTGCCGCCAGCTCGCGGGCATGCTCGAAGCGCAGGATACGGGCGATGGTCTTCGGCCCGAATCCGGTCTCGGTGGCGAAGCGCCGGGTCAAATGGCGCTCGCTCCAGCCGGTCGTGGCGGCAAGGTCGCGCATGCGGCCGCTGCCGCGCCGTGCCGCCAGCCAGGCGAGGCCGGCGGCGACCTCCGGCGACACGCTGCGACCGCGCGCCAGCCTTTGGCCGATGACATGGTCGAGCAGGGCGAAGCACTCGGCCCAGGACCGGCATTCGCGCAGGCGGAGGCCGAGATGGCGCAACGGGCCGAGATCGTCGAGGTCGACGATCCGGCCGGCCATCTCGCGCTGGTCGAGCTGGAAGAAGCGATAGGCTCCGGCCAGGGTGAGGTCGATCTGCACGCAGGCGGCCAGGCCGGGCGAAGAGACCAGCACAGGGCGGTCGATGAGGCCGGCTGCGAAGGCGTGCGGCGCGGTGCTGTCGCCATCCGCGACGGAAAGCGTGAAGGGCGCTGCGAAGTTGATGATCAGCGGGATGAGCAGCCCCGGCACCTCGCGGCGCAGGACCGGCTCGGCGCGGCGCTCGCGATAGCCGGTATAGCCGATGACGGCGCCCGCGAGATCGGGCCGCGGCGCGGCTCGTACCAGTTCCCAATCCGCCTGCATTGCCGGTCCCGCTTGGCTTGACGGATAGTGGCGCTTATCGGAACCCTGCTCAACGACAAAGGCGGCGCCATGCTTGTACCGGAACAGTGCCGATCCCTCGGGCAGGTCCGGCTGTCGTGGAGATGGCAATGCTGCGCCTGACGCGCTTCGAGCGCCGCCACGAAGGGCTGATCCCGTTCCAGCGCTTCGCTCTGCGCATGGGCCGGGCGATGCTGCTCTGGCTGGCCCTCACCGTCGTCGGTCTGGCGATCGGCATGATCGGCTATGCTGCCAGCGAGGGCATGAGCGCGGTCGACGCCTTCGTCAATGCGGCGATGATCCTCTCCGGCATGGGGCCGGTCGCCGAGCTCAAGACCGCGGGCGGCAAGGTCTTCGCCGGCTTCTATGCGATCTTCTCAGGGCTGTTTGTGGTGATCGCCACCGGCTTCGTGCTGGCGCCGATCCTGCATCGTGTGCTCCACTCCTTCCATATCGAGGAAGGGAAGGACAACGATGACTGAGTCTGGCGTGGCCTCTGCCGAAGAACCCTGCGGCACCCTGACCGTGCGCACCATCGCCATGCCGGCCGACACCAACGCCAATGGCGACATCTTCGGCGGCTGGGTGATGTCGCGCATGGACTCCGCCGGCGGCATCGCCGGTGTCGACCGGGCGCAGGGGCGCGTGGTGACGGTCGCGGTCGAGGCGATGACCTTCATCCGCCCGGTCAAGGTCGGCGACGTGCTCAGCGTCTACACCTCGGTGAAGTCGGTCGGGCGGACCTCGATGAAGATCCAGGTCGAGGCCTGGGCCAGGCGCTTCCGCACCACGCTGCACGAGAAGGTCACGGACGCGACCTTCACCTTCGTTGCGATCGACGACGAGGGCAAGCCGCGGCCAGTGCCGCCGCTGCCGGCAGGCTGAGGCGGGGCGCAAACCCTAACGAGACGTGAACGGGTGCCCTGGCCGAGTGATTCAGAAGAATCCGGCAACTTAAGCGTTCTTTAAGCGGACCTCCGCAATTCTGCCGGTGATCGGTCCACCGGGGCCGCTCTGCCAGGGGCTGGGAGGTCCTGCATGATCGATCGCCGTCATCTGTCGGCGAATGAAGCTCGGCTCGCGCCGTCGCCGGAACATGGCGCCGTGCCGACGAGCCGCCGTCGCGCATCATCAAGATCATAACCGTTCCGTGGCTGACCATCGTCGGCCGCTCGCCCCATCGTCCGCGATCCGCTCCGGCCAGCGCCGCGCTGCCGGAAATGCCTACAGGAGTACCGTGTCAATGCCGAAGACTGTGAAGCCTGCGCGCCAGAAGGGCTCGCGTATCGGGATCGCAGCGCGCATCTATGCCGCGCTCGGCGTCCTGACGGTGTTGACGATCGCGGCCTCGCTGGTCGCCTGGTTCTCCTATGGCAGGGTCGGCAGCACGGTCGCCGACATGGTCGAGCGCAAGATGCCGGTGGTCGAGCTCGCGCTCGAACTCTCGCAGGCGGCCACGGCCTCGACGGCGCTGGCGCCGCGCTTCATGGAAGTGCAGAGCGTGCGCGAGCGGGCGGCGCTGACCGGCGAGTTCGACAAGGTCGAAGCCCGCCAGTTCGACCTCGTCCGCAAGATCGGCGAGCAGGGCAATGTCGACAACAAGAAGGCGCAGACCGCGCTCGACGGCCTCTCGCGCCAGATCAACGACATCAACGACCTGACCGGCGAGCGCCTGCGTGTTGCCTCGGAAGGGGCCGCCACGCTGGAGAAGCTCGGCAAGGCCTATGACGCCTTCGTCAAGGCGGCGAGCGGCGAGGCCGAGCAGGCCAGGTTCGCGGTGACCTTCGGTCTCGACGACCTCGGCGTGCTCTCGGGCGAGGCGCTGACCGGCGCGGTCAAGACGCTGATGGACCGCGACTTCGCCATCTTCGATCTCGCCCGCACGCTGCAGGCCAATGTCAACGAGATGGTCGGCGTGCTGCGCGAGATCGCGCAGATCAACGACAAGGAAAAGCTCGCCTTTGCCCGCGAGCGCTTCAATGGCATCGCCTACCGGCTGCGCACGCTGCTGGCCGATGCCGAGAAGATCACGCCCAACAAGGCGCGTGCGAGCACGGTCGAGGACCTGATCGCGATCGGCGAAGGCAGCGAGGGGCTGGTCGACATCCGCAATCGCGACATCACCACCCGCGAGGGAATCAACCGCGGCCTCAAGGAAGTCGACCAGGCGGCGGCGCAGCTGCGCCGCGAGGTCGATGCCCTGGTGCAGGGCGCGCGCGGCGAGGCGCAGGCCGCTGTCGGGTCGACGAAAGAGCTGATCGAGACCAGCAAGCTCTTGCTCGGCATGATCGGCCTCGGTTCGCTTCTCGTCGCGCTGGCGCTGTCGCTGTTCTATGTCCGCCGCCAGATCGTCGGCCGCCTGAACAAGCTCTGGGCCGCGACCAGGGCGATCGCCGACGGTCAGCTCGAGACGGTCGTCGACACGAAAGGCAATGACGAGATCGCCGACATCTCGAAGAGCGTGCTGCTCTTCCGTGACAATGCGGTGGCGCTGCGCGCGGCCGAGCTCGCCAAGATCGAGGACGAGGAGCGTGCCCAGGAGCAGCGCCGGCAGATGATGGCCGAGCTCGGCGAGGCCTTCGGCGTCGTCGTCGCCGCGGCGGCGCAGGGCGATTTCAGCCGGCGTGTCGACGCCACCTTCGCCGATGCCGAGCTCAACGCACTGGCAGGCTCGGTCAACGAGCTGCTCGAGACGGTCCAGACCGGCCTGTCCGAAACCTGCGAGGTGCTCGGTCATCTCTCGGACGGGCGGCTGGTCGCCCGCGTCGAGGGCCGCTACCAGGGCGCCTTCGCCGAATTGAAGAACGGCACGAACAGCCTCGCCGGCGAGTTCGAGAGCACGCTGGCGCGCCTCTCCGAGACCGTCTCGGCCGTGCGCAGCGCGACCAGCGAGATCCTCGACGGCGTCACCGACCTCGCCGAGCGCACCAGCGAGGAGAGCAACGCCGTCTCGGTCGCGACCAACCAGCTCGGCGCCTTCGCCAGCAATGTCCAGAAAACCGCCAAGGACGCCGCCGCCGCCGTCGGCATGGCCCAGAGCGCCGAGGAGCGCGCCCAGCAGGGCGAGCAGGTGGTCGCCTCGGCACTGGAAGCGATGCAGCGCATCCGCACCTCCTCCAGCAAGATCTCGGAGGTGATCTCGATGATCGACGAGATCGCTTTCCAGACCAACCTGCTGGCGCTGAATGCGGCGGTGGAAGCGGCCCGAGCCGGCGATGCCGGCAAGGGCTTCGCGGTGGTCGCCAGCGAGGTGCGCAGCCTCGCCAAGCGCTCGGCCGACGCCTCGAACGACGTCAAGAAGCTGGTCGAGGCCGCTCATGGCGACGTCAAGGTCGGCGTCGGCCTGGTCGAGCAGAGCTCGGCCGTGTTCGGCAGCATCCTGACCTCGGTCAACGACCTCTCGGCGCTGATGAACGGCATCTCGCAGACCGCCCGCGGCCAGGCGACCGACGTTTCGACGATCAACAAGGAGATCGACGGCATCGGCACCATGGCGCACCAGAACGCCGCGCTGGTCGAGGAGACCAACGCCGCGCTGGCCCTGACCGACGAGCAGACGCGTTCGCTGAAGGAGCACATCTCGCGCTTCAGCTTCCGCGAGGGCGGGGCGGCAGAGCACGGCCACGAGCAGGCGCGGGCCGCCTGACGGCCGCCACGCGCCAGACATCGCCGGATATCACGACGCCCTCCGCCGCAAGGCGGGGGGCGTTGCGTTTGGGGCGGCTTGCGGTGGAGCGATAGGGTACTTATTTTAGAATTATTCTAATCTATGGCATGCGGGTTTCACCCGGAAGCACGCCGTCATCCTGGACCAGCCGCGATGCGGCGCAGCGCGGGATTCATCGTAGAGCTCCGGATCTCGACGATGGATCACGGGTCGAGCTTCACTCGCCCAGGATGACGATGCGGGTCCGAAGAGCCGCCAGGAGATACCGCGATGTTATCCTCGTTCCTGCCGGCTGGCTTTGGCGGCCGGCGTCGCTTCGACAGCCTGAGCGAGCGCGAGATTCTCGCCCTGGCGATCGCTTCCGAGGAGGAGGACGGCCGCATCTACGCGGTCTATGCCGAGAGGCTGCGCAAGGACTATCCGGCCTCGGCCGCGGTGTTCGACGGCATGGCGGCGGAGGAGGACGGGCATCGGCGCCGCCTGCTCGATGATCATCGGCGCCGCTTCGGCGATGTCGTCGTGCCGATCCGGCGCGAGCATGTCGCCGATTTCTACCAGCGCAAACCGGTCTGGTTGGTCGAGACGCTCGGGCTCGATCGCATCCGCGAGGAGGCGGCAGCGATGGAGCGCCAGGCGCGCGACTTCTATGTCGCCGCTGCCGGCCGCAGCACCGATGCGCAGACCCGCAGCCTGCTCGGCGATCTGGCGCGGGCGGAGGCCGAGCACGAGAGCAGGGCCGACGAGCTCGCCGAGGATAATCTCACCGGCGAAGCGAAGTCGGCAGAGGACAAAGCGGCGCGCCGGCAGTTCCTGCTGACCTTCGTGCAGCCGGGCCTCGCCGGGCTGATGGACGGCTCGGTCTCGACGCTGGCGCCGATCTTCGCCACCGCCTTCGCGACGCAGAATCCGTGGACGACCTTCCTGGTCGGACTCTCGGCCTCGGTCGGTGCCGGCATCTCGATGGGCTTCACCGAGGCGGCGCATGACGACGGCAAGCTCTCGGGCCGCGGCTCGCCGCTGAAGCGTGGCCTTGCATCGGGAGTGATGACCGCGCTCGGCGGTCTCGGCCATGCCTTGCCCTATCTGATTCCGTCGTTCTGGACCGCGACGGCGATCGCGCTCGTCGTGGTCTTCATCGAGCTCTGGGCGATCGCCTGGATCCAGAACCGCTATATGGAAACGCCGTTCGCCCGCGCGGCCTTCCAGGTCGTGCTCGGCGGCGGGCTGGTGCTGGCGGCGGGCATCCTGATCGGCGGCGCTTGAGCCCGTTGCCGCTGCGCCCGGCGGATGCTAGGCCTGCCGCGGGCCGGTAGCTCAATGGTTAGAGCTCGCTGCTCATAACAGCGCCGGTGCCGGTTCGAGTCCGGCCCGGCCCACCATTTTTTACCCCACGACGATGTCGTCATATTCCGGGTGCCGGCTGACCCAGCCGGCCATGAAGGAGCAGCGCGGCACGACCTTGCGGCCCGACGCCCGGATCTGCTCGAAGACGCCCTTGGCCAGACGCGAGCCGATCCCTTGCCCAGACAGCGCCTGGGGCACCTCGGTATGGGTGAGCACGATGCGGTCGCCGTCGAGCTTGTAATAGGCGAGGGCGAGTTCGCCGCCGATGTCGAGCTCGAAGCGGTTCTGCTCGGGGTGGTCGACGATGCCGGTATCCATCTGACAATCCTCTTTGGCTGCGCTATCGCCGTTGCGGCTGCCGGCATGCCGGCATGCCGGCAGTGTGAGGCAGCGGCGCGGCTCAGGGCAAGGCGGCCCGGCATGCTGCCGGGCCGCGGAGTCGCTCGGGTCTCAGCCGGCCAGCCTGGCCGCGATGCCGGCGACGTGGCGGCCCTGATAGCGGGCGCCGGCGAGCTCGTTCTCGGACGGCTGGCGCGAGCCGTCGCCGGCGGCGATGGTGCTGGCGCCATAAGGCGAGCCGCCGGTGATCTCCGCCAGCGTCATCTGGCCTTGGAAGCTGTAGGGCAGGCCGACGATGACCATGCCCTGATGCAGCAGGACGGTGTGGGTCGAGAGGATCGTGCTTTCCTGGCCGCCATGCTGGGTCGCGGTCGAGGTGAAGACGCTGCCGACCTTGCCGACCAGCTTGCCCTGGGCCCAGAGGCCGCCGGTCTGGTCGAGGAAGTTCTTCATCTGCGCCGGCATATTGCCGAAGCGGGTCGGCACGCCGAGGATGATCGCGTCGTAGTTCGGGAGCTCGTCGACCGTGGCGATCGGCGCAGCCTGGTCGAGCTTGAAGCCGGATTTGCGCGCGACCTCCTCGGGGACGAGCTCGGGCACGCGCTTGATCACCACCTCGGCGCCGGCTTCGCGCACCCCTTCGGCAACGGCCTGCGCCATCGTCTCGATATGGCCGTAGCTGGAATAATAGAGAACCAGAACCTTCGTCATCGGAATCATCCTCTTGGGGGGCGAGCCGCCGAAGCACGGAACTCCGGCGGCCCAGGGTGAGACTGGTAAAGCGGTTGTCCGCTCACGAGCGTGACAGCTCAGCCGCGCTGCGAGTCGAGCTGCTCCTGGTCCTTCTGGACCTGCTGCGCCTTCACGTAGCTCTCGATCAACAACTGATAGGGCGGGAAGATCCTGGTGTAGACCTGCGCCCATTCCTGGGCGTCGTCGCGATGCCAGGTCTTCTGCAGCTCGGAAGCGACCGCGGCGGTGTCCATCGGCACGACGCCGGCCTGGACGATGCGGGCGAGCGTGATCTCCTGCGCCATCTTCGAATAGGTGCCCGACGCATCGACCACGGCGAAGACCTTGTAGCCGTCATGGGCGGCGGCGATCGACGGGAAGGCCATGCAGACCGAGGTGATGGTGCCGGCGATGATCAGGGTCTTGCGCCCGGTCGCCTTCACCGCCGCGACGAAATCGGGATTGTCCCAGGCGTTGATCTCGCCGCGCCGCGCGACGTACTGCGCATGCGGCGCGTTCTCATGAATCTCGGGGATCAGCGGCCCGTTCGGCCCTTGAGGCACCGAGGCGGTGGTGATCAGCGGCATCCTGCTGAGCGTCGCCATGCGGGCGAGCGCCGCGGCATGGTTGCGCAGGACCGGCATCGGCATGTCGGCGACGGTCTGGAACAGGCCGCTCTGATGATCGATCAGCAGCATGACCGCGTCGCTGGGGTCGATGACCGGGCGCTGGCCGTTGAAATTGGCGGGGGTCGTCATGACAGGTCTCCCTGGTGTTCGCCTGAAGGGGAGGGCGGAGCACAGCGGTGTTCGCGCCGCGCTCCGCCGGAAGCTCAGGCCTTCTTCGCCGAGACGGTGGTGTAGCTGGTGATCAGGTTGCGATAGTCGGGGATGTGGTTCGAGAAGAGCGCGCCCAGGCCCTCGACATCGTTGCGCCAGTCGCGATGCAGTTCGCAGGCGACGCCGAACCAGGTCATCAGCTGGGCGCCGGCATCGGACATGCGCTGCCAGGCCGAGTGGCGGGTGATCTCGTTGAAGGTGCCGGATGCGTCGGTGACGACGAAGACGTCGAAGCCGGCCTCGATCGCGGCGAGCGCCGGGAAGGCGACGCAGACCTCGGTGACGACGCCGGCGATGATGAGCTGCTTTCGGCCCGTCGCCTTCACCGCCGCGACGAAGTCCTCATTGTCCCAGGCGTTGATCTGGCCGGGGCGCGGGATGAACGGCGCGTCGGGGAAGGTCTGCTTGAGCTCGGGGACGAGCGGGCCGTTCGGGCCATCCTCGAAGCTGGTCGTCAGGATCGTCGGCAGCTTGAAGTATTTGGCGAGGTCAGCCAGCGCCAGCACGTTGTTCTTGAACTTGTCCGGATCGATGTCGCGGACCAGCGAGAGCAGGCCGGCCTGGTGGTCGACGAGCAGCACGGCGGCCTTGTCCTTGTCGAGGCGGGTATAGGGCTTGGTCATGGTCTTTCTCCTTTAGAGAGGGACGTCCGGCATCGCGGCGGCGGACGGCGCCGATGCCGGTTTTCAGGCCGGGATTTCTTTGGCTGGAATCTTGCCGAAGCGGCCGCTCTGGAAATCGGCCATGGCCTGGCGGATCTCCTCGCGGGTGTTCATGACGAAGGGGCCGTGCATCGCGACCGGCTCGTCGATCGGCTCGCCGCTGAGGACGAGCACAGTCGCGTCGGTCTCGGCCTCGATCGTCGCTTCGCCGCCTTTGCGGTCGAACAGCACGAACTGGGCCTCGCGGGCCTTGTCGGCACCGTTGATCAGGACATTGCCGCGCAGGACGACGAGGCCGAGCGTGCGTCCTTCCGGCAGAGCGAGCGAGATTTGCCCGTCGCGCTTCAGCTTGAGGTCCCAGATGTCGATCGGGGTGAAGGTGCGGGCCGGGCCGGCATGGCCCCGGTAGTCGCCGGCGATGACGCGCAGCGTGCCGGCGTCATCAGGCAGCGCGACCGCGGGAATGTCCTTGTCGAGTAGGGTCTGGTAGCCGGGGGCGGCGCCCTTGTCTTTCGCCGGCAGGTTGACCCAGAGCTGGACCATGTCGAGCGTGCCGCCGCTGCGGGTGAAGCCCTGCGAGTGGAACTCCTCATGCAGGATGCCGGAGGCGGCGGTCATCCATTGCACGTCGCCGGGGCCGATCAGGCCGCCCTGGCCGGTGGAATCGCGGTGCTCGACCTCGCCCTGATAGACGATGGTGACGGTCTCGAAGCCGCGATGCGGGTGGACGCCGACGCCGCGCGGCTTGCCGGCCGGAGCGAACTCGGCGGGACCGGCATGGTCGAGCAGCAGGAAGGGGCTGACATGCTCGCCCTGGGCGGCGTGCGAGAACATCGAGCGGACGGGAAAGCCGTCGCCGACCCAATGGCTGGCGGGGCTGCTGTAGATGCCGCGAACCTGTCGCATGGCCTGATCTCCTCGGATGCGCCGTGCGGCGCTGTGTTGTCGAAGAGATTATTGGTGGGACAGAGAGCGCAGTAGCCGGCATAATTCAGTCACTCTGTCCTACTGACAGGACAATGGTGACGCGATGCGGGATCTGAACGACCTCTATTTCTTCGCCCAGGTGGTCGAGCATCAGGGCTTCGCTGCTGCTGCCCGGGCGATGGGCATGCCGCGCTCGCGCTTGAGCCGGCGCCTGGCGCTGCTGGAGGAGCGGTTAGGCGTCAGGCTGGTGCAGCGCTCGACGCGGCGCTTCGCGGTGACCGAGATCGGCCGCGAGTATTATCAGCATTGCGTGGCGATGCTGGTCGAAGCCGAGGCGGCGCAGGAGGCGATCGACCGGGTCCGGGCCGCGCCGCAGGGCGTGGTCCGCGTCGCCTGCCCCTCGGCGGTGCTCTATTTCCAGGTCGGGGCGATGATCGCCCGCTTCCTCGCCGCCTGCCCGAAGGTCGAGGTGCAGCTGGAAAGCACCAACCGGCGCGTCGACGTGATCCGCGAGGGCTTCGACATCGCGATCAGGGTGCGCTTCCCGCCATTGGAGGAAAGCGAACTGGTGATGAAGGTGCTGGCCGAAAGCCGGCAGTGCCTGGTGGCGGCGCCGCAATTGCTGGCGGGGATCGAGCGGCGGCTGGTACCCGCCGATATCGGCGCCTTGCCGAGCCTGTCATGGGGCGGCGTGCAGCAGGGCCATGAATGGCGGCTGCAGGGGCCGGGTGGCGCCGAGGCCAGCATCCGCCACCAGCCCCGCTTCGTCACTGAGGACATGGTGGCGCTGCGCCATGCCGCGCTTGAGGGCGTCGGCGTCGTGCAGATGCCGACGATGGTGGTGACAGGGGACATCAAGGCGGGCCGGCTGGTGCATGTCCTGCCGGACTGGGCGCCGCGGGCCGACATCATCCATGCCGTGTTCCCGTCGCGGCGCGGCTTGCTGCCGTCCGTCAGGGCGCTGCTCGATTTTCTCGCGAGCGAGTATGCACGGCTGGATGCGGAGAGCCGATAACAAAACGGCCGAGCATCCGCCCGGCCGTCGTCCTGTCGCTTCTTGTCGATAGCCTCGCTTACTTGAACGCGATCACCACGCCGTCGGCGCCGATCGTGGCCTGCAGGCCTTGGCGGCGGGTGTCGAGGCTGAGAGTCACGCCCTTGTCGTTCTTGAGCCAGACACGGCCCTGACCGGCGCGGCCGACGGCCCAGCCTTCCTTGAGCTGGACATAGGGGCCGGCGAGATCGTTGCGGGTGGTCAAGCCGTAGACGCGCCCGCTGGCGACGACGCGCGCGGCGCCGATGCCGCCGATGCCGAGACCGCCGACCGAGATCGGATAGGAGCGGCCGCGATAGGTGAAGGTGCCGCCACCGAGCTCGCCGGAGGCGAGGAAGGCGACGGAGATCTGCTCGATCTTGACCGTGCCGGTCTGCGGCCCGAGCGTTCGCGGCTGGGCGACGGCCGTGCCGGTGACGAGGGCGAGCGCGGCGGCGCCGGCGAGGAGGGATTTGATGGCGGGCACGGGCAGTACTCCTTGGTGATGCAACGGAGTCAAGAACCGCCGGAGAGCCCGGCGGTTCCGTGTGCCTGCCTCTTCGCCTACCGGAAAGGCGGCGAGTACTGGATGCCGCCCTTGCTCCAGAGTTCGTTCGGACCGCGCGCCAGCTTCAGGCGCGAGCTCTGGCCGAGATGACGCTCGAAGCTCTCGCCGTAATTGCCGACGGCGGAGATGATGCGCACGACCCAGTCGTTGCCGACGCCCATCGCCTCGCCCATCTTGCCGTCGAGGCCAAGGAAGCGCTTCACCTCGGGATTGGTGGATTTCAGCATCTCCTGGACATTGGCCCTGGTGATGCCGAGCTCCTCGGCGTTGATCAAAGCGAGCACGGTCCAGCGCACCAGGTTGAACCAGCTCTCGTCGCCGGTGCGAACCCAGGGGCCGAGCGGCTCCTTCGAGACGACTTCCGGCAGGATGACGTGATCGTCGAGATCCTGCAGCTTCATCCGGACGGCGGAGAGGGCCGAAACGTCGGTGGTATAGGCATCGCAGCGGCCGGACTCATAGGCCTTGAGCGCTTCCTCGGAGGTGCCGAAGGCGGCGGCCTCGTATTTCACCCCGAGCTTGCGGAAATAGTCGGCGAGGTTGAGCTCGCTGGTCGTACCTTGCGCGACGCAGACCGAGGCGCCGCCGAGCTGGGCGGCCGAGGAGACGCCGAGCTTCCTGGAGACCATGAAGCCCTGGCCGTCATAATAGTTGACGGTGGTGAAGGTGACGCCCTGGCCGGCATTGCGCGACAGCGTCCAGGTGGTGGTGCGTGGCAACACGTCGATCTCGCCGGCCTGCAGCGCGATCAGCCGGTCCTTCGAGGTGAGCGGAACGAAACCGGCCTTCTCGGTGTCGTTGAAGATCACCGCGGCCAGCGCCCGGCAGATGTCGATGTCGAAGCCCTGCCAGCGGCCATTGGCGTCCTGCGTCGAGAAGCCGGCGACGCCGGGGCTGGTGCCGCAGATGATCTTGCCGCGGTCGCGGATCTGCTTGAGCGTGTTGGCGGAGGCGGGCGCCGCGATGCCGGCGACAAGCGCGAACGCGGCGGTCAGGCGAAGCAAGGTCCGTTTCATCGTCGATCCCCTGTTGTTGTTTTCAGGCAGAACTCTCCCACGCGGCGGAGACGCTGCCCCGCTGCGTTCGTCTTCGTTCGTGTCTCGCCTCAGGCGACCTTGGCGGTGGCCTGCTGTTCCAATGCGACGAGCAGCGCGTCGAGGTCGTTCCAGAGGTCGTCCGGATCCTCGAGGCCGATGCTGATGCGCAGTGCCGGTCCTGCGTAGGTCCAGGGGGTGACGGTGCGCTCGCCAGCTGGCGCCAGCGGCGCGATCAGGCTGCGCGTGCCGCCCCAGGAGGCGCCGATGGCGAAGACCTCGAGCGCCGAGAGCGCGGCCTCGAGCAGCGCGCGCGGCGCCGGCTTCAGCACGATGCTGAACACGCCCGACGAGCGGCCCATGTCGCGCTTCCAGAATTCATGGCCGGGGCAGGAGGGCAAAGCCGGGTGCAGTACGGTCTCGACCGCAGGCGAGCGGGTGAGGCGCCGGGCGAAATCCTCGGAGACCTTGCCCATATGGGCAAGGCGCAGCGCCAGGGTCTCGAGGCCGCGCAGAGCGAGCTGGCATTCGTCGGGCGAGACGCCGACGCCCAGGCCGCGCAGCGTCAGCTTCAGCTTCTCGCGCAGATCGAGGTCCGCGACGGTGATCGAGCCGAGCAGCAGGTCGGAATGGCCGCCGACATATTTCGTCAGGGCCTCGCAGGCGAAATCGACGCCATGCGCCAGCGGCTTGAAGATCAAGGGCGTCGCCCAGGTGTTGTCGCAGCCGACGAGCACGCCCTTCGCCTTCGCCGCCCTGACGATGGCGGGGATATCCTGGATCTCCATTGTGTTGGAGCCGGGCGACTCGACCCAGACCAGCTTGACCTTGTCGTCGATCAACGCGGCGATGCCGGGGCCGATCAGCGGATCATAGACGCCGTAGTCGATGCCGCGCGGCTTCAGATAGTCCTCGCAGAAGCTGCGCACCGGCTGGTAGACCTGATCGGGGATCAGCACCTTGTCGCCCGGCAGCAGCACCGAGAGCATGACGATGGTGACTGCCGCCTGGCCGGAGGGGACGAGCACAGTGCGCAGCCCGCCATGCAGGGCAGTGAGCTGCGCTTCCAGCGTGCGGGTCGTCGGGGTGCCGTGCAGGCCGTAGGTATAGCCGTCGAAGCCGCGCTGGTGACGGGCGAAGAAGCTTGCCGCATCGGGGTAGACGATGGTCGAGGCGCGGTGGGTCGGCACGGTGAGGCTGGCATAACCCTCCTCGTTGACAGCGGGGTGGTGAACGCTGCGGGTGGCGTCGTGCATGGGAGGGTTCCTTTCGTGGCAGAAAGGTTCCCAGCGCGAGGCCGTGCCGACAATCAGCCAAAACTTATGGCTCGATGCCCTGATGTTATGATCAGCGGGATTCCATCAGGCAGTCGATGAAGTCGCGCACCAGCTGCGATTTCGGCCGGTCGAGCGGCAGGATAAGCAGGCTGCGGCTGTGCACCTCCGGCTCGAAGGGCCTGAGCACCAGCTGGGAGGTGTCGGCGCCGGCGATCGCATAGGGGCTGGCGAGACCGATGCCGACCCCTTCGGCGACGAGCGCGCAGACGGTCGCGGCATAGATCGTCTCGACGACGATGCGCGGCTTCGAGCCGGCGTCGGCGAAGATGTGGTCGAGCCGCTGGCGGGTGCGATCCTCCGGCACATAGGTGATGAAGGGGAGATCATGCAGATCGCCCGGCCCGATCACCTCCTTCTCGGCCAGCGGATGGCCGAGCGGCAGGACGCAGAGCGCCCGCGGCTGGACGAAGACCTGGTGGAGGACGCCGGAGACGTCGATCTCCTCGGCAGCAAGGCCGATATCGAAGGCGCCGGAGACGACGCCGTCGCGCACGTCACGCGAGGGCAGGACCATCAGCGTGACCGCAATCTCTGGGCGCCTGTCGCGGAAGCGGCGCACCGCCTTGGGCAGCAGCGAGGAGCCGAGCGCCGAGCGCGAGCCGACGCGCAACTGGCCGGTGCCGTGATCGCGGATGCGGGCGGCGGTGGCGCGCAAGGTGTCCATGCCGAGGAAAGAGGCCTGGACCTGGGCGTAGAACAGCGTGGCCTCGGGTGTCGCGACGATGCGGTTGCGGATGCGGTCGAACAGCGAAAAGCCGAGCGAGCGCTCGAGCTCGGCGATGGTGCGGCTGACGCCGGGCTGGGTGACGCCGAGCAGTTCGGCGGCGCGCGAGATCGTGCCGGCCTTCATCACCGCGGCGAAGGTTTCGAGCTGTCGGCTGTTCAAGCGGCGTCCATGGGGTGTCGTGAGGAGGGGAGGGTAGATGCGGCACGGCCCGGTGGGAACCGGAATCGCAGCGCGAAGGCGTTAACGAAGATGAGCCTTTAGATTGCAGCAAGTCCTAGTTGTGCGCGGAGTTATACCAAAGATCAGGCGCTGATCGCCCCGGCGCCCTCAGCATTAACCGCGGCTTTACTGCGTTCGTTTAATTTCCTCTGGCTGATCTCCAAGATGGAAGCACCGCATCGATGCTCGCCTCGGCCCTGAAGCTGCCTGATCCTGCCAATGAGGATGCGCCGGGGACGGAGGCTGCCGCGCGGGCCGTGCGCGAGATTGCCGAGCGCTTCGGCAAGCTGAGTGCCGAGATCACCGACATTTCCGGGCGGGTCGGCGACGTCAATGCCGAGCTCGACCGGCAGACCGACGGCTTGCACCGCGTCGTCACTTCGGTCGAGCAGGTGTCGCGCTCGAACCAGGCGATCCAGTTGGCGGCGGATACGGCGCAGCAGGCCGCCTCCGTGGTCAAGAGCGGGCTGGAGCGCGTCACCGGCGCGGTCCGGCAGGGGCTGAATGCGGCCCAGAACGACATCGCCGAATTGTCCGATGGCGCGCAGTCGATCTCACAGGCCCTGAACGAGGCGGTGGGACGGGCGCACAAGGCGCGCGAGGCCAGCGAGGCGATCCAGACGATCACGCGCGAGATCCAGCTGCTCTCGATCAATGCCGGCGTCGAGGCGGCGCGCAGCGGCGCGGCAGGTCGCGGCTTTGCCGTCATCGCCGCCGCGGTGAAACAGCTCGCCGAGCAGACACGCGACGCGACGGCCGCCAGCGCCAAGCAGCTCGACGCACTCGTCGCGACCGTCGACCAGCTGGCCAAGCAGAGCTTGGCAAATGCGCAGGCGGCGCGGCGCGCCAGCGACGAGAGCCAAGGTATCTCGCAACAGATCGGCGAGCTCGACCATTTCGGCCGCTCGGTGGTCGGGCTGATCGGCGAGATCGACTCGATCTCGGCACCGGCGCGCGAGAACGCGGCCGCCTTCGCGCAGGTCGGCGGCGAGCTGAGAGGGCTGGTGAACGGGGTCGACCAGTCGGGCCGTAATCTCGAGGTCGCGGCGCGGCGAGGCGCGTCGCTGGTCTCGACCAGCGAAGCGGTCCTCGGGGCGATCGCGGGCTCGGGCGTGCGAACGCCGCAATCCGACATGATCGAGATCGCGATCGAGGCCGCGGTGGCGATCACCGGCCTGTTCGAGCAGGCGGTGGCGAAAGGCGAGATCGGCCTGGCCGAGCTGTTCGACGAGGCCTACCGGCCAGTTGCGGGCAGCGATCCCCAGCAGTTCCTGAGCCGCTTCACCGAGCTGACCGACCGGTTGCTGCCGCCGGTGCAGGAGAAGATGCTCTCGGCGAGCAAGCGCATCGTCTTCTGCGCGGCAGTCGACCGCAATGGCTACCTGCCGACCCATAACCGCAAATATTCGCAGGCGCAGGGGCCGGACCCGGTCTGGAACAACGCCAACTGCCGCAACCGCCGCATCTTCAACGATCGCACCGGCCTTGCCGCAGCGCGCAACCAGAAGCCGTTCCTGTTGCAGACCTACCGGCGCGACATGGGCGGCGGCAATTTCCTGGTGATGGAAGACCTGTCGGCGCCGATCTTCATCCGAGGGCGGCATTGGGGCGGGGTCCGCTTCGGACTCAGCGTCTGAGGAGCCGGACGGTCGTTTTCAGGTTTGTGTCGAGTACGGGTTTTGAGTTGCGGCCATGCATATCGCGCCATCCTTTCCGAACCTGTCGGTGCTGCTGATCGACCCCAGCCCGCACTACCGGCGCATCATCCGCACCATGCTCTATCAGGCGCAGCTGCAGCGGGTGTTCGAGGCGGCCGATCTCGCCACCGCTGCGACGACCTTCATCCAGAAGCAACCCAACATCGTGATGCTGGACTGGGACCTGCCCGATGGCGACAGCCTGAAATGCCTGGCCTCGATCCGCTCGTTCAAGACCTCGCCCTTCGCCAAGGCGCCGGTGCTGGTGATGATGGAGAAGCCGGACCGGCGCTCGGTCGTGCAGGCCGCAAAGCTCGGTGCCCATGAGATCATCGTGAAGCCGATCTCGCCGAACAATCTCTGGCTGCACCTGTCCGGCATCATCAACGTGCCGCGCAAGTACAAGGAACTGAACGGCAGCATCTCGCTGGTGCCGCGCGCGATCAGCAACAGCCTGTTCTGAGGCCGGCCGTGGCTGCCCCGGAATGGTCACAATCCTTGCCGCGACGCCGGCGGCTTAGTGAAATTTTTACCAATCGGCTGGATGCTTCCCAGTCACCAAACACAGGTCCTGCCACCGTGGTCATCACCGTCTCACTTCCGCCCTTCCTCGGCCGGTCAGAGGCCGCCGCCTTTCGCAACCAGCTCCTGGTCGCGCTGGAGCAGAAGGAAAGCATCGCGGTCGAATGCGCCGAGGCCGGCCCGTTCCCGAGCCTGTGGATCCAGCTCATGCATGCGGCCGCCACCAGCGCCAAAGCGCGCGGCCTCTCGGTGACGCTCAAGGCGGCGTCCGAGGAGTGCCGCCAGTCCTTTCAGGCGATCGGGTTCGACCCGGCGCAAAGCGCTCTCGTTCTGGAGTGATGCCGCGATGAAGATCCTCGCGATCGACGATACCAAGACGCTGCTCAGCCTGCTCAGCATGACCCTGCGCAGCGCCGGCCACGAAGTCGCCGAGGCGGAGAACGGCGAGGAGGGGCTGGCGCGTTTCGACCAGTTCAAGCCCGACCTCGTCATCACCGACCTCAACATGCCGGTGATGGACGGCATCGAGTTCACGCGCGCCTGCCGCGCGCGGCCGGCCGGGCAGAACACGCCGATCATCGTGCTGACCACCGAGAACGGCGCCGAGATCAAGGCAGAAGGCCGCCGTGCCGGTGCCAGTGCCTGGATGGTCAAGCCGTTCGAGCCCAACACCCTGCTCGGCCTCGTCGCGCGCTACCAGAACTGAGGCTGTCTATGGATCCCCTGGCGGAACTCAAGCAGACCTTCTTCCAGGAGTGCGAGGAACTCCTCGGCGCACTGGAGCAGAAACTCCAGGCGCTCGACGAAGGTTCGCGCGATCCTGAGGACGTCAACGCCGCCTTCCGCGCCATCCACTCGATCAAGGGTGGCGCCGGCGCCTTCGGCTGCACCGACCTCGTCGGCTTCGCCCATGTCTTCGAAGCCGCGCTCGACCATCTGCGTTCGGGCCGCGTCGCGCTCGAGGATGCACCGTTCACGCTCTTCCTGCGTTGCTCGGACGCGGTCGCCGACCTTGTCGCCGCTGCCCGCAACGACGAGACCGCTCCCGTGCGGCCTGACCTGCTGGCCGCGCTCGAACAGGTCGGCCAGGCCAAGACCGCAGCCCCGGCCGCTCCCGCGGAGCCCCCGGCAGCGCCTGCGCTCGATGCACCTGTCGGTATCGCCGCCCTCGGCAATCTGCTCGCCATGGTCGACGCCAAGATGGGCGCGCCCGCGGTGGAGGCGCCGACCGCGTCCAACGACGGCTGGGACGATGACGAGCCCGTCGCCGTCGCCACGCCGATCCGCCGGCCCGGCCACGATGTCCGCATCAAGATCACGCCGGAAGCCGACCTGTTCCGCCGGGTGATCGAGCCGCGCGTCGCGATCGGCATCCTGCCGGCGGACGAGATCGTCTCGGTGGCCTGCGATCTCAGCCAGGTTCCGCCGCTGGAAGCGCTCGACGTCACCGACTGCCATATGCGCTTCGAGGTGATGCTGCGCACCGAGCTCTCGGCCGAGGAGATCGTCTCCAAGTTCGATTTCACCCTCGCCAACGAGGAGTTCGAGGTCGAGGTCCTGCCGGACAGCGACGCCGAGCTGGAAGCTGCTCCCCAGGCAGCGCCGGCTGTCGCGTCGGAGGTGCCGCAGAACGTCGCCGCCGACCTGTCGGCCATCCTCGCCCGGCTCGGGCCGACGACCGACGCGCCGTCGCAGCCCGACATTCAGCCTGCCGCAGCGCCCGTTGCCGCTGCCCCGGCTGCCGCCCCTGTTCCGGCCCAGCCGCGCCCGTCGCTGCGCCCGGCCGCGAACGATGCCGCTGCACGCCAGCGCCAGGCTGTCAGCGTGCGTGTCGATCTCGACCGCATCGACCGGCTGATGAACCTGGTCGGCGAGATCGTCATCACCCAGTCGATGCTGGTCGAGTGCGTGCGCTCGCTGCCCTATGACGTCTACGCCAAGACCGCCGAAGGCATCCTGACCCTGTCGCGCCAGACGCGCGAACTGCAGGACCATGTCATGGCGGTCCGCGCCCAGCCGGTGAAGGCGGTGTTCCAGCGCATGCCGCGCCTGGTGCGCGAGCTTGCCCAGACGCTCGGCAAGGAAGCCAAGCTCGTCCTCGAAGGCGAGAACACCGAGGTCGACAAGACGATCATCGAGGAGCTCGCCGACCCGCTGACCCACATGATCCGCAACTCGATGGATCACGGGCTGGAGACGCCGGACGAGCGCACCGCTGCCGGCAAGCATCCCGAGGGCACGATCAAGCTGGTCGCCGAGCATCGCGCCGGCCGCATCGTGATCAGCGTCACCGATGACGGCCGCGGCATCGGTCGCGACAGGCTGCTCGCCAAGGCCCGCTCGCGTGGGCTGGTCGGCGCCGACGAGAAGCTCGCACCGGAGGAGATCGACCAGCTGATCTTCGCCGCGGGACTGTCCACCGCGGACGCGGTCAGCGACATTTCCGGCCGCGGCGTCGGCATGGACGTGGTGCGCCGCAACGTCGAATCGCTCGGCGGCCGCATCAGCGTCGATTCCGAGCCGGGCCGCGGCTGCAAGTTCACGCTTGCCCTGCCGCTGACGCTCGCCGTGCTCGAAGGCATGGTGATCCGCTGCGGCGACGACCGCTACGTCATCCCGATCGCCAGCGTGATCGAGACGCAGCACCTGGCCAACACGCCGATCGAACACCTGACCTTCGGCCAGGAGGTGCTGCGCTGGCGCGGCGAGATCACCCCGCTGCACCGCCTCGGCGCGGTGATGGGCTCCGCCGGCACGCGCGACGAGAACATCATCATCATCGCGGAGACCGAGCGCGGCGGCAATGTCGGCATCGCGGTCGACGAGATCGTCGGCCAGCAGCAGGTCGTCGTGAAGAGCCTCGAGTCGAACTATGGCGCGGTCGCCGGCGCCTCGGCTGCAACGATCCTCGGCGACGGCCTGGTCGCGTTGATCCTCGATGTCGACTCGATGCTGCGCGTGGCGGCATCGGGCGTCCGCCAACCCGTTCCCGAACTCAAACTGGCTGGATGAACCATGTCCCTGCAGCTCAGCGAAAAGCATTTCACCTCGGCGCAGCCTGAGTCCGCGGCGCGCCGGATCGTCACCTTCCGGGTCGGCGATCGTACCTTCGGCATCGATGTCGGCATGGTCCGCGAGATCAAGGGCTGGCAGGCGACGACACCGCTGCCGCATGCGGCTCCGCATGTGCGCGGCGTGCTCAACCTGCGCGGCGTCATCCTCGCGGTCTACGACCTGCGCACCGCGATCGGCCTCGGCTCCACGGAGGCGACCGCGACCCATGTCATCGTCGTCGTCGACGTCGAGGACAAGACCGCCGGCCTGCTGGTCGACTCGGTCTCGGACATCGTCGACGTGCCGGTCAGCGCGGTCAGGCCCGCCCCGGACCTCGAGCGCGACGAGCACGGGCTGATCGAAGGCCTCGTGCTGCTCGACACCGAGATCGTCGCGCTGCTCGACCTCGCCGCGGTGATCCGCGACGGCGGCGACAACCAGGACAAGCAACTGCGCGTCGCCTGAGCTCCAGCGGCTTTGCCCGGTAGTGCCCAGCCGGAATGCCGAATGATGGCCAGGAACGCCTGAGAGACAAAAAGAACCGATGACTCAGCTGGGCGCCTTCTCGAAACTCTCGGTCAAGCTGCCGGCGCTCTTCGCCGGCGGCGCAGCCGTTTCGGGCGGGCTCGTGGCATTCGCGATGCAGCAGAGCGCGGCCGCCCGGCTCGGCGCCCTCGGCCTGTCCAGCCAGCAGGCCGACGCCGCATTGTCGGCGCTCGCGAGTGCAGCCTTGCCGTTCGGCGTTGCCGGCCTGGCGCTTGCCGCCGGCCTCGGCTGGCTGGCCGCCCGCTCGCTGGCGCGCCCGGTCACGGCGCTGCGCGAGGGCATGGAGAAGCTCTCGGCGGGAAGCATCGAGGCGCTGCCCGAATTCTCCCGCCGCGACGAGATCGGCGAGCTCTCGCGGGCGCTGCGCCAGGTTCAGGAGAACTCGGTCGAGGCGGGGCGGATCCGGGCTGCGCTCGACGGTTGCCGCACCGCGATCATGGTCTGCGACGCGCAGGACCGGGTCGTCTACGTCAACAAGTCGCTGCTCAAGTTCTTCAGCGAGGCGCAGGAGGATTTCCGCGCCGCTTTCCCGGGCGTCTCGGCCAAGGACCTGCTCGGCAAGGTGCTGGAGCTGTTCGCCGGCCCGCAAGGTGTTCCCGAGGCCCGGACGATGCGCGTCGCACTCGGCAGGCGCATGGTCGCGCTCACATTGACCGCGATGACGCAGCCCGACGGCCGCAGGTTCGGGTCGACGATCGAATGGCGCGAGCTGACCGATGAATTGCGCGCGGCCGACGAGGTCGCGGCGGTCGTCGCGGCGGCGGCCGAGGGCGATTTCTCTAGGCGTGTGCCGCTCGCCGGCAAGCCGGAGGCGCTGCAGCGCATCGCCGAAGGGGTCAACGAGATCAACGCGATCGTCGAGGCCGCCACCAGCGAGTTCGCCGCGGTTCTGGCCGGCCTCAGCGAGGGCGACCTGACCGGACGTGTCGACGGCGCCTATGACGGGCGGCTCGGCGAGCTGAAAGTCGGGCTCAACCAGACATTGGCGCGGCTGACGCAGACCGTGTCCGGCATCCAGCTGGCGGCGGCGCATGTCGCCGCCACGGTCGTCGAGATCAAGGCCGGAGCGGTCGATCTCGCCGGGCGCACCGAGCAGTCGGCTGCCGGCCTGGAAGAGACGGCGGCGACGACCGGTCAGCTCGCCGCCTCGATCGGGCAGAGCGCCACCCGCTCGCGCGCCGCGACCGAGCTCGCCGGCGAGGCGGTGGCGGTCGCCGGCAGCGGACAGCAGGCTGTCGCCGAGACGATCGATGCGATCGGGCGGATGGAGCAATCCTCGGCGCGCATCGCCGAGATCGTCACCGTGATCGACGGCATCGCCTTCCAGACCAACCTGCTGGCGCTCAACGCCGCGGTCGAGGCGGCCCGCGCCGGCGATGCCGGCAAGGGCTTCGCGGTGGTCGCGAGCGAGGTGCGCACTTTGGCGCAGCGCTCGGCCACGGCCGCCAAGGACATCAAGGGCGTGATTGCCAATTCCAATGCGCAGGTCGCCGAGGGCGTGCGCCTGGTGCGCCGGACCGGCGAGACGCTTGGCAAGATCGTCACGGCGGTCGAGCACGTCTCGGCGACAGTAGCGGAGATCTCGCAGGCCAGCACGGCGCAGGCCGGCGACATCGCCGCGATGAGCCGCTCCGTCGCGGCCATGGACGAGGCGACGCAGCAGAATGCGGCGCTGGCCGAGCAGAGTGCCGGCGCAGCTGCCAGCCTTGCCGAGCAGACGCAGGCGCTGCGCGAGCTTGCCGGTGTCTTTCGCTTCGAGCGGTCGGTGGCCCATGCACGGCCGCTGCCGTCGGAGCCGCTCGGCCTGCGCCAGCCCGCAAATCCCCAGGGCGAGCCGCGGCGCGTGCCAGGCCGCCAGGACATTCATCGTTCCACCGAGGCCCGCCCCGTCACTCCACGCCGCCGCGTCGCCGGTGGCGGCCGGATGGACGAGTGGGCCGGGTCTTAAGTCGCGTCACAGGGTCTGAGCATGCTTGCCCCGCAACCCGTCCAGTCGGACACCACCCTCAGCCGTGACGACATGGCCCTCGTGGCCAAGCTGGTCTACGAGCACGCCGGCATCGTCATCCGCGAGCACAAGGAAGCGATGGCGCGCGGGCGGCTGGCGCGGCGCGTCAAGGTGCTGGGGCTCGGCTCGATCGCCGAATACTGCGCCTATCTGCGCACGTCGTCGGCGGCGGACGAGATCCCCGAGCTGATCAACGCGGTCACGACCAACCACACCGCCTTCTTCCGCGAGCGCCACCATTTCGACCACCTGCGCAAGGATGTGCTGCCGCGCCTGATCCAGGAGCGGGCTGGCCGGCGCGGGCGCATCCGGATCTGGTCGGCGGCCTGCTCCTCAGGCGAGGAGCCCTACAGCATCGCCGCGACCTCGCGCGACGTGATCGGGCATCGCAGCGACCTCGATTTCAGGATCCTGGCGACCGACATCGACACCGACATCCTCGACCGGGCCGCGGCCGGGCTCTATCCGGCCGACCAGTTCGACCGGCTGCCGGCGGATCTGCGCCCGTTGCTCAAGCTGGAAGGACAGGGCGCGCGCGGCGAAGCCCGCATCGCCGAGGACCTGAAACGGCTGATCGCGTTCAAGCGGCTGAATCTGATCGAGCGCTGGCCGATGAAGGGGCCGTTCGACGTGATCTTCTGCCGCAACGTCTTCATCTATTTCGACACGCCGACCAAGGCGGCGATCCTCGACCGCTATGTCGCCCTGCTGCAGCCGGGCGGTTTTCTCTATCTCGGCCACTCCGAATCCCTGCCGCAGCCGCACCCTCAGCTCAGGCTGATCGGCCGCACCATCTACGAGCGTACGCCATGAGCCTTGCCCGATCCTCGCGGCGCTATTTCGATCCGCGCTTCGAAGCGACCATCATCACTGTCGCGCCGGGCGAGCACGAGATCACCTCGGCCAAGGACGAGATCGTCGCCACGGTGCTCGGCTCCTGCGTGTCGGTCTGCATGCGCGACCCGCAGATCGGCGTCGGCGGGCTCAACCATTTCCTGCTGCCGAAGAACAATGGCGGCACCGACGCCAGCGCCGGCGAGCGCTATGGCGACACCGCCATGGAGGTGCTGATCAACGGGCTGCTCAAGCGCGGCGCCAGGCGTGGCCAGCTCGAGGCCAAGGTCTTCGGCGGTGCGCGCGTGCTCTCCGGCGCCACCATGCTGGCGATCGGCGAGGGCAACATCATCTTCGTCAACGAGTTCCTCGCCCGCGAGGGCATCCCGGTGGTATCCAGAGATGTCGGCGGCACGCGCTCGCGCCGCATCCACTACCAGCCCGCGACCGGGCGCGCCTGGGTGCAGCACGTCCAGCAGGCGGCGCGCGATCCCGAGCGCGAGCAGGAAATCGCCTATCTCAACCGTCTCAAGACCCAGCCGGTGGCGGGTGAAGTGGAGATCTGGTGATGAGCATGACCTCCGCCGGCCCGGTGAAAGTCCTCGTCGTCGACGATTCCGTGCTGATGCAGAAGTTGATGACGCAGATCATCAACTCGACGCCCGGCTTCCAGGTGATCGGCGTCGCCGGCAGCGCCGAGGAAGGCTGGGACGCGATCCAGGACCTGCGCCCCGACATCCTGACCCTCGACCTCGAACTGCCCGGCCGGCACGGCCTCAAGCTGCTGGCCCGCGTGCTGAAGCAGGACCCGCTGCCGGTGCTGATCGTCTCCGCCTTCGGCGGCCCGGGTGCGGACAACACCATCCAGGCGCTGGAGCTCGGCGCGATCGACTTCATCGAGAAGCCGGACGGGTCGACGCATACGCTCGAGGGCTTCATGAAGCATGTCGCCGCGGCGCTGCAGCGCGCCTCGGCCAGCCGGAGGATGCTCGCCGCCGCCAAGGAGCTCGCGGCCCAGCAGCGGCCGGCAGCGGCCGCGCCGGTGCGGCCAATGGCTGCGGCGCCTGTTCCGGCCGCCCATGGCAAGGTCTCGCTGATCGCGATCGGTGCCTCGACCGGCGGCGTGCCGGCGGTGCAGACCGTGATGCGCGACGCCGCGCATCTGCGCCTGCCGATCGCCGTGGTCCAGCATATGCCGGCCGGCTACACCGCCAAGTTCGCGGCGCGCCTCTCGGCCGCAACCGGGCTCGACGTGCGCGAAGCCGCCGATGGCGATCGCCTGCGGCCGGGCATGGCGGTGGTGGCGCCGGGCGGCTCGAAGCATCTCGAGATCGAGGAGCGCCGTGGCGAGCTCGTCTGCCTGGTCAAGGAAGGGCCGCTGGTCAGCGGGCACTGTCCGTCGGTCGACGTGATGTTCCATTCGGTCGCCCGCTCGCTCGGCAGCCATGCGATCGGCGTGCTGCTCACCGGCATGGGTCGCGATGGCGCTGACGGTTTGTTAGCCATGCGCAAAGCCGGCGCTGCGACGTTAATCCAAAGTGGCGAGACCTGTGTGGTAAACGGGATGCCGAAAGCCGCGTTCGAGTTGGGCGCCGCCGATCGGGTCGTACCGCTCGACCAGATCGGAGGAGCCATCGCGGGGCTGCTGGGCGAACGCCCGCAGCAGCGTACCGCATAGATCATCGCGCGTCCGAACGGACGCGGCCACGATGATCTATCGCATTGTTATCGCATCGGATTCTTCCGAGAAGTGGACTCCACTTTTCGGTCCGATGCCAGGGAGAGTGCCATGTCAAAGGCGAGAAGCGACTACCGCATCCTCGTGGTCGACGACCAGAAGAGCATGCGTGGCCTTGCCACCTATTTCCTCAAGCAGATCGAGTTCCAGGACATCGACGAGGCGGAGAACGCCCGCGAAGCCCTGATGAAGATGCAGACCAAGCGCTACGACTTGCTGCTGCTCGACTGGAACATGGACGGGATGAGCGGCATCGACCTCTTGCGCGCCATCCGCTCGGTGCCGGAGCTCAACCAGATCAAGATCATCATGGCGACCTCGGAACGCTCGGTCGACAAGATGGACGAGGCGACCAGCAATGGCGCCGACCATTATGTCGTGAAGCCCTATGAGCTGCGCGATCTCGAGGTGCGGGTGAAGAAGGTGCTGGCGTGCTGAGCCGCCGGCGCCATTCGTGAGCGATCGACGCCCCGGTCCGCGCCGGGGCGTTTTCGTTTCCGCTCGCGGATATCTTACTTGGCGAGCAGCCTTAGTCGGCAGTAGCCTGCGCCCATTGCGGAGTCCGCCCCATGCGCTTCCATCGCCGCCAGATCCTCGCTCTGCTGACGCTCGCACCGGCCGCTCCCGCGTTTGCCGCGCAAGGCGAAAGCAATGTCTACGCCTTCAGCTTCGACCGGGCCGAAGGCGGGCGCATCCCGCTCTCGGCCTATCGCGGCAAGCCGATCCTGATCGTCAATACGGCGACGCAGTGCGGTCTTTCCGGACAATTCGCCGGGCTGGAACAGCTCTGGGAGCGCTATCGCGAGCGCGGTCTCATCCTGATCGCGGTGCCGAGCAATGATTTTGGCGGGCAGGAGCCGCTCGACGGCGCGGCGATCGCCGAGGCGGTGCGGCAGACCCATGGCGCCAACTATCCGATCACCCAGAAGAACGTGGTGCGCGGACCGGATGCCCACCCGTTCTATCGCTGGGCTGCGAATCAGCGCCCGAACGAGCTGCCGAACTGGAACTTCCACAAATACCTGATCGGCCGTGACGGCAGCCTGATCGGCAGCTTCAGCTCGCGCAGCGACCCGCTCTCGCCGGAGTTGATCCGCGCCATCGGGCAGGAGCTGGAGAAGGGCTGAGCGGGCTGACGGCACTCATGCCGTCATGGTCGGGCTTGTCCCGACCATCCACGTCTTCCTGTAGGGAATGCGGTGTTCAAGACGTGGATGCTCGCCACAAGGGCGAGCATGACGGGTTGGAAGTACGCCGCTAACGAGTTCAGCTGCGCGCGTAGATGTCCTCGAGGCGAACGATGTCGTCCTCGCCGGTATAGCTGCCGACCTGGACCTCGATCAGCTCGAGCCCGATCTTGCCCGGGTTCTTCAGCCGGTGGGTGCAGCCGATCGGCAGGTAGACCGACTCGTTCTCGTGGACGAACTTGACCGTGCCGTCGAGCGTGACCTCGGCCGTGCCGGTGACCACGACCCAGTGCTCGGCGCGGTGGAAATGCTTCTGCAGGCTGAGCTGGCCGCCTTCATTGACGTGGATGTGCTTGACTTGGAAGCGGCTGCCGATGTCGATGCGCTGGTACCAGCCCCAGGGCCGGTAGATGCGCAGGTGCTCGCTGGCCTCGGGGCGCCCCTCGGCCTTCATCCGCTCGACCAGGGTCTTGACCTTGCCGGCGGCAGCCATGGAAGAGACGAGCACGGCGTCGCGGGTCGAGACCACGATAACGTCGTCGAGCCCGACCACGGTGGTCAGCACCTCCTCGCTGCGGATCAGCGAGCGGCGGGTGTCGAGCGCGACCGCCGGGCCTTCCAGCACGTTGCCGTCGGCATCCTGCGGCTTGATCGCGTGGATCGAATCCCAGGAGCCGACATCGGACCAGTCGAAGGAGGCGGCGAGCATGCCGGCATGGGCGGTGCGCTCCATCACGGCATAGTCGATCGAGATCCGGGTGGCGCGGCCAAAGCTCTCGGGGTCGAGCCGGAGGAAATCGAGATCGCGCTTGGCGTGGCCGACGGCGGCTTCGGCCGCCGAGAGCACCGCCGGCGCGTGGCGCCCCAGTTCCTCGCGCATGATACCGACCGAGAACAGGAAGTTGCCGCTGTTCCAGAGATAGCCGTCGGTGAGATATTGCGTCGCCAGATCGAGCTTCGGCTTCTCGACGAAGCGGGCAAGACGGTTGGCGCCGGGCTCGGGCAGCTCTTTGCCGGGAGCTAGATAACCATAGGCGGTCGAAGGGTGCGTCGGCTTGATGCCGAGCGTCATGATCAGCCCATCGGCGGCAAGGGCAGCGGCGCGTTTGCAATCCTGGCGGAAGGCCTCGGCATCGCCGACGACATGATCGGAAGCGAGCGCGACGCAGACCGCGTCGGAATCGCGCTTTTCCGCCATGACCGTGCCGACTGCGATGGCCGCGGCCGAGTCGCGCCGTTCGGGCTCGAGCACGATCTCGCCCTGAATGCCGAGCGCCAGCATCTGCTCGGCGACGATGAAGCGGAAATCATTATTGGTGATGACGATCGGCGCGCCGAAGGCCGGGTCGACGAGGCGCTGCAGCGTCGCCTGGAAGGTCGAGAGACCATCCTCCAGCAGCGGGATGAACTGCTTCGGCATGGTGTCGCGCGACAGCGGCCAGAGGCGGGTGCCTGAGCCGCCGGCCATGACGAGGGGAACGATCTTTGCAGCCATGTAGGGGGTTCCGGCGAAATCCGATCCACCCATTCCTACAGCACCGAACCTACCATCCGATAAACGCTCATAAGGAGAGGGCGATGGTGTCGGTCGAGGTATTGTTCACCCTTTCGGCTTCTGCCCCGGTCGGAACGCGACGATCACCGAAGGATCGGTTTCGAGGTAGGGACCCTCGATCAGGTCGATGCAGTAGGGGATCGCCGGCATCACCGCGTCGAGGCATTCGGCGATGGCGCGCGGGCGGCCGGGCAGGTTGACGATCAGCGACTTGCCGCGAATACCGGCAAGCTGGCGCGAGAGGATCGCGGTCGGGACCTTGGCGAGGCTGACCTGGCGCATCAGTTCGCCGAAGCCGGGCATCAGCTTGTCGATCACGTCCTCGGTCGCCTCGGGCGTGACGTCGCGCGGGGCGGGCCCGGTGCCGCCGGTGGTGACGATCAGGCAGCAACCGTCCTTGTCGGCGAGCTCGACCAGCGTCTGCGCGATGCCGGCGCGCTCATCGGGGATGACGCGCGTGAGCGCCTGCCAGGGGCTGGTCAGCGCCTTGCTGAAGTAGTCGACGATGGCCGGGCCGCCCTCATCGGCATAGATGCCGGCTGAGGCGCGGTCGGAGACCGTGACGATGCCGATCTTCGCGGGTGACGCCATGACCAATCCTCAGACGCGATAGAAATCGCGATACCAGCGCACCATGCGCTCGATGCCGTCGGCGAGCGGGGTGTGCGGGCGGAAGCCGACGGCCGCCTCCAGCGCCGAGACATCGGCGGCGGTGCGCAGGACGTCGCCGGGCTGGCGCGGCTTCATCTCCATCACGGCTTTCCGGCCGAGCGCCTGCTCGATCGTCGCGATGAACTCCATCAGCGGCACCGGGTCGGAGTTGCCGATATTGTAGAGCCGCCAGGGCGCCGAGGAGGTGGCGGGGCCGGGCTCGTCGCTCGACCAGGCCGGATCGGGCGCAGCAACCTGGTCGAGCACGCGCACCACGCCCTCGACGATGTCGTCGACATAGGTGAAGTCGCGCTCGTGCCTGCCTTCGTTGAAGACCTCGATCGGCTCGCCGGCGAGGATCTTCTTCGTGAAGATCATCGGTGCCATGTCGGGCCGGCCCCAGGGGCCGTAGACGGTGAAGAAGCGCAGGCCCGTGGTCGGCAAACCGTAGAGATGGCTGTAGGCATGGGCCATGCCTTCGTTCGCCTTCTTGGTCGCGGCATAGAGGCTGACCGGGTGGTCGACATTGTCCTCGACGCGGAAGGGCGTGCGGGTGTTGGCGCCGTAGACCGAGCTCGACGAGGCATAGACGAGGTGCTCGACGCCATTGCGGCGGCAACCCTCCAGCACATGGCCAAAGCCGGTGAGGTTGGAATCGAGATAGGCCTGCGGGTTCTCCATCGAGAAGCGCACGCCCGCCTGGGCGCCGAGATGGACGACGCGCTCGAAACGGCCTTCCGCGAAGAGCCTGGCCATGCCGTCGCGATCGGCGAGGTCGAGCTGCTCGAAGCTGAAGCGGTTATGGCCGGCGAGGCGCGCGAGCCGCGCCTGCTTCAAAGCGGGATCGTAATAGTCGTTGAGGTTGTCGATGCCGACGACCTCGTCGCCGCGTTCGAGCAGAACCCGGGCTGTCTCGTTGCCGATGAAGCCGGCAGCCCCCGTCACCAGAACGCGCATGATCCTCCTCGCGCCAGTCGTGGCGTCCAACTGATATGTCTATCGAGCAGCTTGCGATTCCGGTCAACGCAGGGCTCGCGGACAGGGCGATGATCTGCTAGCGCCGCGTCATGACCACCGCGTCGACAATGCCTGCTTTCGATCAGCCTGTTCGCGGGCGCGGCTTTGCCGCGACCTTCGTCGGCATCGTCGCAGGCGTGCTGCTGCTGACCGCGGCCGCGACGTTCTGGCGCGACCCGTTCTGGGTCTTCCGTGCGGCGCCACCCTGGACGCGTGACGGCGCTGGGGCGAGCCGGCTGCTCGACACGCAGATGCGCCGGGTGAAGCCGCTGCAGATCGCCAATCTCCGGCCGGGCACGCTGCTCGCCGGCTCCTCGGTGGTCTATCGCGGCCTCGATCCGCGCGCACTTGCGCCCGGGCTGCCGCAGCCGGCCTATAATGCCGGCATCGCCTCGCTGATGGGTGAGGAACTGCCGACGCTGGCGGCACTGGCGCGCGATGTCGGCAGCGTCAGACGCATCGTCATCGGGCTCGACTACTTCATGTTCACGCGGTTTCCGCCGCCGCCATCGTTGCGGCCAGAGCTGGCCAGCAGGTTCGGGCGGGCCGAGATGCGCCTGAAGCTGATGGTCAACTCGGAGGCGCCGGAGAACCTGCAAGGCGCCGGCCAGCGCCGCACCGAGCCCGGGCTCTGGCGCGGCGACGGCTTCAAGACGACACCGGATTTCGATGCTGCGCTGACCCGCAAGATCGCGGCGACGCAGGATATCGCCGCGATGGTCTATGAGCCCGAGCGGCTCGCGGCACTCGACAAGACCCTGGAGCGCCTGCGCGGCCTCGATATCGCGCTCTACCTCTCGCCTGTGAGCGCGGCGCAGCTCGCCTTGCTGGTACAGGGCGGGCGGCTGCCGGAGTTCGAGCGCTGGCGGGCGGATGTCGCCGCCGTGACCGGCCGGCACGGCCTCACCTTGCATGACCTGGCGACCGGCCATCCCTTCGACGATTTCGACCCGGAAAAAGGTTCGTCGCGCTTTTGGGTCGACAATGTCCATTTCAAGCCGGAGGTCGGGCGCTGGGTCCTGGCCCAGCTCGGCCTTGCATCAGGCGCGGTCGCGCCATCGCCTTAGTCGCAGTCGCGCCGCCGCCGCGAGCCGGGGCAGGGCGGCGGAACGACCGGCGAGCGCGACGATGGCGTTCGCCATCTCCTGCCGCTCGCCCCAGGGATAGGCTGAGGGATCGACCCGGTCGCCGGCGCCGCTGTCGAGCCGGAACGGGCGGTCCGCGGCGAAATCGGCGCGCAGCATCGCGATGGCGAGCGCCCGGCCGGGCGAGAGCCGGGCCTTGCCCTCGTCATAGGCGATCTTGAGGAAATGCGACTGGCCGGCGAGGTCGAGCAGCAGGCCGCCGGCGATCGGCTGATCATCCAGCCGGAGCAGGTCGATGCGGACGGCATCGGCGGCGGCGAAATTGCGGACGATCTCGCGGATATAGGCGCCGTGCTGCGGCAGGCCGGCGAGCGCGGTGCTGCTCCGCCCTTTCCAGCCGGCTGCTTCGAGGCTGAGGAAATCCTCCAGCGCGCTGTTGGCCTGCGCGCCGCGATGGCGCTGATAGATGAGAGCGCCGGCCTTCTCCAGCTGGCGATGCTGCTGCATGCGCTTCTTGTAGCCCTGGCCGAGGGCACGGCGCAGATAGCGCTCGGCATCCTCGCCGGCCTCGGGAGTGAGCATCGGCCGCTGCCAGCGCTCGAAGGTTGCGATGCTGCCGCCGGTTGCGGCCAGCGCGGCTTCGAATGCGGCGAAGACACTACCCTGCATGGGGAGCAAGGGCAGCTTCAGGATTTTTGGCAGGTCAGGTACGTCGACGACCGCTCGTACCAGCGCCATGGCGACGTCGTCCGCCCGCTCGCGAGCGAGCACCGGAGCCGAGGAGACCTCGTAGAGCGGCACCAGCGGCGCTTCGAGAACGGGGACGAGGCCGCTGTGGAGGCTGCGTGTCCGGTGCAGCGCCCAGAGGCCGAGCAGGCGTTCGTCGCCTTGCTCATGCGCTGCGAGGACGACGATGTCGTCAGCTGCGATGCCGAAGCTCAGCGCCGCCGCGATGGCGGCCGGTGCCATGTGCAGGTTGGGCGCCTCTGCCCTTCGGCAGAGGTCGGCGAAGGCTTCTGCGTCGCTTGCGCCATAGGTCCCGGCCGGCAGGCGGCGGACCGAAACAGTCCTGGTCATGGGCGCGGCGCGCTGCTCGCGCGCCGGCGCAGGCCGAGCACGAAGGCGATCACCTGCGCCGTCGCGAGATAGAGCTCTTCGGGGATCGTGTCCTCGAGCTCGACGGCCGAGAGCGCCTGCGCCAGCACGGCGTTCTGCTCGACCGCGATGTCGTGCTCGCGCGCGGTCTCGATGATCTTCTCGGCGACGACGCCATGACCCTTGGCGGTGACACGCGGCGCGCCCTGGCCGTCATATTCGAGCGCGACGGCGAGCGGCAGCGGTTGCGACTGGCTCATGAGCGGCGGTCCAGGAACTGGCCGGCGGCCGCCTTGGCCGGCTGCGGATGGCCGGTGAAGACCTCGAATTCGGCGCTGTCGAAGCGCGATTTGAGCAGCGAGGTCTCGAGATCGGGCGTCGCCTGGCGCAACAGGCGGCTGGTGTCCTCGCGCTCGGCCCAGAAGGAGACGCCGATAGCGCGGCCCTGCAATGTCACCACGCCCTGCAGCGCGCCGAGCGGCTCGACATCGAGCGCGAAGCGCACGCGCCAGAGCGGTGCTTCGGGTGTCGCTGAGCCGGATTGCGGCGGGTCGCGCTCGATCTCGAGCGGCAGCACGGCGGTGCCGTTCGGCATAGCGAGCGGGATCTCGGTGAGCCAGCGCGCCGGCGGCGGCTGGTCGAGGCGCGGCGCCTCCTGCGGCAGCGAGGCGTATTGGGCGAGCGCGATGCGGTCGAGCGCCGCTTCCGCCTGACCGAACAGGGTCTGCGCGATCGTTGCCGGGCGGGCGGCGCTGGTCAGGCTCGGCTCCGCAGGCTGCTGCGGGGCCAACAGGCCGTCGCGCGGCGGAGCGGGGCGTGCCTTGGCCGAGGTTGGGGCGGCGGCCTCCTGCTCAGGCGTATTGCTGCGCATGGCCGGGCGCCCCGGCTGCGGCGCAGCTTCGTTCGCGGCTTCGCCGGGGAGGGGCAATCTCGCCGCGGGCGCGCCTTCGACCGCGGGCTTGAGCAGGTCGCGCAGGCTCTGCAGCGCCGCCTTGAGGTCGGTCTGCGGCGACGGCGCCTCTCCCGCCGCCTGGCGGGCTTCGAGGAAGACGCCGGAACGGGCGATGGCGGCTTTCAGCGCGTCCGCAGTGACCGGTCTGGTTTCGGTGGCGGGCAGGCGCTGGGCGAGGATCTGGTCGACCAGAGCGATCAGCGGCTTCGGCAAGGTCAGCGCGACCGAGCCCTGCGCCAGGCCGGCGAGATTGGCGAAGAGCGGAGCGAGGCTGTCCTGCCGCCCGAGCGCCACGCCGAGCAGGGGGCCAGCGACCGCGCGCGGAGAGATGGGGGCGGCCTGCGGGGCGACCGGCGTGGTGCCGGTGGCGCTCGTGCGGCGGGTCTGCAAGGCAAGGGCGGCCGTCGATGGCTGCGCGGTTGCGGGGGGAACGCTTGCGGAGGTCGCCGCCTGTGTTTGCTGCGGCGCTGGCGGCGTGGTGCCGATCGTCTGTTGCGTGGGCGCAGCCGGAGCGTTGGCGCTGCTGGCCGGCGCCGGGCGGATGCCGACCAGGGTCGCCTGCAACGGTGCGCCGGGCTCGGCGGGCGCAGCGAGCCTGAGCATCAGGCCGGCGCCCGGTTGCAGCGCCGCCTGCCTGGCCTCGGGGCCGGCGAGTACGAGCGCGACCTTGACACCGTTGACCAGGGCCGTGGCGTTGCCGTCGGCATCGAGCGAGACGAGCTTGGCCTCGACCGTCTTGCCGGCGGCAAGGCCGCCATTGCCGGTCATCGTCGCGAGCAGGGTCGCGAGATTCTGGCTCTTGATGAGCGCCGCGAGTTGCGCCGGATCAGACGGGATGGCTACCATCCGGGCAGCCTGGCACGAAATGTTAAGGATTCTCTTGCGCGCGGCGGCATTGCGCCAGCCGCGCTGGTGCGGGGCCCGGCTCTGCGGCAGGTTTGCCCGCCTGCTCAGGAGAGATCGTCATGGATTATCGCGCGCTCGGCCGCTCCGGCCTCAAGGTCTCGCCGCTGTGCCTGGGCACGATGATGTTCGGCGCGCAGACCGAGGAGGCCGATGCGCGGGCTATCATCGACAGTGCCGCCGCGTCCGGCATCAACTTCATCGATACGGCGGATGTCTATGCCGAAGGACGCTCGGAGGAGATCACCGGTCGCGCCATCGCCGGCAACCGCCAGGGCTGGGTGCTGGCGACCAAGGCGGCGAATGCGATGGGCGAGGGGCCGAACCAGCGCGGGCTCTCGCGCAAATGGCTGCTCGAAGCCTGCGATGCCAGCCTGAAGCGGCTCGGCACCGACTTCATCGACATCTACTACCTGCACAAGGAAGACCATGGGACGCCGCTGGCCGAGACGATCCGGGCGATCGGCGACCTCGTGCGGGCCGGCAAGATCCGCTATTTCGGCGTCTCGAATTACCGCGGCTGGCGCGTCGCCGAGATCTGCCGGCTCTGCGACGAGCTCGGCATCGACCGGCCGGTGGTCAGCCAGCCCTATTACAACGCGATGAACCGCATGCCGGAGGTCGAGCATCTGCCGGCCTGCGGCTATTACGGCCTCGGCGTTGCCAGCTATTCGCCTTTGGCGCGCGGGGTGCTGACGGCGAAATACGAGCCCGGCCAGGCGCCGCCGGAAGGCACGCGGGCCGGGCGGGCCGACAAGCGCCTGATGCAGACGGAATGGCGCGAGGAATCGCTCGTGATCGCCCGCACGATCCGCGACCATGCCGCGGCGCGGGGCTTGAGCCCCGTGCAGTTCGCGGTCCGCTGGGTCTTGAACAACAAGCTCCTGACCGCGGCCGTGGCGGGCCCCCGGACCATGGAGCAATGGCAGGGCTATCTCTCGGCGCTGTCAGCCGATTTCACCGCCGCGGACGAGGCGCTGGTCGACAGCCTCGTGCCAGCCGGCCATCCCTCGACGCCGGGCTACAGCGATCCGGCCTATCCGCTGGAGGGGCGGCTGGCGCGGACGGGGTGAGGGCTCTTTCCCTTCTCCCCTTGCGGGAGAAGGTGGCCCGAAGGGCCGGATGAGGGGTCGCGCGACGGTTCCGCGTCATGGTCGGGCTTGTCCCGACCATCCACGTCTTCGCTTCAATGGTCGGCTGCAGTGTTCAAGACGTGGATGCTCGCCACAAGGGCGAGCATGACGGAAAGCCCGCGCGACCCCTCACCCTAACCCTCTCCCGCAAGGGGAGAGGGGATTGCTGCCTCTCACGGATGCAGCTTCAGCCCCTTGATCGCCTTGTCGACGGCCTTGCGCTCGCCATGCAGCGCGATCCCGACCAGGTCGAGCGCATCCGTCGCGACGGCTGCGACCGCGGCGCGATTGGCCTCGTCATGGCCGGTCGCGAACAGCTCCCTGGTATAGAGCGAGGGCGTCAGGCCTGCCTCGCCGGCGCGCCGCAGGACGCGGGTGAGGTCGGCGGAGGTCGCGGCGAAGACCAGGATCGGCTGGCGCACCAGCGGACCGTAGACCTTGCCCGAGCCGTCGCGGTAAGCTTGACCGCCGAGTTCCGGCGCGGCGGCGACCAGCCCGCCGGACAGGAAGGCGGTGACGTTGAGCTTCTGCCAGGCGGCGAGCTCTTCATGGACGATGATGGCAATCTTGGTGTCGAAGCGCATGACGACAGCGATAGAGCCCGCCGAGCCGGCCGGTCTTGAACGTTCGTGCGCGCTCGCATCGCCCGGCGACTGGATCCGGACCGCGCCGGACGGGGAGGGCATCGAGCGGATCGAGGCCTTCTTCAGCGGCCATGCCTATGACACCCACCGGCACGACACCTATGCGATCGGCTACACGATCAGCGGGGTGCAGAGCTTCGACTATCGCGGCGCGCAGCGGGATTCGACGCCGGGCGACCTAATCGTCCTGCATCCGGACGAATTGCATAATGGCCGGGCCGGGATCGAGAGCGGCTTTCGCTACCGCATGGCCTATGTCGAGCCCGGGCTGATCATGGCGGCGCTCGCCGGGCGCGCCAGTGCGATCCCGTTCATCGGCAACGCCGTCTGCCGCGATGGCAGCCTGATGCGGGCGCTGGTCGGCCTGCTCGGCGATGTCGAGCATGGGCTGGAGCCGCTGGAACGCGATGCCGCGGTCGGGGCGCTGGCCGAGGCGCTGCTCAAGCTCGATCCATCCTGTGCGCCCACCGGCGCGGAGACGCAGGCGATGCGGGCCTGCGAGCAGGCGCGCGATTTCCTCAGCGAAAGCCGCGACGAGGCGATCGATTCCGCCATGCTGGAGGGAATCACCGGGCTCGATCGCTATGCGCTGGCGCGGCAATTCCGCCGCCGCTACGGCACCAGCCCGCATCATTACCTGGTGATGCGCCGGCTGGAGCGGGCGCGGTTGCTGATCAGGCAGGGCGAAGCGCTGGCCGAGGCGGCTGCCGCGAGCGGCTTCGCCGATCAGAGCCATATGACCCGGCACTTCCGGCGCGCCTATGGCCAGTCTCCCGGACGCTGGCGGGCGATGCAGGTTGGCGGCGTGCCGGAAGCCGCCTGAGCGCGGCTCAGTTCACCACGCAGAAGCCGCCGACGACGACCTGCGAGCGGCACCAGATGCGCGACTCCGCCGGCTGTGTACCGCGCAACTCGGCAGTCTCGGTGGCCGCGAGCGCGGTGGGAGCCGCGATGCGCAGGGGCTGGTTTGCGGCTGCGCTGTCCGTCTGGCGGCTGCGCAGCGTCGGCGTCACCACGACCTGGGAGCCGTCGCGATGGCCCGGGCTCGCCTGCGTGGCGTGCGAGCGGCTGCCGCTGAAGCGGAACTTGGCGGCTTCGGCACTGGCCGGAAGCAACGCCAGGGCGAGAGTGGCGATGGCGAGACGACGGATCATGCCAGACTCCATTGCACGCCAGGAGTGTGCCCGAGCGGGTCCGCCCCGCCCAGCGAGACATGGGATCAGGCTGAGCAAGGAGTTAAGCGGATATCACAGCCTGCTGCGACTTCAGGCCCGCGTTCCGGCCAACCCGTCCCAGGCCAACATCGCCCCTTGCGCCACGGCTTCGAGCTCGGTGCGGGTCGCCCCGTCACGCGCGCGGATCGACATGCCCTGCTGCACCGTGATGTAGAAGGACGCGATGGCTGAGATGTCGCACGACGCGGGAAGCGCGCCTTTCGTGACCTCGGCCCGCAATCGGGCCTCCAGCAGAGCTTGCATCTCGGCGCGGGCGTCGCGCAGTTCGCTGGCGGCCTCCTCGCTCACTCCGGCAGCCTGGATGACGGAGAGCACGACCATGCAGCCTGCCGGTTTGCCGGGGCGGGTGAAGAGTCTGGCCGACCCCATCAGATAGGTCTCGATTGCCGCGCGCGCGCCCGGGGCAGCAGCGAGTGCGGCGCCGAAGCCGCCGCCTTCGTAGTCGTCGTAGAGCGCCATCGTCTCGCGATAGAGCGCCTCCTTGCTGCCGAAACAGGCGTAGAGACTGGGCGCATTGATGCCCATCGCCGCGGTGAGCTCGCTCATCGACGTGCCCTGATAGCCCTTCTCCCAGAACAGCAGCATAGCCCGGTGGAGGGCTTTTCCCCGGTCGAAAGCGCGAGGGCGGCCTCGTTCGGCCATGATCGTCACCTTTCTGTAGCGACTGATAAATAAATCGCTTGACGCGTCGGGGCAAGCGAGTCATCGATATATGTATCAATCACTACAGATACGGTGGCCCATGACGAAACTGGCAGGCAAGAAGGCTCTGGTGACCGGCGGCAGCCGCGGCATCGGCGCGGCGACGGCGCTCCGGCTGGCGCAGGACGGGGCGGATGTGGCGCTGACCTATGAACGCGCCCGCGACAAGGCCGAGGCTGTGGCGGCGCAAATCCGGGCGCTCGGACGCAAGGCGGTGGTGCTGCAGGCCGACAGTGCCGATGCGGCGGCGCTGACGGAGGCGGTCGACAAGGCCGCTGCGGAGCTCGGCGGGCTCGACATCCTCGTGAACAATGCCGGCATCTGGAGTTATGGCGAAGTCGGCAGCTGGGCTCTCGACGAGATCGACAAGGTCATCGCGGTCAATGTCCGGGCAGTGATCGTCGCCTCGCAGGCGGCCGCCAGGCACCTGCCGGATGGCGGGCGGATCATCACCACCGGCTCCTGCCTGGCCGAGCGCGTGACGGAACCTGGGATCGCGCTCTATGCGATGAGCAAGGCGGCGTTGATCGGCTTCACCAAGGCTCTCGCCCGTGATCTCGGGCCGCGTAGCATCACCGTCAACGTCGTGCATCCCGGTTCGACCGATACCGACATGAACCCGGCCGACGGCGACCATGCCGAGGCGCAGCGCCTGCGCATGGCGATCCCGCGCTATGGCAAGGCCGAGGACATCGCCGGCCTGATCGCCTATCTCGCCAGCGAGGAGGGCCGCTTCATCACCGGCGCCGGGATCGCGATCGATGGCGGGGTGAACACCTGACGTTCAGTGCCCCGGCAGGACGATGATCGTCGGCTTGGCCGGCAGGCTCGCCTTCGACAGCACGATCTGCGGCCGGTCGCGGCGCTCGACCGGCCAGAGGTCCTGCGAACGGGCGAGGAAGCGGTTGAGGGTGCCGCCGCCGAAGAAGTGCATGGGGATCATCACCCGGGCCTGCACGGCTTTCAGCACCTCCAGCATGCCTTCCTGGTCGAGCGTATAGCTGCCGTCGACCGGGAAGAGCACGATGTCGACCCGGCCGAGCGCGCGCAGATGGCCGGGTTCGAGCGGGTGATGGAGATGGCCGAGATGGGCGATGCAGAGTTCGCCGATCTCGAAGACGAACATCGAATTGCCGTCATAATCGGTGTCGCCGCCATAGGAGCGGATATTGGTCGGGACATTGCGCACGCGCATGTCGCCGAACGTGACGTCGTGCCGGGCGGCGCCCCGGCCGGAGGGGTCCCAGCCCGGCAGCACCTGCTTGATGGCAGGGTCGGGCGCGCGTGAATTATGCGTCGAATGCGCCTTGTTCATCGTCGCGATGTCGGGCGTCACCGGCGGGCGGACATAGTCATTGTAGTCGGTCGCCGCCTTCACCCCGCCGGGCGTCTCGATCAGGAAGGTGGCGTGGCCGACGAAGGTGAGGCGCACCTCGTCCTTGCCGAGGTTCACGCGCTGGATCGGCAGGCGATAACTCGCCATTTCCGGTCGGCAACCGGGTTCGTTCGCCTGGGCGAAAGCAGGGGCGGCGAACCCGGTCGCGAGGATGGCGGCGATCCCAAGTCGCCATAGCATCGTCGCAACCGTCATGATGAGCTCCTCACGGTTCACCGCGCGAGGAGCTTCCCGCAAAAGCCGGGCCGCGGAAAGCCGGCTGGCGGGTTTGTGAAGCGCGAGGCTTCTAGATCGTGATGACTTCACACAGAACGACCCTCGTCATCCTGTGCGAGCGAAGCTCGGCCAGGGATCCATCGTAGAGCTCCGGCGCCCTACGATGGATCCCGGAGCTGCGCGGCTTCGCCGCTTGTCCAGGATGACGGGGGAGAGATTGAGGCCTCTCAGCCCTTGCTCACCCGCACGATCGCGTCTGCGCGCTTCTCCAGGCCCGGCAGCAGTTCAAGGCCGAGGCCCGGCGCTTCCGAGACGGTGATCATGCCGTCCTTCGTCACCGGGAGATCGGTGACGAGCTCGGTGTACCAGCCGGTGTAGAAGGCGCGCACCGATTCCTGGATCAGCGCGTTGCGGGCATGCAGCGAGAAATGGCAGGACGCGGCGTAAACGACGGGCCCGGTGCAGTCATGCGGCGCGACCGGGGTGTGCCAGGCCTCGGCCATGCCGGCGATCTTGCGTGCTTCCGAGAGACCGCCGCACCAGGACAGGTCGAGCATGACGACGCCGGCCGCCTTGGTCTCGAGATAGTCGCGGAAGGAGTGGGTATAGGCCAGCGTCTCCGAGGCACAGACCCAGGCCTTGGAATGGCGGGCGTATTCGCCGAGGTCCTGGACGTTGTCGAGGCGGAACGGGTCCTCGTGCCAGTAGGTGTCGAATTCGGCGAGGCGTTCGGCCAGCTTCTTCGCCATGGGCAGGCTCCACAGCGAGTGGAACTCGACCATGATGTCCATCTTGTCGCCGACCGCCTTCCTGATCTTGCGGAAGGGCTCCAGCGCCGTGTTCAGCTCCTGGGGCGAGATGTCCCAGCCGGCGGTGCGCTCGGCGGCGATGTCGAAGGGCCAGATCTTCATGCCGGTGATGCCCTGCTCCAGCAGGGAATGGGCCAACTCGTCGGCCCGGTAGAGGAAGCCTTCGAGGTCCTCGTAGGGCCCACCCTGCTCGCCGACATGCCAGTTCGCCACCTTCTGGGAGCGGGCGTCGCGGATGTATTTGTAACCCGCGCAGGTGTTGTAGGTGCGGATGGTGTCGCGGGAGCGGCCACCGAGCGCGATCGAGACCGGCTGGCCGATCGCCTTGCCGTAGATGTCCCAGAGCGCGAGATCGACGGCCGAGTTGCCGCGCGTCTCGACGCCCGAGCCGCGCCAGCCGAGATAGTTGTTCAGGCTGGCGTTGCGGGCCTCGATCTGCAGCGGGTCCTGACCGATCAGCTTGGGCGCGACGCTCTCATGCAGATAGGCCTCGACCGCGGCCGCGCCCATGAAGGTCTCGCCGAGGCCGACGAGCCCGTCATCGGTGTGCAGGCGCACCCAGACGAGGTTGCCGAACTCGGCGAGGCGGATGGTTTCGAGGGCGGTGATCTTCATGGGTGGTCCGGAGTGGTTGGAACAGGAGGCGTCATTCTCGGGCTTGACCCGAGAATCTCATGACCAGAGGGCGCTGGTTTCCGAGATGGTCGGGTCAAGCCCGACCATGACGGCTTGGACAGACGGGCTCACTTCCCCCGCAGCTTGGCGAGGTCGGCCTGGATGCGCTCGATCGTGTCCTTGCCGATCGTCGCCTGGTGGCGCTGATAGACGGCCTGGGTGCTCTCGCGCATCTTGCCGAGCTCGTCGGCACTGACCTCGCTGACCTGCATGCCCTTGGCCTTGAGATTGGCGAGCGACTTGTCGTTGAGCTCGCGCGAGACCTTGCGCTCCTCGTCGCGGCCGACGATGGCGCAGTCGCTCAGCACCTTTTGCTCCTCGGCCGAGAGCTGATCCCAGAGCTTCTTGGAATAGAGCATCAGGAACGGCGTGTAGGCGTGTCGGGTCAGCGTCAGGTATTTTTGCACCTCGTAGAGCTTCGAGGTGTCGATGGTGACGAGCGGGTTTTCCTGGCCGTCGATCGCATGGGTCTCCAGCGCGGCGAAGACTTCGCCGAAGGCCATCGGCGTCGCATTGGCGCCCATGGTCTTGAAGCTGTCGAGGAAGATGTTGTTCTGCATGACGCGGACCTTGAGCCCGGTCATCTCCTCGGCCTTGGTCACGGCGCGCTTCGAATTGGTGAGGTTGCGGAAGCCGTTCTCCCAATAGGCCAGGTTGACCACGCCGAAGCCCGGCAGCTTGTCGGCGATGTACTTGCCGAAGGCGCCGTCGAGGATGGCGTCGGCCTCCCTCTCGTCGGTGAACAGGAAGGGCAGGTCGAAGACGCCGAGCTCGGGCATGATGCCGACCAGCGGCGAGGAGGAGGTGATCACCATTTCCTGCGTGCCGGCGCGCAGCGCCTGCGTCGCCTGCAGGTCGCCGCCGAGCGCGCCGCCCCAGAAGGCCTGGAGCTTGAGCTTGCCGCCGGACTTCTCGGCCATGCAGGCTTTCATCTTGGCGACGCCGTTGCCGACCGGGTGATCCTCGTTGATGCCGTTGGAGACGCGGATGTTGCGCTCCTTGATCTGCGCCTGCGCCGAACTGGCGAAGGCTGCGAGCGCGACGCCGGCGACGAGCGAAAGAAGGCGGGCCGTCCTGGTCATGGTCTACTCCCTGGTACTGGTTTCTTGGTTTGATGTTCGACGGGCAGGCTGGTCTCAGCGGCCGCTCAGCCAGGCGAGCGGCACCATCACGAGCTGCGGGAACAGCACGAGCAGGAACATCGCGATGGTCTGGGCGATGAAGAACGGCCAGACGCCGCGCATCACCGCGCTCATCGGCACGCGGGCGACGCCGCAGACGACGTTGAGCACGATGCCGACTGGCGGGGTGATCAGGCCGATGGCGTTGTTGATGATGAAGAGGACGCCGAAATAGATCGGGTCGATACCGGCCTGCTTGACGATCGGCATCAGCACCGGCGTCAGGATCAGCACCGTCGGGGTGAAGTCGAGTGCGGTGCCGACCGCCATGACCAGCAGCATGATGATGATCATCAGCACGGTCTGGTTGCCCATGAAGGGCTCGAGCAGCGAGGAGAGCTCGGCCGGGATGTTGGCCTGTGTGATCAGCCAGGCCGAGACCACCGCCGCCGCGACGAGCAGCATCACGGCGCTGGTCGTCTTCGCCGCCAGCAGCGTCACCCGGTAAAGGTCGCGGACCTTCAACTCGCGATAGACGAACATGCCGACGATCAGCGCATAGACGGTCGCGACGACCGCCGCCTCGGTCGGCGTGACGATGCCGAAGCGGATGCCGCCGAGGATCGCGATCGGCATCAGCAGGGCGAGCGAACCGTCCCAGGTCGCCTTCAGGCGCTCGGCGCCGGTCTTGCGCGGCAGCACGGTGATCGTGTCGCGGCGGCAGACGATCCACCAGGCGATGACCAGCGAGAGACCGATCAAGAGGCCGGGGAAGACGCCGGCGAGGAAGAGCTTGGTGATCGAGAGATTGGCGGCGACGCCGAAGACGATGAAGCCGATCGAGGGCGGGATGATCGGCGCGATGATGCCGCCCGAGGCGATCAGCCCGGCCGAGCGGCCGACATCATAGCCGGCGCTGCGCATCATCGGCAGCAGTATCGAGGCGAGCGCCGCCGTATCGGCCGCGGCCGAGCCGGAGAGCGAAGCCATGATGATCGCGGCGAAGATCGCGACATAGCCGAGGCCGCCATGGAGATGGCCGACCAGCGAGAGCGCGAAGTTGACGATGCGTTTCGAGAGGCCGCCGGCATTCATCAATTCGCCGGCGAGCAGGAAGAAGGGGATGGCGAGAAGCTGGAAGGAATCCGCGCCGATGATCATGTTCTGCGCGATGATCTGGGTGTCGTAGACGCCGAGCCAGAGCATCAGGCAGACGGCGCAGACGATCAGTGCAAAGGCGATCGGCATGCCGAGCGCCATCGCTCCGCAGAGCGAGACGAGGAAGACGGCGACGGTCATTCCAGATGCCCCTTGAGGTTATGCGAGGGGCTGGCGCTGTAGTCGCCGGCGAATTCGGCAAGTTCATAAGGGCCGAGCCTGCCGGTCAGAGCGCGGAACAGGCGGCCGAGCGTGATCAGGGCGATGCCGGCGCGGCGAAGTACAGGACGCCGTAGACATAGGCCATGCTGATGCCGGTGACCGGGGCGACGGAGGTCTGGTTGATCGCCTGCTGGCTCCAGGTGCCGTCGAGCAGCATCAGCGAGCAGACCAGCACGATGGCGTCGCTGGCGATCATGCAGAGCCGGCGGCCCTCGTCGCCGAGCGCGCCGACCAGGCTGTCGACGCCGAGATGGCCGTTCTCGCGCATCACCACGACGGCGCCGATGAAGGTCAGCCAGACGAAGAAATAGCGCGACAATTCCTCCGACACGTCGATGCCGGAATTGAACGCGTAGCGCAGCACGACATTGCCGAACACCATCACCACCATGCCGGCGAGCAGGGCGACGAGGCTGAACTCAAGCGCGCGTAAGACCCACCTTTCGGCGTGACGCAGCATTGGACGTTTCCCGTTGGTCTGTTGTTGATATTCCGGCGCTCTTCGGCGCTTCGGATCTGGGCGCTTCGGTCTTGGTACGGGCCGCGTTTTCCATGTCGGCGCGGGCGACCGCGATCAGCTCCGACATGGTCCGCCGCGCCCGCTCCGGATTGCGGGCGAGGATGGCGTCGGTGACGACGCGGTGGATCGCGAGCGAGGCCCTCGCGCGCTCATGGTCGTGCATGGAGAGGCCGAACGAGGCCTTCAGCACGGCGTGCAGGATCGGCTTCAGCTGGATCAGCAGCAGGTTGCCGGAGGCTTCCAGGATCGCCTCGTGGAAACGGTAGTCGGCGGTCTCGTGGGCGGGCTTGTCGTCCGCCGCCGTCATCGCTGCCATCGCCGCGCCGATCTCGGCGATCTGCTCGTCGGTGCCGCGCTCGGCGGCGAGACCGGCGGCTGTCGGCTCGATCATGCCGCGCAGTTCGAGCAAATCGCGCTGGAAGCCGCTCGCCATGTCGGCGTCGGAAATCCAGCCCATCACCTGCGGATCGAGCAGGCGCCAGGCCGAGACCGGCTGGATTCGCGAGCCGACGCGCGGGCCGGTGACGATCAGCCCGAGCGCCTGCAGCGTCTTGGTCGCCTCGCGGATGACGGTGCGGCTGACGCCGAAATGCGCGCAGAGCTCATCCTCGCGCGGCAGTGTGCCGGAGAGCCCGATCTGGCCGGAGACGATCTCCCGGCCGAGCCGGTCGACGAGATGCGCATGGAAGTTCGAAGGGCGAGCCATACATAGATCATATCATCATATGATTGAGTCGCAAGCAGCCAGTGGCTTCCTGTGGATGGAGCGAGAAAATCAGGGGGAAGGGCAGGTTGCAGGGCGGATGCCGGCGGACGAAACCGCCTATTTCGCCGGCGGTTTGGCCCGGTCGGCCGCCGTGGCGAAATCGATGAAGGCGCGCAGCGCCGGCAGCATCTGCCGGCGACTGGGATAGTAGAGATAGAAGCCGGGAAAGGGTGGCGACCAGTCCGGCAGCAGATGGATCAACTGACCCGAGGCGAGGAAGGGCTCGACTTGCCGGTCGAGCAGATAGGCGATGCCGGCGCCGTCGCAGGCGGCCCGGACCAGTATTTCGGCTTCGTTGGTAATGACCTGGCCAGGCACGGCGATCTCCAGCGCTTCGCCGTCGCGCTCGAACTCCCAGCGATAGGGGCTGCCATCCGTCGGCCAGCGCGTGTTGAGGCCGCGATGCTGCAGCAGGTCATGCGGCGTTCCGGGCTGGCCATGACGGGCGCAGTAGTCCGGTGACGCTACCGCCACGAGCCGCAATGGCCCACCGAGCCGGACGGCGACCATGTCGCGATCGAGGCTCTCGCCGAGCCTTATGCCGGCATCGAAGCCGCCAGAGACGATGTCGATCAGCGTATCGTCGATGGTGATGTCGAGACTGATCCCCGGATAGGCCTCGGTAAACGGGCCGATCAGCGGCGCGATGTGGTGCAGCGCCGCCATCCGGTTGCTGTTGATGCGCAGGCGGCCGGCGGGTGCGCCATCGCGGGCTGTGACTGCGAGCACCGCCGCTTCCAGATCGCGCAGCGCCGGCAACAGGCCGGCGAGCAGGCGTTCTCCCGCTTCGCTCGGGGCGACCGAGCGGGTGGTGCGGTGGAGCAGGCGCGTGCCCAGCCGCTCCTCCAGCGTCCGGATGACCTGGCTCAGGGCCGAGCCGGACATGCCGAGATAGGCGGCGGCGCGGGTGAAGCTGCGATGCTCGCAGACGGCCGCGAAGGCCCTGAGTTCGGCGATGTCGCTGCCGCGCATTATGCTCTCATTTCCAAAGAGTATACTTTGATCTTATCGCATTATCGCGATGATCGTGAGTGGGCATTGTCCGGCAACTGCAAGACAGGAAGCTGCCCATGACCACTCTTTCGTCCTACCGCCTGCTCGGCCGCTCGGGCCTGCGGGTTTCGCCGCTCGCGCTCGGCACGATGACCTTCGGCACCGACTGGAACTGGGGTGCTGACGAGGCTGAGGCCCGCCGCATCTTCGACGCTTATGTCGAGCGCGGCGGCAATTTCATCGATACGGCCAACCGGTACACCGAGGGCACGTCCGAGCGTTTCGTCGGGGAATTCGCCAAGGGACGGCGCGACAGCTCCAAGTACACGCTGCCGATGCGGCCGGGCGACCCGAATTCGGGCGGCAACCACCGCAAGGCGATGGTGCGTTCGCTGGAGGACAGCCTGAAGCGGCTCGGCACCGATTATGTCGACCTGTTCTACCTCCACGCCTGGGACTTCACGACACCGGTCGAGGAGATCATGCGCGCCTTCGACGATCTCGTCCGCGCCGGCAAGGTGCTCTATCTCGGGCTCTCCGACATCCCGGCCTGGCAGGCCTCGCGCATGCAGGCGATCGCCGATCTGCGCGGCTGGGCGCCGCTGGTCGCCATGCAGGTCGAGTACAATCTGATCGAGCGCACGGTCGAGCGCGACGTCGTGCCGATGGCGGCGGAGCTCGGGCTCGGCGTGATCCCGTGGTCGCCGCTGGCCAGCGGCGTGCTGACCGGAAAATACAGCCGCGCCGATCTCGGCCAGATGCCGAGCGGCTCGGCTGCCGAAGGAACGCGCCGCGATGTCGCCGCCGGCAATGGCGCGCTGACCGAGCGTGGCCTTGCCATCGCCGATGTCGTCAAAGACGTCGCGAGCGAGACCGATCATTCACCGGCGCAGGTCGCCCTGGCCTGGACGCTGCTCAATCCGGCCGTGACGGCGCCGATCATCGGGGCGCGCACGCTCGCCCAACTCGAAAACAATCTCGGGGCGCTGGAGGTAACCCTCGACGAGGGGCAGCGGGCGCGGCTGCAGGCGGCGAGCGCGATCGATCTCGGCTTCCCGCATGACTTCCTGGCCCGGCCGATGACCAAAGCGATCGTCAGCGGCGGGCTCGACATTCGGCCGCGCTGAGCGGGCTTTGCGATCGCTGGGGCCGAAAGGCCTCAGTGATCGCGATCGAAGGATCCGGGCTACGAAAAGCAAGCGCTCGACCGAACCCGGATGGCGCAGCCATTTCAAAGATCGGCAACTTGAATCGCACCTCTGCGGTTCAAGTCAGCGTGTCGTCCCCGACTCTTGCGACTGCTGCGGGGTATCCTGGCGTGCACCGAGGCATGCCTGATCGTGGCGAGATCCCGCCAGGGTGGTCAGTTCTGCCTCTGCCCGGTCAAGCAACAGTTCCAACATCGGGTGTTTCAGTTTCTTCACCGAATCCGCCAGCTTGGGGAGCTCTTCGGCGACGACGGTCAGTGGATCGCGCTCTGTCATGCGTGCCTCGGCCAGGCAAACTCAGCCGGAGGTTGTTATGGCAAAATTGCTGACGCTACGCCACCTCGGCGTCAAAGACCGGGTCGCTAGGAAGCTCGTAAGCAGGGTCGGCCGGTAAGTCGCTGTAATCCGAGTAGCCTTCGAACAGCGCCTGGAGCTCGTGCTCCTCGATGAAGCGGCGGATTTCCGCTGGCGGGATATAGTCCTTTCGAAACCAGGGGAAGCGCGCCGGGTTGAAGACGTCGCGGATATAAGTGATGCATTTGCGCACCTGCGGCTGATCCATCACCTGACGGTTGCAGACGAGCCAGACGTCCCGGGTCAACAGCCAATCCTCGGCCACGTGCACGAGACCGGTCGTGATCGTCTCGCTATAGGTTGGAATGGCGGTCAGGCCTCCACCACGCTTCACGCCGATCAGTTGAGCCGAAGCGGTGTTGGTGCCGAAGCGCACGAACTCGTCCTTCGGCCTGGTGTGCTCATCCAGGCGCAAGGCGTGGCTCCAGATCTGCGCGCCGGAAATCTCCAGCACGTTGAAGTTGTCGATCTCGGCTTTGCTCATGGGCTTGCCGTTCTTGCGCACATATTCCTGGCTGGCGAAGAGCACGACATGCAGCCAACACAGCCGAACCACGACCAGATCCGGATTGCTCGGCCGCTCGAACTGAATGGAAAAGTCCACCGCAAGATTGGCAACGTCCTGCTGGGCGACCTCGCAATTGAGATAGACTGTGATGTCCTTCTCTTTCTCAACCAGCTCCAGCAGCCGCGGCACGATCCAGAACGAGCCGAGACCTTCCGTGCAACCGATCCGAACCCCGCGGCGCTGATCCTTCGCATTGGCCACCGAAGCGGCGAGGCGGCGGGCGCCGTTGTACATGACCTCCGCCTGTTCGCGCAGCGCCGCGCCTTCGGGCGTCAATACCAGGCCGTTATGGGTCCGGACGAAGAGGGCGCGTCCCAGCGTTTGCTCGAACGCCTCGAACCGCAGCCGCAGATTGTGGACGCCTCGCTCGAGGATGCGTCCAGCCTCCCGGTAGCTGCGCACTTCGGCCAGCACCAGGAAGATCCGGACGTCATCCCAGTCCAGCGCTGCCATGGGCGCGAGCTTAGACTGTGTCACTTCTGAGTGCACCTGCGTCGTTTTCCGATGCAGCCGAGCCTCTGAATCGCTGGTACTGTCTGAGTGTTCGTGAGAATTCCTCTCACTCAACTTGGGGGCGCGGGCCATGGGCATTCACACTGTGCCAGTTGGGAAGAAGGTATCTCATCGCAAGATGAGAAATCTTCTCGGGTTAAACTCGGAGAAATATGGCAAGGGGATAATCTGTTATACTCCGACCGAGGAAATAATCACTCATCTTCTCGAAAATGCTACTTCATATATTATGAAGTTGGCACCCATCGATGTCGTCATGAAGGTGTTTCGCTATAATCCGGAGACTATTGTTGCCTTCAATCGCGGCGCTTGGCGAGAGAAACCCGGCAATGATTCACTGGGCTTCTGGTGCCATCTGCCTCTCAACGCCGATGGTCACGACGCCCTGTTCGACGGCAGGCTGGATCGCGGCGATCCGGACCTTCGCTACATTTGCCGGCAGCACGAGCGGCCCGCGGCGATCTATCACTGGCTGGTCTACGCCCAGCCGAACATTCTCGGCGGCCTGTCGCTGGTGATGGACCGCTTCACCTCGACGCGGCTGCGCGGACTGCCGATGTACTGCATCGCGGCGACGCCGACCGCGCACAGCCTGTTTCTGAGCTCCGGCTTCAAGCAGGGCGCGAGCCACAAGCATTGGGTCAATCCCAATATGATGACGCTGGTGCCGCCGGACCCCGCGGCGGACCGGCCGGTTTATGACAGCTATGTGCCGAACCCGCCCGATCCGAAGAAGCTCGGCATCAAGGTCGCGCACACGGTTCATGAGCTGATGGTTGCCGCCTCGATCCGCGGCGCAGCCTATGTCGGCGAGCGGATGCTGCCGGTCTATGACGACATGGATGGCAACGACCTCTCGGCGACCCACCTGATCGGCTATGTCGGCGACGAGCCGGCCGGCTGCATCCGGATCCGCTACTTCGCCGATTTCGTGAAGCTCGAGCGGCTTGCGGTCATCCCGCAGCACCGCGGCGGCCTGGCCTTCAAGCTGGCGCGTGCTGCCATCGCCTTCGCGCAGATGAAGGGGTACAGCCGATTCTATGGCCAGGCGTCCTACCCCTACATCAAGCTGTGGAAGCATCTCGGCTTCACGCAGCGCTCCGATGAAGGGCTGACGCACGTCACCGACGAGGTCTACCACGAGATCGACCTGGTGACCGACCCGCCGGTTGAGCGGCTGACCCCAGATTCCGGTGGGCTCGTCCTCGTCCGCCGCGAGGGACAATGGGACCGCCCCGGCGCCTACGAGACCTGGGGAGAAAGCCAATGAGCGATCCTGTTGCCGAGCGCGATATGTCCGACAGCCTGATCGCGATCGAGCGGGAGCCTACGCAGGAGGAGGAACTCGCCGCCATCACGACGATGGTCGCCTATCTCCTGCCGCAGGCGCGCAAGCTCAGCCCCTCCCTGGCCATGTATCTCGGCCTGGCCTTGCACGAGCTGTCGCTGCTGCGGGCGATCGATGATGGGGTGGTCGTTCGCCTGCAGTCGTGAGGGGGGAGGGGGAGGCTCTGGACCGATCTGTTCAGAGCCTCTCCTGCCTCTCTCCTGTCGAAGCTTCCTGCGCGGTAGACGGAGCCGCAAAGTTCCTGTTCAGTGGAGCGGGGAGTTGCCAATGAGCAAGAAGAATCCGAACCCGATTGACTGCCACGTCGGCAGTCGCGTGCGAATGCAACGGATGGTTGCTGGCATCAGCCAGGAACGGCTTGGCTCTGCCCTAGGGGTAACCTTCCAGCAGATCCAAAAGTACGAAAAGGGGTCCAATCGGATCAGCGCCAGCCGTCTCCAGCAAATCGCCGATCTGCTGAAGACCGATGTCGCCTTCTTCTTCCATGGAATGTCTCAGCCGGCGAGAGCCCTGGAGCAAGCCAGGAATGCGAACCCCGAGGCGGTCCTTGAATTCACCATGACTTCGCAGGGCGTTCAGCTGAACAAGGCGTTCGCGAAGATCAAGGACCAGAACGTCCGCCGTCGACTTGTCGATCTGGCAGAGGTCCTGGCAGAAGAAGGCCAGAAAGACGGGAGCTAAGCTCCGGAGCCGACGACCTTCAGGCAGCGCGGTCCCTCGTAGGCCAGATCGCATCACACGATCAATCGCGAGGGGAGTTCGCCATGTCGAGCGAAGACTACCCGCGTGCCAATCATAGGCATCACTATTTTATTGACGGGGCGGAGGCCTTTGCGGCTGCCGCGCACGGCCCCTGGCGGGAGATCCGCACTGCGCCCGTGCTTCAGCGAGTCATCGTCGGCGCCAGCCGGCTGACGGAAAACGGTGTCGGCAGCTACTGGTGGCAAGAGAACGATGTCATCAGCGCGGACAGACTGCCGACGCGGCATCCGGCCGCCATGCATTGGCGAGCCTGCCAGAGGTGACGTCGACGGCTCGGGCGAGCAGGCAGCCGGATGAAGGATTCCAGCCTGCTAGATATGGCATGCTGAGCCACCCCGCCTGGCATTTTCAAGCCAGGATTGCGGCAGCGGGCCGCGGCCAGCCGTTGCCTTCCGCGGCCTCGTCGCCTATCTAGCGGCCAGATTTCCCCAAAGCCCGAACGCCAGTCGCAAGCGGAGCCCGCACGCCCCATGTCTCGTCAGTTCATCTACCATATGCGCGGCCTGTCGAAGACTTATCCGGGCGGCAAGCAGGTCCTGAAGGACATCCATCTTTCCTTCTATCCGGATGCCAAGATCGGCGTGCTCGGCGTCAACGGCGCCGGCAAGTCGACCCTGCTCAAGATCATGGCCGGCTTCGACAAGGAGTGGACCGGCGAGGCCTGGGTCGCCGAGGGCGCGCGCGTCGGCTACCTGCCGCAGGAGCCCAAGCTCGACGAGAATCTCACCGTCCGCGAGAACGTCATGCTCGGCGTCGGCCCGCAGAAGGCGATCCTCGACCGCTACAACGAGCTCGCCATGAACTATTCGGACGAGACCGCCGACGAGATGACCAATCTCCAGGACGAGATCGAGGCCAAGGGCCTGTGGGATCTCGATTCCAAGGTCGACCAGGCGATGGACGCGCTGCGCTGCCCGCCGGACGACTGGCAGGTCGGCAAGCTCTCGGGCGGCGAGCGCCGCCGCGTCGCGCTCTGCAAGCTGCTGCTCGAGCAGCCGGAACTGCTGCTGCTCGACGAGCCGACCAACCATCTGGACGCCGAGACCACCGCCTGGCTCGAAGGGCACCTGCGCACCTATCCGGGCGCGATCCTGATCGTCACCCACGATCGCTACTTCCTCGACAACGTCACCAGCTGGATCCTCGAGCTCGATCGCGGCCAGGGCATCCCCTATGAGGGCAATTACTCGGCCTGGTCGGTGCAGAAGCAGAAGCGCCTCGCCCAGGAAGGCCGCGAGGACGTCTCGCGCCAGAAGACGCTGGAGCGCGAGGCCGAGTGGATGGCCGCCTCGCCGAAGGCGCGCCAGGCCAAGAGCAAGGCCCGCATCCAGCGCTATGACGAGCTGGTGCAGAAGGCCTCGAACAAGGGGCCGGACACTGCCCAGATCATCATCCCGATCGCCGAGCGGCTCGGCAACAACGTCGTCGACTTCGAGGACCTGTCGAAGGGTTTTCAGGACAAGCTGCTGATCGACGGGCTCACCTTCAAGCTGCCGCCGGGCGGCATCGTCGGTGTGATCGGCCCCAACGGCGCCGGCAAGACGACGCTGTTCAAGATGATCACCGGCGTCGAGAAGCCTGATGCCGGCACGATCAAGATCGGCGAGAGCGTCCAGCTCGGCTATGTCGACCAGAGCCGCGACTCGCTCGACGACAAGAAGAACGTCTGGGAAGAGATCTCGGGCGGCAACGACATCATCTATCTCGGCAAGAAAGAAATCAATTCAAGAGCTTATTGCTCGGCCTTCAACTTCAAGGGCGGCGACCAGCAGAAGAAGGTCGGCTCGCTCTCGGGCGGTGAGCGCAACCGCGTCCACCTCGCCAAGATGCTGAAGAGCGGCGCCAACGTCCTGCTGCTCGACGAGCCGACCAACGACCTCGACGTCGACACGCTGCGGGCTCTGGAAGAGGCGCTGGAGGATTATGCCGGCTGCGCCGTGATCATCAGCCACGATCGCTGGTTCCTCGACCGCATCGCGACCCACATCCTCGCCTTCGAGGGCGACAGCCATGTCGAGTGGTTCGAGGGCAATTTCCAGGATTACGAGGAAGACAAGCAGCGGCGGCTGGGCATCGACAGCACCATCCCGAAGCGCATCCAGTACAAGAAGTTCACGCGCTAAGCGGTTGGTGGAGGATTCAAAAAAGCCCGCGCTCCGGAAACGGGGCGCGGGCTTCTTATTGAGCGCTCTGCGGCAGGGGGGCCACAAGCGGATGCCCCTAGTTCCATAAGGAGTGTTCTATCGGCTGCTATGGTGGCAGTTCACACTCCCTCGCGTATTGTTGCGAAGCGATGCGAGGCCCTATGCGATTTGCAGTGAGATTTTTGCCGCCCTGGTATCCTGTCGAAACCGACGAAATCGAAGCGGTGCTGGCAGATTGGATAAGGAAATACCTACCGACGAACGAATCCTTGTTGGATCTGCGCTTTACGGTGATCGGCGTCTGCCGTGCTCGCGTCGAGATGGCGATCTGCCTTCAAGATGGGCGTATCGCTCGCGTTATCCTGCCGGATGATCCTGCTGCGCCGCCTTCCGCTGAGGATCCGCTAGAGATTGACTACTTCGATGATGTGAGAGGGCTGAACGCTTTCATTTCTCGTGATGCGGCGGAGCATCAATAGATTTCAGATGAAAACACTACCGCTGGTGCCTAGCCCTTTGGTGCCCCCGACGCACATCTGCCTCTCTCTACGTGATGCACAAGCGCCACACTGCGTCCGCCGATAAACTTCGCCGTCATACACGCCTTGATCCCGTCCGCGACCAGGCCTAAAGCAGCCGCCCGTTCAACCAAGAGGAGCCCTGTCGATGGCAACGCAACCGAGAGCGACACGTTTCGTGCCGACGCTCGATCTGCGTTCGGCTGACAGGATTCCAATTGGGATGAACGGCCATGGCCAAGTCCATGATCCGGCGCCGGCAGGAGGCCGAGCGCCTTAGTATCGAAGCTTACGAGACGACGCTGCGGCGGGTTCGCCGCGCGGTCCGTCCTGCCCCGGATTTCGAGAGGGCGCTGGCCGAGGTCGGCAAGGACATCGCCGGTCCGACCGTTCGCGAGGGCGCTCTGTGGCGTCCGCAGTTGAAGACGCGCAATGCTGCGCGTCTGCGGCTCGCGGCGGCCAAGTACCTCTATGCGCACTATCCGGTTCCGCTGCATCTCGAGCGAATCTGGCTCGACAGCAGTGGTCTGCCGGCGGCCGAGATCCTGCTGCGCAAGCGTTGGTATGTCGCGGCGGCGCGTGGCGCGTCGCTCTACAAGGCCGAGGCGAGCGCCTGGCTCTCGCGCAAGGAGGTGCACGCGTTCCTGAGCCTCGGCGGCGACCTTTCGTTCGAGGAGGCGTTCTGCTTTGCCATCGCGCTGTCCTATACGGACGAGGCGGGTGTCGCTGCGCGGATCGCCAGGACCAAGATCGCTCTAGCGCCGCGGGAGGAGATCGCGTTCTGGCGTGAGGTGATGCGCTTCTTCTGCGGCCAGCCCACCACGGGCGAGGAGATCGACGATCTCTGCGATTTCCTGAGCGCCGCAAGACGCCGGGATGCGGGCTACAGCCTCAAGGGGCGAACGCTCGCTTCGCTCAGGCGGGCGATGCAGGAATGGCATCGCGACATCGCCGCGATCGAGCGGATCGAGGCGATGCGCCGGCGCGCCATGAACCGCCCCGGGGCTCGGCAGGCGCCGGAAGGAGGGCGATGGGACGGCTCCCCGCTGCCCGATTGGCATTGGGAGCCTTCGAGCAGGGAGGCTGTCGTCAAGGGCGAGCGCTTTGTTCTGCGCCAGCTCACCTCGGCGGAGGACCTCGTCTATGAGAGCCGCGCCATGCATCATTGCGTGTCGAGCTACGCCGCGAAATGCATCGCCGGCCAGGCGTCGATCTGGGTGTTGCGTCGCGTCATGCATCAGAGGATCGATCGCCTGCTGACGATCGAGGTCAATCCGCAGAACCGCGTGATCCAGGTGCGCGGCTTCGGGAATCGCCTGGCCCAGCCGGGCGAGCGCGCGATCCTCGAACGATGGGCGAAAGCCAGGGGGCTCGTGCTCGCATCATGAGAACGCCGCGCCGGCAGCTTGCCGGCGCGGCAGTTCAGACCTCACATCGTCAGTGCGGTCTCGCGTTCCGGAAGCGCGGTCGGCGCGGTCGGCCAATTCACCCCGGTGAGTTCTTCCGAGACCCGCCAGAGCCGGGCGGCGACGGCGCTGTCCCGCGCTTCCTTGCCGATCCTAGCTTCGCCGACCGGGCCCTTCAGCTCGAACATGTGCTGCGGCCCGTAATAGCCGGCCGGCTTCGCTTCGGGCGCGGTCGCGGCGAACAGGGTGGGCAGCGCACCCGCCGCGGCTGATTGCGACATGAACGGCGCGAGCAGGGACGAGAAGCGTTCGGCCATGCCGGGCCTGCCGCCGCGGCCCAGTCGCGGGCCGCTGGTCTGCAGGTCGGTGATGGCGTAGCCGGGGTGGGCGGCATTGCTCATCAGGCCCCAGCCGAGCGCGTCGCTCCGCCGCTGCAATTCGAAGGCGAACAGGATCATGGCGAGCTTGGACTGGGCATAGGCTCGCCAGGGCTTGTAGGCGCCCTGCCATTGCAGGTCGTCGAAATGGATCGCCGCCAGCAGGCGGTGCGCGCCGCTGCTGAGATTGACGACGCGGGGGCGATCGCCCTGGCGCAGCAGCGGCAGCAACCGGCCGGTCAGCGCGAAATGGCCGAGATAGTTCGTGCCGAATTGCAGCTCGAAGCCGTCTTTGGTCTCGTGCCGGGCCGGCGGCGTCATCACGCCGGCATTGTTGACGAGGAGGTCGATCGCGTCCCAGCTCTCGGACAGCCTGTTGGTGAAGGCCTCGACCGCGCCGAGATCGGCAAGATCGAGGTCGTCATAGGAGATCGCGGCTGCCGGCACCGCGGCGCGGATGCGCTTCAGCGCGTCCGCGCCCTTGGCGGGATTGCGTCCGGTCAACAGCACCTTGGCGCCAGCGGCGGCGAGCGCCAGGGCGGTCTCGTAGCCGAGGCCGCCCGTCGCACCGGTTATGACGACGCGCCGGCCCTGCTGGGACGGGATGTCCTTCGTGCTCCAGGTCACGCCCGAGCCTCCCCGCCGAGCAGCTTCTGCAAGGCCACGAGATCAGTCCCGACGAAATCCGAGGAGCGGCTGACGTCCGCCCATTCCGCCGCCTGCCTCTGCCGCTCGGCCTCGGCCTGGGCGAGGACGAAGAGGGCGTCGCTGCCGAGGACGAGATGGGCCGGCAGGGTCTCGCGCCGGCTGAGGTCGAGGATGATCCCGGCGATCCGCTCGGGATCGCCGATCTCGTTGCCGACATAGGCTTTCAGCAGGTCGAGCACGGCGCCGACGCTGGGCTGGTAGTCCGGCATGACGGCCGGCGTGTTGCCGCGGGCGATCTCGCCCCAGCCGGTGCGCATGCCACCGGGCTCGACCGAGACGATCTTGACGCCGAATGGCGCGACCTCCTTGGCGATGACCTCGGTGAAGCCGCCGACCGCCCACTTCGCCGACTGATAGGCGCTGAGGCCGGGCATGCTGGTGCGCGCGCCGACCGAGGAAATGTTGATGATATGGCCGGCGCGCTGGGCTCGCATCGCCGGCAGCGCGGCGCGGGTGAGGTTCACGACTCCATAGAAATTGGTCTCGATCTGGGCGCGGAAGCTGTCCTCGCTGGTCTGCTCGAAGGCGACGGCATGGCCGTAGCCGGCATTGTTCACGAGCACGTCGAGCCGGCCGAAAGTGTCGACCGTGACGGTCACGGCCACATGCGCGGCCGCCATGTCGGTGACGTCGAGCGCGAAGGAAAGCAGCGTGTCGGGGTATCGGGCCTCGAGATCGGCGAGGCGGCCGGGATCGCGCGCGGTGGCGACGACGTTGTCGCCGGCAGCGAGAGCTGCTTCGGCGATCGAGCGGCCAAGGCCGCGGGAGGCACCGGTGATCAGCCAGGTCTTGGTCATGAGATGTCCTCTCGGTATTGTGAGTGAGTACTTGCTCATTTAAATCAATCAAAAGGGCCCAAGCGGCCCTTCCTCGGCAGATGTCAGGCGGAAATGCCGTCCCAGAAGATCGAAAAGCCGGTCTTCCTGTAGTGCTCGTGCCGGCTCGGCTCCTGGGCGATCAGGTCGAGCGTCATGGTGCCCAAGGCGTCGAGAACCGTGCCGATGAAGCTCTGCGGCTGGTCCTTCAGCACGCCGTCGCGATGCCCCTGCTCGAACAGGGCACTGATCTCGGCGAAGGTGACCGCGGACTTGTTGCGGGTTTCCTGGGTGATCCGGTCGGAGACGGCGAGCTGCCGCAGCGCCTTGCGCTTGGCGGGATATTTCGCGCCCCACTCGATGAAGCCGTTCCAGAAGTGCTCGAAGCGGTCGCGCACGCTGCCATCGCGCGGATAGGAGGGCACGGTGAGCCTGGCGAAGTCGGTCTTCAGCTCGAGATAGAGCTGGTTGAGGAGCTCGTCCTTGGTGGCGAAATAGGTGAAGAGCGTGCCCTCGGCGAGGCCGGCTTCCCTGGCGATCTTGGCGGTCGGCGCGCCGGTGCCATGCTCCGCCACCAGCTTGCAGGCGGCGGCCAGGATCGCTTCACGCTTCGCTTCGCTGAGGGGACGGGCCACGGGTTGCTTCGATCAGAATGAGTGAGTGATTGCTCATTTATCTGGATGCAGCGGACCCTGGAGTCAAGGCCGCCCGCGCTCGTTTTTTCAAAGCGCGCGCCCGACCCGCCAGCTTCGCCGTTCTCGCTCTGGAAGGGGGGCCTTGAGCGCCGGAAGCCTCAGGCTTTGCCCTTCACCAGGATGTTGGCGTCGACATCCTGGATGTCGCGCTTGCCGCAGAGGGCCATGGTGATGTCCATCTCCTTGCGGATGATGTCGAGGGCGAGCTTGACACCTTCCTCGCCCATGGCGCCGAGGCCGTAGAGGAAGGCGCGGCCGATCAGCACGCCGCGGGCGCCGAGCGCCACCGCCTTCAGCACGTCCTGGCCGGAGCGGATGCCGCCATCCATCCAGACCTCCATGCGCCCGCCGACCTGCTCGACGATGCCGGGCAGGGCCGCGATCGAGGACACCGCGCCGTCGAGCTGGCGCCCGCCATGGTTGGAGACGATCAGCGCGTCGGCGCCGCTCTGGGCCGCGAGCTCGGCATCCTCGGCGTCGAGGATGCCCTTCAGGATCAGCTTGCCGCCCCAGCGGTCCTTGATCCACTTGACGTCGTCCCAGCTCAGCGTCGGGTCGAACTGCTCGGCGGTCCAGGAGGAGAGCGAGGAGAGGTCGCCGACGCCCTTGGCATGGCCGACGATGTTGCCGAAGCTCCGGCGCTTGGTGCCGAGCATGCCCATGCACCAGCGCGGCTTGAAGGCGAGGTCGATCAGGTTGGCGAGCGTCGGCTTGGGCGGGGCGGAGAGGCCGTTGCGGATATCCTTGTGGCGCTGGCCGAGGATCTGCAGGTCGAGCGTCAGCATCAGGGCCGAGCAGCCGGCCGCCTTGGCGCGGTCGATCAGGCGCCCGATGAAGTCGCGGTCGCGCATCACATAGAGCTGGAACCAGAACGGCTTGTCGGTGTTCTCGGCGATGTCCTCGATCGAGCAGATGCTCATGGTCGAGAGCGTGAAGGGAATGCCGGCCTTGGCGGCAGCCTTGGCGGCGAGAATCTCGCCATCGGCGTGCTGCATGCCGGTGAGCCCCGTCGGTGCGATCGCGACCGGCATCGAGACATCCTGGCCGATCATGGTCGTCGCCAGCGTGCGGTTGGTCATGTCGACGGCGACGCGCTGGCGCAGCTTGATCCCGGCGAAATCGCTTTCGTTGGCGCGGTAGGTGCCCTCGGTCCAGGCGCCGGAATCGGCATAGTCGTAGAACATGCGCGGCACGCGGCGCTTCGCCAGCAGGCGCAGATCTTCGATGGTCAAAGGCTGGGCCATGGTCGCCAAATCCCGCGTTTTCTTCGTGTCCCCGGTCGCATGGAACGGGACGGGAGGCAACCGCGGAGGCTGCGCACCGGAGCATTCCGGCCCTGCTTCAGGCCCTGTTCATCGCGATGCGGCGATGGCAGCGGTTGAGCCGGGCGGCCCAATCCTGTAGGGCGGCCTTCCCACCTTATGCTTCAGCGAGACCTTTCCATGCTTCTGCGGCTCGTCGCTGCATTCCTGTTCTGCGGCCTTGCGACCCTCGCCTCTGCTCAGCAGCAGGAGGTCGGCTGGAAGAACGGGCGCGAGGCGGCCGAGATCGAGCGCAAGATCACGGCCCTGATCGGCAGGATGACGCTCGAGGAGAAGGTCGGCCAGCTCCACCTCTCCGGGCGCGGCGAGGGCTTCGACATCAATCAGGTTAAGGCCGGCCGCATGGGCGCGGTGATGAACTTCGTCGTGCCGCAGGAGGTCCGGCAAGTCCAGGAGGCGGTGCGCCAGTCGCGCCTCAAGATCCCGCTGATCATCGGGCTCGACGCCGTCCACGGCTTCTCGACCTATTTCCCGCTGCCGCTAGGCCAGGCGTCGAGCTGGAATCCGCAACTGATCGAGCAGGCGGCCTATTGGACCGGGCGCGAGGCGCGCGCCGCCGGCGTCAACTGGACCTTCGCGCCGATGGTCGACATTTCGCGCGATCCGCGCTGGGGCCGGGTGCTGGAGGGGGCCGGCGAGGACGCCTATCTCGCCAGCGTGATCGCGGTGGCACGCACCCGCGGCTATCAGCGCGGCGGCGTCGCTGCGAGCGTGAAGCACTTCGTCGGCTATGGCGCGGCCGAGGGCGGGCGCGACTACAACTCGACCTGGATCCCGACGAGCCAGCTGCACGACCTGTTCCTGCCGCCGTTCAAGGCCGCCTTCGACACCGGCGCGATGACGGCGATGGCGGCGTTCAATGCGCTCAACGGCATGCCGGCCACCGCCCATCGCGGCATGCTGACCGACCTGCTGCGCGGGCAATGGGGCTTCCGTGGCTTCGTCACCTCGGATTTCGGCTCGATCACCGAGCTGCGCCTGCATGGCATCGCCAAGGACGATGCCGAAGCCGCGCGCAAGGCGCTGCTCGCCGGCATCGACATGGACATGATGGGCGACGTCTACCACAAGCACCTCGCGGGCGAGGTGAAGGCTGGCCGCGTGCCGATGAAGGCGCTCGACGAAGCCGTCCGTCGCGTGCTCAGGGTCAAGTATCATCTTGGCCTGTTCGAGCGGGCGGACGTCGACGTCGCCGCGGCGCCGTCGCTGATGCAGACCGAGGAGGCCCGCAAGGTTGCCCGCCAGGCGGCGCGCGAAGGCGTGATCCTGCTCAGGAACGACAAGCAGACGCTGCCGATCGCGCCTTCCGTCAAATCGGTCGCGGTGATCGGCGCCATGGCGGTGCCGGAGGACGAGCGGGTCTGGACCGATCCTGCCGGGCTCGGTCGCCGCGTCGTCCAGCCGTTGCCGGAGGCGCTGCGCGAGCAGCTGCCAGCCGACGTCACGGTCACCTATGAGCCGGCCTTCGCCAAGAATTGCGGCACCGAGTTCAAGGACAAGGACGCCGCATTGAAGGCGGCCGCCGCGGCCGATCTCGTCGTCGCCATGCTTGGCGAGGATTGCGAGTTCATGGGCGAGGGCGCCTCGCGCACCGATCTTGGCCTGCCGGGCGTGCAGCAGGAATTGCTCGAGGCGCTGGTTAAGACCGGTAAACCGGTGGTGCTGGTGCTGGCGACCGCACGGCCGCTGGTCCTGAGCTGGGCTGACAAGCATGTCGCAGCGATCGTGCAGACCTTCCATGGCGGCACCGAGGGGCGCGCCGCGATCGCCGAGGTGCTCGCCGGCAAGGTCAATCCGGCCGGGCGCACGCCGATGAGCTTCCCGCGCTCGGTCGGGCAGATCCCGGTCTATTACGACCAGCTGCCGACCGGGCGGCCGCAGAAGATCCGCCAGCGCTATGAATCGATCTACATGGACGAAGCCAACGAGGCGCTCTACCCGTTCGGCTTCGGCCTGTCCTATAGCCGCTTCGCCTACGCCAATCCGCGCGTGACGAACGCCAAGGTGCCGTTCAACGGCGCGACCGAGGTCGCCGTCGACGTGACCAATCAGGGGGATCGCGACGGCCAGGAGGTGGTACAGCTTTATATCCGCCAGCCGGTGGCGGAGCGGTCACGGCCGCTGCGCCTGCTCAAGGGCTTCGAGAAGATCACGCTGAAGGCCGGCGAGACGAAGACGGTCAAATTCCGGCTGGAAGGACGGGCGCTCGGCGGCCATGACGATGCCGGCCGCTACCAGCTCGATCCAGGTATCATTGAGGTTTATTTGGGGGGCTCTTCACTCGCAGCGGTAAGGACGCAATTCGATCTGGTCAAACCCTGAGCGGACGTTACGGCAGCTGCCAGCGGTTTCATCTCGACAAGCTTGCGTTTTCGGTCAATCCTTGCTGCGCGGGGCCTTTTCGACGTCGTTGCCGAGGGGGCTCCGTTGCGACCACGGATGCTCCAAGGGATGCGGCGATGGCGACCGGAACCGTCAAATGGTTCAATACCGAGAAGGGCTACGGCTTCATTCAACCTGCTGACGGCGGCAAGGATGTGTTCGTACACATCACGGCCGTCAAGGAAGCGGGCCTGATGTCCCTGACCGAGGGACAGAAGCTCTCCTTCGACCTGAAGACCGAGCGCGGCAAGACCGCAGCCGGTGACCTGAAGCTGCTCTGACGCAGCTGCAGGCTTGGTAGGCGTGACGAAGGCTGCGGGCCTGCGGTTGTAAAGACTGCGCCCTAAACCGGCAGGCTCGCCGCCCCGCTGACAACCGGCCCTGGCCGGCACGGCTGCTACGCGTTCGCGACAGAGCGCGTCGCTACCCTCGACTTCGTCCCTTCGATGTTCCGATCTAGCGGGCGTAGCGCCTTGCTCCGGCAACGCAAAGGACGACCGCCGCCGAGGTCGCGATCATCTGCCAGCCGACAGTTTCACCGAGCAGCAGGCCGGCCAGCGCCAGGCCGAAGAAGGGCTGCAGCAATTGCAGCTGGCCGACGGCGGCGATGCCGCCCTGGGCGAGCCCGCGATACCAGAAGACGAAGCCGATCAGCATGCTGAACAGCGAGACATAGGCCAGGCCGAGCCAGGCCGGGCCGCCCGCCTGCGCGAACGAGGCCGGCAGCGTCATGAGCGACAGGCCGGCCATGATTGGCAGCGACAGGACGAGCGCCCAGGAGATCACCTGCCAGCCGCCGAGATGGCGCGACAGCCGGGCACCTTCGGCATAGCCGAGGCCGCAGACGATGACGGCAGCGAGCATCAGCAGGTCACCGACCGGGGAGGCGGCGATCCCTTGCGTCCAGGCGAAGCCGACGACGCAGAGGCTGCCGAGGATGGCGAAGAGCCAGAAGGCAGGCTGAGGCCGCTCGCCGCCGCGCAGCACGCCGAAGATCGCGGTCGCGAGCGGTAGCAGGCCGATGAAGACGATCGAATGGGCGGAGGTGACGTGCTTCAGCGCCAGCGCGGTGAGCAGCGGAAAGCCGACGACGACGCAAAGCGCGACCACCGCGAGCGGCAGGAGATCGGCTTGCGCCGGGCGCTTCTGGCGCAGCGCAAGCAGCAGAGCGAGCCCGAGCAGTCCGGCGATGGCGGCGCGTGCGACGGTCAGGAACACCGGATCGAAATCGGCGACGGCGACGCGGGTCGCCGGCAGCGAGCCGCTGAAGATGACGACGCCGATGAAGCCGTTGAGCAGGCCGTTCGCAGTTCTGTCCATGGTCCCTCCTAGGGCCGGCCTGCATGCGGCGCGGGCTAGCGGATTTCCAGAGACAGTCCGGTACAGTTCAGGCAAACTGTCCTGATGCAGGAAGCAGTACAGGTTAAGGACTCGGGCGAAGCTGCGACTGCCGCCGACACGCTCGTCGGGCGCGTCATGATGGCGATCCGGCAGCGGATCGCCGGGCGCACGCTGGCGCCGGGCGCCAAGCTGCCCTCGATCCGCGGGCTCGCCGAGGGCATGGGCGTGTCGAAATCGACGGTGGTCGAGGCCTATGAGCGGCTCGCCGCCGAGGGGGCGATCCAGGCACGGCGCGGTTCGGGCTTCTATGTCCGGCGCCTGCCGCCGTTGTCGCTCGCCGATGTCGCGCCGAAGCTCGACCGCGCCGTCGATCCGCTCTGGATCTCCCGGCAGTCGCTCGATGCAGGCGAGGGCGCCTTGCGGCCGGGCTGCGGCTGGCTGCCGCCCGACTGGCTGCCGGAGGCCTCGATCCGCAAAGCGTTGCGCCGGCTCAGCCGGGCCGATGCGGCGACGCTGGCCGAATACGGCACGCCGCTTGGCCTGCCTGCGCTACGCCACCTGCTCGCCCACCGCCTGGGCGAGCGCGGTGTCGAGGCCCCTCCGGACCAGATCGTCCTGACCGAGTCGGGCACGCAGGCGATCGACCTCGTCTGCCGTTTCCTGCTCGAACCCGGCGATACCGTGCTGGTCGACGATCCCTGCTATTTCAATTTCCAGGCGCTGCTGCGGGCTCATCGCGCCAAGATCGTCAGCGTGCCCTATACGCCGTCGGGGCCGGATCTCGCCCGGTTCGCGCAGGCGCTGACCGAGCACCGGCCGCGGCTCTATGTGACCAATTCGGCCCTGCACAACCCGACCGGCGCGACGCTCTCAGCCACGACCGCCCACCGCTTGCTCAAGCTCGCCGAGCAGGCCGGGCTGACCATCGTCGAGGACGATATCTTCGGCGATCTCGAGCCGGAATTCGCGCCACGGCTCGCCGGGCTAGACGGGCTGGAGCGGGTGATCCAGATCGGCAGCTTCTCGAAGACGCTGTCGGCCTCGGTGCGCTGCGGCTACATCGCCGCAAGGCCGGACTGGGTCGAGGGGCTGACCGACCTCAAGGTCGCGCTCTCCTTCGGTGGCGGGCGCCTCGCAAGCGAGCTTGTGCTCGATATCCTGAAGGACGGCAGCTACCGCCGGCATGTCGAGGCGCTGCGGCAGCGCCTGGGCCGCGCCATGGCGGAAACCCGCGGCCGGCTCGCCGCGCTCGGCATCGAGCCCTGGCTGACGCCGCGCGGCGGGCTGTTCCTCTGGTGCCGGCTGCCGGGTGAGCTCGACGGGGCGGAGATCGCCCGACATGCGCTGGGCGACGGGATCGTGCTCGCGCCGGGCAATGCTTTCAGCCTGGCGCGGACGGCACAACATTTCATGCGCTTCAACGTGGCACAGGCCGCCGATCCCAGGATTTTCAGCGTGCTGCGCGAGGCGATGCGGGCGGCTGCATCACCCAAGCCCGCCTAGGGCGGGTCGCGGGGCCTTCTCCCGTGTGGCAGACGAGCTCCCGCGTTTGTTTGATCCGTCGGCGGCGACTGAAATATCGGACAAGCAGGCTTGCATCCTCTCCGCGTCTGACATAAAGATATCTTTATATCTTTCACAGAATTTCGAGGTGCTCGCCGGTGACCCGCCGCTTCCACCATTCGCTGCCGACCCTGCTGGCCTCGCTGCGCGCGGCGGGCGAGGAGACGCGCCTGCGGATCCTGGCACTGCTGGCGGAAGGCGAGCTCTCGGTGTCCGACCTCACCGACATCCTCGGCCAGTCGCAGCCGCGTATCTCGCGTCATCTCAAGCTGATGGCGGAAGCCGGGCTGCTGCGCCGCTCGAGGGAAGGGGCCTTCGCCTTCTTCCGGCTCGACGACGCGACGCCGGGTGGCGCACTGGCACTGACGCTCGCCCGCGATCTCGATCCTGCCGACCCGGTTCTGGCGGCCGATCGCGAGCGACTCACCGCGGTACGGGCATCGCGGGCTGCGGCGGCGCAGTCCTATTTCGCCAATGTCGCGCGCGAATGGGATCAGCTCCGCTCGCTGCATGTGCCCGACGCTGCGGTTGAAGCCGCGGTCGAGGCGGCTGTCGGCGAGACACCGCTGCTGGCGATGCTCGACCTCGGCACCGGCACCGGGCGGATGCTGGAGCGTCTCGCGCCCAAGGCTGGCCGCGCGGTCGGCGTCGATGCCAGCCACGCCATGCTGGCGGTGGCGCGCGCCAATCTGGAGAAGGCGGGCCTGTCGCGGGTCGAGCTGCGGCAGGGCGACATCTATGCGCTGCCCTTCGCGCGTGGCTCGTTCGACCTGGTGATCGTGCACCAGGTGCTGCACTTCCTCGATGATCCGGCCCGCGCCTTGCGCGAGGCGGCGGCGCTGCTCTCGCCCGGCGGGCGATTGATCCTGGTCGATTTCGCGCCGCACGAGATGGAGTTCCTGCGGACCGAGCACGCCCATCGCCGGCTTGGCTTCGAGAAGGACGAGATCGTCGCCTGGTTCGCCGAGGCCGGCCTCGACTGCGATCTCGCCGAGGAGGTCACCGCGCCTGACGGGGCTTGCGGCCAGCTCGGCGTCATGCTCTGGCGCGGGCGCGATCGGCGCCTCCAGGGTGATTTTCCGATTCGCCAGTTCGATCGTGAGGTTGCGTGATGAACGCGTTCCGTCCCAGCCGCCACGGCTCGCGCCGTCCGCGCGTCTCCTTCGAGTTCTTCCCGCCGAAGAACGAGGAGATGGAGGTCAATCTCTGGGAAAGCGTGCGCCGGCTCGAGCCGCTCGGACCGGCCTTCGTCTCGGTGACCTATGGCGCCGGTGGCTCGACCCGCGAGCGCACCCACAACACCGTCAAGCGGATGATCGACGAGACGGCCCTGAAGCCCGCCGCGCATCTGACCTGCGTCTCCGCCTCCTGCGCCGAGGTCGACGAGGTCATCCGTTCCTACTGGGCGGCGGGCGTGCGCCATATCGTGGCGCTGCGCGGCGATCCGGCCGGCGGGCTCGGCACCACCTACGAACCGCACCCTGAGGGCTATCATCAGACCTCCGACCTGGTCGAAGGCATCCGCAAGATCGGCGAGTTCGAGGTCACCGTCTCGGCCTATCCGGAGAAGCACCCGGAAGCCGCCTCGCTCGATGCCGACATCGATGCGTTGAAGAAGAAGGTCGATGCCGGCGCGACGCGGGCGATCACCCAGTTCTTCTTCGATAACGACGTCTATTTCCGCTATCTCGACAAGGTCCGTGCCAGCGGCATCGATATCCCGATTCTGCCCGGCATCGTGCCGGTGCAGAACTTCAAGCAGACTGCCGGCTTTGCCCGCCGGACCGGGGCGAGCGTGCCGCAATGGCTGGCCGACCGCTTCGAGGGGCTGGAGGACGACCCGGCGACGCGCCGGCTGGTCGCCGCCGCCGTCTGCGCCGAGCAGGTGCTCGACCTGATCGATCGCGGCGTCTCCGACCTTCACTTCTACACGATGAATAAAGCGGACCTGGTCTACGCGATCTGCCACCTCGTCGGCCTGAAGCCGGAGAAGGCGCAGGCGCAGCAGGTTGCGGCGGAGTAAGCCGATGTCCGACTACAAGCCCACCCTTGCCGACGGCACCGAGGTCGAGCGCGCGCTGCGTCAGGCCGCCTCGGAGCGCATCCTGATCCTCGACGGCGCGATGGGGACGCAGATCCAGGACCTGAAGCTGACCGAAGCGGACTTCCGCGGCGAGCGCTTCAAGGGCTGGAACCACGACCTCAAGGGCAATAACGACCTGATCGCGCTGACGATGCCGGATGCACTGCGCGACATCCATCTGGCCTATTACCGGGCCGGCGCCGACATCGTCGAGACCAACACCTTCTCCGGCACCTCGATTGCCCAGGCCGATTACGGCATGGAGGCGATCGTCTATGAGCTCAACGTCGAATGCGCCAGGATCGCGCGCGAGGCGGCCGAGATCGCCCGCAAGGAGGATGGCCGCCGCCGCTTCGTCGCCGGCGCGATCGGACCGACCAACCGCACGCTCTCGATCTCGCCTGACGTCAACAATCCCGGTTTCCGCGCCGTCACCTTCGACCAGGTCCGCGATGCTTACGCCGAGCAGGTGCGTGGCCTGATCGATGGTGGCTCCGAATTGCTGCTGATCGAGACGATCTTCGACACGCTCAACGCCAAGGCCGCGATCGTCGCGATCCAGGAGGTCTTCCGCGAGAAGGCGATGAAGCTGCCGGTGATGATCTCCGGCACGATCACCGATCTCTCCGGCCGCACGCTCTCGGGCCAGACGGTCGAGGCCTTCTGGAACGCGGTGCGCCATGCCGATCCGCTGACGATCGGTCTCAACTGCGCCCTCGGCGCCCGCGAGATGCGCGCTCATATCAAGGACATGTCGCGCGTCGCCGGCACCCTGGTCTGCGCCTATCCCAATGCCGGCCTGCCCAATGAGTTCGGCCTCTATGACGAGCGGCCGGAAGCGACGGCCAAGATGCTGGCCGAGTTCGCCGATGCCGGCTTCGTCAACATGGTCGGCGGCTGCTGCGGCACGACGCCGGGCCATATCCGCGCGATCGCCGAGGCCGTCGCCGGCAAGGCGCCGCGCAGCATCCCGGAACCGAAGCCGTACCTCAGGCTCGCTGGTCTGGAGCCGTTCACGCTCGACGAGACCATTCCCTTCGTGAACGTCGGCGAGCGCACCAATGTCACCGGCTCGGCCAAGTTCCGCAAGCTCGTCACCAATGGCGACTACGCCGCGGCACTCGACGTGGCGCGCGACCAGGTCGCCAACGGCGCGCAGGTCATCGACATCAACATGGACGAGGGCCTGCTCGATTCCGAGAAGGCGATGACCGAGTTCTGCAACCTGATCGCCTCGGAACCGGACATCTCCCGCGTGCCGATCATGGTCGATTCCTCGAAGTTCCATGTGATCGAGGCCGGCCTCAAGACGATCCAGGGCAAGCCGATCGTCAACTCGATCTCGATGAAGGAGGGCGAGGAAGCTTTCCTCGAGCATGCCCGCATCTGCCGGCAATATGGTGCTGCGGTCGTGGTCATGGCCTTCGACGAGACCGGCCAGGCCGACACCTATGAGCGCAAGATTGAGATCTGCACGCGCGCCTACAAGCTGCTGACCGAGGTCGCGGGCTTCCCGCCCGAGGACATCATCTTCGATCCGAACATCTTCGCGGTCGCGACCGGCATCGAAGAGCACGACAACTACGGCAACGACTTCATCAACGCGACCCGCACGATCCGCGAGACGCTGCCGCACGCCCATATCTCGGGTGGCGTCTCCAACCTGTCCTTCTCCTTCCGCGGCAATGAGAAGGTCCGCGAGGCGATGCACTCGGTCTTCCTGTACCATTGCATCAAGGTCGGGATGGACATGGGCATCGTGAATGCCGGCCAGCTCGGCTCCTATGATGATCTCGATCCCGAACTGCGCGAGCTCTGCGAGGACGTCGTCCTCAACCGGCGCAAGGATTCGACCGAGCGCCTGCTCGACGCTGCGCCGCGCTTCAAGGGCGACGGCTCGGCGGCGGTCTCGGGCAAGGACCTCGCCTGGCGCGAGACCGACGTGCACGAGCGCCTCAAGCACGCGCTGGTCAACGGCATCACCGAGTTCATCGACCGCGATACGGAAGAGGCGCGCACTCAGGCCGAGAAGCCGCTGCATGTCATCGAAGGGCCGCTGATGGCCGGGATGAACGTCGTCGGCGACCTGTTCGGCGCCGGCAAGATGTTCCTGCCGCAGGTGGTGAAGTCGGCCCGCGTGATGAAGCAGGCCGTCGCCTATCTGATGCCATACATGGAGGAGGAGAAGCGCCTCAATGGCGGCACCGAGCGCCAGGCCGCCGGCAAGGTGCTGATGGCGACGGTGAAGGGCGATGTCCACGACATCGGCAAGAACATCGTCGGCGTCGTGCTCCAGTGCAATAATTACGAGGTCATCGACCTCGGCGTGATGGTGCCGACGCAGAAGATCCTCGACACGGCGCGCAAGGAAAAGGTCGACATCATCGGCCTCTCCGGGCTGATCACGCCCTCGCTCGACGAGATGGTCACCGTCGCCTCCGAGATGGAGCGCGAGGGCTTCGACATTCCGCTGCTGATCGGCGGGGCGACGACGAGCCGCGTCCATACCGCGGTGAAGATCCACCCGGCCTACAACCAGGGCCAGGCGGTCTATGTCACCGACGCCTCGCGCGCGGTAGGCGTCGTCTCCAGCCTGCTCTCGCGGGAGCAGAAGGGCCCCTATGTCGAGGGCGTCCAGGCCGAGTACGAGAAGGTCGCCGCCGCCCATCGCCGCTCCGAGGCCGACAAACAGCGCCTGCCGCTGGTCAAGGCACGCGCCAACGCCTTCAAGCCGGACTGGGCTGGCTACCAGCCGCCGAAGCCGACCTTCCTCGGCACCCGCGTCTTCCGGACTTACGATGTCGCCGAGCTGGTGCCGCTGATCGACTGGACGCCGTTCTTCCAGACCTGGGAGCTGAAGGGCCGCTTCCCGGCGATCCTGGAGGACGAGAAGCAGGGCGAGGCGGCGCGCCAGCTCTGGGACGATGCGCAGGCGATGCTGAAGCGCGTCGTCGAGGAGCGCTGGTTCAACCCCAAGGCGGTGATCGGCTTCTGGCCGGCCAATGCCGTCGGCGACGATATCCGCCTCTATACCGGCGAGAGCCGGCAGGAGAAGCTCGCCACCTTCCACGGCCTGCGCCAGCAGCTCTCCAAGCGCGATGGCAAGCCGAACATGTGCATCTCCGACTTCGTCGCGCCGGAAGGCGGGTCGCCCGACTATATCGGCGCCTTCGTGGTGACCGCGGGCGCCGAGGAGGAGCGCATCTCCGAGCGCTTCGCACGCGACAATGACGACTACCGCTCGATCATGGTCAAGGCGCTGGCCGACCGCATCGCCGAGGCCTTTGCCGAGCGCATGCACCAGCGCGTGCGCACCGAGTTCTGGGCCTATGCCCCGGACGAGGCCTACTCGAATGAGGAGCTGATCCGCGAGGACTATCAGGGCATCCGCCCCGCGCCGGGCTATCCGGCCCAGCCCGACCATACCGAGAAGGCGACGCTGTTCGAGCTGCTCCAGGCCGAGCCGCGCGTCGGCGTCAAGCTGACCGAGAGCTATGCGATGTGGCCGGGCTCATCGGTCTCCGGCCTCTATCTCTCGCACCCCGACGCCTATTACTTCGGCGTCGCCAAGGTCGAGCGCGACCAGGTCGAGGATTATTCGGTTCGCAAGGGCATGGATATCCGCGAGGTCGAGCGCTGGCTGGCGCCGATCCTGAACTACGAGCCGAGCGCCTATGCGGAGGCGGCGGAGTAACCGCCGTCTCGCTGCGAGCGTGGCGAGGTCACGCGGCCAGGAACTCCTCGGCCGCGAAGTCGACGAAGGCCCGCAATTTGGGTGAGGCATAGCGGCTGGCGGGCCACATCACGCTGAGCTTGGTCTGCACCTCGACATAGCCGTCGAGGACGCTGACGAGCGAGCCGCGCCGCAATTGTTCGGCGACGGATAGATCGGGAACACAGGCTATGCCGAGCCCGCTTTCGGCGAGACCGATCTGTGCTTCGAGCGCGTTCGTCACCACGCTGATGGGGATATCGACCTGCACGGGCTCACCCTTGCTGGACAAGGGCCATTGGGCGAGCTTGCCGGTGGAGGCGTAGCGATAAACGACGCGAGAATGCCGGGCGAGATCCTCCGGCGTTTCCGGCGTTCCCATCTGACGAAAATAGTCGGGTGAACCGACGATCACTTGGCGGAAATAGCCGAGCGTGCGGGTCATCAGCCGGGAGTCGGCATGTTCCCCGGTGCGGATCACGACGTCGAAGCCCTCGCCGATCACATCGACTATCCGGTCAGTGGCATCCAGCTCGAGCTCGACCTCCGGGTAACGTCGTTTGAAGGCGGCGAGTTTCGCCATCGGCATCATGCTCATCGACGGCAGGCTGACGCGCAGCTTGCCTTGCGGCGCCGTTTGGCTCTGTGACAACTCCAGCTCGGCAGCCTCGTATTCGCAGAGGATGCGCCGGCAGCGCTCGAGGAAGATCGCGCCCTCCGGCGTCAGCGTGACGCTGCGAGTCGAACGATGGAACAGTCGCGCGCCAAGCCGGTCCTCCAGGCGCGCTACGGCCTTGCTGACGGCTGATGCCGAGATGCCGAGCTTGCGACCGGCTTCGGTGAAACCATGGGCCTCGGCCGCGTGCACGAAGGCGAAGAGCGCTCCGAGGCTGTCCATGTGGCGGTCACCCAATCATGACGGAAATGTCCAAAGTGTCATGAGTTGTGTCCTGTTTTTCGTTCATTGGGAACCAGCTACCTCAAGCGCCGACCCATCTTCGAAAGGCGCTATAGCCATGACATCAGCGACGGACACGATATCGGCAGGCACGAGCGAGGCGCGGCTGCCCCTGGGGGGCCTGCTGGCACTCGCCATGGCGGCGTTCATCACGCTCCTGACCGAAATCCTGCCATCGGGATTGCTCCCGCAAATGGCGCACAGTCTCGGACAATCCGAGGCGCTCATCGGCCAGCTCGTCACCGCCTACGCGGTCGGCTCGCTCGTCTCTGCCATTCCCCTGACGATCGCCACGCAGAGCTGGCGGCGGCGCACATTGCTGCTGATCGCCATCGCCGGCTTTGCCGTCGTCAATACGGTGACTGCCATCTCCGACAGCTATGCCATCACGCTGGTCGCCCGTTTCGTCGCCGGCATGAGCGCGGGGCTGCTCTGGGCGCTGGCAGCCGGCTATGCCGCGCGCATGGTTCCCGACCATCTGCAGGGCCGCGCGATCGCCATCGCCATGGTCGGCGCGCCGCTCGCCCTCTCGCTCGGCATCCCGACGGGAACCTTCCTCGGCACGCTGCTGGGCTGGCGCTGGACCTTCGGCGTGATGAGCGGGCTGACGGTGCTGCTGGTCTTCTGGGTTCTGGCTAGCGTGCCGGATTTCCCGGGTCAGAAACGAGGGCAGGAATTCGGGTTGAAGGCGGTGTTCACGCTGCCGGGCGTGCGGCCGGTGCTGTTCGTGGTCTTCGCCTATGTGCTCGCCCACAACACGCTCTACACCTATATCGCGCCCTTCCTCGAGCCGGCCGGCCTCAAGGACCGGACCGATGTCGTGCTGCTGGTCTTCGGCCTTGCCTCGCTGCTCGGCATCTGGATCACGGGCGCCCTGATCGACCGCTGGCTGCGCGAGCTGGTTCTGGCGAGCGTCGTGCTGTTCGGCGCCTCCGCCCTGGCGCTCGGGATCGCAGGCACTGTGCCCGCGGTGATCTATGGTGCGGTCGCGATCTGGGGACTGGCCTTCGGCGGGGCCGGGACGCTGTTCCAGACCGCCTCCGCCAAGGCAGCGGGCAATGCGGCCGATGTCGCGCAGTCGATGCTGGTGACGACATGGAACCTCGCCATCGCAGGTGGCGGCATCGTCGGCGGTTTGCTGCTGAGCGGGTTTGGCGTCGCGCCGTTCCCGTGGGTGCTGGCGGCGCTGCTGGCCGCTACGTTCGTGGTCGCATGGGGCGCGAAGCGCCATGGCTTCCGCGCCGCCACGACCAGATAACTCCTTGGTGCGGTGAAGGGGCAGGCGCGGGGAACCCTCTCCCGGAGGGAGAGGGCAGGGACCGCACGGTCGGGTCAGGCTCACGTTTCCAGTCCGAACACCTCACCCCTGCCCTTCTCCTTCCAGGAGAGGGGTTTACGCGCACTTGAAATGAAGCTGCTCACCCGCCGCAGCGCTGCGCCAGTACGGCAAAGCCCTTCTGGCCGCCGGCGAGAGGGAAGCTCTGCGTCTCGCCCTCGATGCGCAGGGTCAGGCTCTGGCCCTTGCGCAGCACCGCCTGCAGCGCGGGCGTCAGTGTCGTCGTCGCCTCGAAATGATTGCCCATCTCGTCGCTGATCAGCGTCATGCCGAGATCGGCCTGCCCGCCGCTCGACGACAGCTTGGCGGTCGTCGTGGCGTTGTCCTTCATGCCTTCCTTGAAGAAGGGAATCCGCACGGTCAGGCTCTTGCTGGCGAAATCGCAGGAGAAGAACAGGCGCTGATCGTCGGTCTGCGGCATCTCGTAGGCGACGACGATGCCCTCGCCATCCTGCCGGACACCCCAGCTCAGGCCGTCCTTGGCCAGCACTGCGGCGGTCTGGAGCGCCAGAGCGGGCGCCAGCAGGAAAATTGCCCTCGGGATCATCGTCATCGTCCTCATAGCCATTGGTCGCCGCGCCTTGCGCCGGACAGGCGACAATTCGCGGATTGCACCGTCATTGCGGATGGCTTCGCTTCGCGTGCGATGACGGCAAAATTGAGCGGGCAAAAGCAGACAGGCCGCCCGGAGGCGGCCTGTCCACAACCCGGTGATGGCAGCCTGTTCAGGCCGGCACGGCGGCGGCGTCGAAACCGCCGGCCTCGCGGCTCTGCTTGCTGGTGTCGGTCACCGGCACGACACGCGAGACCGAGCGGCGCTCGTCGTCGATGCGCTCGATCAGGAAGAAGGCGCGCTCGGCCGAGCCGAGCAGCGCCAGGATCGCGCCGCGCTCGACCCAGGGCAACTCGGCGCCGAGACGCAGGCAGCGCTCGCGGACAGCCGACAAGGCAGCGATGCGCGGTTCCGCCTCGGCGGAGACGAGCGGTGCATCCTGACCGGCCGGAACGATGGCGCGCATCGCCTCGGCGACCTGGTCGACGATGCTGTCGACGACCTCGCGGCCGGGCTGGCCGAAGGGCTGGCGCTCGATGCGGCGGGCGATCTGGTAGAGCGTCTCGCCGAGGCTGGCGGTGAAGTCCTCTTCCTCGATCAGGCTCGCGACCAGATCGGCGCGGGCATAGGGCATCTCGGGCGTGAACATGCCCGAGGTGTAGGCGCGGATGTCGCGGTTGAGGACGTCGATCGCAGTGTAGTGCTCCTCGCTCTTCTGCGGCGCGTCAGGCTTGTCGCGGGCGATGTCGAGGAAGAGCTGGGCGGCCTGGAGGTAGCGCCCGGTCTCCTTCTGGATGTTGGCGACGGCATGGGCGTGGTCGGTCGCCTTGGCGAGGAAGCGCGGCGTCGAATAATCCTCGATGTCGTCGACCGAGGAGGCGCCGACCCGCGACAGGACCCGCTCGAACACGCCGACGAAGGGGAAGAGCAGGACGGTGTTGAAGATGTTGAAGAAGGTCGAATAGAGGCCGATCGCGACGGGGACGAGCGGGAAGGTCTCCTTGCCGTCCTTGATGACCGGGATGCCGGGATTGCCGCCGAACCACTGCATCGCCCAGGTCAGCACGTCCATCGAGACGAAGAAGAGCGGTATCGTGACGGCGACGCCGATGATGTTGAAGGAGATGTGAGCGTAGGCTGCGCGCTTGGCGTTCTTCGACAGGTTGAGCGAGGCCATCCACGAGGTGATGGTGGTGCCGAGGTCGGCGCCGAGCGAGAAGGCGACGGCGGTCTTCCAGTCGAGGATGCCGGCGGCGCCGAGGCCCATGACGATGCCGATCGTCGCCGAGGAGGAGTGAATCATCGCGGTGATGCCGGCGGCGATCAGCACGCAGTAGATCAGGTTGAGATAGGTGTCGGCCTTGAGCGAGGAGATGACGCTCATCACCTCCGGCATCGCGCGCAGGGGCCTGAGGCCGCCGGTCATCAGGTTGAGGCCGTAGAAGATCAGCGCGAAGCCCATGCAGGCGAGGGCAATGTTCTTCACCTTGTCGGTCTTGGCGAAGATGTGGACCAGCGCGAAGATGCCGGCGAGCAGCAGCCCCAAGGGGCCGAGCGGCAGCGCGATCAGGCCGTTGCCGAGCGTCGTGCCGATATTGGCGCCCATAATCACCGAGATCGCGGGGCGAAGCCCGATCACGCCGGCGTTGACGAGGCCGACGACCATGACGGTCATCGCGGTCGAGGACTGGATGATGCCGGTGATGAAGGTGCCGGCCATGACGCCCTTGACCGGGGTGCCGGCGATCTTGGCGAGCAGGGCCCGCATCTTGTTGACGGCGAGATTCTGGATGCCGTTGCTCATGAATTCGAGGCCGAGCATGAAGATGCCCAGGCCACCGATCACAGGCACGATCACCTGCGTGAAGATATCGACTTGCATGCTCTCGACTCCGACAAGGGTGCGCGGTCGCCTGTGCGGCCGGGTCGAGACGTCACGGCAAGCGTCGGCACGCGGGCCCGGGAATGGACGCGCGCGCTGCTCCGTGCCGGTTTCCCCACCTGGCTAACGGAGTCCTAGGCAGGTCGTACGACATTCGGGTGACTGTGCGTCATGATTGCAGTGAGCCGCCTCAATGCCTGCCGCCGGCGGCAATATTCGCCGGCGGCCAGGCTTTCGGCTGGTCAGGCGGCCGCCTGATCGAGGTCGAAATGGAAGACCTTGGCGATCAGGCGCCAGCGCCCATCGAGCCTGATGAAGCTCAGCAGGTCGGTGAAGCGCTTCGGCCCGATGGTGCATTCTACGCGGGCCAGCGCCGTGACCGGCCCGGCGAATTCGATCGAGAGGGTGCGATCGTGACGGGCCTCGCCACGGCTCGCCGGAGACGGCCGCTTCGCCACCATGGGCAAATACTCCGCCATGGTGAGATGGGTCAGGCTGCCTCCCGTGCCGCAGGCGTAGATCGCCTGCGGGTGGAAAAGCTGGCCGAGCCTGTCGGCGTCGCTGTGATGGAGCCCGTCGAAATAGTCGCCGAGCGCCGCGACGATCTCGGCGAAGCCCGGATCGGCGCTCACTGGAGCAGCCCCTCGGCCCGCATCGCCTGCTGCACGCTGGCGCGGGCGCCGATCCGCGCCATGAAGGCGCGCAGCTTCGGGAAGGCGTCGAGCGGGACGCCGCGGCTGTCCGACCAGTTGACGATGGCGAAGAGGTAGGCGTCGGCGACGGTGAAAGGCTCGCCGAGGAGATGCTTACGGCCATCGGCCAGGATGCCCTCGATATGGGCGAGTCTTTTGGCGACGCGGGCCCGCGCCGCCGTCTTGCCGTCCTCGGTAGTGTCGGGGAGGAAGAGCGGGGTGTAGGCCTTATGCAACTCGCTGCCGATGAAGTTCATGACCTCTTCCAGCCGGAAGCGCTCGAAGCTGCCGGGCCTGGGCGCCAGGCCGGCATCGGGGCTAAGATCGGCGATATAACGGGCGATGACCGCGCCTTCGGTCAGCACGGTGCCGTCTTCGAATTGCAGAGCCGGGACATAGCCCTTCGGATTGACGGCGGCATAGTCGGCGCCGGTCTCGGTCTTGCCGGCGACAAGATCGACCTTTTCGAGGGTGACCGGCAGGCCGGCCTCGCGCAGGGCGATATGGGGCGAGAGCGAGCAGGCACCCGGGGCGTAGTAGAGCTTCATGGAGTTGTCTCTCCGCGTTGACGAATAGCGGAGAGCTAGGCGCAAGCAGTTACCTCTGTATACGGGGTAACTTGTCGTAACTGCGTTTTCCGGTATCCTCCCGGTAACCGGAGGGCTGACCGCAATGGCCTTGAAACTCAGGAAGAACCGCGCGGCGACGCAGCCGGAGACCTGCAATGTCGGCGCCTGCATGCAGGTGCTCGGCGGGGCCTGGACGCCGAACGTGATCTGGTTCCTGTCAGGCGGGCCGCGCCGTTTCGGCGAGCTCAGGCGCGACATGCCGGTGATCTCGGCCAAGATGCTGAGCGCGCGCCTGCGGGCGCTGGAAGAGAAGGGCGTCGTTCAGCGCAAGGTCGTGCCGACCACGCCGCCCTCGACCGAATACGCCCTGACCGAGCTGGGGCAGGAATATGTGCCGGCGATCCTTGCGATCGCCGAGGTCGGCGCCAAGCTGAAGGCACAGGCCGTGGCGCGAGCGCAGGCGCAAGCGGCCTGAGAGCCGGGACTCAGCCTTTCGCCGCAGCTTCCAGCCCGGCGATGTCGAGCTTGACCATTGTCAGCATGGCCTCGGTGACGCGCTTGGCCTTGGCGCGGTCGGGATCGCGGACGAGCTCGCCCAGGCGCTTGGGCGTGATCTGCCAGGACAGGCCCCAGCGATCCTTGAGCCAGCCGCACTGCTCGAATTTGCCGCCTTCGCCGAGCGCGTTCCAGAGCCGGTCGACCTCGGCCTGCGTCTCGCATTCGATCATGATCGAGAAGGTGTGGTTGAAGGCGTCGGAGCGGTGGGCCTCGAAGGCCTGGTAGCGCTGGCCGTCGATGGTGAAGGTGGCGATCTTGACGCTGCCGGCCGGTCCGCTCGGCGATTCCGCCGGCAGGGCGCCGCTCCATTCCAGCGCGGAGTTCGGGATCAGCGAGGTGTAGAGGCTGAGCGCCGCCTCCATGTCCTTATCGAACCAGAGATTCTGGATGACCTTCATCGCCATGCTCCTTGCTGCGTCGTCAGGCCGGATGATGGCCTGATGCTTCAAGGACGAAGAAGGGGCGCGGGTTCCGACAGGGGGCGGTGATTTTTCTCGACGGCACCTCGTCGGGGGCAAAGGCCGCCCGGAACGAGCCACTGTTCACAGGCCGAATGCTGGAGCGGCCCCGCCTGTCCGGCGGGGCCGCTGCCTCGTCACCAGCGGTCGTAATAGGGGCGGCGATAGCCGTAAGGCGGCGGCCCGCCATAGCGGCGGCCATAGCCATAGCCGCGGCCGTAACCGTAGCCGTCACCGCGACCGTAGCGGCGGTCGTAATAGCGCTGGCGGTCGACATTGTCCTGGATCATCTGCATCCGCCGCAGCTTGGCGTCGCTGGCGGTGAACTCGGCCGGGAGCTTGTCGAGCTGCTGCGCGATCGTGGGCGCAAGCGCGCCGTCGTGCAGGGTCGCAGGCGCGGCGCTGGCCGCCGTGGCGGAGCCGATGAGCAGGGCGGCTGCGATCAGTAGATGTCGCATGTGGGGTCTCCTGATGTGTCGAGGCGATAATCGCTGTCGCAACTGCAACACCACCTGAACGGGTTTGTTGGCTCGCGTTCAGCAAGCGCGGGGCCAGACGGCCGCTTCGGCACGCACAAGCGCGGTCAGGCGAAGCTGCCCCGCCGGCGAAGAGGTGCATCAAGAAGGTTGCCGAAAGGTTGCGGTGCTGGCCGGGGAGGGCAACGGCAGGTGGTGCTACAGGCCCGCGATCAGGCGAGCTTCGTGCGGGGGCTGTCGTGACAGTGGTCGCGGCGCGGCTGTGTGAAGCCGTGAACGGCGGCTAAGGGTAGAGCGGCTTTGGAAAACGCAATTCCGTGGCTACATTAGCGCTGAGCTGAACTGGAGCAGCAATGTTCGTTAAGCTGTCCATTGCTGCAGTGATGCCATTCGCCAGCTACTATGTCGCTCGCTACCTAGGCGGCGAATTCTGGTTGCACTTGTTCATCGTGCTGATTGCCGCCCAAACTGTCGATCTCTTCCTCTATTTTAAAGATTGGAGGGAGCGGGCAGGCGCTGATGCCGTAGATAAAAAAGGGTCGAAAGACTCAATGTAAGGTATATTTCTGCTTAGGGTCGGAAGCCGATCTTAACTCGTTCAGCGGATAAGGCTGACATGAGCAACGTAATTTTCCTGCACTTTCCCACTGCACTCCTCGGCCGATGGCGATCGGAAGACGATTACAACAGCGCGGAATATGAGATCGCTGTCGACGGTAGTGGGCTCAAGGTCACCGCCGCAGATGCCAACGATGGAGAGAAGTTTGAGGTCTCCGGCGTCGAATTTGACAAGGAGACGATCAAATTTGATACGCTAATGCCGTCGACCGGCCGGCTAGCGCATTTGATCCTCAAGGCAATGCCGGGCTCGCAGCGAGCGATGCTGTCGCTGACATTTACCGACACGATCGAATTGACCAGGCCGTCAGCTGACGAGTGACCGCAATGGGTCGCGAGCCGACTCTGACGTCAGCTGTCGGCAGGAGCCGTTGCTACCGGGAGAGCCTCGCATATGATGTGCGGTTGGGAGGATTGAGGTGCTGGCCTGTGAGTGCACATATTCTCGTTTGTTCACCGGTTCCTTTGCCGTTGCGCGACCCGGCGACCGGCCTTCTGGTAGAGAGAGAAAATTACAGCATTTGGCTTCGCGAGCTTCCAAGAGATAACGAATACTACTTGGGGCTCCGCGGTGCCTTCAATCGATGGCCGACATGGTCATTTATCTACGCGCTGACTGACTCAGCTTTCGCACTTCACCTGGACCTGTTGCCAGAGTGGCTGGTTGCCGATGCTGGCATCACCGATGAACTCAGTGATGAAGCGTTCGGCGCGTTTGCGCAGGGGCTCGCAGAGATAATCGCGGAATGGTCTGCGCCTTACGTGCTCTACATCAGCGATAGTCCTCAGCCGGTTGAGGAGAACATTTTATCCGTCACGCGGCCCAAGTTGGCAGCAGCAATCAAGAGCCAAACCGACAGCATATTCTGGCTGCCTGACGTGTTGATCGAGGTGACCTCGTAGTACCTCGGCTCACGTCAGCTATGGGTCGGAAGCTGACAGATGCCGGCTTCGGAGGAAAAGATGGACTGGGCGCCGGCTACCGAGCATTTCATTTGCGATGGGATCAGGGCCGCTGAGGCTCAGCTGTCGGCAGGCCAGCTACACATCTGGAGGTGCATTGCCATCGCGCCGGTCAAATGGGCGCTCAAACCCTACGGCGATCTCGGTGGAGGCTTCTGGGTTGTCGCTATACTCGGCAAGTCCGTGATTTGGTATAACGACATTGAAGATGGCTTTAATGTCTCTCCGTACTCGTCATTTGGTGAGATCGAGACATACTCAGCCAGTCAATTCGAGTTGCGACACATCTTGCAGCAAATCATCGATCGGGTGTCAGGCTGATCGGCGCAAAAGGATCCTGTCTACTGTGGGTCAGAATCCTCTTCAACTTTCAGCTCTGTTCCTAAAGACACTTGCAGCGCCGCCGAGAGCCAATCCTCCCGCTACGGTGCAACCCATCAGCAGGAGGGTGGTCATCTCATTATTTGGCGGGCCGAAAATTCGGATTCCCCACCTGTTTGTCTGATCTGAGATCGGCAGCAAGTGTACGAAGTGACTCCACTTAACCGCAGCGCTCAAGGGAAAAATCAATGCTGCGGCGCAGAGAATTTGTTCGGCTGCTCCCTTTTTTTGTCGTTCCTCGTTGTAGGAGAATTTGAGGCTTGGAGTGCATGCGACAATTCCGAACTGGGCTGCATAGGCAATATTTTGGAATGCATCGAGTTGGCCGCTCGCAAACCTTGTCGGGACGCCCAGCGTCCCGAACACCGACCAATCTCGGATAATATGGCCCCACTCGGACAGAGAAATCGCACCGAGAGATATCGATAAAATTACTGCTGGTACTTTATGCTGACGCATTGAATCAGCGAAGGCTGGCCAGATTGCCATCGTCAGAAGGACCGTTTCGAAGGCAAACGGTCCTGAGAACATGACGACTGCGGTCAGGAGTGCCAGCGTCGATGCCGCTGCGCCCAAATCAACGATCCCATAGCGCCCGTACATATGAGCGCGATAGCATCAGGCATTTTAAGAAAAGGTGCTGATAGCGTGCTGATGGCGAGGTCAGCTACAGCTCGGAACCGGATGCAGCGGCCTAACCGCGTGAGAGATAGGTCACGATGCCGAAGAAGAGCCCGAACCAGAGGAATTGCCCCAAAGCGATCGCTGCCAGGAATGAAACGACAGGCCGCCCGCCGCGATACCAGCACAGCTTGAAGGGATTCTGATTGTAGTTCCCATACTCAGCGACATCCAAGCGACCAAGCGATAGGGCCTGTATTGTTGCGCGCCCCGTCCAATAGCCTAGCCATAGGGTCAATGACAACCAAACCAGCCGGGCGAAGAAGCCTAAGATCGATTCAATCAAGGTTGGTCCTGAGTGAGTTCCCGTGCTGGATATAGGTTACAGCGCCTACTGATCCATGAATGGCCATGTCGCTTACGGGTCGGAAGCAGGCATTACGGTGAGAGCAGACGCCAGAGAAAATTAACAAGCGATAGGGCTGCGGCCACGCCGCAAAGGAGAGCTGGCAATCTCGTGGCGGGAAATACAGTCCTACCCTGCAGTGTGACTAGGGGGATATTCGCGGCCCACGAAACAAACTGCACCCCAAGAACCGTAGCCAATCCCAGATGCCCAAACGGGCGCCAGAATGGCGGCAGTTCATCAAAGTACGCCAGCAGAAGGCAGGCCGTTGTCAATGCGAAGCCTGCAACCAGCAACGTTGTCAGCAGCAGGGAGTAGTAGCGTGACGCATCATGAGGTCGCATAAGCACCGCCAATAGGCATCTGTTGGAAGGGGCTATCCAGTCACTGATCGCCCGCGGTCGCTCATAAGGATAAGCGCGGTCGCAAGTCCGGAGACGCTGAAGAAGGCACAGGCAAGCATCGTTGCCTTTCTCGGCATTCCCTCAACACCGGCGATGCTTATCCTCTCTGCAATGAGCGCAAATATTACTGCCCAGAGAATCTGGCCAGAGATCTTGTAGATATAGATATCATTAGGATCTATTTTTCCGCTCCACGGGTAAATCCCAGCATAAATTGCAGTTGCGTTGAAGGAATAAAGCGCAGCTGACGCAACCAGCAATGCTCTGAAGAATGCGGCCATCATTGCAATCACTCCGCCGAATGACATCATTTGGGCTCGATCGTGTAAATGCCCGGTGAAGGCGGCGTGCTTTCCTGGCACGGCATAGCGGCTGCGTAAGTCCGGAACGGGCTGGAGGCGGACGTCCGCCTCAACACCTCAGTCGCGTGGTGGGACGGTGTCGTATTGCGGCAGGCCGTCTGCGATCTCGTAGTAGTCCCCCTTGTCGGCGACGTAGATATGCAAATCTGCAGCGGTCTCTGTCGGTCCGTCGAAAGCACCCATTGCCACGGCGATCCAGTCCCGATCCGACCGATCCCAGAACAGAGACGATCTGCATGTCGAGCAGAAGCCGCGTCGGACGTTCTCCGACGACTGAAACCACGTCAGCTTCTCCTCGCCGACAATCGTCAAGGCAGTCCTGGGCACATCAGTGGACGCGAAGTGGTGGCCCGAGTGCTTGCGGCATTTCCGGCAATGGCAGAAGTTGGGATTTGGCAGACTGCCAGCCACGGTCAAGGTGACCGCACCACAAAGGCATGAGCCGCTGTGCATCCTCGATTCACTCCCGCAGGCGTCTAGTCGGGAAGCATGGCATCGGGGTTGTGACGTTCACAAGGGCGTCCGCTATGGGTCGGAAACGGACATTGCGATTGTCTGATTTGGGTCGCAGGCCCGCCAGCACCAGACTGCGCGCGGAGTGATAACTGGATGCCAAAGGTGCTCTATTGCTGGCGATGTCGGCAGGACATCCCCATGCTCGACGAACGCGAATGGGCGGAAATCCATCCGCTTCTCATGACGTCGATTGAAGACGTAAAAGAATACCGTAGTCGCCACCCAGAGGTCGATCTATTAGAAGCTCGGCGGCGAGTTTATGAACCTGGCGTATTGCAGCGATATTTCGAGCTAACGGGCTTCCGGGAAACAAATATCAACGCAATCTGGCATCATCGGGCAAGCGATTTCGGTCCACCCTGCCATTCGTGCGGAAAGCCGCTTCGCACCCCGAGGGCCCGATTTTGTGCGGAGTGCCCGGCTTAACCACCCAGCTTCCGCAACTTTTGAAAACAGGCCGGAAGCAGAGATGAGATATGCTAAAGCGTCGGAGGCCAAATTGCAGAAATTCAGAGAGGAGAATATCTCACTCGCTCCCGGTATTGAAATAGCTGAAATTGACGGGTGGAGTATGGTTCAAGCAACAGGAACTATCAACGGATCACAATTCTACTTTAAAGCTAAGCACAATTATTGGTTATTGGCTATTGGCGGCGACGATCCGGCCGATCTCCCCGAATGGGAATACGAAGAGCCATATGGCGAGGGCCCCTATGGCGCGAATTTCATGGAGCATGAGATAGCCAAGCGGCTAATCCTAGAGGCTGCTGGACGATTTCTCAGGGGGGACCCGGATCCGAGAATTGCGCGCGATTCTTCACCTCTGCGTTGAACCCAGTTCGTGCCGTCAACACCCTTGCCGAATGGATAGAACGCAGGCTTGGCGGGTGTCCGCAATAGGTCGGGAGCGGACGTTCAATCACAACGCTTTTTGTGACCAAAGCCGCCCGCTCCAGTAGCGCTGCTCCAACGTCTCGCCTTCGGACACGAACGGCGGTTCGTCTGACACAGACACGTCGACCATGCGATGGTCACGCCGAACGATAGCAATCACGAGCTCGTCGCCCATGAGCGCGCGCTTGAATGCTTCCAGTGCCAACGCTGCGGTCGGGCCGTATTCGCCCACCAGGAGCTCGGGGTGGGTATGCCACTCGAACCCCTGGAAGCCGATCGAGATCAGCCCTTCGTCGGCTCGATCGACTGCGAGAACCAGGCTTCCGGTCGGGTCGATGTGCGTCTCGACGATCATGCCATCAAGACAACACGCAGCGTCATCCAGCGCAACGCCCGCAACAGGTCGAAAGCTACCGTTCTGACCGGCAACTCCTGGCTCCAGACTGCACGCAGGACTTCTGCGCTGACACCAGCCGCAGTGCTCCCACCGGATCGTCGAACAAGCCCAGACTATCGCGGCCGCCCGGTAACAGGCCAATGCCCGGCCGCCACGTTGACGGCGGCCGGGCGTTTCCTGATCAGGCGACGTCGAAGCGGTCGAGGTTCATCACCTTGGTCCAGGCCGCGACGAAGTCCTTGACGAACTTCTCCTTGGCGTCGGTGCTGGCATAGACCTCGGCCAAAGCGCGCAGGATCGAGTTCGAGCCGAAGACGAGATCGACGCGGGTGCCGGTCCATTTGGCGGCGCCGGTCTTGCGGTCGGTGCCCTCGAACACGTCCTTGGCCTCGGAGATCGCCTTCCACTGGGTGCCCATGTCGAGCAGGTTGACGAAGAAGTCGTTCGTCAGCGCGCCCGGCCGGTTGGTCAGGATGCCGTGCTTGGAGCCGTCGGCATTGATGTCGATGGCGCGCAGGCCGCCGATCAGCACCGTCAGCTCGGGGGCGGTCAGGGTCAGCAGCTGGGCGCGGTCGATCAGCGCCACCTCGGCCGGCACCTTGGCCCCAGCCTTCTGGTAGTTGCGGAAGCCATCGAGCACCGGCTCCATCACCGCGAAGGAATGGACCTCGGTCTGCTCCTGCTTCGCGTCGGTGCGGCCCGCGGTGAACGGCACCTCGACCGCGTGGCCGGCGGCCTTGGCCGCCTGCTCGACGCCGACATTGCCGGCGAGCACGATCAGATCGGCCAGCGAGACCTTCTGGTCGCCATCGGCCTCCTTGTTGAACTGGCGGCGAATGCCGTCGAGGACCTCGATCACCTTGGCGAGCTGGGCCGGCTGGTTGACCTCCCAGTCCTTCTGGGGCGCGAGGCGGATACGGGCGCCATTGGCGCCGCCGCGCTTGTCGCCGCCGCGGAAGGTCGCGGCCGAGGCCCAGGCGGTGCCGACCAGCTCGGAGACGGAAAGGCCCGAAGCCTTGATCTTCTCCTTGAGCGTAGCGACGTCCGCCTTGCCGACCAGCGGATGATCGGCGGCCGGCACGACGTCCTGCCAGATCAGCTCTTCCTTCGGCACTTCCGGGCCGAGATAACGCGAGCGCGGGCCGAGATCGCGATGGGTCAGCTTGAACCAGGCGCGGGCGAAAGCCTCGGCGAAGGCCTGCGGGTTCTCGAGGAAGCGGCGCGAGATCTTCTCATAGGCCGGGTCCAGGCGCAGCGACAGGTCGGTCGTCAGCATGGTCGGCTTGTGCTTCTTCGACGGGTCGTGGGCGTCGGGAATGACCGCCTCGGCGTCCTTCGCCTCCCACTGGATGGCACCGCCGGGGCTGCGGGTCTGGACCCATTCATATTTGAACAGGTTCTCGAAGAAGAAATTGCTCCACTGCGCCGGCGTCTGCGTCCAGGTGACCTCGATGCCGCTGCCGACCGCGTCGGCGCCGTGGCCGGTGCCGAAATTGCTGGCCCAGCCGAGGCCCTGCGCCTCCAGCTCGGCGCCTTCCGGATCCGGCCCCTTATGCGACTCGGGCGCCGCGCCATGGGTCTTGCCGAAGGTGTGGCCGCCGCCGATCAGCGCGACGGTCTCTTCGTCGTTCATCGCCATGCGGGCGAAGGTCTCGCGGATGAAATGTGCCGCCGAGATCGGGTCGCCATTGGCGCCAGGCCCTTCCGGGTTGACGTAGATCAGGCCCATTTCGGTGGCGCTCAGCGGCGCGTCGAACTTGTCGAGCGGGCGATGGGTCAGCCAGGCGGTCTCGGTGCCCCAGCTCACATCGTGATCGGGCTCCCAAGAGTCCTCGCGGCCGCCGGCGAAGCCGAAGGTGCGGAAACCCATGGTCTCGAGCGCGACGTTGCCGGTGAGGATCAGCAGGTCAGCCCAGGAGATGGCCTGGCCGTATTTCTGCTTGATCGGCCAGAGCAGGCGGCGCGACTTGTCGATGTTGACATTGTCCGGCCAGCTGTTGAGCGGGGCGAAGCGCTGCTGGCCGCGACCACCGCCGCCGCGGCCGTCGGCGAGGCGATAGGTGCCGGCGGCATGCCAGGACATACGGACGAATTGCGGGCCGTAATTGCCGAAGTCCGCAGGCCACCAGTCCTGCGAATCGGTCATCAGCTTGCGCAGGTCGTTCTTCAGCGCCTCGTAGTCGAGCTTCTCGAACGCCTTGCGGTAGCTGAAGGCCTGGCCGAGCGGATCGGACTTGGCCGAGTGCTGGTTCAGGAGATCGACAGGCAGCTGGCTCGGCCACCAGTCGCGGTTCTGCCGGGTGCCGCCGCCATGGGCGACGGGGCATTTGCCCGTGCTGTCCTCAGTCTTCGCGTTCATGTCTCTCTCCGAGCTTGCAGGGCTGGCTGCTGGTTGCGTCTTAGCAAAGGCATTTCATTATTTTAATTCCGATTTTCTGATCGCGACGATAAGTTGCGATTATGACAAACTTGACTTTCAAGCAGCTCCGCTATTTCGAGGCGCTGACGAGGCACGGCCATTTCGGCCGCGCGGCGGAAGCCTGCGCGATCTCGCAGCCGGCTTTGTCGCAGCAGATCAAGGCCTTGGAAGAGGAGCTCGGCGCCGAGCTGTTCGAGAGGGACAGGCGCCAGGTCCGCCTGACCAGCTTCGGCGAAGAGATCGCGCAGCGGACGAAGGACATCCTGCGCTCGCTCGACGAGCTCGAAGGCTATGCGCATGCCTCGCGTGACGGGTTGCTGGCGCGCCTGCGCATCGGCGTGATCCCGACGGTCGCGCCCTATCTGCTGCCTGGCCTGATCGGCGACCTCACCCGCCTGCATGGCGGCCTCGACCTGCATGTGCGCGAGACGCTGACGCCGAAGCTGGTCCAGGAGCTGAACGAGGGGCGGCTCGACATGGCGATCGTCGCTCTGCCGGTGTCGGAGCCGTCGCTGACCGAGGTCGCGCTGTTCACCGAGCGCTTCGTCCTGGTGCGGCCGCGTGAGGACGAGGGCAAGCCGGCGCCCGATCGCGAGGCCCTGCGCGAGATGCGTTTGCTGCTGCTCGAAGAGGGGCACTGCTTCCGCGAGCAGGCGCTGTCCTTCTGCAACACGAAGCCGCGTGCCGTGCAGTCGCGCGACCTGCTCGATGCCAGTTCGCTGTCGACGCTGGTGCAGATGGTCGATGCCGGCCTCGGGGTCACGCTGATCCCCGAAATGGCCGTGGCGGTCGAGACGCGCTCGGCCTCGGTCTCAGTGGCCCATTTCAGGAAGCCGGAACCGTCCCGGACCATCGGCATGGTCTGGCGCAAGACGAGCCCGCTGGCCAAGCCGCTCCTGCAGATCTCCGAGATCGTTCGCCAGTCGGCGGGCAGGCTGCGGCAGAGCCGTGAGATATCGTCCGGCGATCGCGGCCTGCCGGCCTGACGAAGCTCGACCGGGACCTGCGTCGTCCGGCTAGATCGCCCGCGACACGCGCATCATTGCTGCGTCCTCCACAGCCGGCACCGGATCGCCGAACAGGCGCAGGCAATTGCGGCCGGCCGCCTTGGCGACGTAGAGCGCAGAGTCAGCCTCGGCGAAGCGCCGCTCCGGGTCGTGCAGCAGGCCGGGGCGCAGGACGGTGGCGCCGATCGAGGCGCTGACCTCGATCCTGGTGTCGCGCCAGGTGACCGGGCGGGCGAGAGCCTTCTGCGCCTGGTCGAGCCGGTGAAGCAGATAGGGGCGGCCGGCGGCCGAGCAAAGCAGGAGGCCGAATTCGTCGCCGCCGATGCGGGCGATGATCGTGGCATCGCTCAGCGAGGTCTCCAGCCGCATGGCGAGCTGGCGCAGGCACTCATCGCCGGCGGCATGGCCGAAGCGGTCGTTGATCGGCTTGAGATTGTCGAGGTCGACGATGGCGAGCAGACCGAGCGCGCTGGCGTCGCCGGTGTGGCGGCGCAGATCCGAGAGCTGCGTCTCGAAGGCGCGGCGGTTGGCGAGGCCGGTCAGCGGATCGCTGTAGGCGAGGCGGCGCAGCCCCATCCACATGTCCTTCTCGCCGGTGATGTCCTGCTTGGCGCCGTGGATGCGCACAGGCCGGCCATGCTCGTGCGTGACCGCGGCGGAGAGGCGCATCCAGCGCTCGGCGCCGCCGGCGGTACAGATGTGCGCGTCCATGACGAAGCCCTGGCCGCTGGCGATCAGCCGGCGGCGCAGGCGCTCCATCTCGACGCGCGACTCGTCATGGTAGAGCTCGACGATCGACCGGCGAGGAATCGCTGAGCCGCGTGGCAGGCCGAACAGGTCGTAGATGCCGTCGGTCCAGCTCAGCTGGTTGCCGGCGAGCCGGCATTCCCAGGCGCCGATGCAGGCCATCAGCGCAGCCTGGTCGTAGAGGCGTCTGGCTTCGGCATCGGAAAGCGGCATCGGCGAAAGGCCTCACACCGCGCAACTCGTGCGGCCCTCTGAAGCTAGTTTCGCAACCGTTAACGAAGGCTTCCCGTTGCGTCAGCTCACTCGCGCCGGAGCGCCTCGATCGGGTCGAGCCGCGCGGCCTGCCGCGCCGGATAGAAGCCGAAAAAAACGCCGATCAAACCGGAGACGCCGACGGCGACCAGGATGGTCTGCGGCGAGATCACGAAGGGCCAGCCGGCAAAGCGCGCGATCGCGGTCGCGGCACCGATGCCGAGCGCGATGCCGACGGCGCCGCCGATGGTCGCCAGCGTCGTCGCCTCGATCAGGAATTGCGAGAGCACGTCGCGCTGGCGGGCGCCGACGGCGAGGCGCAGGCCGATCTCGCGGGTGCGCTCGGTGACCGAGACCAGCATGATGTTCATGATGCCGATGCCGCCGACCAGCAAGGAGACACCGGCGACGGCGGCGAGCAGCCAGGAGAGGGTGCTGGCGGCGGCGGTCGCGGTGTTGGCGATCTCGGTGAGGTTGCGGATGGTGAAGTCGTCTTCCTGCTCCTCCAGCAGGCGATGGCGCTGGCGCAGCAAGGCGCGGGTCTGTTCGATGCCGGGGTTGATCGCCTCCTCGCTGGCGAACTTGAGCATGATGGTCTGGACCGAGCGGTCGCGGGCATAGTTGCGCCCGACGATGCGGCGCCGGCCGGTGTCGAGCGGCACGAAGATGACGTCGTCCTGGTCCTGGCCGAGCGCCGACTGGCCCTTGCCCGCCATGACGCCGATGACCTTGAACGGCACGTTGCGGATGCGGAACATCTGGCCGAGCGGATCGCTCTCGCCGAACAGGTTCTTCGCCACGGTCTGGCCGATGATGGCGACGATCTCGCTGCGGCGCAGCTCTTCCGGCTCGAACAGGCGGCCTTCGGCGAGACCCCATTCGCGGGCGGTGAAGAAGTCGAGATCGGTCGCGGTGATCGTCGTCGACCAGTTGGTGCCGGCGTAGACGGCCTGGGCCCGCGTGGTGATCACCGAGGCTGAAGCGACGACGTCCTCGACCTCGGCCAGGACGGCCTTTGCGTCCTCGTCGGTCAGGGTCGAGGAGGCGCCGGCTCCCAGCCGCACGCCGCCCTGGGTGACGTTGCCGGCCTGGATGATGGCGAGGTTGGCGCCGAGCGACTTGATCTGGCTGTCGACGCGCTCGCGGGCGCCCGAGCCGATCGCGACCATGGCGATGACGGCGGCGACGCCGATGATGATGCCGAGCATGGTCAGCGCCGAGCGCAGGGCGTTGGCGCCGATGGCGGAGAGGGCGGAGCGGATGGCTTCGATGAGGCTCATTCGGCGGCCTCCGGCACGGGGGTGGCGCTGTCATGCGCGGCGAGTGCGGCGCGCGCGTCGGCCGGCTCCTGGCGGGTGTCGGCGATGACATGGCCGTCGCGGAAGCGAACGACGCGCCGGGCATGGCGGGCGACTTCGGCATCATGCGTCACCAGCACGACGGTGACGCCCTCGCGATTGAGGTCCTGGAACAGCGCGAGGATTTCGAGGGCCGTGCGGCTGTCGAGCGCGCCGGTCGGCTCGTCGGCGAGGAGCAGGCGCGGCTGGTTGACCAGCGCTCGGGCGATGGCGACACGCTGCTGCTGGCCACCGGACAGCTGCATCGGCCGGTGATGGGCGCGGTCGGCGAGGCCGACGCGGGCGAGGGCATTGAGCGCCCGCTCGCGCCGCGACTTGCCGTCGAGCCCGGCATAGACCATCGGCAATTCGACATTGGCGCAGGCGTCGACGCGCGGCAGCAGGTTGAACTGCTGGAAGACGAAGCCGAGTTTGCGATTGCGCAAGGTCGCGAGCCCGTCGCTGGACAGGGTCTCGACCGCGACGTCGTCGAGCCGGTAATGGCCGCCGGTCGGCCGGTCGAGGCAGCCGACCAGGTTCATGAAGGTCGACTTGCCGGAGCCGGACGGGCCCATCACCGCGACGAGCTCGCCGGCCTCGATGTCGAGCGAGACCCCGGCGAGCGCAGTGACGCGGCCGGAATCGAGATCGTAGACCCGGGAGAGATCACGCACCTCGATCAGGGGCATGGCGGCAGCCCTCAGAACAGGCGCGGGCCGCGCGGGGCGGGGCCGCGGCTGCCGGAGGCGGGCTCGGCACTACGCGGGCCGCCGCCGACCAGGACGTCGGTACCCTCGGCGATGCCGGCGGCCGGCAGGATCTGCGTGAAAGCGCCGTCGCTCGGCCCGAGCCGGACCGCGACGGCCTTGGGCTGGCCCTCGCCATCGAGCACATAGACGCGGCCGGGCGTGATATCGCTCTGCGGCGCCGGCCGGCCCTCCTGCATCAGCGCCTCGAACTTGGCCCGGCGCTCGGGATCGAGCACGGCGGCGACCTTGGCACGCAGTTCGGTGCGGGCGGCGCGGAAGGCGGCGCGGCGCTCCTCCTCGGAGAGGCCGGCCATGGCCTGGCGGCCAGCAGTGCGCTGCTCGGCCATGATCGCGGCGATCGCCTGCTTCTGCTCGGGCGTCGGCTGGACCACCTCCTCGATGCGCTCGCGCAAAGCGCCGGCAGCGCGGCCGCTGCCACCGCCGCGTCCTGCTTGCGCCGTCTCGGCCGGCGCTGGAGCGGGCAGGGCAGTCGGCCCGCCGAGCGGGCGGAAGCGCAGCGCTGCATTGGCCACGCGCAGCACGTCCTCCCGGTCGTCGGTGACGATCTGGAGATTGGCGGTCATGCCCGGGAGCAGAGCAAGATCGCGGTTCGCGACGCGGACGACGCCGGTATAGGTGACGACGTTCTGAATGGTCTGGGCGCCGAGGCGGACCATCTGCACCTTCCCCTGGAAGGTGCGGTTCGGATAGGCGTTGACGGTGAAGGAGACGTCCTGGTCGACCTTGAGCCGGCCGACATCGGCCTCGTCGATATTGGCGTAGATGTCGATGGTGCGCAGGTCCTGCGCGATCTGGAACAGCACCGGCGCCGAGAGCGAGGCGGCGACCGTCTGGCCGAGATCGACCTGGCGCTGGACGACGACGCCGTCCACCGGCGAGCGGATATCGGTGCGCTCCAGATCGATCAGGATGTCCTTCAGCTTGGCGTCGCGCTGGGCAATCAGTGCCTCGCCGGACTGGACCTGGCCTTCCGCCAAAGCGATGTCGGCGTCGAGCCCGCCGATCTCGGCCTTTAGCGAGGCGATCTGCGCCTCGTTCGAGGCGAGCGTCGCGGTCTGGATCTCGACCTGGGTGCGGGCACTGTCGAGACCCTGCTGCGCGCCGGCGCCGCGCGTGAACAATTCGTTCTGACGATCGAAGGTGCGCCTGGCGTCGGTGAGCTGGGCGCGGGTGCGGTCGCGCTGGGCCTCGAGATCGTTGACGGTCGAGTTCGCCTTGGTCCGCGCCACCTTGGCCCGATCGAGCTGGGCGCGCTTGACGACGAGGTCGGCCCTGGCCTGCTGCAGATCGGCGGCGGCGGCGTCGCGGCGGGTCTTGATCTGGTCGCTGTTGAGCCGGGCGACGATCTGGCCGGCCTTCACCTGGGAGTTGTAGTCGGCGAGGATCTCGACGATCTGGCCGGAGAGCTGCGAGCCGACCACGACAGTGGTCATCGGGGTCAGCGTGCCGGTGGCCCGGACGGAAGCCGTGATCCGGCCGCGGTCGATCGACGCGGTGCGATAGGGTGTGTCGTTGGCGGCGCCGCCGGTCGGGCGCAGCGCGAAATAGCCTGCCGCCAGCGCGCCCGCGCCGACGACCGCACCGATTGCCCAGAGACGCACGTCCGTTCACCCTCCGAGGCCGGGATAAGAGCCCGCCTTCCATTGCCGCACATCATGCCAGATTCAGGCAGGCGAGACGAGTTAACTCGCTGCAATGTTGCGGAAAGCTTGCCGGGCGTGGCGGCTCACGCGGTTCGCGCTTCCTGCGTCAGGGCCAGGAGGTCGCGCAGCGTCGTGATCGTCGAGCCGTCGGCGACGCCGTCGACCTTCTCCGGGCGCCAATGGCGCTGGAACGCGGCGACGACGGCCTCGAAGCGCTCGTCGTAGACGCCGTCGACCGAGACGCCATAGCCGAGCATGGCGAACATCGCCTGCAGCGCCTCGACCGGCGGGCCGGCATCGCCGCGGGCGAAGAAGCGGCCGCCCTTGATCGGTGCGGGCTCGATCCAGAGCCCGACGCCGGCCTCGGCGAAGCGGCGCCAGGGGAATGTCTCACCGGGGTCGATCTTGCGGCCAGGCGCGATGTCGGAATGGGCGAGCACGCGCTCGGGCGGGATCTTCCAGCGCTCGCAGATGTCGCGGCAGAGGTTCAGCGTCGCGGCGACCTGTGCCTCCGGGAAATCGGGCAGGCCGCCGGGATGGCCGGGATTGGCGATCTCGATGCCGATCGATGCCGAGTTGAGGTCGGTCTCGCCGGCCCAGTGCGAGGCGCCGGCATGCCAGGCGCGGCGCGCCTCCGGCACCAGCTGAAGGATATGGCCGTTCTCGAAGACGAAATAATGCGAGGAGACCTGGGAGGCCGGGTTGCACAGCCACTGCAGCGCCTCGCCGGCATCGGGCATGCCGGTGTAGTGCAGGATCAGCGTGTCGGGCCGGCGCTCAGTCGAGCCGTCGCGGAACTTGCGCTCGCCATGGTTGGGCGAGGGGAAGACCTTGGCGGCGAAACGGCTGTCGGGTGCGAGGGTAAGGCTCACGCCGGCTCCGGCTGCTTGCGGCCGAGGCCGCGTTCCTTCTCGATCGCGTCCCAGGCGGCGTTGATCGCGGCGAGGCGGCGGGTCGCGATGCAGACCGCTTCCTCGGGCAGGCCGCGGGCGATCTCGCGGTCGGGATGGTTCTCGATGACGAGGCGGCGATGGAGCTGCTTCAACTCGCCATCGCTCATCTCGCGGCTGGCGCCGAGCACGAGATAGGGATCGTCGCGGCGGCGCAGATGGCGCGCCTCGATGCGGGCGAAGCCGGCCTCGTCGATGGCGAAGATCGTCGCGACATCACGCAGATAGGCGTGCTCGCGCTCATGGATCGCGCCGTCGGCGGCGGCGATCAGGAAGAGGCCGTCGAGCACGTCCTCGAGCAGGGCGGGCTCATCGCGGAAGGCCTCGGCGATCTGCTGCGCATAGGCCTCGAAGCCGGCGCTGGTCTGCTTGGCGAGGTCGAACAGGCGCTCGACCTGCGCCTTCTGCTCCTCCGGCACCTCGACGATGCGCTCGAAGGCGGCGATCTCGTCACGCGTCACCACGCCGTCGGCGCGCGCCATCTTGGCGGCGAGCGCGACCAGGCCGGTGGTGAAGATCAGTTGCTTGGGGGCAGGGCCGAAGAGCGCGCCCTCGCGGTCGATCAGGACATGCCCGGCCAGGGCGCCAACGAGCGCGCCGAGCGGCCCGCCCAGCGCAAAGCCGAGGCCGCCGCCGCCCAAAACCCCCCAGAAAGACGACGTCATCGATTGCTCCGCCATGGCCGAACCGGCCATGGCCCCTGCCTAAAACGGCCTTGGCTCAGCGGCAATAGAGCCGGCCGTAATAGTCGCGGTAGTAGCCGTAGGGGCAGCCGCCGCCATAGTAGCCGTCGTCGTAGTAGTAGCCGCCGCGGCGATAGGGCGAGGTCGCCGAGCCGACGATCGCACCACCGGCTGCGCCGATCGCGGCACCGGCGAGTGCGCCACCGGCGCGGCCAGTGGCGAGCCCGCCGATCAGGGCGCCGGTCGCGCCTCCGACCAGGGCGCCGCCGCCGACGCGCTCCTCATGCGGCGTGCAGGCGCCGAGCGCCAGTCCAACGGCCGCGATTGCGATCAACTTCTTCATCTCGATCCCCCTTCTCGGGTCGTACCTAGCGGCACGGCTCCGGCCGAAGCCGACTTTCTGCATTGCGACCGGGAATTGCGGTCGCAATGCGGCGATGATTTTGCCTGCCGCCATGACTGCGTCAACGTCGGGCAGGGTGAATCGTTCCACCGTTCAATACATGATGATTACTTCTATCAAAACGAGGCTAAAGTAATCATTCTACTTCTGAATCCGAGTGAAATTTGTTCGTATCGGACAGATTGTCGTCACATTCATCTATCATTTCGCCGCCCTGTTTTGCGCTGCAACAGATAGATGAGATCTCTCCCGCATGAACAATATCTCTGGTAGCGGCTGTGCCGCCTTCGCGATTTGCCTGGCCTTTCTTCAGCCCGCTTATGCCCAGGTGAACGCCGAGACGGATGCCCGCGCCTTCATCGTGCGGGAAGCCGAAATCAGGCGTCAGGCCGAAGCTGCCGGGCAGGGTCAGGACAGGCAAAAGGCGACCGAGACCGCCGATGCCAAGGACGAGCGCAAGGGCCGGGCCAAGAGCGCCAGGGCGGGCCGGGAAGGGCGCACGCCGCTGGCGGCGCCGGCTGGTTCGGAAGGCCTGCGTGCGCTGGTCGCCCGCCACGCCGCCGCCAATGGCGTGCCGTTCTCGCTGGCCGACGCCGTGGTGCGCATCGAGAGCCGCTACAACCCGCGTGCCTCGAATGCCGGCAATTACGGGCTGATGCAGATCCGCCACCAGACGGCGCGCGGCGTCGGCTACAGCGGTGGGGCCGCCGGCCTGCTCGATGCCGACACCAATGCCCGCTACGCCATGAAGTATCTCGGCCAGGCCTACCGCCTCGCCGGCGGCGACACCTGCCGCACCGTGATGAAGTACCAGAGCGGCCACCTCGCCAACCGGATGAGCGGCGCCAACCGCACCTATTGCGCCAAGGTGCGCAGCATCGCAGGCAGCGGCGCCACGGTTTCCGCCAGCAACTGAGTTTCCCAGCCCTCTCCGCTTGACGGCTCAGGCCTTTAGAGCGCAGAGGGAGCCCGCCAGTCGGCCGGACGGCCGCTCCCGCTTGCGGGGGAGGAAAGTCCGGGCTCCACGGAAACACGGTGCCGGATAACGTCCGGCGGGGGCGACCCCAGGGAAAGCGCCACAGAGATCGAACCGCCGCGCGCTTCGGCACGCGGTAAGGGTGAAAAGGTGCGGTAAGAGCGCACCGCGGACCCGGCAACGGGGACGGCATGGCAAGCCCCACCGGGAGCAAAACCGAATAGGGACGATGCTCGCCCGCAAGGGCGAGGGGCCGGTTTCCAGGCCTGGTCGTCCGGGTTGGTTGCTCGAGGCGCGCAGCAATGTGCGTCCCAGAGGAATGGCCGTCACGTCGGGGGAGCGATCCTCCGGCCGTCCAGAACCCGGCTTACAGGCCGGCTGGCATCCCTTCTGCAATGAAAAGGGCCGGGAGCAATCCCGGCCCTTTCATGTTCGGGCAGGCTGCGCTCAGAGCGCGTAGCTCCATTCGGCCGTGGCGTAGCGGTAGCCATTGCCCTCCTTGCTCACCCTGCCGAAGCCGGGGAAGGGGATATGGGCACCGCTGATCACCAGCCTGTCGGCGGCTGCCATGTCGAGCACCCGCCGGCGCGAGGCGACGGCCTGCCTGGCGTCGGCGTCGAAGACGAAGGTGATCTCGGGCTGGGCGGTCTGCAGCACGACATTGTGGATGCTGTCGCCGACGAGCAGCAACTGCTGATTGCCGGAGGACAGCCGCAGGATGCTGTGGCCGGGCGTGTGGCCAGGGGCGTGCTCGAGCGTCAGGCCGGGAGCGACCTCGCTGGCCTTCACCTTGCGGGTGCGGGACGCATAAGGCGCGAGCGCGCCGCGGGCGGAGGCGAAGAATGGTTTCGCCTCGGCCGGCGCCTGGCTGAGGATGCCGTCATCGTGCCAGAAGGCGTGTTCGGCCTCGTGGATGACGAGCTCGGCATTGGGGAAGCGCACCGTCTTCTGCGCCGTGAGCAGCCCCTCGTGATGGTCGGGATGGGCGTGGGTCAGGATGATCGCATCGATCTGCGCGGGCTCGATTCCGGCCGCGCGGAGATTGGCTTCGGCCTGGCCCATGGTGTCGCCCATGGCGTTCCAGGCGCCCGAGCCGGTGTCGACGAGATAGGTCCGGTCCTTGCTGTTGACGACGAAGGCGTTGACCGAGGTCGGCAGGCTCTCGTCGAGGCCGGCCCCGGCGATGAGCTGGCCGACGGTCGCCGGCTCGGCGCTGCTGAAGGATTTGGCGCCGAGCGGGACATAGCCGTCGAGGATCGCGGTGATTTCGAGGTCGCCGAGCTTGCGGCGATAGATGCCCGGCACCTGTGCGCCGGTCTGAGGAGCGCGAGCCTGTGCGGGCAGGGCAGGCGCCAGGGCGGCTGCGGCGGCCGCGGTGAGGAAATGGCGGCGATCGATCATGGGATGTTCCAGAGGCTTTGAGGTTGACGCTTCCGGAAACGAGGCCTGCCGCGGCAGGCCAAATCGTCTCACGGCCGGAGGGATGCCCGGCCGTGAGGCTCAGATGGGTGGCGCAGCGTCAGGCCGCAACCGTCAGCTGGACGTCGATATTGCCCCGGGTCGCATCCGAGTAGGGGCAGACGATATGGGCCTTCTGGACGAGGTCCTCGAGCCTGGCCTTGTCGATGCCGGGCGCCGAGATCGTCAGCTTGACGGCGATGCCGAAACCCTTGCCGTCGTCGCGCGGGCCGATGCCGACATCGGCGCTGACGCGGGCGTCGTCCGGGATCTTCACGCTCTCCTTGCCGGCGGCGAACTTCAGCGCGCCGAGGAAGCAGGCGGAATAGCCCATGGCGAAGAGCTGCTCGGGATTGGTGCCCTCGCCACCGCCGCCGCCGAGCTCCTTCGGCGTGTTCAGGACGAGCTTGACGTTGCCGGTGTCGGTCGCAGCCTGGCCTTCGCGGCCACCGGTGGCGGAACCATGGGCGGTGTAGAGGATCTTCATGACTGCTCTCCTTGCTGGGCGGCTCGTCCGCCGTGGTCGATGTGAATTAGATTGTGCACAATTGAATTGCCTGCAATTCACTTTTCCGTGAACGGGCAGCGCTCGGCGCGATGAGAGAGTATCTTGAGTTCATCGCAGGGGAGACTGTTTCATGGGCGGGTTGTTCCAATCCGATCGGATCGCTCCCCCTGCCCAGGGAGCCATGATGCGGGCAACTGACGGCAAGGCCATGACGAAGGATGCAAAGGCGACAACGGTGCGCGGGCTCGACGAGCAGATCTGCTTTGCGGTCTATTCGGCAGCCCATGCCTTCAACCGGGCCTACCGGCCCTTCCTGGCCGCGCTCGGGCTGACCTATCCGCAATATCTGGTCATGCTGGTGCTGTGGGAGCAGGACGATCAGAGCGTGAAGGCGATCGGCGAGCGGCTGATGCTCGATTCCGGCACGCTGACACCGCTGCTGAAGCGTCTTGAAGGGAACGGCCTGATCCTGCGCAAGCGCGGCCGCGAGGACGAACGGCAGGTGCTGGTCGAATTGACCGAAGCGGGTCGTGCCCTGCGCGAGAAGGCGGGCAAGTCCCCCAATCCGGTGCCCTGCGCGGTCGAGGACAGCGGTGTTCCGCCGGGGCGTTTGCTGGGAGATGTCCAGGCTTTGCGCGAAGCGCTGCTGCGCCGCGCGACGGCTGAGGATTAGGGCCCGGCCGGGCAGTGCGGGCACAGCGTCATTCCGGGGCGCTGCGTAGCAGCGAGCCCGGAATCCAGAACCGATGTCCTATCTCGAAAGCCGCTCGATCAGTCGCGTTTTTGAGTGAGTGGCCGCATCGGTTCTGGATTCCGGGCTCAGGCCTTCGGCCTGCCCCGGAAAGACGGTTGGGGCAGGGCAGCGGCCTCGAAAATATTTTTCCCGAAGATCGATCGGATCGGCCGGCTAAAACACCCGGCACCACCAGCGTTCGCGCGCCAAAAATCCCCGTCTTTACGGATATTTAACCTTAACGGGCTGTGATGCTCACAGGCTCGGGCAGAACCGCGTCTGCTGCGCCGGATCCGTTGACGCCCATATTGTCCCATGCTATCCCAAATCATCCCGTCGAAACCGACAGGCAAGCAACAAGTCAGGGCCCGTGTGCCGCGCGGATTCTGGCTGACGGCCCTGCCATGTCGGGATCGGCGGGAGTATCGATCGCCGGCCCCTGCCGGTGCGCTTCGCGCAGTCACAGTCCGACTGGAAGCCCGACCCGGAGGCGGCGTTGACGGACCGCTTCGTCTCCCATTTCACCAACAAGCTCGATGCCAAGGGGCGGGTCTCGATCCCGGCCCCGTTCCGGGCCGTGCTGGCGAAGGACGGCTACGAGGGGCTCTACGTCTATCCGGCGCTCGACCAGTTCAGTCTCGATTGCGGCGGCCATGCGCTGCGGGCGACGATCGACGAGATCCTGTCGCGCTTCTCGCCCTTCTCGGAGGAGTGGGAGTCGCTCTCGACGGCGCTGAACGGCACCTCCGAGGTGTTGAAGGTCGATCCCGAAGGGCGGATCATGCTGAGCGAGACGCTGAAGGCGCATGCCGGCATCGGCGACACCGTCACCTTCGTCGGGCAGGGGCACAAGTTCCAGATCTGGGAACCGGAGCGCTTCAAGGCGCATCTCGAGGAAGCCAGGGCGAAGCTGCGCGACGTCCGGCGCACACTCGGCGCGAGGCCGGCGGCATGACCAGCGAACCACATATCCCGGTGCTGATGGAAGAAGCGCTCGATGCGCTCGCCCTGAAAGCCGGCGGCCGCTATCTCGACGGCACCTTCGGCGCCGGCGGCTATTCGCGCGCATTGCTCGAGCGCGAGCCGAAGGCGCTGCTGCTGTCGCTGGATCGCGATCCGAGCGCGATCACCGGCGGCGCCGGCCTCGTTGCGGCGATGGACGGGCGGCTGACCCTCGCCGAAGCCCGCTTCGGCGCCCTGGCCGAGGAGGCCGAGCGCTTCAAGATGACCCCGCTCGACGGCGTCGTGCTCGATATCGGTGTCTCCTCGATGCAGCTCGACCAGGCGCAGCGTGGCTTTTCCTTCCGTTTCGACGGGCCGCTCGACATGCGCATGGAGGCGGGCGGGCAGAGCGCGGCCGAGCTCGTCAACGAGGCCGATGAAGGCGTGCTCGCCAACATCATCTACCATTACGGCGAGGAGCGGCGCTCGCGCGCCGTGGCGCGCGCCATCGTCGAGGCGAGGCGCAAGGCGCCGATCACCACGACGAAGCAGCTCGCCGACCTCGTCGCTGGCATCGTCCGGGGCGAGCCGGGGGGAGCCCATCCGGCGACGCGGACCTTCCAGGGCCTGCGCATCGCGGTGAACGACGAGCTCTGCGAGCTGGTCCGGGCATTGCACGGCGCCGAGGCCGCGCTTGGGCCGGGCGGGCGGCTTTCCGTCGTCACCTTCCATTCGCTCGAGGACCGGATCGTCAAGCAGTTCTTCACCGAGCGCTCGGGCAGGGCGCCGGCCGGCTCACGCCACGCCCCGGCGATGGCGGCGGCACCGGCGACGTTCAGGCTGGTCACCAAGGGACCGATCGCGCCATCCGAGGCCGAGACCAGGGCCAATCCGCGCGCCCGCTCGGCCAAATTGCGGGCGGCCGAACGGACCGAGGCACCGCCGCGTGCGCCCGATCCCGACCTGATCGGCCTCGCCGTCGTGCCCGCGCCGCAAACCCGCCGGAGGAGCTGAGCGTGATCAAGCTCTTGCATGTCATTGCCATCGGCGCGCTGGTCTCCTCGGCGCTCTATGCCTACTCGATCAAATACGAGACGACGTTGCAGGCCGAGCAGCTGCAGAAGCTGAAGGCCAAGGCCCAGCGCGAGCGCGAGGCGATCGCGGTGCTGAAGGCCGAGTGGCAGTTCCTCAACCGCCCGGAGCGGCTGCAGGCGCTGGCCGACAAGCATCTTGACCTGCAGCCGCTGACGACGGCGCAGATCGTGCGTCTGTCCGACATCCCCAATCGCGGGCCGAAGGTGGATTCGATCGGCCGCAAGCTCGAGGATCTCGGCCTCGGCCTGCCGACCGAGACGCCGAGGGACCGCAAGAGCAACACCGCGACGACGCCGGGAGCCCGCCCATGAGCCAGGAGGTCAACAACCAGGCCGGGGCACCCGAGATCGTCGCGCCGACGGTCGCCAAGCCCGAGGTGGCGAAGCGCAAATGGCGCTTCCGCACTGAATGGCTGCGCGACATCTTCCGGATGAGCGGCGAGAAGAGCGAGCCGCGCGTCGGCCTCGTCATCCTCGGCTTCAGCGGGCTGTTCGTGGCGATCGTCGTCCGGCTCGTCATGCTCGGTGCCTTCCCGGGCGATCAGGTCGGCCTGCGCCGCGCCACCTCGAACGCGATCTCGGCGGCGCGCCCCGACATCCTCGACCGCAACGGCGTCCAGCTCGCCACCGATATCCGCACCGTCTCGGTCTTCGCCGAGCCCCGCAACATCCTCGACAAGGACGAGGCGACCGAGCTCCTGACCGCGGTCCTGCCCGACCTCAACGCCAAGGAACTGCGCGACAAGCTCAGCACCAAGAAGGGCTTCGTCTGGGTCAAGCGCGAGATCACGCCGCGCCAGCAGGCCGAGGTCCACCGGCTGGGCATTCCCGGCGTCGGCTTCGTGCCGGAGAACAAGCGCGTCTATCCGAACGGCAATGTCGCCGCCCATGTGCTCGGCTTCGCCAATGTCGACAATGTCGGCATCGCCGGCATCGAGAAGTACATCGACTCGCAGGGGCTGCAGGACCTGAACGGCGCGGGCTTTGCGGTGCAGGCGTCCGACCTCAAGCCGGTGCAGCTCTCGATCGACATGCGCGTCCAGCACCTGCTGCGCGACGAGCTGGTCAAGGGCATCGAGAAATACCGGGCGATCGCGGCGGCGGGCGCCATCATGGACGTCAACACCGGCGAGATGATCGCGCTGGTCTCGCTGCCCGATTTCGACCCCGGCAACCCGGTCGACGCACTGGAGAAGGACCGGATCAACCGGATGAATGTCGGCGTCTACGAGATGGGCTCGACCTTCAAGGCGCTGACCATCGCGATGGCGCTCGATTCCGGCAAGGCCAACATCAATTCGAGCTATTCGACCGCCGGCGGCATGATGCGGTTCGGCCGACAGGTGATCAAGGAATATCACGGTACCGGCCGCACGCTGACGGTGCCGGAGGTGTTCCTGCATTCGTCGAACATGGGCTCGATCAAGATGGCGCTCTCGGTCGGCGTCGAGGGCCACAAGGCCTTCCTGAAGAAGATGATGCAGCTCGACCGCATGACGACCGAGCTGCCGGAAAGCGCCGCGCCGATCGTCCCGCAGCGCTGGGGCGAGATCAACACGGCGACGATCGCCTTCGGCCACGGCCTCGCGGTGGCGCCGCTCCAGGCGCTGGCCGCGGTCGGCGCGCTGGTCAATGGCGGCTACCTGATCAAGCCGACTTTCCTGAAGCGCACCGAGGAAGAGGCCAAGAAGGACGCGATCCGCGTGATCAAGCCGGAGACCTCGGAGGCGATGCGCTACATCATGCGCATCAACGGCGAGAAGGGCTCGGCCCGATTCGCGAACATCCCGGGCTATTTCGTCGGCGGCAAGACCGGCACGGCCGAGAAGGTCATCAACGGCCGCTACGCCAAGAACAAGAACTTCACGACCTTCACCGCGATCGCGCCCTCGGACAAGCCGCGCTATGTCTTCCTCGCCATCTACGACGAGCCGAAGGGCTATGCCGAGAGCGGCGGCTACTCGACCGCGGCCTGGAACGCCGGCAAGACCACCGGCAAGGTCATCGAGCGGGCAGCGCCCATCCTCGGCATGGCACCGCGCTTCGACCCGCCGCCGGCGCCGTTCCCGCTGATGGCCAGGCTGGGCGCCTGGGGTTCCAGGTAAGAGCCCGCCCGCAAATTCGTGAGGGCGGGCTGCGAATGGCGTTTGTCTGCGCTTCGGTGCTCACGTACTTGAGTACGCTCCGCTCCGATGCTCGAAAAACCCCATTCTCGCCACGCCCTGACGAGCTTTCGAACGGACTCTGGGCCGAAGGACTTTGGTAGTGAGATGACCCAATCCGGCTTCAGCCTCGGCCAGCTCTTTCCCGGGGCGTTTCCGGAGGCGAGCGAGCGCCGCGTCGCCGGCCTCGCCTTCGACAGCCGCAAGGTTGTGCCCGGCGAGGCCTTTGTCGCGCTCGCCGGCGCCAAGGCCGACGGTGCGCGCTTCATCAGTGACGCTGTCCGGCACGGTGCGATCGCGATCGTCTCGAGCGGGCCACGCCCAGCCGATTTGCCGGCCGGGATCGCCTATGCGCAGGTCAGGGATCCGCGCCTCGCTCTCTCGCTGGCTGCTGCCAAGGTGCATTCGCGCCAGCCCGGCACGGTCGTCGCCGTCACCGGCACCAGCGGGAAATCCTCCGTCGCCGAATTCACCCGCCAGATCTTCAAGGCGCTCGGGCGCAAGGCTGCTAGCGTCGGCACGATCGGCATCGTCACCGAAGACGGGGCCGATTACGGCTCGCTGACCACGCCGGACCCGATTTCACTGCATGCGTCGTTGGACAGGCTCGCCGCCGACGGCGTCACGCATCTCTCCATGGAAGCCTCCTCGCACGGGCTCGACCAGCATCGCCTCGATGGCGTCAGGCTCGCTGCCGGGGCCTTCCTCAATCTCGGCCGTGACCATCTCGACTACCATCCGAGCGTCGAGGACTATCTCTCGGCCAAGCTGCGGCTGTGGGAGCTGCTGCCGGCCGGCGCGCCGGTGGTGATCAATCGCGACGAGCCCTATGCGGACAAGGCCGAAGCCGCGGCGAAAGCCGGCGGTCATCCGGTGATCGGCATCGGCCGGGGCGGCGATCGCCTGAAGCTGCTCGATGTCGCCCGCGACGGCTTCTTGCAGCGCCTGACCGTTGCCGTCGACGGTGCGGCGATGGAGATCGTGCTGCCGCTGGTCGGCGATTTCATGGCCGGCAATGCGCTGGTCGCCGCCGGGCTCGCGATCGCGACGGGCGAGGATGCCGCGGCCTCGGTGCGTGCCATCGCCGGCCTGCAGGGCGTGCCGGGTCGGCTGGAACGCGTCGGCGAGCACAATGGCGGGCTGGTCGTGGTCGACTATGCCCACAAGCCAGATGCGCTCGCGGCTGTGCTCAAGACGCTACGGCCCTATGCCAGCGGCCGGCTGATCTGCGTCTTCGGCTGTGGCGGCGACCGCGATCGCGGCAAGCGCCCGCTGATGGGCAAGATCGCCGCCGACGGCGCAGATATTGCGATCGTCACCGACGACAATCCGCGCAGCGAGAACCCGGCAGCGATCCGCGCCGAGGTGCTGGCGGCGGCGCCGGAGCGTCTCGAGGAGATCGGTGACCGGGCCGAGGCGATCATGGCCGGTGTCACGCTGCTGCAGTCTGGGGATGTCCTCGTCGTTGCCGGAAAAGGCCATGAAAGCGGCCAGATCATCGGCGATCGGACACTGCCGTTCTCGGACCATGAGGTGGTCCGGGAGGCGATCGCGGCCTTGGCTGGGGGAAGACGGGGATGACCACCGAACCACTGTGGACCGGCGCGCGCCTGACCGAGGCGATGGGCGCCCGTTCGCAAGGGCCTGTGCCGGCTGCAGTGACCGGCGCGTCGATCGACACGCGCACGCTCGAGCCGGGCGATGCCTTCTTCGCCATCACGGGCGTCCGCGACGGCCATGACTTCGTCACGGCCGCGCTCGACAAGGGCGCGGCGCTCGCCGTGGTCGACGAGGTGCATGCCGGGGCCTTCCCGACCGACGCGCCGCTGGCCATCGTCCCCGACGTGCTGCGCGGCATGGAACAGGCGGGCATGGCGCGCCGGGCAGAATTGACCGCCAGGGTCGTTGCGGTGACCGGCTCGGTTGGCAAGACCGGCACCAAGGAGGCGCTGCGGCTCGTACTCTCGCGCCAGGGCAAGACGCATGCGCCGGTCGCTTCCTACAACAACCATTGGGGCGTGCCGCTGACATTGACGCGGACGCCGCGCGATGTCCGCTACGGCGTCTACGAGATCGGCATGAACGCTCCGGGCGAGATTCTGCCGCTGGCGAAGATGGTCCAGCCCGATGTCGCCGTGATCACCACGATCCAGCCAGTGCATCTTGCCGCCTTCGAGTCGCTGGAGGGGATTGCCCGCGAGAAGGCGGCGATCTTCGGCGGGCTTAAACGCGGTGGCACCGCGATCATCAATGCCGACATCGCGCAGACCAGCCTCTTGCGCGAGTTGGCGCTCGCCGCCGGGGCAGGGCGCGTCATCTCCTTCGGCGAGAGCGAACAGGCGGATGTGCGGCTGCTCGGCTGCGCGCTGAAGCCGGACGTTTCGACCGCCAATGCCAGCGTGATGGGCCGGGCGGTAACCTACAAGCTCGGCAGCCCGGGCAAGCACATTGTCCTCAATTCGCTCGCCGTGCTGGCGGCGGCTGAAGCGCTCGGCGCCGATCTCGCCCTCGCCGCATTGGCGCTCGGCGATTTGGTGCCGCCGTCCGGCCGTGGCGCGCGGCAGGTGCTGCACGCGCCGGCGGGGCCGTTCACGCTGATCGACGAGAGCTATAACGGCAACCCCGCCTCGATGCGGGCTGCGATCGAGAATCTCGGGCGCATGCCGGTGGCCGGCAGAGGGCGTCGCATCGCCGTGCTCGGCGACATGCTGGAGCTCGGCGAAACCGCGCCGGAGCTGCACAAGGGGCTCGCCGACGCGGTCACCGGCAACGGCATCGACCTCGTCTTCGCCTGTGGCCCGCTGATGAGATCCCTCTACGACGCCTTGCCTTCGCACCGCCGCGGCGCTTATGCCGCACAGGCGAGCAGCCTCGAGCCCTATGTGCTCGACGCGGTCCGCGCCGGTGACGTCGTCACGGTGAAGGGCTCGCTCGGTACGCGCATGGGGCCGATCGTCAAGGCGATGACGGCTCGCTTTCCGGTCGTCCAGGCCGACGACTGAGTAGGGAATAGAATTCGATGCTGGTCTGGCTCGCCGACTTCGCGGTGCACTTCCCGGTCCTCAACGTCTTCCGCTACATCACCTTCCGCGCCGGCGGGGCGACCGCGACGGCGCTGCTCTTCGTCTTCTTCTTCGGGCCGGCGGCGATCTCCTGGCTCCGGATCAAGCAGGGCAAGGGCCAGCCGATCCGTACCGACGGTCCGGAATCGCACCTCGCCAAGCGCGGCACGCCGACCATGGGCGGGCTGATGATCCTTACCGGGCTGTTTGTCGCGACGCTGCTCTGGGGAAACCTACGCAATCCCTATGTCTGGATCGTGCTCGGCGTGACCGCGAGCTATGGCGCGATCGGCTTCTATGACGACTTCCTCAAGGTGACGAAGCAGTCGCATAAGGGCTTTTCCAGCAAGGCGCGCCTCGGCCTCGAGATCGTTATCGCGCTCATCGCCTGCACGGCGATCATGCAGGTCAGCCCGCCCTCGATCGCCAGCGGCTTCGCCATGCCGTTCCTCAAGGAGCTGATGATCCCGCTCGGCATCCTGTTCCCGCTCGTCACCGCCTTCGTCGTGGTCGGCGCCGGCAATTCGGTGAACCTGACTGACGGGCTCGACGGGCTCGCCATCGTGCCGGTGATGATCGCGGCCGGCACTTTCGGCTTCATCGCCTATCTCGCCGGTAACGCCATCTTCGCCAACTATCTGCAGATCCACCATGTGCCCGGCGTCGGCGAGCTCGCCGTGATCTGCGGCGCGATGATGGGGGCGGGGCTCGGCTTCCTCTGGTTCAACGCGCCACCGGCCCAGATCTTCATGGGCGACACCGGCTCGCTCGGCCTAGGCGGTATGCTCGGCACCATCGCAGTCGCGATCAAGCACGAGGTCGTGCTCGCCATCGTCGGCGGCCTGTTCGTGGTCGAGGCGCTCTCGGTGATCATCCAGGTCGCGGTGTTCAAGCGCACCGGCAAGCGCGTTTTCCTGATGGCGCCGATCCACCACCATTTCGAGAAGCTGGGCTGGACCGAGCCGCAGGTGGTGATCCGCTTCTGGATCATCTCGGTGGTGCTGGCGCTGGTCGGCCTCGCCACGCTGAAGCTGCGTTGATGACACCCGTCACAGTCTTCGCCGGCAAGACCCTCGCTTTGTTCGGCCTCGGTGGCTCGGGCCTGGCGACGGCGCGCGCGCTCGTTGCCGGCGGGGCTAAGGTCGCCTGTTGGGACGACAATCAGGCGAGCCGTGACAAGGCGGCAGCCGAGGGGCTCTCCATCATCGATCTCACGGCCGCGGACTGGTCCGGCTTTGCCGCCTTCGTGCTCTCGCCCGGCGTGCCGCTGACCCACCCCGCGCCGCACTGGACGGTGGAGAAGGCCAAAGCGGCTGATGTCCCGGTGATCGGCGACATCGAATTGTTCTTCCTGGAGCGGGCGAAGATCGCGCCCGCTGCGCCGGTGATCTGCATCACTGGCACCAATGGCAAGTCGACCACGACGGCGCTGATCGCGCATGTGCTCGAAGCGGCCGGCCGCGACGTGCAGATGGGCGGCAATATCGGCACCGCCGTGCTGGCGCTGGAGCCGCCGGCCAACAACCGCATCCATGTTGTCGAGTGCTCTACTTTTCAGATTGATCTGGCCCCCTCCATAAAGCCGAGCGTCGGCATCCAGATGAACCTGACGCCGGATCATCTCGACCGGCACGGCACCTTCGAGGCCTATGGCGCGATCAAGGAGCGGCTGGTCGTCGCCTCCGACATCGCCGTGATCGGCGTCGACGATGAGCCCTCGAAGCAGATGGCGCGGCGGCGTGCCGCTTCGGGCAAGCCATTGGTCAAGATCAGCGGCGAGCAGCCGCTCGACGAGGGCGTCTTCGCCGGCGTCACCGCCAATGCCGGCCAGCTCGATACGCGGATCGTCGAAGTCAGGGACGGCAAGCCGAAGGTCGTCGCCAATCTCGCCGGCATCGGCAGCTTGCGCGGCAGCCACAATGCCCAGAATGCCGCAGCTGCCTTCGCCGCCTGCGCGGTGCTCGGCCTGACCGCCGAGGAGATCGCCGCCGGCTTCAGGAGCTATCCCGGGCTGAAGCACCGCATGGAGGAACTCGGCCGGATCGGCCGCGTCGTCTTCATCAACGATTCCAAGGCGACCAATGCCGACTCGACCGAGAAGGCGCTGACCTCCTTCCGCGAGACCTTCTGGATCCTCGGTGGCAAGGCCAAGGAAGGCGGGATCGAGTCGCTCAGGCGCTACTTCCCCAACATCGCCCGCGCCTATCTGATCGGCGCGGCGAGCGACCTCTTCGCCGCGACCTTCGACGATGATGGCCGCGTTCCTTACGAGCGCAGCGGCACGCTCGACGTCGCGGTCGCCGCTGCGACGAAGGCGGCGCTGGCGCGGGAGGGGAGCGGCGAGATCGCCGTTCTGCTCTCGCCGGCCTGCGCCTCCTATGACCAGTTCCCGAACTTCGAGGTACGGGGCGATGCTTTCCGCGCGCTGGTCAAGGCGCTGCCGGGGTTCGAGGCGGTCGCAACACGCTAGCCGCGTGATAGGTTGCGGGCAGCCACCATCCGGAGGTGCCCGTCTATGCCCAAGATCGACGTCGCAGCCGTGCCAGAGCGCAAGGGCTCGGGCTACCCGAAGCCCTTCGATGCCCCCTGCGCCGAACGCATCCGCCAGCGGCTCGGCAATGCCGGAGGGCTCAGCGATTTCGGCGTCAACCTGATGCGGCTGCCGCCGGGTGGCTGGTCGAGCCAGCGGCACTGGCATTCGCATGAAGACGAGTTCGTCTACCTGCTCGAAGGCGAACTGGTGCTGGTCGAGGATCAGGGCGAGACGGTGCTGCGTGCCGGCGATTGCGCCGCCTTCGCCAAGAACAGCGGCAACGGCCACCACATGATCAACCGCTCGGACAAGGTCGCGATCTATCTCGAAGTCGGCAGCCGCCAGGCAGCAGACCTGACTACATGCTCCGACATCGACATGATGAGCGCCAATGCCGACGGGCGCTTCGTGCACAAGGACGGCACGTTCTATCCCGACGCTTAAGCTGCCGTGCTCGGCCGGCGCCGCGCCGGCTCCGACTGGTGCAGGTAGACCGCGAGGGTGTCCCAGGGCGGCGTGATCGCGAGCTGCCATAGGATGCGGCAAACCTCACCGCGATGAACGGCCGAATGCAGGGCGACGTGCAGCAGCATCTCCTGCCGTGTCATGCAGCCCTTGTCGCCATCGGTGAAGCTGAACGTGATCGCTTCGGACAGCGCTTCCGGCGTGACCGTCCGGGCATAATCCTGGTACCAGCGGTCAGTCGCCGCGACCGCCGCCCGGAGTTCGTCGAGGGGCGGCGTCTCGACCGTGTTGTCCGAGGTGTAGCCATGGTCCGCGCCGGTCAGGTGCGCGGCGAAGATGCGGGCGACGACATGGTGGTGGCTGACGAGCCTCAGCGCGATCTCGCGTTCGGCCGCCTGCGCCTTTCCGTCGAGCAAAGCCAGCTTGTCGAGCAGGTCGCGGTTCGCCCAGGCCTGATAGCCATAGAGGGTCTGCAGCATCTCGCTCATGGTCGTTGGCTCCACCCGATAAATGTGAGTAATGTCCTCATATTCGGGGTCGGGACGCCAGAATTGTCTACTCGCATTGCCAAGGGGCGGTTCGCGATGCGCAAGGAGCCGCGCCAGGCACGCTCGCGGGCGACGGTCGAGGCGGTGGTCGAGGCCGGGGCTCGCATTCTGAGCGAGCAGGGCTGGGGCGGCTTCACGACGAACAAAGTCGCCGATGCCGCCGGCGTCAGCATCGGCTCGCTCTACCAGTACTTCCCCGACAAGCTGTCGCTGGTCGATGCTATCCGGCGGGGGCATATCGACGACAGCCTCGATGCCGTTAGGAGCGCTCTGGCGAAGGCACAATCCCTCACGGAATTCGTCGACACCCTGGTGGCCAACCTCATTGCGGCGCACAGCATCCATCCGGGGCTGCACCGGGTCCTGCTGGACGAAGCGCCGGGCCTTGAGGCCTATCGGGACCAGAACAGCCAGATCGAGGCGCGGTACCTTGCCCTCTACACGGAAGCGGCGACTGTCTACGGATCGTATGATCGGGGTGTTCCCGCGTCGACGATCGGGCTCGTCATCTCCGACGCCATCGACGGCGTGATCCACAACGCGGCGCGCCGTGGCAGGCTGCGTGAGCCGGCGTTGCGCGGCGAGCTCGTCAGGATGATCTGCGCCTATCTGGGAGATCGGGGCGAGGCGCCAGTGGACAAGCCGCGGCGATCGCAAGCGTGACGGCGCGATCGCCTGCATCGGAATCAATCGGTTAACCATTCATTGACAGAGTGATTCGCCGGAGCGGGCGCCTTCGATCTGCCTGCCCGGTACGGAGCCTTGTAAACGATGGTCTCGCGCGCAGAACCGAGCCTGAGCGGCCGCTGGTGGTGGTCGATCGACCGCGTCATCCTGACGACGCTGGTGACGCTGATGGTCTCGGGCGTGGTGCTGCTGATGGCAGGCGGCCCGCCGGTCGCCGAGCGGCTGGGCCTCTCGACCTTCCACTTCGTCAATCGCCAGGTGGTCTATCTCCTGGTGGCGCTGGCGATCTTCCTCTCGACCTCGCTGCTGGCGCCGCGCCAGGTGCGACGGATCGCGCTGGTCATCTTCCTGTTCTCTCTCGCTGGCGTGGTCGGCACGCTCTATTTCGGCGTCGAGGTCAAGGGCGCCAAGCGCTGGCTGACGCTCGGCCCGCTCGGCTCGGTGCAGCCCTCCGAGTTCCTCAAGCCCGCTTTCGTCGTGCTCGCGGCCTGGGCCTTTTCCGAGGGGCACCGCCGGCCGGAGCTGCCAGGCACGATCATCGCCTTCCTGCTGCTGCCGATCACCATCGTGCCGCTCGTGCTGCAGCCCGATTTCGGCCAGACCATCCTGATCACCCTGGTCTGGGCCGGCCTGTTCTTCGTGGCGGGCCTGCACTGGTTCTGGGTGATGGGGTTAGGCGGCGTCGGCGCGGTCGGTCTGTTCATCGCCTATGAACTCGTCCCGCACGTCCGCGCCCGCATCGAGCGCTTCATGGACAAGGGCTCGGGCGATACCTTCCAGGTCGACACGGCGCTGGAGAGCTTTGCCCAGGGCGGCTGGTTCGGCAAAGGCCCGGGCGAGGGCACGGTCAAGCGCATCCTGCCCGACGCCCATACCGACTTCATCTTCGCGGTGACGGCCGAGGAATTCGGCATCGTCGTCTGCATGGTGCTGGTGCTGCTCTTCGCGGTCATCGTGCTCAGGGCGCTGTTCGTGGCGCAGCGGGCCGAGGATCCGTTCGTGCGCCTCGGTGTCACCGGCCTCGCCCTGCTCTTCGGCATCCAGGCGGCGATCAACATGATGGTCAACCTGCACATGATGCCGGCCAAGGGCATGACCCTGCCGTTCATCTCCTATGGCGGCTCCTCGCTGATCTCGCTGGCGCTCGGCACCGGTTTTCTGCTGGCGTTGACCCGCAAGCGACCACGCGCCGGAAGCTTCGGCGAGACGGGGCGGCGCTCGTGAGCGCAGGAGCGCAGGCGCCGCTCGTCGTGCTCGCCGCCGGCGGCACGGGCGGGCACCTCTTCCCGGCGGAGGCGCTGAGCCACGCCTTGCACAGCCACGGCGCCAGGGTGGCGCTGATCACCGATACGCGCGCTGCCGAATACGCCGGCAATTTCCCGGCCGAGTCGATCCATGCCGTGCCGGCGGCGACGCCCTCGGGCAAGTCACCCATCGCGATGGCCAAGGCGGCGCTGGTGCTGCTGAAGGGTGGGCTTGCCGCACGTCAGGCGATCAAGCAGCTCAGGCCAGCCATCGTCGTCGGCTTCGGCGGCTATCCGACGGTGCCGCCGGTGTTCGCTGCGGCGCTGATGGGCGTGCCGACCATGGTACACGAGCAGAACGCGGTGATCGGCCGGGCCAACCGCTTCCTCGCCAGCCGGGTCAAGGGGATCGCCACCGGTTTCGCCGAGGTCGGCGGGCTGACGCCGGAGCAGGCGGCAAAATGCACGCAGGTCGGCAATCCCGTGCGGCCGGCGGTGATTGAGGCGGCCTCGCCCTATGCCGAACCGGAGGGGCGGCTCAACCTGCTCGTCTTCGGCGGCAGCCAGGGCGCGCGGGTGATGGCCGACATCGTGCCGCCGGCGATGCAACTGCTCTCGGCAGAAGAGCGCAGCCGCCTGTCGATCGTCCAGCAGGCGCGGGCCGAGGACGACGAGCGGGTGCGCAAGATCTATTCCTCGCTCGGCATCAAGTTCGAGCTGGCACCCTTCTTCAAGGACATGCCGGCGCGGATGGCGGCGTCGCATCTGGTGGTCGCGCGCTCCGGCGCCTCGACCATCGCCGAGCTCACGGTGATCGGCCGGCCGTCGCTGCTGGTGCCGTTGCCGGGCTCGCTCGACCAGGACCAGGCCGCCAATGCCACGGTGCTCGCGAGAGCTGGCGGAGGGATGATGATCCTGCAGAACGATTTCTCGCCGCGGCGCCTCGCCGCCGAGCTTTCGATGCTCCTCGCCGAGCCGTTGCGCTTGACGGCGATGGCTCAGGCGGCCAAGAGCGCGGGCATACCGGATGCGGCCGACCGCCTGGCGCGGCTCGTGCTGCAGACCGCCCAAGGCTGATCATCGCAGGACGTATCCATCATGAAGCTGCCGCCGAAGCTCGGCTCCATCCATTTCGTCGGCATCGGCGGTATCGGCATGTCCGGCATCGCCGAAGTCCTGCACAATCTCGGCTACAAGGTGCAGGGCTCGGACGCCTCCGACGGCGCCAACGTCAAGCGCCTGGCCGAGAAGGGCATCACCACCTTCGTCGGCCACAAGGCCGAGAATATCGGCGATGCCGAGGTCGTGGTGGTCTCGACTGCGATCAAGCGCGACAATCCCGAATTGATGGCGGCGCGCGAAAAGCGCCTGCCGGTGGTGCGCCGCGCCGAGATGCTGGCCGAGCTGATGCGGCTGAAGTCCTGCGTCGCCATCGCCGGCACGCATGGCAAGACGACCACGACCTCGCTGGTCGCGACCCTGCTCGAGAAGGGCGGGCTCGACCCGACCGTGATCAATGGCGGCATCATCAATGCTTACGGCACCAATGCCCGCATGGGCGAGAGCGACTGGATGGTGGTCGAGGCCGACGAATCGGACGGCACCTTCCTGAAGCTGCCGGCCGACGTCGCGATCATCACCAATATCGACCCCGAGCACCTCGACCATTTCGGCTCGTTCGACGCGATCAAGGCGGCCTTCCGCGCCTTCGTCGAGAACCTGCCCTTCTATGGCTTCGCGGTGATGTGCATCGACCACCCGACCGTGCAGGAGCAGGTCGGCCAGATCGAGGACCGCCGGGTCATCACCTATGGCGAGAACCCGCAGGCCGATTTCCGCCTGCTCGACATCGACCTCTCCGGAGGCCAGTCTAAGTTCACGCTGCTGATCCGCGACCGCAAGCGCGGCCGCGAGGAGGTGGTGCGCGACCTCATCATGCCGATGCCGGGTCACCACAACGCGCTCAACGCCACTGCCGCCATCGCCGTCGCCTATGATCTCGGCGTTCCCGTCGAGCAGATCCGCGCCGGGCTCGCCGGCTTCGGCGGGGTCAAGCGCCGCTTCACCAGGACTGGCGAATGGAACGGCGCGCTGATCTTCGACGATTACGGCCACCATCCGGTCGAGATCGCCGCCGTTCTGAAGGCGGCGCGTGCCTCGACCAAGGGCAAGGTGATCGCAGTGATGCAGCCGCATCGCTACAGCCGCCTGTCGAGCCTGTTCGCCGACTTCGCCGCCTGCTTCAACGATGCGGATTCGGTGATCATCGCCGACACCTATGCGGCCGGCGAACAGCCGATCGCAGGAGCGGATCGCGATTCGCTGGTGGCGGCGATCAAGGCGCGCGGCCATCGCCATACCCTGCCGCTCGAATCCCCCGACAGGCTCGCCGGCATGGTCGCCGAGCTGGCAGGGCCGGGGGATTACGTGGTCTGCCTCGGCGCGGGTAACATCACGCAATGGGCGTATGCGCTGCCGGGCGAGCTGGCGGCTCTGGGGGCGAAGCAGTGAGCTTCCCTGACATTACTCCCGACATCCGTGCTGCCGCGCCCGAGCTGCGCGGACGGCTGCTCGCCAATCAGGAGATGGCGGGGCTGACCTGGTTCCGCGTCGGCGGGCCGGCGCAAATTCTGTTCACCCCGGCCGACGAGGCCGATCTTGCCTATCTGCTCGGCAAGTTGCCGGCCGAGATCCCGGTCACCGTGGTCGGCCTCGGTTCGAACCTGATCGTGCGCGATGGCGGCATTCCCGGCGTGGTCATCCGCCTCGCCGGCAAGGCCTTCGGTGAGATCGCCCGCGAGGACGGCGACCGGCTGCGTGCCGGCACCGCCGTACCGGACGTGAAGGTGGCGCGGGCCGCGGCCGACGCTTCGCTCGACGGGCTCGCCTTCTATCGTGGCATTCCCGGCTGCATCGGCGGAGCACTCAGGATGAATGCCGGCGCGCATGGCGGCGAGACCACCGATGTGCTGGTCGAGGCGCGCGGCGTCACCCGCAAGGGCGAGATCGTGACGCTGTCGCATGCCGATATGGGTTTCAGCTACCGCAACAGCATGGCACCGGGTGACATCATCTTCACCTCGGCGCTGTTCCAGGGCCGGCCGGGCGAGCAGGCCGCGATCCTGGCCGAGATGGACCGGGTGACCTCGGCGCGCGAGGCGGCGCAGCCGATCAAGGAGCGCACCGGCGGCTCGACCTTCAAGAACCCCGACGGCGGCAAGGCCTGGCAATTGATCGATGCCGCCGGCTGCCGCGGCCTGCGCATCGGCGGGGCGCAGGTTTCCGAGATGCACTGCAACTTCCTGATCAATACCGGCGGTGCGAGCGCCGCCGATATCGAGGGACTGGGCGAAGAGGTCCGCCGCCGGGTCAAGGACAACTCAGGCTACGAGTTGCACTGGGAGATCAAGCGCTTTGGTGTTGCGGCCTGACTGGCACCACCGTTTCGCCGGCCTTGCGCCGTGACAGCATGATGCCGGCAACGGTCGAGCCGAAGATGATGGCGATGCCGAGCCATTGCTGGGCGTTGAACCATTCATTGAGCAAGGCGGCGCCGAGGAAGGTCGCGACCAGCGGGCTGAGCAGGCTGAGGAAGGCGACGCCCGTGCCGATCGTGGCGATGCCGCGCACCCAGAGCCAATAGGCGAAGGCGGTGCCGATCACGACGAGATAGCTCAGGCCGACGAGGTTGCGCAGGGTCGGCATGGGCGGCAGGCCCTCGACCAGAAGCGCGACCGGCAGGAGCAGCAGCCCGCCGAGCGTCAGCTGCCAGGCGGCGAGCGCCAGCGGCGTGCCGACCTTGCCCCAGCGCTCGATCAGCACGGTGCCGGTCGCCATCGAGGCGGCGCCGATCAGGGCAGCGATGACCCCGATCGCGTCGAGCTTCACGGTATCGTCGATCACGAGCAGGCCGACTCCGAGCGTGCCGGCGAGCGCGGCGAGCACCTGTCCGAGGCCGGGCCTGCGCAGCAGCAGCGGCCAGGCGAGGAAGGCGACGATCAGCGGCTGCATCGAGCCGAGCGTCGCGGCGAGCCCGCCGGGCAGGCGCGAGGCGCTGAGGAAGAGCATGCCGAAGAACAGGCCGATATTGGCAAAGCCGATGATGGCGAGCGGCAGGAGCTTGTCGCGCGGCGGCAGGCCAGGACCGAGCAGCATCAGCAGGATGCCGGCCGGCAAAGCGCGCAGCGCGCCGACGAGCAGCGGGTGCTCGACCGGAAGCGTCTGGGTGAAGACGACATAGGTCGAGCCCCAGAGGATGGGCGCCAGGATCGTCGCGAACAGGATGCGGGTCTTGTTGTCGGCCATGGTCGTGACCTTTCGGGATGAACAGTTACGGCACTCAGGCCGGGAAGGAGCCGGAGAAGGCGGTTTCCGCCAGGGGACGCCGTGGGCTCGGCCATTCGCGCTCGCGCAGCTGTGGCGGCAGTGTCTCGGGATCGGCCCGGCGGCCGAGCGCGACGGCGATCTCGATGCGGAATCGGGGTGGGACAGCCAGCACCTCGCGGGCCGCTTCGAACTCGATGCCCGCCATTGCGTGGGCGTGATAGCCGAGCCGGACCGCCTGCAGGGCGATGTGCGACCAGGCGGCGCCGGTGTCGAAGCTGCGGATCGGCGAAGCCTGCGGCTGCTGCGCGGCATCGTCCGACCCCGTATCCGACAGCAGGAAGACGAGGGCGGAGGCCGATCCGGCCCAGCTCTGGTTGAAGCTGTCGAGCAGCGAAACGAAGCGCGGCCAATGCGCATCGTCGCGCAGGGCATAGAGGAAGCGCCAGGGCTGCACATTATAGGCGGACGGAGCCCAGCGGGCGGCTTCCAGAATGGTCAGCAGCGCCTCGGCGGGCATTGCCTCCGGATGGAAGGCGCGCGGCGACCAGCGCTCGATGAAAATCGGGTCAATCGGGAATGCAGCGGTTCTGTCCGTCATCGTCTTGCTCTCGGCCGATTTGCGGCCGCGATGGGCGGCTGCTAGGGTTGATCCGATGTCAGATAATTTGATATCAAATTATTTGATGACGGATAATTAGGCGCAGGATTTCGATGAGTCAAGCTGACGAGGTGAACGGGCAGGGTGGACCGCTGGATTCGATTCTGGCCCAGTGGCGCGTGGCGCGGCCGGACATCGATCCCAGCCCGATGGCGGTCTGTGGTGCGGTCTGGCGTGCGGGCGAGCGGATTCGCCAGGGGTTGGCCGGCAATCTCGCCGGGGCCGAGCTCGATTTCGCTGGTTTCGATGTGCTGATGACCCTGCGCCGTCAGGGCGAGCGCGGCGGCTCATTGACCCCGTCGGAGCTCGCCAAGGACATGATGCTATCGACCTCGGCGATGACGAATCGGCTCGACCGGCTGGAGAAGCGCGGGCTGATCGCAAGGCAGGCCGATCCACAGGATCGTCGCAGCCTGCGCATCGTGCTGACGTCCGAAGGTTTTGCGCTGATCGAGCGGCTGGTGGTCTCGCATGTGGCGACCGAGGAGCGGCTGCTCTCCGCGCTCGATCGGGCGGAACGGGAGCAGCTCAAGGCGCTGCTGGCCAAGGTCGCGGCCGGGGAAGGGGAGTGAGTCCGGCGCGCAACAGCTGCTCGCGCATTAACCGGCAGGGCACATCGTTAACGCGTCGTTAACCATGTCGGATCAGGTTCGGACCCAGGAGTTCGGTGTCAGGAACCTTGATGAGCAAGCATGTCGCAGTGCTGATGGGCGGGTGGTCGGTCGAGCGTGAGGTCAGCCTCCGCAGCGGCGCGGCCTGTGCCCGGGCGCTCGAAGGCGTCGGCTATCGCGTCACGCATGTCGAGGTCGGCCGCGACGTCGCGGAGGTGCTGGCGAAGCTGAAGCCCGACGTTGCCTTCAACGCCCTGCACGGCCGCTTCGGCGAGGACGGCACCATCCAGGGCGTGCTCGAGATTCTCGGCATCCCCTATACCCATTCCGGCGTGCTCGCCTCCTCGCTCGCCATCCGCAAGGACAAGGCGAAGATGGTCGTGGCCGCCGCCGGCGTGCCGGTGGCGAAGGGCGTCACCGTCTCGCGTTTCGAGGCGGCGAAACGGCATGTCCTGCCGCCGCCCTATGTGATCAAGCCGATCGACGAAGGCTCCTCGGTCGGGGTGGTGATCGTTAAGAAAGGCCGCGAGCACCCGCCCCAGGAGATCGCCCGGCCAGACTGGCCCTGTGGCGAGACCATGCTGGCCGAAACCTTCATCGCCGGGCGCGAGCTGACCTGCGCGGTGATGGACGGCAAGTCCTTGGGGGTAACGGAGATTCGGGCGGCGACGGGCGACTTCTACGACTACGACGCCAAATATGCCAAAGGCGGCTCAATCCACATCTGCCCGGCGCAAATTTTACCGAATCTTTACCGCCAAATCGAAGAGTGTGCGTTAACGGCCCATCAAGCAATCGGGTGCCGCGGCGTCAGCCGTTCAGATTTCCGCTACGACGACGAGAGCGACACGCTCGTCTGGCTGGAGGTCAACACGCAGCCCGGCATGACCGAAACCAGCCTGGTGCCTGAATTAGCCGCCCATGCGGGCATGAACTTCGGTGAGCTCGTCAAATGGATCGTCGAGGACGCCTCCTTGAATCGGTGAAGGTGGATCCGGTGTTCGCCGGCTCCAACCTGCCGATGCGCGTGACGGGGCCACAGCTCCTCGTCGGCGAGCGCTCGCGCCGCTGGTTCCGCGGTTCGCGCCGCAGCGCCGTCGCCGTGCCGCTGGCCGAACGGCTGCCGGGCGGGCTCGGCTCCTTCCTGGCGATCGGCTTCCTCGTGCTCACGGGCGTGAGCGGCGCGATCCTGGGTGGGCATTACGAGACCTTCCGCGAGAACTACGGTGAGCCGAGGCACGCGCTCGCCCGGCTCGTCGGGCTCGGCATCGACCGGATCACCATCTCGGGCCTGAGCGGGCTTTCCGAGATCGAGGTCCTGGTCGCCGCCGGGATCGATCCGAAGATCTCGCTCGCCTTCTTCGATGCCGACGAGGCGCGCAAGCGGCTCGAGGCGACGCCGATGATCCGCGAGGCCTCGGTCCGCAAGCTCTATCCCGGCGAGATCTCGATCAACCTGACCGAGCGCGAGCCCTATGCGCTCTGGCAGGTCAAGGGCGAGCTCTTCCTGATCGCCCAGGACGGCACGGTGATCGACAAGATGGACGACGGGCGTTTCGCCTATCTGCCGCTGGTCGTAGGCCCTGACGCCAACGTCAAGGCGAAGGAATACCTCGCGCTGCTCGGCGAGGCCGGCTCTTTCGCCTCGCGCATCCGGGCCGGCAGCCTCGTCGCCGGCCGGCGCTGGAACCTGAAGCTCGACACCGGCGCCGACATCAGGCTGCCGGAGCAGGGCGCCGGCGCCGCGCTGAAGCGCCTGGCCAGCCTCGAGCAGGACTTCCGAATCAGCGAAAAGGATCTGATCGCCATCGACATGCGCCAGCCCGACCGCGTCACCATGCGCCTGACCGAAGAAGCCGCGACCACGCGGGCCGAACAGCTCAAGAGCAAGACCAAGAAGAAGGGCGGCGAGGCATGAGCTTGACCTCGCAAGGCCTGACCCCGCGAATGCGGCCGTTGTCGTCGCGCAAGAGCGCGACCTTGTCGATTCTGGACATCGGTACGAGCAAGGTCGTCTGCCTGATCGCCGAGCTGAATCCGGCCGAGGCGAACGAGCGGCTGCGCGGGCGCACCCATGTCGCGCGCATCATCGGCATCGGCCATCAGCGCTCGCTCGGCCTCAAGGGCGGCGCGATCATCGACCTCGAAAGCGCCGAGCGCGCCATCCGCGCCGCGGTCGACGCGGCCGAGCGCATGGCCAAGGTCGAGGTCCAGTCCGTCATCGTCAACCTGACCGGCGGACGGCTGAACTCGCAGCACTACCAGGCCAGCGTCGATCTGCGCGGCGGCTCGGTCGGGGACTCCGATGTGAAGCGGGTGCTTGCCGCGGCGGCGACCCATGCGATCCGGCCGGGCAAGGCGGTGCTGCATGCGCTGCCGACCGGCTACGCGCTCGACGGTTCGCCCGGCGTGCTCGATCCGCGCGGGCTGATCGGCGGCTCGCTCTCGGTCGACATGCATGTGGTGGCGGCGGAAGCGGCGGCGGCGCGCAATGTCATGCTCGCGGTCGAGCGCTGCCATCTCGAGGTCGAGGCAGTGGTCGCGAGCCCCTATGCGGCGGGTCTCTCCGTGCTGGTCGACGACGAGGCCGAGATGGGCGTCGTCGTGGTCGACATGGGCGGCGGCACGACCTCGCTCGGTGTCTTCTCCGGTGGGCATCTGACCCATGCCGACGCGATCGCCGTCGGCGGCAACCACATCACCATGGACGTGGCGCGCGGGCTCTCGACCCGCGTCTCCGCGGCCGAGCGGCTGAAGACGCTGCACGGCTCGGCGATCGCCAGCCCGTCCGACGAGCGCGATATGATCGCGGTGCCGCAGGTCGACGACGACGAGCGCGACACGCCGAACCATCTGTCGAAGTCGCATCTGGTGCGGATCATCAAGCCGCGCGTCGAGGAGATCCTCGAACTGGTGCGCGACCGGCTGAAGGCGGCCGGCTTCCAGGCGGAGGCCGGGCGGCGCGTCGTCCTGACCGGCGGCGCCTGCCAGCTGACGGGCATGCCGGAAGTGGCGCGGCGCGTGCTCGGCGGCCAGGTCCGCACCGGCCGCCCGCTCGGGATCAAGGGTTTGCCGGAGGCGGGCAAGGGCCCGTCCTTCGCGGCGGCGGTCGGCCTCCTGGTCTACCCGCAGGTCGCGCATGTCGAACATTTCGAGCCTCGGGCAGGGGCGTCGTTCTTCGCCCACGCGACCGATGGCTACTTCTCCCGCGTCGGCCGCTGGCTGCGCGAGAGCTTCTGAGTGTAGCGGGCCGCGCCGCCGAAGGGCGAAGCGACCCGGGGTGAGTATCAGCAGAACGGGGCTCCGGCCCCTGGCGTGGAAGACGGGACGGCCCGCCAGGAGCCGGACAAGACAGTGAAAGAGGTAATCATGGCGATGAACCTGCAAGCCCCGGACATCCGGGAACTCAAGCCCCGGATCACCGTGTTCGGTGTCGGCGGCGCCGGCGGCAATGCCGTGAACAACATGATCGAGGCCGGTCTCGACGGCGTCGATTTCGTCTGCGCCAACACCGACGCGCAGGCGCTCGCACTGGCCCGCGCCCCGCGCATCATCCAGATGGGCCTCCAGGTCACCGAGGGCCTCGGCGCCGGCTCGCAGCCGGAAGTCGGCCGCGCGGCCGCCGAAGAGGTGATCGACGAGATCCGCGACCATCTCGCCGGCGCGCACATGGTCTTCATCACCGCCGGCATGGGCGGCGGCACCGGCACGGGCGCGGCTCCCGCGATCGCCCGCGTCGCCCGCGACATGGGCATCCTCACCGTCGGCGTCGTCACGAAGCCGTTCCAGTTCGAAGGCCAGCGCCGCATGCGCATGGCGGAGGCCGGCATCGGCGAGCTCAACGAAGCCGTCGACACGCTGATCGTCATCCCGAACCAGAACCTGTTCCGCGTCGCCAACGAGAACACCGGCTTCGCCGATGCCTTCGGCATGGCCGACCAGGTGCTCTACTCGGGCGTCGCCTGCATCACCGACCTGATGGTCCGTCCCGGCCTGATCAATCTCGACTTCGCCGACGTCCGCGCCGTGATGCGCGGCATGGGCAAGGCGATGATGGGCACCGGCGAGGCCCAGGGCGAGAAGCGCGCGCTCTCGGCCGCCCAGGCCGCGATCAACAACCCGCTGCTCGACGACGTCTCGATGAAGGGCGCGCGCGGCCTGCTGATCTCGATCACCGGCGGTCGCGACATGAAGCTTTACGAGGTCGACGAAGCCGCCACCCGCATCCGCGAGGAGGTCGATTCCGAGGCCAACATCATCGTCGGTGCCACCTTCGACGAGGCGCTGGAAGGCACGATGCGCGTCTCGGTCGTCGCCACCGGCATCGACAAGCCGATGAGCGCCCAGGGCGAGCTCGACCCGACCGAAGCCCGCATCGCCGAGGTCGCCGAGCGGCTGAAGGCCGAGGCGCGGCTGCGCTCGGCCGTCCCGAATGTCCGCACCTCCGCTGCAGCTCCTCTCGCTCCGGCGCCGATGCCGGCTCCCGTCGCCGAGACCATGATGCTCGAGCCGGTCCGCGCTCCCGCGCCGGCCCCGCAGAGCTTCGCCGCCGACGTCCGTATCGAGCCGGCCCAGCCGCGCCCGGCCATGGTCGCCCCGCCGGTCGTCGAGGCGCCGATGCCCGAGACCTCACTGCCGCATCATGAGGACAGCTTCATCCCGCCGATGCCCGAGCGTGCCGTGATCCGCCCGACCCGCATGCCGCGCGTCGAGGACCTGCCGCTGCCGGCCCAGCATCAGATCGCGCAGAGCCGCGGTGCGGTGCCCGCTCCGGCGCCGGCCTCGGTCGAGCAGAAGCGCATGTCGCTGATGCAGCGCCTGGCCTCGGTCGGCTTCGGCCGCAAGGAGGACGAGCACGAGGTTCCGATGGCGCCGCCGGCTCCGGCCCCGCGTCAGGCTCCACCAGCCCCGGCCGCCGGCCCCAGCGCCGCGCATGCCGAGTTCATGCGCCGCCCGCCGGTGCCGGCGACCCGGCCGGCCCAGGGCCAGCTCGACCAGCTCGGCCGCGCCGCTCCGGCCCGCAATACGGAAGAGGACCAGCTGGAGATCCCGGCCTTCCTGCGCCGCCAGTCGAACTGAGTTGCAGGATCCGGTTCAACCGGTTTAAACGAAAAGGCCCGGCGGAACCTTCCGCCGGGCCTTTTTTAACGACTGAAAAACCATATACATCAAGCAGATGGTTAAGGTTTTATGGCTTTGTAACCTCTGTTACAGAGCGAAAGAAAGCGTGATTTTGAAGCCTGTGCGCCTGCGCGTATCTTGCAGCGCATCACCGGGTAAGGGGATTCGGGATTAATCCCGAGTTCGCGGCAATTCAGGGAACCGCGTCGATCGTCGAACAGGTTGCGCCGCAAGGCGCTGGCCCGAAGATCGTCGCGCTTGAGACGGATACTGAGTATGATGGCTGAACGGCAGACGACCCTACGCTCGCCCGTGACCCTGCAAGGCATCGGCGTTCATTCCGGGGCTCCCGCCTGCCTGACGCTGCGGCCTTCCACTGCCAATTCCGGCGTCGTCTTCTTGCGCAAGGGCCTCGAAGGCGGCCATGAGCAGCTGATCCACGCCCGCCACAACAAGGTCAGCGCCACCGAGCTGTGCACGGTGATTGGCGACCAGGCGTCCGGCTCCGTCGCCACGATCGAGCATCTGATGTCGGCCTGCGCCGGCCTCGGGCTCGACAATGTGCTGATCGAGATCGACGGCCCGGAAATGCCGATCATGGACGGCAGCGCCGCCGAGTTCGTCGCTGCCATCGAATCGACTGGTCTCGTCGCCCTCGGCGCGACCCGCCGCTACCTCAAGGTGCTGCGCCCGGTCCGGATCGAGCATGGCCGCGCCTTCGCCGAGCTGGCGCCGTCCGAGAACGGCTTCCGCCTCGACGTCGAGATCGACTTCGACACCAAGGCGATCGGCCGCCAGCGCAAGATCTTCGATCTCGATCCCGAGGCTTATGCCCGCGAGATCTCCCGCGCCCGTACCTTCGGCTTCATGCGCGATGTCGAGCAGCTCTGGAAAGCCGGCTTCGCGCTCGGGGCCTCGCTCGACAACACCGTCGCGATCGGCGACGACAAGGTGATCAATCCCGAGGGCCTGCGCTACGCCGACGAGTTCGTGCGCCACAAGGTCCTCGATGCGGTCGGCGACCTCGCTCTGGCCGGCTACCCGATCCTCGGCGAGTTCCGTTCCTATTGCGGCGGCCATCGCATGAATGTCCGCATCCTCGAGGCCCTGTTCGCCGACCGCGCCAACTACGCGATCGTCGAGGCGCAGCCGGTCTACGCGCATCAAGCGGTGCAGATGGCGGCCGGCCCGGTGCCTGCCGCGCTCGCGCCCGACCTGCACTGAGCAGGGTATTACGCGACGCCACGCCTTGCATTCGCCCGTTTCCTGTTGGAAACGGCGAGCGTACTGCATGAAGCGCCCGTCACGCTTGGCGAAAAGGCTGCTTCTGAGCTAAAGCCATTTCGCGCGCCCTGGCACGGGGTGCTTCAAGGACGGATGAAGTGAGCGTCATGCGGCTGAAGACATTCAACTCCGGCGAATCGGCGAGCGGTGGTAAGCGCCTTGCGCTGGCCTTCGCCCTCGCGGCTGCGCTCGGCGGCTGCGACACGATGAGCGCGCTCAACCCGTTCGACCGGCCTGAGACCTACAAGCCCGAGGTGCTGCCGGAGGTCCCGGCCGACAAGCTCTACAATGAGGGTCTCGCCCGTCTCCAGAACGGCGACACCGAGGGCGCGAACAAGAAGTTCGAGGAGATCGACAAGCAGGCGCCGTTCTCGCCCTATTCGAAGCGGGGCCTGATCATGACCGCCTACGCCAATTACGAGGCGGCCAAATACGACGACGCGATCACCGCCTCGAAGCGCTTCCTGGCGCAGAACCCGGCGAGCCCGGATGCGGCCTATGCGCAGTACATCCTGGCGATGTCCTATTACAACCAGATCCCGGATGCGACGCGCGATCAGGACCGCACCGACCAGGCCCTGCGCGCCATGCAGGAGCTGCTCGACCGCTATCCCAAGTCGGAATACGTCCTCGACGTGCGCGAGAAGATGCTGGTCGCGCGCGACCAGCTCGCCGGCAAGGAGATGAATGTCGGCCGCTTCTATCTGGAGAAGCGCAACTATACCGGCGCCGTCAGCCGCTTCCGCGAGGTCATCACCAAGTACCAGACCACGCGCCATGCCGAGGAGGCGCTGATGCGCCTGACCGAGGCCTATATGGCGCTCGGCATCACCAACGAGGCGCAGACCGCCGCCGCGGTGCTCGGCCACAACTTCCCGGACAGCCCTTGGTACAAGGACGCCTATAGCCTCCTCGAGAGCGGCGGCCTGCAGCCGCGCGAGGATCGCGGCTCCTATATCAGCCGGCTGTTCAACGGCTTCACCCGCGCGGTCACCGGCCTGGTCCGCTGACCGCATGAGTGCGGCCTAGCCGCCAGCTCCAGAGCCGCCATGCTCGCCCAGCTCTCGATCCGCGACATCGTTCTGATCGACCGGCTCGACTTGGGTTTCGAGGACGGGCTCAGCGTGCTGACCGGCGAGACCGGCGCCGGCAAATCGATCCTGCTCGACGGTTTCGCGCTGGCGCTCGGCGCCCGCGGCGATGGCGGCCTCGTGCGCCATGGCGAGAGCCAGGGCCAGGTCAGCGCCGTCTTCGACCTGCCGATGTCGCATCCGGCGCGCGCGCTCGCGCAGGCGCAGGAGATCGACACCGACGGCGACCTGATCCTGCGGCGCGTGCAATATGCCGACGGTCGCACCCGCGCCTTCGTCAACGATCAGCCGGTCAGTGTCCAGATCCTGCGGATGATCGGCGCGGCGCTGGTTGAGATCCACGGCCAGCATGACGACCGGGCGCTGACCGACCCGGCCCAGCACCGCACCATCCTCGATGGCTTCGGAGAGCTCGGCGAGCAGGCGGCTGAGGTCGCCCGCGCCAGCGAGACTTTGAGGAAGGCGCGACAAGCCCTGCAGAGCCAGCGTATCCGGGTCGAGACGGCGCGCAAGGAGGCCGATTTCCTACGCCATGCCGTGGCCGAGCTCGGCAAGCTCGCGCCCGAGCCAGGTGAGGAAGAGGCGCTCGCCGCCAAGCGCCAGGGCATGATGGCGGCTGAGAAGGTGGCGCGAGATATCATCGAGGCCTTCGAGGCGGTCGGCGGCACGGCGTCCCCGGTCGGGGCGCTGTCGGGCGTGCTGCGCCGGCTAGAGCGGCGGGCGGCTCAGGCGCCGGAGCTGGTCGACCCCTCCATCGCCGCGTTGACCACGGCGGTGGTCGCACTCGAGGAGGCGGGAGAAACCCTGCAGGCGGCGGTGCGCGCCGCCGAGTTCGACCCGCGCGTACTGGAGCGGGTCGAGGAGCGGTTGTTCGCCTTGCGGGCGGCGGCGCGCAAGTTCGACGTGCCGGTCGATGCCCTGCCGGCGCTGGCCGAGACGATGGCGGCCGACCTTGCCGCGCTCGACGAGAGCGAGGGCTCGCTGAAGCGGCTGGAAGCCGAGCTCGCCGAGGCCGAAGCCGCCTATGTCGCACTGGCGACGGCGCTCTCGGCCGGGCGCATCCGGGCAGCGTCGGCGCTCGATGCCGCGGTGAAGGCGGAGCTGCCGCCGCTGAAGCTGGAGCGGGCGAGGTTCATCACGCAGATCGACAGCGACCCCGATGGGCGCGGGCCGGAAGGGCTCGACCGCGTCGAATTCTGGGTCGAGACCAATCCGGGCACGCGGCCCGGCCCGATGATGAAGGTCGCCTCGGGCGGCGAGCTCTCGCGCTTCATGCTGGCGCTCAAGGTGGTGCTGGCCGAGCGCGGCTCGGCCCCGACACTGGTCTTTGACGAGATCGACACCGGCGTCGGCGGCGCCGTGGCGGATGCGATCGGCGAGCGGCTGGCGCGGCTGGCGGCGCGGGTGCAGGTCGTCTCGGTGACGCATGCCCCGCAGGTCGCGGCCAAGGCCGGGCAACATTTCCTGATCGCGAAATCGGCGCAGGGCGAGGAAGGCGCGGATGAGCGTACCGTCACCCGCGTCTCGCCCTTGCAGGACGGCAGCCGGCGCGAGGAGATCGCCCGCATGCTCGCCGGCGCCTCGATCACCGAGGAGGCGCGGGCGGCTGCCGGCAAGCTGCTCGATGCGGCCGGGATGCGCGGCTAGCTGAGCGTCTTTCCGGGACTTCGCGCAGCGAAGGGCCCGGAACCCAGAACCGACGCCGGTTGCGATGACGGCTTGGCTCTCGACTCGCTCTTGCTATGCTTGTTTCGGCTCTGGGTTCCGGGCTCAGGCCTGTCGGCCTGCCCCGGAAAGACGGTGCGGCGCCATTCGAGCATAGGTCAGGCGGGGATCAACTCGTATCCCGCGCTGTTCTCGATCACGCGTCTGAAGCCCTCGATATGGCCGCCCGAGACGAGCCAGCCTTCGCGCGCGGCGCGCTCCAGAATGGCGCGGCGAGAGGTGAGGGCGGTGGCGGCGTCGAAATCGTAGACGAAGCCGATCTCCGGTTCCGAGGCCTGCAGATCGGAGAGATGCAACGCATCGCCCCAGAGCAGCAGGCTCTCCTCGCCCTCGATCAGATAGCCGCTATGGCCGATGGTGTGGCCGGGGAGCGGTATCAGAGTGATGCCGGGCCGCACCGTGCCAGCCGGGGCGGAGCGGATGCGATCGGCATAGTGCTTCTTCAAGGTCGCCGTGACGGCAAAGCCGCCCTGCCGGTTCTGCGGCGTCTGCGCGCGGTTTGCCTCCTCTCCGAAGAAGCCGAAATCGGCCGCGGGCACGATGATCTCGGCCTTGGGGAAACGGGCTCGCTCGCCGTCGAACAGGCCGAGCGCGTGATCGCCGTGCAGATGCGTGATCAGGACGCGCTCGACCTGCTCGGCGGCAATTCCCGCGCTCGCCATGGCGGCGGGAGCATGGCCCATCGCCTCGCCCCAGGAGGGGCCGGTGCCGGCATCGACCAGGGTGATCCCATCAGCGCCCTTCAGGGCGAAGCAGTTGACGGGGATGCTGACCTTCGGCTTGCCCCAGCGCGCCACGGCGTCGTCGCGAGCGGCCTGTCCGCTTGCATGGATCAGGACGTCGAGCGGCGCCTCGAACACGCCATCATGCAAGGTGAGCACATCGTAGGAGTCGAACCGCCGCCAAGTCTCGTTCATGCCCACTCGCCTCTTTCTTTGGTACGCTTTTAGACCACGCAGCGCCCACGCCCGACAACGGAACCAAGGCCCGGTGGCTAGCTTCGACACGTCCTGTCCTTGATCACGTGGCATATCGCATTTATGAATCGCGCGTCGGGGTATCGCAGGCTCCCGGCGCTGCAAAGACGGTTTCCGTCCAAGTCCTGCTCGCGATCCGCATTGATCACGCGGACGGAGCACGATGATGAACGCGGGACCGTTTTCTGTATCCGGGCGTACAGCTCGCATCGGCCGTATCGCTATCCTCTGGCGCGGTGATGAAACCGAACGCCACGGCGCTACTCCACAAGCCAGCCGGTTCAAGGATGTTTTCGCGGCGCTTGCCAATCTCGGCGTCGATGCGGAGCCAGTGGTTTACGAGGACGATGTTCTCGATGCCGTGCGGTCGCAACTCGCCCGGTTCGATGGCGTCCTTGTTTGGGTCAATCCGCTTCACGAGGGGCGCAACCGCGTCAAGCTCGATGCGCTTCTTCGCGAAGTCGCGGCGCGCGGCATCTGGGTGAGCGCACATCCCGATGTGATCCTCAAGATGGGCACCAAGGAGGTGCTTCATCGTACCCGCACGATGAGTTGGGGCTGCGATACGGCTCTCTATCGAACGGTCGATGCGATGCGGGCCGAATTGCCGGGGAGGCTTGCCACTGGCGCACGCGTGATCAAACGCAACCGCGGCAATGGTGGCCAAGGCGTTTGGAAGGTCAAGGCGCTCGCGGACGCGGGTGGCGGCTCAAGGGTGCGGATCCTGGACGCCACCAAGGCCGAACCGGAGGAGATGCCTTTGGAGGAGTTTCTGAAGAGATGTGAGGCGTATTTCGAGGACGGTTGCGTCATCGACCAGCCGTTCCAGGAGCGCCTGAGCGAAGGCGTGGTGCGCTGCTACATGGCGGGCGATCGCTGTGCCGGCTTTGGCTACCAGAAGGTCAAGGCGCTCGTTGAAGCACCGGCCGCGCGTGCCGCAGCCGGTGCGCGGCTTTACACCTCGAAGGCCGATCCACGCTTCCAGCGCTTGCGGCGGTTGATGGAAGACGAATGGACACCGCAATTGATGTCCTCGCTGGACCTCGCGCGGCATGACCTGCCGATGATCTGGGATGCCGATTTCATGCTTGGCGGGCGCGGCGTAGACGGGACCGACAACTACGTGCTTGGCGAGATCAATGTCAGTTCGGTGTTTCCGATTCCGGACGAGGCAGCGGAGGAAATCGCGCAGCGCGTTGTCGATCGGCTGGAGTCGAGGCCGGACCTGGCGGCGACGCAGACTGCAGTTGGGCGTTAAAGCGTCCGCGACCCAGACAACATTGCCGGAAAGCGGAGCCTGCAACGAGCCGACAATGAACCGGGCGGCATGGCCGGTCTCCACTGCCGCATACGGGGTGGGCCTATGCTGCATTCCCTTTTCCCGCGATTTCCTCTATGTGCAGCGCAATATCGCGGTGCCGCGTCCCGGCGCCGCCCCTCGTTCTGCGTGCTGCCGACCCGCCAGCTGCAACCTAAGGCCTGACATCGAATGTCCTTCATCTCCACGAGCGCGCCGCTCGCGCGTGCGCTCGCCGACCGCAATTACAATGAGCCGACGCCCGTCCAGGCTGCCGTGCTGGAAGAGGCCGCTGCCGGCCGCGACCTGCTGGTCTCGTCGCAGACCGGCTCGGGCAAGACCGTCGCTTACGGGCTCGCCCTTGGCGGCGACCTGATCGGCGAGGCCGAGGTCCTGCCGCGCGCAGGGCTGCCGCTGGCGCTGATCGTCGCGCCGACGCGCGAGCTGGCGCTCCAGGTCCAGCGCGAGCTCGCCTGGCTCTATGGCGAGGCGAAGGCCCGGATCATCGCCTGCGTCGGCGGCATGGACCCGCGGCGCGAGGCGATGCTGCTGGCCGAGGGGGCGCATATCGTCGTCGGCACGCCCGGACGCCTGCGCGATCATCTTGATCGCGGCCAGCTCGATCTCTCGGCGCTGAAGGCGGTAGTGCTCGACGAGGCCGACGAGATGCTCGACCTCGGCTTCCGCGACGATCTCGAATTCATCCTGGAGGCCGCGCCGGAAGAGCGCCGCAGCCTGCTGTTCTCGGCGACGCTGCCGAAGGCGATCATCGCGCTCGCCAGGAGCTATCAGCGCGATGCGCTGCGCATCGAAGTCGCAGGCACCGAGGGTGGCCATGCCGATATCGAGTATCGCGCCGTCCGCGTCTATCCGCGCGAGAGCGAACTCGCCGTCGTCAACCTGCTGCGCTTCTACGACGCTCCTTGCGCGCTGGTGTTCTGCAACACCCGCAACGCCGTGCGCCATCTCGAGGCGGCGCTGCTGGAGCGTGGCTTCGCTGCCGTTTCGCTTTCGGGCGAACTCAGCCAGAGCGAGCGCAATTCGGCGCTGCAGGCGCTGCGCGACGGTCGGGCGCGCATCTGCGTCGCGACCGACGTCGCCGCGCGCGGCATCGACCTGCCGGGGCTGACGCTGGTCGTCCACGCCGAGCTGCCGAACGATTCCGAGGTGATGCAGCATCGCAGCGGCCGCACCGGCCGGGCCGGCAAGAAAGGCATCAGCGCGCTCCTGGTGCCGCCGTCGCGCCGACGCAAGGCGCAGATGCTGCTCGCCGGTGCCGGCGTCGAGGCCGAATGGGTCGCCGCCCCGACGCAGGACGACATTCGTGGGCTCGACCAGGAGCGCATGCTGCAGGATCCGCTGCTCTCGGGCGAGGCCGGCGAGGACGATGCCGGCATGATCGGCGCGCTGCTCGCCGGGCGCTCGGCCGAGGAACTCGCTGCCGCGCTGGTGCGCGTCTACCGCTCGCGCCTGCCGGCGACGGAAGAGGTCGGCGATCCCAATTTCGGTCATGAAGAGCGTCGGCCGGCCCGCAGCACCGAGGAGTATGCGCAGAAGCGCACGCCCGGCGAGCGGGAGCGCGGCGAGCGTTCGGGCCCGCGCGGCGAGACGGTCTGGTTCCGCCTCAGCACCGGCCGCAAGGACGGCGCCGATCCGCGCAAGCTGCTGCCGATGATTTGCCGCCGCGGCCAGATCACCCGCGACGAGGTCGGCGCGATCCGCATCTTCGACCGCGAGACCAAGGTCGAGATCGATGCCGATGTCGCCGAGCGCTTCGCCGAGCTGACGCGCGTGCCCGATCGCGACCGGATCACGATCGAGCAGGTCGCCGGCGAGGGCGAACGCCGGGCAGCCAAGCCCTTCGGCGAGAAGGCGAGCCATGCGCCGCGCGGTGCCCATCCGGCGCGCGACGAGCGTTCGAGCGAGCGCAAGCCTTATGAGGGCAAGCGCAAGCCGTTCGGCGCCAAGCCTTACGACCCGACGCGGCGCGACCGCGAGCCGGTCTATGAGGAGACGGCGATCCTGCGGCCGGAACGCCCCTCCTTCGATAAGAAGGGCGAGCATGGCGGCAAGCCGTTCGCCGGCAAGTTCAAGGGTGGCAAGAAGCCGTTCGGGGCATCGCATGGCGGCGAGCGCCCGGCTGGCGGCGAAGGGCGGCCGGCGGGCAAGAGCTTCGGCGAGAAAAAGCCCTTTGGCGCAAAGAAGCCTTTCGCCGGCAAGAAGCCGTTCGGTGCGAAGAAGCCGCGTCGCGACGACCGCTGAGACAGGCTGAATCTGCGCCTCATCGTCATGGTCAGGCTCGTCCCGACCATCCATGCCTTTCCGTCACTGATCGCATGCGGTGTTCAAGACGTGGATGCTCGCCACAAGGGCGAGCATGACGGCTGGAACAGCGTTGTACGCTGAGCCTCAGGCGGCTGCGATCAACGCAGCCCGAGGAAGGACAGGATCGCGAGAACGACGACGACCAGGCCGACGATGTAGATGATGTTGTTCATGACGGAGCCCCCTCCGGTTGCGTTGCCGTCGTATCGCAACGGCTGATGTTCGGTGCGGCAGCGCCGCAGCACCATCCGAACGCAGCGCCGCGCGGGATTGTTCCGAAATCGTCGTATATCTGTTGCACTGGCCAGCCATCCGCTCCCACAATGCCCGCCCGGGCAGAGACCCGGACGGGGGAATGCCATGAGGACGATGGGTAAGGCGCTCGGCGCCGTGTTGATGTTGGCCGGGCTCGTTCTGCCCGCCGCCGCGCAGGACCGACTGGTGATCGCCGGGCGCGATGCCGGCTTCGCGCCGGCGCTGGCCAAGATGGTCGAGCTCTACCAGGCCAAGAATCCGAGCGTGAAGATCGAGCGGCTCGAGCTCGGCGGCGGCCCGCTCTATGAGCGCCTCGCGGTCGGCGCGCGCGAAAAGACGGCGGCGACCGATGTCGCCATGCTCGACGACATCTGGGCGCCGGAGTTCATGGCGCGCGGCTGGCTCACCGATCTCGACACGGTCGGCGGCCTGCCGGGCGAGTTCGTCAAGTCGGCGATCGACGTCTCCAAGCACAACGGCAAGCTCTATGCGGCGCCCTTCGTCGGCAACATCGCCATGTTCGCCTATCGCAAGGACCTGCTCGCCAAGCACGGCTTCGAGCGGCCCAAGACCTGGAGCGACGTCGTCAAGGCGGCGCAGGTGATCCAGTCCAAGGAAGAGGGCGTCTCCGGCCTCGTCTTCCGCGGCATCAAGGGCAACCCGATCGTCACCTCCTTCCTGCCGGTGCTGTGGGCCCATGGTGGCGACGTCGTCACCGCCGACGGCAAGGCCGTGCTCGATACGCCCGAGGCCGAGAAGGCGCTGACCCAGTTCCTGTCGTTCAAGGCGCTCGCGCCGAAGGGCGTCGAGACCTACAACGCGACCGAACTGCGCGATGCGATCCAGCAGGGCCGCGCCGCGATCGCGGTCGAGATGTGGTCGTCCTGGGCCGGCACGCTCGACGGCAGCGCCTCGAAGGTCGCTGGTCAGGTCGAGGTCGTCGCCTCCCCGGGCGAGGTCAAGGGGCCGGCGCCGATGCTGGGCGCGTGGCTGCTCGGCATCCCCGCCGATTCGCCGAACAAGGCGCGCGCCGCCGACTTCATCCGCTTCGTCACCAGCCCTGAGAACCAGAAGCTGATCGCGCTCGAGACCGGCAATCCGCCGACGCTCGCTGCGCTGTTCAACGACAAGGACCTCGTCGCCAAGTACCGCTGGTACCCGGCGCAGCTCGAGGCGCTCAACGTCGCCCAGGCTCGCCCGCGCATCAGCCAGTGGGCCCGCGTCGAGACCATCCTCGGCGACTATCTCCAGCTCGCCCTGATCGGTCAGATGCAGCCCAAGCAGGCGCTGACCGAGGCCAACGCCCAGATCGCCCGCGCTCTGTCGCGCTGACCTCAACGCGGGCCGCCTCCTCGCGAGGCGGCCCGCTTTCCGTCTGGACGTAATGACCGCTTCACGCCGCCTATTGCCCTGGCTCCTGCTCACGCCGGCGCTCCTGATCTTTGCCGGGCTGACGCTCTACCCGCTCGGGCGGACGCTGGCGCTCTCGCTGTTCGCCACCGATTACGGCTTCGAGAACGCCAAGTTCGTCGGGCTCGAGAATTTCCAGGAGCTCTGGGACAGCCGCTTCTTCCGGCAGGCGGTGACCAACACCGTGCTGTTCACGGTGGTGTCGACCGTGCTCGAGGTCGCGGCGGGCCTAGGGCTGGCGCTCCTGCTCGACCGCGCCTTTCCGGGCCGCACGCTCGTCATGACGCTGCTGCTCGCGCCCTTCGTGCTCTCGACCATGGTGGTCACCGCTATCTGGCGGGCCTGGTTCCATTTCGATCTCGGCTTCCTCAACAACCTCCTGCGCACCGTCGGCCTGCCCGGCGTGCCCTGGCTGTTCGATCCCAATCTCGCGCTCTGGTCGATCGTCCTGGTCGATCTCTGGCAGACCGCGCCCTTCGCCTTCCTGATCATCTTCGCGGGACTGCGACTGATCCCGCAGGATGTCTACGAGGCCGCCCGCGTCGATGGCGCCGGGCCGTGGCGGCGCTTCCGCGACATGACGCTGCCGCTGCTGGCGCCCTATCTCTTCGTCGCGGCGCTGTTGCGTTCGGTCGACAGTTTCAAGCTGTTCGACAAGGTCTACGCCATGACCGGCGGCGGGCCGGGGCAGTCGACCGAGACGGTCTCGATGTTCGTCTACCGGCAGGGCTTCCGCTTCTTCGACATCGGGCTGGCTTCGGCCGCCGCCGTGGTGATGATCGTCGTCGCCGGCCTGCTCGCAGTCATCTACGCGGCGTCGCTGCTGCGGGGGGCGGGCCGATGATCCGGATCATTGCCGCCTTCGGCCTCTGCGCGCTCTCGCTGATCCCGCTGCTCTGGATGGTCGCGACCTCGTTCAAGCCGCCGGCCGAATATGTCTCGACCTCGATCGCGCTCTGGCCGCAGGATCCGACGCTGGTGCATTACCGCGTGCTGCTCGATGGCGGGATGTGGCGGCTCGGGCTCAACAGCGTCGTGGTGGCGCTCGGTACGGTAGGCCTGTCGCTGCTGGCCGGGCTGCCGGCGGCCTATGCGCTGGCGCGTTTCCAGTTGCCCAAGCGCTTCGACGTCGTCTTCCTCGGCTTCGTGCTGGTGATCAAGCTGGCGCCGCCGATCGCGCTCGCCATCCCGCTCTATCAGGTGCTGCGGGCGCTTGGCCTGCTCGACAGCCATCTCGGGCTGATCCTCGCCAACCAGATCCTGGCGCTGCCCTTCGCGATCTGGATGCTGCTCGGCTTCGTCCGCGACGTGCCTTACTCGTTCGAGGAGGCGGCGATGCTCGACGGCGCCGGCTTCGTGAAACGGCTGCTCGAGATCGTCGTACCGCTGCTGATGCCTGGGCTGGTTGCGACCGCGGTCTTCGTCGCGATCATGAGCTGGAACGAATTCCTGTTCGCGCTGCTCTTCATCCAGACGCCGTCGAAATTCACCTTGCCGGCCTTCATCGCGACGCTGATCAACGAGGATGAGACCTTGTGGGGCAGGCTCTCGGCGATGGGGCTGATCGCGTCGCTGCCGGTGCTGCTCGCGGTCGGGCTGGTCAGGCGCGGGCTGACGCGCGAGGTGTCGGTCGATCAGCATTGAGGGCCGCACGCCGTCATGCTCGCCCTTGTGGCGAGCATCCACGTCTTGAACACCGCTTTTGCCGAAGGCAGACGTGGATGGTCGGGACAAGCCCGACCATGACGGGGAGGTGGCCGCCGCCGCTTAGGCCGCGCCTACCGCGGCACGACCTTGCGGTAGAAGTGCCAGCTGGCATGGCCGAGGACCGGCATCACGATGATCAGGCCGACCAGCACCGGCAGCGAGCCGAGCACCAGCAGGGCCGTGATCGTCAGGGCCCAGTACAGCATGACCCGCGGGTTCTTCTCGACGGCCGCCATCGAGGTCTTCACCGCGGTCCCCACGTCGACATGCCGGTCGAGCATCAGCGGGAAGGAGATGACCGTCATCGAGAACACCAGGATGGCAAACAGCATGCCGAGCGCGTTGCCCAGGATGATCAGCGTCCAGCCATTCACCGTGGTCAGCAGCGGCGTCATGAAGCTTGCGAAGGAATCGAGCGGCGCATCGCCCATCAGCCAGCGATAAATGATCCAGGCGCTGAACAGCCAGGTGAGGAAGACGCCGGTGAGCAACCCGCCGAGCAGGGCGATCTGGCCGATGCCGGGCGAGTGCACGACATCGAGGGCGTGCTTCCAGGAGGTATCCATGCCGAGCTCGCGGCGGCGGCTGATCTCGTAGAGGCCGATCGCCGCGAACGGGCCGAGCAGGGCGAAGCCCGAGGCCAGCGGGAACAGCAGCGGGAAGATGTTGTAGCTCACCGTCAGATGGGCGAGCAGAACCCCTGCGATCGGATAGATCAGCGCGATGAAGAGCAGATGGCTCGGCTGAGCCATGAAGTCGGAATAGCCCTGCCTGAGAGCGTCCTTGATGTCCGCGATGCCGATCTCGTTGACGGGCAGGGCGTCGGGCGGTGCAGCATCGTTCGCCGCCACGTGATCGTGATGGAGATGGGTATCGGCCATGGCGTTCTTCCCGGTTCCGGCCCGGTTCGCCGCGGCGGTCCTGACACGATCCTCCGGTCAAGACCTGCGAGGCGTCGAGCATCCATTTCAGCGGGGAAAGACTACACCCGACCGGCTCCTGCCACAAATCGGCTTACTCAAATCGTGAAACAGGAGCTTCGCAGGAAACTTCCCCTGAACTAGAACTGCGCCATGGCCGACACTGTTCCCACCCCAGTCGAAGATCTGACCCCCGAGGCTGCCCGCGCCGAGCATCAGGCGCTGGCGCCCGAGATCGCCGCCGCCAACGAGGCCTATCACAGCGACAGCGCGCCGATCATGGACGACGCGACCTTCGACGCGAAGTTCCGGCGCCTGACGGCGCTGGAAAGCGCCTTCCCGGAGCTCAAGGGCCTTGAGGCGCTCTCGGACAGGGTCGGCGCCAAGCCCTCGGGCAAGTTCGCTAAGATCCGGCACCGCGTGCCGATGCTCTCGCTCAACAACGCCTTCGCCGACGAGGACATCGCCGACTTCGTCACGCGCGTGCGGACCTTCCTCGGCCGCAAGGACGACCAGCCGATCGCCTTCACCGCCGAGCCGAAGATCGACGGGCTCTCGCTCTCGCTGCGCTATGAGAAGGGCGAGCTGGTCAGCGCTGCGACCCGTGGCGACGGCGAGGAGGGCGAGGACGTCACGGCCAATGCGCGCACGATTTCCGAGATCCCGCATCGGCTGAAGGGCAAGGATGTGCCCGAGATCGCCGAGGTGCGCGGCGAGATCTATCTCGGCCATGCCGATTTCGCCGCGATCAACCAGCGCCAGCGCGAGAAGGAAGAGCGCGAATTCGCCAATCCGCGCAACGCCGCCGCCGGCTCGCTGCGCCAGCTCGACGTCTCGATCACCGCGAGCCGGCCTCTGCGCTTCTTCGCCTATGCCTGGGGCGAGATGCCGGAGCTGCCGGCGCCGACCCAGTTCGGCGTCGTCGAGGTCTTCGCGCGCTGGGGTTTCAAGACCAATCCGCTGATGGCGCGCTGCGAGAGCGTCGAGGCATTGCTGGCGCATTACCGCTCGATCGAGGCGCAGCGCGCCACGCTCGGCTACGACATCGATGGCGTGGTCTACAAGGTCGACGATCTCGCCCTGCAGGCGAGGCTCGGCTTCGTCGCCCGCGCGCCGCGCTGGGCGATCGCCCACAAGTTCCCGGCCGAGCTTGCGACCACGGTGCTGGAGGCGATCGACATCCAGGTCGGGCGGACCGGCGCGCTCTCGCCGGTGGCGCGCCTGAAGCCGGTGACGGTCGGCGGCGTCGTCGTCACCAATGCGACGCTGCACAACGAGGACTATATCCGCGGCTTCGATTCGAAGGGGCTGCCGATCCGCGACGGCAGCGACATCCGCATCGGCGATACCGTGACGGTGAAGCGCGCCGGCGACGTCATCCCGCGCGTCGAGGCGGTCGACCTCGCCAAGCGGCCGGCCGATGCGCAGCCTTATGTCTTCCCGACGAACTGCCCGGTCTGCGGCTCGGATGCGGTGCGCGAGCACAATCCGCGCTCGGGCAAGGAGGATGCGGTGCGCCGCTGCACCGGCGGGCTGATCTGTGAGGCGCAGGCGGTCGAGCGTCTCAAGCATTTCGTCTCGCGCGACGCGCTCGATATCGACGGGCTCGGCGACAAGCAGATCGAGTTCTTCCACGACGATCCCGACCTGCCGGTGAAGCAGCCGGCCGACATCTTCACGCTGGCTGAGCGCGATGCGGCGAACCTGAAGAAGCTCAAGGACAAGGAAGGTTTTGGCGCGACCAGCACGAAGAAGCTGTTCGAGGCGATCGACGATAGGCGCAAGCCCCCGCTCAACCGCTTCATCTTCGGGCTCGGCATCCGCCATATCGGCGAGACCAATGCGCGCTTGCTGGCGCGCCATTACGGCTCGTTCGAGGCGCTGCAGGCCGCCTGCCTCGCCGCCGAGAACCCGGAGAGCGAGGAGCGCGCGGCGCTCGATGCGATCGACGGCGTCGGCCCGACCGTGGTCGAGGCGCTGCTGCAGTTCTTCGCCGAGGAGCACAATCAGCAGATGCTCGTCCGGTTGCTTGCGGAAGTGACGCCGCAGCCGCTGGAGGCGGTGGCCTCGTCCAGCCCGGTCGCCGGCCAGATCGTCGTCTTCACTGGCGCGCTTGAGCGCATGACCCGCGACGAGGCCAAGGCGATGGCCGAGCGATTGGGCGCCAAGGTCGCCGGCTCGGTCTCGTCGAAGACGGACCTGCTGGTGGCGGGGCCAGGCGCCGGCTCGAAGCTCAAGGATGCGACCAAGCACGGCGTCAAGGTGATCGACGAGGCCGGCTGGTTCGAGCTGGTGGGCGGGTAGCGTCACCGTCATGCTCGCCCTTGTGGCGAGCATCCACGTCTTGAACACTGCGCTGCACGAAGGAAGACGTGGATGGTCGGGACAAGCCCGACCATGACGGAAAATGGCGCCTAACCCCGCCCCGCCGCCAGCGTGCAGATCATCCTTGCCACCTCATAGGACTTCTCGAAGGCCGGCACCGGCAGGAACTCGTAACGCGAGTGGAAATTATAGGCGCCGGTGAAGAAGTTCGGGGTCGGCAGGCCGCGGGCCGAGAGCGCCGCGCCGTCGGTGCCGCCGCGCATCGGGATCTGCTTCTTCCTGATCTGCAGCGCCTCCAGCGCGCCGAAAAGCAGCTCGACCGGGCGCTGGTCGTCGCCGAGGCTGTCATGGATGTTGCCGTAGGTGTCGCTGACCACGCAGTCGACCCGGCCGGTCGGATAGAGCGCGGCGATCTCGGTAGTGACCTCCGTGAAGCGGCGCTTGCGCGCCTCGAAGCTCTGTCTGTCGAAATCGCGGATCAGCGCTCCCAGCCTGGCTTCGCTGGCATTGGCGGTGATGGCGTTGAACCAGACATAGCCTTCGCGCCCCTCGGTGTTCTCCGGCGTCTCAGAGCGGTCGAAGCGGCTGATGAAGTCCTGCGCCATCAGCACCGGGTTCACCAGCACGCCCTTGGCCGACATCGGATGGGTGCTGACGCCGGTCAGGGTGATCTCGACAGCGGCGGCGTTGAAGTTCTCGATCACGACTTCGCCGAGCTCGCAGCAGTCGATCGTATAGGCGAAGTCGCAGGGGAAACGGGCGAGATCGAGGACCTTGGCGCCGCGCAGGCCGATCTCCTCGTCCGGGACGAAGGCGACGGCGATGTCGCCATGCCGATCCTGCGGGCCAAGATTGGCGAGCAGGGTCATGATCACCGTGATCGCCGCCTTGTTGTCGGCGCCGAGCACGCTAGTGCCGTCGCTGGCGATGATCTCGGCGCCCTGCCAGTCGCTGAGCTGCGGGTGCTCGGCGACGCGCAGCCAGATGTCCCGCTCGCGATTGAGGCAGAGATCCCCGCCGTCGAAGCGCAGGAGCTGCGGGCGGATATCGGGCGAGAGGCCGGCGTCGAAGGTATCGAGATGGGCGATGAAGCCGATCTTGGGTGCGTCCGGCACGGTGCCGCGCTTCAAGGCCGTGACGGTGGCGCGCTCGTCGATCACGACATCGTCGAGGCCGAGCGCACGCAATTCGTCGGCCAGCAGTTCGGCGAGGCGCTGCTGGCCCGGCGTGCTCGGCAGCGTCGTCGCCTTGATGTCGCTCTGGCTGGAAACCGCGGCATAGCGGAAGAAGCGCTCGATCAATTGCTGGCGGATGCTCATGGTCGTCAGTACTCGTTCGCGGGATTATGACCGTCATTGCGAGCCTAAGCGAAGCAATCCAGAAGCGGCAGAGCTCTACGTTCCCCTGGATTGCTTCGTTGCTTCGCTCCTCGCAATGACGGGAAGCCTGCCGGCAGGGGAAGCATCGACCGGCCGCGTCGCGGGGATCGGCGGCTCGGCGTTGCGGAAATGGCTCGGCGACTTGCCGATCACCCGCTTGAAAGCGCGGCTGAACGAGGCCTCTGAGTCGTAGCCGAGGCGGCGCGCCACGGCCGAAATCCGCATCCGGTCGCGCACCAGCCATTGCCTGGCCTGGTGCATCTGGACCTGCAGGACATAGCGGGCGGGGGTCTCGCCGACGACGCTGGCGAAGCGCTCGGCGAAGGCCGAGCGCGAGGCGTGCATCACCCTGGCGAGCGCGTCGACCGTCCAGTCCTCGCTCGGATTGAGATGGATCGCGGCAAGCACGCGGCCAATATCGGGGTCACGCGCGGCGGCGACCCAGCCGGTGGCGCTGCCGCAACCGCGCTCGACCCAGGAGCGGATCAGGGCGGCGGCGACGACATCGGCCAGGCGGGTGAGGATGCCGGCGGCGCCGACCCGGTCGAGCGTGAGTTCGCAGGCCATGGTGGTCAGCAAAGCGGGGATGGCCGGCTCGGCCACCGCCATTTCATGCACCCACATCAGCTCCGGCATCATCCGCAGCATCGGGTGCTGGGCATCGACGTTGAAGCAGAGGCTGGCGCTGAAGAACAAGGTCGCCTCGCCTTCTCCCGCCCCGCCGCGTGCCTCGGCGATCTCGCCGCAGCAGTGCTGGAAGGCGCAGTTGCCATTCGGTTTCGCCGAGAGGCCGGGCTCGCTGGCGAGCGCATGCTCGACGCCGCGGGGCATCAGCACGGCATCGCCCTGTTCGAGCCGGCACCACTCACCCTCGGGCGTGCGCAGCCAGCAGCCCCGCTCGGCCATGAAGTGCAGGCGTGCCGCCGGCTGGGCCGGGAACAGCAGGCACCAGGGCGTCGTCATCTCGTAGCGGGCGTAGTCTACGCCTTCGAGCCGAAGGCCGCGGAGCATCTCCGTGAGCGGGTCCGGCGCCGATCTTCTGGACGATTGGTCAAGCATCCCGGGTTTTCTAGCATGGAAGCTCCAGGCGGTCACGCCTAACTCCGGTGTCCGAACTTCTCCGGTCTTTTTGGAGCATCCGATGTCGGATTCCTTGTCAGCCACAGCCGATGCCGAACTGGTCGGCATCGCGCCCGAAGAGCGCACGGCCGCCTGGCCGGCGGTCTTCGCCCTCTCCATGGGCGTGTTCGCCCTGGTCAGCGCCGAATTCCTGCCCGCCAGCGTCCTGACCTCGATCGCCGCCGATCTCTCGATCAGCGTCGGCGCCGCCGGGCAGACCGTCACCGTGACCTCGCTGGTCGGCGTCGCCGCCGCGATCTTCACGCCGATCGTCACCAGCCGCTTCGATCGGCGCCTCGTCCTCTGGTCGCTGCTATCGCTGCTCGCCCTGTCGAGCCTGGTAACGGCGCTGGCCAACGGCTTCGTCATGCTGCTGGCGGCGCGCTTCCTGCTCGGCCTTGCGCTGGGCGGCTTCTGGTCGATGGCGCCGGCGCTGACACTGCGGCTGGTGCCGGCGCAGTCCGTGCCGCGGGCGCTGGCGCTGATCTCGGCTGGCGTCTCCGCCGCCTTCATCGGCGGCGGGCCGCTCGGAGCCTATCTCGATTCCCTGATCGGCTGGCGCATGGTGTTCGGGCTTTCGGCAGGGCTCGCCGGCGTCGCCCTGCTGGCCCTGCTGGCGACGATGCCGTCTTTGCCGCCGCAGGCGGCTCCCAGGCTGGGCACACTGGGTGTGCTGTTGTCGCGTCCCAGCATTCGGCTGATGCTGATCTCGGTCCTCGTCATCATCTCCGGCCAGTTCACCGGCTTTACTTATATCCGGCCCTTCCTCGAGCATGCGCCGCAGCTCGGCGTCGCGGCGATCACCGTCGTGCTGCTCGGCTATGGCCTCGGCAATGTCGTCGGCAATTTCGCCGGCGGCGCGGTGGCGGGGCGCGGCGTCAAGCTGGCGATCGTCTCCTTCGCGCTGGCGATCGGTGTGCTGGCGCTGGTCATGCTGCAGTTCGGCGCCTCGCCGATCGTGGCGGGGATCACGGTCGCGCTCTGGGGCTTCGCCTTCGGCTTCGCGCCGGTCGGCTTCCAGACCTGGATGGTGCGCGTTGCGGCCGACCATGCGGAATCGGCGAGCGGGCTGGTGACGGCGGCCTTCCTGGTCGCGATCGCCAGCGGCGCGGTGCTAGGCGGCCTGCTGGTCAACCATGTCGGCGGCCTCGGCCCGATCGGCTACATGGCGGTGGCGACGCTCGCCGGCGCGCTCTTGGTGCTGGTCGCCGGCAAGGAGCCGCCGCGTCCCTGAGATCGACTAAATGGCGACGCTCGCGTGATCGTCGCCATCACTTTTCTTCAAGACATCAAGGCGCGGTTCCGCTCTATCTTGCGCCATGGATCTGATCAGCCAAGGCGAAGCATTGCTGGAGATGCCGCTCCGGGAGGGCGAGCACGCCCGCCTGTTCACGGCAGCGCGCTTCTCCGGGCTGGAATGCCTGTCGGCGCGGTTCTCGACCCATACCTATTCGCCGCACGCCCATGAGACCTATGCGGTCGGCACGATCCTGGCGGGCTGCGAGCTCTGGCATGCGCGCGGCCGCACGCTCTTCGCCCGCACGGGTGACCTCGTCTTCAACCACCCGCTCGACGTCCATGACGGCGCGCCGAGCGAGGGCGGCTATCGCTACCGGATGACCTATCCGACGATCGAGCTGATGCGCGAGGTCGCGATCTCGCTGACCGGCGACGAGACCATCGGCACCCCGTTCTTTCCCGAACCGACCGTGCAGGACCCCGAGGGCTCGGCCTTGTTTTCCGAGGCGCATCGCGCCCTGGAGGAGGGCGGCGACGGCCTCGCCGGCGAGGAGGGCCTGCTGCGCGCCTATGGCTGGTGCCTGTCGCGCCATGCCGATCTCTCGATCCGCGAGATCGGGCGCGAGCACGGGCCGATCGCGCAGGCCAGGGAATTGCTCGAGCAGCGCTATGACGAGGATTTGTCGCTGGCCGACCTCACCCAGCGCTCGGGCCTGTCCCGGCATCACCTGATCCGCGCCTTCCGGCGCGAGACCGGACTGACGCCGCATGCCTATCTCGTCGATGTCCGCGTCCGCCGCGCCCGCGAACGGCTGCGGCGCGGCGAATCCCCCGGCGCGGTCGCGGCCGCCACCGGGTTCTGCGACCAGGCGCATCTGACCCGCGCCTTCAAGGCGAGGCTCGGCGTGACGCCGGGCGTCTTCCGCGCCGCCCATCACGGCTGATGGACAAGATATGAGCTGGAAAGACGAAGCCCGGGCCGGGCTCAACGACATCTGGCCGGCGGCACTGGCGGCCGTGCCGATCGGCCTGCTCTTCGGCGCGCTCGCTGCGGGCAAGGGCCTCTCGCCGTTCGAGGTCTTCCTGATGAGCGTGCTCGTCTTCGCCGGCGGGGCGCAATTCGCCGCGGTCGAGCTCTGGACGCATCCGACGCCGATCTTCGCGCTGGTGTTCTCGACGGCGCTGATCAACGCCCGCCATATCCTGATGAGCGCCTCGATCGCGCCCAAGCTCAAGGGCTTCTCCAACGCACAGATCTTCGGCGGGCTCTACTATATGGCCGACGAGAACTGGGCGCTGGCCGAGAAGCGGGCGCGCAGCCATCCTGTCACCCCTGCCTACTGGTTCGCCATGATCGTGCCGTTCGTGCTCGGCTGGCTGACGACCTCGACCACCGGCGCGATCATCGGCGCGGCGCTCGGCGATCCCAAGCGCTATGGCGCCGATTTCGCCTTCACTGCGCTGTTCATCGCGCTGACCGCCGCCTTCTGGAAGGGCCGGGTCACCGCCTGGACGGTGGCGGCTGCCGGCATCGCCTCGGCGCTGGCCTACAAGCTCGCCGGGCCGCCCTGGCATGTGCTGGCGGGCGCGCTCTGCGGCCTTGCCGCCGCCTGGTTCGCCGCCGGCGATCTCGCCGAGAAGCCCATTGAAAGCCCGGCCGAATGAGCCTCGACCCGATCAATCTCGCTGCCTTCCTCGGCATGGCGCTGGTGACCTATCTCACCCGCATCGCCGGCCTTGCCCTCGTCGGCCGGCTCAATCTCTCGCCGCGGGCTCAGGCCGCCTTCGACGCGATCCCGCCGGCTGTGCTGATCGCGGTGATCGCGCCGAGCGCGCTGGCGACCGGCTGGCCGGAGACGGTGGCGGCGTTGATCTGTGGCCTCGCGGCGACGCGCCTGCCGCTGCTCGGCGTGGTTGCCGTCGGTGTTGCGACCGTGGTTGCCTTGCGCATGGTGGCCTGAAGCCGACCGGGAGGACACGCATGCGCCCCGTGATGGATTCCGTGGTCGATGCCATCGGCGATACGCCGCTGGTCCGGCTCGACCGGCTGACGCGGCATCTCGGCGTCAGCGGCACCATCCTCGCCAAGCTCGATTATCTCAATCCCGGTTTCTCGAAGAAGGATCGGGCGGCACTCGGCATCATCGAGGAGGCGGAAGCGTCAGGCACGCTGAAGCCCGGCCAGACCGTGGTCGAGCTCACCTCGGGCAATATGGGCACCGGGCTCGCCATCGTCTGCGGGATCAGGGGCTATCCCTTCATCGCGGTGATGTCGAAGGGCAATTCGGAGGAGCGCGCCCGGATGATGCGGGCGCTCGGGGCGGAGGTGGTGCTGGTCGACCAGCTACCCGGTTCGGTGCCGGGGCAAGTCTCGGGCGGCGACCTCGAACTCGTCGACCGTGAGGCGAAGCGGATCACCAGGGAACGCGGTGCCTTCCGAGCCGACCAGTTCCATCGCGACGGCAACTGGCTGGCGCATTACCGCACCACCGGGCCGGAACTCTGGGAGCAGAGCGGCGGGACGATCGACGCCTTTGTCGACTTCATCGGCTCGGGCGGTAGCTATGCGGGCGTGACCAGGGCGCTGAAAGAGCGCAGCCCTGCTGTGCGCTGCTATGTGGTCGAGCCGGCTGGGGCTGCGGCTGCGGCAGGCGAAGAGGTCACCAGACCCGATCATCCGATCCAGGGAGGCGGCTATGCGATGGCCGATCTCGCCTTCCTCGGGAATGTGCCGGTCGACGGCTATCTGCAGGTCACCGGCGAAGAAGCGCGTGAGACGACGCGGCTGCTGGCGCGGTTCGAAGGGATTTTCGGCGGGTTCTCGGCCGGAGCGAATGTCGCCGCGGCGGTTCAATTGCTGCGTGGAGGCGAGGCGGGGAAGACGATTGCGGTCATCGTCTGCGATTCCGGGCTGAAGTATCTGTCGACGGACCTGTGGGGGTGACGCGAGCCGCGACCTGCCCCTCTCCCCTTGCGGGAGAGGGTGGGGGTGAGGGGTCGGGAGACGCCGATCGTTAGCGGTTTGCCAACTTTCCGATACTTTCAAGACCTGTGAGACCCCTCATCCGGCGCTCCGCGCCACCTTCTCCCGCAAGGGGAGAAGGGAGGTCGCGCTTCCGTCACAACGGCAGGCACGCCTGCTCCAGCCAGGCCTTCGCCTCGCCTTCGACCAGTGGCGCGAGCTTGCTCCAGACCTCAGCGTGATAGGCGTTGATCCAGGAGAGTTCGCCTTCGTCCAGCAGCGAGAGGTCGATCAGCACCCGCTCATAGGGGCACCAGGTCACCGTCTCGAAGCCGTACATGGTGCGCTCGGCGCCGGGGATCTGGCGCTCCTCGACCACGATCAGGTTCTCGATGCGGATGCCGTAGGCGCCTTCCTTGTAGTAGCCGGGCTCGTTCGAGAGGATCATGCCGGGCTCGAGCGGGGTGGTGCCGAGCTTGGAGAGGCGCTGCGGCCCCTCATGCACCGAGAGATAGCTGCCGACGCCGTGGCCGGTGCCGTGGTCGAAATCGAGCCCGGCCTGCCAAAGCGGGGCGCGGGCGAAGGCATCGAGCTGGGCGCCCGAAGTGCCTTTCGGGAAAACGGCGCGCGAGATGGCGAGATGGCCCTTGAGCACGCGGGTGTAGCGGTCGCGCATCTCAGCCGTCGGCTCGCCGACCGCCATGGTGCGGGTGATGTCGGTGGTGCCGTCTTCGTACTGCCCGCCGGAATCGACCAGGAAGATGCCCGGCTCGATCCTGCGGTTGCTCGACTCGGTGACGCGGTAATGCGGCAGCGCCGCGTTCGGGCCGGCGCCGGCAATAGTGGTGAAGGAGACGTCGCGCAATTCGCCGGTCTTCAGCCGCTCGGCCTCCAGCGCCGCGACGGCGTCGATCTCGGTCAGGCCGCCCTTGGGCGCCTCGCGCGCCAGCCAGGACAGGAAACGGACGATGGCGGCGCCGTCACGCAGATGCGCCCGGCGGCTGCCGGCAAGCTCGGCCTCGTTCTTCCTCGCCTTCATCAGTGCAATCGGGTCGGTGCCGGCTTCAGGTGTGCCGCCGGCATCGCGGATCAGCGTGGCCAGCGCCGAGGCCGCGGTGCTGGAATCGAGGCGGACCTTGGCCTTGGCGGCGCCAAGCTCCTTGAGCTGCTGTTCCAGTGCCTGCGGCGCGGCGATCTCGCCGAGCGCGCCGATAGCGTCGCCAGCCTCGTTGGTGATCTTCTCCGGGGCGAGGAAGACGGTCGGGCGACCCTCGCGCGGCACGATGGCATAGCCGAGCGGCAGCGGCGTGTGCTCGACATCGCCGCCGCGGATGTTGAAGGTCCAGGCCAGCGCGTGCGGGTCGGAGAGGACGAGCGCGTCGACCTTGGCCTTGGCCAGCTCCTGCTGGATGCGGGCAAGCTTGTCTGCGCTGCTTTCGCCGGCATAGGCGGCGGGATGCGCCTTGACCGGGGCGGTCGGCGGCGCCGGGCGGTCGCTCCACAGCGCGTCGATCGGGTTCGGCGTCACCGGGACGAGCACACCGCCGGCAACCGAGACCGCCTTCTCGAGTTTGGCGACGCCGTCGACGGTGTGGAGCCAGGGGTCGTAGCCGAGCTTGCCGCCGGCCGACAGATTGGCCTCGACCCATTTGTCGAGCGGCGTCTCCTCCATTTTCGACGGCGTCACGACGCTGGTGTCGGTCTGCGCCGCTGACTGGATGGTGTAGCGGCCATCGACGATCAGCGCGGCCTTGTCGGCGAGCACGACGGCATTGCCGGCCGAGCCGGTGAAGCCGGTCAGCCAGGCGAGGCGCGCCATGTGGGCGGGGACATATTCACCCTGGTGCTCGTCGGCGCGTGGGACGATGAAGCCGTCGAGCCCCTGCTTCGCGAGAGCGGCGCGCAAGGCCGCGACGCGCGGCGCGACCTGCGAGGGATCGCTCGGCTCGGAGAAGGACTGGAAGCGGCAGGCGGTCTTGGCTGAGGAATCGGTCATGTCAGGCTCTGGCTGGGATTGCGGCCATGCTCGCCTCCGCTTGCCTGAAAGGCCAGTGCAAAACTGCCGTTTCGCCCCTGCTTTCGAAGCAGGCGCGCATTGGCTCGCATTTGAGCGGATTGCCTCTTGGTTATGCGGTGTGCGCAGTCGTTAACGGATTTCTGTTTTCGTTATGCGTTTTATGCATGTTGTGCATATGCGAACGTATCTTCTCGCAGGTGCGAAGACGGCCCACTTTAGTCGCATAAGAGAACGAGGAAGCGACCGGGACTGTCCTTCGTGATCTGAGGAGAGACCCTATGACCTATGTGCTGAATTCCAACGACGTCCTGCCGGCCGCGACCCGCGCCGAGGCGACCGAGACCAAGACCGCCGGCCAGGGCTTCTGGCAGCGCCTCTATGCCGCGCTGATCGAGAGCCGCCGCCGTTCGGCCATGCGCGAGCTGCGCGCCCACCACTATCTGGTGCGCGAGAGCGAGCTGGTGCTCGGTGGCTTCCCGCAGACGACGCTGAAACACGACGCCGAGCTGCCGTTCAACCGCTGAACTTCAAAGCGCCGCTGGCCGCGAACCGCGCCGCGCGCAACTGACAAGGAACCAAGACCATGATCGCCATCGTCAAGCATGCCTATGACTCGATCGTCGACGCCGCCAAGTTCGCTGCGGCCGTCTGGCACGATGCCCGCGCACTGCAGGCGGAAGCCGAAGGAAAGTACGGCCACCTGGGTTTCTGAGCGCTACGGCGTACGGAAACAGTAGGCCTAGTAGAGGCGGCGTGGCCTGGCGGCTGCGCCGCCTCTTTTCATGACCAGGGTCGCCCAGCCCTCGCGCGAGGAGCGCCGCGCCAGCGCCAGCCCCTGATGGCGATAGGCCGAGACCACGCCGGCGACATCCATTTCCAGCAGGCCCGACAGGATCACCGTGCCGTCGTCCGACAAAGCGCGCGCGATCGCGGGGCTAAGCTTGCGCAGCGGGCCGGCGAGAATGTTGGCGAAGATCAGGTCGAAATGGCGCGGCCGGTCCGCCTTGGCGTGGCGCAGGCCCGGCGCGACATAGAGGTCGAGCGCCTGCGGAGCGTGATTGATCCTGGCATTGTGGGCGGAGACCTCGATCGCGATCGCATCGATGTCGCCGGCGACGACCTTGCGCTTGACCTGCTTGGCGAGCGCCAGCGCCAGAATGCCCGTGCCGGTGCCGACATCGATGGCGTTGCGCGGCCGGCGCTTCTTCAACTCGGCGTCGAGCGCCAGCAGGCAGCCGGCTGTGGTGCCGTGATGGCCGGTGCCGAAGGCGAGCGCCGCCGCGATCTCGATGGCGACGTCATTGATCTTCACCGCGTCGCGGTCATGCGCGCCATGGACGAGGACTCTGCCTGCGCGTACCGGCTGCAGGCCTTCCAGGCTGGCCGCGACCCAATCCCTCTGATTGACCGTGGCGAAGGGCGTTGAATCGATGCTGTCGCCGACGATCGGGCGCAGCATGTCGCGCACGGCCTCTTCGTCCGGATGCGTCGCGAAATAGATCTCGACCTTCCAGGGCGCGTTCAGCGAGAGCGTGGTGACGCCGCTCTCGACCTCGAAGGCGGAGACGGCGGTCTCGGTCGGGTCGAAGACCTCGCCCAAAAGCTCGGTCAAGGCGCGCGCCTTGTCGCCGCTGGTTTCGAGTTCGAGGACGGTCGCGACCGTCGATGGCAGGAGGCCTTCGCGCATAGGCGGGGGCTTAGCAGGGGCCGGGCTGCTTGTCATTCGGTTGACGCGGCCATCATTGCGAGGAGCGCAGCGACGAAGCAATCCAGTGGCGACAGAGCTCTACGCCTCCTGGATTGCTTCGCTTACGCTCGCAATGACGGCAGTTGTCAGCCGTGCTGCGCGTTGAGCTGGGCGAAGATCGCGGCGACCTGGCCGTTCTCGGCGGCGAAGCGCAGCGGCTTGCAGCGTTCGACGATGATTTCGCCTGAGGCGGGCCGACTTTCGAGCAGCGACATCACCTCGGCAGTGAACTCGGCCAGCGGCATCGCCGCGGGGTCGACTGCCTGTTGCGGGCCGAGCAATTCTGTCTGGACATAGGGCGGGGCGATCTCGATCACCTCGACCGAGGTCGCCTTGAGCTGCTCGCGCAACGCCATCGACCAGGCATGGATCGCGGCCTTGGTCGCGCTGTAGCTCGGCGTCGTCGCCAGTGGCACGAAGGCGAGGCCGGAGGAGACGGTCAGGATCGCCGCGCGCTCCTGCTTCAGCAGATGCGGCAGCAACGCCGAGGTGAGCCGGATCGGGCCGAGCAGATTGGTCGCGATCGTGTCCTCGGCGGTATCAAGGAAATCGCCGGCGGTGACGGCCTCGCTGCGCATGATGCCGGCATTGTGGATGACGGCGTTCAGCGCCGGGAAGCTCTCGACCGCCTGCCTGGCGAAGGCGGCGACATCCTCCTTGTCCTGGATGTCGAGCAGGAGCGCCTCCATGCCCGGATTAGCTGAGGTCACCTCGTGAAGCAGCGCCTCGCGCCGGCCGGCGATGACGATCTGGTTGCCGGCCTTGTGCAGGGCCTCGGCCAGCGCCCGGCCGATGCCGGAGCCGCCGCCGGTGATGAGGATGGTGTTGCCGCTGATGTTCATCGCAAATCCCTTTCCTGGTTGCGAGACATCAGCTGGCGTCGTTACTCTCTTACGGTAAGAAGGCTCCCGAAAGTTCGATACGCACCAAAAGGAGAGTGTCGGCATGCATGCGATCCGCGAGGCGATGGCGGCGATGCACAAGCGCAGTGAGGAAATCCCGCCTGTCTCCAGGGCGGTGGAGTCGCTGGTGCGCCAGGTGATCGCGCAGGTCGCCGACAAATGGACGATGCTGGTGCTGGAGGCGCTGGAGGAGCACGGCACGCTGCGCTTCACCGAATGCGGGCGGATCGTCGGCGGCATCAGCCAGAAGATGCTGACCAAGACGCTGCGCGAGATGGAGCGCGACGGGCTGGTGGTCCGCACCGTCCACCCGGTGATCCCGCCGCATGTCGACTACACGCTGACCGAGCTCGGCCGCGAGCTCAGCGCCGCCTTCTGCGGCGTCTGGACTTGGGCCGAGACCTACTATGCCGAGGTCTCGGTGGCGCGGCGGGCCTTTAGGGAGCGGGAGGAGGGGTAAGGCGCCAAGGCGCTGCGCTCAGTCCCCCGCCGGGCGCGGAAACTGCCCGCCATCATCAGCGTCGAGCGTGATCGACAAGGTCACATGGCGCGGCCGGGTCAGGGCGAAGATAACGGCTTCGACGACGTCGCGATTGCTACCGCGGCTGCCCTTGGCGCGCTGGGGGCTCGCCTGCCATTCGGCATCGCTCGGCAGCATGTCGTCGAGATAGGGCGGGTGGATCGCGATCGAGCGGACCGGCGTGCCGGCGAGCATCTGGCGGAAGCCGTCGGCGAGCGCAGCCTGCCCATGCTTGGCGGCGTAGAAGGGAACCGAGACGCTCTGCAGGGCGGCATTGGGCAGGCCGCTGATCGAGCCGATGGTGACGATGTCCGGGCGGGCCGAGCGTCTCAGCGCCGGCAGCAGCGCCTGTGTGAGCAGGAAGGTGCCGGTAACTGCGGCGTTGACGACGCCGAGCACCTCCTCGGCGGAGTAAGGCTCCGATCGTGCTTCCAGCCACATCGCGCCATTGTTGATCAGGATGTCGACGCCACCGGCAGTGGCAGCGACGGCCCGGCCGGCCGCCTCGACGCTGGCGGCATCGGCGAGGTCGAGCGCAACGAGGGCAGGCTCGATCCCGGCCCGCTCGCGGATTATCGCTTGTGTCGCCGAGAGCCCGGCCGCGTTGCGGCCGCAGAGGATTGGGCGGCAGCCGGCTTCGGCGAGGGAGATCGCAAGCGCGGCGCCGAGCCCGCGCCCGGCTCCGGTGATCACCGCCACGCGGCCGGCAAGCGTCCCGGTCGACATCGCGCTTACAGATCCTTGGTCAGGTAGATGCGAGTGGCACCGGGCGGCTTGGGAGCGACCTCGCCGAGGACCTTCCAGCCGAGGCGCTTGTAGAAATCCGGTGCCTGGAAGCTGATGGTGAAGAGCACCGCCTTGCTGCAGCCGCGCCGTTTGCCCTCATGCTCAGCCATGGCGAGCATCTGGCTGCCGAGGCCGGAGCCGCGCAGGCTCTGCGGCAGATAGACATAGTCGATGAAGAGCACGCCGCGCGAGGTCCGGCCGGAGATACCGCCGGCCAGTGCGCCGGTTTCGGGGTCGCGGACCTTGACCTGGATCGGCTTCAGATCGGTCGCGCCGCCCTGTTCCTCGTTGTAGCTCATCAGGCCCGCCTGCAGCACCGACAGGAAAGCCTCGTCGGTGCTGTCGGTGACGATGATGTCGGGATGCATGGGGTCGGCCTCGGAGAATCGCGAGACTGGAGCCTAGCCTGCTTTCTGAACGAACGACTCCAGCGCGGTTGTCCTACCGGCCTTGTCGAAATCGACGGTCGGCTCGTTGCGGTCGACGATCTATTCGGCAGCCGGCTGGAAGGCCAGGCGCGGGGCTGGAATGAGCGCGATCGCGTGGGTTGCCATATCGGCAGCGGCATCAGGATCGGCCTTCAGCTCGCTCGGCGTGCGGGCGCGCGGGATCGCCTTGCCGTCCTCGACCATCGACTCGATCCAGAGCGCCAGGGCTGCAGGTGCATTCGCCATAGCTTCGTCCAGCGTGTCGCCGGCCGAGAAGCAGCCGGGCAGGTCCGGGAACCAGACGCCGACGGCATGGTCGGGACCGGCGTCCTCGATGATGGCGACGTAATGGGTCATCTCAATCGCGCAGCCAGCCTGCCTGCTTGTAGATCTTCAGCACAAGACCCGGTCCGAAGCTCTTCTTCGGATGCGGCACGACGATAATGTCACGGACGCCGAGCTTTTTGAAGACATGGTGCGAGCCGGCAACGCGCACGCATTCCCAGCCCTCGCGTTCGAGGCGGCGAATGATGTCGCTGCTGTTGTTGAGCATCGGAACCTGCCGATTCGCTTTTGGCCCGATACATATATCGTCAGCTGGACTCGCCTTTCAGACGAATTCCGCTTTTGTACTGTGGATAAGCCAACTGTGCCCGTTGTCCACAGAGGGGTGATCTCACCCCGCTTTCTGAACGAACGAGTCCAGCACCATCTTCCGGCCGGCCTTGTCGAAATCCACCGTCAGCTTGTTGCCGTCGACGCTGGCGACCGAGCCGGGGCCGAACTTGACGTGGAAGACGCGGGCGCCGGGATCGAAGGCGGAGGAGCCGGTCGACTTTGCCGTCAATTCGCCCTCGATCATCATCAGGCCGCGCTGGCGGCCGGCGAAGCCTGTCCCTTGACCAAAGCCGCGCTGGCCGGCGTCGGAGAAGCCCGAGCCGCCGCCTGAATTGAACTTGGCCTTGTTCTCCTGCGCGCGCTGCCAGCCCGGCGTCTGGTAGGAGGAGCCGAAGCTTTCCATGCGCTCGAAGCGCGAGGCGCCGTAGCCGCCCTGGCTGTAGGCCGTAGGCGCCTGGACGACCTCGACATGGTCCTCCGGCAATTCGTCGATGAAGCGCGAGGGCAGGCTCGACTGCCAGAGGCCATGGATGCGGCGGTTCGAGGCGAAATAGAGTTTCAGCCGCTTGCGGGCGCGGGTCAGGCCGACATGGGCGAGGCGGCGCTCCTCCTCGAGGCCGGCGCGGCCGTTCTCGTCGAGGGCGCGCTGGCTCGGGAACAGCCCTTCCTCCCAGCCGGGAAGGAAGACGGTGTCGAACTCCAGCCCCTTGGCGGCGTGCAGCGTCATGATCGAGACGCGGGCGCCGCCATCGCCGCTATCGGCGTCCATCACCAGCGAGACGTGCTCGAGGAAGGCCGGCAGATCGGGAAACTCGTCGAGCGAGCGGACCAGCTCTTTCAGGTTCTCCAGCCGGCCGGCGGCGTCGGCCGAACGGTCCTTCTGCCACATCTCGGTGTAGCCGCTCTCCTCCAGTACCAGTTCGGCGAGCTCGCCCTGCTGCATGCTCTCGGCGCGTCCCGACCAGCGGGCGAAGGCCTCGACCAGTTCGCGCAAGGCGGTGCGGGCCTTGGGCTTCAACTCGTCGCTCTCGACCACGACGCGTGCCGCCTGCAAGAGCGAAATCTGCGCGGCCCGGGCGTAATTGTGCAGGATCTGGATGGTGGCGTCGCCGAGGCCGCGCTTGGGCACATTGACGATGCGCTCGAAGGCGAGGTCATCGGTGGCTGAGACCACGCAGCGCAGATAGGCCATGGCGTCGCGGATCTCGGCACGCTCGTAGAAGCGCGGGCCGCCGATGACGCGATAGGGCACGCCGACATGGACGAAGCGCTCCTCGATCTCGCGCATCTGCGCGGAGATGCGGACGAGGATCGCGACCTCGGCGAGGTTCTCACCCTTGGACTGCATCGCCTCGACCTCGTCCGAGATCAGGCGGGCCTCCTCCTGGCTGTCCCAGGCGCCGGTGATGGTGACCTTTTCGCCGGCCTCGTCCTCGGTGCGCAAGGTCTTGCCGAGACGACCTTCGTTGCGAGCGATCAGCTTGGCGGCGGTAGCGAGGATATGGCCGGTCGAGCGGTAATTGCGCTCGAGCCGGACCACGGTCGCGCCGGGAAAATCGTGCTCGAAGCGCAGGATGTTGTCGACCTCGGCGCCGCGCCAGCCATAGATCGACTGGTCGTCGTCGCCGACGCAGGCGATGTTGCGGCGGCCCTGCGCCAGCAGCCGCAGCCAGAGATACTGGGCGACGTTGGTGTCCTGGTACTCGTCGACGAGGATGTAGCGGAAGCGCTCGTGATAGCTCGCCAGCACATCCGGATGCTCGCGGAACAGCGTCAGGCAGTGCAGCAGGAGATCGCCGAAATCGACGGCGTTCAGCGTCTTCAGCCGGTCCTGATAGGCGGCATAGAGCTTGCCGCCCTTGCCGCTGGCGAAGACGCCGGATTCGCCCGGCGGCACGTCCTTGGGCGCGAGGCCGCGGTTCTTCCAGCTGTCGATGAAGCCGGCCAGCATCCGGCCGGGCCAGCGCTTCTCGTCGATGCCTTCCGCCTGGATCACCTGCTTCATCAGGCGGATCTGGTCGTCGGTGTCGAGGATGGTGAAATCGGAGCGCAAATCGAGCAGCTCGGCATGGCGGCGCAGCAGCTTGGCCGAGATCGAGTGGAAGGTGCCGAGCCAGGGCATGCCCTCGGCGACCGGGCCGACGAGATGGGCGACGCGCTCCTTCATCTCGCGCGCCGCCTTGTTGGTAAATGTCACCGAGAGGATCTGCGAGGGAAAGGCGCGGCCCGTCGCGATCAGATGGGCGATGCGGGTGGTGAGCACGCGGGTCTTGCCGGTGCCGGCGCCCGCGAGCACCAGCACCGGCCCGTCGGTCGCCTCGACCGCCAGGCGCTGCTCCGGATTGAGCCCTTGCAGATAGCCGGCCGCCGGCTGCGCGGCGGCGCGCGATGCGAGGCCGCCGGGGCGGGGCAGGGGGGCGGAGGTGGTGTGGTCTGACACTGGCTTGGCTTTAGCCCGGCTGGCGTGATCGTGATTCGTTCACGGTCAATATAGGGGCAGGCGGCGTGGATTGCTCGCCATCGCGGGCGGTTTTCCGCGACGGCATCCGGGCCAGCATAAACCCGCCCGCGTCAGCGGGCTGGCAGGAGATATCGCAGGCCTTGCGTGAAGCCGCGCGGGGCGACCGTCAGATGATCCTCGTCGTTGAGAACGACCGACTTGAGGCTCAGGTTGGGATACTTTCGGTCCTTCAGCGCCTTCTCCAGCACTTGGTTGTCAGCGACCATGTCGACGTTCTGGCTGTAGCGCCGATCACCTTTGCGCAGCGCCTCGTACTCGCCGACATAGAGGAAGACCTTGGCCGGTAGATCACGGCTCCTGGCGGCATAGCTTGCCTCCAGGCCGAGGGTGTGGCGCTTGTCGTACCAGAGCGAGGGACTGCCGAGGACGTAGCCGCTGAACAGGCCTGGCTCGGTGAAGAGGATCTGCGCTCCGAGTAATGATCCGTAAGAGTGCCCGAGAAAGAGCGCTCTTGCCGGATCGGTGCGATAGCGAGCGGCGATGAACGGCTTCACCTGATCGCGCAGATAGGTCTGGTAGGCTCGCCCTTGGCCATGGATCGCGCCTGCTGGCGCAGTGCTCGGCCCATTCGCCGTCGGGGTGTAATCGCGCCGGCGGCTTACTGCACCATCCTCACCCTTGGCGTAGGACAGGCCGACCAGGATGAACTCCTCGATCCTGGCTCCCTCGAGGTTCAGGCGGCGGCTGATCTGACGAATGATCGGGAAAGCGTAGTCGGCATCGGTGACGTAGAGCACGGGATAGCGCCGCTGCGGCTCCTTCCCGTAGGACGGAGGCAGGGCGACGAAGACCTGGTAGCCGCGTCGCGAGACCGGATCGGGCACGTCCCAGACCTCGCTGTCGGCAATTTCATAGGGCCGGCCTTCGTCGGACTGTATCTTCATCGCCGATTGGGGCTGGGCGCTTGCCGGAATGACGCCGAGGCTCAAGCCGGCGGCAGCAGTGATGACCAGGGTACTCAGGGCGCGTCGCAGCACGTGAAGGCTCTCCATGGGCTCGCGCCGATGGCGGCGCGCCGGGCGAAGTGCCGGGTGAACTCAGGCGGTAATCGGGCAGGTTCGCAATTTGGAGGCGCCGGCATAGTCTGGTGGTTAATCGCGGGGGCGCGGATCGGAAGGGAAGCTCATGGCCCAGGCATCGCACGCCCACCAGGTCACCAATCAGGTGCCGCCGCTGGCCGATTACGACGCCTATGCCGCCGACCCCGTGCTGAAGGCGGCGATCGCGGCCTTCGATGCCGGCTGGGCCGATGAGCGGCTGCACGAGGCGGGGCGAACGGTCGGCGCCGCCGAGACGATCGAGATGGCGCGGCTCGCCAACCGGCACGGACCGGAGCTGCGCAGCCATGACCGCTTCGGCAACCGGATCGACCAGATCGAGTTCCATCCGGCCTGGCACGCGCTGATGGCCCGCGCCATCGGCCAGGAGACGCATGCGCTCGCCTGGAACAGGCCGGGGCCGGGAGCGCAGGTGGCGCGGGCCGCCCTGCAATATCTCTGGTATGGCTGCGAGAGCGGGATCTGCTGCCCGATCTCGATGACCTATTCGGCGATTCCGGTGCTGAAGCAGGACCGGGCGCTCTGGGCGCAATGGGGCGCGCTGATCTCCTCGAAGAGCTACGACAAGACGCAAGGTCCGGCCGCAGGCAAGACGGGGGCGACCGTCGGCATGGCGATGACCGAGACGCAAGGCGGCTCGGACCTGCGCCAGACCCAGACCATCGCCTATGACAACCGCGACGGCACCTATTCGCTGCACGGCAGCAAATGGTTCTTCTCGGTGCCGCATTCCGACGTCTTCCTGACGCTGGCGCGCAATGAGGAGGGCATCTCCTGCTTCGTCGTGCCGGGCTGGCGGCAGGATGGCGAGCGCAACGGCATCGCGATCCAGCGCCTCAAGGACAAATGTGGCAACCGCTCGAACGCCTCCTCCGAGGTCGAGTTCCGCGGCGCCATCGGCCATATGCTCGGCGATCCCGGCCGGGGCCTGCGCACCGGCCTGTCGATGAACCACAATACCCGGCTCGACATCGCCGCCGCCTCCGCCGGTCTGATGCGGCAGGCGGTGATGCTCGCCGGCCATCACGCCCAGCATCGCACCGCCTTCCAGCGCCTGCTGATCGACCAGCCGATCATGCAGAATGTCCTCGCCGATCTCGCGATCGAGGCGGAAGCCGCGGCCTGGCTCGCCTTCCGGCTCTTCGCTGCGGTCGACCGGCAGGAGCAGTCGGAAAGCGAGAAGCTGCTGGCCCGGATCGGCGCGCCATTGGCGAAGTACTGGGTGGCGAAGCGTACGCCGGCCGTCGTCGTCGAGGCGCTCGAATGCCATGGCGGCAACGGCTTCATCGAGGAGAACCCGATGGCGCGGCACTATCGCGAGGCGCCGCTGAACTCGGTCTGGGAAGGCTCGGGCAATGTGATCTGCCTCGACGTTCTCCGCTCGCTTGAGCGCGAGCCGGGCTCGCTGCAGGCGCTGCGTGCCGAGTTCCATGCGGTTTCAGGGCAGGACAGGCGCTATGACGCGGCCTTGCAGGCGCTGGACACCGACCTGCACGAGCTCATCCGCCATGAAGGCCAGGCGCGGCTGCTGACCGAGCGGCTGGCGCTAATGCTGCAGGGCGCGCTGCTGATCCGCCATGCACCGCATGCGGTGGCGGACGCCTTCGTCGCGACGCGGCTCGGCGGGCACTGGTCCGGCCATTTCGGCGATCTACCGCTGGCGGTCGATGCGGCGACGCTGGCGCGAAGGGCGGTGCCGGAGATTTGAGGCTCGGATAGCGCGGGGAACCCTTCTCCCGAGTGGGAGAAGGGCAGGGATGTGGGCCTGCCCTATCCACAGAAGGCGCTGCGGCGGCCGCCTTGCTCCAACAATCAGCGGCGGGCCCTCACCCCTACCCCTCTCCCATCCGGGAGAGGGGATCCCGCGCCTAGTCGCATAAGCGCCGCTGATCCTGGCATCCAGATTCGGGATTTCTCCAGCGCCTGCCATTCTGCGAGCCTGCTGCGCATGTCATGCGAGGCATTCGGATATGGACAGACGGCAACTGACCGGCATTTTCCTGCTCGTGATCGCGCTCCAGATCCTGCCGGTCTCGGATACGCTCGCCAAATACCTGTCCGCGTCATTGCCTGTGCTGCAGGTGATCTGGGCGCGCTTCTTCTTCCACTGCCTGGCGACCGGCCTCTATAGCGCGATGCGGTACGGCCCGCGCCAGCTGCTGCCGACCGTGTCTTGGACGCTGACCGCCCGGAGCGCTGCGCTCTTTCTCGCGGTCGCGCTGTTCTATGTCGCGATCCACCATATGCCGCTGACCACGGCACTGACGCTGTGGTTCGTCGAGCCCTTCCTCCTGACCCTGCTGGCACTCTTCGTCTTCAAGGAGAAGGTCGCGCCGCTGCAATGGCTGGCGATCGCCGTCGGTTTCCTCGGCATCGTCCTGGCGATCAGGCCGAGCGCCGAGACCTGGCAGTGGAGCTATCTGATCGGCCTTGGTGCCGGCATGGGCTATGCCGTCTTCCTGCTGCTGACGCGGGTGGTCGAGAGCCGGATTCCGGCGATCGTCTCGGTCTACCAGACCGGGCTCGTCGGCTGCGCCCTGTCGAGCATCGCGGTGATCCCGGTCTGGCAATCGCCGAATGCTCTCCAATGGCTGCAGCTGATGGCGACCGGCTGCGTTGCGGCAAGCGCGCATTTCCTGATCATCAAGGCGTTCGAGCGGGCAGAGGCGAGCGTGCTCGCGCCTTTCACCTATGCGGAGGTGATCACCGCCACGATCCTCGGCTTCCTCGTCTTCGGCGACGCGCCGGATCGCTGGGCCTATGCGGGGCTCGCGCTCATCATCCTGAGTGCGATTGCCGTGGTGCCGCGTGAGCCGCGGCAAGAGGCGGCGCCTCAGACGTGATGATGGGCTTGCGCCTCGTATAGAAGCCGTGCCGGCGCGAGGCTGATGCGGATCTCATCGGCGAGCGCATCGAGGACCGGAGAGGCGCTGTCCCGGTTGAGCTTGAGGCAGAGATGCACGGGAGCGAGCGGAGGCAGGCCCTCGGCCTGATCCAGAATCCGCACGCCAGCCGGGACGAGGCTGCGCTCGACGGCACTCACTCCCAGGCCGGAGCGGACCGCGGCATGGATCGCGCCGATATTGTCGCTGCTGAAGGCGATCCGCCAGTCGCACCCGGCAGCATCGAGAGCCTCCGCCATCGTTGTCCGGCAGACGCAGCCCTCGGGAAACACGGCCAGAGGGACGGGACGGTTCTTCGCCTGGGATGGAGCCGCTGCGATCCAGACCAGCTCTTCCGTCCGGATCAACTCCTCGTCCGCGACTAAGCCGCGGCAGGCGACGAGGGCGAGATCGATGAGTCCATCCCTCAGCCTGCGTTCGATGGCGACGCCGTTGTCGCAGATCACGTCGACCTGAACAGCGGCATGGGCTCCGGCGAAGCGGCGCAGGACCTCGGGCAGCAGGATGTTGGCGTAGTCATCGGAGGTGCCGATGCGGATGATGCCCGACAGGCTGGTTTGAGCGATGCGACTTACGGCCTCGTCGCTGAGCGAGAGGATGCGCCTGGCATAATGCAGCAGGACCTCGCCTTCCCGCGTCAGCTGAATCTGGCGCTTGGTCCGGTCGAAGAGCTCCTTGCCGAGCGCCTCCTCCAGCCGCCGGATCTGCATGCTGATCGCCGGCTGGGTCCGGTGCAGCCGGTCGCCGGTGCGGGTGAAGCTCTGCGTCTCGACGATCGTGACGAAGGTCTTGAGCAGCTCGGTCTCGATCGGCAGCCGCATCCTCGCGCTCCGGCATCAACTGGAGTGAGGGTAAAGGATGACGAGGGAAAGGGCGATCGGCCGGCAGCTCAAGGTGTCCTAGGCTCCCCGAGCCTCACCCGTCATGCTCGCCCTTGTGGCGAGCATCCACGTCTTGAACACCGTACTTGGTGAAGGAAGACGTGGATGGTCGGGACAAGCCCGACCATGACGGCGAGTGCGCTCAACCCGCTTCCGGCGCGAAATCCATGGCCACGCCGTTGATGCAGTAGCGCAGGCCGGTCGGGGGCGGGCCGTCTGGGAAGACGTGGCCGAGATGGCCGCCGCAATTGGCGCAGTGCACCTCGACCCGGTGCATGCCGTAGCTGTAGTCCTCGCTCTCCTCAACCGCGCCGTCCAGCGGCTGATCGAAGCTCGGCCAGCCGGTGCCGCTCTCGAATTTCTTGTGCGACCTGAACAGAGGCTGGCCGCAGCCGGCGCAGGAGAAGGTGCCGGCGCGTTTCTCGAAGTTCAGCGCGCAGGAGCCGGCCCGCTCCGTGCCGTGGCCGCGTAGCACCTGGTACTGCTCCGAGGTCAGCTTCTGTCGCCATTCGGCGTCGCTGAGCTGGAAGGGGAATTCACGCTCTGCGGGCTTTCCCGTTTTGGCGAACATGTCCATCAGGCCCATGCGAGGCTCCTTTCCACCAGCTCTTGTTTGATTGTCGCGCGAGATATGGGGATTTGTCTTCCTGATTTCAGCCCCAAGCAACGCGGCTTGTTTCACGTTCGCGTTCGGCGGCGACCGGCCTCTTCTCCAGCCGGGCCGCACGTCACCCAACCGTCACGCGACTCCTCTAGTCGGCTCGCCATCGCAATGGGCGGAAACGAGGGGTCTCGTGACGCAGACGATCCGCGCGGTGAAGCGCACCACGAACCTCGGCCTGACCACCGCCGTCCACCGTAGCAAGCCGTTGTCGCGCGCTGGCGTGCTGGAGCGGATGTTCACGCTGGCCTTTTCCGGCCTGGTCTATCCGCAGATCTGGGAGGACCCGGTCGTCGACATGGAGGCGCTGGCGCTGCAGCCGGGCGACCATCTCGTCGCGATCGCCTCGGGTTCGTGCAACATCCTCTCCTACCTCACCGCCGATCCCGCGAAGATCAGCGCGATCGATCTCAACGGCGCCCATATCGCGCTCGGGCACCTGAAGCTCGCGGCGCTGGCTGAGATCGACGATCATGCGGTCTTCCGCCGCTTCTTCGGGCAGGCGCAGTCGAAGGCCAATGTCGAGATCTATGATCGCCTGATCGCGCCGCGGCTGGACGCGGTCAGCCGCGCCTATTGGGAAGGGCGCAACCTCACCGGCCGACGCCGGATCGAGCTCTTCGCCCGCAATTTCTATCGCTACGGCCTGCTTGGCCGCTTCATCGGCACAGGCCACTTCCTCGCCCGCCGGCTCGGCTGCGATCCGCGCGTCATGCTGCAGGCGAAGACGATGGAAGAGCAGCGGGCGCTGTTCGACCGGCATCTGGCACCAGTCTTCGACAAGAAGCTGGTGCGCTGGCTGGTGCGCCAGCCGGCCTCGCTCTACGGGCTCGGCATCCCGCCGGCGCAGTACAAGGCGCTCGCCGCCGACGGCGATGCCGGCATCCGCGCCGTGCTGCGCCACCGGCTCGAGCGGCTCGCCTGCGGCTTCGATCTCAAGACCAACTACTTCGCCTGGCAGGCCTTCAGCCGCGGCTACGGGCCGGAGCCCGATGCGGCGGTGCCGCCCTATCTGGAGCGCGGCAATTTCGAGACGGTGAAGGCGCGTGCAGCCAGAGTCGCCTATCATCAGAGCGCAATCACCGCCTTCCTCGAGCAGCAGCCGGCCGAGAGCTGCAACGGCTTCGTGCTGCTCGATGCGCAGGACTGGATGAACGATGCCGATCTGACGGCCTTGTGGACGCAGATCACCCGCAGCGCCGCACCAGGTGCCCGCGTGATCTTCCGTACCGCCGCCGACGAGCGCCTGCTGCCCGGCCGGGTACCGGAGGCGATCCTGTCGCAGTGGCATTATGACGAGGCCCGCAGCCGCGAACTCGGCGCGCGCGACCGCTCCTCGATCTACGGCGCCTTCCATCTCTATGTCCGCGGGACTACCGCGTGATCGCCGCAAGCAGCGGGCCGGATGCCGCCGGCCTGATGGACCGGATGTACCGTTTCCAGCGGCACATCTATGACGCGACCCGGAAGTTCTACCTGCTCGGCCGCGACGAGCTGATCGCTGGCTTGAAGCCGGCGCCAGGTGGAGCGGTGCTCGAGATCGGCTGCGGCACGGGCCGGAACCTGATCAAGATCGCGCAACGCTATCCGCATGCGCGCTGCTACGGGCTCGACGTCTCCGAGGAGATGCTGCGCACCGCCCGCGAGCAGGTGGCGAAGGCTGGCCTCTCCGAACGCATCACCCTGGCGCAGGCCGATGCGACCAGTTTCGACCCGAAGGCGCTGTTCGGTCGTGCCGGTTTCGAGCGCGTGGTGATCTCCTACGCGCTCTCGATGATTCCGCCCTGGCGCGAGGCGCTGGCGCAGGCGCTCGATGTCGTTGCGCCGGGCGGCTCGCTGCATATCGTCGATTTCGGCGACCAGGCGCATCTGCCCGGGCCGTTCAGGACGGTGCTGAACCGCTGGCTGGCGCTGTTCCACGTCACGCCGCGGCGGGATCTCGATGCAGTCGTGACAGAACTCTGCGCCGAGGCCGGCGTCATCGGCGGCACGACGCGGCTGTTCGGCGGCTACAGCGTGCAGGCCGTGGCGATCAGGCCGGCCTGAGCGCCGGGGCTGGACGCCATCGCCGCCGCGCTGCTACGCCAGCGGGATGAGCGCCGCCGCCGATCCTGACGACAGCAGCAGTGGACATTCCGGGCTGCGCGACCGGCTTCGGCAGCTCTACCATGGCCGGACGCCGGCGGCGCTACGCTTCCAGTTCGCAACGCTGATCATCGACCTGCTGATCATCGGCTTCTTCGTCGCGACACCGATGCTGCGCGACCGGCCGGAATTCCTCTGGCTCGACTATGCCGTCGCGATCATCGTCGCCGCAGAGATCGCGGCGCGCTTCCTGGCGTCCTCGAACATGCTGCGGCTGCTGCGCCAGCCGACCATGCTGCTCGACCTCTTCATCCTGGCGACGCTGCTGGCGCCGCAATGGCTGGAGAATTTCGGCTTCCTGCGCATCCTGAGGCTCTGGTCGCTGTCGCAGCGCGGCCTGATCTGGGCGCAATTGCGCGAGACGCGCTATCGCGACTGGGAGGATGTGGCGCGAGCGCTGATCAATCTCCTGACCTTCCTCTTCGTCGTCACCGGCTTCGTCTACACCTTCTTCTTCATGAGCCGGCCGGGGCTGGAGGGCTATGTCGAGGCGCTCTACTTCACCGTCACGACGGTGACGACCACCGGCTTCGGCGACATCACCCTGCCGGGGATCGCCGGCAAGCTGACCTCGATCGTGGTGATGATCACCGGAATCTCCCTGTTTGTGCGGCTGGCGCAGGCGGTGTTCCGGCCGCACAAGGTGACCTTCCCCTGTCCGGAATGCGCCCTGCAGCGCCACGACCCCGACGCGGTGCACTGCAAGGCCTGCGGTCATCGGCTGAAGATACCGGACGGCGACGAGTAGCCGTCTGGGTCCGGTGCTGACACGAGCGAAGCACCCCCGCGCTAGAGAGATGTTCGGCCTTCCGGCCCGATCGAGAATTTTGGAGCAGCGATGGCGCCGGTAGTGGTCGACCCTGACAAGGTCCGGGAATTCGAGGATGCGGCGCGCTTCTACGCGTGGCTCGGCGAGCATTATGACCGTGCGGACGAGGTCTGGATCAAGATCCACAAGCTCTCGTCGGGCTTGCCGTCGATCACGCCCAAGGAGGCGATCGACGTCGTGCTGTGCTGGGGCTGGATCGATGGCGTCAAGAAGGGGCACGACGAGCGCAGCTATCTGCAGCGCTACACGCCGCGGACCGCCAAGAGCATCTGGAGCCAGATCAATGTCGACAATGTCGCCCGGCTGATCACGGAGGGGCGCATGACCAGCCACGGGTTGGTGCAGGTCGATGCGGCCAAGGCCGATGGCCGCTGGGCGCGCGCTTACGGCGCCGGCCGAAACCTGAAGATCCCCGATGACCTGCAAGCCGCGATCGACGCAGAACCCCAGGCGAAGGAGATGCTGTCGAGGCTGAGCGCACAGAACCGCTTCGCGCTGGCGTTTCGCGTCCACAATCTCAAGACGGAGGCCGGGCGGCGGAAGAAGATCGCGGCCTTCGTCGAGATGCTCAAGCGCGGCGAGACCATCTATCCGCAGCGTTGAAAGACAAGATAGCGAGCGCGGCTAGTGCCGCGTCTCGGTCTCGCGCTCGGCTTCCTCCACCGGCTCGCCGAGCGTGATCGCGCTCTTCTGCGGCATGCCGATCATCCGGCCGACCGTGGCCGGGCGCGGCATCTGCGCATGCGCCGCCTTCATGATCGCGAGATTGGCGAGGATGTCGGCCGGGAAGGGCGTCACCTTGCGGCTCACCATGTCGACGTGCAGCGACAGATTCTCGGAGGTCGCGGCGAGCCAGCCTTCGCTGGCATGGCGCATCTCGAGATAATAATGCAGCCGCTTGTCATCGAAGGCGATCAGTTGCGCGGTGACGCGGACGAGATCCCGCGCCGACAATTCGCGCTTGTAGAGGACATGGCATTCGGCGGCGAAGAATGACGCCTTGCGGCTTTTGACATAATCCTGGTTGAGGCCGACCAGCGAGAAGACCTCGTCGACCGCGCGGTCGAACAGGACATGGTAATAGGCCATGTTGAGATGGCCATTATAGTCGATCCATTGCGGCTCGACCCGCATCGGGGACGAGACGAAGGGAGCGAAAAACAAAGCGGGCGTGCGAATTTCGTCCGGCATCGGCTCCTCCTTTCGGTCCGTCTCTCGTCGCTGTGTAGGCGGCTCTGCGCCGCCAGCTCTTGCCGGCGCGGGCGTGGCGCGTGAAAACACTAAACGCCGCTACCCCAAGGCCGAACCATTCCAGACTAGGCGAAGTTCTCCAGCCATGACAATGCCTTCTACAGCTTCCGTGTCTCAGGCCCCCCTTGCTCGTGCTGCAGAGCTGCCGCCGTCGCCGCAGGCCGTCGCCGCGCTGACGCAGGCATTGGCGGCTCTGTTCGGCAACCGGCTCGTCACCAGCCTGGCGGTCCGGCAGCAGCACGGCCACACCCTGACCTGGATTCCGAACCAGCCGCCGGATGCGGTCGTCTATCCGCAGAGCACCGAAGAAGTGGCCTCCATAGTGAAACTGTGCGTCAAGCATGGAGTTCCCGCCATCGCCTTCGGGACTGGCACCTCGCTGGAAGGCCATGTCAACGCGCCCTTCGGCGGCGTCTGCATCGACATGTCGCAGATGAAGCGGGTCGTCGCGGTGCATGCCGAGGATCTCGACTGCACCGTCGAGGCCGGCGTCACCCGCAAGGAGCTGAACGAGCATCTGCGCGACCAGGGCCTGTTCTTCCCGATCGATCCGGGCGCCGACGCCTCGATCGGCGGCATGGCGGCGACGCGCGCCTCCGGTACCAATGCGGTGCGCTACGGCACGATGAAGGACAATGTCATCGCGCTGACCGCGGTGATGGCCGACGGCGCCATCGTCAAGACTGCGAGCCGGGCCCGCAAATCCTCCGCCGGCTACGACCTCACCCGCCTGCTCGTCGGCTCGGAAGGCACGCTCGGCATCATCACCGAGGTGACGCTGAAGCTGCACGGCATCCCCGAGGCGATGTCGGCGGGCGTCTGCCCGTTCCCCTCGGTGAAGGCGGCCTGCGATGCGACGATCATGACGATCCAGTCCGGCCTGCCGGTGGCGCGGATCGAGCTGGTCGACGATGTGATGATGCGCGGCGTCAACCTGCATTCCAAGCTCGGCCTGCCGGAGACGACGATGCTGTTCGTCGAGTTCCACGGCTCGGAGGAGGGCGTGAAGGAGCAGGCCGAGCGCTTCGGCGAGATCGCGGCCGAGTTCGGCGGCGGGCCATTCGACTGGGCGACAAGGCCCGAGGACCGCTCGAAGCTGTGGCAGGCGCGGCACGACGCCTACTGGGCGGCCCGCGCGCTGCGGCCCGGCGCGGAATCGGTCGCGACCGATGTCTGCGTGCCGATCTCGCGATTGGCCGAATGCGTCGACGAGACCAAGCGCGACATCGAGGCGTCGGGCCTGATCGCGCCAATCGTCGGCCATGTCGGCGACGGCAATTTCCACACCCAGCCGCTGGTCGATCTCGCCGATCCCGACGAGGTCGCGCGCTGCGAGGCCTTCATCGACCGGCTGGTCAAGCGGGCGCTGGCCATGGAGGGCACCTGCACCGGCGAGCACGGCGTCGGCCAGAAGAAGATGAAGTACCTCACGATCGAGCACAGCCCCGCCGCGCTCGACGTGATGCGGCTGATCAAACGTTCGCTCGACCCGCAGAATATCCTCAATCCGGGCAAGATCATCGCCTTGTGACATTCCGGACGGGGATCATTCGCAAGAATGTCGTGATCCTGCCGCGACTTGCGTGCATGATCGTGCCGTCGACATTCGAGGATTGATGCAAGAGCGTGCGTGAGGCCCTGACCTTACTGGCCGGGCTGCTCGTCGCGGCGTTGCTGGCGGCGCTGCTGGGGCCGGGCTTCGTCGACTGGCGCGAGTACAGGCCCCATTTCGAGCAGCGCATCAGCGCGGCGCTCGGGGTGGAGACGCGCGTCGGCGGCGAGATCGGTCTGCGGCTGCTGCCGTCGCCGCGATTGACGCTCGCCCAGGTGCGCCTCGGCTCCGGCGAAGCCGGGGCGAGCGGGGCAACCATCGAGACGCTGACGGCCGAGCTCGCTTTGGCGCCATTGGCGCGCGGCGAGTTCAGGCTGATCGAGGCCGAGGCCGACGGGATGACGCTGAGCCTCGTCGCCGACGAGAGCGGCGCCATCGCCCTGCCGGCCCGCCAGGGCGGGGGCCTGCCGAGCGAGACGGCGATCGATCGCCTGGCGATCCGCCGCTCGGCCCTGATCTGGCGCGAGCCCGGCAAGGCGGCACAGACGCTGGCGCCGATCTCGGTCGACGTCTCCGCCGTCGCCCTGCACGGGCCCTGGCGTGTCGAGGGCGAGATCGCCGGTTCGTCCCTGCGCTTCGCCACCGGCGCGATCGAAGCCGACGGGCGATTGCGCACCAAGGCCTCGGTCACCGGCGAGCAGACGCAGTTCGGCTTCGACGGCTCGCTGATCCTCGCCGGCTCGGAAGGGCGTGTCCGGCCCGCGCTCGAAGGCGGGTTCACGATCGCGCCCGGCGGCGCCGTCAGTCTGGCGGGACGGGTGAATGGCGACAGCCGGCGCCTCGACTTCTCCGGTTTGGCCATCGAGATCGCTGGCGGGGCCGCGCGGCTCGAGGGCGAGGGATCGTTCAACCCGGCGGACAGCAAGGGCAGCGTCCAGCTCAAGGCGCGCCGGCTCGATGCCGATATGCTGGCGGAAGCGCTGGCCCAGCGGCCGGGCTACCAGCGCGCTCTGCAGGCATTGCCGGGGCCGGTCGATCTCTCGCTGGATCTCGACCAGATCGTCTGGCGCGGCGAGGATTTCAGCGGCTTTGCCCTGCGCGGCAAGCTCGACGGCGACGGGATCGAGGCGGGAAGCGCCACGGTCAGGATCGCCAACGCTGTCCTCGATGCCCGCGGCGGGCTCGACGGCCAGGGCTTCCGCGGTACGGTCGAGGCCAAGGCACCGGATGCGCGCCGGGCGGCGCTGGCGCTGGCGCGGCTCGGCGTAGAGGCCGGGCTGGCCGACAGCTTCGCGGCCCTGCGCAGCCTCGACGGGACGGCGACACTGGACTGGAGCAATGAGCGCCTCGCCATCACGCGCATGACCGCGCGGGCGGGCTCCGGCCCGCGTCTGGAAGGCTCCGGTGCGATCACGCCCAGCAGGCTCGATGCCAAGCTGACCCTGAACGGGCTCGACCTTGCGACCCTGCCGCCGGGCGACAGCCTGAATGCGCTCACCGGCCGGCGCGACCTTTCGCTCGATCTCACCCTGAACGGTCTGCGCTACCTCGCAGCACCGCCGGGCTCGGCCCGGCTCGCCCTGACCCGGCAAGGCAGCGACTGGCGCCTCAGCCGCCTGGCCGTCGACGGCTTCGGCGGCGTCAAGGTCGAGGGCGAGGGCGCGCTGCTGCCGGGCGGCGGCGAGATCGCCGGGCGGGTGCGTGCGCCGCGCTTCGCCGCGCTGACGGCGCTGGCCGGGCCGCTGCTGCCGGAGGGCTTCCGGCGCGTGCTGCCGCGGATCGAGGACGGGCTCGCCGGGATCGATGCCGGCTTCAAGCTGGCGCGCGCAGCAAATGGCGAGACCAGCGTCGTGGCAGAGGGCTCGGCTCAGGCCGGGCGGCTCTCGCTCAACGGCAAGCTCGACGCCGCCGGGCAGTGGAACGGCGGCGAAGTGAAGCTCTCGCTCGACGATAGGCGCCGTGCCTTCGCCGCCTTCGGCCTGCCGCGCCCGGCGCGCGGCGGCTCGGGCGAGCTCTCGCTCGGCTTCGGCGCACATGGGCCGGTCGGTTCGCTCGCCGGACCCGGGCTGATGCTCGTTCTGGAGGGAGGCGGAGATACCGCACGGCTCAGCCTGCAGGCCGACGGGCCGGATCAGGTCCTGCCGGACGGGGTGGCGCGGCTCGTTCCGGACGGCGTGCTCGATGCGTCCGGGCGCGTCAGCTTCGGCGACGAGGCGAGGCTCGACGACCTCGTCGTCAATGCCGGCGGCAAGGCGGCGCGCGGCGCGCTGAGCTTCTCGGCGGAGCGCGGGATCGGCGGGCGGCTCGATCTGCCGTCCTTCGCGCTGCAGCCGGCGCTCTCGGCCATTCTCGGCCAGGCCCAGCCGGTCGCCGGCAGCCAATGGTCGCCGAGCCGCTTTCAGGGCGCGACGGGGCTCTCCGAGATCAGGCTCGCTCTCAATGCCGAGCGGCTCGAGCTGACCGACAGGATCGCGCTGTCGAAGGCTCGCCTCGATCTGGCGGCCGGGCCGGACGGGCTGACGCTCGACAGCCTCCGCGGCAGCCATGCCGGTGGCGAGGTCAGCGGGCGGCTCACGGCGCGCCGCGAGGGCGGGCTGGCGCAGATCACCGGCAGGCTCGGCCTCGCCGGGCTCGACCTCACCGTGCTGACCAAGGGTTCGCTGACTGGCAAGCTCTCGGGCAGCTTCGAGGCGGGCGGCTCCGGCGAAAGCCCGGCGCGCCTGATCGCGGCGCTCGGCGGTGCCGGCTCGATCAGCGTCGCCGGCGCCGGCATGACGCGCTTCGACCCGGCCGCGATCTCCAAGGTGATCGCCGCGACGGGCGACGACGCGTCTGAAAGCGAGACCGGGCGCCTGCAGGACAGGATCGGCGAGGCGCTGGAGAAGGCGAGCTGGCCGCTGGGCGACGTCACCATCCCCTTCACCCAGGCGGCCGGCGTCCTGCGCGTCTCGCCCGTCTCGGTCGAGCGTGCGGGCCTCAGGGCCGAGGCGACCGGACTGGTCGACTGGCGGGCGATGACGACCGATCTGCGCCTGAACCTGCGCCCACTCGGTGCGGCGCCGAAGGGCTGGCCGGAACAGTTGCCGCAGGTCGGCGTCGCCTGGCGTGGGCCAATCGAGGCACCGCGGCGCGAGACCGATGTCGGGGCGCTTTCCAATGTCGTGGCGGCGCGGGCGCTGGCGCGCGAGATCGAGCGGGTCGAAGCCTTCGAGGCCGACCAGCGCGAGCGGGCGATGCATATCCGGCGCCTGCGGGCCGAGCGCGAGATGCGCGAGAATGAGCGCAAGCTCGCCGAGTTCCTGAAGGCCGAGGAGGAGCGCCGCATCGCCGAGGAGAAGCGGGCGGAGGAGGCGCGCAAGGCCGAGGAAGCCAGGCTCGCCGAAGAGGCGCGCCGGGCGGAGCTCGCGCGACGGGCCGAGGAGGCGAGGCAGGCCGAAGAAGTGCGTCGGGCCGAGATCGCCCGCAGGCTGGAAGAGGCGCGCCTCGTCGAGGAAGCGCGCAAGGCCGAGATCGCAAAACGCCAGGAAGAGGCGCGCAAGGCCGAGGACGAGCGGCGCAAGGCCGAAGCCGACGAGCGGGCGCGGCAGGCGGCGATACGCGCTGCGATCGAGGGCCGGCCCGGGCCGATGATCCTGCAGGGCGCGCCGCCCTCCTATATTCCGGGCGATCCGCCAGGATATGGCAGGCCGCGCGGCGAGGCGCCGCCATTGCCGCCGCCGCTCGACATCCAGTCGGTGCCGCGGCCGCTGTCGCGCTCGCCGCTGCAGAATTGATTCAAGGCGCTGGGAAACTGATTCAAGCGCGTGCGGCGGTGATTCAGCTACTGCTCGCAAGCTGCTGGTTTGGCAGCTTTTTTTGTTCGTTTTGGGCCGGTCAACCACCCTGCAGCAGTTTGAAGGCGATCGCCCACATGGTGGCGGCGACGATGCCGTCGAGGATCCGCCAGGACCTGGGGTCGGCGAAGAGTGGGCGCAGCCAGCGGGCGCCATAGCCGAGCCCGAAGAAGAACAGGAACGAGGCGGTCATCGCGCCGGCGGCGAAGACCAGTTCCTGCCCCGGGAACTGGCTGGCGATGCTGCCGATCAGCAGCACGGTGTCGAGATAGACGTGCGGGTTGAGCCAGGTCAGCGCGGCGCAGGTGACGAGGCTGGCCGAGAGGGTCGCGCCGCCTCCGGCACCGACCGCCAGAGCCTCGGAGGAGCGCAGGGCCGAGAGCAGACTGCGCGCCCCATACCAGATCAGGAAGGCGGCGCCGCCATAGCGCAGGGCCGGTTCGAGCATGGGCAGCAGCGCCGTCGCCTGCTTCAGCCCGACGACGCCGGCGAGGATCAGCACCGCATCCGAGAGCGCACAAGTGAGGCAGACCGCGAAGACATGCTCGTTCCTGAGGCCCTGCCGCAGCACGAAGCTGTTCTGGGCGCCGATCGCGACGATCAGGCTGAGACCCATGGTGAAGCCGGTGACATAGACGGAGAAAGGCATGAGTGGCGGTCCCGTTTCGCCGCTCTGCCTAGGCGCGGAAGCTTCCTTAGTGTAGTTAAACATCGTTATCTTGATTAAGCTGAGCTAATGTGATGCTCGACTATCCCGCCTTGCAGGCCGTCTCGCTCGTGATCAGGACCGGCAGCTTCGACAAGGCGGCGCAGGCGCTGAACGTCACGCCCTCGGCCGTCTCGCAGCGGGTCAAGCAACTCGAGGAACGGCTGGGGACGGTGCTGATCATCCGGGGGCAGCCCTGCACGGCGACAGAACGCGGCGAATGGCTCTGTCGGCATATGGAGCAGGTCGGCCTGCTCGAAGGCGAGCTGATGACGCGGCTGCCGGCGCTGGCCGAGCCGGATCAGCCGCAGCAGCGCGTCACGCTAAGGGTCGCCGCCAACGCCGACAGCCTCGGGACCTGGTTCCTGCGCGCCGTGGCGGCGTTCGCGGAGCGGAGCTCGCACCTCATCGACATTGCCGTCGACGATCAGGAGCATACGGCCGAATGGCTGCGGCGAGGGCGCGTGCTTGCCGCCGTCACCGCGCTGGACAAGCCGATCCAGGGCTGCCGGGTGATCCCGCTCGGCTCGCTGCGCTACGTCGCGACGGCGAGCCCGGGCTTCATGGCGCGTCATTTTGCTGGCGGTGTGACTTTGCTTGCGCTGGCACAGGCGCCCTCGCTGGTCTTCAACCAGAAGGACCGGCTGCAGAGCCAGTGGATGGAGCTCGCCTTCGGCAAAAGCCCCGGCCATCCCGTGCATTGGGTGCCGTCGACACAAGGCTTCGTCGAGGCGTGCCTGCTCGGCATCGGCTGGAGCGCCAATCCCGAATTGCTGGTGCGGGAGCATCTCGATGCCGGCAGGCTGAGCGAGCTCATGCCGGGTACGGCGCTCGATACACCGCTGTTCTGGCAGATCAACCGGGTCGCGGGGGATCGGCTGGCGGGTCTGACGCGCGCCGTCGTCGAGACGGCGCGGCGCCTGCTGGTCAGTCCGCAGGTGTGAGCCTCGCGGCTTCGGTGCGCCCGCGATAATGGGCGAGCACGCGCAGCCGCAGCGCCGATGAGAGGTTGAGCTCGCCGCGGCCGGAATCGACCTCCACCACCAGGCTGGCGATCGGCCGCTTCTCGGCCGCCGCGATCTCCTTCAGCGCCTCCCAGAACGGCTCTTCGAGCGAGACGCTGGTGCGGTGGCCGGCGATGGCGAGGGAGCGTTTGCGCAGGCCGCTCATAGTCTGCCGCTCACGCCTTGTCCTTGCTGTCGGAATCGTCGGAAAGGCGATGGCCTTCGAGGCGGCGCTCGGCCAGCGTCTTCTCCGCCTCGGTCAGCTTGCGCTCGGCCTTGGTCCGGCCGAACGCGATCCGGTTCTGCTCGGCTACCGCCTCGGCGCTCGCCCGGTCGCGGGCCTTGCGGGCGCGGCGGAGATTGACGATCTCGGCCATGATCAGCCCGGGCTGAGCATGTCTTCGGCGACGACGGTCTTGTCGAAGAGCCCGGCGTCGACGCCGGCCTTGAGCGCTTCCTCGCGCAGCGTCGTGCCGTTGTGATGAGCCGCCTTGGCGATGCTGGCGGCCTTGTCGTAGCCGATCGCCGGGGCGAGCGCCGTCACCAGCATCAGCGAGCGCGAGAGCAATTCGGCGAGGCGCTCGCGATTGGGCTCGATGCCTTCGACGCAATTGGTGCGGAAGCTGTCGGCCGCGTCCGCCAGGAGGCGAGCGGATTGCAGGAAAGCCTGCGCGATCACCGGCTTGAAGACGTTGAGCTCGAAATGGCCCTGGCTGGCGGCGAAGGCGACGGTCGCCTGGTTACCGTGCACGCGGGTCGCGACCATGGTCAGCGCCTCGGCCTGGGTCGGATTGACCTTGCCCGGCATGATCGAGGAGCCCGGCTCGTTCTCGGGCAGGCTGATTTCGCCGAGGCCGGAGCGCGGGCCCGAGCCCATCAGGCGGATGTCGTTGGCGATCTTGAACAGGTCCATGGCGAGTGCGGTCAGCGCGCCATGGCTGTAGGAGATCGCGCCATGGCTGGCGAGCGCCTCGAACAGGTTGTCGGCGGTGCGGAAGGGCAGGCCGGTCAGCCTGGCGACCTCGGCCGAGAAGGCCTTGGCGAAATCGGGATGAGCATTGAGGCCGGTGCCGACCGCGGTGCCGCCCTGGGCGAGCGCCAGCAGGCCGGGCAGGGTTTGCTCGATCCGGGCGATACCGAGCTCGATCTGCGCGACATAGCCGGAGAATTCCTGGCCGAGCGTGACCGGAGTTGCGTCCTGGAGATGGGTGCGGCCGATCTTGACGAGGTCGGCGAAAGCCTTCGCCTTGGCGTCTAAGGCATCCTTCAGCCGGCCGAGCGCCGGCAGGAGTTCCTTGGAGACGGCGAGCGCGGCGGCGATATGGATCGCGGTCGGGAAGCTGTCGTTGGAGGACTGGCCCTTGTTGACGTGGTCGTTGGCGTGGACCGGGCTCTTCTTGCCGAGGCCGGCGCCGAGGATCTCGTTGGCGCGGTTGGCCAGCACCTCGTTGACGTTCATGTTCGACTGGGTGCCGGAGCCGGTCTGCCAGACGACGAGCGGGAAATGCTCGTCGAACTTGCCGGAAAGCGCCTCGTCGGCAGCCTGGATGATTGCGGTCTCGACCTTGCCGTCGAGCAAGCCGAGCTTCGCATTGACGGTGGCAGCGGCCTTCTTGACCAGGACCAGCGCATGCACCAGCGGCAGCGGCATGCGCTCGGCCGGACCGCCGATCTTGAAATTCTGCAGCGAGCGCTGCGTCTGCGCCGCCCAGTAGCGGTCGGCGGCGACGTCGATCGGACCGAAGGAATCGGTCTCGCTGCGGAATCCGGTCATGATGGAAGTCCTTAGGTCTCAGGTCTTCTTGCGGAAGGCGTCGAGGCTGACGACCTGGGCGCCGCCTTCCTCCTCGGCCTCGGGCTTGGCCTCGGCATCCGCTTCGGCTGCTTCCTTCTGTCCGCTGGCCGGCAGCGCCTTCTGCGCCGGCTTGGGCGGAAGGGCGAGGGGGGCGGCAGGTGCGATGCTGGGTTCGGAGGCGGCGCCGCGCGGGGCCTTCGCCGGGGCGGCGGGCTCGCTCGCCTGCGCCTCGGCGCCTGCATCCTGCGTCTCGAACTTCAGGCCGAACTGGACCGACGGATCGAAGAAGGTGGTGATCGCGTCATAGGGGATCAGCAGCCGCTCCGGCACGCCGGAGAAGGAGAGGCCGACCTCGAAGGCGTGGTCGCTGACGTTGAGGTCCCAGAACTGGTGCTGGAGCACGATCGTCATCTCGTCCGGATGCTTCTCGCGCAGGCGCTGCGACAACCGCACGCCCGGCGCGGTCGTCCGGAAGGTGATGTAGAAATGATGCTCGCCCGGGAGCCCGTCGCGGCCCGCCTCGGCCAGGATCTTGCGGACGACGCCCTTGAGCGCGTCCTGCACCATCAGGTCGTAGCGGAGAATATCCTTGGTCATCGGGTCCGGGTTCCGTTTCCGCTCCTCTAGATCACGCCGCGACCGGTGGGAAGCTCCCCGAAACGAAAAACGTGACCGATTCCATTAGTTTAGAGCACTTCTTATGCAAAGGAAGGGCCTCCTCTGCTGCTCCGCACCGGCCGCCTGAGCCGGACAAAAAAGTGGAGGCTTCTGTTGCCAGGCGCCTCCGAGCCCCGCCTTACGCGGCTAAGCGCAAGGGCTTTGGTTTGGGAACCAGCACCGCTTACGCGGCGACAGCAACCCGAGCATTGTTGTCGTTGGCAACTATGCAACGGCCCGATAACGGCGGAACCATGCCGGGCAAAAGAACAACCTTTACACCCTCGTCGATCCTATTTCGCCCCCGCCGCAGCCCTGCAACCGCGAGGGTTGCAAGTCTCCTGCTGCTCGCGCCGCAGGGCTGGGGTGGAGGCGCCGGGTACCGCCCCCGGGTCCGAAAGGCTTATTACGAAGTCCGTTTATCACCATAGCCGCCCTTGCGAGCGGCAAGCCGAATATAGGCGCTGAGAACGCGCGGGGAAAGAGAGGAGGAGGGGGCCCCGGCTAATTTCTCCGCAGATACGAAAAAGCCGCGGGAAAATCCCGCGGCCTGTGCCGTTTCCGGAGAAGAGGCGATCAGGGCGCCGCCGCGCCGCCGATCACCGAGCCGTCATAGGCGTTGAGATCGAGGGTGACCTCGACGCCGCCCTGGGCGCGCCCGGCGATCTCCCAGCGCCAGTCGGAGAGAGCGATCTCCTCGACATGGACGAGGCCGTGGCGGAAAGCGATGGAGCGGGCCTGCGCTTCCGTGATCTTCGGCGCGGTGGCAGCCGCCGGATTATGAGGTTTGCTCTCGGCCCAGGCGGAGGCCGAAGCTTGCCCTGCCAGGCCCACTGCCAGAAGCAGTGCGGCCAGCATGGATAGTCTGCTCATGATACGATCCTCATCAGCCGGGCTTTTGATGGAGCATCGGATCGTTCCGGAAACCGGAAGCCACCTTCGTCCGATACCTCAAGCGCAGGCCCGAAGCGCCCCTTCTGTTCATCAGGCATTCAGATTGGGGCGACCCTTCGGCATTGCAATATCCGGAGCGATCACGATTTATTTCGATGCCGTGAGACCTGGCCGCGAGGGCTGCGCGAAAAGCGGTTGAGAGCTGCGGCGCGCGAGGAGCGCGCCGGCGCGGATGGCGCTAATATCGCGGGCTTTGCAGATTCGAATTCGGGTTCAATGCACCACCATCACACTCCGTGGCAGCGCGTCCTCGGCGCAGGCGTCCGCAAGGGCGATCGCCTGCAGGCGCGCTCCTTCAGTGCGGAGGAGAGGCGCGGCAGCGGAGCCAACCTTGGTGGAGGCCGTGAGTGAAGCGTAGGCATCCGGAATATCAGTATCTCGACCTTCTGTCGGATGTGCTCGAGCGAGGCGACGAGCGGCTCGACCGCACCGGCGTCGGCACCCGTTCGCTGTTCGGCGCGATGGTGCGGTTCGACCTCTCGGAGGGGCAGGCGCCGATCCTCACGACCAAGCGCGTCTACTGGAAGACCGCCGTCAAGGAGATGCTGTGGTTCCTGACCGGCGGCACCAATATCCAGCCGCTCCTGCGCGAGAACGTGCGGATCTGGACCGACTGGCCGCTCGACCGTTATCGCCGCGAGACCGGCGAAGCCATCTCGCAGGACGCGTTCGAGCAGCGGATCGTCGAGGATGATGCCTTCGCCGCGCGCTGGGGCGAACTCGGCCCGGTCTATGGCAAGCAATGGCGCCGCTGGCTCGGTGCGGACGGCCGCGAGCATGACCAGATCGCGACGCTGATCGAGACGCTTCGGACCAATCCGGCGAGCCGCCGGATGCTTTTCCACGGCTGGAACGTGCCGGAACTCGGCACAATGGCGCTGCCGCCCTGCCACATGGTGTACCAGTACCATGTGACCTCGGACGGACGCCTGAACTGCCTCCTGTTCCAGAGATCGGTCGATCTGCTGCTCGGGGCGCCGTTCAATTTTGTCGGGGCCACGGCGCTGCAGCTGATGCTGGCGCAGCAGGCAGGGCTTCGCCCGGGCGAGCTGATCTGGGTCGGCGGAGACTTCCATCTCTATCTCAACCACCTGAATCAGGCTCGCGAGCAGCTCACGCGCGAACCGCGGCCGTTCCCGACCATGCGGCTCACCCGGCATGCCGCGAGCATCGACGACTACCGGATCGACGATTTCGCGGTCGAGGACTACTCGCCGCAGGCGGCGATCAAGGCTGAGGTGGCGGTCTAGCAGCCGGCCCCACGTGCGCACGCGGCCGGCGGGCGCTCAGATGCCCCTGATCAGGCCGCCGTCGATGCGGATCTTCGCACCGGTGACATAGCTCGCCCGCTCGCTGGCGAGGAAGGCGACGACATCGGCGAATTCCTGGGGCTTGCCGTAGCGGCCTGCCGGGATCGCCGCCATCGAGGCTTGGGCGACGGCCTCGCGCGTGCCGCCGCTGCGGGCGGCCGCGGCATCGTCGAGCTGGTTGACGCGCTCGGTGTGAATGCGGCCCGGCAGGACGACATTGACCGTCACGCCGCTGCCCGCGACCTCGGAGGCCAGGGTCTTCGACCAGCCGATCACTGCGGCGCGAATGCCGTTCGACAGGGCCAGGCGCGGGATCGGCTGCTCGACGCCGGAGGAGGCGATGGTGACGATGCGCCCCCAGCCACGCTCCGCCATGCCGGGCAGCAGGCGCTGTGCCAGATGGAAGAGATTGGCGGCCATGCCCTCGAAATGCACGAGCCAGTCGGCCCGCTTGGCGTCGCGGGCCTCGCCGGGCGGCGGGCCGCCGGAGTTGCCGATCAGGATGTCGATGCCGCCTGCCGCGACGACGCGGTCGGCGAGCGCGTCGACCGAGCCGAGATCGGCGAGGTCGAGCCGGGCGGCGCTGACGCGGCCGCGCTGGTCTACGGGCAGCGCAGCGATCCAGCTCTCCGTCACATCGGTGCTGCGGGCGGCCGCGATGACGGTCGCGCCCTCAGCGGCGAGGGTCTGCGCGATCGCGGCGCCGAGCCCGCGGCTCGCGCCGAGTACCAGCGCGCGCTTTCCGGTCAGTCCCAGATCCATCAGCCGATCTCCTTCAGGCGCCGCTCCTGGCGTGCAATGAGTCGTTCGATATCGGCGATATCGGCCCCGGACAATGCCCCGCCCGGCTTGCGCAGCGTGGCGGAGGCGATCGCGCCGCGCTTCGCCAGGATGTGCTTGCGGATGGAGAGGCCGAGCCCGGGCTGCTGCTCGTAGCGGGCGAGCGGCAGATAGGCGTCGAAGAGATCATGCGCCCGCTCGATGTCGCCGGCAGCATGGGCCCGCCAGACATCGACCATCATCTCGGGATAGGCGAAGCCGGTCATGGCGCCATCGGCGCCGCGCGAGAGTTCCTCCGGCAGGAAGATGCCGCCATTGCCGACGAGGATCGAGATGCGGCGCGCGCCCTGATCGCTGGCGGCGCGCAGGGCCGAGATCTTGGCGAGGCCCGGCCAGTCCTCGTGCTTGAGCATGACGCAGCTTTGATGAGCGGCGACGATCTTCAGAACCACTGCCGGAGTGATCTGGACCTGGGCGACCAGCGGGAAATCCTGCAGGACGAAGGGCGTCTTCGGTCCCAGTGTCTCGGCCGCCATGGCGTAATAGGCGACGATCTGGTCATCAGTGCGCAAATTCGACGGCGGCGCGACCATGACGCCGGCGGCGCCGTCGCCCATCACGCTCTCGCTGAGTTCGCGCATCGCGGCGAACCCGGAAGCGGAGACGCCGGCGACGACCGGCACACGGCCCTGGACCCGGGCCAGCACGCGGCGGACGAAGATGCGGGACTCGTCCGCCGTCAGCTTCGGTGCCTCGCCCATCATGCCGAGCACGGTGAGACCGGTCGCGCCCTTCTCCAGATAGAAATCGACCATGCGGTCGGTGCTCTCCAGGTCGAGCGCGCCGGTTTCGGTGAAAGGCGTCACCGCGATGACGTAGACGCCCTTCGCGGTTTCATCGAGCAAAGTCATGATCGTCCTCAGTTACTGGTGGAAGCGGGCAGGGAGCGGTCGACAGGACGGGCCTGGTCCTGGGTGAAGACGAGGAGATTCGCCTCGCCGAGGAGCCCGGCGAGTTCGATAGCGAGACCATCCATGCTTCAGCTCGCGCGGAGAGGGCGCCCGCCCCAGCCCAGACGCACGCGCCCGATCGCCAGCGTCACCGCCGCCTGCGTCGGCTCGACGATCGGAATGCCGAGCTCTTGTTCCAGCGGCTCGCGGAAGCGCGCCATGCCGGCGCAGCCCATGACCAGCACGTCGGCATGGTGCGTGTCGCGCAAGGTCCGGCCGACGGTGGTCATGCGCCCGAGCGTGAGCGCATCGTCGGCCATCTCGGCGATGGTGAGGTTGACCGGCAGGTCGCCGGCGAAGCGATCCATCACCCCCATCGCGCCGAGATAGCGCAGATGGCGCGGGATCGAATTCTGCAGCATCGCGACGATGCCGAAGCGCTGGCCGAGCGTCAGCGCGGTCAGCACGCCGCTTTCAGCGATGCCGAGGACCGGCTTTTCGCTCTGCTCGCGCAGCGCATGCATGCCGGGATCGGAGAAGCAGGCGATGACGAAGGCGGCCGCCTCGTTCTCCAGGCCGGCGGCGCGTTTCAGCAACGCCGGGATCAGCCCGTCGACATCGCGCTGCGACTGGATGCCGGGAGGGCCCTCTGCCAGCGTCAGGCAGTCGATCGCCGGACCGCCCGCCATGCGCAGCGGCGCGACGGCGACGTCGATCTCCCTGGTCACGCGCTCGGTCGAGTTGGGATTGATGACGTAGATCGTGCCGCTCACGACACCTCTCCTTCGGGATTGGCTTGCGTTCGCTGGCGCCAGCCGTCGAGCGTCTGGCGCGGAACCTGGAAGCGGTCGCGCAGGCCCAGATACCAGTCGACGCCATGCAGGCGGCCGACGAGATCGAGCTTGTCGACGTCGACATGCAGGCGCTCGTCGACGATGTCGTCGCGGATGTGGAGGTGGACGATCTCGCCGACGACGAGGTTGCGATGCCGGGTGCCGAGCGAGAGCGAGACCGTCTCGCGGCATTCCAGCTGGACGGGGGAGGCAGCGAGGCGCGGCGCCTTGATCGACGTGCCGGGCGCGCTCGCAAGTCCGGCCGCCGCGATCTCGTCGATGTCATCGGGGAAGTCGATGGCGCAGATCTGCATCGCCTCGACCATGGCGCGGTCGACGAGGTTGACGACAAAGCTGCCGGTCGCGCGGATGTTGCGCATGGTGTCCTTCAGCGGTGAGGGCGCGCCATCGCGTCCTTCGATGCCGAGCACGACAAGCGGCGGCGCATGGCTGAAGACGTTGAAGAAGCTGAAGGGAGCGGCATTGGCGCGCCCTTGCGCATTGACGGTGGTGACGAGCGCGATCGGGCGCGGCAGTACCGTGTTGACGAGGAGCTTGTAGAGATCGCGTTCCGCCAGATCTGTTGCTGCCCAGTCCATCGCCTCAGCCCAGGTTCGCATCGAGCAGGCGAACCGTCTCGGCCAGGACGCGGGCGCCGTCACCGGCCTGCTCCGGCTCGATCGATTCCTCCGGCGCATGGCTGCGCCCGTCGAGGCAGGGGACGAAAATCATGCCGATCGGGCCGGTCTTCGCGACGAAGACGCCGTCATGGCCGGCGCCACTCGGCAGGTCGCGCGTGGCAAGGCCGAGCGAGGCCGCGGCATTGGCGATGGCGGAGCGAACCTCAGGCGCGCAGGCCGTCGGCGCGACATGGCTGATCGGCTCGGACGAGATCGTGAGATGCAGCTCTTCCAGCGCAGGGAGCAGGTCGCTCACCAGCGCGTCGCCGAAGGCCTTGACCGCAGCTTCGTTGCCGGAGCGGACCTCGAGCGTCAGAATCGCTTCGCCCGGTACGGCGTTGGCGGCGTTGGGGCTGACCTCGATGCGCCCGAAGGTCGCGACCAGCGGCTGGTTGTCGCGCGCGGTGGCCAGTGCGCGCTTATAGGCAGCCTCGACCAGTTTCGACGCTCCGACCAACGCATCGGCCCGCAGCGGCATCGGCGTCGCGCCGGCGTGGTCGGCCCGGCCGGTGACCACGATGCGCTCGCGACGGATGCCGACGATATCGGTGACGATGCCGATCGGGATGCGCTCGTTCTCCAGCACGCGGCCTTGCTCGATATGGACCTCGACATAGGCAGCGATGCTGCCGGGCTCGCGCCTGACGGAAGCCAACTCCTCCGGCTGCCCGCCGACGAAGGCGATGCCTTCGCGCATCGTCATGCCGTCCGGGCGGGTGAGGGCGAGATGCTGTTCGGTGAGCGCGCCGGCCAGCGCGCGGCTGCCGATGCAGGAGAGGCCGAACTCGCTCGGCTCCTCGGCCAGGAAGTCGACGACCTCCAGCGTGTGGCGCAAGCGGTCGCCGCGCTCGCTGAAGCTCTGCGCCACCTCCAGCGCGGCAAGCACGCCCAAAATGCCGTCATAGCGGCCGCCGGAGGGGACGGTGTCGGAGTGCGAGCCGACCAGGATCGGCTTCAGCTTGGGATCGGCACCGGCGAGCCGGCCGATCAGGTTGCCGGCGGCGTCGAGCTCCGCCTCCAGCCCGGCGGCGCGGAACTCCGCTTCAAGCCAGGCACGGCCTTCGAGGAAGCGCGGCGTGAACGAGCGGCGCGTCCACGGGCGCTCCGGATCGGTGATCCGCGAGAGCGCCTCGATGCGCCGCCAGAGCCGGTCCTGATCGATCGACATCGCGGTTCAGGCCGCCGGGCGCAGGAAGCGGCCGTCGCCGGCCTTGTTGCGGATCTGCTGGCCATCCCAGGCGAGCTGACCGCGGACATAGGTCGCGGCGACGCGGACGCGGAACTCGCGGCCCTCCATCGAGCTCCACTTCACCGCCGCCAGGCTCTTGCTGGGATCATGGATGAAGCGGCCGGGTTCCAGCACGGTGATGTCGGCATCGGCGCCGGCTTCGAGCCGGCCCTTGTCGGCGAGCAGAAAGGCCTTGGCCGGCCCCTCGCAGAGCTGCTTCACCACGATGGTCGGGGACAGGCCGTGCTCCTCGCAGCCGGTCCACAGCGCCGGCAGCAGTGTCTCGATGCCGGGGCCGCCGGAGGTGTTCTTGAAGATCATCGGATCGCCCTTCTTCTCCAGCCCCCAGGAGACGTGGTCCGAGGAGATGAAGTCGCAATGGCCGGCGGCGAGGTGGCTCCAGAGCAGGTCGCTCTCGGCCTTCGGCCGGATCGGCGGGTAGTGCTTCACCTTGGCGCCGAAGCGCGGCACATGCTCCTCGGCGTTGAGCATGAAGTACTGCACGCAGCTCTCGACCGTCGCCTTGTAGCCGGCGCGCTTGTACATGTTGCAGATCTCGAAGCCGCGCGAGGTCGAAACGTGGACGGCGTGTGCCCGCGCGCCGGTCTCGGCGCCGATCTCGTAGATGCGCGCGGTGGCGAGATTCTCGATCAGCGGCGTATGGGCGCGCAGGAAGGCGTCCGGGCCAGTGTCGCCGGCCTCGGTCAGCCTGGCGATGTTGCGCCGGGTCATCTCCTGGTCCTGGTTGTGGACGCCGCAGAGCAGCCCGGTCGGCTCGATCAGCTTGAAGGCTTCGTAGAGCGTGTCGTCGCCGATGCGGGGAAAGCGTGTCGGATTGGCCTCGAAGGTCGAGAACTTGAAGGCGCAGGCGCCGGCCTCGACCAGCCCCGGGATGGCATGGAGCCCGTTCTCGATGATGATGGTGGCGTAGAGCGCGACGTCGACATGGGCGTCGCGCTCGACCACCGCGACCTTCTCGTTGAAGAGCCTGGCGCTGGTGACCGGCTCCGGCTCGTCATAGGGCATGTCGACCATAACGGTGACGCCGCCGGCGGCCGCAGCGCGCGAGCACATGCCGATGCCCTCGTGATTGGCCTGGCTGCCGGAATGGACCTGGCCGTCGATGACGCCCGGGATGATCCACTGGCCGCGGAAATCCTGCGTCTCGCGGGCCGAAGGCGGCGTGCCGGAGCCAACCTTGCCGACCTTGCCGCCGGCGACGGCGACATAGCCATCCTCGATGATCCGGTCGGACAATACGATGTTGCCGCGGAGGACGAGATCGAAATCGCTCATGGTCAGGGTATCCGGTTGATCCTGCGGGGGAGGGCGGAAAGCGTCTGCGCTGCTCAGCCTTCGCGGCGGAGCGCGTAGTCGGTGAAGTTCATGCCGAGCGCCTTCTCGACGATCGGATAGACGCTGGGATCGGTCACGCTGGAGCTCAGCGGGATCTTGTCCTTGGGCACGCGCAGCACCGAAAGCTCCATGCCCTCGCGGACATGGCCGGCGCTGACCGGCTGGCCGTCACCGTCCAGCGTGGTGATGACGTCCGGGAAGCAGGCATGGCGCGCGCCGTCGCGATCGGTGACCGCCATGTACTCGTTCATCACGTGGATGATGCGCGCGGCCTCGCCGGTTCCGACCTCGATCGTGCCGATGTCGAAGGCTTCGCTGGTGTAGTGGACATCCTTCCTGGCCACCTGTCCGCGCGCGATGATCGTGCCGCCGGTCTGGTCGCAGATCGCATCGATCACGGCCGCGCCGCCCTTCGGCTTCGCCGCGAGGATGCGCTCGCCCAGGGCCAGCGCCATCGAGATGCCGCCGAGCGCGGCGTTCTTGCGGACATAGGCTGCCGGGACCGGGTTGCGGCAGGAGGCGATGAAGCCGCCCGACATGTCCGAGGCGGTGCGCAGGATCGGCGAGATCCTGGCGGTGGCGCCGCGCGTCACCAGCTCGATGTACTGGTTCCTGGCGCGGTTGCCGCCGACCGCGACCTGGATCGTCGCCTCCGGGCTGTTGGCGAGGCCGATCGAGCCCATGTCGCCGGTGGGATGGGCGCGGATGTCGCCGACTGCATCGACGACTTTCACGCCGAGGATGGCGCTGGGCAGCCAGGCGTTCAACGTGCTCGACATGCCGTTCTGGCCGATGATCAGGCCATAGACCGGCTTGCCGAGCGCCTCCTGCAGCAGCTGCACGGCCTTGACGTAGTCGATGCCCCACATCTCCCATTCGGTCGTGCCGGCGGGTGCGCCGATGGCGGCGGCAGTTGCGATGATGGCGTCGTCGGGGATCTCGTCCATGGTGACGAGCTCGGGCCTGCCGGTGTTGACGGCGGCGGTGCCGAGCATGCGGCCATGGTCCGCCCAGCCGCCTCCGCCTGCTGCGAAGACCGAACCGCCGGCCACGGCTGCCTCGACATCCCTCATCGTCAGAAAGCGTCTCATCGGCCGGCCTCGTCCCGTGGTCGCGGCGCCGGTCATTGCCGACGCAAGGCCGAGCTTAGAATGCTATCCGCCAAATGAATCATGCTTATTATGCGTCCGCCCATAATCGGATGTTATTGTCATGCGCCTCAATCTCCGCCAGATCGAAGTCTTCCGGGCGATCATGATCACCGGCTCGATCAGCGGCGCGGCCCGGCTGCTCGCCGTCTCGCAGCCCGCGATCAGCCGCCTGCTGGCCTATACCGAGGACAGGCTGGCGCTGCGCCTGTTCGAGCGCGTGCGCGGCCGCGTGCAGCCGACGCCCGAAGCGCGCCGGCTGTTCCAGGAGGTCGACCAGGTCCATCAGGGCGTGGTCCGGGTCAACGAGCTCGCCGACGAACTGCGCGAGCGCGGCACCGGCTCCGTGCGGATCGTCGCGAGCCCGAGCGTCGGCCAGGCGCTCGTGCCCGATGCGATCGCCCGGCTGCGCGAGCGCTTCCCCGACCTGCGCGTCGAATTCGAGGTGCTGACACTGCTCGAGATCATCGCCAAGATCGTCAGCGGGCGGGCCGATCTCGGCGTCTCGATCCTGCCGATCGACGAGCCGACGCTCGACATGGAGGTGCTGACCGAGGGGCGCCTCATGGTGATCATGCCGCGCGATCACGTGCTGGCGCGGCTGCGCGTGATCCGTCCGGCCGATCTCGTGCCTTATCCGCTGATCGGCTTCGGACCGCAGACGCCTTATGGCGACGTCGTCGGACGGGCGCTCACCCTGAAGTCCGCGCCGCTGCGGATCAGCACCGTCGTCCGCTTCACGCCCGTCGCCTGCGCCATGGTACGGGCGGGCGCCGGCATCGCTGTCGTCGACGAGTTCGTCTTGCGCGGGCGGACCTGGCCGGAGCTGGTCTCGCGCCCGCTCGCGCCCAAGACGCGGGTGCGCGCCCATCTGCTGACGCCGCGCTTCGAGCCGCTCTCGCGGACGGCGAACGCCTTCGTCGACATTCTGCGCGGATTGGTGCCGCCCATGCCGACGAGCAAGGAGGCCGAGGCGCCGGAAAGCGCTTAACATCAGGTTATGGGAGCCCGACAACAAATGATTGGCAGGGCATGATTTTGCCCTGTTAGGCTTCGCTCTCAGACGTGGCCGGATCGTCGCGAAAACAGGGGCGCGACAATCGCGGCGAGGCCGTCGCATAACGGGAGCGGGAAGCATGACACTGAATTCGACGGGGATGGTGCGCGCCGCCATCAGGGGCGTGGCATTGGCTGCCCTCATCGCGATGCCGGCCATGGCCCAGGATGCGGACCATCCGCAGAACGAAAAGCTCAAGGTGGCCTGCGATCTCGGCTTCGCGCCGTTCTGCTTCAAGACCCCGGCCGGCGAGACCACCGGCTTCACCTATGACATGTCCGCTGCGCTCGCCCAGAAGCTCGGCCGCCCCGGCGTCGAGGTGACGGATTCGAACTTCTCGGCGATCTTCGCCGGCCTGTTCTCCAAACGCTACGAGATGATCCCGGCGCCGACCAACATCACGCCCGAGCGCGCGGCCCAGATGCTGTTCAGCGAGCCCTATATGCCGACCGGCCTCGGCTTCCTGGTCAAGAAGGGCGGCAAGATCGCCAGCCTCGAAGAGCTGAAGGGCAAGGCGCTGACCGTCAACAACGGCTCGATCTCGGACAAGTGGCTGACCGACAACGAGGCGAAATACGGCTTCACCATCCAGCGCTACAACAAGAACGCCGATGCGGTGCAGGCGGTCATGATCGGCCGCGCCTTCGCCAATGTCGCCGACGCGCCGGTCTCGCGCTACGTCTCCACCCAGACACCGACCGCGGAGGTCGCCTTCGTGCTCGATAGCGGCCGCAATTTCGGCATCGCCTTCCGCAAGGAGGACGCTGCCTTCCGGGCGCAGGTCGAGGCTGCGCTGGAGTGCATCAAGACCGACGGCACGCTCGCGAAGATCCATGAGAAATGGTTCGGCGTGAAGCCGGATGCCGCCTCGTCGACGGCGAAGATCTATCCGGGCACCGGCGCGCCCGATTTCGAAGGCTACGACGCGGCCCCGCGCAAGACGGAGTGCAAGTGAGCGCGCAGCCCGCGATGCCGGCCGCGCCTGCCGAGACGATCGTGTCGATCGACGGGCTGCGCAAGAGCTTCGGCGAGGTCGAGGTGCTGCGCGGGGTCGATCTCGCGGTCGGCAAGGGCGAGGCCGTCGTGATCGTCGGCTCGTCCGGCTCGGGCAAGAGCACCTGCCTGCGCTGCATCAACCGGCTCGAGGAGCCGACGGCTGGCACGATCCGCGTCGGCGGGCAGGAGGTCACCGGTCCCAAGGTCGATCTCAACCTGCTGCGCCGCCGGATCGGCATGGTCTTCCAGGGCATTCACCTCTACCCGCACAAGACGGCGCTGGGGAACGTCACCCTGGCGCTGCGCAAGGTCGTCGGCCTCGGCAAGGACGAGGCTGAGCGCAAGGCCCGGCATCATCTCGAAGTGGTCGGCCTGGCGCACAAGGCCGATGCCTATCCGGCCCAGCTCTCCGGCGGCCAGCAGCAGCGCGTCGGCATCGCCCGGGCGATGGCGCTCGAGCCGCAGGTCATGCTCTTCGACGAGCCGACCTCGGCGCTCGATCCCGAGCTCGTCGGCGAAGTGCTCAACGTCATGGTCCGCACCAAGGAGATGGGCATGACCATGATCGTGGTGACGCATGAGATGAAGTTCGCGCGCGATGTCGCCGACCGCGTCGTCTTCATGGACCATGGCGCGATCCTGGCCGAGGGCACGCCGCAGGAGATCCTGGTCAACCCGCAGCACCAGCGCATCCGCGACTTCGTGATGCGCTCGCACGGCTGACCGGCGCCCATGGACCAGATCGTCCGCTACTTCTTCGACTTCCAGCTGATGTCGGCCTATTGGCCCGACATCCTGCGCGGCTTCCTGATCACCGTTCAGATGTCGATCCTGACGGTGGTGATCGGCATCCCGCTCGGCCTCGGGCTCGCGATCCTCAGGCTCTACGGCATCCGGCCGCTGAACTGGCTGATCATCTTCTACATCGATTTCTTCCGCTCGATCCCGCAGCTCGTGCTGATCGTGCTGGCCTATTTCGCGCTGCCCTATTTCGGGCTGGTGCTGGAGCCCTTCACCGCGACGGTGCTGGCGCTGGCGATCGTGCTCTCGGCGTTCGCCGAAGAGATCTTCTGGGCCGGCATCAACGCCGTGTCGAAGGGGCAGTGGGAAGCCGGGCGCTCGACCGGCCTGAGCTTCACCCAGACGCTGGCCTACATCATCCTGCCGCAGGTGGTGCGCATCTCGATCCCGCCGCTGACCAACCGGGCCATCGGCATCAGCAAGGGCACGACGCTGGGCTCGGTCGTGGCCGTGCCCGAACTGCTCAACGTGACCTCCAGCATCCAGTCCAACGTGGCCAATCCGACGGCGCTGACCGTCGGCGCGCTGCTCTTCCTCCTGCTGTTCCTGCCCTTCGTGCGCTTCACGCGCTGGCTGGAACAGGCCTATGCCCATCCGAGGTCATGATGGACGAGCTCGTCACGACCTTCTTCAACCTCGACGTGCTCAGGCAGGTCTGGCCGCTGCTGCTGCAGGGCTTCTGGATGACGCTGGCGCTGGCGGCCGTCGCCGTGCCGCTCTCGGTGCTTGCCGGCATCGCCATCGCCATGGCCCAGGATGCGCCGAGCCGGCTGCTGCGCTTCCTGCTCATCGCCTATGTCGACGTGCTGCGGGCGATCCCGCCGCTGGTGCTGCTGATCTTCATCTTCTTCGGCCTGCCTTTCCTGGGCCTGAAGCTCAACGAGTTCACCGCGGCGGTGCTGGCGCTGACGCTGAACGGCTCGAGCTATTTCGCCGAGATCTTCCGGGCCGGCATCGAATCCGTGGCGAAGGGCCAGCGCGAGGCTGCCCGCTCGACCGGCCTGAGCTGGTACCAGAGCATGGCCTATGTCGTGGTGCCGCAGGGCACGCGCAACGTGCTGCCCGACCTGATCAGCAACACGGTCGAGCTGGTGAAGCAGACCTCGATCGCCTCGGCCGTCGCCCTGCAGGAATTGCTGCGCTCGGCCCAGCTCGCCCAGGGGCTGCTCTACAACCCGACACCGCTGATCGCGGCGGCGATCGTCTACTTCCTGATGTTCTGGCCGTTCGTGCGGCTGGTCTCGCGGCTGCAGAACCGCACCGCGATGTCGGCAGCCTAGAACCATCCGGCGCCGCGACCGCCGCGGGAGAAAGCCCATGAGCGATTTCGATCTCGTCATCCGCGGTGGAACGGCCGTGACCGCCAGCGATATCGGAGTCTTCGACATCGGCATCGCCGACGGCGTGATCGCCGCGATCGGCGAGAGGCTGCCGCGCGGCCGGCAGGAGGTGGGCGCGCAGGGCCTTCTCGTCCTGCCCGGCGGCGTCGACAGCCATGTCCATCTCGACCAGCCGTTTTCCTCGGGCGCGGAGATCGCCGACGGCTTCGCCAGCGGCACGGCCTCGGCCGCGGCGGGCGGGACGACCACGGTCGTCTGCCATGCGCCGCAGGTCCGGGGCGGGTCGCTGGCCGGCGCGGTCGCCGCCTATGCCGAAAAGGCCAAGCTGGCGCGGATCGATCACGCCTTCCATCTCCTGGTCAACGACCCGACACCGGAGGTGCTCGAACGTGAGCTGCCGGCGCTGGTCGAGGCCGGGCACCGCTCGGTCAAGATCTTCATGACCTATGACAGCAACCGGCTGGGCGACGCGCAGATCCTGCAGACGCTCGCTGCGGCACGCCGAGCCGGCGCGCTGGTCTGCGTCCATGCCGAGCATCACGAGTTGATCGGCTGGCTGATGCAGGCGCTGCTGGGCGCCGGGCTGACGGCGCCGCGCCATCTCGCCTGGGCCAAGCCGATGGTGGTCGAGCGCGAAGCGACGCACCGCATCCTGGCGCTGGCCGAGGCGCTGGATACGCCGATCCAGATCTTCCACGTCTCGGGCGCGCAGTCGGGCGAGGAGGTGGCGCGGGCGCAGACGCGGGGCCAGAAGGCCTGGGCCGAAACCTGCACGCAATATCTCGTGCTCGACGCCGCCGATATGGACAGGCCGGGCTTCGAGGGCGCCAAGTTCATGATCTCGCCGGCGCTGCGGTCCGCCGCCGATCGCGAGGCGCTCTGGCAGTTCCTGCGGGACGGCGTCATCGACATCGTCTCGTCCGACCATTCGCCGCTGCGCTATGACGATCCGCGCGGCAAGAAGCAGCACGGCGAGACCGCGCCGTTCAACAAGATCCCGAACGGCGTGCCCGGCCTCGCGGCGCGGCTGCCGATCCTCTACTCGGAAGGCGTCGCGAAAGGGCGCATCGACCTGCGCCGCTTCGTCGATCTCGTCGCGACCAATCCGGCCCGGCGCTTCGGGCTGGCGCCGCGCAAGGGGTCCATCGCCGTCGGGGCGGATGCGGATATCGTGCTGTTCGACCCGACGCGGCAGGTGACCCTGACCAACGCCCTGCAGCACCATGGCAGCGACTACACGCCCTATGAGGGCATGACGGTCCGGGGTTATCCGACCGCCACCTATCAGCGTGGCCGCCTGGTCTTCGACGGCGAGCGCGTGCTGGCCCAACCGGGGCAGGGGCAGTTGCTGGCGCGCGGCCCCTATGCCGAGATCGCGCCGACGGGGCGCTTCCCGACGCCGTTCGATCCGTTCCGGTGAAGCAGCCGCGGAGGGCTCAGGCGCCCTTCGTCTTTCCGGGGGAGGCCTTGCCGAGCGGCGCGCCGACACCCGTGCGCTCTGTGAGCAGGCCGTAGTGCTCGACGCGGCGATGCCTGGCGAAATCGAAGATCGTCGCCTTGCCGAAGCGGGTCTCGTCGAGGTCGCAGGGATGGACGAGCACGCCGTCGTCCTCGTGGTCCAGCTCGCCGACGATCTTGCCGTCCGGCGCAGCGATCAACGTGCCGCCGATCAGGTCATGCCCGTCCTCGCTGCCGGCCTTGGCGACGGCCACGACCCAGGTCGAATTCTGGTAGGCGCCGGCCTGCACCGACAGGCGATGGTGGAACAGGCGGTCCGCGGACGTCTCGTTCGCGGATTGCGAGTTCGCGGCCGGGGTGTTGTAGCCGAGCGCGACCATCTCCACGCCCTGCAGCCCCATGACGCGATAGGTCTCGGGCCAGCGCCTGTCGTTACAGATCGCCATTCCGAACAGGCCGCCTTCGAAATCCCAGACCGGGAAGCCGAGATCGCCCGGCTCGAAATAGCGCTTCTCGAGATGCTGATGGGTCCGCTCGGGGTCGAATTCGACATGGCCGGGCAAGTGGATCTTCCGGTATTTGCCGATGATGCAGCCAGCGCGATCGACGAGAATCGAGGTGTTGAAATGACGCCCCTCAGGCGTGAGTTCGGCATAACCGAAGCTCATGCCGAGGCCCAGTTCTCGCGCCTTGTCGAAGAGCGGCTGGGTGTCCGGGCCGGGCATGGCAGGCTCGAACCAAGGGTCGGCCTCGGCGCGATCCGCGCAATACCAGCGCGGGAAGAAGGTCGTCAGTGCCAGTTCCGGATAGACGATGAAGGTCGCGCCCTGCGCCTTGGCCGCCTCCATCAGCGCGATCATGCGGTCGACGACCTGCTTGCGGCTATCAGCCCGTTGGATCGGGCCCAACTGGGCGGCAGCGACAGTGACGATACGTGGCACGAGCAGTCCTGGTCTGTGTAAGGTTGAGGGGCCCCTGCTCGGGCGCATGCCGGCCTGTGGGCGGCCGACACCGTCTTCGAGCGTGGCTTTCGCCAAGGCCGACCCGCTGGAGTGGCGGGTCGTGCCAGAGCCTTAGATCGTCCCTCCTCAAGCTTCATATGCTTTGTTTGCGACCAGCTATAATGCCGCGTTATGCCTCCGGCCGCGTCGTGACAGGCTACGGGGCCATCTTTTGCCGGCCCTGGTCGTCGCGCGAGCGGGCGGAGCGTCGCGACCATGAGCCGGCGCGCTCAGGCTGCCTCGGCGATCGCGCTCTCGATGCGATTGCGGCCCAGCATCTTGGCCCGGTAGAGGGCACGGTCGGCCGCGGCCAGGAGCTCGGTCAGGTCGACCTTGCCGGCTTTCGCCTCTGCCAGGCCAATGCTGACGGTCGCCGCGATCGCCAGGCCGTCACGTCGCGCTGCTGCTTCGGCAAAGCGCCGGGCTATGGTCAGGCCGATCTCGCGTGCGTCCCCTGCGCCCGTCTCCGGCAGCAGGACCGCAAACTCCTCGCCCCCGAGACGGGCCGTGATGGCACCGGACCCTGCGGCTTCGCTGGCGACGCCGGCGAAGAGTTTCAGCACGCGATCTCCAGCTTCGTGTCCATGCGTGTCGTTGATGGCCTTGAAGTGATCGAGGTCGAAGGCGAGCAGCGAATGTGAAACGTCATCCTCCGGCTCGCGCAGGCATTCGGAGCCGAGCTCGAAGAAGCCCTGGCGATTGAGAACGCCGGTCAGGAAGTCGGTTCGCGTGCGCGCCTGGAGCTGTGCCTGATCCTCCTCGCGTACCAGGGCGATCAGGGACATCGGCATGGCGACGGTGAACAGCACGGCCTCGTACATCGTCACCTTGGCGACGATGGCCAATGCGCCCTCGCCATAGACCGCAACCGCCACCGGCACGACGAAGGCGCGGATGGCATAGGTGAGGCTGTGGCAGGCGAAGACGACGATCGCGACCGGGCGGGAGCGCAGGCCGCTGGCGGTGCGGCTGCGATAAAGGGCGAGGGCAGTCAGGGCGCAAATGACTGTAATCGGCAGCGCGGCGATATGGTTCCAGAAGATGTTGCCCATCTCGGCGCCGCCGATGAACCAGGCCGCTCCGAGAAGGATGAGGAAGCCCATCAGCAGCGTGGTGCGCAAGCCCTTGCCATCAAGGGCGAGGACGCCCTGCAAGACCATCGCATAGCCTAGCACCATGACGAGATTGGTGAGGGCGGGGCCGGCGACCCCGGGGAGCAGGCTGCGGTTCATGGCGAGGATGCAGCCCAGTGCGAACACGCCATAGGCCGCTGCCCAGAGGCCGAGCTCCCGCGACCGCTGGGCGTGCGCCTGCCGCTCCCAGAGGGTCATCGCCGTCGCCACGACCAGCGTTCCGAGCGTCAGATACCAGAGGGTTGCAAGGTCCATCGCGACGTCGTCAGCGATGCCTGCGTCTGGTGTCCGGCATGATCAGGCCTCCCAGCTCATCCGACATGTCAGCATGTTTGCCCAATCGGGTTAATGTCAGCTTGTGCGGATGCGTTGCACCGTCGACTGCACAACGCAAAAGCCCCGCCCTTTCGGGCGGGGCTCGCGGGTCGGCCAAGCCGATCCGGCCTGAGAGGATCAGGGGTTGTCGTGGGTCAGGATGTCGCGATCCTTGGTCTCGGGCACGAAGAGCATGCCGATGACGAAGGTCATCATCGCGATCACGATCGGGTACCAGAGGCCGTAGTAGATGTCGCCGGTACCGGCCACCATGGCGAAGGAGGTCGCCGGCAGCAGGCCGCCGAACCAGCCGTTGCCGATATGGTAGGGCAGCGACATGCCGGTGTAGCGGATACGGGTCGGGAAGAGCTCGACCAGCGCCGCCGCGATCGGGCCGTAGACCATGGTCACATAGATGACGAGCACGGTCAGGATCGCGATGATCGTCAGCGACTGCGCGTTGAACAGCGCGCCGAGGAAACCGGTCTTGACGATGCGGGCATCACCCGCCGCCGGGTAGCCGGCCGCGACTGCTTCCTTGGCGATGTTCGCGGCGAAGGTGCCGTCGATCGCGACGTCCTTGCCGTTGACGGTGACCTTGGCCGGCGTGCCGGCCGGGGCCGGGGCCTGCGTGTAGACGATCGCCTGCGTGGCCAGCGTGCGGCGAGCGACGTCGCAAGGCTGGGTGAAGGTACGCACGCCGACCGGATCGAAGACCGAGCCGCAAGTGGCGGGATCGGCGACGACCTGGACCTTGACGTTGGCATGCGCCGCGGCGAGGCCGGGGTTGGCAGCCTTGGTGAGCGCGCCGAACAGCGGGAAGTAGGTCAGCGCCGCGATCAGGCAGCCGGCCAGGATGATCGGCTTGCGGCCGATCTTGTCCGACAGCGCGCCGAAGACGATGAAGCCGCCGGTGCCGAGGATGAGCGACCAGGCGATCAGCACGTTCGCCGAGTAGAGGTCGACCTTGAGGATGCTCTGGATGAAGAACAGCGCGTAGAACTGACCGGTGTACCAGACGACGGCCTGGCCGGCGGTGAGGCCGAACAGCGCGAGCAGCGCGATCTTGGCGTTCTTCCACTGGCCGAACGCCTCAGACAGCGGCGCCTTCGAGCCGGTGCCTTCCGCCTTCATCTTCTGGAAGGCAGGCGATTCCTGCATCTGGAGGCGAATCCAGACCGAGATCGCGAGCAGGAAGATCGAGGCGAGGAAGGGAATGCGCCAGCCCCAGGCGGCGAAGTCGGCCTCGCCCATGGTGGTGCGGATGCCGAGAATGACGATCAGCGACAGCAGCAGGCCGAGCGTCGCCGTGGTCTGGATCCAGGAGGTGTAGAAGCCGCGGCGCCCGACAGGGGCGTGCTCGGCGACATAGACCGCGGCGCCGCCATATTCGCCGCCGAGCGCCAGGCCCTGCAGCATGCGCAGCGCGATCAGGACGACGGGCGCGATCCAGCCGATCGTGGCGTAGCTGGGCAAGAGGCCGACCAGGAAGGTCGAGGCGCCCATGATCACGATGGTGACGAGGAAGGTGTATTTGCGGCCGATCAGGTCACCAAGCCGGCCGAAGAACAGCGCGCCGAACGGGCGCACGAGGAAGCCCGCGGCGAAGGCGAGCAGGGCGAAGATGGCGCGCGTGTTCGGATCGAAGGCCGAGAAGAAGTGCGCGCCGATCATCGTGGCGAGCGAGCCGTAGAGGTAGAAATCGTACCATTCGAAGACCGTACCCAGGGAGGAGGCCAGGATGACCTTCCTTTCCTCCCTGGTCATCGGGCGCGGCTGAGCCGCCCCGGATGCTTGTGCCATGCTCATGAAGCGCTCCCGTCTTATCGTTCCCCCGGATGCGACGGACCACCCGCTGCACCCTCACGCCGCCTTCATGGCGGTTCTTCGCTTGGAGCCGGCGAAAGACCGACTCAGGGCAAAGGCCTTTGAAAAGCCAAGTTTGATGGGTTACGAATGCGTCCAGCCCCGACAATCTTCAACCGAGCACTTGGTCTTGCACCGAAAGGCGTAAGACGAAGTATTGAGCATGCGGCGGGCTGATCCGACCGCGTGACTCGCCTTGCAGCGGTCGAGCCGCTAACCTTTCGCTAACCATGTCGGCCGGGCGCCCGCCTGGCTGCTGAGGGGCGCGAGGAGTTGGTCATGAAGCTCGGTGCGCGGTTTCCTTTGCTCGCAACATTCGCCGGACTGTGCGCGGCGAGTTCTCCCGCCGAGGCTGCGCCGGGCTTCGTGTCGGCGCCTGGCGGCGGAGTATCCGCTCCCGCGCCACGGCTCGCGCCAATGCGGCCGGCGGCTCGGCCCGGCCACATCCATCCTGGCCGCTCCGGCTTCTACGGCGGTGGTTATCCCGGCAATTTTGGCTGGCCGGGCGAGCAGCGGGTCATCATCGTGCAGCCGGAGGTGAGCGAGCCGCCGCAGGCGAGGGACGCCTCCGTACCCGTCGCGATCGGCATTCGGCGGCCGCCGGAGGCCGATCCGGTGCTGTACCGGATCGAAACGCGCAATGGCCGCCCGGTGGTGCGGGTCATGCGCTTCAGCAGCGACGGCCAGGTGGCGCGGCGCTGAAACCTCGTCCTAGCCGCGCCGGGTCGCGGCATAGAGCGCGATCGCGGTCGCGTTCGAGACGTTGAGGCTCTTGATCGCGCCGGGCATGTCGAGCCGGGCGAGATGGTCGCAGAGCTCGCGCGAGCGCTGGCGCAGGCCCTTGCCTTCGGCGCCCATCACCAGTACGAGCGGGCGGCGCAGCGGGACCTCGTCGAGCGAGACGTCCCCCTCCGAATCGAAGCCGAGCCGCAGGAAGCCGCGCTCGCCGAGCTTGTCGAGCGCATCCCCCAGATTCTTCACCGCGACCAGCGGCACGTGCTCGAGCGCGCCGGAGGCCGATTTTGCCAGCACGCCCGTCGCGGCCGGCGAATGGCGGATGGTGACGATCACCGCGGCAACGGCGAAGGCCGCGGCCGAGCGCAGGATCGCCCCGACATTGTGCGGATCGGTGATCTGGTCGAGCGCCAGCACGATCGCATCGTCCGGCAGGCTGTCGAGATCGGGCGAGGGCAGGGGATCGCAGACGAGATAGAGCCCCTGATGCACGGCGTCCGGCGTCAGCAGCCGGTCGATCTGCGAGGGTCGCACCATTTCCGGCACGAGCGGCAGTTCGCCGACCTCCTCGGTCAGGCGCTTCAGTGCGTTCTCGGTGGCGAGCAGCTTGCGGAAGCGCCGGCGCGGATTGCGCAGCGCCTCGATTACCGGGTGGGCGCCATAGAGGATCGCCTCGTCGATCTCGCCGGGCCGGTGCGGCGGCGGGCCGTCCCGATGCGGGTGACCATGGCGGCTCTGGGGGCGGGGACGGGACGGGGCGGACATCATGGCTCCGGAAAGATGACGCCATGCCCTGCCACGACGCGGCCGGCTTGGCCAGCCCGAAGGCCGGGAAGCGGGATTTTCATCGCTTATCGCAAGGAGACACTGCAGATGACGAAGACTGATGAGCGGCTGTTCGTGCTGACCGGCGGACCCGGCGCCGGCAAGACGACGCTGCTGGCCGCGCTGGCGGCTGCTGGCCATACCATCGCACCGGAGGCGGGGCGGGCAATCATCCGCGACCAGCTCGCGATAGATGGTCCGGCCTTGCCCTGGCGCGATCGTGCGCTCTTCGCCGAGCTGATGCTCGGCTTCGATCTGCGCTCCCATGGCGAAGCGCAGACGAGCGCGGGGCCGGTCTTCTTCGATCGCGGCGTCCCCGACAGCATCGGCTATCTGCGGCTGTGCGGGCTGCCGGTGCCGGAGCATTTTTGCCGGGCGGCCGATGCCTTCCGCTATGCTCGCATCGTGTTCGCGGCGCCCCCCTGGCGCGAGATCTATGCGCAGGATGCCGAGCGCAAGCAGGATTTCGCCGAGGCCGAGCGCACCTATGAGGCGGTGACAGCGGCCTATCACGAGCATGGCTATGAGCTGATCGAGTTGCCGCGCGCGGATGTCGAGACGCGCGTTGCCTTCGTGCTGGACCGCGTCCGCGGCCTCGCTTCCGGTGGGTAAGGATCCGCGCTAGGCTCGGGCATTCGCCGCAGCCTTGGAGGCGCGTCATGGCGGAAAGCCCCGAGGCCGGCACGATGCGCTCGGGCCGGACGCTGAACCATCTGGTGCCCGGGCGCGATTGCGGCGACTGCGTCGCCTGCTGCGAGGTGTTGCGCATCGTCGATCCCGAGGTCGGCAAGCCGGCCGGCATCATGTGCCGTCACAACACCGGTCGTGGCTGCGGCATCCATGCGACGCGGCCTGAGATCTGCCGGCGCTGGTTCTGCCTGTGGCGGAGGATCGACGCCATGCCGGACGAGGCGCGTCCCGACCGTTGCGGCGTGATCTTCTGCCTGGAGGGCGAGGAGAGCCATCCGAATCCGTTCGCGCGCTTCTGCGTGGTGGCGCGGCCCGTCGGCAGCGCGCGGGCATTGCGCAGCGCGCTGGTCAGGCAGGTCGTGGCCATGTTCGTCCGCCAGGGCGAATTGCCGGTCTGGGCGCATCGCCATGGCGTGCGCAGCCTGATTCACCCGCCGCCCGATCTCGCCGATGCGATCGAGCGGCCGCAGGAGACGCCGTTCCGGGCCTTCGTCCCTGCCGCGCTGGCCTGGCGCCGGCGCCATCGCGCCAACTGGCCGCAGGGCTGAACGCCGCGTCGGGACGATTGCTTGTCGTTAGATGGCTTTTAGGCGTTGACAGGCGGCGGCCCTCTCCTCATAAGTCCGCCCGCGCCTGCCGCCTTTCACAAAAGTGAAACAGGCGGTTGCGGCCAGCCCCTCGGGGTGGCCTGCGGCAAGGCGGGGGAATGTCCCGAGCGGCAAAGGGGGCGGACTGTAAATCCGCTGGCTATGCCTTCGCAGGTTCGAGTCCTGCTTCCCCCACCACCTTGCTTTTCTGGCGCTGTGTTCTTTCAGCTTTTCGGCGCCACGCCCGCACCCGGCAATCAGGTGCGGGACCGAGTGCGCGGCGCGCTACCGCAGCGGCGGGGCGTAGAGGACGCCGCCCATGTTCCAGAGCTGGTTGAGGCCGCGCGGGATGGCGAGCTTCGAGCCGGTGCCGAGATTGCGCTCATAAACTTCGGCATAATTGCCGCTCGCCTTGACCGCGCGGATCGCCCAGTCGGCCTCGAGGCCGAGGGCCTTGCCGAACTCGCCTTCGGCGCCAGTGAAGCGGCGCACATCCGGCTTCTGCGATTTCAGCGCCTCCTCGACATTGGCAGTCGAGATGCCGAGCTCCTCGGCGTTGACCAGCGCGAAGTTCGTCCATTTCACCACGGTGAACCAGGCGAAGTCGTCGCTGCGCACCACGGGGCCGAGCGGTTCCTTCGAGATCACGTCGGGCAACACCACCGCATCCGCCGGTCTGGCCAGCTTGAGGCGCTCGCCATGCAGCGCCGACTGGTCGCGGGTGAGGACATCGCATTGCCCGGACTGGAAGGCGGACAGCGCCTCGGCCGCGCCCGGAAAGGCCTTTTCCTCATAGCTCATCGAATTGGCGCGGAAGAAGTCGCCGAGATTGAGCTGGGTGGTGGTGCCGGCCTCGACGCAGATCTTCGCCTTGTCGAGCGACAGCGCGCTGTCGACGTTGAGCGTGCGCTTGGCCAGGAAGCCCTGACCGTCGTGATAGGTGATGCCGGCGAAGGCGAGGCCGAGTTGCGCCTCACGGCCGAGCGTCCAGGTCGAGTTGCGCGCCAGCAGATCGACCTTGTTGCCTTTCAGCGCATCGAAACGCTCGCTGGCCGAGAGCGGCGTGAAGGTGACCTTGCCCTTGTCGCCGAGCACGACGGCCGCGACCGCGCGGCAGAAGTCGACATCGAAGCCCTGCCAATTGCCCTGGGCGTCCTTGTCGGAGAAACCCGCCACGCCCTCGCTGACGCCGCATTGCAGCGTGCCGCGTTGCTTGACCATATCGAGCGTCCCGGCGACGGCGGGAGCCATGGACAGGCTCACCAGCGCCCCGAGGGCGGCGAGACCGAGATTGCACGAACGAATCTGCGAGGCCTTGAACATGGCGCTCCTCTCCTCCCGGATGTCGGCGGACGCGGCAGGGCCGGTCACAGCGTGGCCTTGTGGCGGATGATGACCTTGGTCCCGACCGGGACGCGGTCATAGAGATCGACGATGTCGCCATTGGCGAGACGGAAGCAGCCCGACGAGATCGCCTGGCCGATCGTCTCGGGCTGGTTGGTGCCGTGGACGCGGAAGACGGTCGAGCCGAGATAGAGGGCGCGCGCGCCCATCGGGTTGCCGGGGCCGCCGGCCATGAAGCGCGGCAGATAGGGCTGGCGCTGCAGCATCTCCGGCGGCGGCCGCCAGTCCGGCCATTCGGCCTTGCGGCTGACCTGGACCTGGCCGGACCAGGTGAAGCCCTCGCGCCCGACGCCGATGCCGTAGCGCAGCGCCCGGCCATTGCCCTGGACGATATAGAGGAAGCGTTCCGCCGAATGGATCACGACGGTGCCCGGCGCCTCGTTCGAGCGGAACAGCACCATCTGGCGGGCATAGGGGCCATCGCTGATGCTGACCTCCTCGGTCGAGACGCGGCCCGGCTCGTCGCCGATGTCCATCGTCTCCTGCAGCGCTGCGGGCGGGCGCGGCTGCGCCGTGGCGATGCCAGCTAGGGCAAAGAGCGGTGCTGCCAATCCCAGGGCCAGGAGGCCGTGCAGGGTGATACGGGTTGTGCTCATGGCTCGTGGCCCCCTCAGCCGCAACGGGAATAGATGAAGGTGCCGTAGCGCCGCTGCGCGTCGGCATCGACGAAGCGCATCACCAGCATCGACTTGCTGTGCGAGAGGATCTCGCGGTCCTGGGGATCGCCGGCGGGCGCCTCGAAACCGAGATAGGCCTTGCCGCCAACCCCTGCCTTCAGCCGGAGCTCATAGGGCTTGGGGTCGTCGGCGACATGCATCATCACCCCGTCATGCGGCCCGTTGCTGATCACATAGGGCTGCTTGCACTGCCCGCGCGCTTCCGCCTCGGTGCGCTTGCGATCCTTGTCGGTGTGATAGGAGGCGATGCCCCAGCGTCCGACCAGCGCATCGCGGGTGATCCCGGACGGGGCTGGGGCGCTCGCGGCGACACTGCCACCCGATGATGACGGACCCTCACCGCCGCCGCAGCCGGCCAGGAGAAGCGGCAGCAGCAGGCCGCAGGCGAGACCACCGATCGGGATGCGCTTCCGGCTTGGAAGCTCCGTGCGTTTCTCTGTCATCTTCCCTCCTTGGCAAGTCATCGGTGCCGATGCGTGTCGCAGAATGCCGGCAATTGGGCGCCACACTGCAGTCCAGGGCCGTCAGGGACGCGCAGGCGCCGTCTGGCCGCAAAAGGAACGACGGGATTTTTCGATAGGACAGCCGCAAAAGCGATCGTGATCAAGCCCTCGTTGATAGACACGGTTATTCACCCGGCGAGCACCGAGATTCAGGAACGCGCCGCCGCCAGGGCGAATGGCACAGGCGCGGCGGCACGGGATCAGATCGCCGCCGCCATCGCCGAGAGCTTCGCGATCGTGTTGAGGTTACGGGCTGTGCCATGGGCCGCAGCCGGGATCTTGAGTTTCGAGTCGCGCATTCCGGCGCCGTAGGCGACGTAGATTTCCCGTCGGCCGAGCCGCAGTTCCTCATCGGCGCGGCTGCGGACGTCGTCGAGCGCGCCGGCGAGCGGCGTCTCGTCGAGGAAGATGGCGACGGCCCGGTTCGGCGGGTGATCCGGGAAGGGATTGGCCCGCAATATCTCGGCCATCTCGGCATCGGTGCGCACGATCACGCCGACCGGCTTGCCGGCCTGATCCCGGAGCCGCCGCTCCAGCGCCGCCTTGACCTCTGCTTCGCTGCCCTCGGCAAAGAACACGACATTGCCGCTGGCGATATAGGTCGTGACCTTGGCGAAGCCCTCGGCCACGCACATCGCCTTCAGGTCCGACATAGCGAGCTTGCCGGTTCCGCCGACATTCACCGCTCGCAACAAGGCCACATAGCTCGGCATGGCTTCCTCGCATTTCCTCCGGCGAAGGCTAGGCTGGAAACCTCGGATGCGACAGAGGCCTTGCGGCCGTGCCGGAAGCGCCGTCAGGCCGCCAGGGAAGGCGAGGCGAGGCGAGTCAGGGCTGGAGCAGGAGCAGCGCGAGCAGGCCGGTGGCGTGAAGCAGCGCCGCGAGCTGTATCGGAACGGCCGCGATCGCATCGGACCTGAACGGGCAATAGAGATCGTCGAGCACTGACATGTCGTTCCCCCGCTCATGCCCTAGCGGCATAGGCGGAGCTGTTCGCCCCCCATTTGGGGGGATTCTGGCGCCGAGGACTCGAATATCGCCCTTTCGCCCCCAAATGAGGGCGGACGACCGCCCTGGCCTCGCCCGGCTAGCCGTCGGAGAGAGGGATGATGGGAATCGCGTTTTTCAGTCTCGCCGTTGCCGCAGCCGGCGCCCTCGCATTCGGGACATTGGCCGGTGGAGCCGCCCTCGGGGCGTTCACGGGCGCCGCAATCTGGCTCGGCAAGCACGCCATGAGCGATGGCTGAGATCGCCGCTCCGAGGTCGCAACGCCCGGCAAGGCGAGTTCATATTCCGTGCAGGTGGGTTGACACTCGCCGGCCGGATAAGGAATTTGGCGGCCTCTGCGGCGGCGACCGCGGTAGGCTCGACTACGGAGTACGCCGCTTTCGCTTGACGGCGAGACAATAAAGAGTAGACCAAGAAACTGAAGGTCTCAGGGTTCGCGGGCGTAGCATAGTGGTAATGCACTAGCCTTCCAAGCTAGCTAGAGGGGTTCGATTCCCCTCGCCCGCTCCAGTCCAGGCTCCATAATACTTGGATCTCGCAGCTGTCTGCCGGCCAGGGCGTTGCCGCCCGCAGGACAGTTGCGCAATCATTTCACGGCACCGGGCGTCTCATCCCTGAAACCAGCGGGCGCCGGGGATCAGGCGCGTTCGATGCCGATCCCAGGTTTCTCTTCACGAGACGTTGCATCGTCGACGCGCGACAAGGGGAGAGATACCGGCTCAAGATCGATGATCTCGAGCCGGTCGAGGCAGCCTCGGTTTCAGGCTGCCTTTGCCAGGGCCGGTGCGACAGCGAAGGAGGCGGCCGTCTTGGCCTTGACCTCGTCGAGGCTGACGCCGGGGGCGAGCTCGATCAGGGTGAGCCCGCCCTTCACCTTGTCGCAAGCCATGACGCACAGGTCGGTGATGATGAGATCGACGACACCGGCGCCGGTCAGCGGCAGCGAGCAGCGCTGCAGAACCTTGGATTCGCCCGCCTTGTTGGCGTGATCCATCACCACGATGACCTTCTTGACCCCGGCGACGAGGTCCATCGCGCCGCCCATGCCCTTCACCATCTTGCCGGGGATGGTCCAGTTGGCGATGTCGCCATTCTCAGCCACTTCCATGGCGCCGAGAATGGTCAGGTCGATATGGCCGCCGCGGATCATCGCGAACGAATCCGCCGAGGAGAAGAAGCTCGAGCTCGGCAGGATCGTGATCGTCTGCTTGCCGGCATTGATCAGATCGGGATCGGCCTCGCCCTCATAGGGGAAGGGGCCGATGCCGAGCAGGCCGTTCTCGGACTGCAGGGTGACGTCGACGCCATCGGGAATGTAGTTCGCCACCAGCGTCGGGATGCCGATGCCGAGATTGACGTAGAAGCCGTCCTGCAGCTCCTTGGCGGCGCGGGCGGCCACCTCTTCGCGGGTCCAGGCCATCAGGCGGTCTCCCTCTTGCGCTCGGTGAGCTTCTCGATCTTCTTCTCGTTGATCGTGCTCTTGATGATGCGGTCGACATAAATGCCGGGGGTGTGGATCGCCTCCGGATCGAGCGAGCCCACCGGTACGATCTCCTCGACCTCGGCGACGGTCACCTTGCCGGCGGTCGCCATGTTCGGGTTGAAGTTGCGCGCGGTGCGCCGGTAGACGAGGTTGCCGGCTGTGTCGGCCTTCCAGGCCTTGACGATGGCAAGGTCCGCCCTGAGCCAGGTCTCGCGGACGTAGAGCTGCCCCTCGAATTCCTCGACCGGCTTGCCTTCGGCGACGACGGTGCCGACACCAGTCTTGGTGTAGAAGGCCGGGATGCCGGCGCCGCCGGCGCGGATGCGCTCGGCGAGGGTACCCTGCGGGTTGAGCTCGAGCTCGAGCTCGCCGGAGAGGTATTGCTGCTCGAACAGCTTGTTCTCGCCGACATAGGACGCGATCATCTTCCTGATCTGCCGCGTCTCCAACAGCATCCACAGGCCGAAGCCGTCGGCGCCGGCATTGTTGGAAATCACCGTCAGGTTCTTCACGCCGGACCGGCGAACTTCCGGGATCAGGCTCTCGGGATTGCCCGACAGGCCGAAGCCGCCCGACATGATCGTCATCCCGTCGAACAGCAGTCCGTCCAGGGCGGCCTCGGGGCCGTCGTAAATCTTACGCGTCATCGCTCCCTCATCGCTTGCCCTGCCGAGGGCAGGGTCGTCCATCATGCCTGCCCGCCAGAGGCATCGGCCATCAGCCGGCCCTGCTCAGTGCCTGTCGACGCCGGCATCAATACCGGGTGTCTCGCGCTGCGTCGACGGTGCCGGATGATCAGCGGCCATGTCTAGGAGCGGCACTCCGGGCAGGGCCGCGTCGAGACTTGCCTGGCTGAGCTGCTGCGAGGGGTACGCCGGCCGTTCGCGGCGCAATCCAAACCGATCGCGTACGCGGTTCAAGCCAGTTGATCTCCGCTTGAATTCGTGCAATTAAATGACCGACCGGTCGGTTGATAAAAACGAAACGACGGATTTCAGGGAGAGAGATCGTGGCGGACGCTTTCATTTGCGATGCGGTTCGCACGCCCGTCGGCCGCTATGGCGGGGCACTTTCGAGCGTCCGGGCCGATGACCTTGCGGCGATCCCGCTCACGGCGCTGATGCAGCGCAATCCTTCCGTCGACTGGGCCGGGGTCGACGACGTCATTCTCGGCTGCGCCAACCAGGCCGGCGAAGACAATCGCAATGTCGCGCGCATGGCCGTGCTCTTGTCCGGGTTGCCTGTCGACGTGCCCGGCACGACGGTCAACCGGCTCTGCGGCTCAGGGCTCGATGCGCTCGGGCTGGCAGCTCGCTCGATCCGCGCCGGCGATTGCGAGCTGATGCTCGCCGGCGGCGTCGAGAGCATGTCGCGCGCGCCCTTCGTGATGCCGAAGGCCGATGCCGCCTTCTCGCGCGCCAATGCGGTCTACGACACCACGATCGGCTGGCGCTTCGTCAATCCGAAGCTGAAGAAGGCCTACGGCATCGATTCCATGCCCGAGACGGCCGACAATGTCGCCGCCGATTTCGGCGTTTCGCGCGCCGACCAGGATGCCTTCGCGCTGCGCAGCCAGCAGCGCTGGGCCGCGGCCCAGGCCGCCGGCCGCTTCGCCGACGAGATGGCGCCGGTCTCCGTGCCGCAGAAGAAGGGCGATCCCGTCATCGTCGATCGCGACGAGCATCCGCGCCCGGATGTGACGCTCGATCAGCTGGCCAAGCTGAAAGGCGTCAACGGCCCCGATCTCAGCGTGACCGCCGGCAACGCCTCGGGCGTGAATGATGGCTCGGCGGCGCTGATCGTCGCGAGCGAGCAGGCGGCGAAGACGAACGGCCTGACGCCGCGCGCCCGTGTCGTCGCCATGGCGGCGGCCGGTGTCGCGCCGCGCATCATGGGCATCGGCCCGGTGCCGGCGGTGCGCAAGGTGCTGCAACGCGCCGGGCTGGAACTCGGCCAGATGGACGTGATCGAGCTGAACGAAGCCTTCGCGGCGCAGGGGCTCGCAGTGTTGCGTGAGCTCGGCCTGCCGGATGATGCCCCGCAGGTGAATCCGAATGGCGGCGCGATCGCGCTCGGCCATCCGCTTGGCGCCAGCGGCGCCCGGCTGGCGACGACGGCGATGTGGCAGCTCCAGCGCAGCGGCGGGCGTTTCGCCCTCTGCACGATGTGCGTCGGCGTGGGGCAGGGAATTGCAGTGATCCTCGAGCGCGTCTGAGGCGCGAGGCGGAACAGGAGGCAGGCCGATGTATGCCCAGATGGTCAAGACCGAGGCGAAGCGGGTCCGCAGCCTCGACGAGATGGAGCCGCAGGAGCGCGCCTTCCAGGAGCGCATCGATGCCGGCCAGAAGATCGAGCCGAAGGAGTGGATGCCGGAGGACTATCGCAAGACGCTGATCCGCCAGATCAGCCAGCACGCCCATTCCGAGATCGTCGGCCAATTGCCGGAGGGCAACTGGATCACGCGCGCGCCGACGCTGGAGCGCAAGGCGATCCTGCTCGCCAAGGTTCAGGACGAGGCCGGCCACGGCCTCTATCTCTACTGCGCGGCTGAGACGCTCGGCATCAGCCGCGACCAGATGTATGAGCAGCTCCACTCCGGCAAGGCGAAGTATTCCTCGATCTTCAACTATCCGACGCTGAGCTGGGCCGATATCGGCGCGATCGGCTGGCTGGTCGACGGTGCCGCGATCATGAACCAGGTGCCGCTGCAGCGCTGCTCCTACGGGCCCTATGCCCGCGCCATGGTCCGTATCTGCAAGGAGGAGAGCTTCCACCAGCGCCAGGGCTTCGACATCATGACCGTGCTCAGCAAGGGCACGCCGGAGCAGAAGGCGATGGCGCAGGACGCGCTCGACCGCTGGTGGTGGCCGTCGCTGATGATGTTCGGCCCCTCGGACGATGCCTCGGTGCATTCGGCCCAGTCGATGGCCTGGAACATCAAGCAGGATTCCAATGACGAGCTGCGCCAGAAATTCGTCGACCAGACCGTGCCGCAGGCCAAATATCTCGGCCTCACCGTCCCCGATCCCGCGCTGAAGTGGAACGAGGCGAAGGGCGGCCATGATTTCGGCGAGCCGGACTGGACCGAGTTCTTCGCGGTGATCGCCGGCGAGGGTCCGTGCAATCGCGAGCGGCTCGAGGCGCGCCGCAAGGCCTGGAACGACGGCGCCTGGTTCCGCGACGGCCTCACCGCCCATGCCAGCAAGCAGGCGGCACGACGCCAGGCCGCCAGGATCGCCGCCGAGTAACGCGCCGGTAGCGGAAGGGAGCAAGCAATGTCGAGCGAATGGCCCCTCTGGGAGGTCTTCATCCGCGGCCAGCACGGCCTCAACCACCGCCATGTCGGCAGCCTGCACGCGCCCGACGCCGAGATGGCGATCCTGAATGCCCGCGACGTCTATACGCGCCGCAATGAGGGCGTGAGCATCTGGGTGGTGCGCTCGGCCGACATCGTCGCCAGTGCGCCTTCCGACAAGGGCCCGCTGTTCGACCCGGCCAACGCCAAGGTCTACCGGCACCCGACCTTCTTCGACGTGCCGGACGAAGTGGGGCACATGTGATGAGCGCCCCGGCCTCTTCCTCTGCGGTTTCCTCAGCGGTCGCCGAGTTCGCACTGCGCATGGGCGACAACTGCCTGATCCTCGGCCATCGCAATTCGGAGTGGTGCGGCCATTCCCCGGCTCTGGAAGAGGACATCGCGCTCGCCAACACCGCGCTCGACCTGATCGGCCAGACCCAGCTCTGGCTCGGGCTCGCCTGCGAGGCCGAGGGCAAGGGCCGCACGCCCGATGAGATCGCCTTCCTGCGCGACGTGTCCGGCTATCGCAATCTTCTTCTGGTCGAACAGCCCAACGGCGATTTCGGCCGCACGCTGATGCGGCAGTACCTGTTCGACGCCTGGCATCTGCCGCTGCTGAAGGCGCTGATGAACTCGGCCGACAAGCGCATCGCCGAGATCGCCGAGAAGGCTTCCAAGGAGGTCGCCTATCATTTGGAGCGCAGCGCCGATCTGGTCGTCCGCCTCGGCGACGGCACTGCGGAAAGCCATGCCCGCATGCAGGCGGCGCTGGATTTCCTCTGGCCTTATACCGGCGAGATGTTCCTTGCCGATGCGCTCGACGAGGAGCTGGCGGCCGCCGGGCTCGCGCCGGAGCCCGGGTCGCTGAAGGCCGCCTGGCAGGAGCATGTCGGCCGGACCCTGGTCGAGGCGACGCTGAAGGCGCCGGAGAAGAGCTTTGCCCACAAGGGCGGCCGGCGCGGCGTCCATTCCGAGCATCTCGGCTACGTCCTCGCCGAGATGCAGTTCCTGCAGCGCGCCTATCCCGGCGCCCGCTGGTGAGGAGGCGCTGATGGACGCCGCCACCATCTCCCGCCCGGCCATTGCCGAGATCTGGTCCTGGCTCGGCGATATCCCCGATCCCGAGATCCCGGTGATCTCGCTGGTCGACCTCGGCATCATCCGCGACGTCGCCTGGGCCGGCGACCTGCTGGAGGTGACGGTGACGCCGACCTATTCCGGCTGCCCGGCGACCGGCGTGATCAATTTCGAGATCGAACGCGGCCTGCGCGAGCACGGCATCGAGAAGCTCAGGCTCAAGCGGCAATTGTCGCCGGCCTGGACCACCGCCTGGATCAGCGCCGAAGGCCGCGCCAAATTGCGCGACTACGGCATCGCCCCGCCGGTCGAGGGCACGGCTGCCTGTGCCGGCGCGCTGGTGCCGCTCGAAGTCTCATGTCCGCGCTGCGGCTCGCTCCGGACCGAGCGTATCAGCCAGTTCGGCTCGACGCCGTGCAAGGCGCATTTCCGCTGCACCGACTGCCTCGAACCCTTCGACTACTTCAAGAGCATCTGATGGCACGCTTCTTTCCGCTGGAGGTTGCCGATATCCGTCGCGAGACCCGCGATGCGGTGGTCGTCACGCTCGCGCCGCGCGCTGAGGACCGCGCCGCCTTCGACTTCACGCAAGGGCAGTACCTGACCTTCCGCCGCGACTTCGAGGGCGAGGAGCTGCGCCGCTCCTATTCGATCTGCGCCGGCAAGGACGAGGGCATTCTCAAGGTCGGCATCAAGCGCGTCGATGGCGGCGCCTTCTCGACCTGGGCGAACGAGGAATTGAAGCCAGGCGACGTGGTCGAGGCGATGCCGCCAATGGGCGCCTTCCATGTGCCGCTGAAGCCGGAAGAAAAACGACATTACCTCGGTTTCGCCGGCGGCAGCGGCATCACGCCGGTGCTCTCGCTGATCAAGACGACATTGGCGCGCGAGCCGGGATCGCGCTTCACGCTGGTCTACGGCAACCGTTCGGTCAGTTCGATCATGTTCCGCGAGGAGCTGGAGGACATCAAGAACACCCATCTCGGCCGCTTCAACGTGGTCCATGTGCTGGAGAGCGAGGCGCAGGAGGTCGAGCTCTTCTCCGGCCGCATCGACGCCGAGAAATGCACCAGGCTGTTCAAGGGTTGGATCAACATCGCCGCCATCGACATGGCCTTCATCTGCGGGCCCGAGCCGATGATGCTGGCGATCGCGGCGGCTTTGCGTGAGCACGGCCTGCGCGACGACCAGATCAAGTTCGAGCTGTTCGCCTCGGCACCGCGCCGCGGCAAGCACGTCGTCAGGACCGCCGCCGACACCGGCAAGGCCGCGACCTGCACCGCGACGATCACGCTCGATGGCACCACCCGTGTGATCGAGATGGCCAAGACCGGCCAGACCATCCTGGAGGCGGCACTCGGTGCCAGTCTCGATGCGCCCTATGCCTGCAAGGCCGGCGTCTGCTCGACCTGCCGCGCCATGGTCGTCGAGGGCGAGGTCGAGATGGCGACCAACCATGCCCTCGAGGATTACGAGGTCCGCCAGGGCTATGTGCTGAGCTGCCAGTGCTATCCGCTCTCCGACCGGGTGGTGGTGACCTATGACCAGTGACGCCACCGACACCATGCCGCTCGAGGATTATCTCGCACAGGGCGGCAAGCTGACCACACCCGAGAACGCGCCGCCGCGCTATCGTGGAGAGTTGCTGCGGCTGATGGCGACCTTCGTCGACAGCGAGCTGGCGGGCGCCGCCGGCTTCGCCGACATCATCAACCAGGGCCCGGGGATCAAGGAGCGCATCGCCGCCTCGCGCATCGTGCTGGAGAAGCTCGACCATGCCGAGCGCGTTCTCGCCGTGATGGGCGAGTTCGGCGCCGACATCTCGCGCTACGCCAACCACCATCCCTGGGCCGAGCGCGTGGCGCGCGACAGCGATCTCGGCGCCGCTCGTCACGGCGCCGACATGCGGCTCGCCGTGCTGCACTATCCGCTGCAGGGCTGGCTCGATGCGGTCGTGATGAACGTGCTGATGGGTCACGCGGTGGTGATCCAGATCGAGGAATTCGCCGGACTTTCCTACCAGCCGCTCGGCGAGATCTTCCGCGCCATCCTGCCGCGCGAGCGCCGGCACAAGGAGCTTGGCGAGGAAGGTTTGCGGAAATTGCTGCAGGAACAGGCCAACCGGCCGCAGATTGCCGCCGCACTTGCCTACTGGCGCCCGCGCGTCGCCGCCAGCTTCGGTCGCGGCAGCTCGGCGCATTTCGAGACGCAGAAGAAGTTCGGCCTGCGCCATACCGGGAATGCCGGGCTCGCCGCCGCCTGGGAGCGGCAGGTGGACGAGCTGCTGCACGCCATCGGCATGGCCTGACCAGCACATACGACCGACGACGGCGACAAGCCGCACATCGCGATCGACAAGGGATCTCCAGGGATGAACGCGCCAGTGAAGACCGTCCGCCAGCTCGAATCCTTCATCGCCGGAGACTGGGTCCGCGGCGCCGGCAAGGCCGTGCCGCTGCTCGATGCGGCGACGGGGGCCGAGGTCGCGCTGATCGATGCCAGTGGCCTCGACATGAAGCGTGCGCTGCATCATGGCCGCGAGGCCGGAGGCCCGGCGCTGCGCAAGCTCAGCTTCCACGAACGCGCCTTGATGCTGAAGGCGCTCGGCCAGGCGCTGATGGAGGCGAAAGAGGAGTTCTACGCCCTCTCGACCGCGACCGGCGCGACGCGGACCGACAGCTGGATCGACATCGAGGGCGGCGTCGGCACCTTGCTGTCCTATGCCTCGAAAGGCCGGCGCGAACTGCCGAACACGCGCACCCTCGTCGATGGCGATGTCGAGGCGCTCTCGCGGGACAACAGCTTCTCCGGCCAGCACATCCTGACGCCGCTGGAGGGCGTCGCGATCCATATCAACGCCTTCAACTTCCCGTGCTGGGGCATGCTGGAGAAGCTGGCGCCGACCCTGCTCGCCGGCATGCCCGCGATCGTCAAGCCGGCGAGCCAGACCGCCTATCTGACCGAACTGATGGTGCGCAGGATCATCGCGACCGGCATCCTGCCTAAGGGCGCGCTGCAACTGATCAGCGGCTCGGTCGGCGACCTGCTCAATCATGTCGATTGCCAGGACGTCGTGACCTTCACCGGTTCGGCCGCAACCGGCCGCAAGCTCAAGACCCATAAGGCCATCGTCGAGAACTCCGTGCGCTTCACCATGGAGGCGGATTCGCTCAATGCCGCGATCCTGGGGCCGGATGCTGTCGCCGGCACCGAGGAGTTCGATCTCTTCGTCAAGGAAGTCGCCCGCGAGATGACGGTGAAGGCCGGGCAGAAATGCACGGCGATCCGCCGCGTGATCGCGCCGCGCGCTGCCATCGAGCCGCTGATCAAGGCGCTCGGCGATCGTCTCGCCAAGACTGCGCTCGGCAATCCCGGCGAGGAGGCGACGCGGATGGGCCCGCTCGCCAGCCTCGCCCAGCGCGACGAGGTCCGCGCCCGCATCGCCGAATTGCAGGGGGATGCCGAGATCGTCGCCGGCGATCCAGCCCAGGCCAAGCTGATGTCCGGCGATGCTGAGGCCGGCGCCTTCTTGAGCCCTGTCCTGCTCTATTGCGACAAGCCGGGCTCCGCCAAGGCCGTCCACGACGTCGAGGCCTTCGGCCCGGTCAGCACGATCATTCCTTACGAGACTGCCGAGGAAGCGGCGGAACTGGCGCGGCGCGGCAAGGGCAGTCTTGTCGCCTCGGTCTTCACCAACGATGCCGTCTTCGCGCGCGAGGCTGTCGAGGCGCTCGGTCCCTGGCATGGCCGCGTCATGCTCGGCAACCGCGTCAGCGCCAAGTCCTCGACCGGCCATGGCTCGCCCTTGCCGGTCCTGGTCCATGGTGGGCCGGGCCGCGCCGGCGGCGGCGAGGAACTCGGCGGCATGCGCTCGGTCAAGCACTACATGCAGCGCACGGCCGTCCAGGGCGCGCCCTGGCTGTTGTCGGAGGTCACCGGCCGCTGGATGCAGGGCGCGAAGACGCGGAAGGATGGCATCCATCCCTTCCGCAAGTCGCTGGCAGAGCTGGAGATCGGCGACCAGCTCGTTACGGCCTCGCGCACAGTGACGCTGGAGGACATCGAGCATTTCGCCCATTTCACCGGCGACACCTTCTACGCCCATATGGACGAGGAGGCGGCCAAGGCGAACCCCTTCTTCGACGGGCGCGTCGCGCATGGCTATCTGATCGTCTCGTTCGCGGCCGGCCTGTTCGTCGATCCGGCGCCCGGCCCGGTGCTCGCCAACTACGGCGTCGACGCGCTGCGCTTCCTCACTCCGGTCAATCCGGGCGACGCACTGCAGGTGACGCTGACCTGCAAGCAGATCAATCCGCGCGAGACCGAAGAGTACGGCGAGGTGCGCTGGGACTGCACGGTCAGCAACCAGGAGGCCCAGCTCGTCGCGCAATACGACGTGCTGACCATGGTGGCGAAGACCTGGCCGCAATAGCTGCTAGGGCAGAAGGAGCGGTGCCGGTCAGACCGGCACCGGCCCGTGCACCTTGATCTCCCTCAGGACGAGGTTGGTGCGGACATTGGCGATGCCGGGCAGCCTGAACAGGAAGTGCTCGAGGAAATCGTTATAGGCGTCCTTGTCGCGGCAGACGACATGCAGGTGGTAGTCGGCCTCGCCGGTGGTCGCGAAGCATTCCAGCACCTCCGGCCGCCCGGTTACGCGTGAGATGAACGTCTTCACATGGTCCGCCTCGTGGCGCACCAGCGCGACATGCACCATTGCGCTGAAGGCGAGCCCGGCCTTGGCGGGGTCGACGATGGCGCGATAACTCGAAATCACGCCGGCTTCCTCGAGCGCCCGCACCCGGCGCCAGCAGGCCGAGGCCGACATACCGACGCCCTCTGCCAGCTCCTGGTTCGAGATGCGCGCATCCGCCTGCAGCAGCGTGATCAGCTTGCGGTCCTGCTCGGTGAGCTCCATCGCCTTCGCCTGAAAGAATTATCCTGGATCGGCAGGAACATCGGTCAGTTTAACCCGATTGGCAACGAGACGCGGTGAAACTGGCAAATCTTTCCAGCCGGCCGAGTTTAGAATCACCCGAATAAATCTTTCGGGAGGCCAAGCCATGGCCGGTACCTCATCGACCAGTCTGCTCGCCGACTATGCCTTGGGCGACCGCTACACCAGGACCACCGGCCGCGTGTTCCTGACCGGCACGCAGGCGCTGGTCCGGATCGCGCTCGACCAGGCCCGGCGCGACCGCGCTAATGGCCTCGACACCGCCGGTTTCATCTCCGGCTATCGCGGCTCGCCGCTTGGCGGCGTCGACCTCGAATTGTGGCGCGCCAAGGATCTGGTCGGGCAGCACGGCATCGAGTTCCTGCCGGCGGTCAACGAGGACCTTGCCGCCACCGCCGTGCTCGGCTCGCAGCAGGTCGAGACCAATCCGGACAGGACGGTGCAGGGCGTCTTCGGCCTCTGGTACGGCAAGGGGCCCGGCGTCGACCGCGCCGGCGACGCGCTGAAGCATGGCAACGCCTATGGCTCCTCGCCGCATGGCGGCGTGCTGGTGGTCGCCGGCGACGATCATGGCTGCGTCTCGTCGTCGATGCCGCACCAGTCCGACGTCGCTTTCATGGCCTGGTTCATGCCGACGCTGAACCCGGCCTCGGTCGGCGAATACCTCGCCTTCGGCGAATATGGCTACGCGCTGTCGCGCTATTCCGGCATGTGGGTCGGCTTCAAGGCGATCTCGGAGACGGTCGAGAGCGGCCAGTCGGTCGAGCTGCCAGCGCCGCGCCAGTTCAACGAGCCGGACTACACGCCACCAGCGACCGGGCTGCACTATCGCTGGCCGGACCTGCCGGGGCCGCAGATCGAGGAGCGCATGGAGGCCAAGAAGATGGCCGTCTTCGCCTTCGCCGAGGCGAACCCGATCGACCGGCGCATCTACGACATCCCCGAGGCCTCCTTCGGCATCGTCACCACCGGCAAGGCGCATCTCGACCTGATGGAAGCGCTGCGCCTGCTCGGCCTGGATGAGGCGGCCTGCCGCAGCCACGGCATCGACATCTACAAGGTCGGCATGGTCTGGCCGCTGGCCCGCCACTCGGCGCTGGAGTTCGTGCGCGGCAAGGAGGAGATCCTCGTCGTCGAGGAGAAACGCGGCATCATCGAGAGCCAGCTCAAGGAGTATTTCTACGACTATCCCGGCCATAAGCCGCATTCCATGGTCGGCAAGCGCGACGAGGACGGCAATCGCCTGATCTCATGGATCGGCGAACTCTCGCCGCGCCTGCTGGCGCCGGTCGTGGCGAAGCGGCTGGACGCGCTGTTCCCGGACCTGGGCCTGACCGAGCGCGCTGCGGCTCTCGTACCCGAGACCGGACGTATCATCCAGGTGCCGGGCGCGACCCGAACGCCCTATTTCTGCTCCGGCTGCCCGCACAACACATCCACCAAGGTGCCGGAAGGCTCGAAGGCGCTGGCCGGCATCGGCTGCCATTTCATGGCGAGCTGGATGGATCGCGAGACCACCTCGCTGATCCAGATGGGCGGCGAGGGCGTGAACTGGGCAGCCTCCTCCCTGTTCACCGGCAGGGGCCACATCTTCCAGAACCTGGGGGAGGGCACCTATTACCATTCCGGCTCGATGGCGATCCGCCAGGCCATCGCCGCCAAGGCCAACATCACCTACAAGATCCTGTACAACGACGCCGTGGCCATGACCGGCGGCCAGCCGGTCGACGGGCCGATCAGCGTCCACGCGATCGCGCAGGAAGTCCGCGCCGAGGGCGTCGAGCGCATCGCGCTGGTCTCGGACCAGCCCGAGAAATTCACGCCCGCGGGCCTGCCGCATGGCATCACGATCCATCACCGCCGCGAGCTCGATGCGGTCCAGCGCGAGCTCCGCGAGATCAAGGGCGTCTCGGTGCTGATCTATGAGCAGGCCTGCGCCACCGAGAAGCGCCGCCGGCGCAAGCGCGGCACGATGGTGGACCCGCAGCGCTTCGCCTACATCAACGACCTCGTCTGCGAGGGCTGCGGCGATTGTTCGGTGGCCTCGAACTGCCTCAGCGTCGAGCCGAAGGAGACGCCGTTCGGCCGCAAGCGCCAGATCAACCTCTCGAACTGCAACAAGGACTTCTCCTGCCTTGACGGCTTCTGCCCGAGCTTCGTGACGGTGGAAGGCGCCACCCGCCGCAAGCGCCAGGCGAGCGGAAGCGACTTCGTCGGGCGGGCGGCGCTGCTGCCGAGACCGGCCTTGCCGACGCTCGACAGGCCCTATGATCTGCTCGTCACTGGCGTCGGCGGCACCGGCGTCATCACGGTCGGCGCGCTGATCGCAATGGCGGCCCATCTCGAGGGCAAGGGCAGCTCGGTCCTCGACTTCACCGGCTTCGCCCAGAAGTTCGGGCCGGTGCTGTCCTTCCTGCGGCTCGCGGAAACGCCCGAGGCGGTCAACCAGGTCCGCATCGACAATGGCAGGGCGGATGCGCTGATCGGCTGCGACATCGTCGTATCGTCCTCGCCCAAGGCCTCCGCCACCTACCGCTCCGGCATGCGGGCGCTGGTCAATACGGCCGAGATGCCGACCGGCGACATCGTGCGCCGCCGCGACGCCGACCTCGCGACACGCCGTCGGCTGAAGGAGATCGAGCAGGTGGCCGGCGCCGAGAACGTTCGCGCCGTCGATGCCAATGGGTTGGCGGAAGAGCTGTTCGGCGATGCCGTGTTCGCCAACATCGTCATGCTCGGCCATGCCTGGCAGCAGGGGCTGGTTCCGGTGGGGCTGGATGCTCTCCACCGTGCCATCGAACTCAATGGCGTCGCGGTCGAGCGCAACCGGCAGGCTTTTGCCGCCGGGCGGCTTGCGGCTGCCGATCCCACAGCCTTTGCGTCGGCCCCGATCGTCGCCACGCCGGAAAGCCTGGACGAGGTGATCGCCCGGCGCGAGCGCTTCCTCGTCGACTATCAGGATGAGGCCTGGGCGCGGCGCTATCGGGCTGGCGTCGACAAGGTTCGTGCGGCTGAGCGGCCGTTCGGCAGCGAGGCCCTCACCGACGCAGTTGCCCGCTCGCTGTTCAAGCTGATGTCCTACAAGGACGAGTACGAGGTGGCGCGGCTGCATATGGGCACCGGCTTCCTCGACGAGCTGAAGCGCAGCTTCGACGGCGACTTCAAGGTCAACTACCATTTTGCCCCGCCCTTCCTCGGCGGCGACAAGGATGCGCGCGGGCGGCCGTTGAAGCGCCGCTTCGGCCAGTGGATCCAGACGCCGTTGCGCCTGCTGGCGCGCCTCAAGGGCCTGCGCGGCGCGGCCTTCGACGTGTTCGGCTATACAGCAGAGCGCAAGATGGAGCGCGCGCTGATCGATTGGTACGAAGGGCTGATCGACGAGATGCTGGCGCAGTTGCCTGCGCGGGCGCCCGATTCACAGCTCGCGCTCGCCAGGGCGCCGATGGATATCCGTGGCTACGGCCCGGTGAAGGAGGCGGCGGTCGCGGAGGTCAAGGCGACGGTGGCCCGGCTGCTGAGCGAAGCTTCGGTGCCCGCTGCGAAGCAGGCCGCCTGATCGGTGCTTTTGCGATCAGTTCGGGTTGCTATTTCAGCGCCGCGGCACCGTCGAGGAACAGTGCGGTGACCATGTCGGCATAGCCTTCGCGGCTCAGCGCGCCGCTGGGCCGGAACCAGGTGTAGACCCAGTTCAGGATGCCGAAGAGCGACATGGTGACGGGGGTCACACCGGCGCGGTTCTCCGCCAGCGCCGGGTTGATGTCGACCAGCACGTCCGAGAACGCCTTGACGATGCGGCGCTCCATCTCCCGCAGCTCCAGCCGCTGGGGTTCGGTGAGCGAGCCCGTGCCGTTGAGCAGGACCTGGTGGAAGTTCGAGGCGGTGCGGTAATTCTCCAGCACGCCGCCGATCAGGTGGCGCAGCCGCGCCCGGGGCTCGAGATCGGGCCGGTCGACCTCGATGATCGCTTCCTCGAGCTCGACCAGATGGGTGCGGCCGATATCGAAGATCAGCAGGTCCTTGCTCGGATAGTAGTGGTAGAGCAGCGCCTTGGAGACGTTGTTCTCCTGGGCGATCTGCGCCATCGAGGCGCGCTCCATGCCGAGCTTGGCGAAGACGGCTGCGGCGCTGTCGAGGATGCTGCGGCGCTTCTCGTCGAAATCCGCAGCCCTGGTCCGGGCCATCGCCTGCTATCCTTTCGGCCGGTTGTCGACGACGCGCCTCGCCTTTCCAGCCGAACGCTCGACCGAATCGGGGTCGCCAACCCTCACTTTCGTGCTCACTCCCACCACGCTTTTAATGTGGTGCGCAAGCTCCCGGGCCGAGGCGGCGCGGGCGGCCTCGTCGGCAGCGTGCGGCATCGCCTCGACATGCACGACCATGTCGTCCATGCGGCCGGCGCGGACAAGCTCGATCTGGAAATGCGGGGCCAGCCCGCCGCATTTCAGCAGCTGTTCCTCGATCTGCGTCGGGAAGATGTTGACGCCGCGCAGGATCATCATGTCGTCGCTGCGACCGGTGATCTTCTCGATCCGGCGCATTGCCCGCGCCGTGCCGGGCAGGAGCCGGGTCAGGTCGCGGGTGCGATAGCGGATGATCGGCAGCGCTTCCTTGGTCAGCGAGGTGAAGACCAGTTCGCCCATCTCACCGTCGGGCAGGACCGCGCCGGTCTCGGGATCGATGATCTCCGGGTAGAAATGGTCCTCCCAGACATGCAGCCCGTCCTTGGTCTCGACGCATTCGCTGGCGACGCCCGGGCCGATCACCTCCGACAGGCCGTAGATGTCGACGGCGTGCATGTCGAAATCCTGCTGGATCTCCTCGCGCATCGCATTGGTCCAGGGCTCGGCGCCGAAGATGCCGACGGCGAGCGAGGAGCAGCGCGGGTCGATACCCTGGCGGCGGAACTCGTCGAGGATCGACAGCATATAGGACGGCGTCACCATGATGATGCGCGGCTTGAAGTCCTGGATCAGGCAGACCTGGCGCTCGGTCATGCCGCCGGAGATCGGGATCACCGTGCAGCCGAGCTTCTCGGCGCCGTAATGGGCACCGAGGCCGCCGGTGAACAGACCATAGCCATAGGCGACATGGCAGATGTCGCCGGCCCGGCCGCCGGCCGCCCGGATCGAGCGGGCGACGCAGGTCGCCCACATCTCGATGTCGTTCTGGGTGTAGCCGACGACGGTCGGCTTGCCGGTCGTGCCGGAGGAGGCGTGGATGCGCGCAACCTTGTCCTGCGGCACCGCGAACATCCCGAACGGATAGGTGTCGCGCAGGTCCTTCTTCACCGTGAACGGGAATTTCGAAAGGTCGGACAGCGTCTTGAGGTCGTCGGGATGGACGCCGGCCTTGTCGAACTGCGCCCAGTAATGCGGCGAATTGCGATAGGCGTGGTCGAGCGTCGTCTTCAGCCGCTTGAGCTGGAGCGCCGAGATTTCGTCGCGAGAGGCCGTTTCGATGGCGTCGAGATCGCCCGGGCGGGGCGAAAGGTCTTCCATGGGTTTCCTCCGCTCTCGTCTTGTTTCGGCCGGAACGTTCAGCCCGGCTCGGGTATCGGCGTGCCCTTGACGGTGCGGGAGTGGCCGCGGAATTCCGCGACGTGCTCGCCGTTCTGGTTCGTCACCTTGATGTCGTAGATGCCGCCGCGGCCGATGCGCGAGACCTCGCCGGCGCTGGCGGTCAGCCGGTCGCCCTCGAAGGCGGGCCGCAGGAAGGTCACCGAGCAGTGCTGCGCGACGGTGTTCTGGTTGTAGCTGTTGCAGGCGAAGGCGAAGGCCGAATCCGCCAGGGTGAAGATGTAGCCGCCATGGCAGGTCTTGTGGCCATTGGTCATCGCCGCCGTGACGGTCATCGACAGCCGCGCCTCGCCCGGGCCGACCGCGTCGAGGCTCATGCCGAGGCTGCGCGAGGCGAGGTCCTTCTCCCACATCGCTGCGGCCGAAGCGCGGGCGACGGCGACGGGATCGGAAAAGTCGAGGCTCATCGTCCGCTGAACTTTGGCTGGCGCTTGTCGAGGAAGGCGAGGACGCCCTCGGCATAGTCGGCGCTGCGGCCGGCCCGGCGCTGCAGGTCGCGCTCGAGATCGAGCTGCTGGTCGAGCGTGTTGCTGGCCGAGGCCTGGATCGCCTGCTTGATCAGGCCGAGCCCGAAGGTCGGGCCGGCGGCGAGTTTCCTGCCGAGCGCCTCGGCCTCGTTCATCAGCTCGGCGTCGTCGACGGCGCGCCAGATCAGGCCCCAGGACGCGGCGGTCTCGGCCGTCAGCGGTTCCGCCGTCAGGGCGAGCGCCTTGGCACGGGCTTCGCCGAGCAGTTGCGCGAGGCTCCAGGTGCCGCCGGAATCGGGGACGAGGCCGATCTTGGAGAAGGCCTGGATGAACTTCGCCGAGCGGGCCGCCAGCACGATGTCGCAGGCGATCGCGATATTGGCGCCGGCGCCGGCGGCGACCCCGTTGACTGCACAGATGACCGGCTTGTCGAGGCTGCGGATCAGGCGGATCAGCGGGTTGTAGAAGGTCTCGATCGTGCGGCCGAGATCCGGCGCGGTTTCCTTGCGCGGGTCGCGATCGCCGAGATCCTGGCCGGCACAGAAGCCACGACCGGCGCCCGTCAGCAGGACCGCGCGGATCTCGCTCTCGTCATGCGCGCGCTGGAAGCCGGCGCGCAGGGCCAGATGCATCTCCTCGTTGAAGGAATTCAGCTTGTCCGGGCGATTGAGCGTCAGCCGGAGCAGGCCGTCGGCGAGCGCCACCTTGACCGTATCGGACATCTGCTTTCCTCCCATGCAGTCGCGGCCTTGAGCCGTCGCTTCAAAAAATCCCTTGCATAGTCCGAACGGTCGGTCAATTATTAATCCAACGAAGGCGCGAGTTGGTCTCAGGTGAAGGTTGCAAACCTGCCCCGAGGCTCGACCACGCGCCATGCGGGAACGACGACGACCGCGCTCTGAGCGTTCAGCCGCGCGACGACGAACGACATAAAAATACGTGGCACCGGGAGGAAATGATGAAGTTCAAAGTCTTCGGCAGCGCGCTCGCGCTGACGCTTGGCCTCGCTGGCCCGGCCTTCGCCGACATCAAGATCGGCGCCTCGGTCTCCGAGACCGGCCCGGCTTCCTCGCTCGGCGATCCCGAGGCCAAGACGCTCAAGCTGCTGGTCGACGAGATCAATGCCGCCGGCGGCGTGCTCGGCCAGAAGATCAAGCTCTTCCTCTATGACGATGGCGGCGACCCGAACAAGGCGCGCACCTTCGCCACCCGCCTGGTCGAGGACGACGAGGTCGTCGCCATCGTCGGCGGCTCGACCACCGGCACCACCATGTCGATCATCTCGGTCGTCGAAAATGCCAAGATCCCGTTCATTTCGCTGGCGGGGGCGATCGAGATCATCGACCCGGTCAAGCCCTTCGTCTTCAAGACGCCGCATACCGACCGGATGGCCTGCCGCAAGATCTTCGAGGACATGAAGGCCAAGGGCTTCAGCAAGATCGCGCTGATCTCCGGCTCGGACGGCTTCGGCGCCTCGATGCGCAAGCAATGCCTGCAGGTTATCGGCGAGTTCGGCATCACCGTGCTGGCCGAAGAGACCTACGGCCCGAACGACGCCGACATGACCCCGCAGCTTACCAATATCCGCTCCAAGGCGGAGGTGCAGGCGATCCTCAACCCGGGCTTCGGCCAGGGGCCGGCGATCGTCACGCGCAATTATGGCCAGCTCGGCATCAAGACGCCGCTCTACCAGTCGCATGGCGTCGCCTCGAAGAGCTTCATCGATCTCGCCGGCCCGGCCTCGGAAGGCGTGCGCCTGCCCGGCACCGCCGTCCTCGTCGCCAATCTCCTGCCGGCGAACGACCCGCAGAAGGCGGTCGTCTCCGCCTATACGAGCGCCTACCAGGCGAAGTTCAACCAGCCCGCCTCCACCTTCGGCGGCTATGCCCATGACGGCCTGCGGCTGCTGGTCGACGCGATCAAGCGCGCCGGCAAGGCCGAGCCGAAGGCGATCCGCGATGCGCTGGAAGGCACGAAGAGCTTCGTCGGCGTGACCGGCACCTTCAACATGGCGGCATCAGACCATCTCGGCCTCGACCTCTCCGCCTTCCGCATGCTCGAGATCAAGGGCGGCAACTGGGCGCTGGTGCAGTAAAGCGGAAGGGAACGCGCTATCCCCTCTCCCCTTGCGGGAGAGGGTTAGTGTGAGGGGTCGCGTGACGCCGATCGCGAGCCCCGGCGCCGCGTTCCCCAGAGCTTTCAAGGCCTGCGCGACCCCTCATCCGGCGCTGCGCGCCACCTTCTCCCGCAAGGGGGGAAGGGAAGCCTGGAGCATCAAGTGCCCGAACTTCTGCAATACCTGTTGTCGGGCGTGACGGTCGGGGCGGTCTATGCGCTCGTCGCGCTCGGCTTCACGCTGATCTACAACGCCTCCGACGTGGTGAACTTCGCCCAGGGCGAGTTCGTCATGCTGGGCGGGATGATCACCTTCTTCGCCTGGCAGGCCGGCGTCCCGCTGCCGCTGGCGGCGCTGCTCGCCATCCTCGCCGCTGCGACGATCGGCGTGCTCCTCAACAAGCTGGCGATCGAGCCGGCGCGCGGCGCCCCCGTCGCCAGCCTGATCATCATCACGATCGGCGCCTCGATCTTCCTGCGCGGCAGCGCCCAGCTCGTCTTCGACAAGCAGCTTCATCGCTTTCCGAGCTTCTCCGGCGACGATCCGCTCAGGGTCTTTGGCGCGACGATCCTGCCGCAGGGCCTCTGGGTCATCGCCGGGGCGGTCACGATCTTCCTCGCGCTGTGGCTGTTCTTCGCCCGCACGCTGACCGGCAAGGCCGTGCTCGCCACCGCCAACAACCGCATTGCGGCGAGCCTGGTCGGCATCAACCCCAATCACATGATGACCCTGAGCTTCGCGGTCTCGGCCGCTATCGGCGCTCTCGCCGGCGTGCTCGTCACGCCGATCACTCTGACCAGCTACGATCTCGGCGTCGCAATGGCGCTGAAGGGCTTCGCTGCCGCCATGCTCGGCGGCATGGGTGTTCCGGCCGGCGCGCTGGTCGGCGGCCTGCTGCTCGGGCTGATCGAGGCGCTCACGGCTGGCTATATCAGTTCGGTCTACAAGGATGCCGTCGCCTTCGTGCTGATCCTCGTGATCCTGTTCGCCCGGCCGCAAGGGTTGTTCGGCCGCAAGGCGATGGACCGGGTGTGACGATGCGCCTGTCCCAGAAGCATCTCACTTTGATCGTGCTGGCCGTGCTGATCGCGCTGGCGCCGGCCTTCTTCCCCTCGAATTTCTATTACCGCATAGGCGCGCTGATCTTCGTCAACGGGCTCGCGGTCACCGGCCTTGTCGTCCTGATCGGCTTTGCCGGCCAGATCAGCCTCGGCCATGCCGGCTTTGCCGGCATCGGCGCCTATGCCTGTGCGCTGGCCCCTGGCTATCTCGGCTTGCATCCGGGCCTCGCCATGCTGCTCGGCGCCGTGCTCTCCGGCGGCGTCGCCTGGCTGATCGGCCGGCCGATCCTGCGCCTCAAGGGCTATTACCTCGCTGTCGCCACCCTCGGCTTCGGCATCCTCGTCTCGATGGTGCTCGCCAATGAGGCGAAGATCACCGGCGGGCCGGACGGGCGCGAGGTCGCGGAGCTCGGCCTGCGCAGCGCGCTCGCCTCCATCGGCGTCGGTTTGAGCAATGCGCAGTTCTGGTACGCCGCCACGGGTCTTTCCATGCTCGCCGGCGCCTGGATCGCGCTCAACCTGCATGACAGCCCGTCGGGCCGGGCGTTGCGCGCTTTGCATGATTCCGAGGTCGCGGCCCGCACAGTCGGCGTCGACGTTGCCCGGCTGAAGCTCTCGGCCTTCGTGATCTCGGCCGTCTATGCCTCGCTCTCCGGCTCGCTGCTGGCGCTGATGAACCGCTTCATCACGCCGGATGTCGCCGGCTTCCTGCATTCGGTCGAGCTGGTGACGATGACTGTCTTCGGCGGTGTCGGCTCGGTGCCGGGCGCCATCCTCGGCGCCGCGACGCTGACGCTGCTGCCGCAGGCGCTGACCGTGCTGCAGCAATACGAGAACCTCATCCTCGGCCTGATCATGATGCTGGTGATGATCTTCATGCGCGAGGGGCTGCTGCCCTCGATCATGCGCCGCCTGAAGGGGAGGGGCTGATGACGCTCCTTTCGGTCGAGGGCCTCGGTATCGATTTCGGCGGCCTGCGCGCGGTCAACGATGTCGGCTTTTCGGTCTCGCCGGGCGAGATCGTCTCGGTGATCGGCCCCAACGGCGCCGGCAAGACCACGCTGTTCAACATGATCTCGGGCGTCTACCAGCCCCAGCGCGGTAAGATCGCGCTCGATGGCAACGACGTCACCGGCATGGCGCCCAACCGGCTGGCCGAGCGCGGCCTGTCGCGCACCTTCCAGAACCTGCAGATCTTCCAGCGCATGAGCGTGCTGGAGAACGCCATGACGGGCTGCCATCTCAAGGAGCGCGGGCCGGTCCTGAGCGACCTCCTCAGCCTGCCGTCCTCGCGCCGCCGCAGCGCCGCGGCCAAGCTCCGCGCGAGCGAGCTTCTGGAGCGTGTCGGCCTGGCGCGTGCCGCCGAGCGGGAGGCGTCGTCGCTCTCCTATGGCGCGCTCAAGCGCCTCGAGATCGCCCGGGCGCTGGCGCTCGAGCCGCGCATCCTCCTGCTCGACGAGCCGGCGGCCGGCTGCAATGCGGTCGAGACCGAGGAGATCGACCATCTGATCGCCGAGGTCGCCAAGTCCGGCGTCGCCATCCTGCTGGTCGAGCACGACATGAAGATGGTGATGCGCATCTCCAAGCATATCGTCGTGCTCGATCGCGGCGAGAAGATCGCCGAGGGGGCGCCGGCTGCCGTCTCGCGCGACCCCAGGGTGATCGAGGCCTATCTCGGCACGCAGGCGACGGAGGCGGGCGATGCTGTCGGTTGAGGGCCTGCGCTCGCGCTACGGCCGCATCGAGGTCCTGCACGGCGTCGACCTCGAAGTCGGCTCGGGCGAGATCGTCACCGTCGTCGGCGCCAACGGCGCCGGCAAGACGACGCTGCTGCGCTGCATCTCCGGCGTCCAGCCGGCGAGCGGCGGCGCGATCATCTTCCGCGGCGAGGCGTTGAAGGCGATCCCGGCCCATCGCCGCGTGGCCTTAGGCCTGTCGCAATCGCCGGAAGGGCGGCTGATCTTCACCAACCTGACCGTCGAGGAGAACCTGCGGCTCGGCGCCTATCTCTTCGCTGACGAACGCGTCGAGCGCGACATGGCCGACGCTTTCACCATGTTCCCGATCCTCAAGGAGAAGCGCAATCTGCCGGCTGGCGGCCTCTCGGGCGGCCAGCAGCAGATGCTGGCGATCGGCCGCGCGCTGATGGCGCGCCCCGCCTGCCTGCTGCTCGACGAGCCGAGCATGGGACTGGCGCCGATCCTCGTGGCGCAGATCCTCGACGTGGTGAAGAACCTGAAATCGCTCGGCGTCACCGTGCTGCTGGTCGAGCAGAACGCCTATGCCGCCCTGCAGATCGCCGATCGCGGCTATGTCATGGAGACCGGCCGCATCATCATCAGCGGCACGGCCAACGAGCTGATCGCCGATCCGCGCATCCGCGAGGCCTATCTGGGCATTTGAACGGCCCGAAAAGCGCCGTGCCAAGGGCGGCCACTACCAGCGCAGGAAGCGCGGCAGGATGAGTGCGCCGAGGCCGGTGACCAAGGCGATCGCGAGCGTGTACCAGGTCGCCAGGAACGGGATCGTATCGTCGGGACAGTGCAGGGCGTAGGCGATCGCGGCCAGGCCTCCCGATGCGAGGCCGGCCAATGCCCCGGTCAGGCGGCCCTCGACCGGCGCGCCCCGGCGGGCCAGCAGCAGCATGACCAGCAGCGGCAGCAGCGCATAGAGCGGCACATTGACGAGGCAGCTGCGCCAGTAGCGGCCGAAGACAAGTGCGTTCCACTGCCCGGACGGCGCCTGTGCCAGCGTGATCAGCGCCCAGGCCAGGATCAACGCCACCGGAATTGCGGCGAGTGGCAGGAGCCGTCTTGGCTGCAGCCCCGGCCGCAGGCTCTGCTGGAACAGGACGAGCGCGACACCGGCGACGCCGGCACCGAAGACCAGCTTGGCGATGACCGGCGTGGTCGTCAGCGCCTGAGCGAGATCGGGACGCGCGCCGAGCGTGACGACGAGCAGCGCCATCGTCGCAGCGACGGCCGCCGCTGCCGCGAGCCAGGTCGCGCGGCGCAGCCGGCCGGTGTCCACCGGCTGGTGGCTCGCGGCCATGAGGGAGATCAGCTCGTCGGTCTTCATTGCTCGGGTTCGCCAGGGGTGGCTTAAGGAGAATTCGCCGCAAGCCGGCAAGAGGTTACATGCGTGATCGGTTCGGCGGCTTCAGGGTGGCCGACCCGGCTTCGACAACAGCCTGGCCATGGCCTGCAGGCCGCGATGGATCGCGACCTTGGCTGCATTTTCCGTCATGCCCGCCGCATTCGCCGCTTCGGCGACGCTGGAACCCTGGAGCTTGACCTGTTCGATCAGCCGGCGCGTGCGCTCCGGCAGGGCCTGCATGGCGCGTTCGAGATCGAGCCGGGCGTCGGCGGCGGAGCTTTCGGGCGCGGCGATCCGCTCGACTTCGTCGTCGAGCGGAAGATGGCCGGCGTGCCGGCCGGTCCGGCGCAGATGGTCGACGAGCTTGTAACGCGCGATCGCGTGGGCCCAAGCCGTCACCGGGCTCGACGGCTCGTAGGTATGGCGGGAGAGGTGCAGCGCCAGCAGGGTCTCCTGCAGGACGTCCTCGGCTTCGCTCGGCTCGCTGCGCCCGCTCCGTGCCAGCATCCGGCGCAGATAGCCGCGCAGACGCGCGCTGATCGCATCGAGGAAGACCTTGTACGCGGCGCCATCGCCGGCGAGTGCGGCGAGGAAGACAGGCCGGAGCTCGGTTTCGAGTTCGTCGAGCGACAAGGCTTGAGCACTTTTCCGCAATGATGCGAGCTTTGCCACTCCGTGGCACGGCATGGGCCTGCCCACAAGCCGGCGCTGCTTCGGCGTCAGCCCGAAGCTCACATCGGCGTGAGCCTGTAACCAATCGCCGTTCCGTTGCGATCTCCCCTGCAAGCCGCTGCGGCGGCAGGCGGGAGAGGGCACATGCGCCAGGAATTCGGATCGCACGAGACGAGCGGCAGCGCGTATCCCCCGGCATTGGTGACTGGTGCCGATCTGCTGGCGGCCCGGCTCCGTGCGGCCGGCGCGACGCATGCTTTCGGCATTCCTGGCGGCGAGGTGCTGGCTCTGGTCGATGCGCTGGAGCGCGCCGGGATTCGCTTCCTGCTGGCCAGGCACGAGAATGCCGCCGGCTTCATGGCCGAGGGGCTCTGGCACGCGACCGGCGTACTGCCAGTCCTGGTCGCGACCCTGGGGCCGGGCGTCGCCAATGCGGTCAACGTCGTCGCCAATGCGCAGCAGGACCGCGTGCCGCTGGTCTTCGTCACCGGCTGCGTCGATCAGGCCCTGGCCGAGAGCTACACCCATCAGGTCTTCGATCATCAGGCCGTGCTGCGCCCGCTGGTCAAGGCGAGCTTCCCTGCCGCGCCCGGCACCGAGGATCTGGTCGTCGAGAAGGCCGTGGCGCTCGCCCGGCGCGGCCGCCCCGGTCCGGTCCATATCGACCTGCCGATCTCCGTTGCCGAGGCACGCACTGCCTGGCGGGAACCACCGGTGACGGCCCTGGCGCAGCCGGTCGTCCCGGCCGATCTCGGCTTCGCCCGTGGCCTGCTCGCACAGGCGCGCCGGCCGCTCGTCATCGCCGGGCTCGATCTCGTCAATCAGGGCGGCGCGGCCGCGCTCGACCGGTTCCTCGACCGGACCGGAGCGCCCCTGCTCACGACCTACAAGGCCAAGGGACTTCTGCCGGAGGACGATGCGCGCGTCATCGGCGGCGTCGGGCTCTCGCCGAAGGCCGATGCGATCGTCCAGCCGCTCATCGACGCGGCCGATCTTATCGTGCTCGCCGGCTACGACCCGATCGAGATGCGTCAGGGCTGGCGCAATCCCTGGCCCGCCGGCAAATGCGTCATCGATATCGTCGCCGAACCGCTGCAGCACGGCATGCACGCCGCGACGCTGCTGTTCGAGGGCGATGTCGGCGCCACCCTGGCCAGGCTGGCGGATGGCCAGGAGACCAAGGCGACATGGCCGGGGGGCGAACCGGGTGAAACCCGCTCGCGCTTTCGGGCCGCCTTCGCGGCGCCCTCCGCCTGGGGGCCGCATGCCGTGTTCGAGACGCTGCGCGAGGTCGCGCCGGCGGGAACGGTCGCGACCGCCGATTCCGGCGCGCATCGCATCCTGCTCAGCCAGATGTGGCATTGCGACGGACCGCGCCGGCTGCTGCAATCGACCGGGCTCTGCACCATGGGCTGCGCGCTGCCCCTCGCCACCGGGGCCGCGCTCGGTTCGGGCCGGCCGGTGCTCTGCTTTGTCGGCGATGCCGGGCTGGAGATGGTGCTCGGCGAGCTCGCTACGCTGCATGACCTGAAGCTGCCGGTGGTGATCGTCGTCCTGGTCGATGCGAGCCTCGGTCTGATTGCGCTGAAGCAGCGCCAGCTCGGACTGAAGCGAGTGGGAGTCGATTTCGGCGCGACCGATTTCGCCGCGATCGCGCGGGCGATGGGCGGCCATGGCGCCACGATCACCGATCGCGCCGGGTTGCGGCACGAGGCGGCGGCCGCTTTCGGCCGCGAGGGCTTCACCGTGCTCGCCTGCCGCATCGACGCTGCCGACTACGAGGGGGCGTTCTGATGAGCCAGGTCCAGCAGAAGCCGGAGAAGCGGCCGCGCGACGCGCGGCTCGATGTCTTCCGCGGGCTGACCATGCTGATCATCTTCGTGGCGCATCTGCCGCAGAACAGTTGGAACGCCTTCATCCCCGCCCGCTTCGGCTTCTCCTCCGGGGCCGAGCTCTTCGTCTTCATCTCGGGCTTCGCCAGCGCGCTCGCCTTCGGCAGCGTCTTCGCCCGGCGCGGACTCCTGCTTGGCACGGCGCGCATCGCCTATCGGATCTGGCAGGTCTATTGGGCTCAGCTCGGTCTCGTCCTGGCCGCGATCGCGCTCGCCGCGCTGATCGATCGCAGCTTCGGCATGGCCGAGCTCGCGGAGCAATTCGGGCCGCTTCTCACCGACCCCGCAGGGGCAATCCTCGGCCTCGTCACCTTGACCTGGCAGCCGGACTATCTCGACATCCTGCCGATGTACCTCGTCATCCTGGCGCTGGTGCCCGTCATGATGGCTGCGCGCTCCTTGCATCCGGCGCTGCCCTTTGCGCTTTCCGGACTGCTCTATGTGCTGGTCTGGACTAGCGGTCTCAACCTCACCGGCAATCCCTGGAATGGCGCCGGCTGGTTCCTCAATCCCTTCGCCTGGCAGCTGATCTTCTTCATCGGCTTCTTCCTGGGGATGGGCTGGCTGCCGGCGCCGCGCCTGCGCGACCGGCGGCTGATGCTGGCCTGCGCCGCGATCCTGCTGCTCTCCGTGCCGCTCTCCTTCTGGGGTGTCCTGGAGCACTGGCCGGCGGCGCAGGCGCTGCGCGATCTCGTCCTGCCCGCCAGCGAGAAGAGCAATCTCCATCTCCTGCGTCCGTTGCACTTCCTCGCTCTGGCCTATCTGGTCCTCAGCCTGATCGAGCCGGTGCGCGACCGGCTCGACAGGGGCTTCGGCCACCTCCTCGTCCTGATCGGCCGGCAATCGCTCGCCGCCTTCCTCGCCAGCGTCGTCCTCGCCCGGCTCGCCGGCAGCATCGCCGAACTGGCCGGGCACAGCGAGCTGGTCGTCGCGGCGCTCAATCTCTCCGGCTTCGCGCTGATCCTCACCGCGGCGGTGCTCGTCGGCTGGTTCAAGCGCGCGCCCTGGGCGGGACCGGCGCCAAGGCCCGAAGCCGAGCCGGCCATGGCTGGCCTGCCGCTGCCGACACGGGTCCGTGAAGCGAGTTGATCGCCGTTTGATCGACCGCCTGCGAACTCCCCGATGAGCGCTCGTCGCGAGCGCTGCAAAGGAGCCTGCCAATGTACCATGATCTCTCCGGCGACCGCGTGACCGTCGCGAACGATGCCGCAAGGCTCGCCTGGAACGATACGCTCGAAGCGGTGCTGGCGCATGCCGCGGCGGCGCCGGAGCATCTCGCCCGCGCGCTTTCCGCAGATCCCGATTTCGCGCTGGCGCATGCCGCCAAGGGGCTGATGCTGATGTCGCTCGCCCGCGCCGAGCTGCTCGGCCCGGCCCGCGATTGTCTCGAACAGGCCTATGCCGCCGTAGCAAGGCGCTCCGTGACGCGGCGCGAGCGCATGGTCATCGAGGCGCTCGCGCTCTGGCTCGACGAGGCGCCGCGGCGGGCGGCGCAGCGGCTGGAAGCCGTTCTGGACGACCATCCGCGCGATGTCCTCGCGCTGAAGCTCTCGCATGCCATCCGCTTCATGCTGGGCGACCAGAAGGAGATGCTCGCGACGCTGCATCGCGTCGCTCCAGTCTTCGGCGAGCAGCATCCGCTCGCCGGCTATGTCAACGGCTGCTACGCCTTCGCCCTGGAAGAACGCGGCCTCTATGCCGAGGCCGAGCGCGTCGGCCGCCGCGCCGTCGCCCTGAGCCCGCGCGATGCCTGGGGCCGGCATGCTGTCGCCCATGTGCTGGAAATGACCGGCCGCGCCGATGAAGGGGTTGCCTGGCTCGGCGACGGGCGCAGCTTCGCCCACGCCAACAACCTGCGGTTCCACATCTTCTGGCATCTCGCTCTGTTCCATCTCGAGCGCGGCGAGATCGCCGAGGTGCTGCGGCTCTATGACGAGGAGATCCGGGCCGAGCAGACCGACGACTATCGTGACATCGCCAATGGCGCCTCGCTCCTGGCCCGGCTCGACTATGCCGGCGTCGATGTCGGGTACCGCTGGGAAGAGCTCGCCGCCAAGGCGGAAAGCCGCGTCAACGACGGCCGCCTCATCTTCGCCGATCTGCACTATGTGCTTTCGCTGCTCGGCGCCGGCCGCCCCCAGGACGCAGAGGCGATCGCGCGCAGCCTCGTCCTCGACGCCTGCTCTCATCCCAGCGGCGAGCGCATGGAAGCCGCCCAGGGCGGCGTGCTCGCGGCCTTCGGTCTGATCGCCTTCAAGGAAGAGGATTACGCCGAGGCCGCGCGCCTTCTCGGCGCCGCCCGCGGCAGGTTGCTTGCCATCGGCGGTAGCCACGCCCAGCGCGACCTGTTCGAGCAGGCCTATGTCGAGAGCCTGATCCGCTCCGGCAACCATGAGCGCGCAGGCCTGATCCTGACGGAGCGGCTGGCCCGCCGCGGCGGCAACAACCTGTTCGCCGCACGCCGCCTCGCGCTGCTCGAGCGCCGGCCGGCAGGCCGCATCGCCGCCCTCGCCATCGCCGCAACGCCCCTCGCCATCGCCCACTGATCATACAAGGAAGGAACGACATCATGACCACGACAGCAGCCATGCCGCGCAGCTTCGCCCTCCCGTCGAGCCGGACGCTGGGCCATCTCATGCTCGGCGGCTTCGCCGGGCTCGGCTTCTGGGAGCTCTTCGCCGCTGTGCCGACCGCCTGGTTCGCCGAGTTCCCGCTGGAGCCGCCGGAGCTGGTGAAATCGCTGTTCGCGCACCAGTTCGGGCTGACGCTGTCGACGCCGGTGGCCAAGCTGCTGCACTTCCTCACCGGCTTCCTGGTCTATCCGCTCGGCTACTGGATCCTGACCCGCTGGGTGAAGAGCTTCGGCATGCCGGCCGATGGCTGGATCTGGGGCGTGATCACCTACTTCATCGCGCTCGGCTTCTTCGCCCCGCTGGCCGGCCAGCACTTTCTGCTCAACGACGTGCCGCGGCTCTCGCTGATGAGCCTGATCGGGCACGCCATCTACGGCTACCTCGCCGCCTACATTTTCGAAGCGCTCGAAGCGCACTCACGCTGATCGCCAGCGCAAGCAAGGAGAAACGCCATGTTCGACAGGCGCAGCTTCCTCCGGATCGCTGCCGGGACCTTCGCGGCGGCACTTTCGGCACCTCTTGCCCAGGCCGACGCCCTCCGTCCGGTCAATACGCTCGGCTCGCCCGACGGTATCGCCATTCGCGGCTACGACCCCGTCGCCTATTTCCGCGAGGGCGGCCCGCGGCTCGGCAAGGCCGAGTTCTCGGTCAACCATGGCGGCGCCAGCTGGCGCTTCGCCAGCGCCGAGAACAAGGCGGCATTCGAGGCCGATCCCCGGCGCTATCTGCCGGCCTATGGCGGCTTCTGCGCCTACGGCACCTCGCGCGGCTATCTCGTCAAGATCGAGCCGGAGGCCTGGTCGATCGTCGATGGCCAGCTCTACCTCAACTACGATCTCGGCGTCCGCAAGACCTGGCTCGGCAAGCCGAATAGCTACATCGCCCGTGCCGAGGGCAATTGGCCAGGCCTGACCTCGGCGGATATTCGCTAGGTCGGGCAAGCTGCGGCATGGCGGCGGCATCGAAGCGCCGCCCTGCTTCCTAGCGTTTGGCCATCTCGATGTCAGGGATCGTCGGGGCGGTGGCACCACCCTCGACGAGCGGCGGAGACGGGTTTCGCGAGATCCGCAGCGCGATGTAGATGGCGACGGCGACCGACAGCCCGAGCAGATAGACCAGCATGCCCTGCGGGCCCGCAAGCTGCATCAGCAGGGTCGCGGCCAACGGTCCGATCGCCGAGCCCGTGCCCCAGAGGAAGAGCAGCTGCGCCGAGAGGCCGACGGCCTGGTCGCGCCCCATGCGGAAATAGGCGTGCGTCACTGCGACCGTATAAAGCGGGATGCTGCAGCCGCCGATCAGGGCGAACAGGCCGAAGAGCCAGAGGCGGCCATGGGCCGGATCGACCTGCAGCAGCGTCGAGAGTCCGGCTGCCGTGATCGCGACGATGCTGGTGGCGATCAGCATGATCAGGCGGCTGGCGACGCGGTCCGCGAGCAGGCTCATCGGCCATTGCAGCAGGAGGGCGCCGATCTGGATGCCGGCCGTGAGCAGGATGGTGGTGCGCTGATCGAGGCCGGACAGGATGCCATAGGCCGGGGTCACGCTCGTCAGCGGGCCGCCCACCATGCCGACATAGAGGCAGCCGACGACGGCGGCCGGTGCCTGCTGCCACAGCGTCCGCAGCCCGACCGAGACGATCTCGCTCGATTCAGGGCCGCGGGCACGCGTCAGCGCGACCGGGACCAGCGCGATCGAGAAGGCCATGCTGGCGAAGAGGAAGACGTCCTGCGACTGGATCGCGACATAGCCGACGCCGATCTGCGAGCCGATCAGGGCGACGCGGTTGAGGATCTGGTAGATGCCGAAGATGCGGCCGCGCTGGGCCCGGTTGGCCTGCCCGCTGATCCAGCTCTCGATGCAGATGCCGTGGCCGGCCGCCGCCAGGCCCATGACCAGTCGCGAGACCCCCCACCAGGCTTCCGGCAGCAAGGGAAAGCTCAGCGTCGAGACGGCCTGGAGCGCGGCGAACACCGCAAAGCCGCGGATATGCCCGACCCGTCGGACGAGCGAGGGATTGACGAAGCAGCCGATCAGGAAGCCGAGCGAATAGGCCGAGGCGACGAGGCCGATCAGCAGCGGCGGCTGGTTCGCGATCGCCATCTGCAGCGGCACGACCGTGTTCACGATCGTGCCTGCGACCTGCAGGATCAAGGCACCCGCAACGATGGCGCCGAGCGCGGCGACAGAACCGCCATGGGCTTTTTCTGTCACTGCCTTGCCGTGTCCCAAAAGCCGATTCAGGCGAGGCTAGCAGCTCACCCAAGCTCGGGAAAGCTGATTGCTCCGGTTCTCATCTGAATGTTGATGCAAGCGGCGACTGTTGAGCACTCGCGCCGGGGCTGATGCCGGCAGGGCATACGATTTTATATCAAGATGTTGATATCATGTCGCTTTCTTCACTGGTGCGGCCGAACAGATCGCGGGCGCGGACGCGGTAGAAGCCGGCTCCGGCGTTCGTATCGAGATAGACGCTGGAGAGCAGGCCGACCGGGTTGATAACCTGCCACGGGCCGCTCCTCTCAGCACTCCAGAGCACGTCGAAGAGCTGGATGCCGTCATAGGGCGCGGGTTCCCAGAACAGCACGCGGTTCTCGCCGTTGAGCCCGCCGAAGCGGCTGATCCGGGGGGCGGACGGCGCTGCGGGCACAGCTTCGTCGCGCCGGACCAGCGCGACCAGCGCCACCGAGGGCAGCGGCATGTCGAGCTTGAGCTCGTATTGCGCCTTGGCACCGCCGATCTGGAGATGCTCGACGCTCAGGGCCGGTTCCTGTGCCAGCCGCATCGCTGCGAGCTCGGCCGCATTGGGCAGGTCGGGCGCGCCGAGGTCCTCCCAGACCGTGAAGGGATCGCCCTTGCCATGGGCGATGCGGAAGCTGGCGAGCGCATAGGCGCCGGGCTGCAGTCCGGAGAAGTCGAGCGCGACCGTGCTCTCGCCCGACTGCCAGATGCGGTCGACGCTGTTGTAGAGCAGGACGCTGGCGCCGGAAGGCAGCGCGGTGCCCCCAAGAGCGGTCGCGATGGCGCCGAGGCCGACGCGATCGGGATCAAGGCCCTGGCCGCTCAGGTCGAAACGGCGCTCGCTCAGCAGGCCGAGCAGTTCCATGACGCTGAGCGCCGGCTTCTTGACGAGGTCGAACGGCTCTGGTTCCGCCCTTCGCGCCTCCAGTGCGGCGATGTCGGTCTTGTGCTCGGCCTGGGCGGCGCGCACCGGGCGCTTGCCGAAGTAGGTGAGGTGCGTGCGGTGGCCCCAATGGCCGACGAAGCCGTTGTCGTTGCTGAGGACCTCGTAGTCGACGCCTTCGCCGTCGATCATCAGACGCTGGTGCTGGTCGACGATCTTGGCCGCGAGCCCGGCGAAATAGGGCATGCCGTGCCAGGTATGGTAGAGGTGCCAGCCGATCTGCGGGTCACATTCATCATTGACGAAGGGCAGGCTGGCGAAGCGTGGATGATGCTCGCGGATATAGTCGACGGCCATCATCTCGTGCCGGATGATCGACAGGCTGTTCGGGGTCAGGTCCTCGGCGTGCTTCCTGGCACCCTTCTCATGCACCGAGATGAAATCGAGCCGCACGCCAGTCTCGCCGGTGAACAGGTTGGTGCCGGTATCGCAATGGGCGAGGAAGCTCTTGAAGATCGGCGGGATGCGCCGGGCGACGCCGGGGCCGCCGAGCTTGAGCTGGGGATCGACCGCCTTCAGCGCCTCCGAGCAGGCGTCATAGTAATTGTTGAAGCCGGTCTCGCCGCCGAGCTTCCACCAGATGTCGGGCTCGTTCCAGGTCTCGAAGTACCAGGCTCGCAGTTCCTCGGCGCCATAGCGGGCCTGGTAGCGTTGCGCCATCTCGCTCATGAAGTCGCGCCAGTGATGCGCTTGGCCGACATCGTTGAAGTCGCTGTAGATATAGGAGGGATTGCCCATCAGCTCGAAGAAGGGCCGGATGCGGTGCTCCAGCATCACGTCGATCGCCGCATCGAGCCGCGACCAGTCGTATTTACCGAAGCCGGAGGCGGTGACGAGGTCGAGCATGTAGTGCACGCGCATGTACTCGATGCCGCGATTGGGCACGCCGCCGACAAAAGCGAGCGTCTGCCGCATCTCCGGCTCCAGCAGGAGTTCGGCCGGCGAGAAGCCGGTGCTGCGCCAGAAGCGCCGGAAGGGCGTGGTCAGCGCGGAAAGGTCGATGCGGACGCGGGTGGTGTCGGACATGACGGGTCCTTCGCTGAAAGCAGGCCGGCTAAGTTTCTGGCTATTTGAACTTGTCGCGCATCGACTGGATGCCGGGGATCGCCGCCATCAGATGGGCGTGGCGCTCGTCGAAATGCTGGATGAGCCCGCGCTGCGTCTTCCCGACCAGGATGGTGAAGATGTAGCAGCGGTGGCCGGGCGAGGTGACGGTCGGGTGGTAGCCAGCATCGACTAGAACGGTGTCGCCGTGCTGCACCATGAAGCAGTCGGACTTGCCGTCGGCATAGACGATCTGGGCGCCGAAGCCGCTGCCGGGCTGGTAGCGGTAATGGTAGAGCTCGTCATGGGCGGTTTCGCCGGCGCGGTCGGTATCGTGCTTGTGCGGCGGATAGCCGGACCAGCAGCCGGGATCGGCATAGAGCTCGCTGACCAGGAGGTTGCCGGCGCGCCCTTGGCCGTTCTGGCCGAGGATATGGAAGATGCGCCGGCGGCTATGGGTATCGGGCGAGCCGACATCGACCATCGCGACCTCCTCCGGCGCGATCCGGAAGGGCTTCAGCCCCGCTTCGTCGCAGAGCCCGCCGGCGACGGCGATCTCGGTGGGGCCGGTCGCATTCTCCAGCCGGACCGTGGCGCCCGGCGGCGCGTAGACCGAATCCGCCTCGCCCGACCAGATGTCGGCCCGCTTGCCGACCGCGGCGAAGCGCTCGCCGTCGACGATGATGTCGACCGTGCCGGAGAGCACGACGAGGACGCTCTCATGCCCCGGCAGGGCCTGCTCCAGGCTCTCGCCCGGCTGCAGGCGCAGCAGGTTGAAATGGACATGCGGCAGGCCGGGATCGTCATGGACGATGGCGCGGTTGGCATTGTCGCGGGCGCGGATGTGCTTAGGCATTGGCGTGTCCGGTCTGGATGGCCTCGACGCCCTTGAGGTCGAGCGCCTCGGCGTGGTGGCAGGCGACGCTGCGGCCGCCGAGATCGCGCAGGGGCGGCGGCGTGGTGCGGCAGGTTTCGCTGGCGAAACGGCAGCGCGGGTGGAAGGCGCAGCCGGCGGGGCGGTTGGCGGGATCGGCGACTTCGCCGGGCAGGCGGATACGGCGGTTCTGCCGGCGCTGGGCGGGATCGGGGATCGGCAGGGCCGAGAGCAGCGCCTCGGTATAAGGGTGCAACGGCCGGGCGAAGAGCGCCTCGGAGGTCGCGATCTCGACGACCTGGCCGACATACATCACGACGACGCGGTCGCAGATGTACTCGATCACGCTGAGATCATGGCTGACGAAGAGATAGGTCAGCCCGAACTCCTCCTGCAGGTCGCGCAGCAGATTGAGCGTCTGCGCTCGGACGCTGACATCGAGGGCCGAGACCGCCTCGTCGAGCACGACGAGGCGTGGATGGGTCGCGAGCGCCCGGGCGATGCCGACGCGCTGGCGCTCGCCGCCGGAGAAGGCGTGCGGATAGCGCCGGGCATATTCGGGCCGCAGGCCCACCTTGGCGAGGAGATCGCGGACCTTGGCCTCGATCTCTGCCGGGGGCACCAGCCGGTTGACCTTCAGCACCTCGCCGACGATGTCGCGGACCTGGAGGCGCGGATTGAGCGAGGATTGCGGGTCCTGGAAGACGATGCGCAGATCGGTGCAGTAGGCGGGCCGCTCATCTTCCGAGAGCGTGTCGAGATCGACGCTGCCGCCATCCTTGCGGCGATAGCGCATCGTACCGGCAGTCGGCTGGTGGATGCCGAGCAACAGGCGCGTCACCGTCGACTTGCCGCAGCCGGATTCGCCGACGAGCCCGAGCGTCTCGCCCTGCCTGATCGCGAAAGAGACGTCCTCGACCGCGCGCACCGGATTTGAGGCCTTGCGCTGGAACAGGCTGCGCCGCGGTGGGAACAGCTTGGTCAGCCCGCGCACGTCGAGCAGGATTTCGGGGGGCAGCGCTGGGGTCTCAGCCATGGGCGGCACCTCCGAGAGCGGCAGGTTCGCGCGCGAGAACGCAGCGCACGTCGCGGCGCAGGCCGATCGTGATCGTGCCGGGATCGATGGTGTCGCAGACACCCTTGATCGCGGCGTCGCAGCGCGGATGGAAATCGCAGCCCTTTGGCCGTTCGAACGGCGAGGGCACCATGCCGCGAATGGCGGCGAGCCTCGATCCACGGCCGGAGCCGAGGCGCGGCACCGATTTCAGCAGCGCGCGAGTATAGGGATGGCGCGGATCGGCGAAGATCTCGTCGACCGTGCCGCGCTCGACGATCTTGCCGAGATACATCACCGCGACATCGTCGGCGATCTCGGCGACGACGCCGAGGTCATGGGTAATGAACAGGATCGAGAGCCCGTCCTCGCGCTGCAGCTCCTGCAGCAGGTCGATGATGTTGGCCTGCGTGGTGACGTCGAGCGCCGTGGTCGGCTCGTCGGCGATCAGCAGGCGCGGCCGGCAGGACAGAGCGAGCGCGATGCAGACGCGCTGACGCATGCCGCCGGAGAATTCGAACGGGTAGTTGTTCAATCGCTCGGCTGGCCGGGGAATGCCGACGCGGCCAAGCATCTCGACGGCGCGGGCCTGCGCCGCTTTCTTCGACAGGCCGAGATGCCGGCGGATCACCGGGACGAGCTGCTGGCCGATGGTGTGCACCGGCGAGAGCGCCGCCATCGGCTCCTGCGAGATCAGCGAGATCTCCTTGCCGCGCAGGGAGCGGATCTGGCGGCCGCGCGGATCGAGTCTGGTGACGTCGATCGCCTGCCCATCGCGGCCGGCATAGAGGATGCTGCCGGCGGCGATGCGCCCGCTCGGCGGCAAGAGGTTCATCAGCGCCCGGCCGGTGACACTCTTGCCCGAGCCGGATTCACCGACGATGCAGAGGGTGCGCCCGCGCGGCACGTCGAAGGTGACGCCGTCGACCGCGCGCACCAAGCCGTCATCGGTGCCGATCTGGACCTTGAGGTCGCTGACGGCGACGAGCGGTGAGGGCGCCGCCGCTCCGCGCATGGGCGTCGGCTCAGGCATAGGGATCGGCCGCATCGCGAATTCCGTCGCCGAGGAAGTTGAGGGCGAGCACGGCGATGACCACCGCGACGCCGGGGGCGAGCAGCCAGGGTGCCGTGGTCAGCGCCAGGATGCTCTGCGCGTCCTTGAGCAGCACGCCCCAGCTCACCACCGGCTCCTTCAGGCCGATGCCGAGGAAGGAGAGGGCGGTCTCGGCCAGGATCATGCTCGGGATCGCCAGCGTCACCGAGGCGACGATGTGGCTGGTGAAGGAGGGCACCATGTGCCGCCAGATCACGCGCTGGCGTGAGCAGCCGTCGAGCCGCGCCGCCAGCACGAAATCCTCGGTCCGCAGCGAGAGGAAACGGCCGCGCACGACGCGGGCGAGGTCGGTCCAGCCGATCAGCGAGAGGATGATGGTGATCCAGAGATAGACCAGCAGCGGATCGAGATTGGCCGGCACTGCGGCGGCGAGCCCCATCCAGAGCGGGATGGTCGGGATCGATTTCAGGAAGTCGATGCAGCGCTGCACGACCTCGTCGATCCAGCCGCCATAGTAGCCGGAGATGCCGCCGAGCAGCAGGCCGAGGAACAGGCTGACCGCGACGCCGACCAAGCCGATCGACATCGAGATGCGGGCGCCGTGGATGGTGCGCGAGAGCACGTCGCGGCCGAGCCGATCGGCGCCCCAGAGATACATGGGCTGGGAAGGATCGGCCGGGCCGATCAGGTGCCGGTCCCAGGGGATCAGCCCCAGGAGCTTGTAGGGCTCGCCCTTGGCGAAGAAGACGACCGGGTGGACCGATTTCTCGTCGACGACGAAGGTCCGCTTCAGCGCTACCGGATCGAAGCTCATCCGGTAGCCGTTGACATACATGACATGGGTGTCGCCGGCGGCGTCGGTGCCGAAGAATCTCAGCGTCTGCGGTGGGCCATAGGTGAAGCGGGCGTTGTAGCTGTCGGGCGAGAAGGGCGCGACGAACTCGGCCAGCAGCGCGACGAGATAGATGCCGAGCACCACGAAGAGGCTGGCATAGGCCAGCTTGTGCCGGCGGAAGCGGCGGAAGATCAGCGCCCACTGGCCGGCTTCGGCGAAGCGGCGCGCCGCCGGGGCGACGGTCTCGGGAGCGGTGGGCGTGGCGATATCGCTCATCCCGGCCTCAGGCGTAGCGCACGCGCGGATCGAGCCACGCGAGCAGGAGGTCGGAGATCAGCGTGCCGATCACGGTGAGCACACTCAGCATCAGGATGAAGCTGCCGGCGAGGTACATGTCCTGCGCCAGCAAAGCCGAGAGCAGCAGCGGCCCGGCGGTCGGCAGGCTCATCACCACCGAGGTGACGATGGCGCCGGAGACGAGGTTCGGCAGCACCCAGCCGATGGTCGAGATGAAGGGGTTGAGCGCGACGCGGACCGGATACTTGAACAACAGCTCCGCCTCGCCGAGCCCGTTGGCGCGGGCAGTCTGGACATAGGGCTTGTAGAGCTCGTCGATCAGGTTGGCGCGCATGACGCGGATCAGCGCCGCCGTGCCATGGGTCGCCAGCACGAAGACCGGCAGCCACAGATGCATGGCGAGGTCGCCGACCTTGGCGAGAGTCCAGGGCGCGTTGACGTACTCGGGCGAGAACAGGCCGCTGACGCTCATGCCGAAATAGCGCGAGAGGACGTACATCAGCGCCAGGGCCAGCAGGAAGCTCGGTATGGCGAGGCCGAGGAAGCCGAGGAAGGTCACGACATAGTCGAGCCAGGAATAGCGCCGGACCGCGCTGTAGATGCCGATCGGCAAGGCGACGAGCCAGGTGACGACGAGGGTGATGCCGGAGAGCAGGACGGTGAGGCCGAAGCGGTCCCACATCAGCTCGGAGACCGGCTTGTTCCACTCGAAGGACTCGCCGAAATCGCCGCGGAAGAGGATGCCGGAGATCCAGAGCCAGTACTGGACGTACCAGGGCTGATCGAGCCCGTAGCGCAGCTTCAGCGCAGTCAGCGAGTCGTTGTCGAGCGAGCCGCCCTGCTCGGCGAATTTGGCGCTGAACGAGGTCAGGAAGTCGCCTGGCGGCAATTGGATCACCAGGAAGGCGACGACCGACACCGCCGCCAGCGTTCCCAGCGTATAGACGAGCCGTCTCAGCATGTAGCGGAGCATCACAGGCCTCCGATGCAGTTCGGGCGGGGTGGGAGCCCGGAGCTATTCGTAGAAATATTGCTCCGGATTGGTCGGGCCGGGCGTCATGTAGAAGAAGGTGTCCGGCATCAGCTCGGGCACGTTGCGCATGTTGTTCTTCACGACGCCGTAATTGTCGGCGTCCATATTGGTGCCGATCACGTAGAACTGCTCACGGGTGATCGCGAGGATCTTCTTCATCACCTCGAACTGGCCGGCGGTGCCTGGTGTCTTCTGCATCTCGACATAGAGCGCCTGCTGGCGCTTGGCCGGCTCCGGCGGCTCCTCGGCGTTGGGATCGTTCGGGTTCTGGAAATAGATGCCCCAGGCCGAGGCGAAGGCCGCCTGGTTCTCGTAGGGGAAGTACCATTTCGGATCGAGGACGCCGAGGAAGTCGTAGCCACCGCCGCCGATCCAGACCATGGCGTCGTGCTCATTGGCGAGCATGCGGGCAAAGGCGAAGGATTCCTCGATCGTCTTGACCTGCATCTCGATGCCGACCGAGGCCCAATACTTCTTGATCAGCTCGAGCGCGTCGATCTGGTAGCGGCGCGAGGTCGCGGCATCGACGGCGAAGGAGATGCGCTTGCCGTCCGGGCCGAGCCGGAACTTCTGGCCGTCGCGCTTGGAAAAGCCGGCCTTGTCGAGCAGCTCGTTGGCGCCCTTCGGGTCGAACTTGGTGTATTGCGTCGCCATCTCAGCATCGTAGAGCGCGGTGCCCGGGCGCGGCGCCGCCTGATAAGGCTGCGACTGGCCGGCATAGATCAGCTCGTTGAGCTCCTCGCGGTTGATCGCGAGCGAGAGCGCGACGCGAAAATCCCGGTTGCGGAAGACCTCGCGCAGCACCGGGTTCTTGCTGGTCATGTTGAGCGAGATGCACATCGCGTTCGACCAGGCGGGCTGCGCCTTGAACAGGCGATAGCCGCTGCGCTCGCGGTTCTGCGCCAGCACGATCCGCGTCTCCAGCCCGTTGAGGCGCTGGTTCTGCATGTCGAGCTCGCCATTGATCGCTTTCAGCACGATCGCCTGCTGGTCGCCCATGATGTCGAAGGTGACGCGGTCGATATAGGGGAGCTGCCGCCCCTCCGGATCGACCTTGAAATAGTAGGGGTTGCGCTCGAGCACGACCTGCGTCGTGCCGCCATAGGGCACGGTCAGCTGCCAGGGATCGAGCACCGGCCGGCCGGTGGCGCGCCAGCGGCCGGGGAAGCTGGTCTTGTTCAGGAAAAGGGCCGACCAGTTCGCCGCCTTGGCCTCGGCGACGAGCTTGTCGATGCCATCCGGATTGTACTTCTTGTGGAACTGCTTGAGGTAATGCGCCGGCGCCGCGGCCAGGATGTCCGAGCCGAAGGTCGTCGCCATGTTCTCCAGCAGCATGCCGTTCGGCCCGGTGAAGCGGAACTTCACGGTGACGTCGTCGATCTTCTCGACGATGACGGGATCGTTGCCGCTGCGCAGCCAGCGCGGCACCGACGGCGTCAGCTCCTTGTTCATCAGCACGTCCTGGTACCAGAACATGAGGTCGTCGGCCGTGAATGGCGCGCCGTCCGACCAGCGCGTGCCCTTGCGCAGATGGAAGACGTATTCGGTACCGTCAGGCTTGACGTCGACCTTCTCGGCGACATCCGGCTCGACCGCGGTCCAGGCCCGGTTCCAGCGGACGAGGCGGGTGTAGCCGACCGAACGCTCGATCAGGGAGTCGCTGCCGCCCATCAGGGCCTGGCGCCAGGTGCCGCCATATTTCCCGGCCTTCTCGACCGGTGCGAGCACCAGCGGCGCGTCGGGCAGGCGCTGCGCGACCGGCGGCAGCTTGCCGCCCTTGACCAGTTCGGAGAGCCCCGGCGCCTCCTTGTACTCGGCGCCGTAGGCTCCGCCGGAGAGGGTGAGAAGCAGGGACAGTGCGGCGCCACGCAGGGCGCGCCCAGGGAAAGCTGCCATCGTTTCCTCCGCTGCGCCTTCTGCTCATGGCGGGCGCTATGGAAGCTACGTTATCGTTATCTCAATCGAGGCGTCAAGCCTCGCTGCTTCCCATTGCTCAAGCGGCTGGATAGCCAGAAAATCGAAGGATTAAATGCTCAATCTCGCAGATCTCGGCGATGAAAGAAGCCTCTGGCAAAAGATATCGTTATCGTGAGATAAGGCGATATGGACATGAATCCGGTCTTGCGGCCCTCCACCATCACCGATGTCGCCGAAGCGGCCGGCGTCTCGCCGATGACCGTCTCGCGCGTGCTGAACGGCCGCGGCGGCGCCGGCGAGGAGACGCGCCGGCGCGTGCTGGAGGCAGCCCGGGCGCTGAACTATCGCCCGAACGCCTTCGCCAAGAGCCTGAAGAACGACCGCTCGAACACGGTCGGCATCGTGGTGCCGGATATCGTCAATCCGTTCTTCCCCGAGATCATCCGCGGCGCCGAGCTCGCGGCGCGGCCGGCGGGCTATACGCTGCTCTCCTGCAATGTCGTCGAGGATCCCGAGCGCGAGGAGGAGGTGCTCGGCATGCTGCTCGACAAGCGCGTCGACGGGCTGATCATCTGCAGCGCCCGCCTCGACGAGGAACGCCTCCTGCGCGCGATCGCGCCGCACCGGGCCGTGGTGCTGATCAACCGGGCCGCCGCCAAGCGCCATGCCGGCACGATCGAGGTCGATTATCGCGCCGGCGTCGAGGCGGTCGTGACACGGCTCGTCGCCCAGGGCCGGCGGCGCTTCGGCTTCGCCGCCGGGCCGGCCGCCTCGCATGGTGGACGCAAAAGGCGCGAGGGGATCGAGGCGGGTCTGGCGCGCCACGGGCTGTCGCTGGTCTTCGATCTGCCCTGCACGCCTGACCTGCAGGGTGGTGCCGAGATCGCTGCCCGCTTCCTGCCCGAGGCGGCGCAGGTCGATGCGATGATCTGCTACAACGACCTGATCGCGCTCGGATTGATGCAGCCGCTGGCGCAGGCCGGGATCAGGGTGCCGGACGACATCGCCATCGTGGGTTGCGACGACATCCCCGCCGCGTCGCTGGTCTCGCCGGCGCTGACGACGCTCAGGATCGCCAAGCAGGACCTCGGCGAGATGGCGATGCGCATGCTGCTCGACCGGATCGCCGGCCGCAACGCGCAGCAGGGCATCGTGATCGAGCCCGATCCGATCTGGCGGGCGACGACGCCCAATCGCTGAGAGATAGCGCGCATCGGATTTGCGACGACACGCCGGCGGACGGCCGACGCGCCGGCGACGCATGTGCACAAGCTCCAGCCCGTGGTGTAAGCATCTTGCGCTGGCGCGACGAGATTCGCGCTCTGCCGACCGATCTGGAGGCATTGTGAGCGCAAACTGTCGCTCCCATCCGGCGATCAAGGCGCCGATCATGGATTGATGGACCGCGTCGTCCTTCCGGCTTTCGGCCAGGTCCTGTTCGCGGTCGGGCTCGGCTATGCCGGGGTGGCCGCTGCCTCGATCCTGGCCAAGCTGCTCCTTGGCGCCCCTTTCGGCTTCGATGCCCGCGAAACTGCATTTTTCCTGGGTGTCGGGCTCGGCGCGGTACTCGCAGCATGGAGCCTGGGCGACCGGTCACTGGGCCGCGCCTTGGCCCTGTCATGGCCGGCGGATCGGCGCATCGTCATCCGCTTCGTGGCGGTGTTGCTGCTCGTCCTGGCCGTCGAGGCGATCGCCGCTGCATCGGGGCTTCTCGGGTCGATCGAAGATCTCAAGGCAATGTCCAGTTCGGAGCGCAGCTGGCTCGGCTTTCTGAATGCGGTCGTTCTGGCTCCGATCGTCGAGGAGGCCTTGTTCCGCGGTCTGCTGTTCACGCGCTTGCGTAAGCGCTTCTCAGCATGGCCGGTTCTGGCGGCCGTGACGCTGGCTTTCGGGCTGCTGCATGCCGAGAACGGCCTGCTGCATGTCGTCTCGGTTCTGCCGGCTGGTTTGTTTCTGGGCTATGCACGCGAAGTTTCAGGTGGAATCGGTCTGCCGATTCTGCTGCACGCCTGCATGAACTTGGCGATTGTTGTCGCGGGGACTGTCCTATGAGCCTTTCAATCCGTCCCGCCCGGTCCGACGAGGCCGGGCTGGTGCTCAGCTTCGTGCGCGAGCTCGCCGAATACGAGAAGCTGCTGCACGAGGTCGAAGCCAGCGAGGCCGACATGGCCGCCGCCCTGTTCGGGCCGGAGCCGAAGGTGTTCTGCGACATCGCCGAATGGGATGGGCAGCCGGCCGGCTTCGCGATCTGGTTCTATACCTATTCGACCTTTACCGGTCGGCACGGCATCTGGCTCGAGGACCTTTATGTCCGCCCGGACCAGCGCGGCCGCGGCATCGGCAAGGCGCTGATGGTGCGCCTCGCCAAGCGCTGCGTCGACGAGGGGCTGTCGCGCTTCGCCTGGTGGGTGCTGAACTGGAATGAGCCCTCGCGGGTGTTCTATCGCTCGATCGGCGCGGTGGCGCAGGACGAATGGACGGTGAAGCGGCTCGACGGCGAGGCGTTGCGCAAGCTCGCTGGCGGTTAATTAGAGATCGAGGGCGAACTGCTCCGCGGAAGCAGCAAATTGCTCGTCGGCTTGAATGCCGCTTGTTTCTTCCGCTCGATGTCTGAGGGCCAGTAGCTCACGGCCTGGCCTAAGAAATTTATCGATCATCTCATCTCTTATCGTGTCGATGCGCTTTCGCTTGACCGATATCCGAAATGGATATTGGTCGTGATTTGTGGATGGGAACTCTTCCTCTTTGATGGTACGCCAAATTTCTGGGTCGAAAACGATCTCAAATTTCGCATCACCTCTGATCATGCTTGAAAATACTTCTGTAAGGTAGACTTTATTAATAAAGGCGTCAAACATTGTATACATTTGCGCACCGCCAATGACAAAAAACTCACGATGACCGCGGGCAATTGAAAAGAAATCCGCAAAATACAATGCTGATTCATAGTCTTTTGCCCAAATAAGGTTATGGCGATCTTCTCCCAATGTGCGCGATAGGACAATGTTATATCTATTTGGAAGCGGCTTCCCGATAGATTCGAATGTTTTTCTTCCCATGATGATGGCTTTCCCGTCCGTTGTGCGGCGGAAATGCTGGAGATCTGTTCGCAGTTTCCAAGGTAATGTGTTGTCATCTCCGATAATCATATCGGGAAAGCTACGGGCAACGATCGATGATACAGACGGAAGTCTAATCTTCCGTGCCTTGCTCTTGGCGATTTTGCTTGTTTTTACTACCACTTTGATTCTTTGCCGTTGCTCGATTGGGGGCGGTCTAACCACATATAGCGTGCGTGCTCAATGTTCGATTGCGGCATGGCTAGGATCCGCCGTGAGGTATAACAGTCGCGGCTGCGACGAACGGTCTACGACCAAAGGAGCTTGCGTCGTTGACGAATCCGTGGCCGATGCCCAATTCAACGCGCATTGCGCCTGATGGCGCTGACAGCGTTCAACCGTTCAGCTATGCACGGTCGAAGCAAAGAGTGAGGAACGGCTGAGGCATGCCTTGGAGTAACCAGAGCGGCGGGAGTGGCGGCAGCGGCGGTGGCGGTGGCCCCTGGGGCCAGCGCGGCGGCGGCGGCAATGGCGGCGGCCCGTGGGGCGGTGGCCCATCTGGCGGCAATACGCCGCCCGATCTCGAGGAAATCATCCGGCGCGGCCAGGACCGCCTGAAGGACTTCATGCCGGGCGGCAATCTCGGCGGGCGCGGGCTTCTGCTCGTCGGGCTCGGCCTGGTGCTGCTCTGGCTCGCCACCGGCTTCTACACGGTGCGACCCAACGAGGTCGGCCTCAACCTGATTTTCGGCAAATATGTCGGCAAGACCGGGCAGGGCCTGAACTACAACCTGCCTTATCCGATCGGCAGCGTGGTCAAGCCGCAGGTCACCAACGTGATCACCACCGAGGTCGGCTTCCGCACGATCGAATCGGCACGCACCTCGCGCCAGACCGATGTCGGCGAAGAGAGCCTGATGCTGACCGGCGACGAGAACATCGTCGACATCGACGTGATCGTGCAGTGGCAGATCGATCCGGGCGCGCCCGAGAACTACGTCTTCAATATCCAGGATCCGCCGGGCACCGTGAAGGCGGTGGCCGAGAGCGCGGTGCGCGAGATCATCGGCCGGCGCAACATCCAGCCGGTACTGACCACCGATCGCGGCCAGATCGAGACCGAAGTCCGCCAGCTGATGCAGGAGACGCTGAACAGCTACCGCGCCGGCGTGCAGATCAGGCTGGTGCAGCTGCAGAAGGTCGACCCGCCGCAGCAGGTCATCGACGCCTTCCGCGACGTCCAGGCGGCACGCGCCGACCAGGAGCGCCTGCGCAACCAGGCCGAGACCTATGCCAACCAGGTCGTGCCCGAGGCGCGCGGCCGCGCGGCGCAGCTCGTCCAGTCGGCCGAGGCGTTCAAGGACCAGACCGTCGCCGAGGCGCGCGGCCAGATCAGCCGCTTCAACTCGGTCTATGAGCAATACAAGAACGCGCCCGCCGTGACCCGCGAGCGCCTGTTCATCGAAACCATGGAGCGTGTCCTCGGCGGCATGGACAAGGTGATCCTCGACCAGAGCGGCTCCGGCAACGGCGTCGTGCCCTATCTTCCGCTCGGCGAACTCGGCCAGCACCAGCAGCCGCGCCGGCCGGCCGGTCAGAACCAGGGCCAGGGCCAGCAGGGGACGACGCGATGAACGGCTTCCTTCGCATCGGCATTCTCGCCGTAATCGCCATCGTCGCGATCGTCTTCTACGCCGCGACCTTCGTCGTCCAGCAGACCCAGTCGGCGATCGTGCTGCGCTTCGGCGCGGTGCGCAGCGTCGTCACCGAGCCGGGACTCTACTTCAAGCTGCCGGCGCCGTTCGAGCAGGTCACCTATCTCGACAACCGCATCCTCGACCTCGACCTGCCGGCGCAGGAAATCATCGCCTCGGACCAGAAGCGGCTCGTGGTCGACGCCTTCACGCGCTACCGGATCTCCGATCCGCTGCGCTTCTTCCAGGCGGTCAACAACATCCCGCGCGCCAATTCGCAGCTGGCCTCGATCGTCAACGGTAATGTCCGCTCGGTTCTGGCCGAGGCGACCTTCACCGCAATGGTCCGCACCGACCGCTCGCGGCTGATGAACCGCATCCGCGACGATGTGAACCGCGAGGCGGGCCGTTTCGGCATGACCGTGGTCGACGTCCGCTTGCGCCGGGTCGACCTGCCGGCGGCCAACTCGCAGGCGGTGTTCCAGCGCATGCAGACCGAACGTCAGCGCGAGGCGGCGGAAGCGCGCGCGCTCGGTGGCCAGCAGTCGCAGGAGATCCGGGCCAAGGCCGAGCGCGAGGCGACGATCATCGTCGCCGAGGCGCAGCGGAGATCCGACGAGGTCCGCGGTCAGGGCGAAGGCGAGCGCAACCGCATCTTCGCCGAGGGCTTCGGCAAGGATCCGGAGTTCTTCGCCTTCTACCGGTCGATGCAAGCCTATGAGGCGAGCCTGAAGGCTGGCGATACGCGGATGCTGCTGTCCCCGGATTCGCCGTTCTTCCGCTTCTTCAACGACCCCGCCGGCCGCCGCTCGGGCGCCGGCACCGACGCCGCTCCGGCGACGCCGGCAGCTCCCAAGCCCTGATGCCAATGACCGAGCGCTGCGCATGACAGATTTCCTCGCGGCGCTCGGCCTGGTCTTCGCCATCGAGGGACTGCTCTTCGCCTCTATCCCAGAGATCGCCAAGGAGGCGCTGCGCAGCGCCTCCGAGACGCCGGTCGAGCGGATGCGCCTGATCGGCATCGTCTCGGCGATCGTCGGCGTCGGCCTGGTCTGGCTGGTCCGGAGCTGAAGCGCCTCTTGCGGCGATCACGGCGTTATGACGCAATCTTGTGTCGCCCTTCCGCCGCATTTTTCGGTTCTTAAGTTGCGTTCGGATTCCGGCTGCGCTGCAATGCCGCCAAGGCCGACCTCGTCAACGTCGATCTCTTGGCGCGACATCATCATGATCATGAGGACATCGATGGCACTCACACATTCCCACGCCTACCGTCTGGCGCGGATCGCGACTGTCGCCGGAATGGCGCTCGCGACGGTGCCTGCCTTCGCCCAGGCGACGCCGGCGCCGGGCAACGTCCAGGCCGTGCCGCAGGCCCATGGTGCCACCATCTCGCTGGCGGACCTCGCCGAGCGCGTGATGCCGGCGGTGGTCAACATCGCGGCGGTGACGACCAGCGAGACCCGCGGCCGCAACCTGCCGCAGCTGCCGCAGCTCGGCCCGGACACTCCGTTTGGCGACCTGTTCGAGGAGTTCTTCAACCGTCGCGGCCGCGGCGGCGAGCAGGGCCAGAACCAGCCGCCGCAGCAGCGCCGTTCGCAATCGGCCGGCTCGGGGTTCGTGATCGATCCGTCGGGCCTGGTGGTGACCAACAACCACGTCATCGGCGACGCCAACGAGATCACCGTGGTGTTCAGCGACGGCCTGCGCCTGAAAGCCGAGGTCGTCGGCAAGGACACCAAGGTCGACCTCGCTCTGCTGCGGGTGAAGCATGACAAGCCGCTGCCCTCGGTCAAGTTCGGCGATTCCGACAAGATGCGGATCGGCGACCCGGTGATGGCGATCGGCAATCCGTTCGGCCTCGGCGGCTCGGTCTCGTCGGGCATCGTCTCGGCCCGCAACCGCGACATCAACCAGGGCCCCTACGACACCTATATCCAGACCGACGCGGCCATCAACAAGGGCAATTCCGGCGGTCCGCTGTTCAACATGGGCGGCGAGGTGATCGGCATCAACACGGCGATCCTGTCGCCTACCGGCGGCTCGGTCGGCATCGGCTTCGCGGTGCCGTCCTCGCTGGCGACCAACGTCGTCGATCAGCTCAAGGAGTTCGGCGAGACCCGCCGCGGCTGGCTCGGCGTGCGCATCCAGAACGTCGATGATGCAGCCGCCGAGGCGCTCGGCCTCGGCACCGCGCGCGGCGCGCTCGTCGCCGGCATCGACGAGAAGGGCCCGGCCAAGCCGGCCGGTCTCGAGATCGGCGACGTGATCGTCAAGTTCGACGGCAAGGACGTGAAGGATTCGCGCGAGCTGCCGCGCATCGTCGCCGCTACGCCGGTCGGCAAGGATGTCCCGATCCAGGTGATGCGCAAGGGCAAGGAGCTGACCAAGACGGTCAAGCTCGCCCGCCTCGAGGATGGCGAGAAGGTCCAGCAGGCTTCGGCCAGCAAGCCCTCGGGCGAGGCCGCCAAGCCGGCGACCGCCTCGGCGCTCGGCCTCGAATTCTCGGCCCAGAACGAGGAGCTGCGCAAGCGCTACTCGATCAAGGACGGGCTCAAGGGCGTCGTCATCACCAAGGTCGACGCCAACTCGAACGCCGCCGACAAGCGCATTCTGGTCGGCGAGCTCGTGGTCGAGGTCGGCCAGGAGCCGGTGAACTCGCCGGAGGACGTCACCAAGCGGCTCGACGCCCTGAAGAAGGAGGGCAAGAAGTCAGCCCTGCTGCTGGTCTCGAATGGCCAGGGCGAGGTCCGCTTCGTCGCGGTGACGATGAGCTGACGTCGCGCAGGCTTCGTCGACATACCGAAAGGCGCTCCGCAAGGGGCGCCTTTTTTGCTTGCACGGCGCAGTTGCAATCACCGCAGCTTGGTGGTTCAGTCGACGGCGCTGACGGTAGGTCAGGTGGGCCCTGCCGGTGCCTTGTCTTGGGTCATCCCGCCGTACGGGATTGCGCTCAATGCCGCTCGGGATCGATTGGCGGGGATGGCTTGACCGGCTGAAGGCTGCGCTCGCAAGCCTGTTTTCCTGGCTGCGAGGCGGCGCCGTCAGTCGCTATCGCCAGGCTTTTCTGGTCCTCGCCCTGGCGTTTCTGCTCGTCGTAGCCTTCCGGGTCCTGAGCCAGCGCAGCCTCGACCTCGACGAGACCGAGCTCGCCGAAGTCTGGAACGCCAGCATCGCCAGACTCGGCATCTCGCCGGTTTTCCCGCCGGCCGAGGACATCCGGGTCGGCGACGTCTGGGCTGTCGTGGCCGGAGCGGAGGACAGGCCGCTGCTCGGGCGGGGCGTTCGCATCGGTCATATCAATCTGCGCTCCGATATTGCCGGGGAAGCGGCAGGACGGCCGGTGTTCGCCGCCACGGCCGAGGCCAAACCCGGACAGCCGGCGAGGGGACAGTCGGAGCTCGAGGAGGCGGGGAATGGCGACGGCCGGCTGCGGCTTTCGCTTGCGGCCTTTCCTGGCGTCACCATCACACGCAGCCTGAGGGGAGGCGGTCAGGCTGCTGCCTTCTGGACGGCGCTGGGTTTCGGCGAGAGCCAGTCCGACATCGAGGAGTTGCGGATTCCCGTGGCCGAGACCTACGGCGTTTCGGCACCCGTCGCCGGCGGCAGGTTGAGCGAGTGGTGCGGCGCCGAGGCGACCAGGCTCTATTGCCGTGACGAATTCATCCGACGCGTGATGGCATACTCCCTCGGCGACGTCGTGCTCGTCACGCGAGAAGGCGCCTATCAGGTGAAGCTGCAGCTGCGCCTGATCAATCAGGTGTTCATGACACGCGAGATCAAGCAGAAGCGCGGGCGCGACGTGGCGCAGGCCGTGGCACTCGGCCAGGCCGCCGAGCGGCCAGCCGGAGAGACCGCTGCACCATCCGTCGCGTATGGTCGCACCAGCAGCGACAGCGCTCAGCTCGACCAGGTCTTCAGTCGGCCGGTCGTATTCGGCTTCCGCGCAATCTCGATCGCGATCCCGGCATCGCAGCCGAGAGAGGAGGGCACCCCATGAGACCTGCCATCCTGATCGTTCTGCTGAGCGTCCTGCCGGCTTCAGCCGGGCGGGCTCAGGAGGGGGAGGCCAAGCTGCCAGCGCCGCCGCCCCGCATGGTGCTCCCCCCGGAGGCAGATGCTACGAAGCCGCAAAGCGGGGCGGATCAGTGCACGCCGCAACCGGCCTGCCGCGTATTCTTCCTGCCATTCTCACCGGCTGCCCCGGGTGGTGGCCTCAAGATCTATGGCTGGAAGCACGGCGATCCGAAGATCCAGGAATGGGCTGGGCCCGGTCCAGTGGATCCCCGCTCGTTCAAGCTCCCGCGAGATCCGGGCTGGACCTCATAGCGCCAGCTGTTTCGGCACCTGCATCAGGGCGCCGAATGAGTGCGATCAGTTCCGCGCGTTGGTTCGCGGACGGCAGCCGTGGCAGCATCGCGCGCAGATCCTGACGACCGGCGGAGCTGCTTTCCATGCGCATGAGCGAGATTCCCTTCGGCACGACCGACTGGTCTTCGGTCGAGCCGGAGCATTTCCCCGGCGAAGAGGGTCAGGCGACCTGGCGCACGAGGCGCTTCGGGCCGGCGGACAATCCCATCCGCGTCAGGATGGTCGAATATTCGCCGGGCTATGTCTCGGACCATTGGTGCGAGAAGGGACATATCCTGCTCTGCCTGGAGGGCGAGCTCGAGACGACGCTGAAGGACGGGCGGGTCATGCTGCTGCGTGCCGGCATGAGCTATCAGGTCGCCGACAATGCAGAGCCGCACCGCTCGCGCTCGCCGCAGGGCGCGCGGCTGTTCATCGTCGATTGAGGCTCAGTCCCTGACGATCTCCTCCCCGCGATAGCCCTGGGCGTAGAGCAAGGCGGTGAGGTCGGCATGGTCGAGCCTGGCATCGGCTGCGGCTGCGACCGCCGGCTTGGCGCGATAGGCGACACCGAGCCCGGCCTCGCCCAGCATGGCGAGATCATTGGCGCCGTCGCCGACGGCGAGCGTCGCCTCGTCCGGCAGCCCGAAGCGGGCGCGCAGTTCGATCAGGGCGTCGAGCTTGGCCTGCTTGCCGAGGATCGGCTCGGCGACCATCCCTGAGAGCAAAGCGCCCTCGCTGAGCAGGATGTTGGAGCGGTGCTCGTCGAAGCCGATCGTCGCGCTGATCGGGCCGGTGAAGACGGTGAAGCCTCCGGAGACAAGTGCGGTGTAGCCGCCATGGGCGCGCATGGTGCGCACCAGCGCGCTGCCGCCGGGCGTCAGCGTGATGTTCCTGGCGATGATCTCGTCGACGACGCCGAGCGCGATGCCCTTCAGCAGACCGACGCGCTCGCGCAGCGCCGGCTCGAATTCGAGCTCGCCGCGCATGGCCCGCTCGGTGATGTCGGAGACCTTCTCCTTCAGGCCGACATAAGCGGCGAGCTCGTCGATGCACTCCTGGCCGATCATGGTCGAATCCATGTCGGCGAGGAACAGGCGCTTGCGGCGGGTGGCGGCGGGCTGGACGATAATGTCGACTGGAGCGCCAGCCAGCGCCTCGCGCAATGTCGCTTCGAGCTTGCGCGCATCGCCGGCTTCCGCGAAGAGGTCGGCCGCGATCTCGCCATCGAGGCGCTCGGTCCGTGCCGGCGCCGGCGCGGCGGCGCGCAGGCGGGCGAGCAGGCCGTCGTCGAGCAGGGCCTGACCATGGGCGGAGACGAAGGTAGCGACGAGGGTCATGAGGGAGCCGGACAGCAGGTGAGATACAGCGCGGTGCTCATCGCAGGTCCGACCGCGAGCGGCAAGTCGGCGCTTGCCGTCGCGCTGGCGCGCCGTTTCGGCGGCGTCGTGGTCAATACGGACTCGATGCAGGTCTATCGCGATCTCCAGGTGATCACCGCCCGCCCGACGCGGGAGGAGATGGGCGAGGTACCGCACCGGCTCTATGGCCATATCGACGGCGCGGTGAACCATTCCGCCGCTGCCTATGCGGCGGAGGTCTCGGCGCTGCTGCAGGAGCTGGCCGGGCAGGGCGCCCTGCCGGTGCTGGTCGGCGGCACCGGCCTCTACTTCAAGGCGCTGACCGAGGGGCTGTCGGATATCCCGCCGGTGCCGGAGGAGGTTCGCGCCGGGTTCCGGGCCCGGGTGGAGGAATGCGAAACCGGCGAGCTACATGCCGAACTCGCCGGCAAGGACCCGGAGATGGCGGCACGCTTAAGGCCAAGCGATCGCTTGCGGGTGATGCGGGCGCTGGAGGTGTTCGAGGCGACCGGACGCTCGCTGGCGACGTTCCAGGGTTCGAGGCGGCCGGGACCGCTGGCGGGACAGGCGATGCTCAAGCTCTTCCTCGCGCCGGAGCGGGAGCTGGTTCGCGCCCGGATCGATGCCCGCTTCGATGCGATGATGGAGCAGGGTGCGCTCGACGAGGTCGCGGCCCTGCGCGAGCGCCGGCTCGATCCGCTGCTGCCGGTGATGCGCGCCCATGGCGTGCCGGGGCTGATCGCCTATCTCGACGGCAGGCTTTCGCTGGAGGAGGCGGTGGCTCGCGGCAAGGCCGACACCCGCGCCTATGCCAAGCGGCAGGTGACCTGGTTCCGCCACCAGATGGACGGCTGGATCGCAGCCGTGCCGGAGGAGGCGCTCGGTGTGGCGCTGGCTGCCTGCGCCGATGGCGCCTCGCTTGCCGGCTCTAATCCCGCTTGACCATGCGGCGCTGCTCGTCTAGCGTCCGGCAACTTTCGTTTCGACAGGGCTGCGACATGCGCAAGCTTATTATCGTAGAGGTGCGCTGGTAGGGGCCGGTTTAACAACCGGGCGTCCCCGACGCCAGCGCACGCCCAGGCCCCTCCGAGGGCCTTTTTTATTGCCTTTTTCCGACCGACACCGACAGACAGACCTCCGTAGGAGACCGTTATGAGCGAGATGATGACCGGCGCCGAGATGGTCGTTCGCGCCCTCCAGGACCAGGGCGTGGAGCATCTCTTCGGCTATCCCGGCGGCGCCGTACTGCCGATCTACGATGCGATCTTCCAGCAGGACAAGGTCAAGCACGTGCTCGTCCGCCACGAGCAGGGCGCGGTCCATGCCGCCGAGGGCTATGCCCGCTCGGCGCCGGGCAAGGTCGGCTGCGTCCTCGTCACCTCCGGCCCCGGCGCGACCAACGCTGTCACCGGCCTGACCGACGCGCTGCTCGACTCGATCCCGCTCGTCGTCATCACCGGCCAGGTCCCGACGCATCTGATCGGCTCGGACGCCTTCCAGGAATGCGACACGGTCGGCATCACCCGCTCCTGCACCAAGCACAACTATCTGGTGAAGAGCATCGCCGACCTGCCGCGCGTCCTGCACGAGGCCTTCTATGTCGCGGCCAATGGCCGGCCGGGCCCGGTCGTCATCGACATCCCCAAGGACATCCAGTTCGCGACCGGCGCCTATAGCCGCCCGCGCGACAACCAGCACAAGACCTACCGGCCGGTGGTCAAGGGCGACCTCAACAAGATCAAGGCCGCGGTCGAGCTGATCGCCAAGGCGAAGAAGCCGGTGTTCTACACCGGCGGCGGCGTTATCAATGCCGGCCCGCACGCCTCGGCGCTGCTGCGCGAGCTGGCACGGCTGACTGGCTATCCGGTCACCTCGACGCTGATGGGTCTGGGTGCCTTCCCGGCCGCCGACCGGCAGTGGCTCGGCATGCTCGGCATGCACGGCACCTACGAGGCGAACCTGGCGATGCATGACTGCGACGTCATGATCAACATCGGCGCGCGCTTCGACGACCGCATCACCGGGCGTATCGACGGCTTCTCGCCGCACTCGAAGAAGATCCACATCGACATCGATCCGTCGTCGATCAACAAGACGGTCAAGGTCGATATCGGCATCGTCGGCGATTGCGCCCATGTGCTCGAGGACATGGTCCGGATCTGGCGCGAGACGAGCCCCCAGATCGACAAGACCGCGCTCACCGCCTGGTGGACGCAGATCGATGGCTGGCGGGCGCGCAACAGCCTCGGCTACAAGCGCTCGGACACGATCATCAAGCCGCAATATGCGCTGGAGCGCCTCTATGCGCTGACCAAGGATCGCGACACCTACATCACGACCGAGGTCGGCCAGCACCAGATGTGGGCGGCGCAGTATCTGCATTTCCAGGAGCCGAACCGCTGGATGACCTCGGGCGGCCTCGGCACTATGGGCTACGGCCTGCCGGCGGCGATCGGCGTGCAGATGAAGCACCCCAAGGCTCTGGTCATCGACGTTGCCGGCGAGGCCTCGATCCTGATGAACATGCAGGAGATGTCGACGGCGGTGCAGTACCGCCTGCCGGTCAAGATCTTCATCCTCAACAACGAGTACATGGGCATGGTTCGCCAGTGGCAGGAACTGCTGCATGGCGGGCGCTATTCGGAGAGCTATTCGGCCTCGCTGCCGGACTTCGTCAAGCTGGCGGAAGCCTATGGCGGGCACGGTATCCGCTGCTCCGATCCGGCCGATCTCGACCGCGCCATCATGGAGATGATCGAGACGCCCGGCCCGGTGATCTTCGACTGCCTGGTGGCCAAGGAAGAGAACTGCTTCCCGATGATCCCGTCGGGCAAGGCGCATAACGAGATGATCCTGCCCGATTTCGAGGGCGACACAGGCGAGATCATCGACGCCAAGGGCAAGCAGCTGGTTTGATCGGGCATCGTCATGCTCGGGCTTGACCCGGGCATCTCGAGCAGGAGGAGGCGCCGGCCGGCGCCTCTTCGTCAGGAAAGTCTCGGGTCTGCGCTTTGCAGCGCCCGGGAATGACGGCCTCGGCACAGGGGGACCACATGGCGACCATCGGCCTGATCGGCGGAATGAGCTGGGAATCGACGGCGGTCTACTATCGGCTGCTGAACGAGGGCGTGCGGGCGCGCCAGGGCGGGCTGCATTCGGCCGACGTCCTGCTGCATTCGGTCGACTTTTCGCCGATCGCCGAAATGCAGGCGAAGGGCGACTGGGACCGGGCCGGCGCGGCGATGGCGTCGAGCGCGCGCCGGCTCGAGCAGGGTGGGGCTGTCTGCATCGTTCTGGCCACCAACACCATGCACAAGCTCGCCGACCACATCACCCAGGCGACGAACCTGCCCTTCCTGCATCTCGCGGATGTCACCGCCAAGGCGATCCGCAAGACGACTGCGCGCCGTCCGCTATTGCTGGCGACGCGCTTCACCATGGAGCAGCGCTTCTATCGTGACCGGCTCGGGGCCTTCGGCGTCGAGGCGCTGGTACCGGACGAGGCGGAGCGGACGGATGTCCACCGCATCATCTATGAGGAGCTCTGCCGCGGGCAGGTTCTGCCGGCCTCGAAGGCGCGCTATCGCGAGATCGTCGCGCGGGCGGTGCGGGAAGAAGGCGCCGACGGCGTCATCCTCGGCTGCACCGAGATCGGGCTGCTGGTCTCGCAGGCCGATTTCGACATCCCGGCCTTCGACACCACCGCGCTGCATGTCGAGGCGGCGCTCGACTTCACGCTCGCGATGGAGCAGGCGGCGTGACCCGCCGATTGCCTCAGGTCATGAATAAGATCACGAAAAGGCGCGGGATCGTCGTTCCGTGTCTCGATAGCGTCCGCGCTCCCTTCGCAGGATGGAGCGCGCCATGAAGCTGATCATCGCCAACAAGACCCATTCCTCCTGGTCGCTGCGGCCCTGGCTCGTCCTCAAGCAGTTCGGCATTCCCTTCGAGGAAGTCCTGATCCCGTTCGGGCCGACCATGGACGATCCCGACTGGAAGCGGGCCGTTGCCGAGTACACGCCGGCCCGCAAGGTGCCCTCGCTCGTCGACGGCGCGGTCGCGGTCTGGGACTCGCTCGCCATCGTCGAATATCTCGCCGAGGCGCATCCGGAGCTGCCGATCTGGCCGCGCGACAAGGCGGCGCGGGCTCTGGCGCGCTCGATCTGCGCCGAGATGCACTCCAGCTTCACCGCACTGCGCAATGCCTGCCCGATGAACCTCGCCTGGGTGCATCCGGTGCGCGATCGCGGCGAGGCGGTCGCGGCCGATATCGCCCGTGTCACCGAGATCTGGCGCGACGCGCGCCAGCGCTTCGGAGCGGGTGGGCCGTTCCTGTTCGGCGAGTTCAGCGCGGCCGATGCGATGTTCGCGCCGGTGGCCACCCGCTTCACCACCTATTCGATTGCGCTCGATCCGGTCAGTGCCGCCTATGTCGCGGCCGTGCAGGGCACTGCTGGCTTCAAGGCCTGGCGCGAGGCCGCTTTGGCCGAGCCCTGGATCGTATCCGTAGACGAGGTCGACGAGCCGATCCTCACCGATTTCCGCCCAAATCTCAGCCGAAGCCGAGCCCAGACATGAACACGACGCATTATCCCAGCGCCCCGACCGCACAGCCGATCGCCCGCCATACGCTGGCGGTGATCGTCGACAACGAGCCCGGCGTTCTCGCCCGCATCGCCGGGCTGTTCTCCGGCCGCGGCTACAACATCGAGAGCCTCACGGTCTCGGAGACCGAGCACGAGAAGCACCTCTCGCGCATCACCGTCGTCACCTCCGGCACGGCGAATGTGATCGACCAGATCAAGGCGCATCTCGACCGGCTGGTGCCGGTGCATCGCGTCGTCGACCTCACCCTGCAGGGCGAGGCGATCGAGCGCGAGCTCTGCCTGGTCAAGGTGGTCGGCAAGGGCGATTACCGCGTCGAGGCGATGCGGCTCGCCGCCTCCTTCGGCGCGCGTACGCTCGATGCGACGCTGACCTCCTTCGTCTTCGAGCTCACCGGCGCGACCGAGGAGATCGAGCGCTTCATCAAGCTGATGACGGTGGTCGGACTGACGGAGGTCTCACGCACCGGCATCGCGGCGATGAGCCGCGGCGCGGAGGCGATGTAGCTCGCTAGACTGGTTGCGGCATGAGTCGCAGCCTGACGATCGCGATCATCGGGTGCGGGACCGCCGGGCTGGCGGCCGCACTGCTGCTCGAACGGGCCGGCCACACCGTCACGCTGATCGAACGCTTCAACGAGCCGCAGCCGCTCGGCTCCGGCCTGATCCTGCAGCCGAGTGGGCTCGCGGTCCTCGATGCGCTCGGCCTTGCCGCGCCGCTGATCGCCGCCGGCAGTCGGATCGACCGGCTGTTTGGCCTGAACGCCGTCACGGGCTCGGTGGTGCTCGATGTGCGCTATGCCGCGCTGAAGCGCGAGCGCTTCGGCGTCGGCATCCATCGTGCGGCGCTGTTCGAGACGCTGTTCACGGCCGTGCAGAAGCGGCAGGTCGCGATCGAGACCGGGGTCGAGGTCGCCGACATCGATGCCGCTGCTGACGGCAGGGTTTTGCTGGTTGCGGCAAGCGGCCGCCGCATCGGCCCGTTCGATCTTGTTGTCGATGCCTCCGGCACGCGCTCAGCCCTGCTCGGCCATGCCGCCCGCCCGGTGACTCGCACGCCGCTGAGCTATGGCGCGCTCTGGGCCAATGTCCCGCTCGGAGGGACGGACTTCGACCGCCGCGCGCTCGAACAGCGCTATCGCCGCGCCAGCGTGATGGTCGGCGTGCTGCCTATCGGACGCCATGGCAGCGAGCCGGAGCCGCAGGCGGCGCTGTTCTGGAGCCTGAAAGCGGATGCGCTCGACGCCTGGCGCAGCGCCGGGCTGGCGGCCTGGAAAGCCGAGGTCGAGCGCGTCTGGCCCGCGACCGCGCCGCTGCTCGACCATATCGTCGCGCCGGAGCAGCTGACCTTCGCGAATTATCGCCACCGGACGCTGCCGCGACCCTACGGCCGGCAGATCGCCTTCATCGGCGATGCCGCCCATTCGACTAGCCCTCAGCTCGGACAGGGGGCGAACATGGCCCTGCTCGACGCCTATGCGCTCGCCGTGGCGCTGAGCGATGCCGCCGATCTCGACGCCGCGCTGCTTCGCTATGCGCAGCTTCGGCGCTGGCATGTCCGGCTCTACCAGGCGGCGAGCCGGATGTTCACGCCGTTCTACCAGTCCGACAGCGCCGTGCTGCCATTGATCCGCGACCGGGTGGTTCCGCCGCTGGCGCGGCTGCCCGGCATCGACCAGATGCTGGCGCTGCTGGTCTCGGGACTGATCGGCGATCCCTTGCGAAGGCTGGGGTTGAAGGAGCCCGCGATTGCTGCTGAAAGCGATGGTCCGGCCCTCGCCGGGGAGGGGGCGGAGCGGTGACGATCGGACTCAATGAAATCTCGCTCGGGCTCGGCGCCATCGGCTTTGCCTGTTTCGCCTGGCCGATCTATCAGCGCCTGACCGGCAAGGCCGAAGCCGAGCCGCTGGGCTCGGGCAAGAGCCTGCGTTCGCCGCTGTGGTGGGCCGGCTTCGTGCTGACGGTGGCGGCGATCTTTCTGCAGCGGATCGCGGCGCAGCAGGCGGCGGGCGGCTGAGGCTCTTGATCGCCCGCTTCAATCGGCGGCAAATGGGCGGCATGATCTCTTGCGCGTGAGCAGGTGATGTCGATCCAACTCGAACTCCGCAGCTATCGCGGCGGCGACCGCCACCGCCACGACTACAGCCAGATCCTGCTGCCGATGCAGGGCGCGATGCGGCTCGATGTCGAAGGGCATCGCAGCGTCGTGTCGAGCAACTGCGTCGCCATCATTCCGCGCGAGCACGAGCATGATTTCGTGCCGACCGCCGATTGCAGCATGCTCATCCTCGATGTCGAGGCGGGAGCCTTCGCCGGCGAGGCCGAGCCGGCGCTGCTGCGCGATCTCGTTCCGTCGCTGACGCGGGTCGAGCCCTGGCTGTGGCGGATGTTCCGCCAGCTCGGCGCCGAGGTCGAAGCCGGGGCCTGCCGCGCCAGTGACGCTGCCCGCATGGCAATGGCCGGGCTGCAACTGATCCGGCCGACCGACACGCCACGACCGTTGTCGCGCGCGGAAGGCCGCGTAATCGACGTCGCCCGCGATGGGGGAGCAGTGAGCGTCGCGGAGATGGCGCGGACGGCCGGCCTCGGCCAGAGCCGGTTCCATGCCTTGTTCCGGGCGACGACAGGTCAGTCGCCGAAGCAATCGCAGTTGACCCGGCTGTTCGACGAGGCCGCCGAGCGACTGGTCATGACGGGACAGCCGATCTCGGAGATCGCCTATTCCCTCGGCTATCAGAACGCCTCGTCCTTCAACCGGCAGTTCAAGCGGCGCTTCGGCCTGACGCCGTCCGAATTCCGCGCCGCGGGCCGGAGCCGATAAGCGCAGCTTCGGTCAAGTCGTTCGGAGGTTCGCCTCATCACAGCGATGCGGGTGGTCGCTAAGGTCCATGCGACTCCGCATCCATGAGGACCACCAGCGATGAAACTCACCGATTTCAAAGTTCTGACCTTCGACTGCTACGGCACGCTGATCGATTGGGAGACCGGGATCTGGAACGCGCTGCAGCCGCTGATCAGCGCCGGCCAGCTCAAGCTCGACCGCGAGGAGGCGCTGGCGCGCTTCGGCAAGCTGGAGAGCGAAGTGGAGGAGGCGGGGCCGTCGCTGCGCTATTCGACCCTGCTCGCTGCCGTCCATGCCCGCCTCGCCAGGGATCTCGGCGTCAACATCCATGCCGACCTCAACGAGCGCTTCGGCGGCTCGGTGCCGGACTGGCCGGCCTTCCCGGATTCGGCCGAGGCGCTCGCCTATCTCAAGCGGCACTACAAGCTCGTCATCCTCTCCAATGTCGACCGCACGAGCTTCGCCGCCAGCAACCGAAAGCTCGGCGTCACCTTCGACGCGATCTACACCGCCGAGGACATCGGCTCCTACAAGCCCGACCCGCGCAACTTCGCCTATCTGCTGGCGCATCTGGAGGCCGATCTCGGCCTGAAAGCCGGTGACGTCCTGCACACCGCGCAGAGCCTGTTCCACGACCATGTCCCGGCGGAACGCGTCGGGCTGGCGCGCGCCTGGATCGACCGGCGCTTCGGCATGGCCGGCAGTGGTGCGACGCAGATCCCTGCGAGCCAGCCGAAGGTCGATTTCCATTTCAAGAGCATGGCGGAGCTCGCCAAGGCGCATCGCGAGGTAACCGGCGGCTGATCAGCCGCCGAAGCCGCCATCATCGAGGAAGCGCTGCTCCTCGGTCGAGCTCTCTCGGCCGAGGACGGCGTTACGGTGCGGGAAGCGGCCGAAATCGCGGATGATGTCGCGATGGACGATCGCCCATTTGGTCGAGTCGTCATCGCCCGAGGCTTCGCTCAGCGCGACGCAGCGCTCCTGGTCGGCAAGATCCTCCGAGTGCATGAACGGCATGTAGAGGAAACGCTTCTCCGGATTCTCGAAAGCCTCGTCGAAGCCGCGCGCGATCGCCCGGCCGGCGACCTCGCGCGCCAGCGCATCGGCGGCGAAGGCGTGGGCCGAACCGCGATTGAGATTGCGCGGGAACTGGTCGAGCAGGACCAGCAGCGCATAGACGCCCTCCGGTGTTTCCTCCCAATCCGACAGCTCGCCGCGCGCGGCGGCGTCGACCAGCGGCCGAAAGCGCCGGGCGATCTCGGCGTCGAAGGTTTCGTCCTTGGCGAACCATTTGTCCGGGCCGGCTTGCCGCCAGAAGGCGAGGACCTTGGCGGCTGCGGGCGGGGTAGGCTGTGTCATGGCGGGCTCCGGCAAGGCTCTCTCGCGGAGAAGATATAGGTGCCCTGGCGGCTCAAGTAGCGATGAAATTTCTCCGATGTGCTCTTGCGCCCCGGCAGGCCGTGCGGTAGATGCCAGAACCGTAACGTACGGTACTCTCCGGATCGATGAGCGACACCGCAACCCATAGCCAAGGCGAAGCGCTGAGCGAGCGGCAGCAGGCCGTGCTCGACGCCGTGCTGGCACTGATGGTGGAGCAGGGCGATCAGCTTACGATGACGGCCGTCGCCCGGCGGGCGAGCTGCTCGAAGGAGACGCTGTATAAATGGTTCGGTGATCGCGACGGCCTTTTGACCGCGACGGTCCAGTGGCAGGCGTCCAAGGTCCGGGCTGACAATTACGACCGCCAGGCGCTCGATGCGGCGACGCTGCGCAAGAGCCTGCGGGATTTCGCCGAGAACTGGCTCACCGTGATCACGAGCCAGACCTCGATCGCGCTCAATCGCGCTGCCATCGGCCATGCAGCCTCGGGCAAGAGCAATCTCGGCGGCATCGTGCTGGCGAATGGACGTTTCGCCATCGGCGAGCGATTGAAGCCGGTCCTCGAGGCTGGTCGCGCCGCGGGACTGCTCGATTTCGATGACGCCGAGACGGCGTTCCGCACCTTCTTCGGCCTGGTCGGCCGCGATGTGCAGATCAGGCTGCTGCTGGGCGATGCGCTCGTCTCCGGCAAGGCCGAGATCCAGCGCGACGCGGCCCGGGCTACCGACCAGTTCCTCGCCCTTCACGGACGGCAGGGTGCCGTACCGAAAGCCTGAAGCCAAGAGATCAACCCAAGGAAGGACGCATCCAATGCGCGTTTATTACGATCGCGACGCCGACATCAATCTGATCAAGGGCAAGAAGGTCTGCATCGTCGGCTACGGCTCACAGGGCCATGCGCACGCGCTCAACCTGCGCGATTCCGGCGTCAAGGAGATCATCATCGCCCTGAAGGCCGGCTCGGCCACCCGCAAGAAGGCCGAAGAGGCCGGCTTCAAGGTCATGACCCCGTCCGAGGCCGCCAAGGTCTCCGACATCATGATGATGCTGACCCCCGACGAGCTGCAGGGCGACATCTACCGCGACGAGCTGCACGCCAACATGAAGGAGGGCGCTGCCCTCCTGTTCGCGCACGGCCTCAACGTCCACTTCAACCTGATCGAGCCGCGCAAGGACCTCGACGTGCTGATGGTCGCGCCGAAGGGCCCGGGCCACACCGTCCGTTCCGAGTATCAGCGCGGCGGCGGCGTGCCGACCCTGATCGCGATCCATCAGGATGCGACCGGCAACGCCCATGACCTCGGCCTGTCCTACGCCTCGGCCAATGGCGGCGGCCGCGCCGGCATCATCGAGACGACCTTCAAGGAAGAGTGCGAGACCGATCTGTTCGGTGAGCAGGTCGTGCTCTGCGGCGGCCTGGTCGAGCTGATCAAGGCCGGCTACGAGACGCTGACCGAGGCCGGCTACGCTCCCGAGATGGCCTATTTCGAGTGCCTCCACGAGGTGAAGCTGATCGTCGACCTCATCTATGAGGGCGGCATCGCCAACATGAACTACTCGATCTCGAACACCGCCGAGTATGGCGAGTACGTCACCGGCCCGCGGATCATCACCGCCGAGACCAAGGCCGAGATGAAGCGCGTGCTCAGCGACATCCAGTCGGGCAAGTTCACCCGCGACTGGATGCTGGAGAACAAGGTCAACCAGACCTCGTTCAAGGCGACCCGTGCCCGCTACGCCGCTCATCCGATCGAGGAAGTCGGCGCCAAGCTGCGCGACATGATGCCCTGGATCAAGGCCAAGGCCCTGGTCGACAAGACCAAGAACTGAGGCTGGTGCCGGGCTTCGCACGCAGATTCAACGCCCTGCGAAGCTGATACCGGAAACGCTCGCAAGAGCTTGAAAATCAAGGGAACGGGCGCCCGGCAGGGCGCCCGTTTCGCGTTGCAGAAGCCAGTCACGGGAACCGCGCCCCGCGGTGGGCGTTGATGCTCCAGTTGATAGCTGCAGGAGCGTGCGATGACCCATCAGGACGAGCTGAGACACAGGGCGATCGAGCGGCTGCATCAGCGCCAGGCCCGTCACGGGTTGGCCGATGTCGCCAAGCCTGCGTCCTGGGACGATCAGCTCCCCGTCCTGCTGCTGGGTGGCTTTCTTGCCGTCACGCTGCTGGCGAGCCTGCTGCTGCGCACCGTCGGGGGCTGATGGCCCAGAACCAAGGGGAGGCCGCCATGCAAGACGACGTCAAGGTGCGCGAGGCGCGCATTCCGGAAAAGGGTGGCGAGCCGATCCTGCCGATGCGGGCGGATGTCCACTCCGACGCCGACCCGGCGGTCGAGACGCCGGTGGAGGCGCGGCAGGGCTTCCTCGACCGGCCCGTGCTTGTGGTCCTCGTTGCAGGGCTTGCGCTCGCGCTGCTCGGCTGGGGCGTCGCCGGGATGTGGGCTTATTGAGCCGGCCGCGACCTGACATTTCCGTGACGAAAGACGGTTCCCTACAAAGCAAACCGAAGCTGAACAGATGGAGGCGATGATGACACCGATCCGATCGATGCCGGCGTCCCAGGGTTTTCAGTTCAAGTTCGCGCATCTGGCGCTGGGCGCCTCGTTCGCCCTGCTGACAATGATCGTCTTCGGCGTGCTATAGTTCGCCACGGCGCAAGAGCCGGCCGGCTCACGCCCAAGCGGCCTGATCGCCGTGCCGGCTCTCTCTTTGAGCGCGCCGCGAGAGGCAGGCATGTCGCAATTCTCGGTAAGCAAGCTGCTCGATAGCGAGATCGTGCTGGTGCGCGATGTCGTCTGCTCCGGCGAGTGCCGGCATCGCAGCGAAGAGGAATGCGCGCACGCGACCCATCTCGTCTTCCCCTATCGCGGCATCTTCGTGCGCCATGTCGGGCGCGACGATGCGGTTGCCGAGAGCAACCAGGTCCTGTTCTTCAATCCGCATGAGGGCTACCAGGTCAGCCACCCGGTTGCGGGTGGCGATGCTTGTCTCGACCTGCGCCTGGGCGAAGACGTCCTGCAGGAACTCGCGCCCGCCGAGCTGCTGCACAGGGGCACGAGCGCCTTCCTGATGCAGCGCCGCCGGATCGATCCGCGCGCGCAGGCGCTCGTTGCCCTGCTGCGGCACAGCCTGCAGCGGGGCGTTGCCGAGCCGCTGGAGGCGGAAACTTTGGCGCTGACCCTGGTGCGGCGGGCATTGGGCGAACGAACCTCGCATGCCGCCGGCGCCTCGCCCGGCCGGCGCAAGCTGGTCGACCGAGCCAAGCTCGTGATGGCCTCCGATCTCGCCAGGCGCTGGACATTGGCCGAGATCGCAGGTGAGGTCGGGGTCTCGCCGGTCTATCTCACCCAGGTCTTCGCCCAGGTCGAGGCGGTGCCGCTCTACCGCTATCAATTGCGCCTGCGGCTGGCGCGCGCGCTCGACCTGCTCGGCGATTATGACGACCTGACCCAGCTTGGGCTCGAGCTCGGTTTCTCCAGCCACAGCCATTTCAGCGCCGCCTTCCGGCAGGCCTATGGCCGCACGCCGGGGGAGTTCCAGCGCTCGCTCAATCTCCGCTGACAGAAGCTGTCACTGAACGCGAAAGATTCTGACAGCGGCTGACAGCCAGAGGGTGTCCTCTTCCGTCTCACAAAGACGGAGACAGGTCATGATCAGCTTCATCATCGGATCGGCCAAGCCTGTGCTCGTAATGTTCGACGTGCTTGGCCGGCTTTTCGGCGCGCTCGACCACTGGCTGCAGTCGCGCCGCGACTATCGCACTCTCTGCGACATGACCGAGCGCGACCTGCGCGATCTCGGACTGCGCGACAGCGATCTGCGCGATGCTACGGCCGCCCCATTCTTCGGGGACCCGACGGCGATCATCTCGCTGCGCGCCGAAGAGCGGCGCGGCCTTGCGGGCGGGGAAAGCGTCGACGAGGTCCTGCGCGGCCTGAGCGCAGGAGCACCGGTTCGGCCGGAACGGATCGCTAAAGAATCCGACAGCGCCGGAGGCGCCCGGGTGGTTTTTCTCAGGGCGGCCGAATGAGCGGCCCCCGAGAAGGAGGAAGGCCATGAGTGGAACCTGCGCAGCCTGCGATTGCGAGCTCGACGAGACCCCGATCAAGGTCACGGTCGGCGGCAATACCGTCGAGGTCTGCTGCGACGACTGCGCCCAGGCGCTGCGGGAAGCGGATGCCTCGCAGGCGCAGGCGAGCGGGCACTAGCTCGCCGCAAAACGAAAGAGCCGGCCGCGAAAGCGGCCGGCTCGTCTGTTCCAGTCGGGATCAGAAGGTGACGTGATCCTTGATGTCCGCCTCGACATTGGAGGGCAGGACGCTGCGTTTCACCAGATCGTCGAAGTTCTTGAACTTGGCCTTGCCGCGCTCCTCGATGATCTTCTTGGAGCGGGCCTCGCCGATGCCCTTGAGTTGCTCGAGCTCGGCGGCGCTGGCTGTGTTGATGTTGACCTTCTTGGCCTGGGCCTGGGTCGCTGCCGGCGCGGCCGGCTTCGCAGCGGGGGCAGCCGGTGCGGCGGGCGTCGTCACGGGCGCAGCCGGCTTGGCCGGGGTGGTGGGCTGGGTCGCGGTCTGTGCGAGGGCCGGGCCGGCGGCGAGAGCGAGCGCGGCGAGGCCGATAGCGAAACGAGACATCGTCATGGCGTGGACTCCTGTAAGCCCTGCCCGGGGAAGCTGAGCTGCGCGGATGCCGGGCCGTCCGCGCTGCCGCGCCGGTTACGAACCGGAGGATCCGGTCCAAGCGCGATGGCTGGACTTTCGGCCGGCGCGGCTGAACGCGATCTGAGGTGAGCGTTCAGCTGGCGTTGTGCTTTCCGCCGGGTTTTCGCCGCGATTGGCGAGATCGCTGCGCGTCCGAGCGGACGCGATAATGGCGATCGATCTATTTGTTGTCGCATCGGATCTCTCCGAAAAGTGGGATCCACTTTTCGGTTCGATGCAGCGCCTATTTTCCGGTGAACTGCATCATGTATTCGGAGAAGCGCCCGGCGCCGTAGATCAGGCCGAACCCCCAGGCGAAGGACGCGGCGAAGTTCGCCAGCTGGAACGGCCAGAACGGCATCTTGACGATGCCGGCGACGAGCGCGACCACCGCCCGGATCGGCCCGAAGAAATGGCCGATGGCGATGCCGAGCACGCCCCATTTCTCGAAGAAGTCATGGCCGCGCTGGAGCAGGGCCGGATTGTTGCGCAACGGCCAGTGGTCGCCGACGCGCGGGCCGAGGACGAGGCCGACCCAGTAGGAGATCCAGAAGCCCGAGGCCGCGCCGAGCGCCGCCGCGAGCGAGAGCGGCACGAGATTGAGGCCGGAAGCACCGGCGATCGCACCGAAGGCGGTGAAGAACACCGTCGCCGGCACCAGCCAGGACAGGATGGCGACGCATTCGGCGAAGGCGATGAGGAAGACGATCGGCGCCGCCCAGTACTGATTGACGCGCATGAACGCGACAAGCTCGTGCATCCATTGCTCGAACGGGGGCATGGGCCGGCGATTCTCCCTGAGGGCGATGAACGATATTGGGAGCGATAGAGCAGAAGCATCGCTTTTTCGCTACCCGGCAAGCGGGCTGCGAGACCTGATGCCGCGGGCGGGTTGCCTTCGCGGATTGATTGCCTAGTGTTCGCGACGAACGGAAATAAGCCGTGCGCGCCGGGACGGCGTCGACGGCAGGGGACGGGATATCCATGGAGTCCAAGGTCAGCCCGCCCGGCGACACGGGCGCGGCAGAAGAGCAGCCGGCGGTCAGGCTCGCTGGCATCGACATCACCTTCCATCTCAAGGGCGGAAGCCGCTACCAGGCGGTGAAGGGCATCGACCTTGCGGTCGCGCCCGGCGAGTTCGTCTCGGTGGTCGGGCCGACCGGCTGCGGCAAGTCGACCCTGCTCAACGCCGCCGCCGGGCTGCTGACGCCGTCGGCCGGCAAGGTTTCGATCTTCGGCCAGCCGCTGTCCGGCCTCAACCGCCGTGCCGGCTACCTCTTCCAGCAGGACGCGCTGATGCCGTGGAAGACGGCGCTCGACAACGTCAAGGTCGCGCTTGAGCCGATGGGCGTCTCCGATGCCGAAGCCGACAAGCGGGCGCGCGACTGGCTCGGTCGCGTCGGCCTGCGCGCCTTCGTCGAGCGCTATCCGCACATGCTCTCCGGCGGCCAGCGCAAGCGCGTCGCCCTCGCCCAGATGCTGATCCGCGACCCCGAGATCCTGCTGATGGACGAGCCCTTCGGGCCGCTCGACGCGCAGACCCGCCAGATCATGGGCAACCTCCTGCTCGATCTCTGGAGCAGGGACCGCAAGGCGCTGATCTTCGTGACGCACGACCTCGAAGAGGCGATCGCGCTCTCCGACCGGGTGGTGGTGATGACGGCGGGGCCGGCTGCCGGCATCGTCGCCGATTACAAGGTGCCGCTGGCACGCCCGCGCGACATCGCCGAGATCAGGCTGGAGAAGGCCTTCCACGAGATCCATCGCGACATCTGGGCTTCGCTGCGCGTCGAGGTGCAGAAGGCCTATGCGATGGGCGAGGGCAGGGAACTGGTCGAGGGAGCCGCGTCATGAACCTCTCTCGTCATTCCGGGGCTTCGCAAAGCGAAGAGCCCGGAATCCATAACCTCAGGTGTTTCCAGGTCAGACGCCGCCAGTGCAGCGCCATCTCCGTTGACGACAGCGGTTATGGGTTCCGGGCTCACGCCTTCGGCGTGCCCCGGAATGACGGGGGCGGTGCCGAAGGAACCGCGCCATGAACCGCATCAAGCTCCTTTCCCTCCAGATCCTCGTCATGGTCGTCTTCTTAGGCATCTGGCACGTCGTCACCACCACCAGCCTGTTCGGCGACATCAAGACGACGCAGTTCTTCTTCTCGACGCCGGGCGACGTGCTGGCGCGGACGTGGAAGCAACTGACGGGGGCCGACATCTACTACCATCTCGGCATCACCCTGACCGAGACGGTGCTCGCCTTCGTGATCGGCTCGGCCGCCGGTATCTTCTTCGGCTTCGCCTTTGCTCGCAATGCGCTGCTGGCGGCGGTGTTCGACCCCTACATCAAGGCGGCGAACGCCCTGCCGCGCGTCGTGCTGGCGCCGATCTTCGCGCTCTGGTTCGGCCTCGGCATCTGGTCGAAGGTCGCGCTCGGCTTCACGCTGGTGTTCTTCATCGTCTTCTTCAACGTCTACCAGGGCGTGCGCGAGGTCTCGCCGACGGTGCTGGCCAATGCCCGCATGCTCGGCATGAACGAGCGTCAGCTTTTTCGCCATGTCTACTGGCCGTCAGCACTGACCTGGATGTTCTCGTCCTTGCACACCTCGGTCGGCTTTGCGCTGGTCGGCGCCGTGGTCGGCGAATATCTGGGGTCCTCGGCCGGGCTCGGCTACAAGATCCACGAGGCCGAGAGCGTCTTCGACGTTACCGGCGTGTTCTCGGGCATGCTGATCCTGGCGATCTTCGTGATCCTGATCGATTCGATCGTCACGCTGGTCGAGAACCGGCTTCTCGTCTGGCGGCCGGGGCAGAGCTCGACGACGACGACCTGATCGCGAGCTGCGGGCCTGCTATGCCGGCACCGCGGGCGGGCGCCGGGTCGGGGCTGGGTGGCCGGCCTCGATCAATCGCAGCAAGGCGAGCGCGGCCGGGGCGAGGGCCTCCGTCGGCAGGGTCACGGCATGCAGCGTGCGGCGCAGCGCGGGTTCGAGGCGCAGGGTTGCGATCCCGTCCGCATCGTCGATGGCAAGCTCGGGCATGATGGTCAGTCCGAGACCCTCGCGCACCATGCCGAGCAAGGTGGCGTTGTCGCGGACCAGGCAGACGATGTCCGGATGGCTCGCCGCCGCCGCCAGCAATTCCTGGATCAGCGTCTCGCAGCCGCCGCCGGAGAGCAGCATGCGCTGCCCGTCGAGCGCCTTCAGCGATATGGTGCTGCGCGACGCCAGCGGGTGGTTCACTGGCAGGACGGCAAGATAGTCGTCCGAGTAGATCGGCCGAGCCGTGAGTTCAGGGTGGGTCCGGCTGGTGATGCCGATCTCGACGATGCCGGCCTGGACCCAGCCGGTCACCTCGGGATCGGTTCCCTCGTAAAGTGTCACGGTGACGCGCGGATGCTCGGCGCGCAGGCGACGCAGCCAGGCGGGAAGCAGCCTGATCGCGGCGCTCTGGACGACACCGATCCGCACGGCGCCATGCAAGGCCTCGGCCTCGCCGGCACAGTTCGCCAGCCGTGACACGGCGGCGAGCGCCGCCCGCGCCTCGGCGAGGGCCTTTTCGCCGGCGACCGTCAGCGCCAGGCTGTCGCGGCCGCGCAGCAACAGCCTCGCGCCGAGTGCCCGCTCCAGACCGGCAACCGCCTGGCTGACGGCGGATTGCGAGAGGCAGAGCCGGTCCGCCGCTGCCGTAAAGCCGCCATGCTCCACCACGCCGGCGAAGCAGCGCAATTGAACCAGGCTGACATTAGGAAACATGATCGATCTCTATTCGGTTGATTAATTGGACTGATGGCGAGCGCATGCCTAACCCGGGGGCGGATGCTGCTCAAGCCAGGGTTGTCCCGAACATGACTGATACCGAAGCCGGTTTGCTGACCGTGGGCCTTGCCCAGATTGCACCCGTCTGGCTCGACCGGGCTCGGACGCTGGACAAGGTCGTTGCCTGGATCGAGCGCGCCGCACAGGCCGGCTGTGGCTTCGTCGTCTTCGGTGAGGCGCTCGTGCCCGGCTATCCCTTCTGGATCGAGCATACCGACGGAGCGAGGTTCGAATCGCCGTTGCAGAAGGAGCTTCACGCGCTCTATCTCGAGCAGGCCGTGCAGATCGAAGCCGGCCATCTCGACGCCGTCTGCGCCGCCGCGATGAAGGCAGGCATTGCGGTTATGCTCGGCATCATCGAGCGGCCGGTCGATCGCGGCGGACACAGCATCTACTGCTCGCGGGTTCATATCGGCGCCGATGGGGCGACCGCCTCGGTCCACCGGAAGCTGATGCCGACTTATGAGGAGCGGCTGAGTTGGGCGCCGGGAGACGGGCATGGTCTGCAGGTCCACCGTGTCGGCCCCTTCACGGTCGGCGGACTGAACTGCTTCGAGAACTGGATGCCGCTGTCGCGGACGGCGCTTTATGCGCAGGGTGAGAACCTGCATGTCGCACTCTGGCCGGGAAACCTGCGCAACACCGAAGGCACCACCCGTTTCCTGGCGCGGGAGGGGCGCAGCTATGTCCTCGCCGTCTCCGGGCTGCTGCGCCGATCGGACGTTCCGGTCGATCATCCGGCGGCAGCGATGCTCGCCAGTTGCCCCGACATGCTGGCGAATGGCGGTTCCTGCATCGCCGGACCGAACGGCGAGTGGGTGGCGGAGCCGGTCACCGGATGCGAAGAGCTCCTGGTCGCGCAGCTGGATCTGCGCGAAGTCCGGCGCGAGCGGCAGAACTTCGACCAGGCCGGCCATTACGCACGCCCCGATGTGACCAGGCTGATCGTCGACCGGCGACGACAGGGCATCGCTTCGTTTCTCGACGGGGCGATGTCTTAGCCTTTCCGAGAAGGGCGCGGTGGCCACGACGTAACGTAAGCTTCGCTTGATTCCCGATGTGAATGAGCGCCATCCTCGCCCTTCCATCATCGGGGGCGGTCATGGAACTCGATGTTCACGATCGCATCACGGCCGATCCGACGCCCGAGGATATCGTCGGCGCCATCGACCAGCGCGGCGACGACCCGGACTGGTTCATCAACCTCTCCGACGATGACGGCTATGTCGAAGCGGAGTTGGAGGGGAAAGGTCGGTTCCGGCTGGCCTACCATTCCGGCAAGGCGCGGTTCGACGCAGCCGAGACGGTCGATGCCGCGACGCTGAAGCGGATTCTCCTCGCCTATCTGGGCGGCGATCTAAGCTGGCGCGGCAAGCTGGCCTGGCAGCGCAAGGCCTCGCCCGCCAAGGCGGCCGAGGCCAGAGGCGAGCCGCCGGTCTGGGCGGTGGTGGCGGTGGTCGCCTCGATCGCGCTGATCTTCGTGATCGCGGAGGTGCTGCCGGAGAGCTGGGTAGAGCGGCTGCCCTTCGCCGGGACGACGCTGGGCAATATCGCGCTGATCGCGCTGCCGATGGTGGTGATGGTCGCCGCGATGATCATCAACGCGATGCTCAAGGTGCGGCGGGCCAAGGGCTGGGTGCAGGCGCAGGGGCGCATCACCCTGTCGCGGATGGCGGTGCGGCGTCCACCCGCGGGCAACGAGATCGGCACGGTCGTGAACATCCCCGACGTCGCCTACAGCTTCAGGGTCGGCGGGCAGGATTATCGCGGCACGCGCGTCAGCCTCGGCGATATCAGCGGCAAATATGCCGAGGAAGCGCTGGCACGCTATCCGGTCGGCAAGATGGTGACCGTCTTCTACGACCCGGCCGATCCCGGCGAGTGCGTGCTGGAGCGCGAGGCGCCGAAGGGGGCGGTCAAGGGCTGCGGCCTCCTGCTGCTCGTCCTGGCTCTGCTCGGCGGTGGGTTCTACTGGGCGCTGACGCAGGGCGCCGAGACTCTCAAGGCACGAATGCCGGATGCGGATGTTCCGGTGATGCTGTTCGCCGCGCTGTTCGGCCTGATGGCGCTGCTGTTCTTCGTCGGGCACCGGCGCTATCTGGCGCGCGCCAATGCCTGGCCGGTCACCCAAGGCGAGATCGTCTCCAGCGTCGTCGAGCAGCGCCATTCGACAGAGAACGGCAAGACGCGCAGGGCCTATCTTCCCGTCGTCGAATTCGCCTATTCGGTCGGCGGCAATCGCCTGCACAGCCGGCAGGTGAAGCTCGGCCTCGAGGTCTCGGGCTCGGAGAGCCTCGCGCAGGGAATCGTCGATCGCTATCCGGCCGGCGCGCCGGTCGAGGTGCATTACGACCCGCAGGACCCGTCGAACGCGGCGCTGGAAAACCCGACGGAAACGAACTGGATCCTGCTCGGCGTTGCTATCACCTGCTTCGCCATCGCGCTCTATGCGAGCCGCGTCTTCCGCTAGCTCGATTCGTCCGTGCTTTCCTGGCCCGGCGAGGCTCCGAGCATCCGTATCAGCTCGGCATAGCGCGGCATCAGCTCCTCGCGCCGCTGCATGTCGCGGTCGAACTGCTCCTGTTTGTCCGTCGCGCCGCTTTCGCCTTGCGGCGCGACGTTGCCCTGGAACATCTCGTCGAGCGCATGGGCCATCGTGCGGTCGCTGAGCCAGACGAGCTCCTGCTGCAGCGCCGTGTACTCGGTCATCAACTTCAAGCGCTTTTCGACCCAGCTCGGCTCGGCGGGGTCGTCGATACCGGCTCCTGGTGTCTGCGCAGCGGCGCTGCCTTGAGCCATGGCGGTGCGAGCCTGGTCCGACAGGTCGAGGATGACGGCTTCGTCTCGATCAGGCGTTGCCGACGTCATGGCGACCGGCGAAGCGTTCGCCCTGTCCGGAGCAGGCACGCCTGCTGATGGCGCGCTGTGCGGGAGTTCATAGGGGGAAGGCGCAGTCCGGGCCGCTACTGCGTCCACCATGACCGTCTCCTGTTTCGTCCGTTCTGGTCGAAGGCCGTCGTCGAGGCGTAGCCGGCAAGCAGTATGAAAGCCCATCTTTAACGAGCCTTGAATCTTTCCTGTCGTTTCCTCTCCTGTCGGCCTGGCATCGGGTGTCGCACAGTCTCGTGCCTGCGCTTGCCCCGCTTGCGGCAATGCGCCTATCTTCGTCGCGAAATCGCGCCTTTTACGAAGCGCGTCATCGCTCAACCGGAGGAAATTCCATGATTTTCACTCGCCGCGCGGCGCTCACTGCGCTCGCCTTCACCACGGTGCTCAGCGCCTCGGCGGCCTTCGCCCAGAATGCCGAGAAACCCAAGCTGACGCTCGGCGTCGGCGGCAAGCAGCTCCTGTACTATCTTCCGCTGACGGTCGCGGAGAAGAAGGGCTTCTTCAAGGATCAGGGGCTCGACGTCGAGATCAACGATTTCGGCGGCGGCGCCAAGTCGCTGCAGGCGCTCGTCGGCGGTTCCGTCGACGTCGTCACCGGCGCCTATGAGCACACCATCCGCATGCAGGCGAAGGGCCAGGACATCCGTGCGGTGATCGAGCTCGGCCGCTTCCCGGCGATCACCATCGCGGTGCGCAAGGACCTCGCCGACAAGGTCAAGTCCGCCGCCGATTTCAAGGGCCTCAAGATCGGCGTCACCGCGCCGGGCTCCTCGACAGCGCTGACGGCGCAATACGCCATGGTCAAGGCCGGTCTCAAGGCGACGGATGCTCCGATCATCGGCGTCGGCGCCGGCGCCAGCGCGGTCGCCGCGATCAAGCAGAAGCAGGTCGACGTGATCTCGCATCTCGACCCTGTCACCTCGAAACTGGAATCGGACGGCGATGTCGTTTCGCTGATCGACACCCGCACCGAAGCCGGCACCAAGGCGCTGTTCGGCGGCTCGAACCCGGCGGCGGTGCTCTATCTCAAGAACGATTTCGCCGAGAAGAACCCGGTGACGACGCAGAAGCTCGTCAACGCGCTGATGAAGTCGCTGAAATGGCTGGAGACGGCCAAGCCCGAGGATGTCGCCGACCTCGTCCCGGCCGAGTACCATCTCGGGGACAAGCCGCTCTACTTGACCGCCGTGAAGAATTCGCAGGAGAGCTACTCGCGCACCGGCATCCCGACTGCCGATGCGATGAAGAGCATGTACGACTCGCTCAAGTTGCTCGACCCCGAGCTGACCAACTCCAATGTCGACCTGACCAAGACCTTCATCGACTCGTTCGCGAAGAAGGCGGCTGCCGGGTCGTAAGCGCAACAGAGCTCCTTCTCCCCTCGGGGGAGAAGGGAAGAGCTTCAGCCCCGCTTGCCGCCGACCGAGATGAAGGCCATCAGGCAGGGCTCCGGCAGCGGGTTGCGCCAGCGATGCCGGGTGCCGTTCTGCACGATGCAGTCGCCCTGGCGCAGATGGACGATTTGTCCGTCGTCCAGCTCGAGCGTCATCTCGCCACGAACCACGACGCCGTAGTCGATGGTGTCGGAGGTGTGCATGCCCGGCGCGCTGAGATCGAAATGGTCGCCCATGCGCGGGACCTTCTCCGACATTTCCTCCAGCGCGCTCTTGAAGGTCACGCCGGCCGGCGGCTTCCAGCCCTCGGGCCGCCGCGGCGGATAGGAGATCAGGCGGAACATCGTGCCGCCGGGCCCTGGAAAGGCGACCGTGCCCTTCAGCATCGGGTCGGGCTCCAGGCCGGTCAGCTGCGGCACGCCCTCGGTCATGTAGAGTTCGTAGAAGGTCAGCCCGGGATTGGAGTCGATCTCCACCACCTTGGACGTGACGTCGAACGACTTGAACACCGACTTGCCGGCTGCGTCACGGCCGGTGAGCGCCCGCTTTGGTGGCGGCAGCTCGCTGGAATCCTTCGCTTCGGCCGGTTGAGAGGCCGCGGCCAGGGCGCCGCCGCCGGCCAGGGCGGAGAGGGCCTGGAGCAGTTGGCGCCGATCGCTTTGCTCGGGCTGTTGCGTAGAAGGTCGCGTATCGACCAAGGATTTGGTCTTGTTCCGCAATCGCCAGAACCAAGAGAACCTGCTCATCCTCTGCCCCCGCCCTGTTTTGATATTTGTCTTCTCGCTGTCGTGCCGAGCGTCGCTCTGCTTCAGCGAGGAAATGCCTCGTTTTTCAGTTTGGATGAAGAATTCAGCCTTCTACAGCTAGACCTTAGGCTCATCATTTGCTCAGGCTGGCGACTTGGATTCTGGCAAAAGCGGATAAAGCGAGCGAGGTGGTTCGCTTTGAGGCGTTATCCTCACGTATTCGCCCGGTCGTCGGCTGAGTTCGCTTCGCCTAAAGTTCAATTGTTTGCAGTTGTGGGCGGGTGAATATTTCGGCGCGTCTGCTGGAGGTCCTTTCCGGTGGAGAAGGCTGGAAGGTGCCTGCATGTCGCCGAATGCCGCTGCCCTGTTCGCCTTCGTCATCATGATCCTGCCGATGGGCTATCTGCTGCTGGCGGCGCCCGGTTTCCTGTTCGTGAAGCTCGATATCCTGCCGGTCGCCCGGCTCATGCGCATGATGTTCAGTGCCTATTTCCAGGTGCTGGTCGTGGCTGCCGTCATCGGAACCGTGGTTTTTGCTCTGACCGAGCGCTGGGCTTTCGTCATCGGCGTCGGTGTCCTCGCCTCGACGCTGATGGTGCGCCGCTGGCTCCTGGCGCGGCTGGATACCCAGATCGACAGCTGGCCAGCCGATGTCGGCCGCCGGTTGCGCCGGCTGCACTATGGCGGCATGGCCTGCAATGCGGTTCAGCTCGCCGTCGTCATCGGCTGCATTCCCTACATCATGGGTACGCCGGTCTGACCGAGTTCGTCTGACGGCACGCTGGACTTGCAATCGCCGCGGCGCGAAAGTGGTGCTTGACGCAAGGAGAGGCGCCATGACCGATCGCGCTGCCGTCGAAGCCCTGATCCGAGATGCCTATGCCGCGCGCCATCGCGGCGATCTCGATGCCCTGATGGGATACATGCACTCCGATTGCAGCTATCGGCTGGCTGGCGGGCCGCAGGCTGCCGAAATCTTCGTGCAACCAGACGGTGTCGAAGCTGTCCGCGAGCAGATGGCCGGGCTGATCGCAACTTATGTCTTCAGCAATATCGAAGAGCTGGCGATGACGATCGATGGCGAGACGGCCACCTTGCACTGGCGTGCCGACGTCGAATGCAAGCCGACTGGCCGTACCGGCTCCTTCGAGATCATGGACGTGTTCACCATCGCCGATGGCAAGCTGAAGAGCGTGACGCAGTTCACCGACACCGCCGGCGTGGCGCGGCTTTCAAGCCCCTAGCACCCAGGCTGATCGGGACCATCACCGCTTTCGATTTGCCTGCGACGCCGTAGCCGCTAGGTTCGCCGCGTCGTGTCGTCGAAGGCTGGCCTATCTCTCATGAACATCCTCTCGATCCAGTCCCATGTTGCCTATGGCCATGTCGGTAATGCCTCGGCCGTGTTCCCGATGCAGCGGCTCGGCGTCGAGGTCTGGCCGATCCATACGGTGCAGTTCTCGAACCATACCGGCTATGGCGCCTGGAAGGGGCAGGTCTTCGACGGCGCCACGATCGATGAGTTGATGGCGGGCATCGGCGAGCGCGGCGTGCTGGGTAAATGCGACGGCGTGCTCTCGGGCTATATGGGCTCGGCCGATATCGGCCATGCCATCCTCTCGGCCGTCACGAGGGTGCGCGAAGCCAATCCCAAGGCGATGTATTGCTGCGATCCGGTGATCGGCGATGTCGGCCGCGGGGTGTTCGTGCGGCCGGGCATCCCGGAATTCATGCGCGAGCAGGCGGTGCCGGCGGCTGACATCGTCACGCCGAACCAGTTCGAGCTGGAATTGCTCACCGATGTCGAGGTCAGGACGCTGGCCGATGCGCACCGCGCCGTCGAGGCGCTGCGCGATGCCGGGCCCAAGGTCGTGCTCGTGACATCGCTGATCACCAACGAGACGCCCGACGATTCGATCGACCTGATGGCGGCGGACGGGCAGGGCACTTACCGCGTGCGCACGCCGAAGATCGACATCAACATCAACGGCGCCGGCGATGCGATCGCGGCGCTGTTCTTCGTGCATTACCTGCGCGACGGCTCGGCGGCGAGTGCGCTCGGCAAGGCGGCGTCCTCGATCTACGGGCTGCTGAAGCGGACCAAGGAGGCCGGCTCGCGCGAGATCCTGACCGTGGCGGCGCAGGACGAGTTCGTCACGCCCTCGCAGCTCTTCGCGCCCGAAGCGGTCTGATCTGCCATGAAGCTGCGCCTCGGCACTTTCAACGTCGAGAACCTGCTGACGCGCCATCGCTTCGAGCCCGGTGGGCGGACCGAGACGGCGGCGGCGATGTCGCTGTTCCATTTCCCGCGCGCCGATGAGCGCGATGCGGTCGAGCGCTCGCTGGCGGTCGCGCTCGAGGACGACAAGCGCCAGATGACGGCGCTCGCCATCGCCGAGGCCAATGCCGATCTCTGGATGCTGCAGGAGGTCGACTCGCTCGCCAGCTTGCAGGCCTTCTTCGCCAATTACGTCCACCGTATCGCCGACCATCGCTACGGCCATTTCACCCTGGTGGACGGCAATGACCGGCGCAATATCGACATCGGCTTCGCCGCGCGGCGCGATCTGGTGCGGCCGCAGCAGGTCACGGTGCGCTCCTACAAGGGCATGAGCTTTGCCGATGCGGAGGCGTTTTCGCCCGAGATCGCCGCCTTCGGCATCGAGCCGCGCGACAAGGTCTTCGCGCGCGATTGCCTGGCGGTCGAGCTCGATTTCGGCGACCGGCGGCTGACCCTGTTCGGCTGCCATTTCAAGTCGATGAACAATGGCCGCGACGACGGCCGGCAGGCGACCTTGCCGATTCGCCGAGCCGAGGCGCTGGCGGTAAGGAAGATCGTGCAGGGCTGGTTCGGTCCGGGCTGGCGTGAGGCGAACTGGGCGATCCTCGGCGATCTCAATGGCTACCGCATCGGGCTCGGTCCGCTGGCGGCGCCGGTCGACGAGGGCGATAGCGGCATCGAGCCGCTGCTGGAGGATTTCGCGGTCGATCCGATCGAGAGCCTGCCGCCGCATGAGCGCTGGACGCATTTCCGGCGCTACTGGTCGGAAGAGCGCCAGAGCCTGATCGACAGCCATATGCCGCTCGACCATATCCTGCTCTCGCCGGCGCTCGCCGCCGCCAATCCGAACCCGGCGATGCAGATGATCCGGCGCGGCCTGCCTTATCGCGTGCCGCTCGACCCGCGCGAGGCCGACCGCTCGATGGCCAAGCTCGCCTTGACCTGCGACCGCTATCCGCGCGTCGGCTGGGACCGGCCCAAGGCTTCCGACCATTGCCCGCTGACGATCGAGCTGACGATCCCGAAGGAGACCGCATGAGCCGCCGCTTCGTCACGCTGGACGTGTTCACCAGCCGGCCGCATGCCGGCAACCCGCTTGCCGTCGTGCTCGACAGCGAGGGGCTCGACACGGAGGCGATGCAGACGATCGCCCGCGAGTTCAACCTGTCGGAGACGGTTTTCGTCGCGCCGCCGGCCGACCCCGCTCATTGCGCCGCGATCCGCATCTTCACGCCGGGGCAGGAGCTGCCCTTCGCCGGCCATCCGACGGTTGGCACCGCCGTGCTGCTGGCATTGCGCGACGCGGCGGAGGGGCGGGCTGCGGACAGGCTCGTGCTGGAGGAAAAGGTCGGGCTGGTGCCCTGCGTGATCACGCTCGGCAATGCGCGTTCGGCTCGCGCCACCTTCACCTTGCCGAAGCTGCCGGAGCAGATCGCGCAGCCGATCACGGAGGCGGCGCTGGCGGAGGCACTCGGGCTCGGCGTGGCCGATCTCGGTTTCGAGGGGCATCGGCCGAGCGCCTTTTCGGCCGGCGTCGCCTACACGATGGTGCCGGTTGCCGGCCGCGAGGCGGTGGCAAGGGCGCGTGTTGCCGGGACGTTCGAGCGCGCGATGGCGCCGGCCCAGAATGGCAACGCCTTCGTCTATTGCCGCGACACCGCGGAGGCCGGGCATCACTATCACGGCCGGATGTTCTGGCCGGAGACCGGGATCATCGAGGACCCGGCGACCGGTTCGGCTGCCGCCGCCTTCGCCGGCGCGATCATGGCATTCGACCGGCCGGGCGATGGCGAGCATCGCTTGGTCATCGAGCAGGGCTACGAGATGGGCCGGCCCTCGCAGATCGAACTGACACTGGCCGTCACGGGTGGCGCGCTGGCCTCGGCGACCATCGGCGGCGCGGCGGTGGTGATGAGCGAGGGCGTGCTGCTGTGAATGGCGTCGTCGACGGCGAGATCGTCGCGCTCGATCGCGTCGAGGCGCGGGTCGAGGCGTTCGATTGGGGCTTTGCCCGCGATCGCGCCGATGAGATCGGGGCGCATTGGGCTGCAATCAGCGCCGGTAAGCCGGCCATGTTCAACGGCCGCGTCATGCTGCAGCATCGCGCCGCGATCGAGGGCGGCGTGTTCCATGCCGGCTATTTCGAGGCCGATTACGCCGCCTTCATGAGTTGGCGCGATTTCGGCCATCCCGGCCCGGTAATCCGCAATGGCTTTGCCATGGCGGCGCTGCGTGCGGCTGATGGCGCCTTCCTGCTCGGCCGGATGGGCGAGCACACCGCCAACCCGGGCAAGGTCTATTTCGCCGCCGGCACGCCCGACCGGGAGGATGCCCGCCCGGACGGCACGCTCGACCTCGCCGGCAGCGTCACCCGCGAGCTCTGCGAGGAGACCGGGCTGGTGCTCGACGAGATTTCCGTCGAGGAGCGTTGGACGGCGGTGATCGTGCCCGGCCGTGTCGCCTTCATGCGCCCGGTCGGGATCGATCTTTCGGCCGAGGCTGCGCGCGACATGATGCTGGAGCGGATCGCGCGGCAGGATGAGCCGGAGCTCTCCGACATCGTGATCGTCCGCAATCTCGCCGATTGCGCGGCTTATGACATGCCGCCCTTCATGACGTCCTATCTCGCACATATCTTCGGGCGGGATTGACCCTTTACCGATCGAGGTTGCCGATGGCCGACGCGTCCGAAGTCCTGAACCTGCCTGCGGGCAATCCCTTCGGGCGCGCCTGGGAGACGCCGTTCGGCCTGCCGCCTTTCGCCGAGATCACGCCCGAACACATCAAGGCGGCCTATCCGGTGGCGCTGGAGCAACACCGGGCCGAAGTCGAGGCGATCAAGGCCGAAGCTGCGGCCCCGGGCTTCCCCAACACGATCGAGGCGCTGGAGCGCTCGGCCCGCGGCATGAGCCGTCTCGGCGGCGTGTTCTACAATCTCGCCGGGGCCGACACCAACGAGGCGCTGCAGGCGATCGAGCGCGAGATGTCGCCGGTGATGTCGCGACACTGGTCGGCGATCATGATGGATCACGACCTCTTCTCTCGTGTCGATGCGGTATTCGAGCAGCGCGAGAGCCTCGGGCTCAGCGAAGAGCAACTGCGCCTGCTGGAGCGGACGCATCGCGGCTTCATCCGCTCGGGCGCCAAGCTCGAAGGCGAGGCCAAGGCGAGGCTCGCCGCGATCAACGAGCGGCTGGCTGGCCTCGGCACCAGCTTCGGCCAGAACCTCCTGAAGGACGAGGCGAGCTATGCGCTGATCATCGAGGACGAGGCCGATCTCGACGGCTTGCCGCCCTTCGTCGTCGCGGCGATGGCGCGTGCCGCTGCCGATCGCGGCCAGGACGGCAAGCATGCGGTGACGCTGGCGCGCTCGATCATCGAGCCCTTCCTGACCTTCTCGACAAGGCGCGAGCGGCGCGAGCAGGCCTTCACGGCCTGGAGCAAGCGCGGCGAGAATGGCGGCGAGACCGACAACCGCGCCATCGTCGCCGAGATGGTGAATCTCAGGGCCGAGAAGGCCAAGCTGCTCGGCTTTGCGACCTTCGCCCATTTCAAGCTCGACGATTCCATGGCGAAGACGCCGGAGAACGTACGCAACCTGCTCGAGCTGGTCTGGAAGCCGGCCCGAGCCCGCGCCGGACAGGAGGCAGCCGATCTTGCCGCGGTCGCCCAGAGCGAAGGCGAGAACGCCCCGATCCGCCCGTCAGACTGGCGCTTCTATGCCGAGAAGGTCCGGCAGAAGACCTATGCGCTCGATGAAGCCGTGCTGAAGCCCTATCTCCAGCTCGATCGGATCATCGCCGCTTCCTTCGATACCGCCGGCAAGCTGTTCGGGCTCTCCTTCGCCGAGCGGCCGGAGCTTCAGGGCTATCACCCCGACGTGCGCGTCTTCGAGGTGAGCGAGACCGCGAGCGGCCGGCATATCGGCCTCTTCCTCGGCGACTATTTCGCCCGCGCCTCGAAGCGTTCGGGCGCCTGGATGAGCGCCTATCGCGGCCAGCGCAATTTCGACGGCGAGATCCGGCCGATCATCGTCAATGTCTGCAACTTCGCCAAGCCGGCGGAAGGCAAGCCGGCGCTGCTCTCGATCGACGATGCCCGCACGCTCTTCCACGAATTCGGCCATGCCCTGCACGGCCTGCTCTCGGATGTGCATTATGGCTCGCTCGCCGGCACCTCGGTCTCGCGCGACTTCGTCGAACTGCCCTCGCAGCTCTACGAGCACTGGTTCCTGACCAAGGAGGTGATGCAGCGCTTCTGCCTGCATGCCGAGACAGGCGAGCCGATCCCGGACGAGCTGATCGAGAAGATCAAGCGGGCGCAGACCTTCAACCAGGGCTTCGCCACGGTGGAATACACCTCCTCGGCGCTGGTCGATCTCGCCTTCCATTCGCTGGAAGCGCCGGCCGAGGTCGACCCGCTTGCCTTCGAGGCGAAGGAGCTGGCGCGGATCGGCATGCCCAGCGAGATCACCATGCGCCACCGCACGCCGCATTTCTCGCATGTCTTCTCGGGCGACGGCTATTCGGCCGGCTATTACAGCTATCTCTGGTCCGAGGTGATGGACGCCGACGCCTTCAATGCCTTCATCGAGGCGGGCAATGTCTTCGCCCCGGAGGTCGCCGGCAAGCTCAAGCGCTACATCTATTCGGCCGGCGACACCCGCGATCCGGCCGAGGCCTACACCCTGTTCCGGGGGCGCCTGCCGACGCCGGATGCGCTGCTGGAGAAGCGGGGGCTGGCGGCTTAGGCCGCCGCTACTCCCGCGCCAGCACGACCAGACGCGCGCCGCGCCCGCTCAGCAGGACGAGCGCGCCGCGCTCCATCCGCCAGCTCCGCGTTGCCTCCAGAGCTGCGCGGAACTGGTTCTCGACCTGCATGCGCGGCTCGGGGCAGGCCATCATCGTGCCGACCAGCGGCCCGAAGCGGATGTGCTGGTCGCGGATCGTCGCCTGCCCGCCCATGCCGTTGCAGCCGCTATGGGCGGAGACGCGCCCATTCGAGTCGATCTGCAGCGTTGCACGGACACCCTCGGGAAGCGGCCGGCCGCGCAAGCTCTCGACGCGCCAGGAGCCGGTCGGGCCGCCGACCTCGGCCGGTGGCGCGACGCGCTGGACGACGATCTCGCCGCTTGCGCCCGGCACGAGCGCGGCATGGTGCTCGGTCGTGGTGAACCAGAGCTGGCCGCGGACCCTGATCTCGGCGCGCAGGGCGTAGCGATGGCCGGGCCGGATCACCGCGTCGTTGAAGCGCAGGCGGTAGGGGATCGGTACCTGCCGACGCGGGGTGATCCGGGTGCGGGCGATGGTGCGCGATGGGGCGTCGGCGAGCGAGACGTCGAGCAGGCTCACTTCGACCACGGCACCCGGCGGCAGCGCGATCCGCTCGCGATAGGTCACCGTGCCGGCGAGCGTGCGTGGCGCGGCGAGGGCGGGTAGTGGCAGCGCAGCCAGAGCGAGGGGTGCAGCGGCGAAGATGCGGCGGGTGATCATGGTCGGCCTCTCCCTCGGTTCCTGTCGGCATTCGCCCCGCGAAGCCTGTCAGTGCCGAGGGAGCGAGGCAATCAGGTGGACTTTTCCTGTGACCGAAGCGAGGCCGGGCTTACGGATAGCCGAACTTCGTCCGTGTCGCGCGGATCTGGGAAGTCGCGCCGGCCTCGTTGCCGGCGGCGCAGCTCTTGCGGGCCGTGTCGATCTCGGCGCTGACGCGGGTGTGGACGCCCTTGGTGGTGTGGCCGGTCTGCAAATCGTTGTCCATGACCGCCTGGAAGCGGTCGACCTCGCCGGCGCAGCCTGCGCCGGTCGGCATGCGGAAGGTGTTGGGCGTGACACCGGTCGGCGCCTGCTCGGGCGAGGGGGCCCGCGGCGGAGCCGCCGTCTGGCAGGCGGCGAGGGAAAGGCCGAGGGCGGCGGCGAGGAGGGCGGCGCGCATGGACAAGGCTCCGGCTGGTCGGACCGGAACCATGGTCGATTCCGTCGGCGAGGCAAAGGTCTCCGCCGGGCGCAAAGCGAGGTTCAGCCCTGATCGGGGAGGAAGAGGGCGACGATGGTGAAGAACCCCGCCGCCGCGACCGCCAGCCAGATCGCGTATAGTCCGATCTGCCCGTAGGCGAAGGCGCCAAGGATCGCGCCGCCGAGCAGGCTGAGCCACAGCGTGAGATGGCGCAGGAAGGCGAGCTTCGGGCCGCCGAGCAGGGCACCGGCGATACGCTGCCCCATCTTGACCAGGGTGCCGGTCATGTAGGTCAGGCCGATCGTGACCTCGCCGTCGCGCTGGAAGACGGAGTTCTCGGCGCCCATCGCCAGAGCGAGGGTGCCCGCGGCGGCGATGCCGAGCCCGATGGTGTCGAGCCCGGCCGAGAGAGCGAGCGCCAGGGTCACGAAGGCGAGCACAGCAGCCTGGCGCCGATGTCCGCCGAGATGACCGGCGAGCGAGCCGCAGATCACGCCGACTATGAAGAGGAGGATGATCATGCCGGCGACCAGGATGCCGTCGATGCGGCCCTCCGCCAGCTCGATGCCGAGGCGGGTGGTGTTGCCGGTCATGAACGAGACGAAGAAGCCGCCGAGGCTGAGGAAGCCGAGCGCATCGACGAAACCGGCCAGCCCGGAGAGGCCGATGGCAAGCCCGATGGCGGGACGATCATAGCGCTGCATCGGCGCGGCACTCCGGTCAGGCGGGCCGGTCTCCGAGGCGCGACAGCCGGCCGAATCGCACCCGATCAGGTTAAGCCATGCGCGCTGCCGCCATGCCAGCGCCGCAGGAGGCTCCGCACTTACTCCCGTCACAATTCGACGGAACGCTGGCTGGCATGACGCTGCTGCACACCACCGAGCTCGAAATCTTCGCCGACTACTTCCAGTTCTATCTTCAGGACGAGGCGGTCGACGAGGATTGGGGGACGTTCTGGACCGATGAGACCGTCGAGCGGATGCTCGCCGTCGGTGAATGCTCGGTCGGCATCGCCACCGCCAGGAACATGAACGTTCCGGTCGTGCTCTCGGTCCATGATGTGGCCCCGGAAACCGATTTCAGCGAATGGGAGCTGGTCAACGAGTGTTCCTTCCGCGCGCGCTCCGGCCAGATGATGGTGATCGGCTGCACGGAAGGCTCCCCGCAGGAGCGGGCGCGCTTTTCGCTCGCGCCCGGGAGCTATCGGCTGCGGGTCTCCTATGTCGGGCTCGACACGTTGAGCGATGACGGGCTGGAGGGCGACGATTTCTATCGACTGCAGGTCTGGCCGGCGCCATTCGGCAAGACCAGGACGCTGAAGGAGCGGGCCGGCGCTGCCGGGTGACCCGCCTTCTCTGGGCATCATCCTGCACGAACGTTCAAGACCTCCGAGGCTTGCCTTCCTAGGCTGCGATCCGGTAGACAGCTTCCGTCGACGAGAGGACCGTTCGTGGCCGCATTCGCCACCCATGCCGAGAGCCAGAACCGCGCCGCTGCGCGGATGGCCGGCATGTGCGCTCCCTCGCTCCCTGGTCAGCTGCTTCTTCTTACCTGCCCCTGAGGGCCGGCCGGGCACGTGTGCCTGGGCGCTCAGGGGATGACGGGAAACAAGCCCTAGACCTTTCGCGCCTGCCTGAATCGATGCGCGGCGCGTCCTGACCCAAGGACAAAGACCATGAGCAATCCTAATAGCACCGTGTCCGCCAAGGACCGGGTCCTGATTTTCGACACCACCTTGCGCGATGGCGAGCAATGCCCCGGCGCGACCATGACCTTCGAGGAGAAGCTCGAGGTCGCCGACATGCTGGACGCAATGGGCGTCGACATCATCGAGGCCGGCTTCCCGATCGCCTCGGATGGTGATTTCGAGGCGGTCTCGGCGATTGCTTCCCGGATCAAGCGCGCGAGCGTCGCGGGCTTGGCACGCGCCATTCCGGCCGACATCGCCCGCGCCGGCGAGGCGGTGCGCCATGCGGTGAAGCCGCGCATCCATACCTTCGTCTCGACCTCGCCGATCCATCTGCAGCACCAAATGCGCAAGAGCGAGGAAGAGGTGCTGGAGATCATCACCCGGACGGTGACGCAGGCGCGCAATCTGGTCGAGGACGTCGAATGGTCTGGCATGGATGCGACCCGTACCCCGATCGACTATCTCTGCCGGGCGGTCGAGACCGCGATCAGGGCCGGGGCCACCACGATCAACCTGCCCGACACGGTCGGCTACGCCACGCCGGACGAATACAGGGCGATGTTCAAGGCGGTGCGCGAGCGCGTGCCGAACGCCGACAAGGCGATCTTCTCGGCGCATTGCCACAATGATCTGGGGCTCGCCGTCGCCAACTCGCTGGCGGCGATCGAGGGCGGGGCGCGCCAGGTGGAATGCACCATCAACGGCATCGGCGAGCGCGCCGGCAATGCGGCGCTGGAGGAGATCGTGATGGCGCTGCGGGTACGCGGCGACGTCTTGCCCTACGACACCGGTATCGACGCGACCTATCTGATGCGCGCCTCGAAGGCGGTCTCGACCGCCTGCTCCTTCCCGGTGCAGTACAACAAGGCGATCGTCGGCCGGAACGCCTTCGCTCATGAGAGCGGCATCCACCAGGACGGCATGCTGAAGCACCAGCAGACCTACGAGATCATGACCCCGGCCTCGGTGGGCGTGACCAAGACCTCGCTGGTGATGGGCAAGCATTCCGGCCGCGCCGCCTTCCGCTCGAAGCTGAAGGAGATGGGCTACGAGCTCGGCGACAACCAGCTGGAGGACGCCTTCACCCGGTTCAAGGCGCTCGCCGACCGCAAGAAGCATGTCTATGACGAGGATATCGAGGCGCTGGTCGACGACAACCTCGCCACCGCCCATGACCGGGTGAAGCTGGTCTCGCTGACGGTGATCGCCGGCACGCGCGGCCCGCAGCGCGCGATGCTGAAGCTCGACATCGATGGCCGGGTCGCGGCCGAGGAAGCCGAGGGCAACGGGCCGATCGACGCGGTGTTCAATGCGGTCAAGGCGCTGGTCCCGCATGAGGCGGTACTGGAGCTCTACGATGTCCACGCCGTCACCGAGGGCACCGACGCGCAGGCGGAGGTGACCGTGCGCCTCAGCCAGAACGGCGCGGCCGTGACCGGGCGCGGCGCCGATCCCGACACGCTGGTCTCCTCGTGCAAGGCCTATCTGGCGGCGCTCAACAAGCTGGTCGCCCGCGGCAATCGCGTGCACGCGCAGGCGGCGGAGTAAGCGTCTGGCGGGACATGATCGACCGCCGCCTCGGCTCGAGGTGGCGGTCGAGACCTGGGTCCAGCTGCAGCCAGCCCTGACAGCATCTCGGTAATCGTATTTCGCGAGAATCATGTTCCATGCTCGCGAAACGATGATAGCTTTGCGCGATGCAGGCTTTGGGGGGCTGTATGAGGCGTCGACTGCTATGGTCGTCGGTCGTGGTCGTTTGCGCGCAGGGCCTGTTGGCATCAGCCTTCGCCGATTTCCGACAATCACCTGACGGGTCAACGGAGTTCTGGAGCGAATGCCGCTCCGAAACTGGGGTTATCGGCAGCCGCATCGACGCCTGCAACAAGGCCCTTGGTCTTGAAGTGCGCCCCGCATATCGTGCGTCGCTGCTCACCGCGCGTGGCTGGCAGAAGCGCCGCGCCGGAGACCAGAATGGCGGCCTGCGCGACTTCGAGGCCGCCCTGAAAATCGTGCCGGCCAACGATGCGGCGCTGCGCGGGCGCGCCGTGATGCTCTCCGATCTGGGTCGCTACGACGAGGCCGAGCAGGCGTTCACGGCGATGCTCGTCGAAAACGAGACGCGGCCGCTCATCTATCTCGATCGCGGTCTCGTTCGTCGCCGCGCCGGCCGGCGCGAGCAGGCTCTCGCCGATTTCAATGCGGCACTTCAACTCGCGCCAAACTATGTCGATGCGCTGGTTCAACGCGGCCGGCTGGCCTTCGACAGACAGGACCACGCGGCGGCGCTCGTCGATCTCGACGCGGCGACGAAGAGCGATCCGAAGGATCCATCGGCGTTGTACTGGTATGCGCGGGCGCTGAGCGAAAAAGGCGAGCAGCGCTCTGCCCTGTTCGCGTTCAATCGCCTCGTCGCGATCGAGCCGGAGGATGCGATCAATTGGGTGCAGCGAGGCTCGGTGCAGGAAGGCCGAAGCGACTATGCTGGAGCGCTGCGCTCCTATGATCTGGGCCTCAAGCAAACGCCAGGGCACCGGAACCTGCTGTTTCGCAGGGCCTTCGTGCTCTCCATGCTTCACCGGGACGATGCTGCGATCAAGGCCTACGACACGCTGATAGCGGCCCATCCTGAGGCCGCAGCCGGCTATGGCAACCGCGCCTGGCATCTCTCGCAAAAAGGCGAGCATGCGGCCGCGATGCGTGACGCTAATCGGGCGATCTCGCTCGATCCGAAGAACGGGCAGCCTCATCATGTCAGAGGGCTGATCTACTTCGAGAAGGAGGATTATCGTAAGGCTCGGGTCGCATTCGAGCGCGCCGCGGCACTTGGCCACACGACGACCGAGCTGTTCAACATGCGCGGCCGAACCGCGCTCGGCTTGAAGCGCTATGACGATGCGGCCGCGGATTTCGACGAGGTGATCAGGCGGGTCCCGACCGCGATGTATGGTCACTATAATCGCGGCCTAACCGAGAGGCTTCGCGGGCGCTGGGCAGAGGCGCTCGGCCATTACAGCAAGGCGCTCGAGGTCGAGCCGGGCGACGAGGACGCCGTGCGCCAGCGGAACGAAATGCTGGTCAAGCTCGGGCGTGAGCGCGAGATCTGGCGCCTCCGGCTGATCGAGACGGCCGCAGCCATCAAGCGGGCGGCGCTGTCCACCCAGAACCAGGCTGCGGCGAAGACCGGTCAGTCGGCCGCGGAGCGCCTCGGCAAGCTCGACGAGCAGCTGGAGCTCGATCCCTATGACGATGCGGCCCGGCTGGCGCGGGCCCGCCTCCTGGCTGCTGCCGCCGATAGCCGGGCGCGGGCGCTCGACGATGTCGAGCAGCTGCTGCGGAGCGATCCGCAGAATGCCGCTACGCTGCTCGTGCGGGCCCGCATCCATTATGACGAGAAGCGCTATCCGCAGACCATCGCCGATGCGGAGCGTGTCCTGGCAAAAGCCCCCAAGGAGTCCGATGCCTTCTTCTGGCGGGCGCGAGCGCGGGCGGCCCTGTCGCAAGATGAGGAGGCGGTGGCCGACTATACGACGGTGGTCGCCCTTTCTCCCAAATCGTTGAGAGCCATTTTCAACCGTGGGCAGCTGCACCGGCGGGCCGGCCGGTTCGCGGAAGCCGAGGCGGATTTCAGCAGGGCGATCGAGTTGCAGCCTGACGATTACGATCCCTGGCGCTATCGCGGGCTCGTTCACCTCAAGCAGAAGCGCTTTGCCGAAGCGCAGGCCGATCTGGAGCAGGCGTTTCGCTTGGCGCCCGACCATGTCGGGACCACGCTCGATCTCGGCATCGCGCTTTACCGGAGAGGCGAACATCAGGCGGCCATTGCGCACCTGACCGCCGCGATCGAACGCGGGGTCACCAGCGTCGGAATCTGGAACGACCGCTGCTACTTCCATGTGCTGCGCCGTGAGTTCGACCTGGCTCGCAGCGATTGTGCCGAAGCGCTCAAACTCGACCCACAGCGAGCGACCACCTTTCACAGCCTGGGCGCGATGAAAATGCACGAGGGCGATGTCGATGGAGCGCTCGCCTTCTTCGATCGCTCGATCGCAGGCGATCCAAAAAGCGCATTCGCTCATTTCGGCCGCGCGCTCGCTCTTTTGCGCAAGGGTGAGGCAGGGCTCGCAGAGGAAGCGTTCGCAAGAGCGCGTGCGCTCGATCACGAGATCGACGAGCGCTATCGCGAACTGGGCCTGGAATTCTGACGCGAGTGCGACGTATCGCCGAGCCGGAGGGCATCGCCTCAGCCCGGTGTTGTGACCGCGGCACACCGGCTCAATTTTTGCTTGGCCGGCACAGCAACCACTGGACCTTCGAGGCCCTTTGCCGATCTCATCATCTCGGCTGGGGGAGCCACAGTGAGATTCCATCGATGAAGTTGCTGCGCCTGCTGCCGATGGGCGTCCTGGCCGTGCTGAGCGCGCAGCCCGCCGCGGCCTATGGGCCCGCCTCCACGCCGGGACAGGCAGAGCGCGCGCAGGAACGCATCCGCCTGTGCATGGGCACGATCGAGACCGGCGGCGCCGAACGGCGTGCCGCCTGCGACGAGAGCCTGACCGGCGAGCTCAACCGCGCGATTCGGGCCGATCTGCTCGCCAGCCGCGGCTGGCTGTCCGAGGCCGAGAATGCCCTCACCGAGGCGCTGCGCGATTTCGACGCGGCGCTCAAGGCCGTGCCGAATCACCTGGCGGCCCTGCGCGGCCGGGCGCATACGCTGTCCGAACTCGGCCGGCATGTCGAAGCCGTGGCGTTGATCGAGCGGGCGATTGTCATCGGCGGGCGCGCGACCCTCCTGGCCGACCGGGCCCTGCTGCGCGAGCGCGCCGGCAATATCGCCGGGGCCCGCGCCGATCTCGACGGGGCCATCGCGCTCGATCCCTCCAATAGCTGGGCGCGCGGGGCACGGGGGCGGTTCCTGCAGGACGAAGGCGGGCACGAAGCGGCAGTGGCCGATTTCGACGCTGCGCTCGCGCTCGAGCCGGAGGTTACCTCCTATCACTACCGCCGCGGCCTCTCGCTCATGGCGCTGACACGGCCGCGCGAGGCAATCACGGCCTTCGACAGCGCCTTGCGGCTGGAGCCGACGGTCGTGCAGGTCTGGCTGGAGCGCGGGCGGGCCTTCGAGGCGCTCGGCCATGACGGGCCGGCGCTCGCCAGCTATGAGCGCGCGCTGCGGCTCGATGCGCGGCATGCGGCATCGCTGTCCCGCCGTGCCTTCCTGTTGCAGCGGACCGGCCGGACCGAAGAGGCGATCGTGGCCTATGACCGGCTGCTCACGATCCAGCCACAGGCTGCCTTCGGCCTCAACAACCGTGCCGGCCTGCTCGCCGGGCTCGGCCGGCGCGAGGAAGCGCTGCGCGATCTCGACCGCGCCATTGCGCTGGTGCCGGGTGACGGCAATGCGCTGCGCAATCGTGCCCAGCTGCTGCTGCAGCTCGGGCGCAACGACAAGGCGCTGCGCGATCTCGATCGGGCTGGACCTGGCCATGACGCCGGAGCCTGGCACGGCATGCGCGGCGATGCGCTGCTGGCGCTCGGCCGGCCGGCGCCGGCGCTGGAGGCCTATCGCGCCGCGCTGGCGCTGAAGCCGCAGGATCGCGCCACGCTGTTTGGCTTCGGCCTGGCGCAGGAGATTCGCGGTGATCGCAGCGCCGCCGCTGCCGCCTATGGCGCACTGCTCGCGATCGATCCCGAGCATGAAGGAGCACTCGATCGCCGCGAAGAACTGCTGCCGGCGCTCGGTCGCTCGATCGAGGTCTGGCCGGCGCGCCTCGCCGAGCTGTGGCGCGATGCCAGGGAGACCTACGAGCGGGAGCGCGAGGCATTGCAGAGCGCCTATCGCGCCCTGCGGCCGCAGCCAGTTCAGGCCTTGCCGACCCCGCCCAATCCGCTCGCGGCGCTCGATACCGCGCTTGCCCTCGACGCCTTCGACGTGCCGCGCCTGATCCGGCGGGCCCAGTTCAGCATCGGCCAGCCACAGCGCGAGGTGCAGGCGCGGACTGATCTTGCCACGGCCTTGCTGCTCGAACCGGAGAATCCGGCGGCGCTGGTACAGCGCGCCCGGTTGAATTATCGCGACGGCGCCTATGTCGCGGCGCAGGCCGACGCGGAAGCGGCGCTGCGCAGCGAGCCGCGTTCGATCGAAGCGCTGTTCCAACGGGCGCGGGCGCTGACGGCGCGCGGCCAGCTCAGCGCCGCGGTGAAGGCCTATGACGATGTCGTCGCGGTCGCGCCCGCCAACGCCGCGGCCCTGCTCAACCGAGCGCTGCTGCTGCAGCACGCCCGCGAATATGAGCGGGCGCTGGCCGACCTCGACGCCGCGGTCGCGGCCAACCGGGCCGATCCGGATGGCTGGGTGGCGCGTGCCGCCCTGCGGACGGCGCTCGGCCAGACCGATGCGGCGATCGCCGATTTCGACCGGGCGCTGTCGCTCGACGCCCGGCTCGGCCAGGCCTGGTATGGCCGCGCCCTCGCGCATCAGCGTCGCGGCGATGCGGCCGAAGCGGCGGCCGACTTTGCCAAGGCGCAGGCGCTCGATGCGAAGGCCGAGGAACGCTACCGCGCCTTCGGCGTGACCGCGCCCTGATCGCAGGCCTCGCAACGGCCGGGCGCAGCAACCTCGATCATCGCCGGCACGAAGCAGCCTCGTCGGATCTCTAGGCCCTTCTTAACCATTCGCAGGCAGCGTTGGCGTCCGACACGAGCCCGCGCAATGGCCGACGAGACGCAAAGAGATTCCCTGTTCGCGCCCGCGGCGCCCAATTCGCGCCTGGCCATCTTCGGCGTCGACGATGCGACGTTGAGACTCGCCAGGGAGCTCGCCCCGACGCTGGATGCGGCGATCGACGCCGCGATGGCGCTGCATTTCGAGCGTCTCGATGCGCACCCGACCATGGGAGCGGCCTCTCGCGCGCACGGAGCGGACTTGCGCACCGAGATGGCGCAGCACGCCCGCACGCTGTTCGAGGGACAATTCGACGAGGCTTATGCGGCATCGCTGCGACGGGCGGTGCTGTGCGAGACGGCCTCGCCCTTCGGCCCACGCACGCATGCGGTCCTGGCGATGACGGCGATGCGCTCGGTCTTTCCGGAGATCGCGCGGCGGCACCGTTTCTCGTCGCGGCGGACGGCGCGCGATTGCGTCAAGCTCGCCGAGTTCCTGATCGTCGACCTGGTCAATGCGCTCGGCGACATCCATGCGATGAGAGCCGAGCGGACGACGCGCTATGTGACGGATATCGCTGCGCTCGCCGATGACTTCCGCCAGCAGGTCGAGCAGGTCTCGAGCGAGACGGAGGAGGCTGCGGCGACGCTGAGCCGGGTCGCAGCCAGTTCGGCGGCCGCCTCGCATCGCGCTGGCGAGACCACCGAGGCCAGCCGGCAAAGCTGGAACGAAGTGCGCGAGCGCGCGACGCAGACGGTCGCCTCGATCGGGCAATTGCGCCAGTCGATCGGCGAGATCGACCGGCGAACCCGGGAGAGCGCCGATATCGCAGCCGACACGGTCGCCGCGGCGGGAGAGGCGCGGCGGACCATCGAGGGTCTCGCCGCTCTCGTGTCGGAAGTCGGCTCGGTCGTCGGCCTGATCTCGGAGATCGCGGCGCAGACCAATCTGCTTGCGCTCAACGCGACCATCGAGGCGGCGCGTGCCGGTGAGGCCGGCCGCGGCTTTGCCGTGGTGGCGAGCGAGGTGAAATCGCTGTCCGCCCAGACCAGCGGAGCGACGGAGGCGATCGGCAGCCGGATCGAGGCAATCCGGCAGGCGACCTCGCGCTGCGTCGATGCGATGGCACGGATCGATCAATCGGTCTCCGGCATGGCCGGGAACACAGCCGCGGTCGCAGGCGCCGTCACTCAGCAATTTACCGTCAGCGAGGGGATCGCCCGGGACGCGCAGGCGACCACGGACGAAATCGAAGCGGCGCTGAAACTCGCGGCGGAGGCCCTGCAGGCCATGGAGCGCGTCGGCGCGTCGGTCGACGAGATGAACACGCGCTCGGCTGCCGTCGGCACCGTCGCCGCTGGCCTCGCCGAGAACCTCAACCGCTTCGTCAGGTCGGTTTCCGAGCGCCTCACCGCCTGAATCGCGGTTTTGCGGTGGACGGCGCGTGCGGCTCGCTTGGCGCAGGCCCGATTCTTGCCACTATTCGCCTCCGGTGCGCGCAGGCGCGATGGCTGGGAGCGGGACGATGGCTGGCTATTTTCCGAACTGGACGCTGAAGACCTCCGGCGATGTCATGCCGGATGAGCGCTTGCCGACCGGGCAGACGATCATCGCCGGTCTCCAGCATGTTGTCGCCATGTTCGGCGCGACCGTGCTGGCGCCGATCCTGATGGGCTTCGACCCGAACGTCGCGATCCTCTTCTCCGGCATAGCGACGCTGCTGTTCTTCGTCATCACTGGCGGGCGGCTGCCGAGCTATCTCGGTTCCTCCTTCGCCTTCATCGGCGTCGTCATCGCCGCGACCGGCTATGCCGGCACCGGCCCTAACGCCAACCTGCCGGTCGCGCTCGGCGGCATCATCGCCTGCGGCGCGGTCTATGCCGTGATCGGCCTGATCGTGCAGGGCGTCGGCACGCGCTGGATCGAGACCCTGCTGCCGCCGGTGGTGACCGGCGCGGTCGTCGCCGCGATCGGTCTCAACCTGACCGCGGTCGCGATGAACATGATCTCGGCCAGCCCCTACACCAAGTGGATCGCGCTGTTCACGGTGGTGGCGGTCGCGCTGATCGCGGTCTATGGCCGCGGCCTGGTGCAGCGCCTGCCCGTGCTGATCGGCGGGCTCGCGGCCTATATCCTCTATGCCGCGACGGCGACGAGCTTCGGCGCGCCGCCGGTCGATTTCGGCAAGGTCGCCGCGGCGGCCTGGTTCGGCCTGCCGAACTTCGTTTCGCCGGTGTTCGACCCGAAGGCGATCGCACTGATCGTGCCGGTCGCGATCATCCTGGTCGCGGAGAATCTCGGGCACATCAAGGGCATCTCGGTGATGACCGGGCGCAATCTCGACGGGCTGATCGGGCGCGGCTTCTTCGCCGACGGCATCGGCACGATGATCGCCGGTTCGGGCGGCGGCACCGGCGTCACCACCTATGCCGAGAACATGGGCGTGATGGCGGTGACACGAGTCTATTCGACCCTGGTCTTCGTCGCCGCCGGCGTGATCGCCATCCTGCTCGGCTTCTCGCCGAAGTTCGGCGCGGTGATCGGCACGATTCCCGTGGCGGTGCTGGGTGGCCTCGCCGTCGTCGTCTTCGGCCTGATTGCCGCGACCGCCGGCCGGATCTGGGTCGAGAACAAGGTCAACTTTGCCGAGCCGAAGAATCTGCTGACGGTGGCGACCGCATTGATTCTCGGCGCCGGCGACCTCAAGCTGCCGATCTTCGGCTATGAGCTCGGCGGGATCGGCACGGCGACCTTCGCCGCGATCGCGCTTTACCATCTGCTCAACCGCCGCAGCGCGGCCTGAAATCCCTGAAATGCGGCCTGCCGCGCCCTGCGCGGCAGGCATTTCTCCGCCTCGTCGCGAGGTGCGCCGACATTATCCGAAACGAGTTTGCATATTTCTGTCGCAAACGGGTGGACAGGGGCGGGGGTGTTTGCTACATCGCCGGCCGTCGGGACGCGGTCCACGCCTCGCCGACAACGTCTTCGTGGCGTATGGGTGATTAGCTCAGTTGGTAGAGCAGCTGACTCTTAATCAGCGGGTCGTAGGTTCGAGCCCTACATCACCCACCACGAAATCTTCCTGAACATCGGCGAGAAGCAGTATCCGGGCGCTTTGTCGTTAACGGGATGGCTTTGCGCGTCGCCACTTGCGCTTCGCCGTGATTGGAGACGGTGGAGGTAAACCGCCCGGTTCCTCGGTCGCTGCGGGCGCGCGACGTGCGGATGCCTAGTACACGACCGTCGCGACGATCGTATCTGCATAGAGGCCGGGAGACGGCGTCGCCTGCGACGGGACGCGACCGTGGATGGTGACGGTCTGGGCCAGGCCCGAGCCGGTCCCGACCAGCGTATTGACCCCCATTGTGTTGCCGAAGGGCAGCGTCCGGGCGCCATCGCGATAGAGCCCGTAGGTGACGAACTCCGCCCCTTTCGACATGCGCCGCTGCGTCGGATTGGTGGCACCGGCGAGACCGCCGTCGAGCCCGACCTGATAGGCCGTTCCGTTGGTACAGGTCGGCGTCAGGCTGGTTGCGGCATCCCGAGCGCTGCCGAGGACGCCGGCATTGCCGAAGTCGAGCAGGTTCGTCGTCACCCGGCAGGTCGGCGGGACATTGGCGGTGATGTTGAACGTCGTGGTTTGCGAGTTGGTCAGGAGATTGCAACCGAGCAGGAACGACAGAAGCCCGTAACGGATACGGGCGTCGAGGCCGGTGAAGGTGCTGAGATAGGCCAGCGGAGCCGCGGTGGGCTGGCCGCTATGGACGCGGCCGGTGATGGTTTCAACATGGCTGCCGGTGCCGCCGGCCGAGAGCACGATATTGAAACCCACCGGATTGGCCGAGCCGCCGGCCCAGCTGCTCGAACCCCAGGGCGTCATGCCGGTGCTGTAGAGCCCATAGCGCAGCTGCTGTGCGCCATTGACCATGAAACGGCTCGTCGCATCGGTGGCACCGCCGGTGCCCGGGCCGAGATCGATGCAGACCCCGACGAGCTGCAGTGGCAGGCCGGTGCAGCTGACGGTCGCGGTTGCCGTGGCGTCGACCTGGGCATTGGCCGTCACGTCGATCGGGCTGAAGACCATCGGCGTGACGCTCAGCGAGCATGACTGGGCTGCGACATGTCCTGTCGCGGCGAGCATGCCGATCAGGATGAGCGCAAGGCAGGCCATGGAGCGATGGAGCGGCAATCTCATCGGCATGGGACGGGCCCGATCGTGACCTGTACGCCTTCCTGGGAGGTGAAGGGGAAGCGTGCGCTGCATTCGCCGTCAGCGAGGCGGATGCGAATCTCGTTGTCGGTGCCGAGATGCTCGACAAAGGCGCGCCCGTCATATCCCACGATGAAATCCGGCGCCGGGCTGGCAACGCCGCGCAGGCCCGGCTGGAGGGCGCCGCGCGTGCCGGCCGGCAATGGTTGGCCGTCGCGCCCATGGAGAACGACGATCGCGGCGTTGACGGCCGAGCGAACCGCGAAATCGACCACGACGCCGGCCCTGTCAGGTGGTGCCGCGATCTCCTGCGTGGTTTCGGCCAGGGCGGTGACCGGCAGCCCGCGCGGGTCGATCGAAATCCGATTGGACTGATAGGAGCGCAGATTGGGGATCAGCGCCGTTCCGTTCGCGCCGGTGCGCGCCACGACGCGGTTCTCGTGGAGGACATCGACATCGGCCGCGCCGACCCTGGCGATGGCGAAGGCATCGTCGATGCGGTTGGCGAGGAAGAGGCCGCCGCCCGCCGCGACCAGCGCGCCGTCCAGCTGCGCCGTTCCTGCGATACGCCCGGCGCTCTGCGAAATGCCGCCTTCGACCTGGCCGTAATTGCCGCGATAAGCGACGGACGCCGAGCGGTAGCGCTGGCTGCCGGCGCCTTCGACGTCACGCAGGCGCCAGCCGATGCTGCCCGGCTCCTGCTGGATCGGCTGGCTCAGATCGGCTGCGAGCGCCCAGGAGCCGCCGGACCGGGTGAAGCCGGCCGAGGACGTGATGTTGCCACCGAACGGGAAGGACAAGCCGGCGAAGATGCCGGCCGAGCCGCGCGTCGCCAGGTCCGTGTACACTGTGGTGTAGAACGATCCGCCGCGGGGCAGGGCGCGCGAATAGCTCGCGTTGACGATACGGCTCGTGCGGCCGCCAACCTCCTTGAGCTGGGCGAAGCCGAGATTGAGCCCGCCGCCGATGAAAGGCGCCGGCAAGCCGATAGAGATGCGATCGACCGCACGCGGCGGCAGCTGGAGCCAGGACCAGCCGCGCGGATCGGTGGTGGAGGCAGCGGTGTTGCTCGACGTATTGAATGCGAGCGTGCCGAGAGCCGATGGCGACGCCGTGGCGGAGGCGAGGTCATGATAGTCGCCGAAACTGCGCTGGCTCGAGGCGAAGAAGGAGAAGGCGCCCAGGCGGGTCTCGAAGGCGAGGTAAGCCAGGCCGCCCGTCGCCCCGTTCCGCCAGCTCCCGGCACCGGCAGCGCTGACGAGCCCGACCGGTCCGAGCCCGACGACGGCGCCCAGCCCGGCATTGCCGAAGTTGCGGGAGCCTTCCCCGTGCGCCATCAGAGTGACGCGATCGCTCAGCCCATAGCGCAGGCTGCCCGAGCCTGCGGGCTCCTCAGCATAAAGGCTGGAGCGCAGCCCGTATTGCAGGCGCGGCATGCCGATCTCGGCAGAGAAATCGCTCAGGCCTGGCCGCAGCAGCTTGCCCGATACCGCGAAGGGCAGGGTCGTCTCGGTCTGCTGGCCGGAGGCATCCCGCACCACGACATTGGCGTTGCCGTTGCCGGAGAGGATCGGCACGTTGTTGATGCGGAACGGCCCTGAATCGACATTCTGCGAGATGGTGCGGATGCCGTTGACGAAGACGTCGACCGTGGAAGGCACGGCGGCGCTGCCGTCGATGCTCGGCAGAGGCAAGGTGACGAGGTCCGGCCGCAGCCCAAAGTTGCGCTGAATCTGCAGGCCTCCGAGCCGGATCGGGCGGGTCCAGGCGAGGCCGCCGGAGATGGTGTCGCCGGCCCGATAGGTCAGAAGCGTGGCGGGATCGGAATAGCTCCAGCTCGTGTCGAGCCGCAGGATGTCGGCCTTGTCCGTGGTGAGCGAACGGTTGGCGACGATCCCGGTCTGCGACAGCACGCCGAGGGGGCTGAAGAGGCGTCCATCCAGGCTGGCGGACAGGCTGGGGTAGCGCCAGAAATCATAGAGCTGGGCGCCGCTCGAGCTGCCGAAAAGCGTATAATTGAGCACGGCGCCGGTCGTTGCATGCCCCGCTTTGGCCGGCGCATCCGGCTGTGGCATCGCGTCATAGGCCTTCGGCTTCCGATAGGCGTCGGGCACCGTCAGATCGATCCGCTGCGCAGTTTCGTCGTAGCGATGGGTGAGGCCGGGAATGGCGGAGAGCGGCACGTCATCGTCGGGCCGAAACTGCTGCGGGACCCTGATTCCGAGCTCTTCGAGTTCCTTGCGGCGTGCCGACAAGGCGCCCGTCTCGCTTTGATGGAACGCACCGATGAGGCCGACGGCGTAGCCGCCGAGGGAGACGTCGAGTTGGAGGTCCCGCGCGCGCGTCTCGGCAGCCGCATCGCTGCGAGGCGCCAGAAGGAGATTGGCGTTGACCAGCAAGAGCACCAGCCAACGGCTAAGGGGCCGTTTGAACGAGCGCGGTCGCATTGAAGGGACCGATTTCGCCGGAGCCGCTGATCGAGACCTTGCTGCCCGCGCGCGGCAAGGGCCCTGTCGTCGGAAGTGGCCAACTCATCGTGCCCTGTCCGAGCGCGTAGCCGACCAGCCCCTTGTTGGCGCCGATGAGCTTGCCGGATGCATCGCGGATGCTGACCGCGGACAGCCGCAGATGGGTGTCGCCACGGTTCCTGGCGTTGAGCACGAGGTGCTGGCCGTGCCTGCTGATCCCCCATGTCACATCCGAGCGGGTGGTGCCCTGGCTGGCAAAGAAGACCGGAACGACGTGGCGCAGCACGAGCGAGATCGTGCCGGTTCGCTGCTGCGGCTTGGGCAGCTCGTCGATGACGAGGCGATAGGCCTCTTCCCCGGCCACGGCGCGCCTGACGGTCCGGACCACGCGCACCGTGTAGTCCTGACGCGCGCGCAATTCGACGAGCGGTGGGCTGGCGACGACGTCGCTGGTCGGCTCGAGCCGTTCCTCGCCGCCGGCCTGGACCCAGCGATACACCCGGATCTGTGCGGCGATGGGTTGCGTATCCGTATTGCGGAGCGTGATCGTCGTCGCGGCGCCCGGAGCGGGCACGTCCAGCAGGACGGGAGCAACCTGCAGCGAAGCGGCCGACGCCATTGTCGCGGCCAGACCGCAGGCGATGGCCAAGGCGAAGCCATATCTCATCACATCCTCCTCTGGCGATGGGCGCAATTCGCCATCGGCCACGGCTGCGTGGCCGGCCCTGTATTGGATCGGTGGGAGCTTGATGGCGCCGGCAATGCCGGCGGTGATCAGTAGGTGACGGTTACGGTGATGGTGTCGGTGTAGAGGGCCGGGCTTGGCGTGGCTTGTGCCGGCACCCGGCCGTAGACGGTAAAGGCCTGGGCAGTGCCGGCCCCGGTTCCGGCTATGGTATCGGTCCCGATGGTCTCGCCCCAGTTCAGTGTCCGGGCCGGGTCACGCGACAGGGAGTAGTTCACCGCGCCACCGGCGCCGTTCATCTGCCGCGTCGTCACGCTGCCGCCGTGGAGGCCGGCATTGAGGCTGATGCTGTAGGGCGTGGTCGCCGTGCACTGGACGGTGATCGTGCTGGTGGAATCGACGCTGGCCGCGAGGACACCGACGTTTCCGAAGTTCATATCGGTGGCGCTGGCGATCGTGCAGGCCGCCTGGATATTGATCTGGACCTGGAAGGTGCTCGTAGCTGTCGCCGCATTCGCGCCGCTCGCCAGCATGCCGATCAGCGGTGCGATCCATATCGAGCGCATGCTTCCCTCCCCCATTTTCTACCCGTGGCGGTGTGTCGTAACCACTTCCCTCAAGGCGTGTGCTTGAGGTTCGAGAATGGACGTGTGTGGTTAATGAAATCTTATCGGGAGGCAATTCGTTTCATAATCACTTACGCATGCAACTCATGCTTTTGTTTTCGCTCCGGTGGATTTCCTTGACTGCTTGGATCTCGGTCTATTTTGCCTTGATGACGTTAGGTAATGTTTTGCATGACGCGAACACGTGCGAGCCGGCACCAGGTGCCGGCTCGGTGCAGGGGGGCGATTTTTGCGGGGAAGCTGCCCTGTGTCTCGATCGTGTCAGGCGGCGAGGCCGCCTTGCGATCCCTTGTCGCCGCGCAGCATGTTGCGCAGCTGATAGGCGAGCGCCACCGGAGCGGGGAAGCGCTTGCGGCAGAAGGCGATCTTGCGGACGTAATTGTCGATCCGCCAGGTCGCCCAGGTCTTGCCGGCGAAATAGGCGATATCGCCTTGGCGCAGCGTGCGCTGCGAGCCGTCCTGCGCGGTGACGTGGACCTCGCCTTCGAGGATCACGACCGTCTCGTCCCAGTCGAAGAACCAGCGGAACTCGCCGGCGGTGCAGTCCCACATGGCGGTCGAGGCGGCATCGTCGCCGGCGCGTGAATGCAGGCCGACACGCGCAAACGGTTCGCCCGAGATGATCCAGGAGGGCTCGATCGGGGAAGGCTCCAGCGGCAGGTCGTCCATGCCACGAGCCACCAGCGGTGCCTGCTCGACCGGGGCGGCCAACGGAATCTGCCGCAGCATCATCGCGGCGGCTCCGGCGAGCATCATCTTCAAGGCCATCAATTCCTCCCTAAAATCGCTTGGGATCATAGGGAGGAGGGGTAAAGGCGGCCCTCGGGAATTCCTCGCATTTGTCAGCATTCGGTAACGGCTCGGGTAACCCTCCCGGGCCGCTGTCCGAAAAGGCCGCTTTCAGGCGCGATCGACCGCGATGATGGCGTCGGCGAAGGCGGCCGGAGCTTCCTGCGGCAGGTTGTGGCCGATGCCGCCATCGAGCGTCCGGTGCCGGTACCAGCCGGAGAACTTCTTGGCATAGGCGGCTGGATCCGGGTGCGGCGCACCGTTGGCGTCACCTTCCAGGGTGAATGTCGGCACGGTGATGACCGGGAAAACCGCGAGCTTGCTCTCAAGCGCATCGAATTGCGGCTCGCCCTGGGCCAGGCCGAGGCGCCAGCGGTAATTATGGATCGAGATCGCGACATGGTCGGGGTTGTCGAAGGCCGCCGCCGAGCGCGCGAAGACCGCGTCGTCGAACGCCCACTTGGGCGAGGCGGTCTCCCAGATCAGGCGGGCGAAGTCGCGGGTATTCTTCGCGTAGCCGGCCGCGCCCCGTTCGGTGGCGAAATAGAACTGGTACCACCATTGCTGTTCGGCCTTCGGCGGCAGCGGGGCCTCGTTCAGCTTCTGGCTGCCGATCAGGTAGCCGCTGACCGAGACCAGGCCCTTGACCCGCTCGGGCCAGAGCGCCGCGACGATGCAGGCCGTGCGCGCCCCCCAGTCGCAGCCGCCGAGCAGCACCTTGTCGAGCTTGAGTGCATCCATCAGCGCGATCACGTCGACGGCGAGCGCGCCCTGCTGGCCGTTGCGCGGCGTTTGCTGCGAGAGGAAGCGGGTTTCGCCATAGCCGCGCAGCGACGGCACGATGACCCGGTAGCCCCTGGCTGCCAGGAGCGGGGCGACATCGACATAGGTGTGGATGTCATAGGGCCAGCCATGCAGCAGGATGACGACCGGGCCGTCGGCCGGGCCTTGCTCGGCATAGGAGACCCGGAGCACCCCGGCATCGACCTGCTTGAGCGGGCCGAAGGAGGACAGCGCTGCCGGCGCTGCTAACGCCGGCCGGTTCAGGCCGAGCCCGGCCGCGGCAATCACCGTGGCCACGGAGCCGACGAAGAGGCGGCGGCTGGAGTCGATGGTTTCGGAGGTCTTGGCCTTGTGCATGGTGGGATACCTTCTGCGCGGGGGGCGGCGATGACTGGAGGGGAAGGCGCCGGCGGAGAATTCCGCGCGGCGCCGTCGGTGGAGTCAGACGAGGTTGATCTCGACCTCGATGTTGCCGCGGGTCGCCTTGGAGTAGGGGCAGGTCTGGTGGGCGGCATCGACCAAAGCGCGGGCGGTGTCGCGATCGAGCCCCGGCAGGGCGACGTTCAGGCGGGCCTGCAGGAAATAGCCGCGCTCGCCATGGCGCAGATCGACCTCGGCATCGACGGCGGTCTCGGCGGGAACCGCGACCTTGCGCTCGCGCGCCGCCAGGCCGATCGCGCCGATGAAACAGGCCGACCAGCCGGCGGCGAAGAGCTGCTCGGGATTGGTGCCGGCGCCGGGGGCGCCGGGCGAGGTCAGGTTGACCTCGAGGCGGCCATCCAAGCTACGGGCGGCGCCGTCGCGGCCGCCGGTGGTGTGGGTGCGGCCGGTGTAGAGAACCTTGTCGGTGGAGGACATGTCGGGCTTCCTTCTGGCTTTAGATCGTACGCGATCTAATCGGATGCGGTCTTATATGTGAAGCTCGGAAACGATGTCAACCCTTCCGATTTAATCGGATGCGATGTATATAGAGGGACAATGACGCGCTCACGACGAGGCCCGGCCATGCCCGCTCCGACTCCGCACCACCCGAATGTCCCCCGGTTGGCGGATTTCCTCTGCTTTGCGATCTATTCGGCCAATCTGGCCTATGGCCGGGCCTACAAGCCGATCCTCGACGAGCTCGGGCTGACCTACACCCAGTACATCGCGATCATCGCGCTGTCGGAGGAGGACAATCAGAGCGTCGGCAGCCTCGGCGAGAAGCTGTTCCTGGAGTCGAACACGCTGACCCCGATCCTGAAGAAGCTGGAGTCGCTCGGCTATATCCGCCGCCGGCGCGACCCGGCCGATGAGCGCCAGGTGCGTGTCAGCCTGACGCCGGAGGGGCGGAAGCTCAGGGAGAAGGCGCTGCCGATGAACCTGGTGGCGGCCGCCGGGCTCGGCGAGGATTTTCCGGTGGTGCAGAAGGCGGTGGTCAGGCTGCGCAGCAACTTGCTGAAGGCGGCGCGGGGGCAGGGGGCAAAGGCGGCTGAAGCGGCTGAAACCGAGTAAGTCTCAAACTACCGTTGCCGTCATGGTCGGGCTCGTCCCGACCATCCACGTCTTCCTTCAGGCCGCGCGGCATTCAAGACGTGGATGCTCGCCACAAGGGCGAGCATGACGGGGCGGGATAGACGACTTCTCTTTGAAGCTCAGGCCACGGCCTTCGCCTGGTTGCCAGCGTCAGGGCCTTCGAGATCGGCCATCGCCGCCGTGACGCCGCCGCTGCGGTGGGGCACGCCGGCTGCGGCGAGGCCCATCTCGACGCCGGAGAGGGCGCCGAGCAAAGCGAGTTCGTTGCACTCGCCGAGATGGCCGATGCGGAAGACCTTGCCGGCGACCTTGCCGAGGCCGGAGCCGAGCGAGATGTTGAACTTCTCCAGCGCGATCTTGCGGAAGCGGTCGGCGTCATGGCTCGGCGGCATCAGCACGGCGGTGAGGACCGGGGAGTGCTCGGCCGGGTTCTCGCAGAGCACTTCCAGCCCCCACGCCTTGACCGCGGCGCGGCAGGCGCTGGCGAGGCGCTGATGGCGAGCGAAGACCTCGTCGAGCCCTTCCTCCTCAAGCATGGCGAGCGCCTCCTTCAGCCCGTAGAGGAGGTTGGTCGCCGGCGTGTAGGGGAAGAAGCCACCGGCATTGATCTTGATCATCTCCTGCCAGTCCCAGAAGGAGCGCGGCAGCGTGTTCGTCTTGGAGGCTGCGAGCGCCTTCTCCGAGACGGCGTTGAAGCCGAGGCCAGGCGGCAGCATCAGCCCCTTCTGCGAGCCCGAGACGGTGACGTCGACCTGCCATTCGTCATGGCGGTAATCGACCGAGGCGAGCGAGGAGATCGTGTCGACCATGAACAGGGCCGGGTGGCCGGCGGCGTCGATCGCCTTGCGGATCTCGGCGATGCGGCTGGTCGCGCCGGTCGAGGTCTCGTTGTGGACGACCATGACCGCCTTGATCCTTCGGGCCTTGTCCTCGGTGAGCCTTGCCTCGATGGCCGCAGGGTCGGCGCCGCGGCGCCAGTCGCCCGGGATGAATTCGACCTCGATGCCGAAGCGCGTGGCGATGTTCTTCCACAAGGTCGCGAAATGGCCGGTCTCGGCCATCAGCACGGTGTCGCCGGGCGAGAGCGTGTTGACGATGGCCGCTTCCCAGGCGCCGGTGCCGGAGGAGGGGTAGATCACCACCGGCTGCTTCGTCTTGAAGACGGCCTTGCTGCCTTCCAGTACCGTCTTGCCGAGCGCGGCGAACTCGGCGCTGCGATGGTCGATGATCGGCATCGCGATGGCGCGCAGGACCCGGTCCGGAATCGGGCTCGGGCCGGGAATATGCAGGAAGTGACGCCCTTGCATGATGTTCTTATCCTCCCTGAGAGTTAGGCGCTAAGATGCCGTTGCCGATATTTTGCATTCATTTTTTGGAAGATCAACTGCGACATGGTATGCTGATCATCGACAATCGGGCTCGACAGGTGACCCGAGCCGACTTAGCGATGATGCATGAGCGAGCCATTCCTCGATACTCTCGATGAGCTGAGCCCGGCGCCGGCCGAAGTTGCCAGGCCGGCGGCCTCGCTGCATGAGGGGCTGCTGGTCGCGCTGCGCGACTTCATCGTCGAGGGCAATCTTGCCGACGGCGCGCGCGTTCCCGAGCGGGCGCTGTGCGAGCGCTTCAACATCTCGCGCACGCCGCTGCGCGAGGCGCTCAAGGTGCTGGCGGCGGAAGGGCTGATCGAGCTTTTGCCCAATCGCGGCGCGCGGGTACGAGAGCTCAGCCCCGAGGATGTCCGCGGGCTCTTCGACGTGATGGGTGGACTCGAGGCGCTGGCCGGGCGTCTGGCTTGCGAGCGGATTTCGGAGGTTGAATTCGCTGAAATCGAGCGGATGCACCATGAAATGTACCGGTTTTACTTGCGCCGCGACATGCATGGCTATTTCCACTGCAACCAGGCGATCCATCAACTGATCGTTGCGGCTGCTGGCAATGCGACGCTGGCTTCGACCTATGCCGGCCTTGCCGGCAGGATCCGGCGGGTGCGCTATTCGGCCAATCTCGCCAAGGATCGTGACCGCTGGGGCGAGGCGATGCGCGAGCACGAGGCGATCCTCGATGCGCTGCGGCGGCGTGCCGGCTCGGAGCTCTCCGACATCCTCTTCCTGCATCTGCGCAACAAGCGGAAGGCGGCGCAGGCTTCGGCCGGTTGAGGGTGGTCGCCGCCGGGTGATGTCATGCTCGGGCTTGACCCGAGAATCTCGGAAGCCAGTTACTCCTGGCCCTGAGATTCTGGAGTCTGCGCCGCGCTGCGTCCGAGAATAGCGGTCGTGATCGTCGTCAAATATTGCATTTTCATTTTTTGGATTGAATGCAAAATTTTTTGATCTAAGGTCCCTCCACCGCGCCGTCAGAGCGCAATCATCGGGAGGGTGCGATCATGAAGCAGCAATGGCTGGCCGCGACCGCGATTCTGGCCGCCGGCATCGGGCAGGCGGGCGCCTGGGAGCCGACGAAGCCGATCGAGATCGTGGTGCCGTTCTCGGCGGGCGGCGCGTCCGACCAGATGGCGCGGACGATCCAGGGCATCATCCAGAAGCAGCAGTTCACCAAGCAGCCGATCATCGTTGTCAACAAGCCGGCCGCCGGCGGCGCCGAGGGCATGCTCGACATCCAGAAATCGGCCGGTGACGCGCACAAGCTGATCACCACCTCGAGCGGTATCTTCATGACGCCGATGGCGACCAAGCTGGCGCTGAACTGGACCGACTACACCCCGGTCGCGATGCTGGCGCAGGATTCCTTCCTGCTCTGGGTCAACGCCAAGGCGCCCTACAAGAACGCCGGCGACCTGATGACGGCAGCCAAGAGCGCCAATCCGCCGATGAAGATCGGCGGCACCTCCTCCAAGCGCGAGGACAACCTGCTCGTCTTCGCCATGGAGAAGCAGGGCGGCACCAAGTTCGCCTATATCCCCTACACCTCCGGCGGTCAGGCCTCGACGCAATTGTCGGGTGGGCATGTCGAGGCCACCACCAACAACCCGGCCGAGGATCTCGCCAACTGGCGTGGCGGCGCCACGCGCCCACTCTGTGTCTTCGCCGAGCAGAAGATGGCCTATACCGAGAAGGTGGCGGACGGGCAGTCCTGGGCCGACATCCCGACCTGCGCCTCGCAGGGGCTGAATGTCAGCTACCAGATGCTGCGCGGCATGTTCATGCCCGGCAAGGTCAGCAAGGAACAGCAGGCCTTCTATGTCGACCTGTTCAAGAAGGTCTCCGAGACGCCGGAATGGAAGGACTATCTCGCCCGCAATGCGCTGGCGGCGGACTACCGCGACGGCGAAGCCTTCGTCTCCTTCCTGAAGGCGGACGAGGCGAAGCACGAGAAGCTGATGACCGAAGCCGGCTTCATGGCGAAGTGAGGCCGGGGCAGTAGCGCAGTCATTCCGGGACTTGGCGCAGCCAAGGGCCCGGAATCCAGAACCGATACGGTCGTGATGATCGTGGTTCGGTCGATGCGCTTCTTCTGTCGCGGCATCGGTTCTGGGTTCCGGGCTCGGCCCTTCGGGCCGCCCCGGAATGACGCCAGCAGCGCCGCTCGTGCGGCTTGTCCGGGATGACATGGGACGGGACGGATTATGTCGAACCCTAGCGAAATCGAAACACCCGAACCCGGCATCTCGCGCCGCCCGGTCGAGATCGCCACGGCGCTGCTGCTGATCGGGCTCGCCGGCATCGTGCTCTACGACTCGCACGGTCGTGGCGCCGGCTGGGATGGCGGCCCGCAGAACGGCTTCTTCCCGGCCCGTGTCGGCTGGATCTTCCTCGCCGCCTCGCTCTTCATCCTCTGGCAGTCCTTCCGCCGCCCGGACGGGATCTTCGTCACCTACGAGCAATTGCACCAGGTCGTCCGGGTGCTGGGGCCGCTCATCCTGTTCGTGGCGCTGATCCAGCTGCTCGGGCTCTATGTCGCCTCGGCTGTTTTCATCATCGCCTTCATGGCGGTGGTTGGCACTTCGCGCTGGTGGTCGATCGGGCTGACGGCGCTGCTCGTGCCGGTCGTTTGCTTCTGGGTCTTCGAATTGCAGTTCCGCGTGCCCCTGCCGAAGGGCCCGCTGGAAGCGGCGCTCGGCTACTGAAGGACGACAGATGGACGATCTCGCCTCGCTCATCGCCGGCTTCCAGGTCGCGCTCTCCTGGCACAATATCGGCTTCATGGCGGTCGGGGTCATCCTCGGCATCATCGTCGGGGTGCTGCCGGGCCTGGGAGGACCGAACGGCGTCGCGATCCTGTTGCCGCTGACCTTCGGCATGGACCCGACCTCGGCGATCATCCTGCTCTCGTCGATCTATTGGGGCGCGCTGTTCGGCGGCGCGATCACCTCGATCCTGTTCAACATCCCGGGCGAAGCCTGGTCGGTTGCGACCACTTTCGACGGCTACCCGATGGCGGTGCAGGGCAAGGCGGCGGAAGCGCTGACGGCGGCCTTCACCGCCTCCTTCATCGGCGCGCTCTCCGGCGTTGTGCTGATCACCTTCGTCGCGCCGCTCGTCGCCCAGTTCGCGCTGAAATTCGGCCCAGCCGAGTTCTTCGCGGTCTTCCTTCTGACCTTCTGCTCGTTCATCGGCATGGGCCGGGAGAACCGCGCCAAGATCATCGCCTCGCTCTGCATCGGCTTCCTGCTCGCTGCGGTGGGGCTCGATTCGATCTCGGGCGACCTGCGCATGACCTTCGGCTCGACCGAGCTGATGCGCGGCTTCGACTTCCTGATTGTGGTGATCGGCCTGTTCGGTGTCAGCGAGATCCTGCTGACGGTCGAGGAAGGGCTGGTGTTCAAGGGCAAGCAGGCCAAGATCGACCTGATGGTCGTGCTGCGGACCTGGGCCGGCCTGCCACGCTACTGGGCGACATTGCTGCGCTCGGCGATCGTCGGCATGTGGATGGGCGTGACGCCGGGCGGCGCGATTGCCGCCTCCTTCATGGGCTACGGCCTCGCCAAGCGTTTCTCACGCCGCGGCAAGAATTTCGGCAAGGGCGAGATCGAGGGCGTTCTCGCACCGGAGACCGCGGCGCATGCGGCCGGCACCAGCGCGCTCCTGCCGATGCTGGCGCTCGGCATTCCCGGCTCGGCGACGGCGGCGGTGCTGCTCGGCGGCCTCTTGGTCTGGGGCTTGCAGCCTGGGCCGATGCTGTTCGTCGAGCAGAAGAGCTTCGTCTGGGGGCTGATCGCCTCGATGTATCTCGGCAATCTCGCCGGTTTGATCATCGTGCTGGCGACGGTGCCGCTCTTTGCCGCGATCATGCGGATCCCGTTCTCCTTCGTCGCGCCGGTGATCCTGATCGTCTGCGCGATCGGCGCCTATACGATCTCGAACTCGATCTTCGACATCTGGCTGATGCTGATCTTTGGGATCGTCGGCTATGTCTTCAAGAAGCTCGATTACCCGCTCGCGCCGATGATCCTGGCGCTGGTGCTGGGTGACCGGGCCGAGGACGCCTTCCGCCAGGCGCTGCTCGGCTCGGGAGGCTCGCTCGGCATCTTCTGGGCGAACGGGCTGGTCGCGACGCTCGTCGTCCTTGCCTTTCTGCTGCTATGCTGGGGGCCGGCCGGCGATGCGATTGCCGCACTGCGCGGACGCGGCCGGCAAGATCCAGAGACCGGAGAGGCCACCAGATGACGCAGGCCGCGCTGCCGCGCCCGCATAGCCGCAATCTCGGCTTCGAACGGAAATTGTCGCAGGCGCTGGAAGGAGAGGTGCGTTTCGACGCCTTCACCCGCGGGCGCTACGCCACCGACGCTTCGATCTATCAGATCGTCCCGCAGGGCGTCGCCTTCCCGAAGAGCGAGGCCGATATCGCAGCGGCGCTGACGATCGCCGCAGAGCACGGCGTGCCGGTGATCGCGAGGGGCGGCGGCACCTCGCAGAACGGCCAGCCGATCGGCGATGCGCTGATCCTCGACATGAGCCGGCATTTCAACGGGATCCGCGATTATGACCCGGTTGCGCGCACGGTTTCGGTCGCGCCCGGCATCGTGCTCGAAGCGCTCAATACGCATGTGAAGAAGGACGGCCTGTTCTTCCCGGTCGAGCCCTCGACGGCGAGCCGCTGCACAATCGGCGGCATGGTCGGCAACAACTCCTCCGGCGCGCGCTCGCTGCGCTACGGCAAGACGGTCGACAATGTCATCGGCCTGAAGGCGATGTTCCATGACGGCGAGCCCTTCGCGCTCGGCGAAGGGCCGGTCGGCGACAACGCCTCGCCGCGGGCGCGGGCGCTGATGGGGCAGATGCTGGGCCTGGCCGACCGGCATCGCGACGAGATCGAGGCGATCTTCCCGAAGGTGCAAAGGCGCGTCGGCGGCTATAATCTCGACGAGCTGATCGTGCCGCGGCCGAACCTGTCGCATCTGCTGGTCGGTTCGGAGGGCACGCTGGCGCTGACGACGCAGGCGACGCTGCAGCTCTCGACCCTGCCGCAGCACCGCGTCATGGGCGTCTGCCATTTCCCGAATTTCCGCGCCGCGATGGAGACGACGCAGCACATCGTTGCGCTCGGGCCGGTCGCGGTCGAGCTCGTCGACAACAACGTCCTGGTCTTGGGCGCTGACATCCCGCTCTTCGTGCGCACGCTCGCCGACATCACCAAGGGCAAGCCCAACTGCCTGCTGCTGGTCGAATTCGCCGGCGACGACCTCGAAGCGCTGAAGCGCGACCTGAAGCGGCTCGACCAATGCATGGCCGATCACGGCTTCCCTGACGCGGTGGTCGAGGTGATCGAGCCCAGCCGGCAGAAGCCGGTCTGGGAGGTGCGCGAGGCCTGCCTCAACATCATGATGTCGATGAAGGGCGACGGGAAGCCGGTCTCCTTCATCGAGGACTGTGCCGTCCCGCTCGAGCACCTCGCCGACTATACCGACGCGGTCACCGCCCTGTTCGAGCGCCATGGCACGCGCGGCACCTGGTATGCGCACGCTTCGGTCGGCTGCCTGCATGTCCGCCCGATCCTCAACATGAAGACCGAAGCCGGCGTGAGGGCGATGCGCGGCATCGCCGAGGAGGCCTGCGAGCTGGTGCGCCGCTTCAAGGGCTCGTTCTCGGGCGAGCATGGCGACGGCATCTCGCGCTCGGATTTCGTCGAGCCGATGTTCGGGGGGCCGCTTACCCGCGCCTTCGAGGCGGTCAAGGACGGCTTCGACCCCGGCAACCATCTCAACCCCGGCAAGATCGTCCGCCCATATCATATGGACGACCGCAGCCTGATGCGCTTCCCGCCCGGTTACGCGACGCCGGTGCCGGTGGAGACGGCGCTCGACTGGTCCGACTGGGGCGGCCTCGGCGGCGCGGTCGAGATGTGCAACAACAACGGCACCTGCCGGAAGATGGCCGGCGGCACGATGTGCCCGTCCTGGCGCGCGACGCGCGAAGAGCAGCATCTCACCCGCGGGCGAGCCAATACGCTGCGCCTCGCCATCTCCGGCCAGCTTGGCGAAGACGCCTTCACCTCGCCGGAGATGAAGGAGACGCTCGATCTCTGCGTCTCCTGCAAGGGCTGCAAGCGCGACTGCCCGACCGGCGTCGACATGGCCCGGATGAAGGTCGAGTTCCTGCATCACTACCACGCGAAGCATGGCCTGCCGCTGAAGGAGCGGCTGATCGCCTTCCTGCCGCGCTATGCACCGTTCGCGGCAAAACTCGCGCCGCTGATGAATTTGCGCGACCGCATCCCGCTGCTGGCCAGGCTCAGCGAACGCTGGCTCGGCTTCTCGGCGCGGCGCTCGCTGCCGGTCTGGCGCAAGCCCTGGCGCGAGGCGGCTGCGCCGTCGAGCCCGTCGGCCGTGCGGGGCGATGGCCGCGACATCGTGCTCTTCGGCGACACCTTCAACCGCTATTTCGAGCGCGAGAACCTCGAGGCGGCCGAGCGCGTGCTCAAGGCCGGCGGCTACCGCCTGCATCGCGTCGAAGCCGCGGGGGGAGGGCGGCCGCTTTGCTGCGGGCGCACTTTCCTCTCGGCCGGGCTGGTGGACGAGGCCCGCGCCGAGGCGCGCCGCACGCTCGATGCGCTCACCCCCTTCGTCGCGAAGGGAGCGCGCATCGTCGGGCTCGAACCGTCCTGCCTGATGAGCTTCCGTGACGAGTTTTCGGCACTGCTGCCGAAGGGCGAGGTCGAGCCTCTGGCCAAGGCGGCGCTGCTGGTCGAGGAACTGCTCGCCGCTGACATAGCCGCGGGCAGGACCAGCCTGCCATTGCAGGACCAGGGCGGGCGCATTGCGCACCTCCACGGTCACTGCCACCAGAAGGCCTTCGATGCGATGGGCGCGGTCGAGAAGACTTTGCGGGCCGTGCCGGGGCTTGAGGTCAGGCCGATCGAATCGAGCTGCTGCGGCATGTCCGGCGCCTTCGGCTACGGCGCCGCGACGGTCGACGTCTCGCTCGCCATGGGCGAGCTCTCGCTGCTGCCGGCAGTGCGCAAGGCTGCGGCCGGCGATCTCGTCGTCGCCGATGGCACCAGCTGCCGCCACCAGATCCATGATGGCGCCGGCCGTGAGGCCGTGCATGTCGTCAGGGTGCTGGACGGCGCGCTGAAGGAGCACAGCCCAGCGACATAGCGAACGACGACCCCGGACAACGGGACAACCGAGGGAGGACGATCATGCTACGGACGACGCTTCTCGGCACTTTGGCGCTCTGCGCGATCGGAGGCGCACACCAGGCCATGGCGAAAGACTATTTCCTCGCGAGCGGACGCTGGGACAATGTCGTCCTGGTCATCGATCTCGAAAAGGCGATCGACCCGGCCAATGACGGCACGCCAAAGGCGGTGGTCAATCGCTTGCGCGTCACCCCGGACATCCAGGTCGACGGCAAGACCGTGATTTCGAGCGGCCAGCCGATCTCGATCGCGATCGCACCGGACCAGCGCCGCGCCTATGTCGTCAATCATTCCGGCCGGACCGCGCCGGAAGCTGCGGCCGCTTTCCAGCATGGTCATGCCGGCACGGTGACGGTGGTCGACCTCAAGAAGGCGCTCGATCCGGCCAGCAACGGCACGCTTGGCGCGGTCGAGGGCTATATCGAGACCGGCGGCTTCGGCCCGACCGGCTTTGCCATCGCCGCCGATGGCAAGCACGCGGTGCTCGCCCATGCCGAGCAGGAAGGCGACGAGGATGGCGGGCGTCATCTCAGCGTCGTCGATCTCTCGACCAACAAGGTGATCCGCAAGGTCGAGCAGGCCTATGGCAAGCCCGGCTTCCCCTGTCCGCCCAATCCGGTGCCGCATCGTGCGCCGGATCCGAAATTCGGCTGCTTCCCCGACACCAACGGCGTCACCATCAGCCCGCTCGGCGGCGGCACGATCTTCGGCGCCAATGGCGGCACCGACGACATCACGGTGATGAGCCTGCAAAAGGCGATCGCCGGCGAGAGCGGGGCAGAGCTGGCGCGCATCCCGGTCCAGGCCGGCGGCTTCGGCATCTCGACCAGCCCGGACGGCAAGCTCGTGGCCCATGCCTCGCGCGAGAACGCGCAGACCGACACGCCCGGCAATACCGTCAGCATCGTCGATGTCGAAAAAGCGCTGGCTGAGCCCGGCAAGGGGGAGGTGGCGCGCGTCCTCGTCGGGACCGATGACGAGAAGACGCCGACGCGGCCTTTCGTGGCGGCCTTCCTGCCGGACGGCAAGCGCATCCTCTCGACCCAGTTCCGCTCGAACAACATCGACATCATCGATGTCGCCAAGGCGCTCGCCGGCCAGCCTGCGACGATCAAGCGCGTCGAATTGAAGACGCCGGGCGGCGAACCGTCGCGACCGCGCGGCATCGCAATCACGCCGGATGGGAAATATGCGGCGATTACCGGCGCACCCAAGGGAAAACCCAACTCCAGCGTCGTCTGGATCGTCGATCTGGCGAGCTATGAGGTGAAGGGCCGCGTCACCGAAATCGGCAATGAGAGCTATATGATCGGCGCCTTCCAGGCCGATTGAGAGCGCAGGCGCAGGCCACGATCCACAGGCAAGCGTGGGACGAATTCAGGGGGCGTTAACCCTCCACGGCTACCTCTCGATACCCTGTCGAGTGAGTGTCGGGCCTGCGTCAATCCATGCGTCGAATCCATCGCAATCTCCAGACGAGCAGCGCCTCTCCTGCCGCGCGGATCTCGGATCAACTCGCTGATTTCGCTGACATTCCTCAGCCAGCTTCGGACGATCGCCGCGCTGGCGTAGCACCAGGTGCGCCGGGGCTCGTTCGCTACGGGCGCACCCCCGACAAAGTCCGCCGGCAGGAGGTCGAGCGGGTTGTCGTCGACGTGGCGGTCCCGCTGCCCGAGCCCGAGCCGGAAGCGCCCGTCGATCCCGGCCGCGTCCGCTATTGGCGCACTCCACAGCGCATGCTGCAGCAGGTCTGGGGTGGCGGGTCGCCCGAGGCGCCGGCGCCCGAGCTTATGCCGCAGGTCGAGGCCGAGATGATCGGGGAGGGTGAGGATGCGCTGATGGCGCAGGACCTCGATTCGCCGCTGCCGGAGGAGACCCCGGCTGAGGCGGTGATGACCCCGTTCGCCTTCCTCTCCGATGCCGCCTTCTGGGAGTTCATCCCTGACGCGGAGCAGGAGGACGACACCGCGTTCGAGAGCGCGCCGCCGATCCTTGCAACGAGGGCGCCGCTGGCGACGACCCGTCCGATCGCGCCGGTAGCGGTCGCCGAGCCGGTGCGTCCTGCGCCCGCTCCGGTTTCAGCTGCCGCGCCAGTGACCATGACCTTCGGCTGGACACAGCCTTATCGTTTCGAGCTGAGCCTGACGCCGCCGGCACTACAGCTCGTCGCACCGGCTCCCGTACCTGCCGCTCGGGCTCCCGCGCCGAAGGCACAGGCTCTGGCGCCGCGCCGCAGGATCATGGGGCAGCTCGCCCCCGCCGCGGCCCCGGCCGCTGCGCCTGCGCCGAAGATGACCGAGCCGGAAATCGCGCCGGCGACCGTGCAGCCGAAGGTCTCGGTCGTGCCCGCAGCACCGAAGCTGCGCGCGGCCATGCCGATGCCCAAGCCGATCGCGTCGATGGGCTTCGAATTGCCGCCGATCGAGTTCCTGGCCGAGCCGCCGCAGATCGCGGCAACGATCCCGATCGAGCTGATCCAGCAGAATTCCGGCCTGCTCGAAGGGATTCTGGAGGATTTCAACGTCCGTGGCGAGGTGGTTCAGGCCTGCCCCGGCCCGGTCGTCACTCTCTACGAGCTCGAGCCTGCTCCTGGGACCAAGAGCTCGCGGGTGATCTCTCTCGCCGACGACATTGCGCGGTCGATGAGTGCAGTGTCGGCGCGTGTCGCGGTGGTGCAGGGCAAGAACGCCATCGGCATCGAACTGCCCAACGCCAAGCGCGAGACCGTCTTCCTGCGCGAGCTTCTGGCCTCCCAGGACTTCGAGGGCACCAAGCACAAGCTTGCCCTCTGCCTCGGCAAGACCATCGGCGGCGAGCCGGTGATCGCCGATCTGGCCCGCATGCCCCACCTTCTGGTGGCGGGCACCACCGGCTCGGGCAAGTCGGTCGCGATCAACACCATGATCCTGTCGATCCTCTACCGGCTGAAGCCGGAGGAGTGCCGGCTGATCATGGTCGATCCCAAGATGCTCGAGCTCTCCGTCTATGACGGCATCCCGCATCTGCTCACCCCCGTCGTCACCGATCCGAAGAAGGCGGTGGTCGCGCTGAAATGGGCGGTGCGCGAGATGGAGGAGCGCTACAAGAAGATGTCGAAGCTCGGTGTGCGCAACATCGACGGGTTTAATTTGCGAGTGGCGGAGGCGGCCGCGGCAGGAGAGGTCATCACCCGCACGGTCCAGACCGGCTTCGACAAGCATTCGGGCGAGGCGATCTACGAGGAGGAGGCGATGGACCTGTCGCCTCTGCCCTATATCGTCGTGATCGTCGACGAGATGGCCGACCTGATGATGGTCGCCGGCAAGGAGATCGAGGGCACGATCCAGCGCCTGGCCCAGATGGCGAGAGCCGCCGGCATCCATGTCGTGCTGGCGACGCAGCGGCCTTCGGTCGACGTGATCACCGGCACGATCAAGGCGAACTTCCCGACGCGGATCTCCTTCCAGGTCACCAGCAAGATCGACTCGCGCACCATCCTCGGCGAGATGGGCGCCGAGCAGCTGCTCGGCCAGGGCGACATGCTCTACATGGCCGGTGGCGGGCGGATCACCCGCGTGCACGGCCCGTTCGTCTCGGACGCCGAGGTCGAGAAGGTCGTCGCGCATCTGAAGACGCAGGGGCGGCCGGACTATCTCGACGCGGTCACCGCCGAGGAGGAGGCCGGCGGAGCCGAGGACGAGGACGGCGCGGTCTTCGACAAGAGCGCGATGGGCCAGGCCGAGAGCGACGACCCCTACGAGCAGGCGGTGGCGGTGGTGCTGCGCGACAAGAAGGCCTCGACCTCCTACATCCAGCGCCGCCTGCAGATCGGCTACAACCGCGCCGCCTCGATCATGGAGCGGATGGAGAACGAGGGCATCGTCGGACCCGCCAACCACGCCGGCAAACGCGAGATCCTCGTCGAGACCGGAAGGGCACGCGAAGACGAGGAGTGAGCCGGGAGGCTCAGTCCGGCCAGGACAGCAGGATCTCGTAAGCCGTCGGTTTGACGAGGCGCATATCGGGGTTCGCCGAGGAGAACTCCTTGTCGCCGGAGAGCCGGTCGAGCGCCTTCGCGTCGGCGCCCTTGGGATAGCCGAAGCGGATCGTCAGCCTGCAGCCGCCGAAAGCCTTGGCGAGCTTGCCGCCCTGCCAGTCGGCGGCGGTGCCGGAATAGTCCCAGTCGAAGCCGAGGATGCTGAAGGGCTTGCCATTGGCGGCTTCGACTGCGGTCAGTGCGCTGCCGATAGCGAGGCGCTCACCAGCCGGCCCTGAGACCGCCCAGGCCGAGCCCTCGCGGACATAGATCGTGCTTGGCCCGCGGCGCTTCTTGCCGTCACGCCAGATCAGCTCGAGCCGGCGCTTCCTGTCCTTCGGGAAGAGGATGGCGCCGGAGGCCTTCTCGCCCTCGCCGATCTCGATCCGGGCGCGCTGGACGTTTGCCGCGCCAAAGGTCTTGATCAGGGCCGCCTCGTCGGCGTCGCGAGCGAAGGGGCCGGTGCAGGCGAGCAGGTCGGCCGTCTGCGCCTGAGACGGGCTCGCCGCGGCGATCAGGGCAAGAGCGGCGAACCCGGCCATTGAAGCGCTGATCTGCATCGACGAATCCGATCTGCTGACGTGAGCACCGGTGCCTACTTCAGCCATTGCGGCGGTCTGAGGCCGGACCGAACCTTTGTGGCGCGCAGGCGTTTCCTCGGAGATTAAGAGGATGACGCGATGACAGCTACTCACCAGGCCGGAGGACCGCCGGGCGGGGTACCGACCAGCCCGCCGCCGCCGCCGGAACTGCCACCGATGAACCCGGGCGAGGTCTCGCCGGCGCCGCCGATCGAGAACCCGCCGGACAACGAGCCGAACGGCATCCCGAACGATCCGCCGCCGGAATTGCCGCCGAACGCGCCGCCCGAAGGCCCGCCAGCGACGCCGATCGACCTGCCGCCGGCGCGCGACCCGCGCGAGCCGCAGGAGCGCAGTCAGTAGGAGAGCGCATCATGGATGACGATCTCGCTGGCATGACACCGGAGCAATTGATCGTGGAGGTCAAGCGCCTGCGCGCCGGCATCCGCGAACATCGCGATTCATCCGGGCATGACCTGTGCTGGCATCACCCGCAGCTCTGGGGATTGCTGCCGGAGCAGGTCGAGCCGGAGATCGCGGTGCCGCCCTGGCCGAAATTCCTGCGCGGCTGTCTGCGCTATCGCGAGAGTCTGGAACGGCAGCGTCCGGACGCTGCCGTGTTCGATCGTGAGTATGGTGATCAACCACCCCGGCAGGCGAGGTGAATCCTCTCCCGTCATGGTCGGGCTTGTCCAACCATCCATGTCTTCCTTCGTGAAATGCGGTGTTCAAGACGTGGGTGCTCGGCGCAAGGCCGAGCATGACGGTTGAGCAACCTCAAAGCGCCGGGCGGTCGCTCTCGCCGAGATCCCAGTAGAGTCCGGCCATCAGCCCGAGCGCTTCGCGCGGGATCGCGACGGGGACATGCTCGTTCGGCGCATGCTGCGAGCAGCCGGGATAGGAGTGCGGCACCCAGATCGTGCGCATGCCGACGATATCGGCGAAGATGTCGTTGGGCAGGCCACCGCCGAGATTGGGCAGAAGCGCCGGCTTCTTGCCGGTGCTCTTCTGGAGCGAGGCCAGCGCCCATTCGACCCATGGATCATCGGGATCGAGCCGGGTCGCGTTGAAGACCGCATCGCGCGCCTTGGTGATCTCGACCATGCCGAAACCATGGCGATCGAAATGGCGGCGCAGGGCCGGCATGACATCGTCCGGATCGATACCGACGACGAAGCGGAGCGCACAGCGCGCCCAGGCGCTTGGCGGCACGGCGTTGACCGGGGTTTCCGGCACGCCGGACTTCATCGCCAGCACGTCGAAGGAGCACCAGCCAAAAACCTGCTCGGCCGGCGACAGACCAGGCTCGCCCCATTCGCGATCGATGGTCGGGCCATCGGGTCCGCCGTCGATCTCGCAATCGGCCAGCGCCTTGCGCACGGCCGCCGGCAATTCCTTCGGCACCCATTCATGGATGCGGATCTGGCCGGTGGGCGAGGTGATCGAGGCGATGGCGTGGGCGAGCTGGATCGCCGGGTCGGAGAGGATGCCGCCCCAGTTGCCGGAATGGTGGCCGCCCTCGCGGGCGTTGATGGTCAAGTCGAAGGTGACGCCGCCGCGGGCGCCCAAGAAGATGGTCGGGCGTTCGGCATTGAGGCGCGGCCCGTCGGAGGCGATCAGCACGTCCGACTTGAACAGCTCCTTTTGCTCGGTGCAGAGCTCGCGCAGGCCGGGCGAGCCGCATTCCTCGCCCATCTCGATCAGGTATTTGACGTTGAAGCCGAGCGTGCCGCCGCGCGTCTCGAGCACGGATTTCAGCGCGCTGATGTTGATCAGATGCTGGCCCTTGTTGTCGACGACGCCGCGGCCATACCAGCGATCGCCACGCTCGGTGAGGGTCCAGGGCGAGAGCCCTTCCGCCCATTGCGCGTCGAGGCCGCGGATGACGTCGCCATGGCCGTAGCCGAAGATGGTCGGCAGGCCTTCGGCCTCGATGCGCTGAGCAAAGAGGAAGGGGCCCTTGGCCTTGGGATGGTTCAGCGTCCGGCAGGAGAAGCCGAGGCTCTCCAGCAGTGGCTGCATCTCCTTCTCCAGATACTCGGTGAGCACCGGGGCGCGCTCGGGATTCTGGCTCTCGGTCGGCATGGCGATCAGCCGCGACAGGTCGCTCTTGAAGCTGCCGGTATCGAAATAGTCGAGCGCATGGGCGATCGCCTTGGCGCGGGTCATGGTGGTCACTCCGTCAAAAAGGATCAGTTGCGCTTTTCGGGCGAGATCACGTCGCGCAGGCCGTCGCCGGCGAGATTGATCGCGAAGATCAGCAAGGCGAGTGCCGTGCCGGGCAAAGCGATCAGCCAGAACGAGAAGAACATGTAGGCCTTGGCCTCCGAGACCATCAGGCCCCAGGAGGGCAGCGGCGGCTGCACGCCGAGGCCGAGGAAGGAGAGCGCGGCTTCGAGCAGGATGGCGCTCGCCGCTTCCAGCGTCGCCACCACGATCAGATGCGGGGCGATGTTGGGCAGGACCTCGCGCAGGATGATGCGGGTCGTGCTGGCACCGGAAGCCTGCGCCGCCGTGATGTAGTCGAGCGAGCGAACCTGCTGCGTCGCGCTGCGCATCACCACGGCGAAACGGTCCCATTTCAGCAGGCCGAGCACCAGGATGACGATCCAGAGCGAGGAGCCGATGATGGCGACCACGGCGAGCGCCACCAGGATCACCGGCATGGCGAGGCGGGTGGTGACCATGAAGGTCACGGCCATGTCGATGCGGCCGCCGAAATAGCCGGCGAGTAGGCCCATGGTCGTGCCGATCAATCCGGCGATGGCGACGACGCTGATGCCGATGATCAGCGAGATGCGGGCGCCGTAGAGCAGGCGCGAGAGATAGTCGCGCCCGAGCGGGTCGGTGCCGAGCGGGTGGATCCAGTTGCCCTTGTCGTACCAGAACGGCGGGACGTTCCGCGCCGTCAGGTTCTGCAGATAGGGATCATGCGGCGCCAGCACAGGAGCGAGCAGCGCCAGCACGATGAACAGCACCAATAGGCCGAAGCCGAACAGGAACGACTTCTGGGCCAGCGCCCGGCGCAGCAGGCGGCGCCCGCCGGTGACGTCGCTGGCCGTGAGGGGGAGGGAGGTCGCGTCGCTCATGTCAGGATACCCGGATGCGCGGATCGAGCCAGGCATTGGCGATGTCGGCCAGCAGCGTCAGCAGGACGTAGACGACCGAGAGCAGCAGGACGATGACCTGCATGACCGGGAAATCCTTGTAGGTGATGCTCTGATAGGCGAGGTAGCCGAGGCCATCGAGCGCGAAGATCGTCTCGATCACCACCGAGCCGCCGAGCAGGAAGCCGAGCTGCACTGCCGTCAGCGCCACGACCGGCACTGCGGCGTTGCGCAGCGCATGGGTGATGACGACGGCATGGGAGGAGAGTCCCTTGGCGCGAGCGGTGCGGATGTAATCGGCCGAGAGCACCTCGATCATGCCGGCGCGGATCAGGCGCATGAAGGCCGGCGCCGTGTAGTAGCCGAGCGCGATCGTCGGCATGACGTAGTGCAGCCAGGTCCCCGAGCCGGAAACCGGCAACCAGCGCAGCGTGATCGAGAACAGCATCACCAGGATCAGCGCGAAGAAGAAGTTCGGCATCGCCTGGCCGAAGACGGCGATGGCGAGCGCCAGCCGGTCGATCCAGCTGTTGGCGTAGATTGCCGCGAGCACGCCGACCGGGATCGAGATCGCCAGCGCGAAGGCGAGCGAGGAGACACCGAGGATCAGCGTCACCGGCAGCTTGGCGAAGACCAGCGTGGCGACGTCGGTCTTGAAATAGATCGAGGTGCCGAAATCGCCGGAGAGCGTCTTCAGCAGCCAGTCGAGATACTGGACGACGAGCGGCCGATCGAGCCCGTAGGTCTTGCGGATGACGTCGAGATCGGCCTGCTGCGCGCCCTCGCCGGCGATCGCGACCGCGATGTCGCCGGAAAGGCGCAGCAGGAAGAAGGCGATGGCCGAGACCGCGAGCGCGACGAGCAGCGCCAGGCCTAGCCGTTTGACGATGAAGCCGAGCACCGGGGCTTCCTTCAGTTCTGGATTCTAAGAGGTCGTCCCGGATCGGCGCCGGTGGTGCGGCTTGTCCGGGATGACCATTCGGAGAAGGAGGAAGGCTTACTTCCAGCCCATCTCCCAGAAGCGGACGAGCTCGTCCGGATAGGCCTTGAAGTTCAGGTCCTTGTTGGCGACGTAGTAGACCGGCAGCGAATAGAGCGGCACGGCATAGGCCTTGTCGGCGATGATCTTCAGGCCGGCCTTGTAGGCCTCCTTGCGCACAGCCGGATCGACCGAGTTGTTGCCCTTCTCCAGGAGGTCGCGGACCTGCGCATCGCGGGTGATGTCCTCGCTGCGGAAGGCGAAGTAGTTCGGCGTCGCGGCCGAGACGTCGTTCACCGAGAACGAGCCCCAGGTCTGGTGCGTCAGCATCGCCTTGTTCGTGGCGATCTGCTCGCGCATCGCGGCGTATTGCAGGAAGCGCAGATTGGTCTTGATGCCGACGGCCTGGAGATAGCCGATCAGCGCCTCGGTCTGGTTGCGTTCCCGATAGGCGACGATGTCCATGGTCAGGCTGGGATGGCCGGCTTCCGCCAGCAGCGCCTTGGCCTTGGCCGGATCATAGGGATAGCGCGCCGCGCCCTCGTCGGTGCAGCCGAACTGCGAGGGGAAGCAGATCGTGTTGATGACGCGCGAGCCGGTGCCGACGATGTTCTTGACCATCGCCTCGCGGTCGATGGCATGGATGATCGCCTTGCGCACGCGCTCATCCCTGAGAGCGGGGGCGGGCGTGCCGTCGAGGATGTTCATCTGCATGAAGACGATGCGCATCGTCTCGCCGGAGACGACCTGCAGCGTCGGCACCGTCTGGAGCTGGTCGGCCTGGTCCTTCGGCACGTGCATGATGAGATCAGCGCCGCCCGAGAGCATCTCGGCCATCTGGGTCTGGCGGTCGGGGATGAAGCGGATCTCGAACTTGCCGACCTTGGGCTGCGGCTTCGGTGAATCCTTGAAATAGTCCTTGTTGAGCTCGAGCGTGATCGACTTGCCCGGGACGTAGTTCGTGACCTTGTAGGGGCCCGAGCCGACCGGCTTCTCGTTCTGCCCCTTGGGGCCGACCTTCTCGTAATACTCGTTCGGATGGATCACGACCGGGCCGGCGAGATACTCGATCGCAGCCGGGTAAATCTCCTTGGTGGTCAGCCGGACCTTGTACTTGTCGAGCTTCTCGGCCTTGGCGATCCAGTTGACATTGCCCTGGGTGACGACCTTGTTCTCGGGCTTGGAGATGAAGTTCAGCGTGTAGACGACGTCGTCGGCATCGAACTCTTCGCCATTGTGGAACTTCACGCCTTCGCGCAGCTCGAAGTCGATGGTCTTGTCATCGACCTGCTTCCAGCTCTTGGCGAGCTGGCCCTTGTACTCGTTGGTGGCGGGGTCGCGGTAGATCAGCGTATCCCAGACATTGGCGCCGATGATCACGCCGATGCGGACATTGTTGAAGAACGGATCGACGCTTTCCGGCGCCTGGTCATAGGCGAAGCGGACGGTGTTGGCGGCCTTCTGGGCCAAGACGGGTGTCGCAAAGGCGGTCGCAGCCAAAACGGTCGCGGCCAGGGCCGTGGAGGCCTTGTCGAAGAAGCGCATGTTTTCCCCTCGCAGCATTGTTGCTTGTCTGTTTCGGCGGGCAGCCTCGGGCCACCGTCACGCCGGCGACACAAACTCTGCACAGCTTCGTGCTTGCCGCCATAAGAATGAATCGAAAGGATCGTTGCCGAGACGGCAAGGGGCGGGTACTGCACGCCCATGCAGACTCCGGCCTTGCGGTATTTCCTGGCGGTGGTGCGAACCGGCTCGATCAGCGCCGCGGCGCAGCGCCTGCGCGTTGCCGGGTCTGCGGTCAGCCGCCAGATCGCCAATCTCGAAAAGGAACTGGACGCCGCGCTGTTCGAGCGGCGCTCGCACGGCATGATCCTGACCCAGGCCGGGCAGACGCTGGCAGCCTACGCCCAGCGGCTGGAACTCGAGAGCGAGCAGGTCGTCAGCGAGATCCGCGAATTGCGCGGCGCCAGCAAGGGCCTGATCAGGCTCGGCGTCACCGAGGGCTTCGCGGTCAGCTTCATCCCCGAGGTGATCTTCGCATTTCGCCAGCAGCATCCGGATGTCGCCTTCGACGTCAAGGTGATGTCGCCGCAGGTCGTCACCGAGCATGTCCGGACCGGCACGATCGATCTCGGACTGACCTTCGTGCTGCAGCAGGAGCGCGGCGTCACCATCAACTGGCAATGCGCGGCGCGGACCTATGCCTTCGTCGCGCCGCACCACCCGCTGGCGGCGAAGGAATCGATCAGGATCGAGGATATCTTCGTCCATCCGGTCGCGGTGCTCGACAGCGAGGCGACGGTGCGCAAGATCGTCGACATCTATTTCTCGGCACGCGGGTTGACCGTCGACGCCGTGCTGACCTCGACCAATGTCGCGAGCCTGCGCCATTTCTGCAAACTCGGTGGTGCCGTGATGTTTGCGAGCTCGATCTCGTTCGGCGCCTCGATCCGTGATGGCTCGGTGGTGGCGCTGCCGTTGAAGGATGGCGACCTGCCGCCGCGCAGCCTGCAGATCCAGAGCATGTCGGGCCGGGCACTGCCCAAGGTGGTGACCAATTTCATGGGGGCGCTGATCGAGGAGCTGCAGCAGGCCGATACGCTCGCGACCATGGCGACCGAGCGAGCTGCGGTTCCGGAGGCCCGGCAGGCATGAGTGTTCTGGCGAGGGCGGATGCGCCCGAGATCATGGTGCCGCATCCGCATCAGCTCGTCGCGCGTGACGCGATCCTGGTGGCGCGTGCCGCCGGCAAGCCGGGTTTCCTGCTCGGCGACCTCACGGGGCTCGGCAAGACGCTGTCGGCCTGGCTCGCCATCTCGGCGATGCCGGAGCAGGAGGTGCTGGTGATCTGCCCGAAGGGGGCGATCCCGCAATGGCGGCGCACCATCGCCCATGCCGGGCTGCCGGCGAAGAAGCTTACTTTGATGAATTTCGAGCGGACCAAGTCGCTGCTCGCGCCGCCGCCGGCCAGCAGCAAACGCTCGACCCGGGCGAAGAACAATGAACTCGCCAAGCACGGCACGCCCAAGCGCACCTGGCCGCTGGTCGTGATCGATGAGGCCCACCGTATCCGCAACCCGAACTCGCAGCAGGGACTGGTCTGCCGGCAGATGGCGGCTGCGTCGCAGTTCACGATCTATATGAGCGCGACGGCCGGGCAGGCGCCGCACGAGCTGTCCTATCTCGCGCGCCTGCTGGCCGATGCGACGGGTGCGCCCGGCGGCGATCTCGACGGCTTCCGGGCTCTGATGAAGCGGTTGAAGATCGGCAGGGCCAAGGGGCGCTGGAAGAACTGGAGCTGGGAGCCGAACGAGAGCGACCGCAAGGTGATGGCGGATCTGCTCTATCGCGGCGCCAACGCCATCGGCCTGCGCCGTCGTCCCGAGGAGATCGCCGGCTGGCCGGAGGTGCAGCGCGAGCTTGCCCCCGTCGCGCTCGATGCCGCCGAGCGCAAGCTCTACGACGCGACCTGGCGCGAATTCCGGCGTGAGCTCGGCCTCGCCGGGGGCTCGACCCGCAAACCTGCTGGCTGGGCTGCCGACCTGCGCTTTCGCCAGAAGGCGAGCCTCTTGCGCACCGCCGGCACGGCCGAGTTCTGCCAGGACCTGCTGGAGAATGACGAGCAGGTCGCGATCTCCGTGGCATTCCTTGAAACTGGCGCGATGCTGGCCGAGAAGCTCTCGGGCAGGGGCTGGCGCGTCGGCTCGATCACCGGAGAGCATTCCGGCGAGGCCAATGAGGCGACGCGCATCGCCTTCCAGACCGGCAAGCTCGACGCTGTCGTCTTCACCGTGACCGAGTCGATCTCGCTGCATCGGGCCGAGATGCCGGGCGGCGAGCGTGAGCGGGCGCTGGTCGTCCATGATCTGCGCCACAGCGCGATCCAGCTGCAGCAGATCGAGGGCCGCTGCCATCGCGACGGCCAGCACGCGACGATCTTCTACGCCTATGCCGAGGACACGGTGGAAGAGACGGTCGCCGCGACCGTGCTCGCTCGCATGGCGGCGATGGAAGGCTTGGCCGGCGACGAGACGGCGCTGCTCGACGCCATCGCCGGAGAGGTCGAGCGGGCAGCGCTGGCGCGGGAGGCGGCGTGAGGCTCGCCGATCAATTCATCTGCGAGCGCGGCTGTTCGTCCGGCGTGCGCTCGCCGACGCGCTTGGCCTGATCGACGACGCGCTCGGTCGCGCCGACCGCCTTGTACCAGAGGTCGCGCGTATACGCCCCCTGATGGACGATGGCGTCGCAGCCGATCGCGATGACCGCGATCACCAAGAGAATGCGAAACATGGGTATCCCCCGTCCGAATGGTCCTCGGCAGGGAACGCCCGGGCGGGGGGCGGGGTTCCGATGCGGCGAGGTTGACCGCTGCCGCGTGGCATTGTCCCCTCCCGCCGGCAGGGAGGCGCACCGGATGTTCGACGATCTCAAGGGCAAGCGGGTTCTGGTGACGGGCGCCTCCTCAGGGCTCGGCGCGCATTTCGCCCGGCTGCTCGCGGGCAAGGGCGCTCTGGTCGCCGCCGCGGCGCGGCGGACCGAGCGGCTTCAGGAATTGGCCCGCGAGTGTGAGGGGCTGCCCGGCAGGGTCGTGCCGCTCGCGCTCGATGTGAGTGCGGTCGCGGCGATCGAGGCAGGCGTCGCCGAGGCTGCCAAGCTGCTCGGTGGACTCGATGTGCTCGTCAACAATGCCGGCGTCGGCGAGACGGAAGCGGCGCTTTCGGTCAGCGAGGCGCAATGGGACAGCCAGCTCGACGTCAATCTGAAGGGCTGTTTCTTCGCGGCGCAGGCGGCGGCGAAGGTCATGGCCGAACAGGATGGCGGCGGGGCGATCGTCAACATCGCCTCGATCCTGGGCGAGCGTGTCGCAGGACGGGTCGCGCCCTATGCGATCTCCAAGGCGGGGCTGATCCAGATGACTAAGGCGCTGGCGCTGGAATGGGCAAGACATGCGATCAGGGTCAATGCGCTGGCGCCGGGCTATATCGTCACCGACATCAATCGCGAGTTCTTCGCCAGCGATGCCGGCGAGGCGCTGAAGAAGCGCATCCCGATGCGCCGGGCCGGCGAACTCGACGATCTTGACGGGCCGCTGCTGCTGCTCTGCTCGGATGCCGGGCGCTACATGACCGGGGCGGTGGTCGCGGTCGATGGCGGGCATCTGGTCAGCGGGCTGTAGGCGGCCGGAACGGCCGGCGCTTCGCCACGTTGGCTTTGCGACATCAGGAGGACGCCATGCACAAGCCTAAAGGGCACAACGCCGTCTCGCCCTATCTCCTCGTCGCCGATGCCGAACAGGCGCTCGCCTTCGCCAAGGCGGTGTTCGGAGTTGATCCCAGCTTCATCGCCCGGCGCGAGGATGGCGGGATCATGCATGCCGAGTTCAGGATCGACGATTCGATCGTGATGTTGGGGCAGACCCCGGGCGGGCCGGAATGTCATGTCCATGTCTATGTCGCCGATCCCGACGCGCTGATCGAGAAGGCGCTGGCCGCCGGCGGCACGCTGATCCAGGCGGCGGAAGAGAAGGGCGACGGCGATCGCCGCGGCGGGGTCAAGGACCCGGCCGGGACGAGTTGGTGGCTGGCGCGCATGGTCGATCCGGCAGGGCGGACGAAGACGAACGTGCTTTAGGGGGCCGGCAGGAGATCGCGCAGCCTGATCAGCGCGATCTTCTCGACCTCAGCGAGCGCGGTCGCGAATTCCTGCTCCGGCGTGCTCTTCAATCGTTCTTCGAACGAGGCGAGGATATCGGCCTTGGTCAGCCCTTTGACCGCGAGGATGAAGGGAATGCCGAAACGGGCCTTGTAGGCTTCGTTCAGCGCGGTGAAGCGGGCGCGCTCGTCGCTGGTGAGATGATCGAGCCCGGCCGAGCCCTGCTCGTTGGCGGATTCCGGCGTCAGCTCGCCGGCCGCGGCGATCTTGCCGGCGAGGTCGGGATGGGCGTCGAGCAGGGCCTTCTGCCGCGCGCGCGGGGCCTTGCGCATGACCGCGACCATCGCGGCGTGCAGGCCTTCAGCGCTGTCCTGCGCCGCCGAGAGCCCCACGGCATGGGCCTCCCCGGCAATCCAGGGCGAGTGCTCCCAGACGCGGCCATAGACCTCGGTGAACAGCGCCTGCGGCAGCCGCGAGGGGCGATAGCCGCCCTCGGGCGGATGCGTTTTCACCCAATGGCGGGCGATGTCGAGCCGGGTCGCGACCCAGACCCTGTCATGGCTCTGGACATAGTCGAGGAAGCGGGCGAGCGCGGCAGCGCGGCCGGGCCGGCCAATGAGGCGGCAATGCAGGCCGACCGACATCATCTTCGGGGCGGTCTCGCCCTCGGCATAAAGCGTGTCGAACGAATCCTTGAGATAGGCGAAGAACTGGTCGCCGCTGTTGAAGCCCTGCGGCGTCGCAAAGCGCATGTCGTTGGCGTCGAGCGTATAGGGCACGGCAAGCTGCGGGCCGTGCGGCCCCTTCAGCCAATAGGGCAGTTCGTCGGCATAGACGTCGGCGGTGTAGAGGAAGCCGCCTTCTTCCATCGTGAGCGGAATGGTGTTGACCGAGGTGCGGCCCTGATAGCAGCCGAGCGGACGCTCGCCGGCGAGCTCGCTCTGGATACGGATCGCCTCGGCGATGTGCTCGCGCTCGAGCTCAGCCGGGGCGTCGCGGTAGTCGATCCATTTCAGGCCGTGGGTCGCGATCTCCCAGCCAGCCTCCTGCATCGACGAGACGATCTCGGGATAGCGCTGCAGCGCCGAGGCGACGGCGAAGACCGTGACCGGCAGGTTGCGCTGCGTGAACATGCGCCAGAGCCGCCAATAGCCGGCGCGCGAGCCGTATTCGTAGATCGATTCCATGTTCATGTGGCGCTGGCCGGGCCAGGGCGCGGCGCCGACGATCTCGGAAAGGAAGGCCTCCGAGGCGGCGTCGCCATGCAGGATGTTGTTCTCGCCGCCTTCCTCGTAATTCACCACGAACTGCACGGCGATACGGGCCTCGCCCGGCCAGTGTGGATGCGGCGGGTTGCGGCCATAGCCGACGAGGTCGCGCGGGTAGGGGGAGGCGTTCATCGATCGATTCAAGTCCATGCGAGCGTGATTCAAGCGCGGCTGATAAGCCGTTGGCGACAGATCCGTTTTCAGCTGCCGCGATAGGTCGAGTAGCTCCAGGGCGAGGCGAGGAGGGGTACGTGATAGTGCCCGTCCGGCTCTGCGATGGCGAAGCGGATCGGGACGAGGTCGAGGAAGGCGGGCTCGGGCAGCTTCGTTCCGAGATGGCGGAAATAGTCGCCGATCGCGAAGGTCAGTTCATAGTTGCCGACCAGCAGCCTGCCGCTGAGCAGGGGCGCATCGGTGCGGCCATCGGCGTTGGTCACCACGTCGGCGATCCGGCTGCGGCTGCCGTCGGGCAGCAGCGCGTCGAGCGCGATCGCGACGCCGGCAGCCGGCCTGCCGTTGACCGTGTCGAGCACATGCGTCGACAGACGCCCCATGCCTGATCCTTTCCCGTTTGCTGTGTTCGCCGAGCTGAATGCCGCTTGCCTTCCAAGGCTGCGAACCTAGTCTGGAATCCGATGCAAGTTCCCTCCCGGATTCCGCCCTGTCAATTCGCGAGCACGCGGCTCTTCATGGAGCCTACGGGTGCTTGAGGCCTATCTGATGGAGTGGGGCAGCCAGCTCCTGCGCTGGCTGCATGTGATCGCGGCGATCGCCTGGATCGGCTCGTCCTTCTTCTTCATCCATCTCGATGCCTCGCTCAGGGCCGCACCCGATGCGCCGAAGACCGAATCCGGCCAGCCGACGCAGTTCCTCGCCTGGCAGGTCCATGGCGGCGGCTTCTATGCGATGCGCAAATATCTGGTCGCGCCGGAGGTGCTGCCGAAGGAGCTGACCTGGCACAAATGGCAGGCCTACTGGACCTGGATCTCCGGCTTCTTCCTGCTGGTCTGGGTCTATTACGCCCAGTCGGAGCTCTACCTGATCGATCCGGCGGTGATGGCGCTCTCGCCCTTCGCTGCGGGCGCGATCGGCATCGCGGCATTGGCCGGCGGCTGGCTGTTTTATGACCTGCTCTGCAAGTCGCCGCTCGGCAAGAACGACGTCGTGCTCGGCCTGCTCGGCTTCGGCTATGTGGTCGCCGCGAGCTGGGCCTTCGCCTCGGTCTTCTCCGGGCGCGGCGCGCTGATCCATACCGGCGCGCTGATGGCGACGATCATGTCGGCCAACGTCTTCTTCGTGATCATGCCGGGCCAGCGCAAGACCATCGCGGCGATGGTCGCCGGCGAGGTACCCGATCCGAAATACGGCAAGCAGGCCAAGCAGCGCTCGCTGCACAACAACTACATCACCTTGCCGGTGCTGTTCCTGATGCTGGCGAACCATTACCCGGTGACATACGCCAATTCGGCGGTGATCCCGGCTCTGGTGGCGCTGATCATCGTCGCCGGCGCGCTGATCCGGCACTTCTACAATGTCCGCCATGCCGATCACGCGAAGTCGCCCTGGTGGACCTGGGCGGTGGCGGCTCTCGCGCTCTGGCTCGCCTTCTGGGTGGCGATGGCGTCCTCGCCCGGCGGGCGCGAGCGGCTCGGCCTGAAGCCGCTCGAATCAGCGAAGCCCGTGATGCTCGCCGGTCTCGTCGCGCCTTCGCCGGAGGTCGCGAACATCGTCACCGGGCGCTGCGCCATGTGCCATGCGCCGGAGCCGTCCTGGCCTGGCATCGGCATCGCACCGAAGGGCGTCTATCTGCACGAACCCGAGCTGATCGCCCGCCAGCGCCGCGCCATCGGCGTGCAGGCGGTGCTGACCCATGCCATGCCGCCGAACAACCTCTCCGGCATGACCGCGGACGAGCGGCGCGTGCTCGCCGCCTGGGTGGCGCAGAAGCGCTGAGGCCGCGCTTCGGCGCGACATGGTGACGCTGCGAAGCCACAGCCAGGCGCCTGATCCACAGCGTTCAGTTTCATTCAGTTTTGGTTCACCTCGGAACCTTCATCGTCGACCGTGATCACATCGGCGTGATCGGCGCGTGATCATACGCGGCCGGGAGCGCCAGGGGCCTTGGGGGTCCAGTTGAAAGCGGTTTGGAGATCGGGCTCCAGCTACTGGCTGGCGGCCACACTGTTCTGTTGCGCCTGGGTGGCGCTGTGCTGGCCCTGGCTGTCGGGGGCGGTGACAATTCCGTTCGACGCCAAGGCGCATTTCCAGGCGCAGATCCAGTTCCTGGCGCAGGCGCTGCACTCCGGCCAGTCGCCGTTCTGGACGCATAACGTCTTCGCCGGCTCGCCCCAGGTCGCCGACCCGCAATCGCTGATCTTCTCGCCGGCGATCCTGCTGGCGCTGTTCAACCCGTCGCCGAGCTTCCGCGCAGTCGATGCCTATGTGCTGGCGCATCTGCTGGTCGGCGGCCTCGCCATGCTGATGTTCTTCCGCGACCGCAACTGGCATCCGGCCGGTGCGCTGCTGGCGGCGCTGGTCTTCGCCTTCGGCGCCTCGGCCGCCTGGCGCGTCCAGCATGTCGGCCAGATCGCGAGCTTCGCCTTCTTCGGGCTTTCCTTCTGGCTGACGGCGCGAATGCTGCAGCGCGCCTCGCTCCGCTATGGACTGCTCGCCGGCTTCGCCGCTGGCATGATGGTGCTCGAGCCCGACCAGGTCGCGCTGCTCGGCGCCTATATCCTGATCGGCATGGTGGTGGCCTACTGGCTCTCCGAAGGCTGGACGGGTTTGCGCGAAAGTCTCGCGCCGATCGCCGCTGCCTGCTTCGCCGGCATCGTCACGATCGCCGTACCGCTGCTCTGGACCTGGCTCTTCGCCGAAGCGACGACACGGCCGGCGATCGATCTCGTCGAAGCCGGCAGGGGCTCGCTGCACCCGGCCTCGCTATTGACCGCCTTCGTCGGCGACCTGTTCGGCGTGCGCGATCCAGCGACCGAGTTCTGGGGCCCCTACAGCCCGGACTGGAACGCCAAGGAGCTCTTCCTCTCCAAGAACATGGGGCAGGTCTATCTCGGTGCGCTGCCATTCCTGCTGCTGATCGTGCCCGGGCTGACGCGCGGCTGGCTCTGGGACAAGGCGATCCGGCCCTTCACCATCCTGTTCGTGTTGATGGTGCTGTTCGCGCTCGGCCGCTACACGCCCTTCTTCCATTTGGCCTATGACTATCTGCCGGGCGTCAAGGTGTTCCGGCGGCCGGCCGATGCGACCTTCCTCATCGGTGGGCTCGGCGCCGTGCTTGCGGGCTATCTGCTGCATCGTATCCTCAGCGAAGAGAAGCCGGCTGCGATCTGGCGCGATCTCGGATTCGGGGCCGGCGCGATTGCCCTCCTGATCGGTCTTGCCCTGCTGGTGGCGCGCCAGGCCGGGCACCTTGGCCAGGCCTGGCTCCCGAGTGCCACGGCCGCAGCCTGGTTCACGAGCGCGCTCCTGCTTCTCGTCGTGCTGACGCGCTGGCGCGGCGCCGCGGCGCCGCTCGCTGCGAGCCTGATCGTCACCGGCGTCGTCGCGGCCGACCTTGCCGCCAATAACGGCCCGAACGAAGCCACGGCGCTGGCGCCGGAGGTCTACGACGTGCTGCGGCCGGAGACCAAGAACGAGACCGTCGCCGTGCTGAAGAAGCTCACCGTGCAGCCGCCGGAGTCGCCGCGGCGCGACCGGGTCGAGCTGCTCGGCATGGGTTTCGAATGGCCCAATGCCGGCATGATCCACGGCTTCGATCATACGCTGGGCTATAACCCGCTGCGACTCGCCGATTTCTCGGATGCGGTCGGCACGCGCGATTCGATCGCGGCGCCGAGCGAGCGGGTGTTCACGCCGCTGTTCCCGTCCTATCGCTGCCGCCTCGCCGACTTCCTCGGCCTGCGCTACATCGCGACGCGGGTGCCGATCGGCCAGGTCGACCGCACCTTGCGCGACGGCGACCTCAAGCTCGTCGCCTATACCAAGGACGGCTACATCTACGAGAACCCGCGGGCGCTGCCGCGCGTGATGTTCGTCGGCGGCTGGCAGCTCGCCGATTTCGAGGGGATGAAGTCGGCCGGTAAGTGGCCGGAAGCCGACCCCCAGCGCGTCGTCCTGCTCGAGCAGGAGCCGGAGCCCGGCGTGCCGGAAGGGCCGGTCGCGGCCAATGCCGAGGTCAAGCTCAAGCGCTACCGCAACACGGTGGTCGAGATCGAGGTCACGACCGCGCAGCCCGGCTTCGTCGTGCTGAACGACATCTGGCATCCCTGGTGGCGGGCCGAGCTCGACGGCCAGGAGGCCGAGATCCTCAAGGCCAACGTTCTGTTCAGGGCCGTGCAGGTTCCGGCCGGCACGCACAAGATCCGCTTCAGCTTCCACCCGCTCGATGGCGCGATCGCCGAATTGCGCGACCGCGTGACGCCGCCGGAGGAAGAGGGCGTGGTCGCCGAGGCGCCGACGCATAGCGGCCCGTCCGGCTCGCCGGCGACGCGGATCCAGCCGGTGCCGCCAGAGCCGGTCGCGCGCCCGGCGCACGACATGGCCGCGCACGACATGCTGCCGCCCTCGTCGGCGATGTCGGTGCTGCGGTAGGGGCAGGCGCGACCTCCCTTCTCCCCTTGCGGGAGAAGGTGGCCCGAAGGGCCGGATGAGGGGTCGCAAAGGTCTACCCGTCATGCTCGCCCTTGTGGCGAGCATCCACGTCTTGAACACCGCATTGCCCGAAAGAAGACGTGGATGGTCGGGACAAGCCCGAGCATGACGATGAGGCGTCGCGAGACCCCTCACCCTAGCCCTCTCCCGCAAGGGGAGAGGGGACGGCGCGAGCCTCAAGCCACGCCGAGCTTCTTCTGCAGCGCAGTCGACGACGTCGTGTACTGGAAGGTCAGCCGCTTCTCCGGATAGACGTAGCGGTGAACCTTCTGGGCGGCGAGCGCCGCCTCGTGGAAGCCCGACAGGATCAGCTTCAGCTTGCCCGGATAGGTGTTGATGTCGCCGACGGCGAAGATGCCGGGCACATTGGTCTCGAACTTCTCGGTGTCGACCGGGATCAGGTTCTCATGAAGGTTCAGGCCCCAATCGGCGATCGGGCCGAGCTTCATCGTCAGGCCGAAGAAGGGCAGCATCGTCCCGCAGGCGATCTCGAACTCGGCCCCGGCATTGTCGCGGCAGATGGCGGCCTGCAGATCATTGCCTTCGCCCTTGAGGCTCATCACCTGGCCGAGCCTCAGATCCATCGCGCCGGAGGCGACGAGGGCGCGCATCTGCTCGACCGAATGGGGGGCGGCACGGAAATCGTCGCGCCGGTGCATCAGCGTCACCCGCTTGGCGATCGGCTGCAGGTTGAGCGTCCAGTCGAGCGCCGAATCGCCACCGCCGACGATCAGGATCTCGCGGTCGCGGAAGGTCTCCATCTTGCGCACGGCATAGTGCACGCCGCCGCCATCATGGCGGCCCTCATAGGCCTCGATGCCGGGGATCGGCGGCTTCTTGGGCTGGAACGAGCCGCCGCCGGCGGCGATCAGGATCGCCTTGGTCTCGAACACCGTGCCGGCATCGGTCTGCAGGCGGAAGCGTGGCGCCTCGGCTGAGCCGAGCACCTCGACCCGCTCGATCATCTGGTTGAGATGGAAGGTCGCGCCGAAAGGCTTGATCTGCTCGAGAAGGTTGTCGACCAGTCCCTGGCCGGTGACGAGCGGGAAGCCGGGAATGTCGTAGATCGGCTTCTCCGGATAGAGCTCGGCGCATTGCCCGCCGACTTTCGGCAGGATGTCGACGAGATGGGCCTTGATGTCGAGCAGGCCGAGCTCGAACACGGCGAACAGACCGCAAGGGCCGGCGCCGATGATCAAAACGTCGGTCTGGACGGTCTCGCCCTCGATGGCGGCGGCGATATTCATCGTTGTGGTTCCTGATGCGGCTTCAAGGGCCGCCGGTCACGCACCCGTTGCCGGAAATCCGCCGGCCTTGCAATGCGACATGGCGCAAGCCCGTGCCGCATACCAGGATGGTGCGGCTCAGCCGCCGGTTTCGGCCGTGAGGCCGGCAGCGGCGATCCCGGCGAGCGCCGCGGCCTCGTCATTATCGGAGGTGTCGCCGGAAATGCCGACGACGCCGATGAGGTTGCCTTCGGCATCGCGCACCAGCGCGCCGCCGGGCACCGGCACCACCGGCCCGCCGACCGAGAGCGCGACGCCGTTGATGAAGTGCGGGCGCTCCAGCGCCATCTTGTTGAGCGTGCGCGGGCCGACGCCGAGCGCGATCGCGCCATTAGCCTTGCCGAGCGCGATTTCGCCGCGCTTCAGGCTGGTTCCATCCTGGGCGAGGAAGAATTTCTGCGCGCCGCGCGCGTCGAGCACCGCGATGGCGAGCGGCTTCAGCCCGTTCTCACGGGCATATTTCAGCGCTCCGTCGATGATCATGCTGGCCTGTTCAAGAGTAAGTGCGGTCATGACTGGCCTTTCGCAGTGTCGACATCGCCAGCTTCCGTTCTGCCAGTGCCGGCGACGCGAGGGAAGGGCAGACGTCACGTTTCGTCTTGCAGTTGTCGCCCCGAGTGGGCTTCATGGGTTTCCCGTCTCGGGGCGTGTTCCGCAAGGTGACGCCACTTTTGCGACCAGAACATGCTCCAAGGCTGTGGAGCTGCGTGAAGCCCGATCGTTCGGCCAATCCTGGCGGGGCGGCCAGCGCGTTAGGAGAACATGCTATGGGTCTGTTCAGTTTCATCAAGGAAGCCGGCGCCAAGATTTTTGGGTCGAGCTCGGCCAATGCGGCGACGGCTGATCAGTTGCAGAAGGAACTGGCGGGCCACGGCCTGCCTTCTGACGTCAAGATCGACGTCTCGGGCGACAAGGTGAAGGTCTCGGGCAAGGCGCTGAGCACCGAGGAAGCCGAGAAGATCATTCTCGCGATCGGCAATACCGCCGGCGTCGGTTCGGTGGAATCGGAGCTGATCGTCAACAAGGAGGCGCCCGCCGCCGTGTTCTACACGGTGAAGAAGGGCGATACGCTCTGGAAGATCGCCGAGGAGCACTACGGCAAGGGCAAGGGCGCGAAATATACCGAGATCGTCAAGGCCAACACGCCGCCGGTCAAGGACCCCGACCTGATCCTGCCGGGCTGGGTTCTGCGCATTCCGCCGCTGGCCTGATCACGCCGGATCCGGTCAGGTGAACAGCCTGACCGGCTGATCCGTCTCTTACGATTTGGACGAGCCCGCCAACGGGAGTCGGCGGGCTTGCAAATTAGTTGCGAATGAAACTATCATAACCGAGAGACTGCTTGGAGGGCATTCGGGGCTGGTCGTGCCGAGCTCCACGCTGGAGTTCGAGGGCACGAGATCGGGAGATTGTCGCTTGCTGGGAGGCGAGGCGACGATCCGGCCTTTTTGTCCAAGCATTGTGCCGAAAAGTGAATTCCACTTTTCAGTTCAATGATCTAGGCGGTCTTCGTCGTTGGATGTCCGCGGCAGGGTGAACGAAACAACTTAAAAATCCCGGGGAGGGGACCTCATGACTTTCGATCGTCGCAGATTCCTGACGCTCGCCGGCTCGGCCGTGGCCGCGCCCGCCGTGCTGCGCGCCACGCGCGCCAATGCCCAGGAAGTGACTCTGCGCATGCATCACTTCCTGCCGCCGGTGGCGAACGGACATTCCAAGTTCCTGAAGCCCTGGGCCGACAAGGTCGGCGCCGAATCGAATGGCCGGATCAAGATCGACATCTTCCCGTCGATGCAGCTCGGTGGCACTCCGCCGCAGCTCTACGACCAGGCGCGCGACGGCGTCGTCGACATCGTCTGGACCCTGCCCGGCAATACGCCCGGCCGCTTCACCGGCATCGAGGCGTTCGAGCTGCCCTTCGTGCCGAACAAGCGGGCGCTGGTGAACTCGCTGGCGCTGACCGACTATGCCAGCGAGCACCTCAAGGACGAGTTCAAGGACATCCATCCGATCTGCTTCTGGGCACATGATCACGGGCTGATCCACGCCAACAAGCCGGTGAAGACGATGGAGGACCTGAAGGGTCTGAAGCTGCGCTTCCCGACCCGGCTCGCCGGCGAGGCGCTGCGCGCGCTTGGCGCCAACGCCATCGGCATGCCGATCCCGCAGGTCCCGGAATCGCTGGCGCAGCGCGTTATCGACGGCTGCGTCGTGCCCTGGGAGGTTGTGCCCTCGATCAAGGTGCAGGAACTGGTCAAGAACCACACCGAGATCCCGGGCTCGCCGACCTTCTATGTCGCGACCTTCGTGCTGGCGATGAACAAGGCCAAGTACGAGGGGCTGGCGCCCGACCTCAAGGCGATCATCGACAAGAACTCGGGCGCCGCCGCCTCAGCTATGGCCGGCAAGGTCTGGGACGAGCAGGCTGTCGTCGTCTCCGAGATGGTCAAGAAGCGCGGCAACTCCATCGTCACGATCGAGCAGGCCGAGGCGGATCGCTGGCACAAGGCGACGGCGCCGGTGATCGACGGCTGGCTCAAGACCGCCAAGGACAAGGGCCTCGACGGCGAGAAGCTGCTCGCTGCCGCCCGCGCCGCCCTCGCCAAGCACCAGAACGCCGCCTGAGCCCGCAATGACCGACAGGGCAGGGGAAGAAAGGCCGCCATCGCGCATCGACGCGGTGGCGGAGATGGTCGCGCTCATCGGTGGGGCACTGCTGATCGCGGTCGCGACGATGGTCGTCGTCAGCGTGACCTTGCGCAGCGATCTCGTCGGCGCGGCCGGCGTGCCCGGCGATTTCGAGCTGGTACAGATGGCGACCGCGGTCGCCGCCTTCTGCTTCCTGCCGCTCTGTCAGTTGAAGCGCGGCAACATCTTCGTCGACACCTTCACCCTGAAGCTGCCGCAGCGCTGGCGTGACGGGCTCGATGCGCTCTGGGACGTGGTCTATGGCCTCGCCATGGCGCTGATCGCCTGGCGGCTCGGCGTCGGTGCGCGCTCGGCGCTCGCCAGCGGCGAGAACACCATGGTGCTGCAGCTGCCGGCCTATCTGCCGATCGCGATTTGCGCGGTGCTCGCCGGCTTCGTCGCGCTCGCCGCCTTCGTCAGCGCCAGCCGCCTCGTGAGGCAGCCCCGATGAGCGGCTTCTCCCTCGCGATCACCGGCTTTGCCGTCATGCTGGCGCTGATGGCGCTGCGCCTGCCGATCGGCCTCGCTATGCTGGTCGTCGGCAGCGCCGGCTATATCCAGCTCAACGGGCTCGAGCCCTTCCTGAACTATATCCGCACCACGCCCTACCAGATCTTCGCCAACTACACGCTCTCGGTGATCCCGCTCTTCGTGCTGATGGGCGCCTTCGCCGAGCGCTCCGGGCTGGCGGGGGACCTGTTCAAGGCGGCCTCGGCCTTCGTCGGCCATCGCCGCGGGGGGCTCGGCATGGCGATGATCGGCGCCTGCACCGGTTTCGGCGCGATCTGCGGCTCCTCGGTCGCGACCACCGCGACCTTCGCCCGCGCCGCGCTGCCGCAATTGCGCAGCTATCGCTACGATCCCGGCTTCGCCTGCGGCGTCACCGCGGTCGGCGGCACGCTCGGCATCCTGATCCCGCCCTCGGTCATCCTTGTCGTCTATGCGATCTCGACCGAGCAGAACATCGCCAAGCTGTTCCAGGCGGCGCTGATCCCCGGCCTGATGGCGGCGACGTTCTACTGCATCACCATCTGGATCATGTCGCGGCTCGACGGCACGCTGGCGCCCGCTCATGAGCGCACGCCGTGGCGCGAGCGCTGGCCGCTGCTGCTCGGCGTCATCCCGGCTATGGCGGTCGCGGTGATCGTGGTCGGCGGCATCTATGGCGGCGTCTTCACCCCGACGGAAGGCGCGTCCGTCGGTGCCTTCATCATGCTGGCGATCGGCCTGTTCCGGCGCACGCTCGGCTTCGACGGGGTCAAGCAGGCGATCCTGCAGACGGCCGAGACCTCGGCGATGATCTTCGCCATCCTGCTCGGCGCCGAGGTGTTCAACGCCTTCCTGGCGCTGACGCAGGTCCCGACCGCGGCGGCGGAGATGATCGCGGCCTCCGGCTGGGCGCCCTATACCGTGCTGGTCGGCCTCCTGCTGTTCTACATCGTGCTCGGCGGCGTGATGGACGAGCTCGCCATGATCCTGCTGACTTTGCCGGTGTTCTTCCCGATCGTGACGGCGCTGGATTTCGGCATGCCGACCGACGACATCGCGATCTGGTTCGGCATTCTCGTGCTGATCGTGGTCGGCATCGGCATGACCTGCCCGCCGATCGGGCTCAACGTCTTCGTCGTCGCCTCGCTGGCGCGCGACGTGCCGGTGACGCGGATCTATCGTGGCGTGCTGCCATTCGTTGCCTCCGACGTGATCAGGCTCGGCATCTGCGTGGCATTTCCGGCGCTCAGCCTCTATCTGGTGAAGCTCCTGAACTGAGCGACATCTCAAGAGCGACAGCATGATCGTACACGACCTCGACATCGACGCCGTCAAGGCGGGGCTCGCCGACGGCTCGATCCTCATCGTCGATGTGCGCGAGCCGCACGAGTTTGCGGCAGGGCGCATCCCCGGCTCCGTGTCACGGCCGCTCTCGCAGTTCGATCCGGCCGACCTGCCGAACGAGCCCGGCAAGCGCGTCGTGCTCTCCTGCGCCGCCGGCGTGCGCTCGCTGCGGGCGCTCGAATTCGCGCAGGCCGTCGGGCTCGACATCGACAGCCACTATATCGGCGGCTTCAAGGACTGGGCCATGCGCGGCGAGCCGGTCGAGCGCTGAGTATCCATCCGCGACGCCGTGATGGCGGTCAGCGACTGGCGTTTTTCTGCGCTTCGGTGCTCACGTACTGTGAGTACGCTCAGCTCCGATGCTCGAAAAACACCAGTCTCGCCACGCCCTGACGGCGTCCGAACGGATACTGAGGCATCGCCTTCCGGTTGCGGTTCGCGGCGCCAGCGCCGATAACGGGGCGCGGCCCCAGATCCGGCCGCGGTCGACCATAGGTGTCCTGATGAAGGCCTCCCGCCTGCTGAGCCTTACCCTCGCAGCCCTGCTCTGTTCCGTGTCCGCAGCCCCGCTCGCCTTCGCGCAGGCCGCTCCGCAGACTGCAGCGAAGAAGCCGGCGCAGGATCCCGAGCTGCAGGCGGCGATCGCCAAGTCGAATGCCTATACCTCGCTCTCCAACCGGACGATCCGGGCGATCGAATCCTGGGATCGCTACAAGAGCTGGGTCGACATGAAGAAGGGCCCGACCGGCAAGGAGCGCTACATCTCCTACGGGCTCTACAGCCTCTATGACGTCAAGGACGAGATCGCCAAGGCCGAGGCGGCCGCCGGCCAGCCGCCGGCGCAAGCGGATCTGGATAGCGCGGTGAAGCGCTACATCGCCGCCTATCAGGAGCTGGCGCCGCTGATCACCCGGGCCGAGCGCTATTACGAGCGCAAGGACTACCGCGACGACAACGCCGCCGAGGGCCGCGAGCTGCACGCCAAGATGGTGCCGGCGGCGGAAGCCTTCCTGCGCGAGCGGACCGTCTTCAGCAATCAGCTCAACGGCTACAAGAAGGGCATCGACGCACGCGAGCTCGCGGCGATCGAGGCGAGCGAGGGCCGCCTTGCCCGCTGGCAGCTGCGGAACATCATGATCAATGCGCGCGCCGTGATGGACGTGATGCCGAGCAATGAGAGCCCGATCGTCGATCTCGCCGCCTTCGATACGGCGCTCGCCGGCTATTCCGGCGCGATCAAGGAGATGGACCGGTTCAAGGACAGCAACCCGTCCGGCGTGCCGATGATCGATTCCTCGGCCAGCTCCTGGCTCGGCAATCTGCGCGATTTCCGCGAGAAGCTCGGCAAGTCGAAGGGCGATGTCCGCAAGGGCGCGGCCAATGACGCCAACCGCATCGTCTCCAGCTATAATATGATGGTGACGATGTCCGACAGCGCCGCGCGCATGATCCGCTAGAGACCGTTTGCCGGCCGGGTTGATTTAGCCCGGGCGGATCGGCTCTAGTTCAAGACCCAACTGCTTGCATCCCGTGCATCCCGGCCCCCGCATATGGGCTGGGGTGACGGCGCGGCGATCCTGCGCCAGTCTTTCTCATTCGAGTGATCCGAAGGAAGTTTGCCGATGCGTCCGATGAAGTTCGGAATGGGCCAGCCGGTGCGGCGGGTCGAGGATCAGCGCCTGACCACCGGCACTGGCCGCTACACCGACGACACCGCCGTCGAGGGCGCGCTGCATGCCTATGTGCTGCGCTCGCCGCATGCGCATGCGACATTCAAGATCGTCGACAAGCAGGCCGCGCTGAAGCGCAAGGGCGTCAAGCTGATCCTGACCGGCGAGGACGTCGCCCATCTCGGCGACATCCCCTGCAAGGGGCTGATCAAGGAGATCTCCGGCAAGAGCGTGAAGCCGAACTCGGTGCCGGTTCTGCCGACGGACACGGTGCGCCATGTCGGCGAAGCCATCGCCTTCATCGTCGCCGAGACGCTCGACCAGGCCCGTGACGCCGCCGAGGCGATCGAGATCGAGTTCGAGACGCTGCCCTCGATCACCGGCATCGCCGAGGCGCTCGAGAGCGGAGCGCCGCAGGTCTGGTCGGATCGCGACGGCAACGTCGCCTTCGAGGCGGAGCAGGGCAATGCCAAGAAGACCGAAGAGGCCTTCGCCAAGGCCGACCGGGTCATCTCGGTCACCGTCGTCAACAACCGCCTCGCCTCCAACTACATGGAGACGCGCGCCTGCATCGCCGAATACGACAAGGCGACCAAGCGCTGGACCCTGACGCATGGCAGCCAGGGCAGCCATGGCACGCGCGACATCCTCGCCAGCTATATCCTCAAGGTCGATCCCTCCCGCATCCGGGTGATCACCCCCGATGTCGGCGGCGGTTTCGGCACCAAGATCTTCATGTACCGCGAATATCCGTTGACCATGGTCGCGGCCGAGAAGTTGAAGCGGCCGGTGCGCTGGGTCGCCGACCGCACCGAGCACTTCCTCGCCGACACTCATGGCCGCGCCAACCTGACCACCGCGACGATGGCGCTCGACAAGCGCGGCAAGTTCATCGGCCTCAAGGTCGATCTTGCCGCCGATATGGGCGCCTATCTCTCGCAATATGGGCCCTTCATCCCCTGGGTCGGCACGACGATGACCCCGGGCTGCTACAACATCCCGGCAGTGCATGTGCGCTTCCGCGGCGTCTTCACCCATACGACGCCGGTCGATGCCTATCGCGGCGCCGGGCGGCCCGAGGCGGCCTATCTGATCGAGCGGCTGGTCGATGCGATCGCGCGCGAGACCGGCAAGACGCCGGATGCAGTCAGGGCTCTCAACTTCGTCAAGCCGAGCGAGATGCCGCACAAGACGCAGACCGGCCCGGTTTACGATTCCGGGGAGTTCGAGGGCCATATGCGCCGCGCCATGGAGGTGGCGGACTGGAAGGGCTTCAAGAGCCGTCTGAAGACCTCGCAGAAGGCCGGCAAGATCCGTGGCATCGGGCTCGCCTGCTATATCGAGGCCTGCGGCGGCGGCGGGCCGGAGAGCTCGACCGTGATCCTGGAGAAGGACGGCACGGTCACCGTGCTGATCGGCACCCAGTCGAACGGGCAGGGGCACGAGACCGCCTATTCGCAGCTCGTCGCCCAGCATCTCGACATCCCGCTCGACCGCATCAAGGTCGTCCAGGGCGATACCGACCGGATCGCGACCGGCTCGGGCACCGGCGGCTCGCGCTCGATCCCCGTCGGCGGCGCGGCGCTCAATGCGGCGACCGGCATCCTCGCCGACAATCTGAAAAGCCTTGCTTCGGAGGCGCTCGAAGCCGCTCCGGGCGACCTCGAGATCGTCGATGGTGCCGTGCGCATCGTCGGCACCGACAAGACGCTCGATCTCAAGGCGATCGCCAACCTGCCCGGCGCCAAGGCCGAGCAGCTCAGCGTCCATCAGAGCTGGACGCCGCCGGAGGCGACCTATCCGAACGGCACCCATGTGGTGGAGCTGGAGGTCGATCCGGCCACGGGCGGCACCGAGATCCAGAACTATGTCGTGGTCGACGATTTCGGCGTGACGCTGAACCCGATCATGCTGCAGGGGCAGGTCCATGGCGGAGCGGCCCAGGGCATTGGCCAGGCGCTGATGGAGGAGATCCGCTTCGACTCGTCCGGCCAGATGCTGACCGCGACCTTCATGGACTACGCCCTGCCGCGCGCGATCGACATCCCGAACTTCCATTTCGAGACGCGCAACGTGCCTTGCGTGACGAATGCGATCGGGGTGAAGGGCGCGGGCGAGGCCGGCGCGATCGGCGCCTGCCCGGCGGTGATGAACGCTCTGGTCGATGCGCTGAACCGCGCCGCCGGCGTCACGGCGATCGACATGCCGGCGACTCCGGCCAAGGTGTTCGCGACGCTGAGGACCGCGGGGTATCCGCTCTGACGCAAGGGTCTCATTGCGTTTTTGCAATGAGTTTCACGACAATGCGACTTGGCGCTGTCGTGTGCCTGCGTTGATCTGGAAGAGTTCAAAACAGCGCCCGTTCCGGCGCTGCCTTCCGGAGGATTCCCACGCATGCTTCGCACTGCTTTCGTCGCCCTCGGTCTCGCCGTCGGCGTCTCTGCCGTTCTGGCCCAGGCCGACCCGATCTCCGAGCGGCGCGACACGATGAAGGCCGTCGGCGCCGCGACGCGCGATGGCGCGGCGATGGCCAAGGGCGAGGCACCCTTCGACGCCGCGAAGGCGCAGGCGGTGTTCAAGACCTATGGCGACGCCGCCAAGAAGATGCCGGGCTTCTATCCGGAGAGCGCCAAGACCGGCGGCGAGACCACGGCTGCGCCGAAGATCTGGGAGGACCAGGCCGGCTTCAAGGCCGCCTTCGCCAAGTTCGAGGCGGATGCCGCCAAGGGCGCGGCCGCGACCGATCTCGCCGGCTTCCGTACGGCCTTCGGCGACGCCACCAAGAACTGCGGCGGCTGCCACGAGACCTACCGCATCAAGAAGTGACGGCGGCTGACGCTGCCGGATTTCACTTGCAGATTTGACCTGATCGAAGGAGCGGGCTTCCTTGGTGGAGGCCCGCTCCATTCGTGTCTGCGGTGTCAGGGGCGAACCCTGTCGCGATACGAGCGTTGTTTGCCGGGGACAACCGAATGAGGAACCGATGCGCCGCCTGCTGATCACGCTTCTGGTCTTCATCGCGCTCGGCATCGCCGGCTTCTTCGTCCTCACCGATCCGCGCGTGGTCTCGCCGGGCCCGGAGGTCGGCACGCTGCCGGCGCCCGATGTCGAGAACGGCAAGCTCCTGTTCGCCGCCGGCGGCTGCGCCTCCTGCCATGCGACGCCCGGCCAGGACGACAAGACCAGGCTCGGCGGCGGGCTGGTGCTGGAGTCCCCCTTCGGCAAGTTCCACGTGCCGAACATCTCGCCGCATACGCGCGACGGCATCGGCAATTGGGGCACGGCCGACTTCATCCAGGCGATGACCGCCGGCGTCTCGCCCTCGGGCCAGCATTACTACGCGGCCTTTCCCTACACCTCCTACCGGCTGATGCCGGCCAAGGCGGTGGCCGATCTCCTCGCCTATATCCGCACGCTGCCTTCGGTGGAGGGCAAGGCGCCCGGCCATGAGCTCGGCTTCCCCTTCAACATCCGCCGCGCCGTCGGTGGCTGGAAGCTGCTGTTCTTCGACGGGACGCCGTTCAAGGCCGACCCCAGTAAGAGCGATGAATGGAATCGCGGCGCTTATCTGGTGAACGGGCCGGGGCATTGCGCTGAGTGCCATTCCAGCCGCAACCAGCTCGGCGCCATCGTCCAGGCGACGCGTTTCGCCGGCGGGCCCGACCCTGAAGGCAAGGGCTGGGTGCCGAACATCACCCAGGCCGAGGATGGCCTCGGCAAATGGTCGAAGGCCGAGATCGCCGAACTGCTCAAGACCGGCTTCACGCCGGGCTTCGACAATGTCGGCGGCTCGATGGCGGCGGTGGTGCGCAATATGGCGCAACTATCGGATGCCGACAGGCTGGCGATGGCGGAGTATTTGAAGTCGCTGCCGGCGGTGAAGGGGCCGTCGCGGCCGCAGAAGGCGGCCGGCGGGTAGGCTGACAAGTAAGAGGGAAGGGCTCGCGGGCGAACCCTCAGTCCATGACCGCCGCTTTGAGGATGCAGACCATCAGGGCGGTGCCCGGCTGGTCGCCGATGCAGCGGACGACGTGCTGGCGGTCGCAGCGATAGCGCAGGGTCTCGCCGGCCTTGGCGCGCTGGGTTATGCCGCCGACCTCGACCTCGAACTCGCCGGCGCTGACCGAGAGCGATTCGATCGAGCCGCGCTGATGGCCTTCCGAATCGAGTTCGCCGCCCGGCTCGGCGCTGACCTCGTACCATTGCAGCCATTCGACGGTCTTGATCCAGCCGATGATGGCGAGGCGCAGTTTGCCGTCTTCGGAGACCAGGATCGGCGTGTCGGGCCGGGCGATCTTCTCGATGAAGGCCTCTTCCTCATTGGTCGAGAGCACGCGCTCGATCGAGACGTCGAGCGCCTGCGACAGCCGCCAGATCGTCGCCAGTGTCGGATTGGTCTCGTTGCGCTCGATCTGGCTGATGATCGACTTGGCGACACCGGACTGCTCGGCCAGCTCCGAGAGCGAGAGGTTATAGGCCTTGCGCAGCCGCTGGATCGTCTTGCCGAGCTGGCCCGAGATCACCTGCGCGCCTGATTCCAGCTCGCGCCCGCCACGTTCCCTGGTTTCGATGCCCATTGCGCTCTTGCCTGCCGTCGTCTCTAGCCCGGCCAGGATTTTGCCGTTTGGGAAAGAGAACGATTGTTTGTCCTAGCGGACAATGCCTCGGATCGCTCCAAGCGGCAAGTCGAGGGCGTCAGACGGAACGGGACGGGCCGGCCTCGCGCGTCTCTTTCTTGAGCAGGCCGAGCTGCTGCTCGCGCAGGATGACGTAGATGCCCGAGGCGATCACGATCAACGAGCCGATGAGCACGGCGAGGACCGGCCATTCGCCGAAGACGAACCAGCCGAGCGCAGTCGCCCAGATCATCGTCGAGTACTCGAACGGCGCGATCAGCGAGGCATCGCCATAGCGATAGGCCTGGACCAGCAGCATCTGGCCGAGGCCGCCGAGCACGCCGATGGTGACGAGCAGGGCGAAGTCCTTCAGGTCGGGCACGGTCCAGCCGAGCGCGAGCGTCAAGAGGCCGAGCAGCGAGGTCAGCGACATGAAGTAGAAGACGATGGCGCCGGTCTTCTCGGTATGGGTCAGGAGCCGGACCTCGACCGAGGCGAAGGCGGAGCAGAAGGCGCCGGCGAGCGCGAGCAGCGCACCGATGGCGGGTCCGCCCGAGAGGCCATGCCCGAAGGCCTGCGCACCCATATGCGGCGAGAGCATCAGGAGCACGCCGAGGAAGCCGACGGCGACGGCGGTCCAGCGATAGATGCGCACGCGCTCCTTCAGGATCAGTGCCGCCAGCACCACGACGATCAATGGCGCGGCATAGCCGATCGCGACCGCGTCCGAGAGCGGCAGCAGGTGCAGGGCGGCGAAGCCGAGGAACATGCCGGTCGAGCCGATGACGCCGCGCTTGAGATGGCCGCGCAGATTGCTCGTCTTCAGCGCTTCGGGGAATTCGTGGCGCCAGGCCAGCCAGATGATCAGCGGGATCAGCGCGAAGAACGAGCGGAAGAAGACGAGCTCGCCGGTGGGATAGCGCGAAGCCAGCGTCTTGATGCCGGCCGACATCAGCGTGAACGATAGGGCCGAAAGCAGCTTGAGGCTGATGCCGAGGAGCGGTGACAAGAGAACAGGTCGGGCACGAGGAATGGAAGTCTTGTGCAAGACGTCCGTTCCTTAGACCACGAGCAGGGAGCCGTTCCAAGCACCGATCTTGCAAATCGGACCGGCGCGATGCGGGACGCTGTCGAAGCGGGGGTCAGGCGAAGCGATATTCGAGGATCTCGTCGCCGCGATCGTCGAAGCTGCCGGTCGAGCGCCAGCCGAGGTGCCGGTAGAAGCCATAGGAGCGAACGGCAGGGTCGGACGAGCAGCTCAGGAACAGTCTGGCGAGTCCGAACTCGTTGAAGTCCGCGACGACAAGGTTCAGCAGCGTCCTGCCAACGCCCTGGCCTTCATGCTCCGGCAGCAGCGCCAGCACGGCGATCTCGCCGGTCTCGCGCTCGCCGAAGCAATAGCCGACGATTCTGCCGTCTTCGGTCGCGACATGGCCGGGCAGGCTGCCGTCGGCGATGGCAGCGCGCCAACTCTCGAGCGTGACGCCCGCTTCGGCGAGGCGCTCGACCGAGAAGGCGTTCTCTCGCGTCCTGCCGCGCAGGACGACGCAGGCTGGCGTGTCCTCGGGAATGGCTCGGCGATAGGCGATCGTCATCGGTCTCAGTTTGGCTCTGGGGGGTGAAAGCCGGGGCGCCCTGAGGCGTCCCGGCCAGCCTGTTGTCAGAAGTTCGTCCGGAACGAGCCGCCGTCGATCAGGAAGTTCTGGCCGGTGATGTAGCCGGCATGGGCGCTGGAAATGAAGGCGCAGAGCTTGCCGAACTCGTCGGGCGTGCCCAAGCGCCCGGCCGGGACGGCCGCGAGGCGCCGCTTCGTCGCTTCCTCGATGCTGATGCCCTGCATCTCGGCGACCTTGTTGGTCGCGGTCTTGATGCGGTCCGTATCGAACACGCCGGGCAGGATGTTGTTGATGGTGACGTTGGCATGGGCGATCTCGCGAGCCACGCCAGCGAGGAAGGCGGTGAGGCCGGCGCGGGCGGCGGAGGAGACGTCGAGCCCGGTCAGCGGGGTGAGCACGCTCGCCGAGGTGATGTTGACGATGCGGCCGAAGCGCCGCTCGATCATGCCGTCGACGACGCGCTGCACCAGCTCGAGCGGGGTCGCCATGTTCTGCGCCACGCCTTCGAGCAGTCCCTCGCGCGTCACCTCGCGGAACGGCTTGGGCGGCGGGCCGCCATTGTTGTTGACGAGGATGTCGGGGTTGGGTGCGGCGGCGAGCAGCGCATCCTGCCCAGCCTTGGTCGCGACGTCGGCGACGACGGCGATCACGGTCGCGCCAGTGCTGGCCCGAATCGCAGCGGCGGTCTCCTCCAGCGTCTTGGCGTCGCGGCCGTTGACGACGACGGTGCAGCCCGCCTCGGCCAGCGCCTGGGCGCAGCCTCGGCCCAGTCCCTTGCTGGAGGCGCAAACGATGGCCGTGCGGCCGGCGATACCCAGATCCATTGTCGTCTCCCGGAAAGGTCCGTTCCTGTGCCGGCAGGCAAAGCACGGTTTTCCCGCCGCGTCATCAAAGCGTAGTGCAAATCAGACACACGCCGGAGGCATCGCAACAGGACGGGTCGGCGGGTATGAGCGACGACAGCGACGCCAAGCAGGTTCGCAGCATCTTCATCTCGGACCTGCATCTCGGCACGCGCGGAGCCCAGGCGGATCTCGTGCTGGAGTTCCTGCGTGCCTATGACGCGCCGACGATCTATCTGGTCGGCGACATCATCGACGGCTGGCGGCTGAAGAGCGGCTGGTACTTCCCGCAATCCCACAATGACGTGGTGCAGAAGCTGCTGCGCAAGGTGCGCAAGGGCTCCAAGCTGATCTACGTTACCGGCAATCACGACGACTTCCTGCGCGATTATACCGGCCTGCAGTTCGGCGGCATCACGCTGGTCGACGACATCGTCCACGAGACCGCCGACGGCAAGCGCATGCTCGTCATCCATGGCGACCTGTTCGATCTCGTCGTGCGCAACGCCAAATGGCTCGCGCTGCTCGGCGACTGGGCCTACACGATCGCGCTCGTGCTCAATCACGGCATCAACAAGGTCCGCCGCGTCCTTCGCCTGCCGCATTGGTCGCTCTCGGCCTGGGCCAAGCACAAGGTCAAGAACGCCGTGAACTATATCGGCGAGTTCGAGCAGTGCCTCGCCGACGAGGCGCGCCGGCACAAGGCCGACGGCGTGATCTGCGGCCACATCCACCATGCCGCCCAGCGCGACATCGACGGGCTGACCTATATCAACACCGGTGACTGGGTCGAAAGCTGCACGGCGGTGGTCGAGCACGACGATGGCCGCTTCGAGATCGTGCGCTGGCCACAGCACCGGCTGAGGGGCGAGAAGCCGGCTCTGCCGGCTCCGACGACGGCCCGCCCTGCGCCAGTGCCGAGCCTCGTCGAGGCGGCGTGATGCGCGTCCTGATCGCGACGGACGCCTGGCGCCCGCAGATCAACGGCGTGGTGCGCTCGCTGGAGCGGATGGTCGAGGCGGCGCCGGAATTCGGCGTCACCCCGCAGATGCTGACGCCGGAAGGCTTCTGGCAGGTCGGCCTGCCGTCTTATCCCGACATCCGCATCGCCCTGGCGACGCGCCGGCACATCGCCAAACGCATCGCCGAGTTCGGCCCCGACCATATCCATATCGCGACGGAAGGGCCGATCGGCTGGCTGACGCGGGCCGTCTGCCTCGCCCAGAAGCGGACCTTCACCACGAGCTACCACACCCGCTTCCCGCAATATGTCGCGGCGCGCTGGCCGATCCCCGAGAGCTGGAGCTATCGTTTCCTGCGCCGCTTTCACGGACCGGCAGCCGGCGTGATGGTTTCGACCGCCACGGTCGAGGCGGAGCTGCACGCCCATGGCTTCGAGCGCATATTGCGATGGGGGCGCGGCGTCGATCTCTCGCTGTTCCATCCGCGGACCGAGAGCGTGCTCGACCTGCCGCGGCCGATCTTCCTCAGCGTCGGCCGGGTTGCGGTCGAGAAGAACCTCGAGGCCTTCCTGTCGCTGCGGCTGCCCGGCAGCAAGGTCGTGGTCGGTGACGGGCCGGCCCGTGCCGACCTCAAGCGCGCCTTCCCCGAGGCGCATTTCCTTGGCGCGCGCGAGGGCGAGGAGCTGGCGGCGATCTATGCCTCCTCCGACGTCTTCGTCTTCCCGAGCCTGACCGACACCTTCGGCATCGTGCTGCTGGAGGCGGCGGCGAGCGGGCTGCCCGTCGCGGCCTTCCCGGTGCAGGGGCCGAGCGACGTCTTCGCCGGCAGCGAGGCGGCGGTGCTGCACGAGGATCTACGCCAGGCCGCGCTCTCGGCCCTGCGACTGCCGCGCCAGGCCGGGCTCGAACTCGCCCAGCGTCACAGCTGGCACAGCAGTGCCGAGCAGTTCTACGGCCACATGCGTCGCGCGATGCAGGCAGCAGCCGCAGGCAAGGCGGTACGGCCCGAATTGGCGCCGGCTTCGACGACGCTATCCGTAAGGCTGGAGCCGGCGGAGCGGAAGGAATTCGCCTAGAATTCGGGTCAGGCGCGCGGTGTCACAGCCGCCGTGACCGCTTATGCCGCGGCAGTGCCGGCTGCGGCGCGCTCGCCGGCTTGAGCTCGCTGCGGAAGTCGTCGCGGCGCTGGTGGACTGAGGCGATGACGAGGCCCATCGGCACGCCGAGGCCGACCAGCGCCGCTTCCGACAATTGCAGGCTGGCCTCGATCGTCTCCGGCACGGCGTCGTTGACGCCAAGCTCGTAGAGATGCCGCGCATGCTTGGCGTCGCGAGCACGAGCGACGATGATGAGGTCCTGCCGCACGCCGCGCGCCGCCGCGACGATCTCGTCGACGGCACGGGGATTGTCGATGGTGACGATCAGCGCGGTCGCCTCCTCGAGGCCGCAGAGCCGCAGGAAATCCGTTTTCGTGGCGTTGCCGTAGAAGGCGGGGCGGCCGGCGCGGCGCTGCGCCGCGATCAAGGTCGCGTCGGCATCGACGGTGATATGCGGGACGCGGTGCTGCTCGAGCATTTCGCTGACCAGCCGGCCGACGCGGCCGAGGCCGACGACGATGGCGCGCGGGGCGTGGTCGTCCGGCGGCAGGATGTTCGCTTCGTCAGGAAGTTTCACTGCCGGGGCGAGGCGGGCGGAAAGCGCGCGCGCCAGGCGAGCGGCGAGCGGCAGCAGGATCATGCTGAGGGAGACGCCGGCAAGCACCAGCGAGGCCGCACTCTGGTCGACCAGCTTGGCGGCGACCGAGGCGGTCAGCAGCACGAAGGCGAACTCGCCGCCCGGGCCGACCATGATCGCGGTTTCCAATGCGGTCGGAACGGACAGCTTGAAGTAGCGGGCGAGCAGGAAGGTGATCGCGACCTTGGCGAGGAAGAGGCCTATGGCAATGCTGAAGATCGGCATCGGCTGGGCCGCCAGCGCCGCCGGGTTCACGCTCATGCCGACAGTCAGGAAGAAGACGCCGATCAGCAGCGATTTGAACGGCTCGATCGTCACCTCGATGGCGCGGCGATACTCGGTCTCGGCCAGCAGCAGCCCGGCGATGAAGGCGCCGAGGCCCATGGAAAGGCCCGCCGCGGCTGCGATCAACCCGGTGCCGAGGGCAACCAGCAGGGTCGCGGCCATGAAGCTCTCGGAGGAATCGGTCGAGGCGACCAGACGGAAGAGCGGGCGCATGGCGAGGCGCCCGATCACGGTGATGGCGGCGATCGCCGCGACCGCCTGCAGCAGCGCCTGGGTCAGGCTGAGCAGCAGTGAGCCGTTCTCCTGTGTACCGAGCACACTGACCAGGAAGAGCAGCGGGATGACCGCAAGATCCTGGCAGAGCAGGATCGCGAAGCTCGACCGACCGACCGATGAGGTCATGCGGCGATGGGCCGAGAGCAGCTCGACTACCATCGCTGTCGAGGAGAGGGCGAGCGCGGTGCCGATCAGCAGCGCCGCCGGTGCTGGCTGCCCGAAGCCATAGGCGATGGCGCCGATCGCGGCGGCGCAGAATGCGACCTGGCCGAGGCCGAGCCCGAAGACCAGCCGGCGCATGGTCATCAGGCGCTCATAGGAGAGCTCCAGCCCGATGACGAAGAGCAGGAAGGCGACGCCGAGCTCGGCCGGGCCCGCGAGCGCATCGGCATTCGAGACGGTGACGGCACTGAGATAGGGGATCTGGGCAACCAGGCCGCCGAGGCCATAGGGGCCGAGGACGGCGCCGCAGGCCATGAAAGCGACGACGGAATTGACGCGGAAGCGCTTGGCGAAGGGCACGATCACGCCGGCCGTGGCGAGCACGACCATGGCGTCGCGATAGGCGGAAGGATCAATCGTCCCGGCCACGTCACCCTCGAAGAATCAAGCGAAGCTGCTGATCTCAGAGCTTTGCTTGGCAAAGCCTTGCAACACAAACCAAAACTCGTGCCGGGCTGACGAAAACTTGCCCCGCCGCTGGCCGACCTCTAAGCACATGCCATTCGCGGCGGCAGCATGGCCGCGGAGCAGCCATATGAAGGGCCTCGCATGCGCTTTACCGGCACCGCCTCCTACGTCGCCACCGAGGACCTGACGGTCGCGGTCAATGCAGCGATCCGGCTGGAGCGGCCGCTCCTCGTCAAGGGCGAACCCGGCACCGGCAAGACCGTGCTGGCCGAGGAGATCGCCGCGGCGCTCGGCGCGCCGCTGCTGACCTGGCACGTCAAGTCGACCACCAAGGCGCAGCAGGGCCTTTATGAATACGATGCGGTCAGCCGCCTGCGCGACAGCCAGCTCGGCGACGCGCGCGTCTCCGACATCGCCAACTACATCAAGCGCGGCAAGCTCTGGGAAGCCTTCGTCTCGCCGGTACGCCCGGTGCTGCTGATCGACGAGATCGACAAGGCCGATATCGAGTTCCCGAACGATCTCCTGCTCGAGCTCGACCGCATGGAGTTCCATGTCTACGAGACCGGCGAGACGATCAAAGCGGCGCAGCGGCCGGTGATGATCATCACCTCGAACAACGAGAAGGAGTTGCCGGACGCTTTCCTGCGCCGCTGCTTCTTCCATTACATCCGCTTCCCCGACGCCGAGACGATGCAGAGGATCGTCGAGGTCCACTTCCCCGGCATCAAGAAGCGGCTGATGGAGGAGGCGCTGCGCCTGTTCTTCGAGGTGCGCGAGGTGCCCGGTATCAAGAAGAAGCCCTCGACCTCCGAACTGCTCGACTGGCTGAAGCTGCTCGTCGCTGATGATATCGGCCCCGAGGTGCTGCGCGAGCGCGACCCGCGCAAGCTGATCCCGCCGCTGCACGGCGCTTTGCTCAAGAACGAGCAGGACGTCTCGCTATTCGAGAAGCTCGCCTTCATGGCGCGGCGGGAGAGCCGCTGAGCTTCACCCCCGGCACCGCGTCGCAAGGCGGGATCGCCGTGGCCAAGTCGACCTTGGGGTCGATCTCGCGGACGGCCTCCTTCAGGTCGAAATCGCGCAGCAGCAGGACGTAGTCCTGCGTCTCCGACGTTCTGAGATAGCCGGTCATCGTGATCGGCTTGCCCGAGAGTTCGCCCAGCCGGCAGGCCTTGTCGGCGCCGAGCGCCAGGCTGCCACGATTGCCGCTGTTCTGCGGCCCGGCGAACATTTCCTCGCGGAAAGCACCGAGCCGCGCAGCGTCGCTCGGGCTCAGTCTGAACACGGTAAAGCGGCGCCCCGGTGAAGCCATGGCCGGCAGCTTCGCCAGCTCGACCGCGTCGCGCACCTCTTCCAGCACGACCTTGCGTTCATGGCGGCCGCCATCCTTCGGGAGAGCGACGAGCGTCATGGTGACGCCGCCGGGCAGCGTGCGGATATCAGCCGGCAGGCTGATGCCGGCGCGCAATTGCGCGAGATCCGTGGTCTTCATGTCGATCTTCGAGAGCTTCGGCAGCGAGGTCAGCGGCACGTGGCCGCAGCCGGCGAGAAGGCCGCAAACCAGGACAGTAGTGGGCAGGGCAGTGCGCATCGAGCTTTCCATTGTAATGGCTTTGACATTTAGAAATTCATCTCTTAGTTTAATTTTGTCAATCACGGAGTGAAGCGATATGACATCCCTTGCAAGCCCGGCTCAGGGGCGGCCCGCCATGGTGAGGCTGCGCCGCGTGAGTACGGTGGCACGCATCCTGTGCGTCGCCGCGGCGGCGTTGATGGCTTTCGGCGCGGTCTGGCTCTGGCACGACCCCGAGCAGCTTGTCGCCTATGCCCGTACGATCGGGGTGAGTGCGCCGATCGGCCCGCTCTCGGAGCGTGGCTACTGGAGCGCGCTGACGATCGGCCTCGTGCCCGCCGGCCTTTTCGTCGCGGCGATGCTGCGGCTCGCCAGCCTGTTCGGCCGGTTCGGCCGCGGCCAGGTACTCGAAGAGGAGAACGCACAGCGGCTGACGCGCGTCGGCTGGCTCCTGATCGCGATGGGTGTGGCGACGCCGCTGACGCGAGGCCTGCAGAGCGTGGCGCTGACCTTCGACAACCCGTCAGGCCAGAAGCAACTGGCGATCACGCTCGATCCGGGGATGTTCGGCGCGCTGGCGGCCGGGGCCGCGCTAGTCGCCTTCGGCCTCGTCCTGCGCGAGGCGGTCCGTCTGGCGGACGAGAATAAGAGCTTCGTGTAGGCGCCAGGTGATGCCGGGTGGGCTTCGCTTCCAAGGCCAGGCTGCCGCGGTTCATGTGTGGGTTCAATTTTGTCAGTTTTGGAGCCTGTTTCCATGAGCGCCATTGCGGTCGACACCCCTCAAACGCGCCTCCGCCGCCGGATCGGCTGGCTCTGCCACCTCACACGCTGGGCGGCCCTGGCCTATGCCGCCTGGATCCTGGTTGTCGTCCTGCAGGTCTGGGGGGAGGAGGGCCGTGCCGCGAGCATCTATGGCGCTTGGCTGAAAGCGGACCTCTCCGGCATGCAGAACTGGCAGCGCGTCGCCGGGCTGGGGCTCAGCCTCGCAATCTGGTCGCTGACGGCGATCACCTGCTATGGCGTCTGGCGGCTGTTCACGGGCTATCTCGCGGGCAGCATCTTCACGCGCGAGGCGGCGCTCTGGCTGCGCCGGATCGCCCTGTTCGGTCTTTGCGCGCAGGGGGCCGATATCCTCGTGCGGCCGTTGGTGTCGATGATCGTCTCGGCGCATCTTCCGGCCGGGCATCGCCTGGTCGGCATCGCCCTTAACCCGCAGGATCTGCTGACCCTGCTGTTTCTGCTCGGCTTTCTGGCACTAGGGCACGTCTTCACGGCGGCGACAGAAATTGCCGACGAAAACGCCCAGTTCGTATAAGGCAGCGCGATGCCGATCATCGTCGAACTCGATGTCATGCTGGCGCGCCGCAAGATGCGCTCCAAGGAACTGGCCCAGCGGATCGGGCTGACGGAGCAGCAGGTCTCGCAGCTGAAATCCGGCAAGGTCCGTGGCATGCGCTTCGATACGCTGACGCGGATCTGCGCCGTACTCGACTGCCAGCCGGGTGACCTGCTGCGCTACGAGCCGGGCGCGGAGGACCTCGCGCTCGATGCCGATTCAGCCGACGCCTAGCAGGCTCAGCCGAGCCCGAGCAGCGGGCGCGCCTGCAGCGCGGCGACGAGTGCGGTCGCGGTGACGGCGGCGTAGGCGGCCGAGACCGTACCGAGCGCGACCAGCCCGGCTCTGCTCTGCCGCAGCGCAAACCAGAGCAGCAGGCCGACCGCCGGGATGATCTGCAAGGCGTGCAGGCCGAGGAAATGCGCGATCCGCAGATCCCCGATCGCCAGCGACCAGCCGAAGAAGGGGATCGTCTGGTGCGCCTCCGGCAAAGCGCCGACATAGTGCCCGCTGGCGCTGGAGCCGAGCAGGGCGCCGCTCGCCAGGCCGAAGACGCAGGTGAGGGCGAGCCCGGCGACGAGCGACCAGCGCACGACCTCCGGCATCGGCGCGGTATCGCGACGGGCAAGCCCATAAGCGAGGAAGCCGGGCGCGATCGTGAACATCACCGCGCCGACGCCCATCAGCGTGTAGAGCCAGACACCAAGGGCGCTGTCGCTGTTGTAGTGCGAGGCTTCGACACGCGAGGCGCGCCAGGCGATGTAGAGCACTTCGAGGACGATCGGCACGATCACCGGCCAGACCATGTAGCGGCCGAGCCAGGAGGAGCGGAAGCGCTCGCTTGCGAGCGGCAGGAACAGTGCCAGGGTGAACAGGTAGAAAGCAACAGAGAGCTCGAACTTCAGCGGCTTGATCCAGGTGTCGACGCCCTGGAATTGCCGGCTGTCGATCAGCCCGGCGAAGACGGTCGGGACCGCCAGAGCGAGCATGGCGAAGGCTGCGGCGGTGAGGCGCGGCTCCAATTCGAGATCGGGCAGCCAGGCGGGAAGGCGGGCCTGAAGGCGGGCGATGCGATCCTCGCGCGCCAGGCGGAAACAGGCTTCCAGCAGCAGATAGGTCAGGTAGCCGAACGGCCCGAACAGGAAGACCATCGGCAGCACCGGCAGCATCAACCAGTGCGGGATCCCCTCCGCCTGCGAGCGCCGCAGGATCCAGTTGCCGAGGAAGAGGTCGAAGGCGAGGTAGTGGACCCAGCCGGCGAGCAGCAACGGCTTGGAAGCGAACAGGGCCGCAACCGAATTGAGTGAGGAGAAGCCGCCCTTCGCGTCAGGCCAGTAGACGGCGATGAGCACGGCATAGCCGAGCGAGAGCAGGGCCGGGATGATCCAGCCGGCAAGCGCGGCCGAGATGCCACGCCAGCGCGGCAGCAGGATCAGCGCGACCCAGCCGATCATCGCAAGCTGGCCGGCCCGGGCGAAGGCGTCGTCCAAGGTGAAAGGCATTGCCTATTCCAATCTTGACGCTGTTCAGTTGCGGCCTTGTCCTATTGCGTTATCTTAACGCCGTCAAGTTTGATGACGGCGGCGTGCGGGCAGGGCGTGCGATGGATACCAAGGTCGGCAAGCGAGGTGGCTATCATCACGGCGACCTGCGCCAGGCGATGATCGACGCGGCCGAGGCGGTGCTGGCGGAGAAGGGCGTCGGCGGCTTCACCCTGCGCGAATGTGCCCGCCGGGCCGGAGTGTCGCCGGCGGCGCCGGCGCATCACTTCGGCAATCTCGTCGGCCTCCTGACTGCGATCGCGACGCTCGGCTTCGACGATCTGTCCGAGAGCATGGAGGCAGCCGTCTCCAAGGCCAAGGCGGCTGGCGGGGATCAGCTGGCGGCGATCTGCGAGGCCTATCTCGCCGTCGCATTGACCAGGCCCGGCCGTTTCCGAGTTGTCTTCGGGCGGCTCGGCCTGAAGAGCGGGGACGACGATCTGCGTCGCGCCGGAGTCCGCGCCTTTGGCATCCTGGTCCGCGAGACGAAACTGGCGCTCGGGCATGAGATCGACAGCGATGTGCTCTCGCGGCTGCCGTCGAGCTACGCCGACGACGCCGATCTCGCCGAGATCCTGTTCGTCTGGTCGATCACCCATGGCTTCTCGACCATGCTGATCGATGGCCAGCTCGCGCCGCTGGAGATGCAGCCGGGTGGGCGTGAACGCCTGATCGCACTGTATTCGGGCCGGCTCATGGAGATGCTGCTCGCCGCCATGCGGCCTTCCGCAGCCATGCCACTCGCAAATCCCGCCATCCGTGGTTAGATGGCGGCCATGCGCCGCCTGATGCTTCTGCGCCACGCCAAATCGGCCTGGCCCGCCAACACCGCCGATCGCGACCGCCCGCTCGCCACGCGCGGGCGTGAAGCCGCCCCGGTCATGGGCCGCTATCTCGCCGAGGAACTGCTGCTGCCGGACCTCGTCCTGATCTCGCCGGCCAAGCGCACCGCCGAGACCTGGGAGCTGGTCAAGCCGATGCTGCCGGAAAAGCCGCCGACGCATTACGAGCCGCGCATCTACGAGGCCAGGCCTGAGCGCCTGCTCAAGGTCGTGCAGGAGACCGATCCGCAGGTCCGCACGCTCCTGATGATCGGCCATAATCCCGGCTTCGAGGAACTCGCCGCCAAGCTCGCCGGCCATGGCGACCGCTATGCCGCGGCAAGGATGGCGCAGAAGTATCCGACCTGCGGGCTGGCCGTGATCGATTTTTCCATCGAGGACTGGCGCGATCTTGCTGCGCAAGGCGGCCGGCTCGACCGTTTCGTCACGCCCGCCTCGCTCGGTGAGGGGCCGGACGAATGATGCGGATCGCCTGATGGCGTCCGGTTCCTATCTCGACGAGGCGCGCAGCGCTGCGCTTGCCTTCGGCGACAGCCTGCTCGGCCTGGCGCGGCCGCGTTTGCGCATCGGCGTCACCGGCCTGTCGCGCTCAGGCAAGACCGTCTTCACCACGGCGCTGATCCAGAATCTGGTCGAAGGCGCCAGACTGCCGGTGCTGAAGGCCTCGGCCGAGGGGCGGATCGCGCGCGTCAGGCTGGTGCCGCAGCCCGACCCCGAGATTCCGCGCTTTCCCTATGAAGCTCATCGCGCAGCGCTCTCGGGCACAGATCGGCGCTGGCCGGACTCGACGCGGCGCATCTCGGAACTCAGGCTCGAGATCGATTATGAGCGCGCCGAGGGCTGGTTCAAGGGCCCGGCGACGCTGACCCTCGACATCGTCGACTATCCCGGCGAGTGGCTGCTCGATCTCGCTTTGATCGGGCAGGACTATGCCAGCTGGTCGGCGCAGGCAGTCGCGGATGCGCGCAAGACGCACCGGCTCGCCATCGCCGCGCCCTGGCTCGAGGATCTCAGGCAGCGCGATCCGGCGGGGCCGGCGGACGAACTGGTGGCCGAGGCGGCCAGTGACGTCTTCAAGGCCTATCTCGCGGCCCTGCGCGCCGATCCGGAGGCGGTGGCGGTGACGCCGCCCGGCCGCTTCCTGATGCCGGGCGATCTCGAGGGCTCGCCGGCCCTGACTTTCGCGCCGCTCGATCTGTCGCCGGGCGCGCAGCCGCAGGCCGGCACACTCGCCGGGCTGATGGCCGAGCGCTTCGAGGCCTATAAGCGCGTCGTGGTCGGGCCGTTCTTCCGCGAGCATTTCGCCCGGCTCGACCGGCAGATCGTGCTCGTCGACGCACTGGCGGCGCTCGATGCCGGTCCCGCCGCGCTCGCCGATCTCGAAACCGCGCTCGGCCAGGCGCTCTCGGCCTTTGCGGTCGGGCGCAACAGCCTGTTGTCGAGCCTGTTCGCGCCGCGGATCGAGAAGGTGCTGTTCGCCGCGACCAAGGCCGATCATCTCCATCACACCAGTCATGACCGGCTCGCCGGAGTGATGTCGCATCTGGTCGCGCGCGCAGCGGCGCGGGCGCAGGGGGCGGGGGCGAAGGTCGAGGCGATGGCCTTCGCCGCGATCCGCGCCACGCGCGAGGTCCGTATCCGCGAGGGGCGCGAGGAGCTGCCGGCGATCGCCGGCGTGCCCGAGGCGGGCGAGGTCGTCGATGGCGAGGTCTTCGACGGGCAGGCAGAGGCCGCGATCTTCCCGGGCGACCTGCCGGAGCGGCCCGAGGCGATCTTCGATCCCGGCGCGCCGCGCTGGCATGTCAGGGCGCCACGCTTCCGGCCACCGCTGGTCAAGCCGGATGCCGGCGGGCGCCTTTCGCCGCCGCCGCAGATCCGCCTCGACCGTGCGCTCGAATTCCTGATCGGCGATCGATTGGCGTGAAGGAGGGGCGAGCATGAGCAAGGCGCCGCGCGCCATTCGCCTCGATCCGCAGGATGGCTCCTCCGACGATGCGGTCTTCGGCGGCCGCAGCGATGTCGCCATCGTGCCGGAGGTCGAACCGATCGAGCCCGAGGCTGCGCCGGCGCCGCAGCCGAGGCGCCGCCGCTTCAGCTGGGGCAGCCTGTTCGTCGCGGCATTGTCCGGCCTGCTGGCGCTCTCCGTCACGGTCTGGGCCGAGCAGACGATCCGTTGGCTGCTCGCCCTCAACCCCGCTGTCGGTATCGCGGCGCTGGTCTGCGCCGGTGTTGCCGCGCTGGCCCTGCTCGTCATGCTGCTGCGAGTGCTGCGCGACATCCTGCGCGAGCGGCGGGTCGAGGCCTTGCGCGAGCGTGCCGTCGTCGCATTGGCCGAGAGCGATCTCGCCAGGGCACGCAGCGTGGCTGCCGATCTCGACAAGCTCTATGCCGGCCGGCCCGAAACCGCGAAGGGCAGGGCGGAACTCACCGCCCACACGCCGCAATTGCTCGCCGCCCGCGACCTGCTCACCGTTGCCGAGCGCAGCCTGCTCGCGCCGCTCGATGCGCTGGCGCAGGCGCAGGTGGCGCAGGCGGCGCGGCGGGTTTCGCTGGTCACTGCGGTCAGCCCGCGGGCGTTGGTCGACGTCGTCTTCGTGCTTGTCGCCTGTGCCCGGCTGCTGCGTTCGATCGCCACGATCTATGCCGGCCGCCCCGGAACGCTCGGTCTGCTCCGGCTGGCGCGGCAGGTGCTTGGCCATCTCGTCGTCACCGGCGGCATCGCGGCGGGTGACGCCGTCATCCAGCAGGTGCTCGGTCAGGGGCTGGCGGCGCGCCTCTCGGCCAAGCTCGGCGAGGGCGTGCTCAACGGATTGCTCACCGCCCGGATCGGGCTCGCTGCCATCGCGGTCTGCCGGCCGCTGCCCTTCGTCGAGGAGAAGCCGCCGGGCCTGTCCGACGTCGCCGGCGATCTGTCGGGCTGGGGCGGCAAAGGCGATTGAGCCCGGCAGAATTTGCCGGCACGGGATGAATCTGCCCGGTCGGAATCGTCGGTAAACCTTTCGAAAACCATCCAAGCTCTTGAAATATCTCAGGCATGGCCGTGGCATAGGCCGTGCAAACTCAGCCTCGGTTCGACATGCCGCCCATGGGGGGCGCTGTCCAGGTCTGGTGACCAGGTGAGGTTGCGATGGGTGTTTTCAGTGCTCTGACGACGGCCGTGACGGGCATGCAGGCCCAGTCCTATGCCCTCGAGAATATCTCCGGCAACATCGCGAATTCGCGCACCGCCGGCTTCAAGCGCGTCGATACCAGCTTCTCCGACCTGGTGCCGGATTCGGCGCTGAACCGGCAGGTCGCCGGCTCGGTCGCCTCCTATAGCCGCGCCACCAACACGATCCAGGGCGATCTCAACGCGACGCGCATCGACACCAACGCCGCGATCAACGGCGACGGCTTCTTCGTGGTCGATCAACGCAAGAGCGGCGTCGGAGCTTCGACCCAGTTCGCCAACAGCAATCTCTACACCCGCCGCGGCGATTTCGACTTCGACGCCGACGGTTATCTCGTCAACGGCGCCGGCTATTACCTCAAGGGCCAGAAGATCGATCCGGTCACCGGCCAGATTATCGGCAGCCAGCCCGATGTGCTGCGCATCACCAAGGACCAGTTCCCGGCCAAGGCGACGACCCAGATCGAATACAGCGCCAACATCCCGGCCTATCCGAAGACGAACAGCGCCGTTTCGACGACACCCGGCTCCGAGCTGCTGAATGCGGGTACGGGCTTCGGCACGAACCCTGGCGTCACTCCGGGCGGTACCGGTACCGTGGTCGGCAGCGACCTCACTCTCTTCCTCAACCGCTCGATCCCCGGCGGCTCGGTCACGGTCTATGATACGCTTGGCAAGGCGACGAGCGTCGAGCTGCGCTGGGCCAAGGTCTCCAACGCCGCGGCCGGCCCGCCGGCGGTGGCTGATACCTGGAACCTGTTCATCGCCGAAAACACCGGCGCGACTGGCGCGACCGTCGCCTATCGCAACGTCAACACCAACATCACCTTCGACAACACCGGCAAGATGACGGCGCCGGCCAGCGGCAACATCACCATCCCGCCGATGACGATCGGCGGAAACGCCATCTCTCCCGCTTCCGCCCCCATCAGCATCGTCACCAACGGCACCAGCCTGACCCAGAACGGCGACACCAGCGGCCAGATCGACGCCCGCAGCATCCGGCAGAACGGCTACACCGCCGGTACGCTCGATAGGGTCTCGATCTCGAACGAAGGCCAGGTGATCGGCACCTTCAGCAACGGCCAGGTCGTGGCGCTGGCGCAGATTGCGGTCGCCCGCTTCAACGCCGGCAATGCGCTGAAACGCCTCGATGGCGGCGCCTTCGAGGAGACGATCGAGTCGGGAGCTCCGATCGTGGGCCTCGGCACCGCGGCGCTGATCGGCGGCAATGTCGAGCAGTCCAACACCGACATCGCCGACGAGTTCTCCAAGATGATCGTCACCCAGCAGGCCTATTCGGCCAACACCAAGGTGATCTCCACGGCGCAGGAGATGCTGCGCGACGTCTTCAACATCATCCGCTGAACGGCTGAGCGCAGCCTGGCCCTGAAGGCCCAGTAGGGCTGGGCCAAAGAGTAGAGCCAAAGACGACAGGAGTTGACGATGGGTCTCAGTACCTCGCTCGGCACCGCCATTTCCGGTCTGAACAGCGCCCAGACCGGCATTGGCGTCATCTCGCAGAACGTCGCCAATGCCGGCACGCCCGGCTATGTCCGGCGCAATGTATCGAGCGTCGACTCGATCTCCGGCGGCACCGTCGGCGTCAGCAATCCCAATGTCCAGCGGCTGCTCGACCGCATCGTGCAGCACCAGCTTCTGCAAGAGAGCTCGGGCGCGGCCTACACCTCGACGCGCGCCCAGGTCTTCGCCAATCTCGACAAGCTGTACGGCGCCCCGGGCAGCGCGACCGCGCTCGACTCGATGTACAGCAAGTTCACGAGCTCGCTGCAGGCGCTGCAGAACGATCCGTCTTCCTATACGAACCGCACAGCGGTGCTCGATGCGGCGAGCCAGCTCGCCAATCGGCTGCGCGGTTTGTCGGACGGCGTCCAGCAGCAGCGCGCCCAGGCCGAGGCGGGCATCGGCTCGTCGGTGACCCGCGTCAATGAGCTGCTCGAGCAGCTGACCAACGTCAATGCGCGCATCGTCAACGCCCAGCAGACCTCCGGCACGGCGGATCTGCGCGACCAGCGCGACCGGATCGTCTCCGAGCTGTCGCAATACGTCGAGATCCGCACCGATGAGCGGCCGAATGGCTCGCTCAGCATCACCACCGCCTCGGGGACGCAGCTCTTTGACGGCCGCCCGACGGTCAAGTTCGAGTTCGATGCGCGCGCCAATATCGGGCCGCAATCGCAATGGAGCAGCGATCCCGCCCAACGCGGCGTCGGCACGATCATCGCCCGGGACCTGAACGGCAACGGCTTCGACGCGATCGCCAACAACACCTTCCGCTCCGGCGAGATCGGCGCGCTGGTCGAGCTGCGCGACAAGACCCTGGTGCAGGCGCAAAAGCAGCTCGACGAGATCGCCGCCCAGCTGTCGAGCGCGCTCTCCGATCGCGAGATCGCCGGCACGGCAGTGACCGCAGGTGCCGCGACAGGTTTCGACGTCGACCTTGCAGGGCTGCAATCCGGAAATTCGGTCACCCTCGACTACAAGGTCACGCCCGGCGGCCAGACCCAGCGCTTCACCTTCGTCCGCGTCGAGTCGGCAGCGTCGCTGCCATTGCCGGCCTCGGCCCAGGGCGATGCCAACAACCGCGTCATCGGCATCGACTTCTCCGGCGGTCCGGCCTCGGTCGCAGCGCAGATGCAGGCGGCTATCGGCCCCGGCTTCACCGTCTCGAACACCGGCTCGGTGCTGCGCATCGTCGATGACGGTGCCGGTGCGACCCGCGATGTCGTCGGCCTGACCGCCCGCCCGACCCAGACCTCGCTGACCGGCGGTACGGGCGAACTGCCCTTCTTCGTCGATGGCCGCAACAATGGCGTCTATACCGGCTCCTATGAGGGCGGTGCCCAGTCGGCCGGCTTTGCCTCGCGCATCACCGTCAATCCCGACCTGATCGCCGACCGCTCCCGCCTGGTCGTTTTCAACACCAGCCCGGCGACGCCGCAGGGCGACGCGACCCGGCCGAAATTCCTCCTGGACCGCCTGACCTCGAGCCAGCGCAGCTTCACCAACGCGACCGGCTTCGACGGCTCGACCGCGACCTCGAGCGGCACGGTCTCGAGCCTGGTCCAGCGCGTGGTTGCCGGGCAGGGCCAGGCGAGCGAGCAGGCCAAGCGTCTCGATGAAGGCCAGCAGGTCGCCTTCTCTGCGGTGCAGAGCCGCTTCCTCGAGGACACCAAGGTCAATGTCGACCAGGAAATGTCGAACCTGATCGAACTGCAGAGCGCCTACGCCGCCAACGCACGCGTCATCTCCACGGTCAAGGAGTTGCTCGACGTGCTGATGAGACTGTGAGGAGATAGGTCATGACCATCACCCCGACCGGTACCGGCGCCTATCGTCTCGCCAATCCGAACCAGTTCGTCTCGATGCGCGGCCAGCTCGACGATTTGCAGCGCCAGCTGGCGACGCAGAAAAAGTCGGAGACCTATGCCGGCCTCGGCATGGATCGCGGCGTCAGCCTCGACCTCAACAACAAGCTCTCGACGCTCGACGGCTACCTGACCGGCATCCAGCGCGCCGACGTCAATCTCAAGCTGATGACCAAGGCGGTCGAGAACTTCACCAAGCTTGCCGGAGAGACGCGCGCCGATGCCCGGCCGGACAGCTATGTCGAGACCTCGACCGGCCGCACCTCGCCGCAGGTTCTCGCCGAGGAGAAGTTCAAGCAGACGCTCGATCTGCTGAATTCGCAGGTCAACGGCCGCTATTTGTTCTCGGGTCGCACCTCGGATGTCGAGCCGGTGGTCGACTATTCGCTGATCATGGATGGCGATGCCACTCATGCCGGCCTGAAGCAGCTGATCTCCGAGCGCAAGCAGGCGGATCTCGGCGCCGGCGGCATGGGACGGCTCGTCACCGGCGGCGCCGGCACCAACGCAACGATTGCGGAGGAGGCGGCCGGGCTGCCCTATGGCTTCAAGCTCACTGGCGCCACCAGCAGCACCGCAGCGATGACCACGGCCTATAATGCCGGGCCGCCGGCCGACATCGCCGTCAATGTCGCCACGCAGCCGCAGCCGGGCGATACGCTGAAGTTCGCACTGAAGCTGCCCGACGGCACGACGGAGGAGATCACCCTGACGGCGCGTGCGGCAGGCACGACCGGCGACCCCGCCGAAGGTTTCGTCATCGGGGTCGACGCCAACGCGACCGCCGCAAACCTGCGCACGGCGATCGGCGCGGCGCTGTCGCGCGAGGCGAAGACGTCATTGTCGGGTGCTTCGGCTCAGGTGGCCGCCAAGGACTTCTTCACCGGCAGCCCGAATAACCCGCCGCTCCGGGTGCCCGGGCCGCCTTTCGACACGGCGACCGCCGCGCCCGCGCCCGGAACCGCCGCCAATACCGTCATCTGGTATCAGGGCGACGATGCGGCCGGCTCGGCCAGGGCGACGGCCAGCGTCCAGGTCGACCAGGGCCAGCAGGTGGCCGCCGGCGCCCGCGCCAACGAAGAGGCGTTCCGCACCGGCCTGGCGCAGTTCGCCATCATGGCGGCCGAGACCTTTCCGGCGAGCGACCCGAACTCGAAGCTGCGCTACAATGCGATGACCGAGCGGGTGCGCAGCAATATCGGCTTCCCGACCGGGACGCAGAACCCATCGGAGATCATCGTCGAGCTCGGCTCGGCCCAGACCGCGATGTCCCAGGCCAAGGAACGGCATACCGCGACCAAGGACTATCTGAGCACGACGCTCTCAGGCGTCGAGGACGTCACCAAGGAAGACGTCGCCATGCAGATCCTGGCGCTGCAGACCACCTTGCAGGCGAGCTACCAGACCACCTCGATGCTGTCGAAGCTGCAACTGACCAATTACCTTTGAGGCTGCCGAGCCGAGCATCTACGAACATGAAGAAACGGCCCGGATCGCTCCGGGCCGTTTCTTCATGTTCGTATTCTGAATTGTTCCGGCGCGCTCAGCGGCCGCGCAGGCCGGCGGCGATGTCGCGATTGATGTTGACGAGGATGCCGATTGCAGCCGGTTCCGGCGCGGCGGCGATCTGGAAGGTCCGGTTGAAGATGAAGTTGGCGAGACCGAGGATATTGCGCTTGATCTCGACCGGCAGCGGATTGTCCTCGGCGATCACCGCCGAGACCAGCAGGGTCCAGAGCTTGCGGTTATAGGCGAGGGCTCCGTCCAGGTCGCCGGAACGGGTGGCCCAGTCATCGACGATCATCTGGAGACGGGCGCCCGCTTTTAGCAACAGGCCGGCTTCGAGTTCGCGCGGTGACTGGACGTTCTGTGCCGTCTTCGACGCCGCGGCGTAGGCATTAAACCCGCTTTGCATGCTCGAGCAGTTCCGCCTCGTAAGAGATCAGCTTCTTGGCAGCCTTGAGAGCTTTGTAGAGCTCACCACTTAAGATGCAGTTATTGATTTCGGACATATGCGGCAAAGCGCTCGGCGCCGCCTGCATGAAATCGCGCACGAGCTGGAAGTAGACTTCGTGCTCCTCGGTCGGGTCGCCGGCGAGGTACATCAGCTGGATCGCGAGGTAGATCTTCTTGGCCGGCGTGTCGGCGCTGGCCGCGGTGAGGATGTCCTTCTCGCGCAGGATCGGCGCGTCGCCCTCGATGAAGAAGCGCGTGCGCTGCTCGTCGTTGCGGATGACGACCGAGCCGATGATGATGCGCTCGTTCGGCTTGAGCTCGACCTTGAGGGCCATGTCGGTCCCGCCTTCTGGCTAGGCATCGGACCGATAAGTGGGTTCCACTTTTCGGAAGAATCCGATGCGGCAACAATGTGTAGATCATCGTGACCGCGTCCGTTCGGATGCGCGATGATCTACGAGGGGAGGGGCGTCAGCCGAACAGGCGCAGCACGCCCTGGTCGGCCTGGTTGGCGAGCGAGAGGGCGGTCTGCGAGAGCTGCTGGCGCGTGTTGAGCGCGAGCAGGCTGGCGCCTTCCTCGTTCGGATCGGCGAGGACGAGGTTGCCCGCGCCGGTGGTCAGGACGTTCGACAGTTCCTTGGTGAAGTCCTGCCGGGCCTGGGCGACCGAGAGGTTCGAACCGAGCGTCGAGGCCAGCGATTTCAGCGAGCTCAGCGAGCTGGTCAGGGCAGCGGTCGCCTTGTCCAGGTCGGCATCGTTCTGGAAGTTGATGAAGCCGGCAAGCTGCGTGTTGACCGCGCGGGGAATGCCGAGATTGTCGGAGGTGATGTTCGAGCCCTGAATGTCGAGCTTGGTCTGGTTGCGGCCAGTCTTCTCGTTGAAGACGATCGACAGACGGTCACCCGAGAGCAGGTTGATGCCGTTGAAGCTCGAATCCTTGGCGAGGTCGTCGATCTTGTTGCGCAGGTCGTTGAACTGGTCGATCAGGTTCGAGCGCACCGACGAGGTGAGGTTCTGACCGGTGATCGCGGTTGCCGCAGCGGCGTCAGCAGCGACGAAGCCCAGGACCGCGTTGCTGGTGCCGGTGCCCGCTGCAGTGATCGCCGCGGCATCGGCGGTTGCAATGTCAACAGCCGAACCCGAAGCAGGGTTGGCCGTGCCGAAGCCGAACTGGAGCTTCTCGGAGCCGGTGCCCTTGACGTTGAGCTGACCCTTCTCGTCGACGAAGGCGGTGGCGATGCCCGACTTGTTGATCTCGTTGACAACGTCGCGGATCGTCACGTTCGCGCTGTCGAACGCGGCGGTGTAGGTCGTGGAGCCGGCCGTCAGCGAGAGGGCGAAGCGGGTACCGTTTGCGCCGACCACCAAGCCGCGGTCACCGGAGTTCGTCGCGGTCGCAGCATCGGCCACGCCGTTGGTGACCGGCGGCGGACCACCGGTGGGCGTATCGGTGTCGAGCAGGCTCTTGTCGAGAGCGATGTCCTTCAGGCTCTTGCTGGTGACAGCTGCTTCCGTCTGGGTGGCTAGCGCCGTGCCGGCCTTGGTCGGCCTGTTCTGGGCCGCGTCAGCCTGCGCCTGCTTCACCGTCGATTGCAGCGACTGGACCAGCTTGGTGATGCCGTCGATGCCCTTGGAGGCGGCCTGGATGGTCTGGATGCCATTCGAGATGCCGTCGAGCAGATTGGTGAGCTGGCTCGAACGATCATTCAGCGAAGCTGCGGTGAAGTAGTTCACCGGGTTGTCGATCGCCGAGTTGACCTTGCGGCCGGTCGCCAGGCGGTTCTGGATCACGCCCTGCTGAGCCGTGGTCTGCTGGAGGGTCAGCAGGTTGTTGCGGACGCCGTTCGACAGGATCGTGTTGGCCATTTCAGGTCCCTCTGACAGCGCGATTCGGCGCTCAACCAGCTTGCTCTGGCCCGACAATCCTTTGTTAAGGCTAATAATCGGTTAATGAGTGTGCTCGGCCCAAACGAAAAGCGGCGGAGCCATGGGCTCCGCCGCTCTTTTGCTTCGTCCCGCGTTCTGCGGGGTGATCCGCTCCTGCGGACCGAAGATCAGCCGAGGAGACGCAGGACGCCCTGGTCGGCCTGGTTGGCGAGCGAGAGCGCCTGCTGCGAGAGCTGCTGACGGGTCTGCAGCGCGAGCAGGGAGGCGGCCTCGGCATTGAGGTCGGCGTTGACGAGGCTGTCGGCGCCGGTGGTCAGGACGTTCGCCATGTCCTTGGTGAAGTCCTGGCGGGTCTGGACGACCGAGAGGTTGGCGCCGAAGGTCGAGGAGAGCGACTTCAGCGAGGTCAGCGCGCCGGTCAGCGACTTGGTAGCGGCTTCCAGATCGGCGTCGTTCTGGAAGTTGGTCGAGCCGGCGAGCTGGGTATTGCCAGCCTTGGTGATGCCGAGGTTGTCTGAGGTCAGCTGAGTGCCCTGGACCTCGACCTTGGTCTGGTTCTTGCCGGTCTTCTCGTTGAAGACGACCGACAGACGGTCACCCGAGAGCAGGTTGATGCCGTTGAAGCCGGAATCCTTGGCGAGATCGTCGATCTTGCTGCGCAGATCGTTGTACTGGTCGATCAGGTTCGAGCGCGTCGCCGAGGTGACGTTCGGACCGGTGATCGCGGTTGCCGCAGCGGCGTCAGCAGCGACGAAGCCCAGGACCGCGTTGCTGGTGCCGGTGCCCGCTGCAGTGATCGCCGCGGCATCGGCGGTTGCAATGTCAACAGCCGAACCCGAAGCAGGGTTGGCCGTGCCGAAGCCGAACTGGAGCTTCTCGGAGCCGGTGCCCTTGACGTTGAGCTGACCCTTCTCGTCGACGAAGGCGGTGGCGATGCCCGACTTGTTGATCTCGTTGACGACGTCGCGGACCGTCACGTTCGCGCTGTCGAACGCGGCGGTGTAGGTCGTGGAGCCGGCCGTCAGCGAGAGGGCGAAGCGGGTACCGTTTGCGCCGACCACCAAGCCGCGGTCACCGGAGTTCGTTGCGGTCGCAGCGTCAGCCACGCCGTTGGTGACCGGCGGCGGGCCACCGGTGGGGGTGTCGGTGTCGAGCAGGCTCTTGTCGAGAGCGATGTCCTTCAGGCTCTTGCTGGTGGCGGCGACTTCTGCCGCGGTCGCCAGAGCCCCACCGGCCTTGGTCGGCCGGTTCTGGGCCGCGTCAGCCTGCGCCTGCTTGATCGTCGACTGCAGCGAGTTCACCAGCTTGGTGACGCCGTCGATGCCCTTGGAGGCGGCCTGAATGGTCTGGATGCCGTTCGAGATGCCGTCGAGCAGGCCAGTGAGCTGGCTCGAACGATCATTCAGCGAAGCGGCGGTGAAGAAATTGACCGGGCTATCGATCGCGGAGTTGACCTTCTTGCCGGTGGCGAGACGGTTCTGGATCTGCGAGGACTGGGCGGCGGTCGACTGCAGCGTCGAGAGGTTGTTCCGGACGCCGGCAGAGAGAGAAATAGCCATGTTTCGATACCTTCCTGGTATGGTGCCTTCTGGCGTTGCGACCGTTCTGGCCGCGACCCGAGGACCATCGGGCCCGATCTCGTAACGAGCGGTAAATTCGAGCCGGCGAATTGCTCACAATCCGGGCAAAGCCGCGGCGTGGTTAACGAGTGTAAAATGTCGGCAGTTGGCCGAGGCCAGCGCGTTTCGAGAAGCGGTCCACGAACGAAAACGCCGCCGGCGAGTGCCGACGGCGTCGAAATGAAAGGCGAGGGAGGGCGGGGAGCTTAAGCCAGGCGCTCGATCTCATGGTTGCGGGGCGCGTCCGCCTCGCGGCTGCGCTCGATGATCTCGCGCGACCAGATGCGCAGCTTCAACAGCGTCTCGTCAGGGAGCTGCTCGACGACTTCGCCGGTGTCGCGGTTGGTCTTGCGCAAGATGACGCTGCGCGTCTTCGGTTCGATGTCGAGCCGCCGCTCGATCACGTCGCGCAGCTCCTGCTGGCGCCGCTGTTCATCGAAGCGGCGCTGCTGCGCTGTGTCGTCCTGCTGGCTCTGCTGGCGCTGCGCATCGGAGCGGCGCTCCTCGGCCCGGGCGCGGATGTCGAGCTGGACCGGTTCGCCGGCCGCAATCGAGCGCACGGTCTTCTCCGGGGGGAGTTCGACCGGCGTGGCGCCGTTCTGGACGGAAATATCGGTGCGAATCGTCGCCTGGACGGCACCGGTCGCGAACGTCTTGGGTGTCGCGCCGAAATCCATTCTGGACTCCTCTCGCAAAGGCGGACTTCTTCCAAGCATGGGAAGATGCGGCAGAGAGTTGAATCTGCCGTTACAGAAATTGGTAAATTGCAGTGCATCCGGCGGATTTTTCGTATCCGCAAAGCGTTAACGTGCGCTCTGTCGAGTCGCTGCGCAGATTAACCATGGTGTTGTTCGTCTATCGATGAGCCTTGAGCTGGCTATGTCGTAGCTGCCGCGATGCTGTTCTTGGCTGTGCGATTCCTACAGGCTCTTCGAAATCACCAGTGGCCCGGCATTGGGCCGAGCGAAGACTCCGGCGCCGACAGTCGCAGTCGGGCCGTAGCCCGGCGCCCTGTTCTGGCGGTTCGTGTCGGCCGCGAGGTCACGCATGATCGATTCCGAGATCGCACGCGCCGTCGCCAGCACGGTCTGGTTGAGATCGATCAGATCCTGGAAGGCGAGATGGGCGCTCTTCAGGCGCTTGACCTTCTCCGGGGCGAAGCGGGCGAGCGCCACGGCGTTCAGCTTGATCTGCTCGACGCCCTTCATATAGGTGCCGGCGAGCTCGGCCTTGCGCGTCTCGCGCTCCATCGCGTCCTTGAGGCGCCCGGCCTTGACCAGCCCGGTCTCCTCGCCGACGACATGGGAGAGGGCGCCGAGCGTCTCCATCACGGTCTCGATCAGGGTTTCGGCCTCCGCCGCGTTCGAGACGCGCGGGCGCTCGTCGACGACGCGCATCGGCTCAAACATTGCCGACCCCCGCAGAAGCCTTTGCCTGGACCTGGATCAGGTCGCGCATGATCTGGTCCGAGAGGCCGACGCCGCCGGACTTCTGAATCTGCTTGGCGTATTCCTGCGTCAGCATCGAGCGCCAGACATCGCCGCCGATGCCGTTCTCGCCGAGCGGCCCTTCGGTCCCGTTCGAGCTCATCACGCTCTGGGTGAAGTTCTCGAGGAAAACGGCTTCGAAATCGTCGGCGGTCTTCTTCGCCTTGTTCTGCGAGGAACTGAGCGCGTCGGCGACCCCGCCGGCCAGATTGACGGCGGCGCCGATGGCGAGCTTGGCGGCGGGGGCGGCGAGGATGGCACTCATTACATCACCTCGATGTCGGCTTGCAGCGCGCCGGCTGCCTTGATGGCTTGCAGGATGGAGAGAAGGTCGCGCGGGCCAAGGCCGAGTGCGTTGAGTCCGTCGACCAGCTCGCGCAGCGTCACGCTCTCCTTGACCAGAGCGAGCTTGTTGGTGCCCTCGGTGTCGACCTTGACGTTGCTGCGCGGCACGACGACCGTCCGGCCCTGGCCGAACTCGTTCGGCTGGCTGACCTGCGGCTCCTCGGAGATCGTCACCGTCAGGTTGCCCTGGGCGACGGCGACGGTGGAGACGCGCACGTCCTTGCCCATCACGATGATGCCGGAGCGCTCGTCGATGACGACGCGGGCGCCCTGGTCGGGCTCGACCCGGAGCTGCTCGATATCGGTGAGCAGGCGGATCATGTTGCCCTGGAAGCGCGGCGGGATCTGCAGCACCACGGTCGACGGGTCGGTCGGCTCGGCCGAGTCGCCGCCGATGAAGTCATTGATCGCGGCGGCGATGCGGCGGGCGGTGGTGAGATCGGGGTTGCGCAGCGACAGGCGCAGCGTCTTCAGCTTGTTGAGGGCAAAATCGATCTCGCGCTCGACCAAGCCGCCATTGGCGATACGGCCGACGGTCGGCACGCCGCGGGTGATCTTGGCGGCCTCGGCCTCGGCCGAGAAGCCGGCGATCGCGACCGGGCCTTGAGAGACCGCATAGACCTCGCCGTCGGCGCCGAGCAGCGGGGTAGCGAGCAAGGTGCCGCCCTGCAGCGACTTGGCATCGCCCAGTGCCGAGACGGTGACGTCGAGCCGCGTGCCCTGGACGGCGAAGGGCGGCAGATTGGCGGTGATCATCACCGCGGCGACGTTGGCCGTGCGCATGCTGGCGCCGCGGGTGTTGACGCCGAGGCGCTCCAGCATCGCCTGCAGGGACTGCTTGGTGAAGGGCGCGTTGTTGAGCGTGTCGCCGGTACCATTGAGGCCGACGACGATGCCGTAGCCGAGGATTTGGTTGCTGCGCACGCCCTCGACCGAGGCGAGGTCCTTGATGCGCGAGAGCGCAGTGCCCATGCCGCCGCTACCGGCGAAGGCGGTGCGGGAGACGCCGGCTTCAGCCGCGCCGCTGCGCGCCGGGCCGTTGTTGCCGCCGCCAGCCCGAGCCGGACCGGGCGCCGGGGCGAGGTCGGCCGCCATGGCCGCGCCGGCCAGCAGCAAGGCTGCGAGCGGCATCAGCAGATGGCGGAGGCGGAAGAGGCGGGGCATGGCACACCGGGTGACTCTGATCTCGTCAACCTGTTGCGAAGACCGTGCCAGTTCGGGAGAAAGCGAAAACGCTTCTTAATCAGTATTTTAGAGATCGCTGGCCTGATCGGGGAGGGTTGGCTGGTCGGCATAAAGCTGCCGCCCCCGGCAAATCCTGCCGAGCGATTTACCGCTCGTTAACCACGTTGCCGGCACAAGGATATGGGTCGGGCAGCGTCTATGCAGCGCCTTTTCAGGCCGACCTTGCGAGAGCGTGATGATCCGCATCGACCAGCGCAGTCCGATCGCTTCGACGACCTCGACCAGTCGTAGCGCCTCGACGAGCGGCTCCTCCTTCCGCCTGCCGGCGCGCGAGAGCGCAGGGGCGGCGCAGGGCGCGGCCGTCAGCCATGCCGGCTCGCTCGACGGCTTGCTCGCGGTCCAGGCCGAGGAGGACGGGCAGGAGCGCAAGCGGCGCCAGGCCCGGCGCGGCCATGACCTGCTCGACGGGCTCGACCGGCTCAAGGCCGCCCTGCTGGCCGGGCGTGTCGCGCCGGCCGAGCTCGAGCGGCTGAAGGCGATGCTGTCGGCACGGCGCGAGGCGACCGACGATCCGCGCCTCGACGAGGTGCTGGCCCATATCGAATTGCGCGCCGCGGTCGAGCTGGCCAAGCTCGGGCGCTGAGCCTGCGGCCACATCGCCTTCAAAAAAGCCGAAATCCAGTCATCTATCTCCGCGTTTGCCGGGGCGTTCCAGCACGTCGGAGTTGCAGCCTATGGATATCATCTGGATCGGCCGGCGCGCGGCCCGCCTCATGTTGACGGCGTGGCTGGGAATGCTTCTGGCTGCCTTGGCGCTCAGCCCCGCTCAGGCGCAGGGCCGCGGGGCCGAGCGCTTCGAAAACGCCGGCCCCTATGAGGCTACCACGCTCGAAAAGCCGCTGTGCTGCGACAGCAAGGGCAATTCCGTCGAGGTCTACCTGCCGCGCGCGAAACGGGCCGGCGAGATCTTCCCGGTCGTGACCTGGGGCAACGGGACCTGGGCGAAGCCGGACAAGTACACGTTCCTGCTGCGGCATCTGGCGTCCTGGGGGATGATCGTCGTCGCGACGCGGGATTCCAGCGTCGGCACCGGCGAAACCCTGCTCGACGCCGTCGCGCTGCTGGAACGGAGCGAGCTGGCGCCGCTGGCGGATCGCAGGCGCATCGCTGCGATCGGGCATTCGCAGGGCGCTTCGGGCGCTTTCAACGCTGCGGCCGCCCGCTCCTCCGGCATCGGCACCACCGTGCTGATCGACCTGCCCGGGCGGCGCCTGTGCAACAGGGAGCACTGCGCGCTCATCCCGACGGGGCTGCGGGAGAAGCAGTCGGTGCTGTTCCTCTCGGGCGAGCGCGATCCGCTATCGTCACCGGAGATGATCGACGGCTATTTCAGCGAGGTGCCGGCCGGGCGCCTGCGGGCGAAGGCCGCGGTGGCAGGCGCCGACCATAACGACATCCAGGGGCAGCCAGGCTGCCAGCCCTTCGCCATCGGATGCCGGGCCGGCATCGGCGCCTTCCTGCCCTATGTCACCGCATGGCTGCGCTGGCAGCTCGCCGGCGACAAGGCCGCAGCGGGCATCTTTGCCGGAAAAGGCGCGCCGTTCGTGCGCGATCCGCAGCTGATCGATGCGATGATTGCCCGCTGATTGAGATTTGCAGAGCGGCTCCGATCAGCGGATGAACTGATCGGCGTACTCCGCACCGAGCCCATTGGTGGCGTAATGCGCCCGGCATTTGTCGAGTCGGGTGAAGACGTCGTCATAGCCGAGGCATTTGCCGTCGGGGTCGACATAGATCATCGCGCCATTGACCTGGAACATGGTGATCATCTCCTCGACATCGGGATCGACCACCAGCGTGTGGGTCTCGCCGGGCGCCTCGTAGACATAAGAGCCCTCGGTCGCGACCCAGTCATGTTCGAGATAGCGCCACTTGCCCTTCAGCACATAGCCGTGCACCGGCTGGGGATGGCGATGGCGCGAGAGCACGCCGGCGCGGCGCACGCGCAGCAGGTTCATCCAGTAGCCGCGCGTCACCGAGAGGCAGAGCGGCCGGAACCAGACATTGTCGTCGACCGGCACCCAGACGCGCTCATCCTCCGGGATGACGTTCGGCACGATCAGCTCGGGCGGGGAGTCCTTCGGCTGCGGATGGCGATAGGGGGTCCAGCGCTCTTCGGTGCTGACCTGGACAGGGACCGGGCTGACCTTGTTCATCGCATTTCCTCCGGTTGAGCTTTTGATTCAGCTGGCTTGGCGACCGATTCGGGAAACGCCGCCATATCGCTGATGTTTCTTAGGTCTTTCAGACGGCGAGATAGCCGCCGTCGACCGGCAGGATCGCGCCGGTGACGAAGCGGGCTGCATCCGAGAGCAGGAACAGGACGGCGCCGCCGACATCGCCCGGCTCGCCCCAGCGGTTCATCGGCGTGCGCGACAGGATCGGCGCGGAGCGGGCCGCATCCTCGACGAGGGGCCGTGTCAGCTCGGTCGCGATCCAGCCCGGCGCCACCGCGTTGACGCGAATGCCGTCCGGCGCCCAGGCGGCGGCGAGCGATTTGGTCAATTGCCCGACGCCGCCCTTCGAAGCGGAGTAGCCCGGCGCATAGGCCGAGCCGTGGAAGGTCAGCATCGAGGCGGTGTTGACGATCGCGCCTTTGCTCGCAGCGAGCTTCTCCTTCGCCGCCAGGCACATCCGCATCGAGCCGGTGAGGTTGACCTCGACGGTCAGCCGGAACGCCTCGATCTCGAACTCCTTGCCGCCACGCTGGATCATGCCGGCGCAGTTGACGAGGGCGTCGATGCGCTCGCAGCGGGCGATGATCGCCGCGACCTCGGCGTCGCTGGTGACGTCGAGCCTTAAATGGCGGATCGCGGCATGGCCCGGTTTGGCGGCGACTTCGTCATCGGTGAGGCCGGTGGCGAGGACCTGGTAGCCGGCCTCGGCCAGCGCGAGCGCGGCGCCGGCGCCGATGCCGCGGGTACCGCCGGTGACGAGGGCGAAGGGGGAGGAGGAGCTTGTCATGGCTCCAATTTAAATCGGTTCGCAGCATTGCCAACTGCGTTGGCCGGCGGGGCGCCCTGCGTTGACACGCTCACCACCGCAGCAGCCACCAGCCCGTTGCCCAAAAGGCCGGCTTCCCCCTGGCAACGGAACCCGCTAGGAAGCGCGCGGGCCGGTGGTGGCGCTCAGCTGCTGCCTGCAATCGTTCCAGACTGGCCAGAGCAGGGGTCGTATCACATGAGCAAGATCAAGGTCGCCAACCCGGTCGTCGACATGGACGGCGACGAGATGACCCGCATCATCTGGCAGCACATCAAGGACAAGCTGATCTTCCCGTATCTCGACCTCGAGCTCGATTATTTCGACCTCTCGGTCCAGAACCGCGACGCCACCGACGACCAGGTCACGATCGACGCCGCCAACGCCACCAAGAAGCATGGCGTCGCAGTCAAGTGCGCCACCATCACGCCGGATGAGGCGCGCGTGAAGGAGTTCAATCTCAAGTCGATGTGGAAGAGCCCGAACGGCACGATCCGCAACATCCTCGGCGGCGTGATCTTCCGCGAGCCGATCATCTGCAAGAACGTGCCGCGCCTGGTGCCGGGCTGGACCCAGCCGATCGTCATCGGCCGCCATGCCTATGGCGACCAGTACCGCGCCACCGACTTCAAGTTCCCCGGCAAGGGCACGCTCTCGATCAAGTTCGTCGGCGAGGACGGCAACGTCATCGAGAAGGAGGTCTTCAAGGCCCCCGACGCCGGCGTCGCCATGGCGATGTACAATCTCGACGACTCGATCCGCGATTTCGCCCGGGCCTCGCTGAACTACGGCCTGATGCGCAAGTACCCGGTCTATCTCTCGACCAAGAACACCATCCTCAAGACCTATGACGGGCGCTTCAAGGACATCTTCCAGGAGATCTTCGACGCCGAGTTCAAGGCGGAGTTCGACAAGCTCGGCATCACCTATGAGCACCGCCTGATCGACGACATGGTGGCGTCGGCGATGAAGTGGTCGGGCGGCTATGTCTGGGCCTGCAAGAACTATGATGGCGACGTGCAGTCCGACACGGTGGCGCAGGGCTTCGGCTCGCTCGGCCTGATGACCTCGGTGCTGATGACGCCGGATGGCAAGACCGTCGAGGCCGAAGCCGCCCACGGCACGGTGACCCGCCACTACCGCGAGCACCAGAAGGGCAAGGAGACCTCGACCAACTCGATCGCCTCGATCTTCGCCTGGACCCGCGGCCTGTCGCATCGCGCCAAGCTCGACAACAATGCCGAGCTGGCGAAGTTCGCGCAGCTGCTCGAGAAGGTCACGGTCGACACCGTCGAGGCCGGCGACATGACCAAGGACCTGGCGCTGCTGGTCGGCCCCGATCAGAAGTTCCTCTCGACCACCGGCTTCCTCGACAAGGTCAGCGACAACCTGCGCAAGGCGATGGCCGCGTAAGCGGCCTGAAGCCCCGTTCGGAAAACAGAAGCCCGGCCAGATTGGCCGGGCTTTTTTCGTTGCGTTGCAGGTACGGGGCCGGGAGTGCTCTGCGAGCCCGGCCGGCCTCTTCCTCAGAAGCGCATGTCGATCCTGCCCTTGAGGGCGTGGTCTCTGGAGCGTTCGCCGATCGCGGCGGAGTAGGTCAGCCCGAGCGCCGTGGCGGAGGAGATGCGCCAGTCGAGGCCGGCCTCGGCGGTGAGGGCGTTGCGGTCGATCGGGGCTGCGAAGACCACGGCCGGGTTGGTGCCCAGCGCGAAGGCGGTGCGGGCCTGCGGGGTGAGCTCGCCAAAACCATGGCGCCAGCCGAGCATACCACGGGCGAACAGCGGCATCGTCCCGATTTGCGCCTCTGCCCTTAAGCCGAGCGTGGTGAAGCCGAGCGTCTGGTCGCTGGAGAGCACGCGCAGCGCCGCAGCGCCGCCCTGCTCGGTGCCGGCATCGGTCGAGACCCGGAGCAGCGCCAGCTGGGCGAAGGGCTCGAGCGCGAAGCCCTGGAAGGCGAAGCTATAGCCGAGCTCGGCAAAGCCCTGCAGGACCTGCCCCGGACGCTGCAGGCGGAGCAGATCACCGAAGCCGCGGATCGCGACCTGGCGGCGGATATCGCTTTCGCTCCAGCTATAGGCCGCGCCGGCATCGAAGCGCAGGCTGCCGAAGCGCGCCCCGGCATAGAGCGCGGCATGGCCGCTTTCGAGCTTGCCGGAGGACAGGCGGGCATCGAGATCGAAGCGCGACTGGCTGTAGCCGCCGGCGACGCCGACCTTCAGCGAGGAGCCCGGTGCGTCATAGAGCATGATGTCGGCGCCAAGCAGGGCGCCGCCGCTGCGGCGGGACAGCGAGGCGGCATTGCCGTCGGCGTCGGTATTGCCGGCGCTGCCGAAGGCCTCGCCCCAGAGCGTGTAGCGCGGCTGCGGAACCGGAGCCTGCATCACGATTCCGCCCTTCCTGCCCGGCAGGTCGGCGGTGAAGCCCGCTGCGACCTGACCGGGAGCCGGCGTCAGCAGCGGCCCGCGCAGGCGGTTGAGGATGCTCTCGCGCACCAGCCGGCTCTCATCGATCATCACGCTGACGGCCTGCGCATGCGCCTCGCCCGAGAGCAGGTCGAAGCCGGCGCGGGCTTCAGCCGCCGTCGCCGAGATCAGCGCGTCATAGACCGGGTTGCCGACGCCGAGCGCCTCGGCGGCATTGGCGATGAAGCCCTGGTTGCGGGTCTGGGCGATGTAGTTGCCGGACGTGCTGCCACCCGGGGTCGTGCCGCCGCCGCCTGGTGTGGTGCCGCCGCCGGTGTCCCCACCACCCGGGCCGAAGCCGGTGTCGTTGCGGGTCATGGTCAGCGTCACACTGGTGCCGCCATAGCCCAGCGACGGCGTCAGGAAGGCGAGGTTCGAGCTGACGCTGGTGAAGGTGCCGGTGACGCCGCCTGAGGCGGTCAGGATGGTGTAGTTTGTCGCCGCCGCGTAATTGCCGTTCTGCGCCAGCACCTGCACCGTGCCGCCGGTGATGGTCGCCTTGCCCGATGCCGCGATCCTGTCGCTCTGCCCGGCGGCATTGACCTCGACCTGGTAGGTCGAGCCCGAGGCGAAGGCGACATTGCCGGAGACGGTGAGCGTGCCGATCGAGTTGCCGGGCGAAACCGTCGCGCCGCTCGCAACCGACATGCCACCAATAGTGCCCGAGCCGCCCAGCGTGCCGCCGTCCAGAGTCACGCTGCTCGCCAGCGAACCGTTCACCACCAGCTTGCCGCCCGAGACTTTCGTCGCGCCGGTATAGGTGTTCGTCCCCGTCAGCGTCAGCGTGCCGGTGCCGGTCTTGGTGACGCCGCCGGTGCCGGTGATCTTGCCGGAGAAGGTGGTCGACGAGTTGTTCGCGCCCGCCGTCAGCGTGCCCGAGCCGAGCGTGACCGTGCCGACGCCGGCGAGCGAGCCGATCGTCTGGTTGAGGCCAGCGAGATCGAGCGTCGCGCCTGATGCCACCGTGAAGGTCGAATTGGCGGAGAAGGCGTTGGCGGCGCCCGCCCGCAGCGTTCCCTCCGACACCGTGGTCGCGCCGGAATAGCTGCTGGCGCCCTTGAGCACCAGCGTGCCGGCGCCGGTCTTCGCGAGCGAGCCCGTGCCCGTCAGGGACTGGCTGACGATGAAGCTGTTGCCGGCCTCGACGATCTCGAAGCCGCCGCCATTGCTACCGAGGATGATGTTGCGGGCGAGCCCGTTCAGCGCCGTCCCTGTGACCTGCAGCACGCCGCCATCCAGCGTGAGCGCCCCCGAGGTGTTGCCGAGATTGCTCTCCTTGGAGATGCTGATCGCGCCGCCCGCGATCGTCGTGCCGCCGGAATAGGTGTTCTCCTGCGTCAGCGTCAGCGTGCCCGTGCCGACCTTCCTGATGCTGCCGGCGTCGTAGATCATGCCGGTGAAGGTGGTCGAGGCATTGGTCGCGCCGGTCTCCAGCGTCGAGCCTTGCTCGATCTGAATCTGGCCGGCGCCAGCGATCGAGCCGGCGGTGACCGTGCCAATCGTGTCGTTGATCTGGAGCAATGCGCCCGCCGCGACCGTGTAGTCCGAGGCCGCCGACATGGCGCTGGCGCTGGTGATGTAGATTTTCCCGGCCGACACCGTGGTCGCGCCGGAATAGGTGCTGGTGCCCGACAGCGTGAGCATGCCGGTGCCGGTCTTGATCAGCCCGCCCGTGCCCGAGATCGTGCCGGAGAATGTCGTCGGGGTATTGTTGCTGCCAACAGTCAGCGTGCCCGCGCCGAGCGTGATCGCGCCGGCACCGGCGAGCGTGCCGATTGTCTGGTCGAAGCCGGCCAGGTCGAGCGTTGCGCCCGAGGCGATCGTGAACGCTGAGCTCGCGGAGAAGGCGCCTGCCTGTCCGGCGCGCAGGGTGCCGCCCGAGACCGTCGTCGTCCCCGTATACGTGTTGGCGCCGGACAGGACGAGCGTGCCCGCGCCGGCCTTGGTCAACCCGCCCGAGCCGGAGAAGGATTGCGTCACCGTGAAGGTATTGCCGGCGTCGGCAATATCGAAGCCGCCGCCATTGCTGCCGAGGACGATGTTGCGCGTCAGCCCGGTCAGTGTCGTGCCGGTCACCTGCAGCAGGCCGCCGTCGAGGGTCAGCGTGCCAGAGACATCGCCGAGATTGGCCTCGGAGGAAATGCTGAGCTTGCCGCCCGAGATCGTGGTGCCACCGGTATAGGTGTTGGTGCCGGTCAAGGTCAGCGTGCCCGCGCCCTCCTTGACCACGTTGCCGGCGCCGCTGACGACGCTGCTGATCGTCGCAGCGATCGTCTGGTCGAAGGTCAGCGTGCCGGTGTCGATGACGATGCCGCCATTGATGGTCGCCGAGGCGGAGCCGATGGTCAGCCTGTTGCTGCCGCCGGTGAAGTGGAGCGCCGCGGCGCGCACCGTGCCGTCGCCCGAGAGGCCGCCCTCGATCGTGCCGTTATTGGTGATGATCAGGTCGGCGCCGACGATGGCCTCGCCGCCGGCAGCGCCGACGCCGTTCGCCTCTTCGCCTGGATTCGGGGTACGGCCGAAGGACGTCGGCAAATTCGAGCCGCCGCGCCCGCCATCGCCACCGCGGATCGTGCCGTTGACGGTCAGCGTCGTCGTCGCGCCGCCATTGGTGAAGACCAGGCCGGAGCCGCCGACGCCGGCGGCGCCGGCGGCGCCAGTGCCGTCCGACACATATGAGCCGCCGTTTCCGCCCTTGCCGCCCTGGATCGTGCCATCGATGAACAGGGTCTGCGCGGCGCTGCCATCGGTGAAGAGCAGGCCGGTGCCGCCGGAGCCGCCACCGCCGCCGAAACCAAAAAAGCTACCACCGCCATGGCCGCCATTGCCGCCGGTGAGCGTGCCGGCGATCGCTCCCGTCGCGCCCGTGCCCGTGACAACGGCACCATAACCACCGGCGCCGCCGCCGCCGCCGGAATAGCCGTAGCCGGAGTTACCGTCGCCGCCATTGCTGCCGGCACTGGCGCCGACTGGCAGCGCCGCGCCGACGCTACCATGCACGCCGCCATCGCCGCCCTGGCCTTCGCCGGCGATGCCGGTGCCGGCTAGCCCGCCAGTCCCGCCGGTGACAGCGCCGGCGCCGCCGCCGCCACCGCCCGCGTTGCCTCCTGGCATGATTTGACCCCTGGCGCCCGCACCACCGGCACCAGTCGGGTTGTCGATGCCGCCCGCGCCACCGGAGCCGGGTTGCGCGCTGCTTCGGTCGCCGCCGCGCCCGCCATTTGCGAGCGCCTGGCCAGCGGACAGGAGGAGCACGAGTGCCGTGCCCGCGAGCAGGCTCGAGGCGAGCCGCGTGCGAGATGTTCCGCTGTTCGCAGGAGTGATGACGGATATCATGAGAGTGCCCAGCCCAACCGTGGACGCAGGCTTAGGCGGGCGCGGGCAGGAGGCAATGAACAGCCGTTCACAACCCGCCAAATTGTATTTGTGTGGCAGATTTGCTGCGGTTTGGCAGAATCAACGCAGCCATGGGGCGGGAGCCGATATGAGCGAGACGGCGACAACTCTCACCGGCGGCTGCCAATGCGGCGCCGTGCGCTATCGCCTGCTGAAGCCGCCGCGCAAGGTCTCGGTCTGCTTTTGCCGGATGTGCCAGAAGGCGATGGGCAATTATTTCGGCGCCTTTGCGTCTTCACGTAGCGCCGACGTGGTCTGGACACGCGGGACGCCTGCGGTCTTTCGCTCGTCGGAGGTTGCCGAACGCGGCTTCTGCCGCGATTGCGGCACGCCGCTGAGCTTCAGCTATCCCGGCATGGGCACGCTCTCGCTCGCCGTCGGCAGCCTCGACGATGCGGCCGCCTTTCCGCCGAGCCATGCCTATGGCGTCGAGGGCAGGGCGCCCTGGTTCGACGAGCTCTGCCGGCTCGAGGGCACGCGGACCGAGGACGATATCCCGGCGGATGAGCTGCCGGCCTATCGTTCGCGCCAGCATCCGGACCATGATTGAGCGCTATTCGACGACGATTTCGCGTCGTGCCAGCACGCGCGCGCCGGTGAGCGGGGCGTCCATCACATAGCGCAATTCATAGGTCCCGGGCTCGGGCGGCGCTTCCAGCGTGCTCTCGACATTCTCGGCCGGGAAGAAATTCGGCCCCTGCGCCTCCGGCGGCGCATCCGGCCTGACCAGCACGACGCGGTCGCGATCGCCATTGGGCCCGATGCCGCGCACCGGCAGGGGATTGCCGCGCGCGACGCGGGCGGGGGCGGCGAGCGTCGCAGCGGGCGCCGTCGTCGCCAGCGGCTGGCGCAGCAGGATGACCGGCTTGCCGTCGCTCTCGCCGAGCAGGCGCCATTCATAGCTGCCGACCTCGCCAGGGGCCGGCAGCGACAGCACCGTGGCCTGGCCGAGCGGGGAGGCGACGATCGCCGCTTCCGGTGGATCGGCCGGGCGGCTTATGGCGAGCCGGGCATTGGCCGGGGCGCGGCTGACGAAGGCGGTCGCCATCGCGCCGGCCATCAGCGTGCGCGGCGCCGACAGGCTAGGGTTTTGCGGGGCGCGCTGCGGCCGGGGTTGCTGGGCCAAGGCGGGGCTGCCTGCGCCAAGAAGCAGGGCAAGGGCGGTGCGGCGGGTCGGCATCATGCTGCGGCGAGTCGGTGGAGATGGGCGGCGAGTTCCGGGTGGCGCAGCATGAGCAGGCGAAAATCGGCAGGATCAAGGACGAGGAGCTTGGTCGCGACGGTGGCGCGCGCGGCGATGCCGCCTTCGGTGGCTGCGAACTCGGTCAGGCTGAGCTCGCCGAAATAGCAGCCTTCGTCGAGCTGCCGGCTGCCGGCGGGCTCGGTGACCTCGATCTCGCCGCTGGCGACGAAATAGAGCGAGTGAGCCGGCTCCTGCGGCCGCAGCACCACGCCGCCGCCGCGCACGGTCCGGGCGCGCAGCGCGTTCATGATCTCGGCGATCTCGGCAGCGTCGAGCCCGCTGAACAGCGGCACGCGCGCGAGCATGCTCCAGGTGACGACGAATTCGCGCCGGTGGATCTCCTGGGCGAAGGCGGTGGCGATGATGCCGACCGGCAGCGCCAGCATGACGAGACCCATCACCGCGGTCAGCGAGGCCACGACCTTGCCGAGCGGGCTGATCGGAAAGGCATCGCCATAGCCGACCGTGGTCAGCGTCACGATCGCCCACCACATCGCATCGGGGATGGTGCCGAATTTCTCCGGCTGGACATCGTGCTCGACGAAATGCATCGCGGTCGCCGAGAGCAGCATGACGCCGATCAGGATGACGACGCAGGCGACCAGCGCCTTACGCTCGGCATGCAGGGCGGCGCCCAGCGAAGCCATGCCGGGCGAATAGCGGCCGAGCTTGAAGAAGCGCAGCAGCCGGAAGAGCAGCAGGATCTTGAGATCGCTGTAGCCGAGCAGGGCGGCATAGAGCGGCACGGTGGCGAGGAAATCGAGCAGCGCCGGAGGCGAGACGAGATAGGCGCGGCGCGCCGCGTTGTCGCCGAGCCCGCGATAGCGCGTATGCTCGGGCGCGGTCCAGAGCCGGACGGCATATTCGAGCGTGAACAGCACGGTCGAGACGAGTTCGATCCAGTAGAAGAGCCGGCCATAGGACGCCGCGAGGCTCGGCACCGACTCCAGCACCAGCGCGCTGACGTTCACCAGGATCAGCGCCACCAGCCCACCATGGACGAGCCTGGCCGAGAGATCATCGCCCGCGCCGTGGTCGATGATCAGATGCGCCCGCCGCCGCCAGCTCAAGCCAGGCTGCGGGGCGGGCGCCATGATCGCCTCAGCCCATCGCGTCGGCGACGGCGTCGAGGGCCGCCTGAGCCTGCGCGCCGTCCGGGCCGCCCGCCTGGGCCATGTCGCGGCGGCCGCCGCCGCCCTTGCCGCCGAGGCGCTCGGATGCCGCACGCACCAGCGCGACCGCATCGAAGCGCTCGGTCAGGTCGGGCGTGACGCCGACGACGACGCCGGCCTTGCCGTCCTCGGCGACGCCGACGATGGCGACGACGCCGGAGCCGACGCGAGCCTTGGCCTCGTCGGCCAGGCTCTTCAGGTCCTTCATCTCGACGCCGCTGACGGCGCGGGCCAGCAGCCTGGCACCGGCGACCTCGCGAATCGGATCGCTCGCCTCGCCGCCGCCGCCCATGGCGAGCTTCTTGCGGGCCTCGCTGAGCTCGCGTTCGAGCTTGCGGCGTTCCTCGACCAGCGTCGCGACACGCGCCGGCAATTCGGCGATCGGCGCCTTCAGCACGCCGGCCATCTCGTCGAGCGCGACGCTCTCCTCGCGCAGATGACGGCGCGCTGCCTCACCGGTGAGCGCCTCGAGCCGGCGCACGCCGGCCGCGACGCCCGCCTCGGAGAGGACGGCGACCAGGCCGATATCGCCGGTGCGGTTGGCGTGGGTGCCGCCGCAAAGCTCGACCGAGAAGGTCTTCGGCGTGTCGGAATCCCGGTCGGTGCCCATCGACACCACGCGGACCTCGTCGCCGTATTTCTCACCGAACAGCGCGCGTGCGCCGGAGGCGATCGCGTCGTCGACCGACATCAGCTTGGTGCTGATCGGCTCGTTCTGCAGGACCAGCCGGTTCGCCATCTCCTCGACCCTGGCCAATTCCTCGCGCGAGATCGGCTTGGGGTGGCTGAAGTCGAAGCGCAGGCGCTCGGGCGCGACCTGCGAGCCCTTCTGCGCGACATGGTCGCCGAGCACGCGCCGGAGCGCCTCGTGCAGCAGATGGGTGGCCGAATGGTTGCCGCGGATCGCGCGGCGCCGGGCATGGTCGACCGTGAGCTCGGCCGGCTTGCCGAGCTCGATCACGCCGGAGACGACCGTGACCTGATGGGCGAAGACGTCGCCGAGCTTCTTCTGCACGTCGGTGACCTCGGCCTTGAAGCCGTTGCCGACAAGCGTGCCGGTGTCGCCGACCTGGCCGCCGGATTCGCCGTAGAACGGCGTCTGGTTGAGGATGACGATGCCGCTCTCGCCTTCCTTCAGCGTCGCGACCTCGGCATTGTCCCTGACCAGCGCGGTGACCACGCCCTCGGCGCTCTCGGTGTCGTAGCCGAGGAACTCGGTCGCACCGAGCCGCTCGCGCAGCGGGAACCAGAGCGTCTCGGTCGCGGCCTCGCCGGTGCCGGCCCAGGCGGCGCGCGCCTTGGCCTTCTGCTGCGCCATCGCCGCGTCGAAGCCCTCGATGTCGACGCCGACGCCGCGGGCGCGCAGCGCGTCCTGGGTCAGGTCGAGCGGGAAGCCGTAGGTGTCGTAGAGCGTGAAGGCGACGTCGCCCTTGAGCTTGTCGCCTGAACCCAGCGCCTGCGTTTCCTGGTCGAGGATGGACAGGCCGCGCGCCAGCGTGGTGCGGAAGCGGGTCTCCTCCAGCTTCAGCGTCTCCGAGATCAGCGCCTCGGCCCGGATCAGCTCGGGATAGGCCTGGCCCATCTCGCGCACCAGCGCGGGTACGAGCTTGTGCATCAGCGGGTCCTTGGCGCCGAGCAGCTGCGCATGGCGCATGCCGCGGCGCATGATCCGGCGCAGCACATAGCCGCGGCCCTCATTCGAGGGCAGCACGCCATCGGCGATCAGGAAGGCGGAGCAGCGCAGATGATCGGCGATGACGCGGTGGCTCGCGCTCATCGGCCCGTCGGAGGGGACATTGGTCAAATCGGCGATGGCGCGGATCAGGGTCGCGAACAGGTCGATCGAATAATTGTCATGCGTGCCCTGGAGCACGGCGGCGATGCGCTCGAGGCCCATGCCGGTATCGATCGAGGGGCGAGGCAGGTTGGTGCGAATGCCGCCAGCCGCTTCCTCGTATTGCATGAACACGAGGTTCCAGATCTCGATGAAGCGGTCGCCATCCTCGTCGGGCGAGCCCGGAGGGCCGCCGGGGATGTGATCGCCATGGTCGTAGAAGATCTCGGAGCAGGGGCCACAGGGGCCGACATCGCCCATGCGCCAGAAATTGTCGGAGGTTGCGATCCGGATGATGCGCGAATCCGGCAGGCCGGCGATCTTCTTCCAGAGCGTGTGCGCCTCGTCGTCCTCGGAGTAGACCGTGACGGTCAGCTTGTCCTTGGGCAGGCCGAATTCGCGCGTGACCAGGGTCCAGGCGTGATGGATCGCCTGCTCCTTGAAATAGTCGCCGAAGGAGAAGTTCCCCAGCATCTCGAAGAAGGTGTGGTGGCGGGCGGTATAGCCGACATTGTCGAGATCGTTGTGCTTGCCGCCAGCGCGCACGCATTTCTGCGCGGTGGTGGCGCGGGCATAGGGCCGCTTCTCCTGGCCGGTGAAGACGTTCTTGAATTGCACCATGCCGGAATTGGCGAACATCAAGGTCGGGTCGTTGCGCGGCACGAGCGGGCTCGACGGCACCACCTCGTGGCCGTTCGCCTTGAAGTAATCGAGGAAGGTCGACCTGATCTCGTTGACGCCGCTCATCGCAATCTTGGCTCTGGTTCAAGCATGGGGCCGGCAAGCGCCGGCAGGGCTGAAAGGGTTCTAGTCAGCGCACTCATGCCTGTCCAGAAACGGCCTGCAAGGATCGTGATGCAGGCAAGCCGCTGATGGCAAAAAGAAACGGGCGGCCTGAAGGCCGCCCGTCGGTTCAATCACCAATTGCTTCGGTTTGAAGGCTCAGGCCTCGCCTTCGTCGAGGTCCTCGGCGGTCGGGTCGGCGTTCTCCAGGATGCGCTCGGCAACGAGGCCGGAATTCTGGCGGATCGTCGTCTCGATCTTGGCGGCGACGTCGGGATTGGCCTTGAGGAAGGTCTTGGCGTTCTCGCGGCCCTGGCCAAGGCGCTGGCTGTCGAAGGAGAACCAGGCGCCGGATTTCTCGACGATGCCGGCCTTGACGCCGAGATCGACCAGTTCGCCGGCCTTCGAGATGCCTTCGCCGAACATGATGTCGAACTCGACCTGCTTGAAGGGTGGCGCGACCTTGTTCTTGACGACCTTGACGCGGACCTGGTTGCCGGTCGCCTCGTCGCGCTCCTTCAGCGTCGAGACGCGGCGGATGTCGAGACGGACCGAGGCGTAGAATTTCAGCGCATTGCCGCCGGTGGTGGTCTCCGGCGAGCCATACATCACACCGATCTTCATGCGGATCTGGTTGATGAAGATGACCATGCAGTTCGAGCGCGAGATCGAAGCGGTGAGCTTGCGCAGCGCCTGGCTCATCAGGCGGGCCTGCAGGCCGGGCTGGTTGTCGCCCATCTCGCCCTCGATCTCGGCGCGCGGCGTCAGCGCCGCGACGGAGTCGATAACGAGCACGTCGATCGCGCCGGAGCGGACCAGCGTGTCGGTGATCTCGAGCGCCTGCTCGCCGGTGTCGGGCTGCGAGATCAGGAGGTCGTCGAGATTGACGCCGAGCTTGCGGGCATAGACCGGGTCGAGCGCGTGCTCGGCGTCGACGAAGGCGCAGACGCCGCCCTTCTTCTGCGATTCCGCAATGGTATGGAGCGCGAGCGTGGTCTTGCCGGAGGATTCAGGTCCATAGATCTCGATGACACGCCCCCTCGGCAAGCCGCCGACGCCGAGCGCGATGTCGAGGCCGAGCGAGCCAGTCGAGACCGTCTCGATCTCGATCGCCTGCTGGTTCTTGCCCAGGCGCATGATCGAGCCCTTGCCGAAAGCCCGTTCGATCTGCGAGAGCGCCGCATCGAGCGCCTTGGCCTTGTCCATCGAAGAGCCTTCCACGAGCCTGAGATTTGCCTGATTCACGACGTGCGCTCCTTATGGCAGGGGCGCGACCACATCTCAATCCGCGCCATGGAAACGACTATGGTCATGGTTTGTTCTCACTCGCAAGTTCTTTTTTTGTTCTTGTTCCGGCGTGCGCCGGTTGTGCTAGGACAGCGTGAAAGCAGCCTGCTGCCGGAGACTGCGGCGTGATGCGCAAGGCCCTGATCAAGCTCCTTCTCATTCCGCTCGATCTCATCGTCGGGCTCGCCATCCTGCTCGACGAAATGCTGCGGCCGCTCTACCGGCCGCTGATCGCCTGGTTCGCCTCGCTCAGACTGGTGGCGCGGCTCGAAGCGGCGATCGGGCGGCTGCCGCCCTATGGCGCGCTCGTCGCGCTTGCGATCCCCTTCGCCATCGTCGAGCCGCTGAAGCTGCTCGGCCTGCTGTTCCTGGCGCGCGGGGCGTTCACCGCCGGCATCGTCACGACGGCGATCGGCCATCTCGCCGGCTTCCTCCTGGTCGAGCGCGTCTATCATGCCGGGCGGGCGCAGCTCCTCACCATCCCCTGGTTCGCGCGGATCATGGGTTGGATCGACATGATCCGGCAGGTGGTGATCGGCCGAATCAAGGCAAGCGCCGCCTGGCAACGGGCGGTCGCGCTAGTGCGGGCGATGCGCGAGCGTTTGCGCAGCCTGAAGCTCTGGTTCGCGCGCCGGGGCGCCTGACGAGGGCCGCGGCCCCAGGGATCTATAAAGGGGCGTCAATCCTTCGGATCGGCCTGCCAGGCGGCGGCGAGCCGTTCCAGTTCCAGCGTGTAGCAATACAGCGCAAAGACGATCGCCAGGAGCAGGCCGGAGCGCCAGAGCAGGGTGAAGCCGTCGGCGAGCTTCGTCAGCTCCGGCAGGTGGCGCAGGAAATAGATCGAGGCGAGCGCGCCGCCGACGATCGAACCGAGACGGGCGGCAAAAGCCAGGAGATGTCCGAGAGGCAGGCTGCGGAAGCCTTGCGGCACTGGCAGCAGGTAGAGCCGTGTCCAGTAGCAGCACTGGCCGAGCAGCGCCGCAACGCAGATCTGCGCCAGGATTTCGGTCGGCAAGGTCTGCTGCTGGCCAATCCGCTCGACCAGGACGCGGAAGGCGATGTGGATGTGGAAGAGGATCACCAGCGCGCAGATGGTCTGCACGGTCAGCAATAGCGTGTAGGCGAGGACCGGCCTGCGCGTCATCGGCGCAGGATAGAAGGGCGCCGGGCGCTGATCAAACCGGCTGAGCCGGGCTGGCAGCTGCGGCCAATGCAGCGGCGGCGCGGCCGGCAGCCTCGACATAGGCGGGGTCGCGGTGGACGAGCATGACCGAGAAGGCGCCGTCCATCAGCAGCACGATTTGGCGGGCGAGTTCCTCCGGCGCGGTGGCGCCGTGCTCGGCGCAGGCGCCTGCGAGCCAGCGCTCGAAGCCGGCCTTGTGGCGCGCGCCGATCCTGATCGCGGGGTGCCCGGGCAGATTGGCGAGCTCGGCGGCGGTGCGCAGGAAGCCGCAGCCCTTCCAGCGTGGATGGCGGGCCGAGCGGGCGAGGTTCTGGAAGATCGCCTCGACCTTCTGCGGCAACCCGCCTTCGGCCTTGTCGAACCAGCCGGCCATCAGCTTGAGATTGGGCTGGTCGCGGGCCTCGAGATAGGCGGCGACGAGCTCGTCCTTGCTCTCGAAATGGTAGTAGAGCGTGCGCTTGGTGACGCCCGCCTTCTCGGCGACGGCGTCGACGCTGACGGCGCGGATGCCCTCGCCATAGAAGAGCTTGCTGGCGGCCTCGATGATACGCTTGCGGGTCGGGCTGTCGGGTTCGGCCATGCCTCCATGTATACCGTATAGGTAGTATACATTGTCAAGCCTCGGGCGCAGCCTTCCGATAGCTGAAACCGGAACAAGGCCAAGGCCATGCCCGAGAATGATCCCGTCCTGATTCAACAGCGCGAGGCGATCGCGACCCTGACGCTGAACCGGCCCGAGAAGCTCAACGCGCTGAGTTATGGACTGATCGACCGCCTGCTCGAACTGCTCGATGCAATCGAGGTCGACCCGTCGATCCGCGCGGTGATCCTGACCGGTGGAGGCGAGCGCGCCTTCTCGGCCGGCGGCGATATCCACGAGTTTTCGCAGAGCGTCGCGGCCGGGCCGGAACAGGCGGTGCGCGATTTCGTTCGCCGCGGACAAAAGCTGACGGCGCGGCTGGAAGCCTTCGGCAAGCCGGTGATCGCGGCGGTGAATGGGCTCGCCTATGGCGGCGGCTGCGAGGTCACCGAGGCGGTGCCGCTCGCCATCGCCAGCGAGCGGGCGATGTTCGCCAAGCCGGAGATCAATCTCGGCATGCCGCCGACCTTCGGCGGGACGCAGCGGCTGCCGCGGCTCGCCGGCCGCAAGCGCGCGATGGAGCTGCTGCTGACCGGCGATCCGTTCACGCCGCAGCGGGCGCTCGATATGGGATTGATCAACGCGGTGGTGCCGCATGAGGAGCTGCTGCCGGCGGCGAACGCGCTGGCGGCGCGCATCCTGCGGCACTCCTCTTTGGCGGCGGCGAGCATCCTCACCGCGGTGACGCGCGGCATCAACGCCAGCATCGCCGAGGGATTGCTGATCGAGAGCGAGCAGTTCGCCCGCGTCGTGCCGACGGCCGATCTGCGCGAGGGACTCGATGCCTGGATGGCGCGGCGCCAGCCGATCTATTCCGGCGACTGGTCGCTGGTTGCGAAAGCCGGCTGAGGGGGTGGGAATGACCGATCACACGAGCTTCAGCCGCGAGGCCTTCGCCGCCTTCCGCGCCGATGACCGGCCGGGCCCGGTGCAGATGCTGAACCTGATCCGGCTCAATGGCGAGGCGCAGTATCCGGACGGGCCGAATGGTGGCGGCCGCGAGGCGTTCGCGGCCTATGGCCGGATCAGCGCGCCGGTGCTGACGCGGCTCGGCGGGCGGATCATCTGGCGCGGCGGCTTCGAGCAGATGCTGATCGGCCCGAGGGGTGAGCGCTGGGACCTCTGCTTCATCGCCGAGTATCCGAGCGTCGAGGCCTTCGCCGCGATGTTACGCGATCCGATCTATCGCGAGGCGATGATGCATCGCCAGGCGGCGGTCAAGGATTGCCGCCTGATCCGGTTGGCAGCGCAGGAGGCGGGCGTGACCTTCGCGGGGTGAAGCGCCCGGCTGGCGGCCTGCGCGCGGTCAGGCTGCCAGCTGGGCTCACGGATCGCGTCCGCCCTGGCTGACGACCCGGCTGAGCCGCTCCATGGACGCAGCGGCCCACGCCATATAATCCTGCTCGCCCATGCTTCGCAGCGGGCCGTCCAGCCAGAGCATGGCCGCGCCGTGGGCTCCGGCCCAGGCGAGCAGGGCAGCCTGCTGGACCTCTCCTTCCGGGGTATCTCGCCCCATGGCCGAGCGGACAGCCGACGCCAGGATGCCGAAGGCGCGATCGTTCGCAGCCTGAAACGCTGGATCTGGCGCGCTGGCCTGTTCCGTCGCTTCCGAATTGAACATCAGCCGGAAGAGCGCCGGGCGGCGCAGCGCGAAGCGGACATAGGCGGTGCCCAGTTCGGCCAGATGCGTATTGCCTGGGCCGGCCGCAGCATGGCTCCGCTCCAATTCCTCGGCGAAGAGCGAGAATGCCGCTGTGGCCAGGCCGACCAGCAGGTCCGCGCGGCTGGCGAAATGGCGCGCCGGCGCCGCGTGAGATACGCCGAGGCGCCGCGCTACCGCACGCACCGAGAGCGCCGATACGCCTTCTTCTTCCGCGATTGCGATGGCCTCAGCGATGATCGCGGTCCGCAGGTCGCCATGGTGATATGCGCCGGGCTTAATCATGGCGGCACTATGATCTGGCGAGTTGACAGCGACAACATCTGACATCAATGTTGTCATTGCCAACATGGTGCTGGTTGGTGACGGCTCTGCCAGCGGCGGAAAGCCATCAATGCAATCGCAGATACTTCTTTGTCGCCCCGCCGGCCTGTCCGGCGGGCAAGGAGCCCGCATGTCCTCGAACGCTCAGACGCATATCCAATCAGGCACTTTTGTTCCCGGCAGCCTCGGGGCCCGGGTGGCGCTCGTCACCGGGGCCAGTTCGGGCATCGGCCGGGCCACGGCGATCGAACTGGCGCGGCGAGGCGCCAAGGTTGTCGTCAGCGCCCGGCGCAGCGATGAGATCGAAGCGCTCGCCGCGAGCCTCGCCGCTGAGGGGCTGGAGGCGACAGCGATCCGAGCAGACGTCACGCGCGAGACGGATTTGGCCGATCTCGTGGCCGGGACCGTCGCTGCCTATGGGCGGCTCGACATCGCCTTCAACAATGCGGGCACCGAAGGCACGTTCCGCCCTTTCGTCGAGCTCGACGATGTCCACTATGACGAGGTCTTCGAGCCGAATGTGCGAGGCGTCTTCAACGCCATGCGTCATCAGGCGAAGATGATGCTCGCCCAGGGGAGTGGGGTCATCATCAACAACGCTTCGATGGGCGGTGTCATCGGCTTCGAGAATGCGGCACTCTACATCGCGACCAAGCACGCGGTCCTTGGCCTGACCAAGACGGCCTCGCTGGAGTGGTTTCGGCGCGGCGTGCGGGTCAATGCCCTCTGCCCGGGGATCATCGATACCCCGTTCCAGGATCGCATCTGGCCCTCAGCCGAGGCCAAGGATGGTTTTGCGCGCTCGACCGTGCCCGGCCGCGCCGGCACCGCCGAGGAAATGGCGAAGATCGTCGCCTTCCTGGCCTCCGATGACGCGTCGTTCATCTCCGGCCATGGCTTGCTGGCCGATGGCGGCTACACGGCCGCCTGAGCTGCAATCTAAGAAGGTTCTTACCTCATGAAAATCCTGATCATTCTGACCTCGCACGATCAGCTCGGGAACACCGGCAGGAAGACCGGTTTCTGGCTAGAAGAGTTCGCGACGCCCTACTACGCCTTTAGGGATGCGGGAGCGGAGATCGTCCTGGCTTCGCCGCTGGGCGGCAGGCCGCCGCTCGATCCGCGGAGCGCGGAGCCGGGTGCCCAGACGGAGGCGACGCGCCGCCTGGAGCATGACGCGGGTGCGCTGGCGGCCCTGACGGCGACGCGCAGACTGGCCGATGTCGCACCGGAGGATTTCGACGCGGTGTTCTTCCCGGGAGGTCACGGACCGCTCTGGGATCTCGCGGAGGATCCCGTCTCGATCGCTCTGATCGAACGCATGATCGAGGCCCGTCGACCGGTTGCTGCTCTATGTCACGGACCAGCCATATTCCTGCGCACGCGGGCGGTCGACGGCAGGCCACTGGTGGAAGGGCGTTCCGTTACCGGGTTCACCAATAGCGAGGAAGAGGCCGAGGGCCTCACCGATACCGTGCCGTTTCTGGTCGAGGACATGCTCAGGCGGAACGGCGGGCGTTACTCGCAGGCGCCGAACTGGCAGTCGCATGTCGCGATCGACGACCTGCTGGTTACCGGGCAGAATCCAGCCTCATCGTCCGCTGTGGCCGAGGCATTGTTGGAAAAGCTCAGCAAGCTCCAACGATAGCGCCATTGCGTCGCGATGATCGGGGGGCCGGACTGTCGTCAAATCGGCTTGTGCTCGGCGCCCGTGACTTGCGCTGGCACTGGCGAGTGCTTGCCGAACCGCCGCGAGAGTCCTTCCATGAAGAGGAAGATCACCGGGGTTATGAACAGGGTCAGCACCTGCGAGACGATCAGCCCGCCGACGACGGCGAGGCCGAGCGGCTGACGCAGCTCGGCGCTGGCGCCGGCCCCGATCGCGATCGGCAGGGCGCCGAGGATCGCCGCCAGCGTGGTCATGATGATCGGCCGGAAGCGGCGCAGGCAGGCTTCGCGGATCGCGGTGTCCGGCGACTCGCCGGCGCGCTGCAGTTCGAGCGCGACGTCGATCATCATGATCGCGTTCTTCTTGACGATGCCGATCAGCATCAGGAGCCCGATCACCGCGATGACCGAGAGGTCGAGGCCGAAGAGCTTCAGCGTCAGGAGCGCGCCGAGAGCCGCCGCCGGCAGGCCGGTCAGGATGGTCAGCGGGTGGATGAAGCTCTCATAGAGGATGCCGAGCACGATGTAGATCGTCAGCACCGCGCCGGCGATCAGCAGGCCCTGATTGCCGAGCGACTGCTCGAAGGTCTTGGCGACGCCGGCAAAACTGGTGCCGATCTGAGCGGGCAGCCCGAGCTCGGCCTTGATCGCGTCGATGCGCTGCACCGCTTCGCCGAGTGCGCGGCCGGCCGGCAGGTTAAAGGAGAGCGTGACGGCCGGGAGCTGGCCGAGCTGGTTGACCGTGAGCGGGCCGGCCTTGCGCTCGATCCGGGCGAAGGTGCCGAGCGGGACGAGCGCGCCCGAGGAGGAGCGGAAGCGGACCTGGTCGAGCCGGTCATTCGACCATTGGATGTCGGGATTGAACTCGATGATGACCTGGTAGCTGTCGCTGGTGGTGTAGATCGTCGAGATCTGGCGCACGCCGAAGCCTGAATAGAGGCTGGAGCGCAGCACGTCGGCGCTGATGCCGAGCGACTGCGCTTTGGCCCGGTCGACGACGAGATTGGCGAGCAGCGCCTTGTTCTGAAGGTCTGTGGTGACGTCGACGAAGAGCGGATCGTGCTGCAGCGCCTCCAGCATCTTGCCTGACCAGTCGGAGAGAGCCGCCTGGTCGATCGACTGCATCACGAACTGGTACTGGCTCTTCGAAGAGCGCGCGCCGATGTTGAGGTTCTGGACCGGCGACATGTAGGTGGCGATGCCCGGGATGGCGGCGAGCTGGCGGCGCAGCTCGCCAAGCATCTGCTGCAGTGGCGGGCGCTGGTCCTTCGGCTTCAGCTCGACGAAGAGCCGCCCGGCATTGAGGCTGCTGGACTGGCCGCCGGAGCCGATGGTCGAGGCGACATGAGTGACATAGGGCGAGCGGCGGAAGACCTCCTCGACCTTCTGCTGCAGGCCCGACATGGCGTCGAAGGAGATGTCCTGGCGCGCCTCGGTCGCGACCTGGAGCTGGCCGATATCCTCCTGCGGGAAGAAGCCCTTGGGGATGGTCACCACCAGCCAGGCGCTGGCGGCGACGCTGGCGAGGAAGATCATCAGCACGGTGCGGCGGTATTTCAGGCTGAGGTCGAGTCCGGCGCGATAGGCGCCGAGCAGCGCGTCGAAGCCGCGTTCGAGGAAGGCGAGCCTGTCCTTGCCGCCACTGGCGCCATGGCCGGCGGCATCGGCACTGAGCCGGGCGCACATCATCGGCGTCAGCGTCAGCGAGACGAAGGCGGAGGCGAGGATGGCGACGGTGACAACGATCGCGAACTCGTTGAAGACGCGCCCGATCACGCCGCCCATCAGCAGCACGGGGATGAAGACCGCGACCAGCGAGAGCGAGATCGAAATGATGGTGAAACCTATCTCGCTCGAGCCCTTCAGCGCCGCGTCGAAGGCGGAGAGCCCGTCCTCCTCCATGTGGCGGACGATGTTCTCGAGCATCACGATCGCATCGTCGACGACGAGGCCGACCGCGAGCGTCAGGCCGAGCAGCGAGATGTTGTCGATCGAGAAATCGAGCAGATACATCGCGCCCAGGGTCGCGATCAGCGAGATCGGCACCGCCACCGCCGGGATCAGTGTCGCGGTGAAACGGCGCAGGAACAGGAAGATCACCGCGACGACCAGCACGATCGTCAGCCCGAGCGTGAACTGGACGTCCTCGACCGCCTGGCGGATCGAGGCGGAGCGGTCGTTGAGCAGGCCGAGCGTGGTCGCCGGCGGTAGCAGCGACTGCATCTGGCCGATCGCCGTCTTGACCCGGTCGACGACCTCGACCGTGTTGGCGTCGGGCTGGCGGAAGACCGCGACGACGAGGGCACGCGAGCCATCATACCAGCTGGCGAGCTGCAGGTTTTCGACGGAGTCGATCACCTTGGCGACATCACCGAGCCGGACCGGGCGGCCATCGCGGGTAGCGATGATGATATCCGCGAAATGGCCGGCGTCGGCGAGCTGGGTCTGCGCCTCCAGCGTCAATTGCTGCGGGCCGGACTGCATCGTCCCGACCGGGGTGTTGACGTTGGCGGCGGTGATCGCCGCCTGCAATTCGTTGATGCCGATGCCGCGGGCGGCCAGCGCCGTCGGGTCGACCTGGATGCGGACCGCGTATTTCTGGCTGCCGAAGATCTGGACCTGCGCCACGCCCTCGACCGTGGAGAGCGTCGGCGACAGCACCTGCTGGACGAAGGCGTCGATCTTGGAGAGCGGCGTGACCTCGCTCTTCAGCGCCAGCAGCAGGATCGGAGCGTCGGCCGGGTTGAACTTGCGGTAGCTCGGCGGCGTCGTCATGTCGACGGGGAGCTGGCGCTGGGTGCGGGCGATCGCCGCCTGGACGTCGGCCGCGGCGGCGTCGATGTCACGGTCGAGCGCGAACTGGATCGCGATCGAGGTATTGCCGAGCGCGTTGGTGGTCGCGATCGAATCGATGCCGGCGATGGTGGCGAACTGCTTGATCAGTGGCGTCGCGACCGAGGTCGCCATGATCTCGGGCGAGGCTCCCGGCAATTGCGCGGAAACGTTGACGACGGGGAACTCAGCGCGCGGCAGCGCCGCGACCGGCAGGGAGCGCCAGGCGAACAGGCCGCCGAGGATGAGCGCGCACGACATCAGGATCGTCGCGACGGGATGACGGATGCAGAAGGCCGAGACCGACATGGCGCGCCCTCACGGCTTGGCGGTTTGCGGGGCGGTCAGCCTGATCGGGGCGCCGGGCGCCAGCCGCGACTGGCCTTCGGTGACGACCTTCTCGTCCTGCGCCAGGCCCGAGGCGATCGCTGCAACGCCGTTCTCATTGGACGCGACCTTGACGGGCCTGGCCTCGACCGTGTCGTCGGCTTTGGCGACATAGACGAACGGGCCCTTCTGGCCCTCCTGCAGGGCGACCGAGGGCACCGTCACCGAGCCGGACATCATGCCGAGCTGAATGACGACATCGACATATTGCCCGGGCCAGAGCCGGTGCGGCTCGTTGGTGAACAGCGCTTTCACGCTGACGGTGCCGGAGGGGATGTCGACGGCGGAATCGATGAAGGAGAGATCGCCGGTGGCGAGTTCCTCGCGCGTTCCTGAAGCGAAGGCGGTGACCTTTGCCGGCGCCTGAGCCTTGGCCGCCTCCTGCAACAGGGGCAGGTCGCGCTCGGGCAAGGTGAAGGTCACGCGGATCGGGGCGAGCTCGGTCACCGTCAGGAGATTGCTGCTGGCGTCATTGGCGCGCACCGCATTGCCGGGTGTCGCTGCGATGGCGCCGAGTCGGCCGGAGATCGGGGCAGTGATCGTGGTGTAGCCGAGCCGGACGCGGTCGAGCGCCAAGGTTGCCTCGTCCGCCTTGACGGCGGCGGTGGCGACGGCCTCGTCGGCGGTCGCCTGGTCGAGCGCCTGCTGCGTGCCGGCGCCCTTGTCGACCAGGCTCTTCTGGCGGGCGAGATCGGCGCGCTTTTGCGCCACCGTCGCCTTGTCGCGCTCGACATTGGCCTCGTCGCGGGCGACCTGGGCCTTGAGCTCGCGGTCGTCGAGGGTGAAGAGCAGGTCGCCCTGCTTGACCTCCTGGCCTTCCTTGACGTGCTGGTCGGCGATGACGCCGTCGAGACGGGACTTGACCGCGACGATGGCGACCGGCTCGGCGAAGCCGATCGAGCGGCGCGTCACGGGCACATCGGCGCGGCCGGCGAGCACAGTCGTAACCGGGCTTGCGATGGGGCCGGCGCGGCGCTCGGCATGGGCCTGCTGCGGGCCGTCCTGCGGCCTGACCAGGCGCCAGGTGGCAAAGACTGCGACAGCCACCAGAAGGGCTATGATCGCGTAACGTTTCATTGGTCACCACGGCGCAGCGCTGTCGACGTGGCGTCACTCTAGCTTGCGGCGGTCGCGGCGGCCTGTCCGCAACATGAACTCTTCGTAATGCTGGCAGGCGCCGGGGTTCCCGGCGCGTTCAGGCCATTGCAGCCTTCACCGTCTCGACGAGCTGTTTCATCGTGAACGGCTTGGGCAGGAAGTGAAAATCCTCGCCCTCCGGCAGGTTCTTGCGGAAAGCCTCCTCGGCATAGCCGGAGACGAAGACGACCTTGGTTGCCGGGCTGCGCTTGCGCAGTTCGCCGAGCAGGGTCGGGCCGTCCATCTCGGGCATGACCACGTCGGAGATGACGAGGTCGATCTTGCCCTCGTGCTTCTGGAACTGGTCGAGCGCTTCCACACCCGAGGCAGCCTCGTGGACGGTGTAGCCGCGCGAGACCAGCATGCGGGCGTTGAGGGCGCGCACCGCATCCTCGTCCTCGACCAGGAGGATGACGCCGGCGCCGGTATGGTCGGCTGCCGTCTTCTTCGGCGCCTCCCTGGCGGCGGCCTCGGCGGCGATGTCCTCCTCGGTCGGGATGTAGCGCGGCAGGAAGATGCGGAAATTGGTGCCGCGGCCGACGACCGAGTCGCAGAAGACGAAGCCGCCGGTCTGCTTGACGATGCCGTAGACCATCGAGAGGCCAAGGCCCGTGCCCTTGCCGACCTCCTTGGTGGTGAAGAACGGCTCGAAGATCTTCTCCAGATGCTCGGCCGGGATGCCGGTGCCGCTGTCCTCGACTTCGAGCAGGACATAGTCGGCGGCGGGCAGGCTGTCATAGCCGAGCTCGCTGGCCTCGGCCGCCGGCATGTTGCGGGTGCGCACCTGCAGCTTGCCGCCGCTCGGCATGGCGTCGCGGGCGTTGACGGCGAGGTTGACCACCACCTGCTCGAGCTGGCCGAGATCGGCCTTGACCGGCCAGAGGTCGCGGCCCTGGCGGACATCGAGGGCGATCTTGTCGGCGACGACGCGCTTCAGCATCAGCGAGAGATCGGAGAGCACGTCGCCAAGCGCCAGCACCTGCGGGCGCAGGGTCTGCCGGCGCGAGAAGGCCAGCAATTGCCGGACCAGCGAGGCCGCCCGGTAGGCGTTCTGCTTGATCTGCATGATGTCCGGGAAGGACGGATCGGTCGGCTTGTGGCTGGCGAGCAAGAATTCCGACGCGTTGATGATGACCTGCAGCACGTTGTTGAAGTCGTGCGCGATGCCGCCGGCGAGCTGGCCGACCGCCTGCATCTTGCCGGCCTGGTCCATATTGTCCTTGAGCTTGCGCTCGGCGGTGGTCTCCAGCGCATAGACGATGGCGCGCTCGCCATCGGCGTCTTCGCTCGCCGGAACCGGCGAGAGATAGAGCCTTGCTGAGCGGCCATCCTCGCCCGACAGCGCCGCGTCGAGCGGGGCGATCTCGCCCTTGCCGGCGAGCGCCGCGTCGAAGGCCTCGGCGAGGGCGCCGTTGCCATTGACCAGCTCCTGGATCGTCGCCGGCTGCGCGCCGCCCTGCGTCAGGCGGGCGAAGGACGCGTTCGAGCGCAGGATCGCACCATGGCGATCGACGGTCGCGATCGCCATCGGCGTCGCATGGAAGAAGCGGGCGAAGCGCGCCTCGGCGTCGGTATGACGGTCGGCGCCGGCCTCGCCGGTGGCGCGGTTGAGGACGAGGGTGCGCGAGGCGCCGGCGCGCCCGTCCTGGCCGAAGGCGACCTGGTGGTGCAGCCGGACCGGCAGCGACTGGCCGTTGCGGCGGCGCAGGTCGACATCGAGCACCTCGATGCGGACATCGCCGGGCTGGCCGCGAATGGCCTGGATCAGCGCCGCGGCATTGGGCGAGGCGATGTCCTCGAGCTGCAGGCCGCCGGAGCCGAAGCGGGCGAGGTCGTAGTCGAGCCAGCCGGCGAGCGTCGCGTTGAGATAGGGCACCTCGCTATCGGCATCGATCGAGAGGAAGCCCGCCGGAGCGTGGTCGAGATAGTCGATCGCGTGCTGCAGCTCCTGGAAGGCGTTCTCCTGGCGCTCGCGCTCGGGAGTGACGTCGGTGACGCTCCACAGGCAGGCCGGGCGGCCGGCGCGGGTGATCGGCGAGACGCGCACCCGGTACCAGCCGACGGCGCCGCGCTCGTTCAGGGCCGGCTCGAGCCTGATCTCTTCCGAGAGCCGGCGGCCGGCGCGGGCGGCGGTGGCAAGGCGGTAGATCGCCTCGGAGACCTCGGCGCGGCCCTTGAACAGGCGCTCGACCGGCGCGATCTCGCTGGCGTTGCGGGCTCCGGCGAAAGCGAGATAGGCCTCGTTGGCGTAGACGATGCGGTTTTCGGCCTCGGTGACGACGACGCCGTCCTCGGCGCTGTCGACGATCGCCTTGGTCAGATCGTTGCGCGCCGAGCGCCCGGCGAACTGGATCAGCCCGATCGCGAAGGCGAACAGGCAGAACACACCGACGACCGAGAGCAAGGCGAGCAGGCCGAGGATCAGCGGCTGCGCCCATTCATTGGCGATGAAGCCGAGCGCGATCGCGGCGCCGACCAGGAGGCCGGCGACCAGAAGGATGATGCCGACATGGCCGGGCCGGTCGGAACGGTCGATCGCGCTCGATGCCGTGCTTGCGCTCATTGCAGCGGGTCCGTTTCCTTCAATCGCCCGTCAGCGGTGGGTCGAGGGCCGGCAATACCCTAGAGACGTCTGCCCGGCCAGCGAGTTAGGCGCGCCGGCGCTTCAGGCGCAAGACGTATCCGATGACTTCCGCCACCGCCTGATAGTGTTCGACAGGAATTTCGTCGTCGATCTCGACAGTGGCGTAGAGCGCGCGCGCCAGAGGCGGATTCTCGACGATCGGGATGCTGTGCTCGCCGGCGACCTCGCGGATCTTGAGCGCGATCGCGTCGACGCCCTTGGCGAGGCAGAGCGGTGCGCCCTGGCCCGACTCGTATTGCAGGGCGACGGCGTAGTGGGTCGGGTTGGTGATGATCACCGTCGCCTTCGGCACTTGTGCCATCATGCGCGAGCGGGCGCGCTGGGCGCGCAATTGCCGCAGCTTGGCCTTCACCTCGGGATTGCCTTCGGTGTTCTTGTACTCGTCCTTGAGCTCCTGCTTGGTCATGCGCTGGCGCTGGTACCAAGTGAAGCGCTGGTAGCCGAAATCGCCGATCGCGATGATCGCGAAGATGGCGAGCACGCTGGCCATCAGCTTGATCGTCAGCACGAGCACGGCGGGCAGCAAGGCGTGCACATCCATCTGGGCGAAGCCCTGCAGGCGGTCGCGTTCGCCCCAGAGCACCATCCAGACGCCGACGCCGACCAGGGCGATCTTGGCGAGGCCCTTGGCGAAGTTGACCCAGGCATCCTTGCCGAAGATGCGCTTGGCGCCGGCCATCGGCGAGATCCGGTCGAATTTCGGCATCATCGGCTCGGTGGTCCAGAGCGGCTTATGCTGGATCAGGGCGCCGGCGAGCGCGGCGATGAGGATGAAGCCGAGCGGCAGGGCCATGATGGCAAAGCCCGTCATCACGCCCTTGCTGGTGACGTGGAAGAGGGCGCCCGCATCGTCCGAGACCTGATGTGCGTTCATCAGGAAGGAGCGCAGCGAGAGCGCTGCATCGCGGGCCGAGCTGCCGGCCGCGACCAGCAGCGCCAAGGTGAAGCCGCAGAGTACGAAGAAGGTGCCGATCTCCTGCGATTTCGCGACGTCGCCCTTCTCGACGGCTTCGTCGAGCTTTCGCTGGGTCGGTTCTTCTGTGCGATCTTCGTTCTCGACGTCTCCCGCCATCGCCCGTCTCTCCTAGAGGCCGATGAACTGGCGCAGGAACGCGCCGAGATCGTCGAGGAAGACGCCCATCATCACTCCGACGGAGGCGAGCAGCACCAGCATGCCGCCGAGGATCGAGGCGGGGACCGCGAGGAAGAAGACCTGGAGCTGCGGCATCAGCCGCGCCAGCACACCGAGGCCGAGGTTGAACAGCAGGCCGAAGACGATGAACGGCGCCGAGATCTGCACCGCCAGCGAGAAGCCCTGCGCCATCGCCTTGACCGCCAGGGCCATCACGTCGCCGACATCGGGAAAGCCGCCGGGCGGCAGCAGACGATAGCTCTCATGGATGGCGGCGAGCGCGAGATGGTGCAGGTCCGCCGCCAGGATCAGCGTGATGCCGAGCATCGAGAGGAAGTTGGCGATCGAGGGGTTCTGCAGGCCGCCGGTCGGATCGACGGTGACGGCGAAGCCCAGCCCCATGGTCTGGGCGACGATGAAGCCGGCCGTCTGCAGGGCGCCCATCAGCAGGCGCGCGCTGGCGCCGATGACGAGGCCGATCAGGATCTCGCTGATCAGCAGCCCGCCCAGCGCTGCCGGGTTCTGCGGGATCGTGATCGTGCCGCGCGCCATCGGCAGAATCACCAGCGCAACGAAGAAGGCGAGGGAAAGCCGGCCGCGCGAGAGGATGAGGCGCTCGCCGATGCCAGGCATCAGCATCACCAGCGTGCCGACGCGCGCGAAGACCAGCACGAACAGCGCGCTGATCTCGGGCAGGACGGCGATCTGCATCGGGCGGACCCGGCTCCAGCGCCAGCAAGATGCGCCGGCCGGACTCCGCAGCAAGGAGGCGCTGGCTGGCGCTGGACTCATTCGCCCGTGGCGATTCGGACGGCGACCCTGCCCATATAACCCGCCAGGGCATCGCCCATGAACGGCAAAAACAGCAAGAGGGCAGCGAAGACCGCGATGATCTTCGGGACGTAGACCAGGGTCTGCTCCTGGATCTGGGTCAGCGCCTGGACGAGCGAGACGACGAGGCCGACGACGAGCGCGATCAGCATCAGCGGCGCGCCGGCCTTGAGGAAGACGACGATGCCGTCGCGGGCGACGTCGAGGATGGCTGCGGAGGTCATGGGCTCTGATCCGGTCGGCGTTGGGTGAAACGGCGGTCGTCAGACCGGCATCCGCATGATTTCCTCATAGGCGGCGATGACGCGGTCGCGCACCGCCACCAGCGTCTCGATCGCGGCCTCGCTCTCGGCGACGGCCGTGACCACGTCGACGACATCCGAGCGGCCGGCGGCGACATTGCCGGCCTGGATGTCGGCCTGGCGGGCGCTCTGCGCGGTCGATTCCAGCGCCTTGCTGACGAGCGACGAGAAGTCGGGCAGGCCGGCGCCGGCTCCGTCGGACCCGCCGACCGAAGCCGGCTTCTTCAGCAGGGCGCTCGCGCCCATCCCTTGCATCGAGGCATAGGCGCCAGCGGCGAAACTCGAGGTGGTCATGACGATGGCTCCGCTTCAGCCGGCCGAGTCAGGCGCGCAGGATGTCGATGGTACGCTGGATCATCCGGCGCGTGGACGAGATGACGTTGAGATTGGCCTCGTAGCTGCGCTGGGCCTCGCGCATGTCCATCGTCTCGATCAGCGAGTTGACATTGGGCATCTTGACCTGGCCGCTGGCATCGGCCGCCGGATGGCCGGGATCGTACTTCGTCTTGAAATCGCTGCGGTCTCGGCTGACGCGGCCGAGCTCGACGACCTGGGCGTCGAGCTCGCGGTCGAGCTTGCCCTGGAAGCTCACGATCTTGCGGCGATAGGGGTCGACGCCGGCGCGATCGGGCGAGGAATCGGCGTTGGCGAGGTTCTCGGCGATGACGCGCATGCGGCCGGCCTGGCCCTTCAGGCCGGAGGCGGCGACGGCGAGGCTCTTGAGCAGATCCATGATGCGGCTCCTTACCGGCCTTTGCCGATCGCGATCTTCATCAGCCCGAGGCTCTTGCTGTAGAGCGAGGCGGCGAGCTGGTAGTCCGACTGGTTCTGCGCGACCTTCATCATCTCGTCCTCGAGATTGACGCTGTTGGCGCTCGGCGTGGTCTCGAAGCGCTTGGGATCGCGCGGATCGAAGCCGCTGCGCTGGCCGGAGAGGCCGAGATGCAGCGGCGAGGTCTGCGCCAGCGTCATGGCGCCGCCGGCCGGGGAGGGCGCGCGCAGGTCATGCGGCTTGAAACGGGGCGTATCGGCGTTCGAGACGTTCTCGGCGAGCAGCTTCTGGCGCGCCTGATGCCATTGCATCCGCGTCTTCAGCGCTCCCATCAGACCAAGGCCGTTGTTAGCCATGCTGCCAATCTCCCGTCGGCTCCTGCCGAAGTGGGAAATTATTGCCGGGTGCATGGTTAATGCGCGGTTAATCCGGCGCGATCTGCAGGTTCATGTTAACCATCTGCTAACCATGTTTCTCGAACTGGCGACGCTTATGATATAGCCAGCTCCGTCTATCCGTCTGATCGCCCTTACAAAGAGCGGTCGGCGGCTGTCGCGTCGCTTCATGAGGCAGACCTTGCAGACTCTGTTTGGCTTCGAACTTTCCTCCGGCCTGCGTTGGATCATCGCCTTCGCAGTGGTGCTGCTCCTGGTCGCGCTGCTGGGCTTCTTCCTGCGGCGGATGAGCGGCGGTCGGCTGAAGTTCAAGGGCCAGGGTGGGGGCCGCACCCGCCAGCCGCGCCTCGGCGTGGTCGATGTCTACGATCTCGACCGCCAGCGCCAGCTGATCCTGGTGCGGCGCGACAATGTCGAGCATCTCGTCATGATCGGCGGCGCGTCCGACGTCGTCGTCGAAACCAATATCGTGCGCAGCGGCGGGCGCGTCGCGGTTCCCACGCCGAGCGAGGCCATGGCGGAGCGGCCGCTGGCGCTCGAACCTGAGCCACGTCCGCAGCCCATCGAGGAGCCGCGCCCGCTACCGCCTTCGCCGGTGCCCGCCCCGGCCGTTCCGGTCGATCCCGTGCCGCCGCTGCGTCCTCTGACGCCGCCCCCGGCGCGCCCGACCGCTCAGCCTCAGCCGCCACGGCCTGCGCCGGCTCCGGTTCCTGCCGCAGTGGCGGCGGGCGTTGCCGGGATCGGTGCGACCCTGGCTCGGGATCCGGCTCCGGCGGCCAGCGCCAGCGAGCTCGGCGACATGGCCCGCCAGCTCGAAGAGGCGCTGAAGCGTCCGTTCTCGGCTGTGCGCCCGGGGACTGGCAGCCCACGCACCGAGGCCGAAATCCCGGCGCCGAAGCCTGCAGTTCCGCCCCCGGCGCCTGTCGCGCTGCCGGCTTCCCCCGTAGTCGCCGCCAAACCGCAGGTCCCTGCAACCCCGGCAGTCCCTGCGCCCGCGAGGCCGGCGCTCGACATGGAGGCGGAGCTCGAAATGGCGCTGGGGCTGAAGCCCGCGCCGGCCCGGCCCGCCGCCGCGGAAGCGCCGCTGGTCGCCCCGCCGGTCTTCGCCCCACCGAAGGCGCCAGCCATCGAGCCCGCCAAGGCGGAGGAGAAGAAGTCCGTACCGGTGAAGGAGCAGGCGCCGCCGGCCCCGGCTGCGGATCAGGGCAAGCCCGCCAAGTTCGGGCCCATTTTGGACGACGTGCTCGACGACGGGCCGGATTCCGTCAAGGCCGAGGCAGCCGAAGCACCGGCCAAGGGCGAGGACAAGTCGCCCGAAGCCAAGCCGGCGGGAGCAAAGCCCGCTGAGGCCAAGTCCGCGGAAGCCAAGCCTGCCGAGACAAAGCCTGCCGAAGCCAAGCCGGCCGAGCCGAAGCCAGCGGCCAAGCCGCCCGAGGATGATCCGTTCTCGGTCGATGCGATCGAGGCCGAGTTCGCCCGCCTGCTCGGGCGCGATCCCAAGCCGAAGGGCTGAGCCACCCCGCAGCCGCCAAGGCGGCAGGGGATAGCGCGGGAAATGCGCTTCGTGCGTCCCGGTACCTTGAACTAGCGTTCCCCGAGCCCGCGCCTTGATTCGGGCCGGGACGGATGATGGGCACGCGGACACCCACGGGACGGAGATTGCGCTGGCTGGCGGTGTCCGCCGCTGCGCTTGGCGTGCTCGGGATCGCCGCTGCGGCGCAGGCCCAGACGCTGTCGCTCGATCTCGGCCAGGGCGGCGTCACCGAGCGGGCGCTGCAGCTGATCGCCGCGATCACGGTGCTGTCGCTGGCGCCGTCGATCCTGATCATGGTGACCTCGTTCACCCGCATCGCCGTGGTGCTGTCGCTGCTGCGTTCGGCGATCGGCACCCAGACCGCGCCGCCCAATGCCGTGATCATCGGGCTCTCGCTGTTCCTGACCGGCTTCGTGATGGCGCCGACGCTGAAGGAGGCCTATCGCGTCGCCGGCGCGCCCTTGATCGCCGGGCAGATGCAGCCGCAGGAGGCGTTCGAGCGCGGCATCGTGCCGTTCCGCGAATTCATGCTGAAGCATGTGCGCGAGAAGGACCTGGCGCTGTTCATGGAGATGTCGCGCGAACCCAGGCCGGAGCGGCCGCAGGACATCCAGATCCAGGTGCTGGTGCCTGCCTTCATGATCTCGGAGCTCAGGCGCGCCTTCGAGATAGGCTTCCTTCTATTCGTGCCGTTCCTGATCATCGACCTGGTGGTCGCCTCGATCCTGATGTCGGTCGGCATGATGATGCTGCCGCCGGTGACGGTGGCGTTGCCGTTCAAGCTGATCTTCTTCGTGCTGGTCGACGGCTGGGGGCTGGTCGCCGGCTCGCTGGTGAAGAGTTACGGCAGCTGACGCGCCATCGCCGATTCTACACCGAGCCCTCATCCTTCGAGACGCAGCCTGACGGCTGCTCCTCAGGATGAGGGCTCGGAGGAGGGGCGGGCTCAGCCCTGACCCGGCTTCGAGCCGGTATTGGCGGCGTCGGCTTCGGCAGGCTTGCGCCTCTCGCGCACGGCGCTGGAATAGGCCGGGTAGCGCTTGCGGTATTCCTTGAGGAAGTCGGTCATGGTGTCGGAGCCGGCGGCCGAGCGCGCGGCCTCGCGGATGTCGGCGGCGCTGGCCCGGCTCGCGCCGGTGACGAAGCCGAACAGCCTTGCATCCGCGCCCTGCGCCATTTTGGAGGCGAACTTGGTGCGCAACCGGTCGAGCGAGAGCGCCTCGTTCGACATGACATAGGCGATCGCCGTGCGCATCACGTCGCCGCGCTCGCCATCGCCGAGCGGTGCCTGACCGCGCCAGCTTTCGCCGAGGATGCGTTCGAGCGCCTCGCCCGCCTCGCGCCAGCGCCGGCCGTTCCAGAGGATGTCGGCGTTGAGCCGGTCGACCTCGGGTCCGCTTTCGCCTTCGAGCAGGTCGAGCGCCTGATCGGTGCGCGACAGGTCGGACAGGGCCTTGGCCTCCAGCAGCAGGCGGGCGCGCTTGACGTCGGCCGGTAGCTCGGCCAGCCGGGTCGAGACGACCGCCTGCAAGGCTTCAGCTGGCTTGCCGTTCATCAGCCGGATCATGGCGAGCCGCGTCGCCACGGTGGAGCGTGCCGCGCCGGTCAAACGCCGGTCCATCTGGTATTGCAGGATCTCGCTGGCCTGATCGAGCAGGTCGAGCTCGACCAGCCGGTCGGCGAGCAGGCGGGTGATCTCGTCGCCGCGCCGGCCGATGGGCAGATAGTCCTTGAAGTCGTAGAACAGCGCCAGAGCTTCGAGCCTCGGCAGCTTCTCGAGGTCGGGGTCGCTGAACAGCGCCTCGAAGCGCTGGGCGGTCTCGTCGTGCAGCAGCCGCGTTGCCGGGTGCTCCGGGAAAACCTCGTTGGCGCGCCGCGCCGTCTGGAAGGCGTCGCGCCAGCGCTGCTGCTCGGCATAGAGGCGGCCGAGTTCGGCCAGCGCCTCGATCTCGACCTCGCCGCCACGCCAGATCGCCGAGACGGTTTCGAGCCGGGCGATGGCCTCGTCGGCCGAGAAATCCGTGCGCTTCTCGGCACGGGCGAGCTTCACCGCGCGCAATTGCGCCTCGGCCGCGACAGGCCGCGCTTTCGCCTCGAACAGCGGCTTGTAGCCGTTGATCGCCGCCTCCGGCCGGCCGCTGACATCGTCGAGCCGGGCGCGCAGCAGCGCCAGCTCCTCGGGATTGACCAGATCCTCGGGCATCTCGGCGAGCCGGCCGATCTGCTTTTCCGCCACCGTCGCCTCGCCGGCGGCGAGCGCGGCCCGCACCATGGCCGGGCGGAACTCGGCCTGGAGATCGGCGGGATAGCGATCGAGGATGCCCTCGGCCCGGCGGAAGCCGGCGAGCGCCTGGGCGTTGCGGCCGAGCCGCTGCTCCGAGAGCGCACGCCAGAGCCCGGTCTCGGCCTCTTCGCGAATGGGGGCGGCGTCGAAAGCCTTCAGCGCCTCGGCACTGCGATGCATGCGGGTGGCGATCAGACCGCGCAGGAAGAGCGCGTCGCGGTTGCCGCGCATTGCGGCGTCGTCTGCGAGCAGCGCATTCAGCGGCCCGGCCGCTTCCGGCATCATGCCGTTAGCGGCGAGGAAACGCGCCAGCGCCAGCCGGGTCTCGGATTTGCGGCCGCGCGAGGCGGCGGCGACCTCGCGCAGCAAGGCCGCGGCGCGGTCGCGGATGTCCGTGGTGTGCAGCGCGGACCAAGCCTCGCTGTCGAGCAGTGGCTGGGGTGCAGCCTGGGCGTTCTTCTTCTCCGCCTCGTTTTCCTTGCTGGCGTCGAGGCTGACGATCAGCCCGTTCTGGCGACCGATCCGGACGGCGTCGGTGTCGGCGCGCACGGCGAGATCGTCGGCGACGGCACTGACGACGACGCCATGGGCGCTTTGCGGCAGGCCGAACTCGATGAAGCGATAGGGCTTCGGGACGGCGCGCGTCGGCCCGAGCGCGGTCGCGACCGCGATCATCGGGCCGCCCTCGCTGTTCTCCAGCCAGTGCACGCCGGTCAGCCCCGGAACCGGGACCGCGACGATGGTCTGGCCACGCTCGTCGGCGTCGCGGCGGGGCGCGAGCGCGCCGGCCGGCTTGCCCGCCTTGTCGCCGAAGGTCAGCGACCATTGCGGTCCATCATCGGAGAGCCGCACGATCTGCTGGCGGCGCGTCTTCAACCGCACGAGCGTGACCTTGGCCTCACGGGTGACGGTGATGTCCTCGACCAGCGCCGGCAGCATGCCCTTGAGCTTGTCCGGGTCGAGCGTGTCGCGCGTATCGAAGACGAGCGTGACCCGGCCGGGCTCGGCGAAGGCGGCGGCGCCTGTCGGCCGCGAGAAGCGGAAGTCGATGCGGCCGCCATCGCCGTCCGCCGCGGAGGCGACCTCGACATCCCGAGGTGGCGCATCGGCGATCGCAGCCGCCGGCCTGGGCTGGGCCTGGCCCTGGGGGGCATCGGTTTTCGGAGCAGGAGATGGCGGCGCTGCAGCCGGCTTCTGCTCGGCTGCCTTGGTGTCGGCCGGCTTGGCTTCGGCCGGCGCGGCCGCTTGCAGATCGGCGAGCGAGAGCGGGACGGCGGCGCCGGTATGCGGCAGGTCGACGGTCCAGCCGGCCTCGTCGCGGAAACTGCGGAGCTGGCGCTCCTTCGGCACGGTGAAGACGAGCTGCGTCCGGTCGTTGCCGATCGTCGCCTGTTCCAGTGTGAAATCGGCCGGCAGCAGGCTGCGGATCTGTGATGGCGTCACCGCCAGCGCCTGGTCGAAATTCAGCGTCAGCTTGCCGTCGTCCAGGCTCGGGGTGAGCAGGGCCTCCGGCGGCGCCGAGAACATCAGGCGATCGAGCGTGGGCAGGCGGGCGGTGCGGAAACCGAGGGGCTTCGGCGTGGGCGCCGGCATGCGCGCGATCTCGCGGGCGCGCCCCTCGGCGAGGCGCAGGCGCTGGGTCAGCTCGGCGAGGACTTCGGGCGGCAGGCCCGGCAGCTGGCCGGTCCAGTTCTCGGGCAGGAGATCGATGAAAGCCTTGTCGCCGGCTTCTAGCAGGTTGGCGCGATAGGGGCGGGCGAGCGCCAGGCGCAGGCCGCGCTCGTCCGGGTCGATTCGCACCACGGAGATATAGCTCGGCAGCTCGGCGGCGAGCCGGCTCAGGTCGAGCTTCACCGGCTGGCTGAAGCCGATGATGACGACGCCGTTGGCGACGCGCACCCGTGTCGTCACCGGCTCATCGAAGGCGAAGGCGAGGCGGCCGAAGCCGGCGCGCATGGCTTCGCCGCGCAAGGTCGCGGTGGCCGCCACTGCCGGCGCGACGAAGCCGGCAGCAAGGCTCAGTGCCGCCAGGCCGATGCCGAAGCTCAGGGACCGCAGGATACGCACGACCGCTACTCAACTCGACGCGATTGGCGGAGCGGCGACAGGCCGCTCCAACCTGCGCGGAGGCTAGCCCGTCAAGGATAACGGCGGGTTAAGAAAAGCCCTCCCGGCTACGCTTGCCCTGCGGCGTATTTCCTTGCGCTCCGCGCCAGATGCCGCGACAGCGCCCGCGCCGCCGGGGACAGGTTGCGCCCCTTGCGCACGCAGATCTTGAGGCAGGCCTTGCGCAGGTTGCGACCCTGCAGTGGAACTGCCACCAGCCGCCCTTCGGTGACGTCCCGCCGCGTCGCGCAGCGGGTCAGGACGCTGACGCCGAGGCCCGCCCGGGCGAAAGAGCGCAGCGATGCGATCGAATTCGTGACCAGCGCCGGCTTGAGCTCGATCCCGGTCGCTGTGACCATGTCGTCGACGAGACGCCGCAGACCGAAGGTCCGGTCGGGAAGGGCAAGGCGCATCTCGCCGATCTCGGCAATCCTCACCGACGGCCGCCCGGCGACGGCATCGTCCGGATGCGCGGCGAGGACGAGCGCGTCGGCGATCTCCGCGAGCGAGAGGACGCTGCGATGCAGGATCGGGTTGAAGGCCACGATGACATCGGCCTCGTCGTCGAGCAGACGCTGCACGAGCTGGTCCGAGCTCGCGACCATGATGTCGAAGCTCACTGAGGGATGGGCGGCCGAGAACTCGGCAAGGGCCGGGTAGACGAAGTCATCCATCGCGCCCTCGACCGTCCAGACGCGCACATGCCCGCGCTTCATGCCTTGCAGCTCCTCGATCGCGGCACGCGCCGTCTGGACGCTGTCGAGGATGGTGCGGGCTGTCTCGAGCACCGCCGTTCCCGCGGTGGTCAGCCTCATTCCGCGCGCCCGGCGCTCGAACAGCGCTGTGCCGTACTCCTCCTCGAGGCTGGCGACCTGGCGGCTGATCGCCGATGGCGCGACGCGCAGCGCATCGGCTGCCTCGCGGACCGAGCCGTGATCGGCGACGAGCGCGAAATAGCGATAGCGGGTGAGCGACATGGCAAGGGGCCGCGGTCGATGCGAGAGCCTGGATCGTAGGTGAGTGTTGCCGGATCGGCAACGAACTCTCCTCGAATGCATGCTGGCTGATCAGCCGGCCTGGCCTCTACGACTTAGGAAAACCAGGCGAGGATCCGACCCGATGTACTCAACCCGAACCAGCCAGGACGGCAGCTACCGGTTCATCCCGGCCGTCTACCAGTATTCCGGCGGTGTCGCGGCCGAACCGGGCTTCCGGATCGAACGGGCGCAATTGGCGGCCCCGGTGCCGATGGACCGTGGCCTTGCGCTCATCGAGGCGCATCTGAAGCAGGCGGGCAGGCCACTCACCGCGCTCTGCGCCTGCGAACTGCGCTCGCCCGAGCCCTTCTCGGAAGGCGGGTTCGATGCCTTCAACCGGCTCTATGCCTCCCGGCTCGACCAATGGGGGGTCCTGCAGGGGCAGGTGAATCCGGTTGCCCGGACGAACATCTGCCCGGAGTTCGGCAAGCCGGACACCGTCGCGCTGCACGCTTTCAGCTACACCGTTCCGGACGCCTCGGCCCGGCCGAGCTTCGTGGTGGCCGGCAGCGGCGAGGCGCCCGAGGGTGGCGCGAGCTACGCGCAGGGCACGATCCGGCTGGGCGATGCCTCGCCCGAGGGCGTTCGGGCCAAGGCCGAATGGGTGATGGGCGAGATGGGCCGTCGGCTCGCGGGGCTCGGCCATGGCTGGGGCGATGCCACGGTCACGAACATCTACACGGTGCGCGACATTCATCCGCTGCTGGCGGAGGTCCTCGGGCCCGTCACCAGCCTCGGCCGCGCCGTGACCTGGCACTTCTCCCGGCCGCCCGTGGCGGTGCTCGACTACGAGATGGATGTGCGCGGGCTGCCGCGGGAGATCGTGATCTGAGGCGTCGGCCCGGTCGCTGCACGCGCTCCGATGTGTTGCCGGAAGTCGAACGGTACGGTGGTGGAGGATCCCGATGTTGCTTGATCGACGTGCGCTTCTCCTTGCGGGGCTGACCCTGCCGACGCTGGCAAGGGCGCAATCCCCCTGGAAGCCGGAGCGCCCGGTGCGCCTGATCCTCCCTTTCACGCCGGGTACGTCGATGGACCCGGTGGCGCGGCTGGCGCAGGAGAGCCTCAAGGAGACGCTCGGCCAGACCGTCGTGGTCGAGAACATCGCCGGGGCTGCCACCGTCATCGCCGGTGCGGAGACGCTGAAGTCGCCGCCCGACGGCCATACAATGCTGATGATCGCCAACAGCTTCGCGGCGAACATCACATTGCGGGCGCGAACCGCCGATTGGCAGCGCGCCTTCGTCCCGGTGGTGCAGGCGACCGTGGTGCCTCACGTCCTCGTGGCAGCGCCGTCGCTGAAGACCGATTGGCCGGGTTTCCTCAAGCGCCTGCGCGAAAGCGGGGGCTCGATGACCTATGGCTCGCCGGGCATCGGCACCTCGCCGCATCTGGGCGCCGAGCATTTCCTGCGACTGGCCGGCGGCAAGGCTGTCCACGCACCCTATAACGGCACCTCGCAGCTCTTCGTCGACCTGTATGCCGGCCGGATCGATTTCGCGCTGAGCAACCTGCCTGACGTCGTCCAGCCGATCGAGGAAGGCAAGCTGCTCGCGCTCGCGGTCACCGCTGACAAGCGGGTGCGGGAGTTGCCGAATGTTCCGACCTTTGCCGAGCTCGGCCTGCCGGATCTTCTCTCGGACAGCTGGTTCGGCATCATGGTCAGGCGCGACACGCCGGCGCCGGCCCGCGAGGCGCTGGAGCGCGCCTGGCTCGCGGCCCTGGCGCGCCCGGATGTGCGCGAACGCCTGCAGGCCTTGAGCTTCACCGTGCTGGCGCGGCCGGGCGCGGAGTTCGAAAAGGTGATCGACCGCTATGTCGCGACCTATGCGACGATCATCAAGGAGAACGGCATCGCCGTTCAGCAGTGATCGCCGGGCCGGCAGCCGCGCTCAGCGCCGCGGCGCGGGCTCGATCGCCGGCAACTCGGTACCCGCCGGCGTGGGGGCCGGGGCGCGCTCGGTGGCGACAGCCGGACGCCCGCGCACCGAGAGCGCGACAGTGAGCCGTTCGGCTGCTTCCGGCGACATGGCGGCGAGCACGTCCGACATCTTGCGCGGATTCATCTGCTGGACGACCGGGACGAGGATGTCGAGCGCCAGCCGGTCGAAGACGCGGGCGGCATCCTTCGGCTTCATCGTTTCGTACATGATCACCAGGTTCTTGACCGCCTGATTGGCTTCGGCCTCCTGCTTGCGCGGGCCCTCGACCTTCTCCTCGAGCGCCTTCAGGTCGTCGACGCGGCCGCCGAGCTTCTTCTCGGCCGAGTCGAGCAGCTTTTCGCGCATGTCGAGCTCGCGCATGCGGGCCTCGATCTCCTCGCGGCGCTGCCCGAGACGCTCCAGCAGGGCTTTCTCCGCCGGCGAGATCGGCTGGGCGGTGCCGTTCATCAAGCCGGCCTTGTTGTTCGGGGCGGCGTCGCGCTTGGCCTGTTCCTCCGGCACGACCTTGGGCTTGGGCGGGTCGATCGTGCCGGTGGTCTCGGGGTCCATGAACGTGTCCGGCTGATGGGCCTTGGCGATGATCTTGGCGAGGCCCCAGACCTCCTTCTCCGGCTTTGCGGTGAACACCTGGGGACTGGCGGGGATCTTGCCCGGGCTAGGCTCCGCCGTCCAGGCAAGCAACTTCAGCGCCAGGAGACCCATGGCGCCGAGGATGACTGCCGGGATGAGGCGGGGCGATTGGATCACGCAGCCTGGCCTTCGAGCCGGCGGGTGGCGCGGGCGCGGATGGCGGCAGCGGCATCGGCGGCGCTCGCCATGCGCGAGAGAGCAGGCTTCTCGGCGGCGGGCTCAGGCTTCGAGGCGACCAGGCTGGCGGCACTGACGATCTGGCCGATCCGCTCCATCACGGTCTGGCCGGCCTCGATCTGCTGGGCGAGATCGGCGGCATAGCGCTCGGCGGTCTGCAGGCGCTCGGCGAGGGTGCGGTCGCAATCGCCGAGCGTCAGCTTCAGGCCGGCGATGGCGCGCTCGGCCGTATCGGTGGCGGAGATCAGGGCGCCGATGGTCTGGCGCATCGCGCTCTCATCAGCCTTCAGCCGCTCGATGCGCTTGGACAGCACGAAACAGGTGATGATGGTGGCGACCAGCAGGCAGGCGACCAGTGCGTCGGCGATCAGGGTGATGGTCATGGGGCGGGTCTCCCTGCTCAGGACGCCGGATTGAGATGGCTGGTGTCGAAGGCGGCCATGGTCGTCTTCGAACGCCGCAGCGGGCTGACGACCTGGACGGCGATCTTGTCGTCGACCCGGCCGATCCGGCCCTCGCTGACGATGAACTCACCGCAGCGCAGCGAGGCGACCGAATCGGGACGGGCGTCGAACATCAGCGTGTCGCCGATCTCGAGCTTCATCACCCGCTTCAGCGGCATGGTGCATTCGTGCAGCACGCACTTCACGGCAACGTCCGCCTGCCAGACCTCGGTGGCGAGATGGTTCTCCCAGATCGGGTCGCGGCCGAGCTTCTCACCCATGAAGCTCTCGAGGAGCAATTCACGGATCGGCTCGATGGTGGCGTAAGGCAGGAGCAGATGGAGAGAGCCGCCGCGGCCTTCCATGTCGAAGCGCAGCTCGACGCGGATAGCGGCGTTGGCGGGCCGCGAGATCGAGACGAAGCGGGGATTGGACTCGATCCGGTCGACCCTGAAGTTGACCGGCGAGAGCGGCCGGAAGGCAGCCTCGGCATCGCCGAGCACGACGCCGATCACGCGGCGCAGCAGGCTCATCTCGATCGAGGTGAAGGGGCGCCCGTCGACCCGCGCCGCAGCCTGGCCGCGCTTGCCGCCGAGCATGGTGTCGAGCACCGAATAGGTGAGGGCGGACTCGATGGTGACGAGGCCGAAATTGTCCCATTCCTCGGCCTTGAACACGGCGAGCATCGCCGGCAGCGAAATCGAGTTGATGTAGTCGCCGAAGCGGACCGAGCGGATGCCCTCCAGCGTCACCTCGACATTGTCGCTGAACAGGTTGCGCAGGCTGGTGGAGAGAAGGCGGACCAGACGCTCGAAGATGATCTCGAGCATCGGCAGGCGTTCATAGGTGACTGAACCCGAATCGACGATCGCCTGGATGCCGTTGCGGCCGCCCTTGCCGTCCTCTCCGATGGAGAAGCCGAGCATGGTGTCGATCTCTTCCTGATTCATCAGGCGATCGATATTGGCTTCGGCCTCGCCGCTTTCGTCGGTGACGACGTCGGGCATGGTGGCCCATTCGGCCGCCATGCCCTCCGGCGTCAGCGGAACCTTGTCCTTGTCCTGGGCTTCGAGATCGTCATTGGCCATGGCGGTCTGCTTTGCGCGATCAGGCCACTGCTATTGCAGCAGCAGTTCCTTGAAGAGGACGGCGTCGACCTTGGCCGGGTAGACCGTGACGTTGACCCGGCGCAGCAATTCTTCCTTCAGCCGGTACATGCCAGCCGAGCCGTCGAGGTCGGAGGGGCGCAATTCGCGCATGAAGACCTGGAAGGCGTCCTCGACGCGCGGCAACAACGGCTTGACCTGGTCGGCGGTCTTGGGGTCGGCGATCTCGAGCGCGACCTTGATCTTGACGATCGGCTGGCGGTCCTGCTGCGGGCCGGCGGAAATGCCGATCATCATGTCCTTCATCTCGACGAAGGTGATCAGCTTCTTGGCAGCCGCGGCGGCCTGCTCGGCGCCCACCTCGTCGGCGGGTTTCTTCTTCATGAAGAAGAACCAGCCACCGCCGCCGAGCACGGCGACGAGCGCCACGGCGCCGCCGATCATGACGAGCTTCTTCTTGCCGGACTTCGGCGTCTCTTCGGCTCCGCCTTCGGCGGCATCCTCGTCCTTGTTCGCCTTCTTCGCCATCTCGGCCCGCCCGCCCGGGACGGGCGCCGCCCGGCCCGTCTCTCTGCTCCAGACCTTGCCGAGTTACGGTTAACGGCCCGTTAAGGAGGGCAATTTTTGCCGGGTCGTTTCTGCCGCGCGGGCCAGTTCTGTCCAGCCGTGGTGAAGGCCGTCCTCCAATCTATCTTCAATGATATCAATTATTTGTCTGGATTAACCATGTTGGCACGTCGCTTGCCACCTGTTTGCCGTGGCCACCGCGCTGGGGAGCGTCGGGGCGGCCATGGGACAGATCGGGAGCAGGAGCCGTGGAAAACGCGCTTCTCGTCAGCCTGTCGCGCCAGATGGCTCTGGCGCGCGAGCTCGACGTCATCGCCAACAACGTCGCCAATGTCGGCACGAACGGCTTCAAGGCCCGTTCGGCCCGCTTTGCCGAATACATCTCGCCGACGGCGCGCGCCGACACCTTTCCGACGATGGATCGGCGGCTCTCCTATGTCATCGACAAGGGGACGCCGATCGATCTGTCGCAAGGCATGATCGAGCGCACCGGCAACCCGCTCGACATCGCGCTGCAGGGCGACAACTACCTCGTCGTCCAGACCCCGCAGGGCGAGCGCTACACTCGCGCCGGCTCGCTCGAGATCAACGGGCGGGGCCAGCTCGTCACCCAGGCCGGCCAGCCGGTGATGGGCGATGGCGGGCCGATCGTCTTCGGCTCGACCGAGAGCAATGCGCGCATCGCCACCGACGGCACCGTCTCCACCGACCAGGGCCAGCGCGGCAAGCTCCGGATCGTCCGCTTCAACAATCCCGCCGCGCTCGCCAGCGACGGCACCAACCTGTTCTCGTCGACCACCGCCGCCCAGCCGGCCGGCCCGCAGGCGCGGCTCGAGACCGGCGCGATCGAGCGCTCCAACGTCAAGGCCGTGGTCGAGATGACCCGGCTGGTCGAGGTCCAGCGCGCCTACCAGACCCTGTCGGCGATGATGGGCAAGACCGATGAACTGCGTGCCAAGGCGATCACCCGCCTGGCCGATCAGCAAGCCTGACGCGGAGAGGAGCCAGATCCATGCGCGCACTCTACACCGCCGCCACCGGCATGATGGCCCAGGAACTCAACGTCCAGGTCATCTCGAACAACATCGCGAACGTCCGCACCACCGGCTACAAGCGCCAGCGCGTCCATTTCCAGGACCTGCTCTACGAGCATTTCCGCCGCGCCGGCACGCAGACCTCGGACCAGAACACGCAGGTTCCGGCCGGCACCTTCGTCGGCTCGGGCGTCAAGACCGCGTCGACCGGGCGGGTGATGAGCCAGGGCAACCTGACGCCGACGGAAAAACAGTACGACCTCGCGATCCGCGGCGAGGGCTTCTTCCGCATCCAGATGCCGGACGGGCGCACCGCCTATTCGCGCGACGGCTCCTTCGACCTCGACAACCAGGGCAGGCTGGTGACGCGCGACGGCTATGTCGTCCAGCCCGGCATCACCGTCCCGAACAACGCGACCGGCGTCTCCATCAACGCGCAGGGAACGGTCGAGGTCACGCTGCCCGGCCAGACCGCGCCGCAGCAGCTCGGCCAGATCCAGCTGACCCGCTTCATCAACAAGGTCGGCCTCGAATCGATCGGCGACAACCTCTTCATCGAGACGGCCGGCTCCGGCCCGGCGATCGACGGGCTCGGCGGCGAGGAAGGCTTCGGCACGCTGCAGCAGAACTACCTGGAAGAAGGCAACGTCCAGGCGGTGACCGAATTGTCGTCGCTGATCGCGGCGCAGCGCGCCTACGAGATGAACTCCAAAGTGATCTCGGCCGCCGACCAGATGATGCAGTCCACCACGCAGATCATGCGCTGAGAGGGATGAGCCAGATGATCCGCTCCGTTCTCCTCGTCGCCGCCCTGACCGCGGTCCCGGCCATGGCGCCGGCACAAACTGCCGCGCCGGCCGGCGAGCGCGCCCCGGCCGCGGTGCAGGCGGCCGTCGGCAAGCTCAAGCTGAAGACAGATCTCACGCTCTCGCGCGACATTGTCGGCTTCGGCGACCTGATCGCCGGCCTGTCGCCACAGGATGCGGCGCTGCCGGCCTTCCGGGCGCCGGCGCTCGGCGATACCGGTACGATCCAGGTCAGCCGTATCGTCGAGGCGGCGGTGAAGCAGGGCCTCCTGCGCGACGCACAGGACCTCGACAGCCAGGGCGTTGCCCAGGTCGTGGTGACGCGTGCGGCGCGCCGGATCACCGGGCTCGATGTCGAGGCTGCCGTGAAATCGGCCCTGCTCGAGCGCTTCGGCTTCGATGGGCGCGCCTTCGCGCTGCTGCTCGACGGCGGCGCGCCGTCGGTCGTGGTCGAGCCCGAGCTGACCGGTGACCTCACCGCACTCGACCTGAACTACGATGCGCGCAGCCGCCGCGTCACCGGCCGCCTGACCATGCCGGGCAGCGCCGCGACCAGGCTGAAGCCGGTGCGCGTCTCCGGGCAACTGGTCGAGACCGCCGAGGTGGTCGTGCCGTTGAGGACGATCGCCCGCGGCGAGACGCTTACACCCGCAGACGTCACCATCGAGCGCCGGCCGCGCGATTCGCAATTCAACGACGCGCTCGGCGAGATGAAGGCGGTGGTCGGCAAGGTCGCCAAGCGGATGCTGGTGGCCGGCTCGGTGCTGCGCAGCAGCGATGTCCAGCGCGAGGAGATCGTCGGACGCGGCGAGATCGTCACCATCATCTACGAGTCGCGTGGCATCGCGATCAACATGCGCGGCCGGGCCAACGAGGCCGGCGCTATGGGCGATGTCATCTCGATCACCAATCCCCAGTCGAAGCGCGTGCTGCAGGGAACCGTCACCGGTCCCGGGCGCGTCAATGTCAGCCCGCAGGGCGGCGGCCAGATCGCCGCTGCCCGCTGATGATCCCATTGCTCCAGTTGCGGACCGTTGCCATGACCCGGACCAATCCTCTCGCCATTCCCGCCGTCCTCGGCGTGACGCTCCTGCTCGGAGCCTGCGGAGCCGCAGACAGGCTCGCCAATGTCGGCCAGGCGCCTGCGCTGTCGCCGATCGAGGATCCTACCGCGACGAAGGGCTACAAGCCCGTGCAGATGCCGATGCCGGCGGTGGAGCACGCCTCCTACGCGCCGAACTCGCTCTGGCGCACCGGCTCGCGCGCCTTCTTCAAGGATCAGCGCGCCCGGCTCGTCGGCGACCTCGTCACCGTCAAGGTCAAGGTCACCGACCGGGCCCAGCTCGACAACACCACCAAGCGCAGCCGCAAGAATGGCGAGGATCTCGGCGCCGAGAACTTCTTCGGCGCCGAGACGAAGTGGAAGAAGAACTCCGATCCCAGCTCGTTCCTGAAGCTCGACTCGGATTCGTCCAGCGAAGGCTCGGGCTCGGTGCGCCGGGCCGAGCAGCTCGCCACCAACGTCGCCGCCGTCGTCACCCAGACCCTGCCGAACGGCAATCTGGTGATCGAGGGCAAGCAGGAGATCAGGGTCAATTTCGAGGTGCGCGAACTGATCGTCGCCGGCGTGATCCGGCCCGAGGACATCGAATCCGACAACACGATCGAATCGGCCAAGATCGCCCAGGCCCGCATCGCCTATGGCGGCCGCGGCCAGATCACCGATGTGCAGCAGCCGCGCTACGGCCAGCAGGTGATGGACATCCTGCTGCCCTTCTGACCTCACCCGATCCCGAGTTTCCGGTGCGACGGCAACGCTCCCCACGTTCCAAGCCTTCGCGCCGGGCCGGCGGTCTCTCCCGAGCCGCCGCTCCTCCCGGCCGCCCGCCACGCTCCCCAGCTATCCAGGCTGGCGGCCAGAAGCCCCGCGCCCTCCCGCGCGGGGCTTTGCGTTTGGCGCAAATAAAAACCTCCCGCGAGTGAGCGGGAGGTTCACAAAGCAAGGGATATGTCTGGCGCGAAGCGAACGGATCAATCGTCCCTGAACACCCGCTCGTTGCGCTCGTGGCGCTCCTGTGCCTCCAGCGAAAGCGTTGCGATCGGGCGGGCCTCCAGGCGCTTGAGCGAGATCGGCTCGCCGGTCTCCTCGCAATAGCCGTAGGAACCGTCCTCGATGCGGGCGAGCGCGCTGTCGATCTTAGAGATCAGCTTGCGCTGGCGGTCGCGGGCGCGCAGCTCGATGGCGCGGTCGGTTTCCGAGGAGGCGCGGTCGGCGATGTCGGGATGGTTCTCGCTCTCGCTCTGCAGGGTGACCAGGGTCTCCTTGGCCTCCTTCAGGATCTCCTCCTTCCAGGCCAGGAGCTTGCCGCGGAAATATTCGCGCTGCCGCTCATTCATGAACGGCTCGCTGTCGGAGGGCTTGTAGTCGGGATCGAGACTGATCTGCTTCGACATGAGAGGCCTTCTGCATGAGCGTCCGCTCGAAGGCCCCCCGGCTTTGCCGTGTGGTGGCCGCCGATTTGGCGCCCTTATAGCGATTGGTCACATCGGGAACAATCGCTTTCGCGCAGCCGTGAACAAGCTGGCAAAGTGCTGGAAAATCAGCGCAATCCCATGACCGCAGCGGCGATGTCGGCTCCGAGCGGCCGGGCGATCCTCTGCCGGTAGTGGGTATGGTCGAAATAGTTGTCCGGCTCGCGATTCTCCGGCCGGTCGATCCGCCAGTCGATAAGGGCGGTTCGCGGCCGTTCTGCGGCGAGCCTTGCATAGGCGTCGCGGCAGGCGGCGTCGGCCTTGGCCCCGGTGCTGCCGGGCACCGGCAGGGCGGAGATGAAATTCGGTGGCCGCACCAGCACGACCGGCACGTCCGGCGCCATCCTGCCGAGCAGCTGGCGCAGCGCGGTGGCGGCAGGGAAGGGGCCGGCGAGGTTGCCGCCGCTGGTGTCGAGCGGCTCGAGCAGCTTGGCGCGGCGGACGGGATCGCTGTGGAAACCCTGGACCTCGTAGCCGGCCTCGTAGTCCCAGTAGCCGTCCGGGCGGGCGCGCTCGGGCGCCTTCGCCGAAAGATAGCGCAGGCGGCGCAGCGTCTCTTCGATCACGTCGAAGCGGACCAGCCCGGCGAGGTAGCGCGCGGTCGAGGCCTCGAACAGCCAGAACGGGAAGGGCTTCTCGATTGCCAGCGTCGGGTCGGGCGTGCACCAGCGCACGTCGATGCCGATCACCAGCGCCCTGGCGGGCTCCTTGCGCTGGCGCAGGAACCAGTCGAGCAAGACGAGGCTTTCGCGCGGGCCGGTCGCCGGGGCGATCAGCGAGACGAAGGGGACGCCGGTCTGCTGCGTCAGCTGTTCCGGCGAGACGAGCTGGATATGCGAGTTGCCGAAGATCGCGCCGGAGAACTGCGGGTCACGGCCTCGGCTGGCGGCGGCGGTGCGCGGCCCCTGCGGGCTGACGCCGGTCTTCAGCTTCAATGGCGAGCGCCCGCTGTCATAGGGATCGACCAGGAAGGCGAGCGCCAGCAGCGCTGCGACAATGAAGGTCGCCGCGAGCAGGAAGGCGCGGCCGAAGCCGCCCCAACGCGCCTCAGAACTGGAAGTAGATGAACTCATAATTGGCGTCGTCGCCGATCTTGAACAGGACCAGCACGAAGAGGATGGCGGTGACGACGGCGAGCCAGCGCGCCGGCGGGGCCTTGTGCACCGCGGCCCAGGCGGTCGGGCCGATCATCGCGACGGCAATGGCCGGCAGGAAGGCGCGCCATTTGAAGCCGGTGCCGACGGGCGAAAGGCCGAGCATGCCCTTGTAGATGACGAGCGCCGCGTCGAAGGAGGAGGCGCGGAACAGCACCCAGCAGAAGGCGACGAAGAGGAAGGTCAGCGCCCAGCCGAGCAGCTTCGGCATCGGCAGCCCGGCGCGCCGCCAGAGCACGCCGATGGCGAGCACGACGCCATGCGCCACGCCCCAGGCGACGAAGTTGAGGCCGGCGCCGTGCCAGAGGCCGCCGAGCGCCATGGTGGCGAACAGCGCCCAGAGTTGCAGCGGCAGGCCATGCCGCGAGCCGCCGAGCGGGATGTAGAGATAGTCGCGCAGGAAGCGCGACAAGGTCATGTGCCAGCGCCGCCAGAAATCCTGCAGGCTGACCGCACGATAGGGCACGTCGAAGTTCTGCGGCAGCACGATGCCGAAGAGCAGGGCAAGACCGAGCGCCATGTCGGTGTAGCCGGAGAAGTCGAAATAGATCTGGAAGGTGAAGGCGAGCGTGCCCTGCCAGGCCTGCGCCATGCTGACAACGTCGCCGGCGGCGGCCGCGGCGAAGACCGGGTTGGCATATTCCGCCAGGGGATCGCCGATCAGGACCTTCTTCGCCAGGCCGAGCGTCAACAGCATGATGCCGCGGGCGATACGCTCGGCCGCGTCGGGCCTGAGGTAAGGCCGCTCGTCGAGCTGGTGCATGATCTCGCGCCAGCGCACCAGCGGGCCGGCCAGCACCTGCGGGAAGAAGGCGATATAGAGCGCGTAGCGGACGAGATCGTAGCGCGGGGCTTCGCCCCGGCGCAGATCGGTCAGGTACATCACATGGTGGAAGGTGAAGAAGGAGATGCCGAGCGGCAGCGCCAGATCGAGCTTCGTCGTTGGCAATCCCGGAATCATCGCAGCGAGATCGGCGAAGAAGTTAAAGTATTTGAACAGCGCCAGGATCGCGAGGTTGATCGCGATGGCGAGCGTGATCAGCGCGCCGCGCTTGGTCTTCAGGAAGGCTTCCGCGATCAGCCAGTTGAGCAGGATCGAGAAGGCGAGCAGCGGCACGAAGCGCCAGTCCCACCAGCCATAGAAGGCGAAGGAGAGCAGCGCCAGCAGCGGCAGCCGCCAGGCCGGCACGAAGCGCTCGACCAGCCAGTGCAGGGCGAGCGCCAGCGGCAGGAAGCCGAGCAGGAAGGCGAAGGAGTTGAATAGCATCGGGCGGGCGAGGGCGGCGGGAGAGCGCCGCCTTAGACGATTATCGCCGCCCTGTCATGGTCAGGACGTCGCACATCGCCTTCGCCAGCGCCCCGTCGCTCAGATGTTGTCGCCGCGCAGCGCTTCGCAGACGGCCTCGGTAACTTGCGCAGTCGTCGCCTTGCCGCCGAGATCGGGCGTATGCAAAGCAGGGTCGGCGGTGACGCGCTCGACCGCGCGCATCAGGCGCGCCGCTGCGGCCTTCTCGCCGAGATGCTCCAGCATCATCGCCCCGGTCCAGAAGGTCGCGACCGGGTTGGCGATGCCCTTGCCGGTGATGTCGAAGGCCGAGCCGTGGATCGGCTCGAACATGGACGGGCTCTTGCGTTCCGGGTTGAGATTCGCGGTCGGCGCGATGCCGAGCGAGCCGGCCAGCGCCGCGGCGAGGTCAGACAGGATGTCGGCGTGGAGATTGGTCGCGACGATGGTGTCGAGCGTCTCCGGCTTCAGCGTCATGCGCATGGTCATGGCGTCGACCAGCATCTTGTCCCAGGTGACATCCGGGAATTCCTGCGCCACCTCGGCGGCGATCTCGTCCCACATCACCATGCCGTGGCGCTGGGCGTTGGATTTGGTGACGACCGTCAGCAGCTTGCGCGGCCGCGCGCTGGCGACCACGAATGCGTAGCGGATGATCCGGGTGACGCCGGCGCGGGTGAACATCGCGACATCGGTCGCGACCTCCTCGGGCAGGCCCTTGTGGACGCGGCCGCCGACGCCGGAATACTCGCCCTCGGAGTTCTCGCGCACGATCACCCAGTCGAGCTCGGGACCGGAGACATGGCGCAGCGGACTCACGATCCCCGGCAGGATGCGCGTCGGGCGGACATTGGCGTACTGGTCGAGCGGCTGGCAGATCGCGAGGCGCAGGCCCCAGAGCGTCAGGTGATCGGGGATATCAGGCGCGCCGACGGCGCCGAAAAAGATCGCATCGAAGGCGCGCAACTGGTCGGCACCGTCGGCCGGCATCATCACGCCGTGCCTGCGGTAATAGTCGGAGCCCCAGTCGAAGGCTTCGATGTCGAGGCGGAAGCCGCCATCGCGCTCGGCGCAGACATCGAGGGCTTGGAGCCCGGCGGCGATGACTTCGGGACCGATGCCGTCCCCGCCGATGGCGGCGATCCTGTGCGTGCGCATGCTCTTGTCCGATGCTGTCGTGCTGCTGTTGCGATGATGCGGCGCCCCGTGGGGGCGCCGCCTTGGTGATTACTGCGCCGTCACACCGGCATTGCGGATGACCGGCACCCATTTGTCGATCTCGCTGCGGACGAGCTCGCCGAGCGCGGCGGGCGTCTGGCCGGCTTCGTCGGGCAGTTCGGCGCCGAGATCGAGGAAGCGCTTGCGCGTCGGCTCGTCCTTGAGCGCGGCGCGGGCGGCGGCGTTCAGCTTGTCGACGATCTCCTTCGGCGTGCCCTTGGGGGCGAACATCGCGTTCCAGCCTGTGGCCTGGAACTGCGGCAGGCCCTGCTCGGCCGATGTCGGGACATCGGGAATGACCGGAAGCCGCTCCTTGACCGCGACGACGAGGCCCTTGCCCTCCTTGGCCTGGACGCTGGGGACGATCGCGATGGTCTGGTCGCAGACATAGTCGACCTGGCCGCCGAGCAACGCATTCAGCGCCGGCCCGGAGCCGCGGAAGGGGACGTGCTGCGGCTTGGTGCCAAGCAGCGAGTCGAGGAAGAGGCAGGTCAGATGCGAGGTCGAGCCGACGCCGCCGGAGCCATAGTTCAGCTTCTCGGCATTGGCCTTGAGATAGGCGACGAATTCGCGGAAATCCTTGACCGGTAGGTCCTTCTTGGCGACCACCAGCATCGGCGTCGAGGCCGAGTTCATCACCGGCTCGAAATCGGTGCGCGGGTCATAGGAGAGCTTGGGATAGAGCCCGACGCTCGCCGCCTGCGTGCCGAGATTGCCCATCAGCAGCGTGTAGCCGTCCGGCGTCGCCTTGGCGACGCGGGCCGCGCCGGTGGTGCCGCCGGCGCCGGCGACGTTCTCGACCACGACCGACTGGCCGAGCGTGCGGCCCATATGGTCGGCCATCAATCTTGCGACGATGTCGGTGGTGCCACCGGCGGCGAAAGGCACGACCAGCGTGATCGCGCGGTTCGGATAGGGCGTCTGCGCCATGGCCGGAGATGTCGCTGCCAGCCCGAGCGCCAGCGTAAGCAGCATTCGCTTCATCGGTTCTCTCCCTGAGGTCGGCGCCGTTGCGCGGCGCGTCGGTCTGCTCTCCCATTTATCTTCCATGGAAGTTTGCATGGCTTATCGTCATCGCGGGAGCGTGCGCTGTCAAGCTTCCATTCTTGCTTGCATGGAAACAATCTTTTGTGCTCAATCGGCCGTGGAGGAGCCATGGTCGAACTGGCGCGTGTCGAAATTTTCGAGGCTGGGGCCAAGCGTGGCTCGCTGGTCGACGAAGCCTATGCCGCGCTGAAGCAGGCGATCCGCGAGAACGACTTCCCTCCAGGCTATCAGGGCTCGGAGCAGGAGATCGCGGTCCGGCTCGGCATGAGCCGCACGCCGGTGCACGAGGCGATCATCCGGCTGCAGGAGGACGGACTTGTCCGCGTCCTCTCCAAGCGCGGCGTGCTGATCTGCCCGCTGGCGCCACAGGATATCCGCGAGATCTACGAGGTCGTCATTGCCGTCGAATCGATGGCGGCCGAGCTGCTGGCGGCTTTGCCCGATGCGGCGCGCCTGACCGCTGCCGATGAGCTGGAGGTGGCGAGCGCGGCGATGGACGAGGCGCTGGCGCGCGACGATCTGCCGGGCTGGGCCGAGGCCGACGAGCTCTTCCATCGCCTGCTGGTCGAGCGCTGCGGCAATGGCCGCCTGCGCCGCATCGCCCAGACGGTGACGGATCAGGCCCATCGCGCGCGCATGCTGACGCTGAAGCTGCGGGCGCGGCCGGCGAACTCGGCGCAGGCGCATCGCCTGATCATCGCGGCGGTGTTGGCCGGCGACGCGGGGGAGGCGCATCGCCGTGCCCGCGCACATCGTGTCGCGGCCCGCGACGAGATCGTCCCCCTGATCGAGCATATCGGCCTTCGCCAGCTTTGAGCGGCCACAAAGCGGGCGGCGGTGTCATCGCTGGAAGGCGGGCCAGCTCCGCTCATTCGACGACGCCATGAGGCGCCATCGCGCCTGCCTCGTGGCCAACGCTTTCCGGAGCGTGGTCTTCCGGCCCATGGCAGGGCAGTTGCAGGAATAGGCTCGGGCGGGTTCTCTTACGTGCTCGACACCCGCCCATCACTCCAGCCCTCACGGAGCCTCGATGCCGGACGCCTTCTCCTTCGAGGCCCTGAAGACCGCAGCGGCGGCCGGGGAGATCGACACCGTCATCGTCGCCATGGTCGACATGGCCGGGCAGTTGATCGGCAAGCGCTTCCATGCCGAGCATTTCGTCGCGACGGCCCATGACGAGACCCATGCCTGCAACTACCTGCTGGCCAACGACATCGACATGGAGCCGGTCCCTGGCTACGCGGCCGCCAACTGGTCGAAGGGCTATGGCGATTTCGTGCTGAAGCCGGACATGGCGACGCTGAGGCGCATCGCCTGGCTGCCCGGCACCGCGCTCGTCATCGCCGATGTCCTCGACCATCACAGCCATGAGGACGTGCCGCATGCGCCGCGCGGCCTGCTGAAGAGGCAGCTGGCGCGCCTCCAGGCGCTGGGCATGAAGGCCTATTTCGCCACCGAGCTCGAATTCTACCTGTTCGACGAGAGCTATGAGGCGATCCACGCCAAGGGCTACCGCGAGCCGAAGACGGCCGGCTACTACATCGAGGACTACCACATCTTCCAGACCACCAAGGAAGAGCCGGTGATGCGGGCGATCCGCAACGGGCTGCACGAGAGCGGCATTCCGGTCGAGAACTCCAAGGGCGAATGGGGGCCGGGCCAGGCCGAGATCAATGTGCGCTATGCCGACGCCCTCGACATGGCCGACCGCCATGTGCTGATCAAGAACGGCATCAAGGAGATCGCCCATGCCCAGGGCAAGGCCGTCACCTTCATGTCGAAATGGCGCTACGACCTCGCCGGCTCCTCGAGCCATGTCCACGCCTCACTCTGGGACGCGCAGGGGGAGACCTCGCTCTTCGCCGACCCGAATGGCGAGCACGGCATGTCGGAGCTGATGCGCCAGTATGTGGCAGGGCAGCTCACCCATGCCCGCGAGATCACCTATTTCCTCGCGCCCTACATCAACTCCTACAAGCGCTTCCAGCAGGTCGGCACCTTCGCGCCGACGCGTGCGGTCTGGAGCGACGACAACCGCACCGCCGGCTTCCGGCTCTGCGGCGCCGGCACGAAGGGCGTCCGCATCGAGTGCCGGATCGGCGGCTCCGATCTGAATCCGTATCTTGCCTTTGCGGCGCTGATCGCCGCCGGCCTCTCCGGCATCGAGCAGAAGCTCGAACTGGAGCCAGCCTTCGTCGGCGACGCCTATGGCGGGGCGGAGCTGCGCCAGATCCCCAACACGCTGCGCGAGGCGACTGAGACCCTCGACAGCTCGGCGATGCTGCGGGCTGCGCTCGGTGATGATGTGGTCGACCACTACGTCCACGCCGCGCGCTGGGAGCAGCTCGAATACGACCGCCGCATCACCGACTGGGAATTGAAACGCGGCTTCGAACGCTACTGAGACAGTCCACCGCTTTCCGAAAGAAGCGACCCGTGACACTGACGGCCAACTGGAACTACCCCACCGCGGTCCGCTTCGGGCCCGGGCGGATCAGCGAGCTCGCGCAAGCCTGCCGCGCCGCCGGCATGAAAAGCCCGCTGCTCGTCACCGATTCCGGCCTGTCCGGCCTGCCGATGATCAAGGACGCTATGGCCCGTCTGAGCGCCGACGGGCTCAAGGTCACGCTGTTCGACCGTGTCCAGGCCAATCCCGTTGCGGCGAATGTCGAGGATGGCCTCGGCGTTTTCCGCGCCAGCGGCAGCGACGGTGTCATCGCCTTCGGTGGCGGCTCGGCGCTCGATTGCGGCAAGGTCGTCGCGTTCATGGCCGGGCAGAGCCGGCCGATGTGGGATTTCGAGGATATCGGTGATTGGTGGACGCGCGCCGATCCGGCCGGCATCGCCCCGATCATCGCCGTCCCGACCACGGCCGGCACCGGCTCCGAGGTCGGCCGCGCCGGAGTGATCACCGACGAGACGACGCAGACCAAGAAGGTGATCTTCCACCCCAGGATGATGCCGCAGATCGTGATCTGCGACCCTGAGCTCACCATCGGCTTGCCGGCGAAGGTTACGGTCGGCGCCGGCATGGATGCGCTGGCGCATTGCCTCGAAGCCTATTGCGCGCCGGGCTTCCACCCGTTGGCGGAGGGGATCGCGCTCGAAGGCATCCGGCTCTGCAAGGTCTTCCTGCCGCGCGCGGTCGCCGACGGCGCCGACCTCGAGGCGCGGGCCCAGATGATGGCCGCCGCCGCCATGGGCGCGACCGCGTTCCAGAAGGGGCTCGGCGCCATCCATGCGCTGTCGCATCCGATCGGCTCGGTGCACCACACCCATCACGGCATGACCAATGCCGTGTTCATGCCCTATGTCCTGGCCTTCAACCGCCCGACGATCGAGGACAAGATCGCGCGCCTTGCCGCCTATCTCGGGCTGGAGCCGAGCTTCGATGCCTTCTTCGACTGGATCGTCGCGCTGCGCCGCGAGCTCGGCGTGCCCGATACGCTCAAAGCCTTCGGCGTGACCGGGCTCGACTATGGCAGGCTGGCGAAGATGGCGATCGTCGATCCGACCGCCGGGGGCAATCCCGTGCCGCTCACCGAGGAGGCCGCCGACGTCCTGTTCCGGCAGGCCACGGGATAAGGCCAAGTAGGAGCTCGTGCCTGCCGCCGACAGCGAAACGGAAGCTTCCGGTGTCCGCTTTTCGGCTCCCGGCGAATGTCGGCAAATGGCGCGGTACGACGGCCCATGTCTCCGAACGCGGGCGGTTCGCCAACTCCATTTCAGGCGTTCGGGGCCGGATACCGGGCAATCGCCTACAAGCGACTCGTATTCCAGCAGTCGGGTCGCTAGCATGGCGGATGTGAGTTGCGTAGCGATGAGGTGGTGTCATGCCCAACGCCGACGCCGTAGCGATCTCGTCTTATGAACAGCGGAAAGCTGCTGTCCTGCGAGCTGCACAGCTGATCTCATCCTCCAGGGGCTCTGACGGCGAGCGGGAATTCGAGATGCTGACCGAGGCTATCGCGGACTTTGATATCCGCCAGGAAGCTCTCGGCTATATCGAGATTCCGCCGGCCTTCATGCAGTTCTTGTCCAGCGGGCATCACGGCCGGGTTTCAAGCGGCCGTCGCTGAGACGAAAAGGGCTCTTCGGCAGGGGAGGCATGACAACTCGGCTCAGTGAAGACGCTTGTTTCAATCAATCGATTGATTGAAACAAGCGTCGGTGCTATGCTCCCGCCATGGCACGCACATCCATCCTCAAGGATGCCGAGGGCACGCGGCAGGCGCTGATCCGCGCCGGGCTCGACCTGTTCGGCCGCAACGGCTTCGATGCGACCTCGACACGCGAGATCGCCCAGGCGGCTAAGGTCAACAGCGCCGGCATCGCCTATCATTTCGGTGGCAAGGACGGGCTGAGGCAGGCCTGCGCCGAGGCGATCATCGCCCGGATGCAGGCCGTGCTGGCGGGCGGCGCGCCCGCGGTCGCGATGTCGCTTCAGGCTGCCGATCGTGACATGGCCACCGAGCAGCTGCTCGCGCTGATCGACCGGGTCGTCGCCTTCCTGACGACGGTGCCGGAAAGCGAGATCGTCGCCCGCTTCGTCGTGCGCGAGATGCTGACGCCGAGCCCGGCCTTCGAGGCGATTTATGGCGGGCTGTTCGAGCCGGTCCATCGCCGGGTCTGCCAGGTCTGGGCTGCGGCGACCGGCATGGCGCCGGAAGCGCCGGCGACGAAGCTCGCCGTCTTCGCGGCGATCGGCCAGGTCTTCTATTTCCGCATCGCGCGGCCGGCGGTCACGCGCCGCCTGGGCTGGGACGGGATCGGCCCGGAAGAGGCGCGCGCCATCAGCGAAACCGTCAGGCGCTCGGTCCGCGCCAGCATCCTCGCCTGCAGGGGAGAGGCGTCATGATCCTCGATTTCATCTGCTCCTTCGCCATCGCCGCCTCGCTCGGCGTCTGCGCGCCGCCGACCACCCGTGTCGTCGGCTATGTCGAGGGCGAATATGTCCGGCTCGGGCCGATCGACACGGCTCGGATCGAGACCGTCTCGGTCCGGCGCGGCGAGCGTGTCGCGCCCGGAGCACTGCTCGCCGAACTCCAGGCCGACGATGCCCGCAATGCCGTCGCCGAAAGCGAGGCGCGGCTGGTGCAGGCGCAGGCGCAGCTCGCCAACCTGCTTAGCGGCAAGCGGCCGGAGGAGATCGCGGTGATCGAGGCGGTCGCCGCCTCGGCCAAGGCGCAGGAGCGCGAATCGGAGCGGGCGCTGGAGCGCCGGCAGGATCTCTTCCGCCGCGGCGTCTCGACCCAGGCCGACCTCGACCAGGCCCAGACGGCGCGCGATGTCGCCGCGTCGCGGGTGCGCGAGACCGTCGCCAATCTGAACGTCGCCCGGCTGGCGGCGCGCGAGGAGGAGATCAAGGCGGCGCGCAACCAGGTGGCGCAGGCGCAGGCTGCACTCGACCAGGCGAAATGGCGGCTCGGCCAGCGCAAGCTGATGGCGCCGGCCGCCGGCATCGTCACCGACCTGATCCGCCATCCCGGCGAGCTCGCCGGGCCGTCGGCGCCGGCGCTGACGATCCTGCCCGATGGTGCGGTCAAGCTGATGCTCTATGTGCCGGAGGCGCTGCTCTTCGGCACCACCGTCGGCACGCGGCTCGATGTGCGCTGCTCCGGCTGCCCGCAGGGGATGGCCGCGACGGTCTCCTATGTTTCGCAGGAGCCGGAATTCACCCCGCCGGTGATCTATTCGGCCGAGACCCGCCAGAAGCTGGTCTATCTCGTCGAGGCCCGGCCGGAAGGCGACCCCTCGACGCGGCTCCAGCCCGGCCAGATCGTCGATGTGATGCTGCGGGGGCGGCGGTGAGCGAGCGCAACGTCATCGATGTGCGCGGCCTGACCAAGCGCTTCGGCAAGCGCACCGTGGTCGACAATGTCGACCTCGCCGTCAGGGAAGGCGAGATCGTTGGCTTTCTCGGGCCGAACGGCTCCGGCAAGACCACGACGATCCGGCTGATCTGCGGCCTGCTCACCCCCGATGCTGGCGAGGGCACGGTGCTGGGGCTGGATGTCCGCACCCAGAGCGCCGAGATCAAGCTCCAGGTCGGCTACATGACCCAGAAGTTCTCCTTCTACGAGGACCTGACGATCGAGGAGAACCTGACCTTCGTCGCCCGCCTCTACGCCCTGAAGCCGGTCGAGGACGCCGTTGCCCGGACGCTCGACAATCTCGGCCTGACCTCGCGCAAGGACCAGCTCGCCGGCACGCTCTCGGGCGGCTGGAAGCAGCGCCTCGCGCTCGCCGCCTGCATCATGCACCAGCCGAAGCTGCTCTTGCTCGACGAGCCGACGGCCGGCGTCGATCCCAAGGCGCGGCGTGAATTCTGGGACGAGATCCACCGGCTTGCCGGGGACGGGCTGACCGTGCTGGTCTCGACCCATTACATGGACGAGGCCGAGCGCTGCCACCGCATCGGCTACATCGCCTATGGCAGGATGCTGGCGACCGGCACGGTCGACGAGGTGGTGAAGGGCTCGGGCCTCTCGACCTATGTCGTCCACGGCGCGCTGAAACCGGCGGAGATCGCCGAGCTGGCGAAGACCGATGGTGTCGAGCAGGTCGCGCCGTTCGGGACGACGCTTCATGTCGTCGGCACCGACAAGGCCAAGCTCGAACGGGCGCTGGCGCATCTCAAGGATCGCCCGGGCATCCGTGTCGAGCCGGATGCGACCAGCCTGGAGGATGTCTTTATCCAGTTCATGGCGAAGGCCCAGGCCGAAGGGAGAGCGGCATGAGCGCGCTTGCCCTGTTCTCGCCCGGCCGGCTCGGTGCGGTGCTGGCCAAGGAGTTCGTGCAGATGCGGCGCGACCGCATCACCTTCGCGATGATGCTGGTGGTGCCGATCGTCCAGCTCCTCCTGTTCGGCTATGCGATCAACAATGATCCCAAGGGCTTGCCGGCGGCGGTTCTTGCACTGGGCCAGGATCGCTATACCCGCTCCGTCGTCGCGGCGCTCGAAGTCTCCGGCTATTACCGCTTCGGCAAGCGGCCGGAGAGCGCGGCCGAGGCCGAGAGCCTGATGGCGCGCGGCGCGATCTCCTTCCTCGTCACCATTCCCAGCGATTTCGGCATGCGGGTCGAGCGCGGCGACGAGCCGCGCATCCTGGTCGAGGCCGATGCGACCGACCCGGCGGCGTCGAGCAATGCGGTCGGCGCGCTGCAGACCATCGCCAGCCGGGCGCTGACGCGGGCGCTCGGTACGGATGAACTGAAGCGCGAGCAGAGCGAGAGCGCGCTCTCCTTCGTCATACACCGGCGCTACAATCCGGAGGGCATCACCCAGTACAACATCGTGCCCGGCCTGCTCGGCGTCATCCTGCAGATGACCATGGTGATGATGACGGCGATGGCGCTGACCCGCGAGATCGAGCGCGGCACCATGGAGAACCTGCTCGCCATGCCGGCGACGCCGGGCGAGATCATGCTCGGCAAGGTGCTGCCCTATCTTGCAGTCGGCAGCGTCCAGGTCGCGGTGGTGCTCTCGGCGGCGAAGCTGCTCTTCGGCGTGCCCTTCCTCGGCAGCCTCGGCCTGCTGCTGACCTGTGTCACCATCTTCGTGCTGGCGCTTGTGCTGCTCGGCTACACGATCTCGACCATGGCGCGCACGCAGCTCCAGGCGATGCAGCTCACCTTCTTCTTCTTCCTGCCCTCGCTGCTGCTGTCGGGCTTCATGTTCCCCTATGCCGGCATGCCGCTCTGGGCGCAGTGGCTCGGCGAGATTTTCCCGCTGACGCATTTCCTGCGGGTGGTGCGGGCAATCATGCTGAAAGGGGCCGATCTCGGCGATATCGGCCTCGAGGTGTTCTATCTCACCATCTTCGTGCCGATCTATGCCGGCATCGCATTGATGCGCTTCAGGAGCACACTGGATTAACTGCGCCGGATCGGGCGTCTTGGGATGCGCCGGCTAAGCACGCGAATCCGCTTGACTAAGCGTCAGGGCGGCGATCCCCTGCCGATCCCGTCGCTAGGAAGTCGATCGCGTCCATGCTGATCCTGATCCTCACGCTTCTGGCCGTCTTGCTTGCCGTTGTCTTCGCTTTTCTCGCGCGGCGCGGCGATCCCAACGCCGTCATCGCCGAAAGAGAGGGGCAGGCGCTGAAGCGCCGAACCGGCTTCAACTTCGCCGCAATCGCCTCCGTGCTGGTCGCGGTCTTCCTGTTCGCCTCGACCTCCTATGTCGTGGTCGGGCCGAACGAGACGGGGCATCTCAGGCGCATCTATGGCGGCTCGGATCTGCCGACCGGCAAGATCATCGCGATCGACGGGCAGAAGGGGCCACAGGCCGAGGTGCTCGGTCCCGGCTTCCACTTCATCCCCTTCGTCAACGTGCTCAACCAGGTCGAGCAGCTCGAGCTCGTGACCGTGCCGAATGGCAGCTATGGTCGGCTCGTCGCCAAGGACGGAGTCGCGTTGCCGTCCGGCGTGTTCATGGCGCCAGCAATTCCCGACGACAAGGTCGCCGGTATGCTCGACGCGCGCACCTTCCTGACCTCCGGTGGCCTGCGCGGCGCGCAGGAGACGGTGCTGAAGCCCGGCGTCTATCGGCTCAACCGCTATCTCTTCGATGTCGAGATCAACAACCGCACCATTGCCAGCATCGTGCCGGCCGGCTTCGTCGGAGTGATCAAGTCGAACGTCGCGGCGCCGGGCGTCGCCTGCCGTGAGGAGAAGGTGCAGACGGCCGATACCTCCGACGCGATCGTCGTGCCGGTCGTGCCTTCGGGCTGCGTCGGTATCTGGCGGACTGTGCTCCTGCCGGGCGCCTATTATCTCAACCATCAGGCCTATGAGATGACGCAGGTCGATACCCGCGTGCAGACCTGGGAATATCGCGGCGGCTTCCGCAAGCGCATCATCGACCTCGCAGTGGACGACCAGGGCCGCATCCGCCAGGTCGAGCGCTTCGTCGAGCAGCCGACGCCGAAGGAGGCGGCCGATCAGGCGATCTTCGTCAAGATCGAGGGCTGGGACATCCCGGTCGAACTGCGCGTCGTCGTGCAGGTGCCGCCGGAGAACGCCCCGGTCGTGGTCGGCGGCGTCGGCGGTCTCGAACAGATCGAGGATCGCATCCTGACGCCGACGATTCGCTCGATCGTCCGCAATGTCGCGGGATCCTCGATCCGGGTGCCGGTCCGCAACGCTGCCGGCGAACTCGCGCCGGGGCAGTTCCAGACCCGGCCGACCCGCGTGCTCGACCTGATCGACAATCGCGACGCGCTCGAAAGCACGATCGAGCAGCAGATCAGGATCGAGGGCCGCAAGGCCGGGATCGAGATCAAGGAGGTCCGGATGGGCGAGCCGTCGATCCCGCCGGAACTGCTGGTTTCGCGCCTGCGCGAACAGCTCGCCGAGCAGCTTTCGCGCGCCTACTCGCGCGAGACCGAGGCGCAGAAAGTCCGCTTAGACACCGAGGCGGCTCGCGCCCGCGCCGATCAGCAGCGCGAATTCGTTGCTGCGCAAATCGGTGTCCAGGTCGCCGAGCAGCGCCAGAAGGAGCGCCAGCTGCTTGGCCAGGCCGAGCGTGGCTATCTGGAAGAGCTCGCCAAGGGCCAGAACGCCCAGGCCAATGTCCTCGGGCAGGACCGCGTCGCCTATCTGCAGGCGCTGGAGAAGGTGCTGGCGACGCTGGAGAAGAAGCCGGAATTGGTGAACCTGGTTGGTCGTCTCGTGCCGAACACGGTCGTCACCGGCGGTGGCGACGGGCTCGCCGGCGCCGCGGCGCTGTTGTCGGGGGCTCTGACCGGCGCGGGGGCGCCTGCAAGGACTGCCAGCGGCACACGGTGAGTCAGGCACTACCTATTGGTTGCTTGCAAAATGATAGCGACTGGGATAGCGAGCCCGGGTCATGCAGCCCAAGCTCGCTCCTCTCACCGAATGCCCCTGCGCCCTTGCGGTCGAGACCGTCGGCGAGTGGTGGAGCCTTCTGATCCTGCGCGATGCACTTCAGGGGCTGACCCGTTTCGACGAGTTCGAACGCAGCCTCGGCATCGCGCCGAACATGCTGACGCGCCGGCTGAAACACCTCACCGAGAGCGGGCTGTTCGAGCGGCGGCTCTATAGCGAGCGGCCGAAGCGCTATGAATACATCCTGACCGAGAAGGGTAGGGACGTCTTTCCGGTCGTCGTGGCGCTGATCGGCTTCGCCAACCGGCATCTTGCGCCCGAGGGCGCCTCGCTATTGCTGGCCGAACGCGGGACGGGGCGGCCGATCACGCCGATCGTCGTCGATGCCGCGACCCTGCAGCCGGTCACCGCGGCAGGCGCCACCATCATCGCCGGGCCGCGCGCGAGTGCCGATCTGCGCGAGCGACTCGCTGCGCGCCATGCAGCCACCCAAGCCAGATCGAATTAGGAGCCTGCTATGCGCCGTATCGTCGTCACCGGACTGGGCGTCGTCTCGCCCCTGGGCTGTGGCACCGAGCTCGCCTGGCAGCGCCTGCTCGCCGGCCGCTCGGGTCTGCGCCGTCTGCCCGATGCTGTCGCCGAAACCCTGCCGGCCAAAGTCGCCGGCATCGTGCTGGGGAAGGCCGAGGACAATGAGGGCGGCTTCGATCCGGACGTGGCGATCGCGCCCAAGGACCAGCGCAAGATGGACCGCTTCATCCAGTTCGCGCTGGTCGCCGCCAAGGAAGCGCTGGCCCAGGCCGGCTGGCAGCCGCAAGACGAGGCCGAGCGCGAGCGCACTGCGACGGTGATCGCGTCGGGCATTGGCGGCTTCCCGGCGATCGCGGAGGCGGTGCGGACCACCGATCAGCGCGGCGTGCGCCGGCTCTCGCCCTTCACCGTGCCGTCCTTCCTGGTCAATCTCGCTGCCGGCCATGTCTCGATCGACCATGGCTTCAAGGGTCCGATCGGCGCGCCTGTCACCGCCTGCGCCGCCGGCGTGCAGGCGATCGGCGATGCGGCGCGGATGATCCGGGCCGGCGAAGTCGACATCGCGCTCTGCGGCGGCAGCGAGGCCTGTGTCGATCTCGTCGCGCTCGGCGGCTTTGCCGCAGCGCGGGCGCTTTCGACCGGCTTCAACGACGAGCCGGAGAAGGCCTCGCGCCCCTTCGACCGCGACCGCGACGGCTTCGTCATGGGCGAGGGCGCCGGGATCCTGGTGATCGAGGCGCTGGAGCATGCGCAGGCGCGCGGCGCAACGATCCTCGCCGAGCTGACTGGCTACGGCACCAGCGCCGATGCGTATCACATCACCTCCGGCCCCGAGAATGGCTCTGGGGCGCGTCGGGCGATGGAGACGGCGCTGAAGCAGGCGGGCCTGAAGCCCGGCGATATCCGCCACCTCAACGCCCATTCGACCTCGACGCCGGTCGGCGATCGCGGCGAGCTCGCCGCGATCAAGGCGGTGTTCGGCGAGACGGGCGGCATCGCGATCAGCGCGACCAAGGCGGCGACCGGCCACCTGCTCGGCGCGGCCGGCGGGCTGGAGGCGGTCTTCACCATCCTCGCCTTGCGTGATCAGATCGCGCCGCCGACGCTCAACCTCGAGAACCCGGACGAGGATGCGGCCGGGCTCGATCTGGTGGCGAAGACCGCCCGGCCGCTGGCGATGGAGCACGCCATCTCGAACGGCTTCGGCTTCGGCGGCGTCAACGCCAGCGTGGTGTTCAGGCGCTGGGCCTGAGCGCCCTCTAGAGCGTCACCACGACCTTGCCGAACTGCTCGTTCGATTCGAGATAGCGATGCGCCGCGACGATCTCCTCGAACGGGAAGCTGCGGGCGATGATCGGCTTCAGTGAGCCGTCGTCCAGCCCGTCGAGAATGAAGGCCTTGGCGGCGGCGAGGCGCGCGGGATCGCCGTTGATCTCGTGGACGAGGTAGCCCCGCAGCGTCAGGCTCTTGCTGAGGACATTGAAGAGCGGGAAGGGGGTCGCCTCCGGGCTCTGGCCGCCATAATTGATCAGGATGCCACCGCGTGCCATCGCAGCGGTCAGCGGCAGGAAGGCCGGGCCGCCGACGGCGTCGAACACCACCCTGATGCCGTCCTCGCCGGCGATCTCTTTCAGCCTGGCTTCGAGATCCTCCTCGGCCGAGGCGATGACATGGGCGGCTCCAGCCTCGCGCAGCGCCTGGGCCTTGCGCGAGGTCCGCGTCACCGCGATCGGGATCGCGCCGATCCGGTTGGCGATCTGGATCGCGGCGAGGCCGACGCTGCTCGACGCCGCGGTGATCGCCACATGCTCGCCTTGACGCAGGTGAGCGATGTCGATCAGCGCACCATAGGCGGTGAGGTATTGCATCCAGCTCGCCGCGGCGGCCTCCCAGCCCAGTGTCGGCGGGTGCTTGATCACCAGCTCGGCCGGGACGGTGACGAGCTCGCTATGCACCGGGCAGCGTACCATCGAGCGTGGCGGCACCAAGCTGACGGCATCGCCGGGTGAAAGGCCCTCGACGCCGGCGCCGAGGCTCTCGATCAGGCCGGCGGCTTCGAGGCCGATGTCGGAGGGAAACTGCGCCTGTTCGATATAGGTGCCGGAGCGGAACAGGGCCTCGGCGCGGTTGAGGCCGAGCGCCCTGGTCCGGATGCGGACTTCGCCGGGACCCAGCGGCGGGATGTCGACATCCTCGATGGTCAGGACCTCGGGGCCGCCATGGCGGTGAAATCGGATCGTGCGGGCCATGCTCATAACTCCGAAGCAGATTGAATGAATGAGCTATGGCAGCGCACCATTCTGCAATAAATTGCGCCCCGTGATCGATAATCAGAACTGATGATTTCGAATGATGGATCGCCTCACCAGCATGGCCGTGTTTGTCAGGGCGGTCGATCTCGGCTCTTTCGCCGCGGCTGCAGCGGCGCTCGGCCTGTCTGCGCCGATGGTCGGCAAGCATGTCCGCTTCCTCGAGGAGCGGCTCGGCGTTCGCCTGCTCAACCGCACGACGCGGCGACAGAGCCTGACCGAGTTCGGCTGCGCCTATTATGAACGCTGCCGGAGCGTCCTCGCCGAAGCCGAGGCGGCGGATGCGCTCGCTGCCGACCAATTCGGCGAGCCCCGTGGCAGGCTGCGAGTGGCGCTACCGGTGCTGTTCGGCCGGTGTTGCGTCATGCCGATCCTGCTCGACCTGGCGCGCCGACACCCGCAGCTGGAGCTCGACCTCGCCTTCGGCGACGGCTTCGTCGACCTGGCTGAGGGCGGGCACGACCTCGCCATCCGGACCGGTGAACTGCACGATGCGGCCAATCTCGTGACGCGCCGCGTCGCGCGCCAGCGCATGATCGTCTGCGCTGCGCCGTCCTATCTCGCAGCCCATGGAGCGCCGGCAAAGCTCGCCGAGCTCTCCGATCACGACGCGCTGATCTATCGCCGTTCCGGCGGGGTGCGTCCCTGGCTTTTCCCGCGTGATGGGAGGCCGCCGGTGGAGGTGATGCCGCAGCATCGTCTGCGGCTCGACAATCTCGAGGCGATCGCCGACGCGGCCGTGCTCGGCATGGGGCTCGCCTGGCTGCCGTCCTGGCTGGTGCGCGGGCGGCTCAAGGCTGGGGAACTGGTTGAATTGCTGCCGGAGGAGGGTCGGCTGCCCTATGACGTCCACGCGCTCTGGCTGCAAACGCCGCATCTGCCGCCGAAGGTGCGCGTCGCGATCGACGCGCTGGCGGCGGAGTTGCCGGGGCTGACGTGAGGCCGCCCCGGCGCCGAATGCCCGCTCAGAGCGGGATATTGTCGTGCTTGCGCCAGGGTCGCTCGACGCTCTTGGTCCGCAGCATGGCGAGGGCCCGCGCAACCCGTCGGCGGGTCGAGTGCGGCATGATCACTTCGTCGATATAGCCGCGCTCGGCTGCGACGAAGGGGCTCATGAAGCGGTCCTCGTATTCCTTGGTCTGGCGCGCGATTGTCTCGGCATCGCCACCGCGGAAGATGATCTCGACCGCGCCCTTGGCGCCCATCACCGCGATCTGCGCTGTCGGCCAGGCGTAGTTGACGTCGGCGCCGATATGCTTCGAGGCCATCACGTCATAGGCGCCGCCATAGGCTTTGCGCGTGATGATCGTGACCAGCGGCACCGTGCATTCACTGTAGGCGAAGAGCAGCTTGGCGCCGTGCTTGATCAGGCCGCCATATTCCTGCGCCGTGCCGGGCAGGAAGCCGGGAACGTCGACCAGAGTGACGATCGGGATCTCGAAGGCGTCGCAATAGCGCACGAAGCGCGCGCCCTTGCGGCTGGCGTCTGAGTCGAGCACGCCGGCCAGCACCATCGGCTGGTTGGCGACGATGCCGACGGTGCGGCCCTCGATGCGGGCAAAGCCGGTGACGATGTTGCCGGCGTAGGCCTGCTGGATCTCGAAGAAGTCACCCTCGTCGACGACCTTCAGGATCAATTCCTTGATGTCGTAGGGCTTGTTCGGATTGTCGGGGACCAGCGTGTCGAGGCTCATGTCGACGCGATCGGGCACATCGAAGCTCGGCCATTCCGGCACGCCGACGGTATTGTTGGCGGGCAGGAAGTCGATCAGGCGACGCACCTGCAGCAGCGCCTCGACATCGTTCTCGAAGGAGCCGTCGGCGACCGATGACTTGGAGGTGTGCACCTTGGCACCCCCCAACTCCTCGGAGGTCACGGTCTCGTTGGTGACGGTCTTCACCACCTCGGGGCCGGTGACGAACATGTAGGAGGTGTCACGGACCATGAAGATGAAATCGGTCATCGCCGGCGAATAGACGTCGCCGCCGGCGCAGGGACCCATGATCACCGAGATCTGCGGGATGACGCCGGACGCCTGCACATTGCGCTTGAAGACCTCGCCATAGCCGCCGAGCGCCGCGACGCCCTCCTGGATGCGGGCGCCGCCGGCGTCGAACAGGCCGACGATCGGCGCGCGCATCTTCAGCGCCATGTCCTGGATCTTGATGATCTTCTGGGCGTGGGTCTCGGAGAGCGAGCCGCCGAAGACGGTGAAGTCCTTGGAGAAGACGAAGACGGTGCGGCCATTGACCGTGCCCCAGCCGGTGACGACGCCGTCGCCGGGGATCTTCTCGGCCTTGTCCATGCCGAAGTCGACGGCGCGGTGCTGCACGAACATGTCGAACTCCTCGAAGGAGTCCTTGTCGAGCAAGAGTTCGATACGCTCGCGGGCGGTGAGCTTGCCGCGCTTGTGCTGCGCCTCGATGCGCTTTTCGCCGCCGCCGAGACGCGCGCCCGCGCGCCGGTCTTCGAGCTGTTCGAGAATGTCCTTCATCAAGAGCCTCCCGGGGCGCGGTCTTTAAAGGTCTTGTTTCCCGCTTAAGCGGCGCTGCGGGCGAAGTCCATTGCGGCCTTCGCAGCATGCGGCTGGAGTTTTGTGCACTGCCACGCCGATCACGGCATCGCCCGGCGTTGCGGAGCGGTGCCGCCGTCGAGAAGCAAGGTGCGCAGGCTGACAAGCGCATCCTGCAGCCTGTCGAGCTTCGGGGCGCCGAGACTGAGCCGCACGCCCCAGGACGGTGCCTGCGCATCGGCAAGGAAGACCTCCGGGGCCGGCAGGAGGATGCCGGAGGCGGCGGCGCGGGCGGGCAGGGCCTTCGCCCGCTCAGGTGCCATCGGTAGCCAGACATGGAAGCCATTGCCCGAGCTCATGGCGATGCCCGACGGGAGGAGCGCACGCGCCATGGCGACGCGGCGGCCGGCCTCCTCGCGGATCGAGCGCGCGACCGAAGCGGCGGTGTCCTCGCTGAGCCAGCGCTCCATGATCAGGCAGGAGAGCAGGGACGCCATGGTGCAGGTGGCCGCGAGCTCGGCGAGGGCAGGCTCCAGCCAGGGCTCGGGGACGAGCAGCGAGCCGATGCGCAGGCCAGGGCTCAGGACCTTCGACAGGCCGGAAACATGCAGCGTCCGCTCCGGCGCGATCGCGGCGATCGCGATCGTACCCGGCTCGGCCAGGGCAGCGTGGATATCGTCCTCGATGATTACCGCATCATGGGCGCGGCAGAGCTTCGCGATCTCGCGGCGCCGCGCCTCGCCCATCGTCGCCGTCGTCGGGTTGTGCAGGGTCGGCGTGATGTAGAGCACGGCGCGCCGACCAGCCGTTTTCGCCTCATGCAAGGCCTTGTCGAGCGCCTGTGGGACGAGGCCCTCATCGTCGATGGCGAGGCCGGTTAGCCGCAAGCCGCGCCGGCGGGCGAGGGCGATCGCGCCGGGATAGCTCAGCGCTTCGGTCAGGAGCTCGGTGTCCGGGCCGCAGGTGATCGCGAATGCGATGGCGAGCGCATGCTGGGCGCCGTTGCAGATCAGCAGCCGCTCTGGGGCAGCGGCAAGGCCTGTCGGCGCGAGCCAGCGGGCCAGCAGTGCACGATGCTCGGCTCGCCCGGCGGGTGCGGCATAGGCGCCGAAGCTGTCGGCGTCGAGCCGTCTTGCGAGGTCGGACAGGCTGGCGGCGAGCAGGCGGTCGCTCAGCTGCTGCGGCGGCACGTTGATGCTGAGGTCGATCGTGCGGCTCGTCGCCAGCGACAGGCCCGCGACGAACATGCCGCGGCCCCGGACGCTGCGCACGAGGCCGCGGCGTTCGAGCTGGGCATAGGCCTTGGTCACCGTGCCGATACCGATATCGAGCTGCCAGGCGAGGGGGCGGTGGGCCGGCAAGCGCGCGCCCGATGGCAGCGAGCCGTCGGCGATATCGCGAGCCAGCGCCTCGACCAGCCGCTCACTGGCCGAGCCGTTGCCGTCCGCGAGCTGAGGCTGCCAGGGCGAAGCGAGAAGCATGTCACCTTACAAATTGCGTCATGGGACACTTTTTAGGCTAGGCAAGAAGTGTCACATACACAATCACCGGCGCGACGTTTCCCAACGCTGGACCGGACATGACGCCGCAATTGCTGCTCGCCTTCATCGGCTATGCCTTCGTGACCTCGATCACGCCCGGGCCGAACAACACGCTGCTGCTGGCCTCCGGCGCCAATCACGGTTTTCGCGCCAGCCTGCCGCTGCTGCTCGGGATCAATCTCGGCTTCTCCGGGCTCGTCCTTGCGGCCGGGCTCGGGTTAGGGGGCCTGTTCAGCGCGATCCCTGTCCTGCACGATGTCCTGCGCTATGCCGGCAGCGCCTATCTGCTCTATCTCGCCTGGAAGATCGCCCGTTCGGCTCCAATGGAGCCCGGAGCCGAGGCGGCGCCGCCGCTCAGCTTTCCGGCGGCTGCGGCCTTCCAATGGGTCAACCCGAAGGCCTGGATCATGGCGGTCGGAGCCGTCGCGGCCTACACGCCAACGGAGGGCTATTTTCTCAATCTGGCGATCGTCGTGATCGTCTACGCCCTGGTCAACGGGCCCTGCATTGCCGTCTGGGCCGTTGGCGGCACGCTGCTGCGCGGGCTGCTGGCCGATCCGGCCCGTCAGCGCGTGTTCAACATCGTCATGGCGCTGCTGCTTGCCGCCTCGCTCTATCCCATTCTGGTGAGCTGACACACGCTTTCGCCGGCCGCTTGCGAATGAAATAAGTGTATGCTTATGTATCTGATATGGAGCAGGACATCTTCAAGGCACTGGCCGACCCGACCCGCCGGGCGATCTTCGAGAAGCTCGCGTCCGGCGGCATGAACGCCAGCGCCTTGCGCGAGGGCATGGCGATCAGCCAGCCGGCGATCTCGCAGCATCTCGCCGTACTGCGCACTGCGAAGCTGGTGCGGGAGGAACGGCAAGGGCGCTTCGTCAATTACGAAGTCGACCCGGACGGGCTTGCACTGATCGCGCAATGGCTGGCGAAATACCGCGCCTACTGGCCGGCGCGCATCGATGCCCTCAAGGATCTGCTGCGGGACATGGACCAATGAGCGAGAGCGACACGCAGGATCGGGCGAAGCAGCTCGTCTTCGAATACCAGCTCGATGCGCCGCCCGAAAAGGTCTGGCGGGCGCTCAGCATTCCGGCCTTCCGCGAGCGCTGGCTGCCCGCGGAGGTCGAGGCGCTTTCCAGCGTGCCGGGCGAGGAGGTGCGCTACCGCTTGAGAGAGGAGGAGCCGCCCTTCCTCGAAAGCGTGGTGACCTTCCAGCTTGCGCCGAATGAGGGCGGGACGGAACTGCGGATCATCCATAGCCTGACCGATGCGAGGCTGAGCCAGCCGCCGGCGCCTGCAAACAGCAACCAGCCGCTGATGCTGCGCGCCGCCTGACGCGGCTCGCAAGCCAGTCCACCAACATCGCAGTACTGAGGAGGTCGTCGATGCACGGCACGATGCAGCTCGTCCCTATGGTCGTTGAACAGTCGACCCGCGGAGAGCGTTCCTTCGACATCTATTCGCGGCTGCTGCGCGAGCGGATCGTCTTCCTGAACGGCGAGGTCAACGATGGCAGCGCCGCGCTGGTCTGCGCGCAATTGCTGTTCCTGGAAGCCGAGAACCCGAAGCGGCCGGTCCACTTCTACATCAATTCGCCGGGCGGCGTGGTCACCAGCGGCCTCGCGATCTATGACACGATGCAATACATCCGCTCGCCGGTGCACACGCTCTGCATGGGAACGGCCCGCTCGATGGGCTCTTTCCTCCTGATGGCGGGCGAGCCGGGCGAGCGGGCGGCGCTGCCCAACGCGAGCCTGCATGTCCACCAGCCGCTCGGCGGCGCACAGGGGCAAGCCTCGGACATCCTGATCCATGCCGAGGAGATCCAGAAGACCAAGCGTCGGATGATCCGGCTCTATGCCGAGCATTGCGGGCGAACGGAGGAGGAGGTCGAACGCACGCTCGATCGCGACCGCTTCATGACTGCCGAAGAAGGTAAGGAGTGGGGGCTGATCGACCGCGTGCTCACCGAGCCGCCAGCGGAAGCGTAATCAGGCGCTCGGCTTGCTCGGGTCGCCGATCTCGCGGTTGAGCGCGACTGCGGCGCGAACCAGTTCGGTCGCGACCTTCGCGTCGACCGCATCGCCCTCGCGCAGCACCATGGTCGCGAGCTCGAACTTGCCGCCGGGCTTCAGGCGAGGCTCGATCCCGCGCAGGCGCTTGCCGCGCCAGAAGCCGAAGAGCACGCGCTCGGCTTCGGCCCGGATCAGCAACACCGGCCCGTTCGAGAAATAGACCAGATGCGTCCACTTGATCCGCTCGTCGAGCGGGGCGGCGGCCTTCACCGCGGCACGCAGGGCCTCGACCGTCGCCAGCCGCCAGCCATCGAGCTGGGTGATGTACTCTTCCGGGTTGTCGGCCTTGGGCGCGCCCGGGATCATCGCCGCTAGCCTTTCGTCAACAGCAGCACGGCCGCATCGTATTCCTTGCGGCGAATGGCGCGGCGCTCGGCTGCTTCCTCGTCCTGTCCCCAGATCCCGATCTGGTAGTCCTCGTCGAGATGGGCGGCGACCCAGGCCGCCTCAGCGTCGATCAAGCCTTCGGCCAGCGCCAGCATCAGAATCGTCGAGCCGGTCAGCGTCATGACGTTATGGGCGCCGGCAAGCGCGACCGGAGAGGTGATCGCGGCGACGCGCCTGGCCACTGCATCGAGCACGGTCTGCGGCTGCTCGGTGAAGACCACACCTTGGGCCATGACGAAACGCCCGCCAATGCGGTCTTCGAGCGTCGCGATCAGCGGGTTCCAGACCTGGTCCTGCCGCTCGACCAGCGCTTCGGGCTCGCCGGCGCGGTAGCAGAGCGCATCGCTGCCGGCATAGCGGACGATCTCGGCGCGGACGGCCTCATCCTGCTCGGCAACGCCGTCGAGTGCCGAATTGACCAGGCGGGTCAGCGGCATGCGGGCCGGGTCGATCTGCTCGACCTGGGCATCCCATTCTGCCGCAAGCGCCTCGGCGACGGTGCGGGAGGCGATGGCGAGCGGCTTGCGGGCCGGGGTACGGGCGGTGCGGCCGTCTAGCGCGACATGGAGCAGGCCGTCGCGTTCGAGCACGCTCGCCTTCTCGTAGAAGCGCTTGGGCAGCGGGTTGCGCATCGCCTGCTGGGCGGCGGCGACGGGATCGGGCTGGCGCTGGCCGGCGGCGCCGAAGCGGGCGAGAAAATCATCGGTCGACATGGCGCGTCCATAGCGCATCCGGGGGCGGGCGTGAAACGGCTTCGCGCGGCTGCGCGGCATTGACGCGAGCCGGGCGCTCGCCTAAACGCCTCGTCCCCGGGCGCGAGGCGTCCGCGCGATGTCCAAGAGGGTTTTATGTTGGAGACTGTGGGAACCCGGTGAGGTTTCGCTGCGGCGAGACCTGATCCAGCGCCGGGTGAAAGATCCAGACCATAAGGTCGGCTTTCGCCGAGGCGCTTGTCATGGTTCCATGCACAGGCTCTACCAACATGAACATTTCGCGGGGCGAGCAGCGCGTGCTGCACGTGCTGGCCCGTGGCGGACAGATCCGCCATCTTCGCGGCGAGGACGGCCGCATCCACCATATCGACTGCTTCACCCATGAGGGTTTCGTCCTGAGCGACTGCACGCTCGCCATCTTCGCCGGGCTCCGGCGAAAACGGCTGATCGAGTCGCGCGAGGGCGGCCCTTACCGGATCTCACGGCTCGGACGCCTCGGCGTCCGAGCGCAGGCCGACAACCGGTGACCAAGGCGGGAGGGCGAAAGCCCTCCCGTTTCCATTTGGGGCCAGGGACGCGAGGCTCTCAGGCCGGCTCGAACAATTCGATCACATTGCCCGAGGGATCTTCGCACAGGATCTGCTTGCCGCACGGCCCGACCACGATCTCGTTGCGGAAGGGCACGCTCTTGCGGCGCAGGGCCTCCACGAATTCCGCCAGATTCTCAACCTCGATCACGAAGCGGTTCCAGCCGCCGGGAATCGGCTTCCCCCCATCGGGCATCGCCCGCGAGGCCGAGGCACCGGGACCGGCGAGCCAGAGCGTCAGGTCGCCACGCCCGAGGATCGCCATGGCCGGGCCGAACTGCTGCTTGAGGGTGAAGCCGAGCCTGTCGACATAGAAGTGCACGGCTTCATCGACCTCGATCACGAAATAGCGGACGCTGGCCATCGGCTCGCTCCCTCGCATCGCGGCGGCTGCAGGCGGGCCGCCTATGCGCCGAACCTGTCGCGCCAGGCCGGCCTGGCGCCCGGGAAGGGCAGGGCGCTGGCGCAGTATACCGCCCGCGCCACAGCGCGCGCCAGCACGTCGGCGGCGGTGGCGCAGAGCTCGGTCAAGGCATAGGCGTCGGAGGGCGCGCCGCTATGGCCGGTCGCGGCGGCGAAGACGACATCGCCGTCGAGCGGGGCATGGACAGGCCGCAGCGCGCGGGCCAGCCCATCATGGGCGCAGAGCGCCATGCGCTTGGCCTGCGCCTTGGTCAGCGCGGCATCGGTCGCGACCAAGGCGATGGTGGTGTTGGCGCCGGGGCCGCCCTTGAAGCGCAAGGTCAGGTCCTCGGGCGGGATCGCCATCGGCCAGCCGCGGCCGCCGAATTCGCCGTCCCGCTCGTAAGGGGCGGCCCAGAAGTGCGGGTGGTCGCCAATCGTGGCCGAGCCGACGGCGTTGACCGCAACCAGTGCGCCGACGATCTGGCCGGTCGCGGCGACTGCGCTGGCCGAGCCAAGCCCGCCCTTGAGGTTGACCGTGGTTGCGCCATGGCCGGCACCGACGCTGCCGAGCGCGAACTCGGCCGCCGAGGCGGCGCTCGCCTTCTCGGCGAGCGCGCGATAGGGGGCCTCGCCTTCCCCTCGGGCGAAGGGCTTGTCGCCGCCATTGTTGAGGTCGAACAGGATCGCCTGCGGTACGATCGGCACGCGATATCCGCCGATCGAGAATCCCCGCCCTTGCCTGGCAAGCCAGCTCATCGCGCCATCGGCCGCGGCCAGGCCCCAGATCGAGCCGCCGGAGAGGACGATCCCGTCGACATGCTCGACCGTCATGCCCGGCTCGAGCAGCGCGGTGTCGCGCGTGCCCGGTGCGCCGCCGAGCACGGCGACGGAGGCGATGCTCGGCCGTTCGAACAAAGCGACGGTGACGCCGGTCGCGGCAGCGGCGTCCTCGGCATTGCCCACGACAATGCCACGAACATCGGTGATGAGATTGCGCATGGCTGGAACTCTTTGCCGTTCAGTGGAGACACGAGCCTTGCGGCGATGGTGCCCCGATTCGGTGCCGCCCTGCGACCCGCCGGAACTTCCCGCTCGCTGGCGCGTCGTGCCGACATTACGATCTTGTCACCTTGGCGCCATGACCGGGTGAGGCCGACTACGGCACCGTGATGGCATCGCGACCCGGCTTCGAGACCCGCCAGCGAACCGTATTCGATAGCAGCAGACGGAGAGCCTTCATGAAACGCATTGCCCTCATCGTCGCTTCCAGTGCCGCGGCTGTGGCCGCGACGCTGGCGATCGCGCAGCCGCAGCCGATTCCTCCCGCGCCCGGCAGCAACCCGCCGGGGCAGCAGCAGAGCGAGCCGCGCGGCGACCGGGCCGACCGCAGCGACCGCTCCGACCGCCGCGAGGAGTGGCGCCAGCGCCTGGCCGAGCGCGCCACGGCCCGGATGAACGAGCGTCTGGCGCAGCTGCGCACCGACCTCAAGCTGAAGTCGGAGCAGGTGCCGGCCTTCGAGAAGCTGGAGGCGCTGATCAAGCGCAGCGCCGAGCAGCGCCGGGAGAGCTTCGCCAAGATGCGCGAGCAGCGCGAGACCTATCGCGACGCCGACATCATGGAGCGGCTCGACATGAGGGCGAACCGCCAGGCCGAGCGCGCCGCCCGCAGCAAGGAGATGGCGGACGCGGTGCGCCCGCTCTGGTCGACGCTCTCGGACGAGCAGAAGACCGTAGCGCGCCGGGCCGTGCGCCAGGCGATGTCGGAAGGGCGCGAGCGCATGCGCGAGATGCGCGGGCGCTGGATGGAATGGCATGGCCGCGGTGATGATCGCGGCCGCTATGGCGATGACGACCGCGGTCCGCGCCGCTGGCGCGATCGCGGCCATGACGACGACGATCGCACCTGACGGCCTGGCTGATCAGGAGAAGCGAGGGCGGCCGGCAAGGCCGCCCTTTTCTTTGGGGAGAGCGCCCGATGAGGCGCCCCGCGGCGTGTCAGGTGCCGACCGCGTCCTTCACGCATTTCGTCGTGAAGCTGGTCTTGGCGGCGCCGGCGAGCTTCTTGTCGACCGCCTGCTTGTCGCAGGCCGCACCAGCATCCTTCTCGCATTTGGTGACGAAGCTGGTCTTGGCCGCACCGGCGAGCTTCTTCTCGGCGGCCTGAGCATTGCAGCTTGGGCTTTGGGCAAAGGCGGCGCTCGACAGGCCGACGGCGAGGGCTGCAAGGATAAGGGTCTTCATGGCGCGATGGTCCCTATGGCGAGGTCTGAACGCTAACCTGAGTCGCGACGCAACGTCATGCCCTGCCGACGTGCGCGCGGACGGGCGCCGCAGAGCTGAATTCGCGAGTCCGGCCAGGGCGCTGCCGTCTCTGCTTGAGATGCCGAGTCAACGCTCTGCCGGAGTGGCAGGTATCGACGGGCGCGCTTCATTGAACTGTCACAACGCGCCCGCTATAGGCGGCCGGTCGCGGCGATCGGAAGCGCGCCGCCGTCACCGGGGGGCAGGCGCATGCGCTTCATCCAGACCTTCGATCTCTATCCCTTCCTCGACTCGGTCGTCAGCCTGCTCGCGGCCTTCGTGCTCGGCGCGCTGATCGGGGCCGAGCGGCAATACCGGCAGCGCACGGCCGGCCTGCGCACCACGGTGCTGGTCGCGGTCGGGGCCGCCGCCTTCGTCGACCTCGCCATGCGCATGGCTGGCGCGCATGAGGCGGTGCGCGTCGTCTCCTATGTCGTTTCCGGCATCGGTTTCCTTGGTGCCGGCGTGATCATGAAGGAAGGCATGAACGTCCGCGGCCTCAACACCGCGGCGACGCTCTGGTGCGCCGCCGCGGTCGGCGCCTGCACCGGCGCCGACATGGTGGCGGAGGGCGCGCTCGTCACCGTCTTCGTCATCGCCGGCAACACGCTGCTGCGGCCGCTGGTCAATGCGATCAACCGGACGCCGATCAACGAGAAGGCGTCCGAGGCGACCTATGAGGTCGTCGTCACCACCGACCCGGAGGCGCTGCCCTCGGTGCGCGAGGCCATGGTCGAATTGCTCGAGCAGGCGAGCTATCCGGTCGGCGACGTCAAGACCGTGGAGCGCGGCGAGGAGGCGATCGAGATCGTCGCGACGCTGATCAGCACGGCGGTCGAGCGCAAGGAGCTCGACGCGGTGGTCGAGCGCATCGAGCGTGTGGCCGGCGTCACCCACGCGACCTGGGAGAGCAGCACCAGTGATTGAGGCTTACCCTGCGTCGCGCAAGTTCATTGCCGACTGCCACGACATGTGGCGACTATCGAAGCTGGCGCGGTCTACCGCAGTGCCGCAGGGGCTCAGATGTTCAATCCTGCCCGGTTCTCATCGGACATTGTGAGTTGGGTTATCGAGTGCGTTTTTCACTGGCGCTATATCGTCAAGGATGAGGCAGCAGCCTTGATGGAGCGGCAAGGCCCCTCGGCCTTGGACACGGCACGGCAGGTCGCCCAGCTTGCCCGCGCGCGGCGCGACTGGAGAAGCGCTCGGCTATGGGATGCGGTCAGTCGAGAGATCGAGCGCAGGCAGGCCGTCTGAACGCGCCGGTATCGATATCAGGGAGAGTAGTGGCCCTCGGCGGTGATACCTGGCGGCGATGCGGGCGATTGATCCTTGTCGCCATGCCGGTAAGCTCGCCTCGGGCAATGGCTGGCGAGGGCTCGATGACGAGTGGCGTGACAGGCCGCAGCTATGCAGCTGCGGCGTTTTTCTGCGGGATGTCGTTCATCTGTGGTCCCAGCCTTGCCGAGGCGCCGGCGCCGGCCTTCGAGGCTCGCTTCGCGAGTAGCTGCCTGAATCCCACAGACTGGAAGGTCTCCGGGCAGCTCGACAAGGCGGTGCGCGCGGATCGCATTCGCTGCGTCGATGGCGAGCGGGCGGGGCAGGACAGGCCGGCGCTGGCCATCACGGTGAAGCCGGGTGACGCCTACGACCCCAACCCCGGCTCGACGCCTACCGAACGGTCGGAGGTCCAGATGACGGCGGAGCTGATCCGCTTCGACGCGACGAGCTGGTACAGTTTCCGCTTCCGGGTCGAAGCGCCATGGGCGCCGCGGCGCAACCGCACCGTGATCCAGCAGATCAAGCAGAACATCGACCTGCGCTACGAGAAGGGCAGGGGCGGCGAGGAGATCTGCGACGCCGCCAACCCGCTGTTCAAGATCGAGGTCGACTCGGACAATGGCAAGCCGGTCTTCCGGGCAAAGACGGCCGGGACCGACAGCTGCGGTGACAGTCTCGGCCAGGCCCAGTTCTGCGGCGACTGGCCGGTCGAGCCCGATCGCTGGCATCGCGTCAATGTTATGATCCGGCCGAGCCAGCAGGCCGGTGACAGCCGCCTCAGGCTCTGGCTCGACGGACGTGCCTGCCCGGAGTTCCGCGGCGTGCTCGGTTATCCGCGCTATGGCACGATGAAGGACGGCAAGCCTTTCATCGACACGCAGCCGCGCTTCGGCATCTATCGTGACGCGCTGCCGGGCGTCAGCCAGACGATCCTGTTCGACGACATCGCCTTCTGGGCGCAGGACCCGGCCGGCCATCCGGCCTGGGACAAACTCGCCGGCAGCGGCCAATAAAAAAGGAGAGGGCGGGAAGCCCTCTCCTGAAACAGACCGTAAGCGGGGTGGAGACCACCCCGCAGGCCGTGATCAGCGCGAGTAGAACTCGATGACCAGGTTCGGCTCCATCTGCACCGCGTAGGGCACGTCCGTCAGGGTCGGGGTGCGGGTGTAGGTGGCGGTCGACTTGGTGTGGTCGGCGTCGATGTAGTCAGGCACGTCGCGCTCGGCGAGGGCGGCCGACTCGATCACGATGGCGAGCTGGCGCGAGCTCTCCTTGATCGCGATCACGTCGCCCGGCTTGACCTGATAGGAGGCGATGTTGACGCGCTTGCCGTTCACGGTGATGTGGCCGTGATTGATGAACTGGCGGGCGGCGAAGACGGTCGGGACGAACTTGGCGCGGTAGATCACCGCGTCGAGACGGCGCTCGAGCAGGCCGACCAGGTTCTCGCCCGAATCGCCCTTGAGGCGGATCGCCTCGGCGTAGTAGCGGCGGAACTGCTTCTCGGAGATCGAGCCGTAATAGCCCTTCAGCTTCTGCTTGGCGCGCAGCTGGGTGCCGAAGTCGGACGGCTTGCCCTTGCGGCGCTGGCCGTGCTGGCCGGGGCCGTATTCGCGGCGGTTGACCGGGGACTTCGGACGGCCCCAGATGTTCTGACCGAGGCGGCGGTCAATCTTGTACTTCGCCTCATGGCGCTTCGACATGTCGCGTGTCCTCTATGGTTCGCGAGTTGAGGACCGCGCCCTCCTGTCCCCGTCTCCGGGGCGACAGATCCGGCCTCCGAAGAGAAGCGGATCACGGGTGCGGAAAAAGCCACGCGGCCCCGTGAGGAGCCGCGCGACGCCGGCTTACAAGCACTGCCGGCACGATTTGTCAAACCCGAAGGACAGATTTCTGCTGCCGGAGGCCGCTCAGCGCTGTACCGGTGGGTGATATTGCGGCGCCTCCCGTCTGTCGAAGCGGCCATAGTCGCGGATGATCCGCACCGTCCGATGGCGCAGCGCCGTCACACTCGCGCCCGGCTTCGGTACGAAGGCCCCGGCCGCCTTAGCATCGCGCCAGGAGGCGAGCAGAGCGAGCTTGCCGGGGGTGTAGATGCTGGCGAAGAGATCGTGCTCCACTAGGCCGGCCGCGCCGACCACGCCAATCTGGTGAGGCAGCTCATCCGGCCGCTCGCCGAGATCGACGCCGTCTTCCGGCGTGATCTCTGTGAAGCTCGCGACCTTGGCGACGCCGGTTTCGGTTTCGTCGAGGCGCCGGCCCTCCAGTGAGGGTTCCTGCGGAACGCTGTCGTGGATCACCTCGCCGATGCGCAGGTGATAATCCGCGAATACCTCGTCGCGCCCCTTGCGCTGCACGGCGTGGTGCTCGCCCTGCGCGCGCCAGCGGACCAGCGATTTCTCGTCGCGCCAGGACGAATGCGACAGGATCCAGCCCGGCCGCAGACGGCTCTCGAAGCGCTCATTGTCGATGAAGCCGTCAATGCTTTCGAGGATCGGCTTCAGCTGCTTGCCGAGCGCGAGATACTCGTCCTTGCGGTCTGCGTGAGGGTGGACCTCGAAGATCACGGAAAACATCGGTCTCTCCGTCGGTTCAAGCTGCGAGGGCCGGCGCGTCGGCGCCGGCAAGGAAGGTGACGCTCTCCTGCCAGAGCGCAAAGCGCATCATCTCCAGGTGCATCAGATGCGTGCCGCGACTGAGCTTGATGTCGCGCTTCAGCGGCGAGACGGTGAAGGCCTCGAAGAGCCAGCGCGCATCGGCGTCGGTGGTCAGGCTGTCCCACTCGCCGCGGATGATCGCGGTAGGCGCGCGGACCGCAGCCGGATCGTAAGGCAATTGCCCCTGCCAGGCCCTGCCGATATCGGCGAGCGGGCCTGCGGGCGTCCTGACGCCGGCCGGTTCGCGCGAGCGCGCCTGTGGATCGCTGTCGAGATAGCGCTCGCCCCAATCATCGAAATGCCGGCGCGACAGAACCGGCTCGGCGCCAGCCGGGACGTCCTCGATGAAACGTCGCCACTGATCGTCGAGCGTGATCAATCGCCAGGCCGGCGCGCCGGGGGAGCCTGCGTTGCCTGACGGCTTGCGCTGGGCGATCGGCCCGAACAGGACGAGGCGATTGACCTGGTCGGGATGAGTTCCGGCGAAGCGGGCGGCCGGCATCGAGCCCCAGGAATGCGCGATCAGGGAGAGCCGGTCGAGACCGCTGCGGCCAAGGATGAAGCGGGCGGCAGCCTCGATCTGCGATGCAGCCTCGTCGGCCCTGCCGAGCGGTGGGTTCGCTGGCGCCGCTTCGTCCATCGCCGGATAGCGTCCGGAATGGCCGTAGCCGTAGAAATCCAGGCCCCAGACGTCGAAGCCGGCTTCGCAGAGCGCATCGCGCCAGGAGCGCCCGTCGAAGCGATGGGCAATCGACAGCGCCGAGGGGAAGGTCGCGCCATGGATGTAGAGAACTGCGCGACGCGGCGAGACTGTTCTCACCGGCGCCGGCAGATGGCGCAGGAACAGCGGCAGGCCGTCGATCGGGCCGGGAATCAGAAAATGCTCTTCCCGAGGGTCGAGCAGCGCAATGTCGGCAGCAATCAAGGCAGTTCTCCGGCGATACGGGCGCGCGACAGGGACCAAGGGCGGAAGGCCGCCTTCGGCCGTGCTCGCGGCTCCTGATGATCGTCAGAGAATAACCCGGATGGCCTTGCGCTGTTCTGCGCGATCGCTTCGGTCATCGCCGTAGGGTTGGTGGCGAGATGCTTCCCGCCAGGATGAGCCCGCTCCGGTTGCTCCTAGTAGCGCCAATAGGCGCGGCGATGGTGCGGGTGCTTGTACCAGCCGAGATGCCGGCCACGATTCCAGCCATGATGGCGGCGCGGGCCGTAGCTGTGGCCGTAATGGTGGCCCTTATGTCCATGCCAGCCTTTCGGCTTGGCCTGCGCATCGTCGATGCCACCGAGACCGAACAGCATGGCGCCGAGGCCGAGGACAGCGGCCAGGATCAGCTTCTTCATCGATCTCTCCCCTGTCACGGGTTGCAGCGTTGATAACGCCTCCAGATCAGAACGGTTCCAAATTAGGGTCAGATTGCGAGCGGCAGCGGCTCGGTCTCGATCCGGGCCAGGCCGAATCCGGCGAGCGCGATATGGGCCGGGCCGGACAGGCGCGCGCCATCGGTGAAGACCGCGACGGTCGAGGCCGGGTCCGGGCGCGGCTGGGCCGAGCCGAGCAATTGCGCCGTGCGCCGGGCGATCGCCGGGGCGGGGTCGATCCACTCGACCGGCCAGGGCGCGAGCCGCTGCAGGCGCGCCAGCAACAGCGGGTAATGCGTGCAGGCGAGCGTCACCACATCGGTGCGCCGACCGTCGCGCGTGACGAAGCAGGGTGCGATCTCGGCTGCGATCTGCGCATCGTCGACCGGCTCGCCCTTCAGCGCCGCTTCCGCCAGGCCGGCGAGGTTGCGCGCGCCGACCAGGGTGACCTCGCAGCCATTGGCATAGTTCTCGATCAGGTCGCGGGTATAGTCGCGAGCGACGGTGCCGGGTGTCGCCAGCACCGAGATCAGGCGGCTGCGGGTGCGCTCGGCGGCCGGCTTCACCGCCGGGACGGTGCCGACGAAGGGAATGGCGAAGCGGGCGCGCAAGGCCGGCAGCACCAGAGTCGAGGCGGTGTTGCAGGCGATGACGACGAGGTTTGGGTGGAAGCGGTCGACGAGGCGCTCCATCACTGCGAGCACGCGCGCGACCAGGGCCTGCTCGTCGAGGCGGCCATAGGGGAAGGCGGCATCGTCGGCGGCATAGACGATGTCGGAATCCGGGCGCTGGCGCATGACCTCGCGCAGCACGGTCAGCCCGCCGAGGCCGGAATCGAAGACGAGGATGGTCGGGGTTCGCAAGGAGAGCATCGGCGCGACATAGCCGGCTCCGGCGAGAAGATCGACCCGCATCGCACTCATACTCATAGCGTCCGTCTGGCCCTCGATCGGGCCCTCACCCGGTTCTCGATGAGTGTCGAGCTTGTCTCCCGGGTGTAAAAATTTCGATTAATCATCCGACCCGCAGCAGGGGCGCGCCGCCACGAGTGGGCGCCGGACCTGGTCACGCTTCTCCGCTCCATGATTTGGAGGCTCGTCCAATTTCTGGAGGAGCGTGGTGCGCGTCCGCATCGCGAAACCGGCCTGTTTCAGGCTGTTGGCGGCAAGTATCTCCCCAAGCCCGCCCGGCATGGTCCTTGCTGCCTGTCCGACCTGAAACGGGTTCGTGCTCGCCGGGCGCCGCCCGTTTGCCGCGGCCATGGCCGACCGAGACTATGCCGGAGCGTGCCGAGACTGGCGCCCTGGCGCTGGACAGGAGACGACATGTCTGCCGATGGCTGCCGGGTGTTGATGATCTATCCGCGATTCAATCCAGGATCATTCTGGAATTACAAGGCGACCTGCGAACTGGCCGGTGCGCGCCATCCCGCTGCACCGCTCGGGTTGATCACCGTCGCCGCGCTGCTTCCCGCGCACTGGGATGTCCGCCTCGTCGATTTGAACGCGGAGGAGCTCGACGACCGGGACTTCGCCTGGGCCGATCTCGTCATGACGGGAGGCATGCTGCCGCAGCAGGACGGGACGCTCGCGGTCATCGCGCGCTGCAGTTCCCAAGGCAAGCCGGTCGTAGTCGGCGGCCCCGATGCAACCTCCACACCCGACATCTACAAGGCCGCGGACTTCCTGGTGCTCGGCGAGGCCGAGGAGATTCTCGACGGCTTCGTCGAAGCCTGGACTGCCGGCGCCAGACGCGGCACCTTCCGTTCCGAGATGGGCAAGACCGACGTCACCCGGAGCCCGACGCCGCGTTTTGACCTCCTCAAATTCGGGCACTACCTGCATGTCGGCGTGCAGTTCTCCCGCGGTTGTCCGTTCAACTGCGAGTTCTGCGACATCATCGAGCTGTATGGTCGCGTGCCGCGCACCAAGACGAACGCTCAGGTCCTGACGGAACTGGATACGCTGTACCGGCTCGGATACCGCGGCCATGTCGATTTCGTCGACGACAACCTCATCGGCAACAAGAAGGCGCTCAAGCAGTTTCTGCCCGCGCTCGCGGGCTGGATCAGGGAGAAGAACTTTCCGTTCGAATTCTCCACCGAGGCATCGATCAATCTCGCCGATGATGCCGCCCTGATGCAGTCCATGAGCGAAGCCAACTTCTTCACGATTTTCGTCGGGATCGAGAGCCCGGACACCGAGACGCTGATCTCGACGCAAAAGAAGCAGAACACCCGTCGCAGCCTGCAGGAGAGCGTCCACAGGATCTATCGGGCAGGGCTCTTCGTGAACGCCGGTTTCATCCTCGGCTTCGATAGCGAAAAAGGTAGCGTCGCGCGCGGTATGATCGACTGCATCGAGGATACTGCGATCCCGGTCTGCATGGTCGGCTTGCTCTACGCCTTGCCCAATACCCAGTTGACGCGGCGCCTCGACCGCGAAGGCCGCCTCATCTCGCACGAAGAGGCCGACCATGCGCAAGGGCTGGGCGACCAGTGTACGGCCGGCCTCAACTTCGTGACCAGCCGCCCGCGCCGCGCCATCCTTTCTGACTACAAGGCCGTTCTGGAAGCGGTTTATGCGCCGGCCGCATTCTTTGGCCGTGTCCGGCGGGTCGGCCGGATGCTTGATTGCAGCAATCGTCGTCTCGAACTGCCGAAATCGATTGAGTGGCAGGAACTGGGATCATCCGTGCGGCTGCTCTGGCGCATGACGACGGCGAAGGGAGGCGTGCGAGGCGAATTCTGGAAGACGGTCGTCGACTGTCTCGTCAATAATCGGCAGGCACTGCCCTATGTGCTGATGATGGTCGCGCTCTATCTCCACCTCGGCCCGTTCTCGCGGCAGGTCATCGCCCAGGTGCAGCGGCAGATCGACAATCTGGCCGATGCTCAACCCGCAGCCTTTCCTGCCCCGCTGGGCATATCCAGGGCGGTTGCGGCAGTCCCCGTGTGAAAGGGCTCGCGGCGCGACCACCTGTTCGTGGGCATGGCTCCCTCCAGGCTGATCCGGTCCACGACGTGATAATTTAGTTGACTCTGTCCATTAAATGGCAATCCTCGCGCCGGGAGGAGGTTCGGCATGTCCGCCATCGATACACCCGCGATCGCGGCGATCCGCCGTTTCGGCCGCTTCCATACCCGCTTCATCGGGGCGCTGGGCGGCGATCTGCACGGCTCCGGCTTCGGGCTGACCGAAGGGCGCGTGCTCTATGAACTGGCGCAGCGCGATGGCTGGCGGGCCGGGGAGCTGGCGCGCGAGCTCGGGCTCGACCCGGCCTATCTCTCGCGCCTGCTCAAGCGCTTCATCGAACTCGGCTGGCTGGAGCGGGCGAGGGCGGATGGCGACGGCCGGGCCTATGAGCTGAAGCTGACGCAGGCCGGGCAAGAGGCTTTCGCGCCGCTCGACGAAGCCTCGCGCCGGCAGGCCGACACGATCCTGTCGCGCCTGGGCACGGGCGAGCAGGCGACGCTCGTCTCTGCGCTGGAGCGGGCGCAGACGCTGCTGTCGGGCGCCGCCAGCCCGCAGCCATCGGTGACGATCCGCGAGCATCGTCCCGGCGATATTGGCTGGGTGATCTCGGCCCATGCCAGACTCTACTTCGAGGTCTATGGCTGGGACATCAGCTTCGAGGCGCTGGTCGCCGAAATCGCGGCGAAGTTCCTGCGCGAGTTCAAGCCGGGGCAGGAGCGCTGCTTCATCGCCGAGCTCGACGGCGAGCCGGTCGGCTCGGCTTTCGTCGTGCGCGAGAACGGCGAGATCGCCAAGCTCCGGCTCGTGCTGGTCGAGACGCGGGCGCAGGGGCTGGGCCTGGGCAAGCGCCTGGTGCGGGAAGCGATCGCCTTCGCCCGCGCGGCCGGCTATCGCCGCATGACGCTCTGGACCAACGACATCCTGCACGCAGCCCGCGCCATCTACGTCGCCGAAGGCTTCAGGCTGGTGACGGAGGAGAAGCACCATTCCTTCGGCAAGGATCTGGTCGGGCAGAACTGGGAGCGGGACCTGTAGCGCTCGCTGTAAGGCGACATGTTTCCAGTTCGTCATGCTCGCCCTTGTGGCGAGCATCCACGTCTTGAACACCATTTTCGATGAAGGAAGACGTGGATGGTCGGGACAAGCCCGACCATGACGGAGAGGCGAAACATTCGCCGTCACTGCACCGAGGTCAGCGCCGCCCGCTGGAAATCGGCGCGGCGCTGCTGGTGCAGCGAACCGTCGCCCGTCGTCACGACCGAGAACATGACGAAGCCACCCTGCTTGCGCGGCAGCACGTAGAACTCGGAATAGCGGGCATCGCCGTTATTCTCGCAGGAGGAGAAGCCGCGCAGCACGCTGCTGCCCTCGACCGTATCGGTGGTCCGGCCCGAGGCGAACCTCCCCTGGCAGCTGCGCGCATCGGCAGCGGAGACCGCGGCGGCGACGTCGACATCCTTCTGGTTCGGATTTGCCAGGACGCGTACCAGGCCGGTCGCCCCCTTGGCCCGCCAGCCGGCGCCGTTGCCACCGATGCCTGAGGGCGCCTCCGGGCCGCTCAGCACCTTCGGCTCGGGCAGTTGCGTCTTGAGCAGGAAATTGGTCGCGAGCGTCACAGCCTCGAGCTGGATCGCCGGATCGGCCGCGGCGGCTGTCGTCGTGCCATCGCCTTGCGCGGGCGCCGGTGTCCCGGGCGCAACCTTCAGATTGGCGTTCGCCTTCACGCAGTCGAGCAGCGCCGGCATGATCTCGGCGGTCGAAGTCAGGCGGAAGGTGTAGCGCGCGCCCAGCATGTTGGCTTCGAGGAATTCGGCGCCGCGGAAGGCGCGGACGATGTTGGAGTTCGCCGGCATGGTGACGACGACGAGCTGCGGCTGCACCGCCTTGGCGTTGATCCGGACGGTGTCGTTGCGGTCGAAGACGAGCTCCATCGGCACGTCGGAGCCCGGCTTCAGCCCCCAGGCGCGGTTTGAGAAGCCGAGATTCCAGCCGTAATTGCCGTTGAGCGAGGCGTGCATGGTGACGCCACTCTTGTAGCTCGCGGAGACGGCGCAGTGCGAGAACTCGCCGGTCTGGTTGTTGGTGAAGGCGCCACCGGCCCAGTTGCCGACCGAGAACTTCGCATAGGGTCCGGCGGCGAATGCCGGCGAGGCCAGCAGGACACCGGCGAGAATGAGCGACAGGCGCATCATCAGGCTCCGCATCGATCCCCAGGCTCGCCATGGTGGCAAAGACCGGGCGGGTCGGGCAAGCCTTGTGGGCGATTGAGCGGGTCTTGCGTGACGCCCAGCGCGCTCGAAGCTGTTCTAGTGCCGGCTCTCGACAGCGAGCGCGCTTTCCAGCTGTCTCAGCCCGTAGGACAGCGAATAGGTCAGCACGAAGTAGATAACCCCCGCTGCGATGAAGACCTCGTAGGGAGCATAGGTCTGCGAGGCGGCCAGCTTTGCCGCGCCCGTGACGTCCAGGAGCGTGATCGTGCTCGCCAGCGAGGTGGCCTTGACGGTGAGGATGACCTCGTTGCTGTAGGCTGGCAGGGCGGCACGGACGGCGAGCGGGACCACGACCGTCTGCAGGGTCCGCGCCTGCGAGAGGCCGAGCGCGCGGGCCGCTTCGACGAGCCCGCGCGGCACGGCGCGCATCGCCCCGGCGAGCAGCTCGCCGGTATAGGCCGAGCCGTTGAGGGACAGGGCGATGATCAGACACCAGAACGGATCGCGCAGGACCGGCCACAGGATCGAGCTGCGGACGGCCTGGAACTGGCCCAGGCCGTAATAGACCAGGAAGACCTGGATGATGGCCGGAACGCCGCGGAAGAACAGGATATAGAGTCTCGACGCATGGCGGAGCGCAGGGGAGGTCGCATTCCGGGCGAAGGCCACCGGCAGCGCCAGGAGAAGGCCGAAGAGGAGGATCAGCAGCGACAGCTTGATCGATAGGGCCACGCCGTTGAGCAGGTCGGGGAAGACGGATCGGATGATGCCCAGGTCAAGCATGTCAGGCTCCGCCCGCGTACTTTCTGGTGGACCGTGCCTCGGCATATTGGAGCAGCAGCGTCCCGGTCGCGGTCAGGATGAGGTAGATCGCGGCGGCGCCGGCGAAGACCGTGAACGGTTCGCGGGTCGAGCCTGAGACGACGCTCGCGGCGCGGGCGAGCTCCTCGAGCCCGATCACCGAGACCAGCGAGGTTTGCTTCAGCAGGATCAGGCTCTGATTGCCGAAGGCCGGCAGGGCCAGCCGCCAGGCCTGCGGCAGGATGATCAGCAGGAACGCCGCGACGGCGCTCAGGCCCAGCACATGGCCGGCCTCGTGCTGCCCCTTCGGAACCTTGCCGATCGCGCCGCGGAAGATCTCGCTGGCATAAGCGCCGAAGACGAAGCCCAGCGCCGTGGCGCCGGCGGCGAATTCACTGACCTCGACATAGCGGCCGGCCAGCTTCGTCAAGGTGACGGTCCCGCCGAAATACAGGATGTAGATGATGATCAGGTCGGGGATGCCCCTGACGACTGCAGTGTAGCCGCCACCGACGGCTCGCAAGGCGCGGTGCCGCGACAGCTTCGCGCTGGCACCGGCGATGCCCAGCGCGGTGCCGATCGCCAGCGCGCAGAGCGTCAGCGAGACGGTGACGAGAGCTCCCCAGAGGAGCTGCAGTCCATAGCCCGAGGCCAGCAAGGTCATCTTGCGCCCCGGCTCAAGCGGTCTGCGGCGCGGAACGCTTCAACAGCTCCGCGACGGGACTGTTGCGGCAAGCCTGCACGCCGTCGCGATAGGTGCGCTCCCGACCGTAGACGATCCAGGCATCGTCGGGGGAGCCGATGATCTCGTCGACGCGCAGTCGATCGGAATGGCGCGCGGCATATTCCAGATAGACCAGGCCGGAGTCGATGCGGCCCTCCAGAAGCGCGTCCAGGATGTAGGGTATCGACGCCATCGGCTTGAGCTCGCTCCAGCGCGAGACATCCACATAGGAGGAGGTCGCGGGGTAAATCAGCCCGAGCGTGCGCGGCTGGTCGACGTCGACGCGAGTCAGGATCGCAAGATCCTTGCTCGGCGAGATGAAGGTGTCGCAGGCGAAGATGTCGCGGAAATTCAACCCGATCGTCCTCGGCGTATCCGGATGCACCGCGCATTGGACGATGTAGTCGACCTTTCCATTCTTCATGAGGTCGACGGCCTGGTCGAAGTCGTCGACCAGCTCGATCTGCGCGTCGTCGAGCCCGTGGAAGGCGATGTAGCGTCGCGTGACGAGTTCGTGGTTGGTGCCGCCCGGGCCGAGCGTGGCGAAAACGATCATGAGAGCACTCTTGCGGTTCGCGAGCGGCCTCCCCGGCGGCGGTCCGGGGGGAGGCCGGCAGGGTCACATCAGCTTGAAGGGAAAGTACTTCGCCGTGATGCGGTCATAGGTTCCGTCGGCCATGATCGCGGCCAGGGCGGCGTTCAGCTCGGCGAGGAGCCTGGTATCTTCCTTGCGCAGGGCGATGCCGTTGCCGTCGCCCAGGAGGCCTCCCTTGAACTCCGGTCCGGCGAGCTCGAAGGCAGCGGCCTCGGGCCGCTTGAGCAGGCCGATGAAGGAGGTGATCTTGTTGGCGAAGAGCAGGTCGATCCGTTCCGAGAGCAGGTCGAGCTCGACATCGGTCGGCTTGTCGAAGACGACGATCTCGGCTTTGGGAAAGGACTTGATCAGGAAGTCATGCTGGATCGAGCCGCGCTGGACGCCGATGCGTTTCCTGGCAAGGCCCTCGGGTGTGAAGTCCTTGATCGTCCCCTTCTTGATGACGAACTGCGAGATGGTGTCCTTGTACCGGTCGGTGAAGGCGACCTGCTGCTTGCGCTTCTCGGTGATGCCCATGCTGGCGACGATGAAATCGTATTTCCTGGCCAGGAGGCTGGGGATGATGCCGTCCCAATCCTGCGCGATGATCTCGCAGGACGCCTTCATCCTCTCACAGAGCGCATTGGCGACGTCGATGTCCCAGCCGACCAGCTTGCCGGACGCATCCTTGTAGTTCCACGGCGGATAGGTGCCTTCCGTCGCGATCTTGTACTTGGTCTCGGCGTCAGCCTGTGCGGAGGCAAGGCTTGTGGCGAACAGGACGAGCGCGGCGTGCATCAGTCTCTTGAGCGTCATGGCGGACCCCTCTGGCGTGAAACGCGGGGTGCATCGTTCGCCTGTCGAGAGAGCAAATCAATTGCAACAATTCATATTTTCCTGCTGTTCAAAAATGCTATTATAATCTTAGATTTACTATAACAATGATAAACTTGATCGGCGATTCAACTACCCTTATCGGCCCGTGGATAGTTGTTCCTTCAAACATTATCGAGTCGCCCGGAGCGAGAATGATGTGCTTGGTTCCGTAGCGATACTCCATCTTTCCATTCAGGACATGCAGGAACTCCGTTCCGGTGTGCTGGAATGAGGCATCGAGCTCTGCATCCTGATCGATGGTCACCAGATAAGGCTCGACGAAGGTTTCGCCCGAGAGCAGGTGCCCCAGCAGTTCGTAGCTGTGTCCTCTCCTGCGGCCCTGGCGCTGGACCATCACGCCGCGGCCGGCATAGACGATCGAGAGATCGCTGCGCTGACCATGTCCGGAGAACAGTCGGGCGACCGGCACCTTGAGTGCCCGGGCGATGGCGGCCAGGGTTTCGAGCGAGGCCGATGCGGTCCCGGACTCGATCTTGGAGATCATGCCGTTCGAGATGCCCGAGATCGAGGCCAGCTGCGTCGCGGTCAGGTCGAGCGCGCGGCGCAGATGGCGGACCTCCCGGCCGATCGATCCCGCCAGCTCGGCGCTGCCCGTGCCGCCTTGCGCCGGCGAGGCGTTGGCGGTCCTTTGCCGTGGCGTCATCGCGGTCAGCGTCGAGCGGCGGATCCGCTTGGGCACATATTTCTGCATGGCTCCGTGCCTCCGCGCGCAAGGCCTGGTCGTGACCCGCTCCTTGCCGCGATCGGGCGGCGTCCCCCGGCCCGCTGCACTCTGAAGCTGCCGTGGAGCGGCTAAGGCTTCGCATGTTCCACGAAGGATGACGATCCGCGAAATGCCCGGCTGATCCGACCGGATCGATGAGCTACGCCTTGAGGCGCGCTATGGCCGCGGCTGCAGTCCGGCCGGCGAGCGTCGCGCCTCCCGCCGTCATCGCGCCGCCGCCGGCGGTCGCCTCGCCGGCGAACCAGAGCTTGCCGCCGACCGGCTCGGCCAGGATGTCGCGCGCGCCGGCATGGCCCGGCATGCATACCGAATAGGAGCCGTGCGAGAACGGGTCCGTCCACCAGGCGGGGAAGGAAACCGGGCCGGCAGCCTTGCGGAAGCCACCGCCGATCATTGCGGCGAGAAGGTCGACGATCTGCTCGCGAGCCGCGGCCGGGCCGGCGGTCGAGAGGTCGCGGGCGAAATCGCCGCCGCAATAGCCGATGACGAGGTCGCGATCGTCGGGGAATAGCTCGAAGCTGATCAGCCGGCCAGCTGCACCGGCCTCGAAATAGGTCGTGCCCGGGGCGACGCCGAAGCGGTCGCCCTCGACCTTGAGTGCGATCTTGGTGAGCGCGCCCATGCCGATGCCGGCGAGCGCGTCGCGGGTGCGGGCGGGAAGCTCCGGCGTGAAGCGGATCGAGCCGGCCTTCAGCACGCCGACCGGCACGGTGACGATGCAGGCGCGGGCCCTGAGCGTTCCCGAGGCGGTTGTGACCGCGATGCGCGAGCCGCTCCAGTCGATCGCGGTGACCTGCTGGTTCAGGCGGATGTCGAGGCCGGCGCCGTAGCGGGCGACGAGATTGCCGTAGCCGCTTGGTACGACGTAGTCCTCGCCCGACCAGAGCCGCTGATAGTCGCGCGCTGAGATGCGCGCCGATTCCTCGCCGATCGAGAGCAGCAGGCCGGAGGAGGCGACGGGCGCGAGGTCCGGCCCGAGATCGCTGAGCAACTGGGCGACCGAAAGGTCGCGCTCATGCAGGTCCGCCGTCTCCAGCCGCCGGTCGATCTCGCCGAAGGCGCCGCGGCGGCGGGCGCGGTCGCCGGCCGGCATCGGGCTGCCGTTCTGGAAGAGCTGGAAGCCGCCGCCCCAGCTCTCGTTCGGGGTCTGCACACCGAGTTCGCGGGCGATCTCGGTCCAGGGATTGCGTTCGGCCCAGTGGATGAACATCGCGCCGGCGTCATAGGACGGGCCGAGCGAGGAATCGGTGAAGGTGCGTCCGCCGAGGCGATCGCGCGCCTCCAGGACGATGGCCGGGCGGCCGGCAGCCTGAAGCTGCTTCGCCGCGGCGATGCCGGCAGCGCCGGCGCCGATCACGATCACGTCAGGCTCGGCGGCGCGGGCAGGGGCGAATTCGCCGGCGAGGCCTGCTGCCAGCGCGCCTGAACCCATCAGCCATCTCCGGCGGTCGAGCATGCAAAGTGGTCCGTGTCTGTGACGAAGCGATGATGCCAGCCGCTTTTCGCACCGCAATACACGACCACGAGTGCGGCGGGAGCAGGGCCATCACAGCTTTGCGAGGCGGCTCGCGTGGCGGCTTCGCCGATGGGTCGTCTTTCAGTTTAGACGAATGACAATCTCAGCTTAAAATTGCTATAAATAAGTAATGTATCACGTAACGGAGAGTCTATTGACAGTTAAACTGCGCTTTAATAACCGCTGATGGTGAAAGTAAGGCGCGGGGCCTAGTTTTCAGGCATTATAAAAAGCAATTCGACTTGGCAAGCCACTTTGCAAGGCGAATTGCTTCTCACCGACAGGATACGGGCGATGGGGACGAATTGCAGCGGGCTGCGCCACGGCGTGGCGCTTGGAGCCTTGATGCTGGCCATGACGCCAGCCTTCGCCCAGCAGCAACGCAATCCCGCTCCGCCGACGGCCACCGATCAGGTGCAGCTCGACCAGATCAACGTCCAGGGCGAGCGCGAGGCGGCGCCGCTCCTGCAAGGGCCGACGACCACGACGACGACCCGGGCGGAACTCGACCGGCAGCAGGTCCAGAGCCTGACCGACCTGTCCAACCGGGTCGAGGCCGGCATCACCTTCAACCGCCAGAACGGCTCGCTCAACATCCGTGGTCTCGACGGCGCGCGGGTGCTGACGACGATCGACGGAATCCGCCAGCCCTTCATCGTCGACACCCGCATCGGCCGCGCCGGCACCACGGCCTTCGACTTTGATTCGCTGTCCTCGCTCGACCTGCTGCGCGGCGGCAGCGGCGGCGCCACGCTCGGCAACGGTGCGCTCGGCGGCGCCCTGGCGGTCCGCACCCTCGATCCGGAGGACCTGATCCGCAATGGCCGCTCCTATGGCGCGCTCGCCAAGACCGGCTATGACAGCACCGACCGGGCCTGGTTCGGCAGCGCGGCGGCAGCGGCCCGGATGGGCAACACCTCGGTGCTGCTGCAGGGCGGCTTCCGCAACGGCCACGAAATCGACAGCAAAGGTAACGACAAGTCGATCGGTGCGACCCGCACGGCGCCGAACCCGGCCGATTTCAACCAGTACAGCTTCCTCGGCAAGGTCTATCAGCAGGTCGGCGAAGCCCACCGCTTCGGCATCACCGGCGAGTTCTTCAAGCGCGCCGACCGCGTCCAGACCCGCACCAGCACGGTTTCGCTGACCGGCAATTTCCGCCCCGGCTCCTACCAGACGGGCGAGGATATCGAGCGTAACCGCGTCTCGCTGACCTATGACTACAAGCAGCCGGGCGGCTTCCTCGACGAGGCTCACGCCAATCTCTACTGGCAGAAGCTGAAGCGGAACGATCTCGTCACCGCCTGGCGCTACACCAGCATCATCGGGCCTTATGCGCGCGACAATGAGAGCGAGGAGAACGCCTATGGCTTCAATGCCTATGGCGTGAAGACCTTCCAGACCGGGCCGGCCTCGCATCGGGTGACGTTCGGCACCGAGCTGCGCATGTCGTCGCTGAAGCAGTATTCGTCCGGCGTCGACAATTGCCCGCCGCGGCCGGCGAGCGGTTCGTATACGGGTGCGTTCACGACCTGCAACAACCTGTTCACCAACCAGGCCGACCAGCCGGATGTCGACGGGCGGCTCGTCGGCCTCTACGTGCAGGACGAGATCGGCCTGCTCGACAACCGCCTGCGCGTCACGCCGGGCGTGCGCTTCGACTGGTACGAGGAGAAGCCGCAGGCGACGCCAGCCTATTCGCTCGGCGGCTCGAATCCGGTCGGCCTGCCGCCGTCCTCGAGCGACTCCGGCTGGTCGCCGCGCATTCGGCTCGAATACGATCTGCTGAAGAATGCGCCTTTCGTGAAGGACGTCACCGTCTTCGCGCAATGGGCCAAGAGCTTCCGGGCGCCGACGGCGGACGAGCTCTATGGTCGCTTCGGCGGGCCCAGCACCTATCTGCGCGCCGGCAACCCGCTGCTGCGGCCGGAAGAGGGCAACGGCGTCGATGTCGGCGTCCGCTTCGGCGACAAGCAGCTCGGCGGCTCGGTCACCTATTTCTACACCGCCTATCGCAACTATATCGAGCAGATCCAGCTGCAGGCCCCGGGCGTAGGCGGCCTCTACCCGCAGGGCGGCATCGTCAGCTTCCGCAACATCCCGCGCGCCGAGATCCAGGGCGTCGAGCTCAACGGGCAATACGCCTTCGCGCCGAACTGGCTGGTGCGCGGCTCGTTCGCCTATACCCGCGGTCGCAACAAGACCGACGATACCTTCCTGAACTCGATCCCGCCGGTGCAGGGCATCGTCGCCGTCGCCTATGGCACGGATCGCTGGGGCGCTGAGGTCTCGGCCAAGATGGCTGGCAAGCGCGACGACGTCTCGACTGTCCAGGCGGGCACCGGCTTCAAGGCGCCGGGCTATGCGATCTTCAACGCTTCTGCCTGGTGGCGCCCGGCCCCGGAGATCGCCGACGTCGAGCTGCAGGTCGGCGTCTACAACATCTTCGACCGCAAGTACTGGGATGCGGCGAACGTGCCGCTCGCGCGCCCGCAGCCGCGCGACTACTACAGCGAGCCCGGCCGCACCGTGAAGGCGACGCTCAAATACCAGTTCTGAGCGTCGAAGTTTCGAGACCTGACTTCGGCCGGCTCTTCGGAGCCGGCCTTTTTTTGTTGCGTGGCAGGTGCCGGGCGTCTCGGGTCGCTTGCCGACGTTGGCCTGCTCCGCCTTCAGAACCGCATGTCGATCCTGCCCTTGAGGGCGTGGTCGCGGGAGCGTTCGCCGATGGCGGCGGAGTAGGTCAGGCCCAGCGCGGTGGCCTGCGAGATGCGCCAGTCGAGCCCGGCCTCGGCGGTGAGGGCGTTGCGGTCGATCGGGGCGGCGAAGACCACGGCCGGGTTGGTGCCCAGCGCGAAGGCGGTGCGGGCCTGCGGGGTGAGCTCGCCAAAGCCGTGGCGCCAGCCGAGCATGGCGCGGGCGAACAGCGGCATCGTCCCGAGCTGCGCCTCGGCGCGCAGGCCGAGCGTGGTGAAGCCGAGCGTCTGGTCGCTGGAGAGCACCCGCAAGGCCGCAGCCCCGCCCTGCTCGGTACCGGCATCGGTCGAGACCCGGAGCAGCGCCAGCTGGGCGAAGGGCTCGAGCGCGAAGCCGCTGAAGGCAAAGCCATAGCCGAGCTCGGCAAAGCCCTGCAGGACCGAACCTGGACGCTGCAGGCGCAAGAGGTCGCCGAAGCCGCGGATCGCGACCTGGCGGCGGATGTCGCTCTCCGACCAGCTATAGGCGGCGCCGGCATCGAAGCGCAGGCTGCCGAAGCGGGCGCCGGCATAGAGCGCGGCATGGCCGCTTTCGAGCTTGCCGGAGGAGAGGCGCGCATCGAGATCGAAGCGCGACTGGCTGTAGCCGCCGGCGACGCCGACCTTCAGCGACGAGCCGGGCGCGTCATAGAGCATGACGTCCGCCCCGAGCAGGGCGCCGCCGCTGCGGCGGCTCAGGCTCGCAGCGTTGCCATCGGCATCGGTATTGCCGGCGCTGCCAAAGGCCTCGCCCCAGAGCGTGTAGCGCGGCTGCGGCAGCGGAGCGGCCATCGTGACCGCGCCCTTCCTGCCCGGCAGGTCGGCGCTGAACGCGGCCGCGACCTGCTGGCCAGGCTGGGTGAGCAGCGGCCCGCGCAGGCGGTTGAGGATGCTCTCGCGCACCAGCCGGCTCTCGTCGATCATCACCGAGACCGCCTGGGCATGCGCCTCACCGGAGAGCAGGTCGAAGCCGGCGCGGGCCTCGGCCGCCGTCGCCGAGATCAGCGCGTCATAGACCGGGTTGCCGACGCCGAGCGCCTCGGCCGCATTGGCGATGAAGCCCTGGTTGCGGGTCTGGGCGATGTAATTGCCGGAGGTGCTGCCACCCGGGGTCGTGCCGCCGCCGGAGCCGCCAGACGTGGCACCATCCGAGGTTCCGCCGCCGCCCGGTGTCGTGCCACCGCCGCCACCCGGGCCGAAGCCGGTGTCGTTGCGCGTCATGGTCAGCGTGACGCTGGTGCCGCCATAGCCCAGCGACGGCGTCAGGAAGGCGAGGTTCGAGCTGACGCTGGTGAAGGTGCCGGTGACCCCGCCCGAGGCGGTCAGGATGGTGTAGCTCGTCGCCGCCGCGTAGTTGCCGTTCTCCGCCAGGACCTGCACCGTACCGCCGGTGATGGTCGCCTTGCCCGATGCTGCGATCCTGTCGCTCTGCCCGGCGGCGTTGACCTCGACCTGATAGGTCGAGCCCGAGGCGAAGGCGACATTGCCGGAAACATTCAGCGTGCCGATCGAGTTGCCCGGCGCGACCGTCGCGCCACTGGCGACGCTCACCGAACCGATCGTGCCGGAGCCGCCGAGCGTGCCGCCACTCAGCGTCACCGCGCCGGTGATCGAGCCGTTCACGACGAGCTTGCCGCCCGAGACCTTCGTACCGCCGGTATAGGTGTTCGCCCCCGTCAGCGTCAGCGTTCCAGTCCCGGTCTTGGTCACACCGCCCGTGCCGGTGATCGATCCCGAGAAGCTGGTCGAGCTGTTGTTTGCGCCTGCCGTCAGCGTGCCCGAGCCGAGCGTGACCGTGCCGGCGCCCGACAGCGAGGCGAGGCTCTGGTCGAAGCTGGCGAAGTCCAGCGTCGCACCGCTCGCCACGGTGAAGGCGGAGCTCGACGAGAATGAGCCGGCTTGCCCCGCCCGCAAGGTGCCGCCGGACACCGTCGTCGCGCCGGAATAGCTGCTGGCGCCGTTGAGCAGCAGCGTGCCGGCACCAGCCTTCGAGAATGAACCGGTGCCCGAAAAGGACTGGTTCACAGTGAAGCTGTTGCCAGCGTCCGCAATATCGAAGCCACCGCCCTTGGCGCCGAAGACGATATTGCGGATCAGCTCGGTCAGCGCTGTCCCGGTCACCTGCAGCACGCCGCCGTCGAGGGTCAGCGCCCCCGAGATGTTGCCGAGATTGCTCTCCTTGGCGATGCTGATCGCGCCGCCCGCGATCGTCGTGCCACCGGAATAGTCGTTGATCCCCGACAGGGTCAGCGTGCCGGCCCCGACCTTGACCAGCGCACTCGCCTCGCCGAACATCGTGAATTCATCAATGATGACGCCGCTATAGGTTGTCGACGTATTGTTGGCGCCAACCGTCATCTCCGCGCCAAACCCCATGGTCAGGGTGCCCGAGCCGGAAAGTGCCCCGATGCTGTATTTCTTGTCGCCGTTCGGGCCGTTGGTGCTGCGGAATGAAAGATCGCCGTCGTTGATAATAGTCGCACCAGCCGCGGTTGAATTGCCACTGTAAAATAGGCGCGAGTTATTTATGATGGTCGTTTCAGTGGTCGTCGAGTTTCCGGCAAATTCAAGGTAGCCATTGTTGGTGATGTGGAACGGGCCGGACATTCCGCCGTTATGGATGAATATCGTGCCATTGATGATGATATTCTGGGTATGCGCCGAACTGTTCTGAAAACCCTGATAGACGCGCCAGAAGCCGCTCCCGAAGCCCTCGACACTGATCGTATAGGCCGATGCAGTCGTGTCGAAGACGATCTTGTCGAGGATCCAGTTGCTGCTGAAGCTCGTGGTGGCGACGTTGGTGGCGCCAAGCGTCGCAGTCCCGCTCGGCCGCGTCCCGCTGCTCCAGTTCGAGCCGGTGAACATGTTGTTGGTGGCCGGGTTCGCCAGCCAGGTGGCATCCTGCGCGCGCGCCGGCACGGCAAGGCAAAGGCCGAGCGCCGTTCCAGCCAGCAAGACAGGGCGCAGCGCCGCCGGACCGGCGTTCCGAGATTTCATCGACGACACATGCACGCTCCCAGGCGCTGCAGCTTCCGGCAATGCCGGCCGGCGAGGCAATGAACGGCGGTTCACATCCCGCCAAATTGCAGCTCTGTGGCAGATTTGCTGCGGATTGCACGGCAGAGCCGGCGGGCAAAGGCGAATGACGCCAGTTGCCGAAGGCGACGTGGTCGGGAAAGCCTGACCCGGCCTTCTCCTGCCATCCAGGCGAAGATGCGCCAGGGCGCTCAGCCAGCCAAAACGAGCCGGACCCGGGTCATCCCATCCTCGCGCGCCAAGGTGAGCTCGCCCTTGTGCGCCCGTGCCACCTCGGCTGCGATGGCGAGGCCGAGGCCTGAGCCATGTGACGCTGCGCCCTTGGCGAAGGGCTGGGCCAGCTCCGCCAGCGAGCCGCTGAAGCCGTCGCCATCGTCCGCGACCTCGATCCAGACATGTGTCTCGTCGGCGCCGACCTTGACGAGGAGGCGGCTATGGGCGCCATGGGCGAGGGCGTTGTCGATCAGGTTGCCGAGCGCCTCGCGCAGGCTGACGGCGTCGCCGGGGATGATCGGCGCCGGTACCGCCGGTTCGAAGCTGATGTCGACCTCGCGTGGCAGCGACAACGGCACCGCGGTGCTGAGTACGGTCTTGGCCAGCGCGTTGAGGTCGACCGGGGCGAGCGCGGCCGCATCGGCCCTATGGATCACCATGGCATGGTCGAGGAGCTGGCCGGTCAATCGGCCGAGCTCGGTGGTGCGCTCGCGGACGCGTGTGATCGTCTCGGCCTTGCGCCGCGACGGCGCTGTCGCCGAGAGGATCTCGACCTGCGCATCGAGCGCCGCCAGCGGGGTGCGGATCTGGTGGGCGGCGTCGGCGATGAAGCGCTGCATCAGGGCGACGCGGTCGGAGAGGCGGCGCATGAAGCCGTCGATCGCCTCGACAAGGTTGCGGACCTCGACCGGCGGCTCCGCCTTGATCGGGCTGAGATCGTCGGGGGTGCGCCCTGCGATCTCCTGCTCGATGCGGGCGAGCGGCTTCAGCGCGAGCCGGACGGCGAAGCCCGTGGCGATCAGCGCGAGCGCGCTCATGATCGCGATGACGCCGAGCGCCTTCAGCGTCAGGTCGCGCGCCAGCGCCAGTCGCGCCTGCGTGGTCTGGGCGATCACGATGGTGGCCCAGCCGCCGGCGAGCGGGTCGTCGAAGCGGCGCGACAGCGTTGCGATCCTGACCGGGTGACCCTGATAGGTGCCGTCCTCGAGCACGACGCCGCTGCGCGTCGCCTCCCATGTCGCCTGCGATTGCAGGTCCTCATAGCCGGCAACGACGACGCCGCGCGGATCGACGACCTTGTAGAAGACGAGGTCGTAGTCGGAGAGCGTCGCGATCGCCGAGGCCGGCGGCTCGAGCGTCAGCACGCCGCCCTGGAGATAGATGTTCTCGGCGATCTGGACGGCGCCGCCGGAGAGCAGCCGGTCATAGGCCTGCTGCGCCGCGAGCCCGGCCGAATGCCAGGCGATCAGGCCGAGCGCCACGGCCCCGCTCGCCAGCACCGCCGAGAGCACGGCTATGATGCGGGCCCGCAGCGAAAGGCGCAGGTCAGAGAGCGGCAAGTTGGTAGCCCAGGCCGCGCAAGGTGCGGATCTCGATCGGTGCATCGGCGAGCTTGCGCCGCAGCCGTGCCACGAACTGCTCGACGGCGTTTGGACTCGCCTCCTGCTCGAAATTGAAGAGCTGCTCGACCAGCTCCTCCTTCGGCACGATGCGCTCCGGCCGGGCGGCGAGGATCTCCAGCACGGTGAGTTCGCGCCGCGTCAGGTTGAGCGGGCGCTCGCCGACCGTCGCGATGCGCCCGGCCCGGTCGATCACGAGGGGGCCGACGCGCAGAAGGTTGTCGCTCTGGCCCGCGCTGCGTCGCAGCAGCGCCCGTGCGCGTGCTTCGAGCTCGCCATAGTCGAAGGGCTTGATCAGGTAGTCGTCGGCGCCGAGGTCGAGCGCGCCGATGCGCTCGTCGACATGCGAGCGGGCGGTCAGCACCAGCACCGGCGTTTTCAGCTTACGCGCCCGCATGCCCTTGAGGATCGCGAGCCCATCCTGGCCGGGCAGCGTCAGGTCGAGGATCACGAGGTCGTAAGGCTGCACCTCGATCAACTCGGCTGCGGTCTGGCCGTCCTGCTCCCAGTCGACGGCGTGGCCGATCTTCTCGAGCCGCATCACGACGGCTTCGGCAATGTCGGCGGTGTCTTCGACGACGAGGATGCGCAAGCCCTGAGTTCTCCGTTCGCCTGAGTCAGGTTGGTGTCAGCGGAGCAGGCTATCTCATCCCGCAAGCGCCCATAAGTGCGCTGGGAAACGAAGCAAGGGAGGGTTCATGCTAGCCCCGTTCGATGCCGCATCCGCGGCGCCGCTCCTCTCCGTCGAGGGCGTGACGCTGCAATACAAGACGCCCGACGTCGTGGTCACCGCGACGCGGCAAGTCTCGTTCGACGTGTACCCGTCCGACCGCTTCGTCCTGCTCGGCCCCTCCGGCTGCGGCAAGTCGACCCTGCTCAAGGCGATCGGCGGCTATCTGACACCGGTCGAAGGAGAGATTTCCCTGAAAGGGCGCGCGGTCACCGGCCCCGGCCCGGACCGGATGATGGTATTCCAGGAATTCGACCAGCTGCTGCCGTGGAAGACGGTGCGCGAGAACGTCGTCTTCGCGCTGACGGCCTCGGGCCGGGCGACACAGGCCGAGGCCGAGGAGCGGGCGCGCTCCTATATCGAGAAGGTCGGCCTCGCCAAGTTCATCGACAGTTATCCGCATATGCTGTCGGGCGGCATGAAGCAGCGCGTCGCCATCGCCCGCGGTATGGCGATGGAGCCCGACGTGCTGCTGATGGACGAGCCCTTCGCCGCGCTCGACGCGCTGACGCGCCGCAAGATGCAGGACGAATTGCTGCGGCTCTGGGACGACACGCGGTTCACCGTGCTCTTCGTCACCCATTCGATCGAGGAGGCGATCCGCATCGGCACCCGCATCCTGCTGCTCTCGCCGCACCCCGGCGAGGTCAAGGCCGAGCTCAACAGCGTGCCGCCCGAGGAGATGGGCACCGGCAAGCAGTCGGCGCTCGAAACCCGCATCAACGACATGCTGTTCGCTCATCATTGAGCCGGAGGTGACCGACATGACCGATCTCGTCAGCTTCCGCCCCGAAATCATCCGCGAGGTCCATTCGAGCGACGCGCCCGTGGTGGCCAAATCGATCGGCCTCGCCGAGCGGATCTATCGCCTCGGCTTCGTCCGCAAGGCCTTCATCCTCGCCGTCCTCGCTCTGGCCTGGGAGCTCTATGGCCGCTGGCTCGGCAATCCACTGTTGTTCCCGACTTTCGGCCAGACGGTCGAGGCCTTCGTCGGCAACATCGTCAACGGCGTCATCCCGCAGCGCATGCTGGTCTCGCTGCAGACACTCGTCATCGGCTACGGCATCGGCATCGGCCTTGCGGCGCTATTGACCACGCTGGCGATCGGCTCGCGCATCGGCGCCGACCTCTTGGAGACGTTGACCTCGATGTTCAACCCGCTGCCGGCGATCGCCTTGCTGCCGCTGGCGCTGATCTGGTTCGGGCTGGGCACCGGCAGCATCATCTTCGTGCTGGTGCATTCGGTGCTGTGGGCAATCGCGCTCAACACCCATGCCGGCTTCCGCTCGGTCTCGAACACGCTGCGCATGGTCGGCCAGAACTATGGCCTGCGTGGGCTGAAGCTGGTGCGCCTCATCCTGATCCCGGCGGCGTTCCCGGCGATCCTGACCGGTCTCAAGGTCGGCTGGGCCTTCGCCTGGCGCACGCTGATCGCGGCCGAGCTCGTCTTCGGCGTGTCTTCGGGATCGGGCGGCCTCGGCTGGTTCATCTTCGAGAACCGCAACCAGCTGGAGACGGCCAACGTCTTCGCCGGCCTGTTCACGGTGATCCTGATCGGCCTGTTCGTCGAGAACATCATCTTCGCCACCATCGAGCGCAAGACCATCCGCCGCTGGGGCATGCAGCACTGACACCCGTACTCACAAGGCCGAATGGCTGTCACTCAGAGGGAGAAAACCCAATGAAACTCAAAACCTGTCTTCGCGCCGCGATCGCAGCTCTCGCGCTCGGCGCCGCCTTCATCGCCCCCGCCCGGGCCGAGGTCAGCGAGGTCCGCGTCTCCAAGGGCTTCGGCATCCTCTATCTGCCGTTGATCGTGATGCAGGATCAGCAGTTCCTGGAGAAGCGGGCCAAGGCGGCCGGGCTCGGCGACATCAAGGTCAGTTGGCTGATGCTCGATGGCGGCAACGTCATCAACGATGCGATGATGGCCGGCACGCTCGATTTCGCCGGCACCGGTGCTCCCGGCTTCATCACGCTTTGGGCCAAGGCCAAGGGCATTCCGGGCGTCGAGGTCGTCGGCGTCTCCGGCATGAGCTCGACCTCGCTCTGGCTGATGTCGAACAAGCCCGAGCTGAAGGCGCTGAAGGACTTCACCACGGCTGACAAGATCGCCCTGCCGGGGATCAAGACCTCGCTTGCCGCGGTGGTGCTGCAGATGATCGCGGCCAAGGAGTTCGGCGATGCCGCTTATGCCAAGATGGACCCGATGACGGTGAGCCTGCCGCATCCGGAAGCGCTGGCGGCGCTGATCGGCGGCAAGACCGAGATCAAGGCGCATTTCACCTCGCCGCCCTTCCAGTACATCGAGGCGAAGAGCCCCGGCATCCACCGCGTGCTCAACTCGGTCGACTATCTCGGCAACCTGACGCTCGACGTCACCTTCGCGCCGAAGAAGTTTGTCGACGCCAATCCGAAGATGACGCAGGCCTTCATCGACGCGATGGACGACGCCAATGCTCTGATCGCCAAGGACAAGAAGCTGGCGGCCGAGATCTTCGCCAAGAGCTCGAAGGTCAAGGTCGATGCGGCCGAAGTCCAGGAGATGATCGAGGACAAGGATGCGCGCTTCACCGCGACGCCCGAAGGCGTGATGAAGTTCACCGAGTTCATGCACAAGGCCGGCTCGATCAAGGTCAAGCCGACCAAGTGGAGCGACATGTTCGTGCCGCAGCTCGCCGGGCGCTCGGGAAGCTGAACTTCGCGAGCTGACAATTGCAAAGCGCCGCCGCAGGTTCTGCGGCGGCGTTTTGATTGGGAGATCGTCAGGCCTTCGGCTCCCCTCGGCCGACCCTCGGTCCCTCGGCCAGCGACTTGAAGACGCCGCGCAGGGTACGCGCCTCCTGCTCGGTCATGTCCAGCCGGTGCAGGATGTCACGCAGATTGGCGGTCATGACCGGCTTCTTGCCGGGTGGAAAGAAGCCGCAGCGATCGAGCTCGCCTTCGAGATAGTCGAACATCGAAAGCACGGTGGCCCGGCTTGCCGGCGGGGAGGGGTTGTTCTCGCGGAAGGGCGGCTCGCCGCCGCTGGCCTTCAGCCATTCATAGCTGCAGAGCAGCACCGCCTGTGCCAGGTTGAGCGAGGCGAAGGCAGGGTTGACCGGGAAGGTCAGGATCGCGTCGGCGAAGCTGATCTCCTCATTGGTCAGGCCGATGCGCTCGCGTCCGAACAGGATACCGACACGCTCATCCGAGGCGATGCGCTCCGAGAGATTCGGCATCGCTTCGGCCGGGGTGAAGACGCGCTTCATCTGGCCGCGCTCGCGCGCCGTCGTCGCCAGAACATGGTTGAGGTCGGCGATCGCCGCAGCGGCATCGGGGAAGAGCCGGGCATTATCGAGGATATGGGTGGCGCCGGAGGCGGCCGCGGTCGCGCCCTTCTTGAGCCCGCCGCCGCTCGGCCAGCCATCGCGCGGCGCCACCAGCCGCAGTTCCGTCAGGCCGAAATTCGCCATGGCGCGGGCGCACATACCGATATTCTCGGCGAGCTGCGGCTCGACCAGGATGACGATGGGGGCCTGTCCTGCGATGGACGGGCGGGTGCGGTCGGTGCCGGAACCGGTCATGTGATGAAGGCTTGCGTCCTGAAAGAGGGCGCAGCCATGCGCCGGCTCAGCCGCTCCCGTCAACCGCCTCGCAGGGCTCAGGCGCGGCGGCGCTGGCGGGAGAGATCAACTTGACCGCTCTGGCCGCCATCATGCGTCCGGAAGGCCGCGACCAGCCCGTTCAACCGCTCGATCTGCTGCGCCAGCGCCGTCGCAGACGCAGCGCTCTGCTCGGCCAGAGCCGCGTTCTGTTGAGTCATCTCGTCCATATGGGCGATGGTTTGGCTCATCTCGTCGATGCCGCTGGCCTGCTCGGACGAGGCCGAGGAGACCTCGGTGACCGTCGTCGCGACGCGCTGCGAGGCCTCGACGATCTGGCCGAGCACCGCGCCGGCCGAGCGCACCAGCTCGACGCCATCGCCGATCTGCGTGTTCGAGGCCTTGATCAGCGCCGAGATGCTCTTGGCGGCCTCCGCCGAACGCTGGGCGAGGGTGCGCACCTCGCTGGCGACTACGGCGAAGCCCTTGCCGGCATCGCCGGCCCGGGCTGCTTCCACCGCCGCGTTGAGGGCGAGCAGGTTGGTCTGGAAGGCGATCTCGTCGATCACCGAGGTGATGTCCGAGATCTGGTGTGACGCCTTTTCGATCCTGGTCATTGCCTGCACGGCGTCGTCGACGATGGCGCCACCCTTGCGGGCGATGCCGCTCGCTTCATGTGAGAGCCTGGCGGCCTGGCGCGAGGCGTCGGCCGCGGCCTTGACCGAGGCGGCGAGCTCCTCGGTCGTCGCGGCGCTCTCCTCCAGCGAGGAGGCCTGCTCCTCGGTGCGTTTGGAGAGATCGTCGGCGCCGCTGGTGATCTCACGGCCGGCGGTCGCGACCTCGACCGAGGTCGCCTTGATCGCGTCGACGGTGGCGGCGAGGCGCTCGATCGCACTGTTGAAATCCTGCTTCAGCGTCTCGTAGTCGAGCGCGACCGCATCCTCGATCCGGACGGTGAGGTCGCCCTGCGAGAGGCGGGCGAGCGCATCGGCCAGGAGAGCGACGACCTCGCGCTGCTCGGCGAGCAGGGAGCCCTGCGCGGCGGCAGCCTCCTCGCGCTGGCGGGCGCTGGCTAGGTTCTGGCGCTCTGCTGCGGCACGGCCCTCGCTGGTCTCGGCCTCGAGCCGCTGCACCGCGAGCCCATTCTCCTTGAACACCTGCACGGCCTGCGCCATCTGGCCGATCTCGTCGCGGCGCGAGAGACCGGCGATGGCGACCTCGTAGTCGCCGGCGGCGAGCTTCAGCATGGCGTCGCGCAGGCGGCGCAAGGGCAGGGCGGTAGTGCGGCCGACGATGAAGGCGGCGATCAGGCCGAGCACCATTGCGGCGGCGATCGTCCCCAAGATGATCGTCTGGGTCCAGCTCTGCGCCTCGGCGAGGCGGGCGCCGGCCTGGGCTTCCTCGGTCGAGAGACGGGTTTCGAGCTCCTGCAACGGCGGGGCGATCAGGTCGAACTCTCCGGAGAGCTTCTCGCCGGCAAGCATGAAGTCCTTCTCGGCCTTGCTCCAGGCCGGGACGATTTCGGCATAGGCCTTGAAGGCCGGCTCGATCTCGGCCTTTGCCTCGGCCGGGACGCCCGGGCGGCCAAGCGCGCGCTCGAAGCGGCCCTGTTCGACTTCCCACTGGCCGAGCAGGCTCTCGTCGAGGGAAAGGCGATAGGCGGCATCGATCCGGCGCAAGGCCGCGAGGATGCCGGGCAGGCGGGCGAGGTCAGCCGAATCCGAGCCCATGCTGTTGGAGCGGACCTTGGTCCCTAGTGCGTCAGCGGCTTCTTCCACCTGGGCGGCAAGGCCTTCCGGCGCTGCGGAGCGCAAGGCGAGCTGCATTTTGGCGATGGCGGTGAAATCGGCCTCGATCGCCTTCAGCGGCGCCTCGACCGCGGCGATGCCGTCACGCAGGCGCTCGGCGCCTGGCGAGCCGCCGAGGCGGGCGACCGCTTGCTTCAGTGATTCAAGACCAGTCTTGAAGTCGTTGATATCCGTGGCTTCCTGGCGGAAGCGGACATCGCGGCTCTGCGCCTTCAGCGCGTAGCTGGCGGCGCGCACCTCGCGCGAGCGGGCGGCGAGGGCGGAATAGGCCTTGTGGTCCTCGAAGGCGGCGGTGAGCCGGCCGCTGCCGGTCCACGACGCCAAGCCAATCAGCACGAGGCCGAGGATGAAGACGACGCTGACCAGCGCGATCCGGAGCTGGATCGTCAGGCGCGATGCGGCCGAGCGTGAACCTGCGGTAGACAACGCCATGACCCTCACACCTGTCGAGATCGGGCGAAAGCATGGCAAGTCATGCTTAATGTTCCGCTAAACGCAGAGCGGGCGCAGCCCTGAGGCCGCGCCCGCTTTTCTGCGACGCTGGGTGCTGCGTCTCAGAACTCTTCCCAGCCGGCGTCGTCGGAGCGGGTGTTGGCGCGCTTGCGGGCGGGAGTCTGGCGCGGCGCCGCCTTCTTCTGCTCGGCGATTGCCGCAGCGAGCTTGCGCAGGCGTTCCGGTTCCGCACCCTGGCCGCTGGCGATCGCCGCCAGGTCAGAGGTGCGCAGGGGCGGGGGAGCGTATGGCGCGGCAGCGGCCGGCGCCAGCTCATCGCCGGTGCGGAAGGCCGCGACCAGCGCATTGAGCTCGGCGATCTTGCCGGCGAGAGCATTGGCGCTGGCGGCGCTCTGCTCGGCGAGAGCCGCGTTCGCCTGGGTCATCTCGTCCATATGGGCGACGGTCTGGCTCATCTCCTCGATGCCATTGGCCTGCTCAGTCGAGGCGGTCGCGACCTCGGAGATGGTGTTCTGGACGCCGCGCGAGGCCTCGACGATGCGGGTCAGGGCATCGCCGGCCTGGCGGACCAGCTTCACGCCGGCCTCGACCTCCGTGTTCGAGGAGGAGATCAGTCCCGAAATGTCCTTCGCTGCCTCGCCCGAGCGCTGGGCAAGCGTGCGCACCTCGGAGGCGACGACCGCGAAGCCCTTGCCGGCGTCGCCGGCGCGGGCGGCTTCCACTGCCGCGTTGAGCGCCAGCAGGTTGGTCTGGAAGGCGATGCCGTCGATCACAGAGACGATCTCGGAGATTTTCTTCGAGGCCTGCTCGATGCGTGCCATGGCCTGGATCGCCTCGCCGGCGATGGCGCCGCCATCCTGGGCGACCTGCATCGCCTGGCCGGCCTGGCGCACCGCCTGCTGCGCGCCTTGGGCCGAGGCCTTGACCGAGGCCGCGAGCTCTTCGGTGGTCGCGGCGCTCTCCTCCAGCGAGGAGGCCTGCTCCTCGGTACGCTTGGAGAGATCGTCGGCGCCGGTCGAGATCTCGCGGGCCGAGAGGCCGACATCGGAGGCGTTGGCCTGGATGGTCCGCATCGTCGTCGAGAGTCGCTCGGCGGTCTGGTTGATCGCCTCCTGCAGCGCGGCGAAGCGGCCGCGATAGCCGGTCGTCACGCGATGGGTCAGGTCGCCAGCGGCGAGCGACTGCATCGCATCGGCGAACTCGGTGGTCGCGGCATCGACCACGGCGTTGATCTCGTTGACGCCCTCGACCAGCTCGCGCAGCGGGCCGTCGACGTCACCGGCCTCGGCCTGGCCGGAGAAGTCGCCGGCGCGAGCGGCCGCGACGATCCCGGCGACTTCGCCGACGAGGGCGCGGACCTTGGCCGCCTGCTCGGCGTCGGCGAGCATCGCGACCTCGCGGTCGCGCCGGTTGGTTTCGAGCGCGAGCGCGTTCTGGCGGTAGTCCTCGAGCGCTTCGCTCAGCGTGCCGATCTCGTCGGGGCAGGGCGGAGCCGGGATCTGCTGGGCGAAATCACCGGCCTGCATTCCGGCCAGTGCCGTCTGCAGCTGGACCAGCGGCCGGGTGATGCGGCGCTGCACGCCGCGCCAGCTCAGCACGCAGATCGCGAGCAAAGCGAGGAACAGGCCACCGGTGATGGCGAGCCGGGTCCAGGCCCGCGACAGCGTCGCCTGCGTGACATTCTCCATCTCGTCGAAGGACTGGCCGACGGCGGCGAGGATGCTGTTGAACGGGCCGTTGCACTGCTTGGTCCATTCCTCGGCGCCGACGACCGGGCTGCTGCCCTGGCCGACGCGGCCGATCTGTTCGTCCATCAGCCGGTTGGCGGCCGTGACCTCGGCGTTCATGGCGCCGACCTTGCGCGCCAGTTCCGGGCTGACACCCGGGCGGGCCGCCAGCTGCGTCAACTGGGCGACGCTGGAGTCGGAGGCGCCGCGCATCTCGCCGAGCCGGCGCAACTGCGTCGCATCCATCGGCTTGTTGCTGCCGAAGACCGGGCGCAGGATCGAGCATTGCGTGCCGTAGTTCGAGCGCACCCGCCAGCCGGCCGCCTTGAAGTTCTGCAGATCGGCGAGCGCCGGATCGGACAGGCGGACCGCGGTAGACGTCGCATCGGAGGCCGCGGTCATCGTGGTCTCGATCTCGCCGACGCCGTTGTACCAGGGCATGGTCGCAGCAAGGCTGCGCTGCGCCTTGGGCTTGCCCGCCTCGGCATACATTTCCGGCAGCTTGGACGTGGTCGCCTTTTCCTTCTGCTCGATCGCGTCGGCGAGCGCCTTGCGATCGGCGAGATCGGTGCTGCGCAGCCGCGCCATGGCGCGGGCGAGCTCATCACGATTGGCCTGTTCGATCTTCTTCAGCGTCGGGGACGGATCGTCAGCGACCTGGATCGCGGTCTGGGCCTGGCCGCGATTGGAGCGGATGGTGTTGCCGGCGTTGAGGAGGGCCTCGTCGGCAGCGACGAGGCTGACGAGCCGGTGGCTGGTATAGACGTCCTCCGCGGCCTGCTCGGCGAGGAAGGCGAGCGCGCCGAGGCCCGGCACGCACAGGCACGCCATGGTGGCGACGAGATAGCTTTTGATCGAAGCGGGGAAGAGGTTCACGATTTCTGTCCGGGCTGTTCTGGCGCGGACAGGGGGAAGCTAGCGCTCCGCCCCCGCTCGCAATGTCGGGCCCGGCAGCTTTGGCGTCATACCCTTAAAATTTTGCCTCATTTCCGCCTTGCCGCAGCCGCGCGCTCAACGCGCGGCGACGCTCGCGGCCGCCCGCATCACCCGCAGCATGTTGCCGCTCGCAAGCTTGACGAGGTTCTCTTCCGACCAGCCGCGGCGGATCAGCTCGGCGATCACGGCCGGGAAGGTCGAGGCGTCCTCGATTCCGTCCGGAGTGGCGCCGCCGAAATAGTCCGAGCCGATGCCGATATGGTCGTGGCCGATCCGCTTGGCGAGGTATTCGACATGGTCGCAATACTGCGCCAGCGTCGCTTTCGGCCGGGGGCCGGCGGTGCGGACGATCTCGGCCTCGGCCTTCTTGTAGTCGAGCCCCTCCGGCGTCTTGCCGTACTGGTCCTTGGCCGGCCTGTGCCAGTCGCGGGAGGCCTGGCTGATGAAGTCGGGCACGAAGGTCGCCATCACGACGCCGTTGTTGCCGGCGACGCGGTCGAGCACGTCGTCGGGGACGTTGCGCGGGTGGTCGCAGAGCGAGAAGGCGTTGGAGTGCGACCAGACCACCGGGGCCGTGCTGATGTCGAGCACGTCATGCATCACCTTGGGCGCGACATGGGCGAGGTCGACGATCATGCCGAGCCGGTTCATCCGGCCGATCACCTCTCTACCGAAGGTGGAAAGCCCGTTATGGCGTGGCGCATCGGTCGCCGAATCGCACCAGTCATGGGTGTCGTTGTGGCAGAGCGTCATCAGCCGGACGCCGAGATCCCAATAGGCGTCGAGCGCGTCGAGCTCGTTGTCGAGCGCCGAGCCGTTCTCGATCGTCATGAACAGGGCGATCCGCCCTTCCGTCTTGGCGGCTTCGACGTCGTCGGCGGAGAGGCCCGGCCTGAAGACGTCGGCATGGCGTTCCCAGATCCGGCGCATCAGCGCGATCTGGGCGAGCGCGAAGCCGGCGGGCTTGGGATGGTTCGGCGGGACATAGGCCGCGAAGAACTGGGCTGCGAGCCTGCCGGCCTGCATGCGCGGGATGTCGGTGTCGGTCTCGGGATGGACCTTGCCGAGATCGTAGGCGGCAAGATCGCCCTTCGCCGCCGGGTCGAGCCGCACGACATAGGGCAGGTCGTTATGGCCGTCGATCAGCGGGATGCGGTCGAGCAAAGCGAGCGCCTTGTCGTAGGCGGCGTCGGCAAGGGGAGGGGCGGCGAGGACCATGGCGCACCTGGAAAGCGGGATTCGCGGGAGCCTGATCGTGGCAGCCGGCGAGGCCGCGCGCGAGGCCTAAAGCGCAGGGCTCGAGCGCGATCGGAACCGCCATTCCGGTATCTCGCGCTCAGGTGGTGCGACATCGGCGACAGCGGGGCCCGGCATCGCTGGATCGTGTACTGCATGCCGAGCAATCATCTTGCGCGGAAAGCGCGCGGGGCAGCAGCATCGGCTGCCTATTGCATATGCAATGTCGCGCAGATTGCTTTTGACAGAAATGTGGCGCGGAGTGATTGTCGAGCGCGCAGACCGTTGGTAGCTCTGCGTCGAAATCGCATCCCGCATGCGTCGGTGTCATGCCGCGCAAAAAAGAACGGGCAATTGATTCGAGGGGTTAGGCGTCGTTCATGGAAGTCTTCGTCCAGCAGCTCATTAATGGGCTGACCCTGGGGTCGATCTACGGCCTCATCGCCATCGGCTATACGATGGTCTTCGGCATCATCGGCATGGTGAATTTCGCCCATGGCGACGTGTTCATGCTGTCGGCCTTCATCGCGCTGATCTTCTTCATGCTGATTTCGGCCTGGCTCGGCGCCGGTCTGATCGTGCTGTCACTGTTCTTCGTCCTGATCCTGGCGATGTTCTTCACGTCGCTCTGGAACTGGACGATCGAGCGGGTGGCCTACCGGCCCTTGCGCGGCTCGTTCCGCCTGGCGCCGCTGATTTCGGCGATCGGCATGTCGATCTTCCTGATGAATTTCGTCCAGGTCGTGCAGGGGCCGCGCAACAAGCCGACGCCGCCGATGCTGAACAAGTCGATCCTGCTGATCGACAGCGCCACCTATCCGGTCTCGATCTCCTACAAGCAGATCGTCATCATCGTGACGACGATCGTGCTGCTCGCCGCCTTCTGGTACCTGGTGCAGAAGACGCCGCTCGGCCGGGCCCAGCGCGCCTGTGAGCAGGACCGCAAGATGGCCTCTCTGCTCGGCGTGGACGTCGATCGCACGATCTCGATCACCTTCGTGATGGGCGCGGCGCTCGCGGCCGTCGCCGGCGTCATGTACCTCGTGCTCTACGGCGTCGTGAACTTCGCCGATGGTTTCACCCCAGGCGTCAAGGCCTTCACCGCAGCAGTGCTCGGCGGTATCGGCTCGTTGCCCGGCGCGGTGCTGGGCGGGCTGCTGATCGGCCTGATCGAGGTGATGTGGTCGGCCTATTTCACCATCGACTACAAGGACGTCGCCGCCTTCTGCATCCTCGCGGTCGTCCTCGTGTTCATGCCCTCCGGCATCCTCGGCCGGCCGGAAGTCGAGAAGGTCTGAGTTCATGGCAGGAGAGGCATCGAACCCCGCCAAGCGCCAGGCGGACATGATGACGGCGCTGAAGGAGGCCGCCTTCGCGGCGCTGGTCACCTTCGGCCTGTGCATCCCGATCATCGCCTGGGGCACGCGCCAGAATCTCGACAACCAGCTCGTGCTCGATCCGCGCTGGGATGCGGTGGCCTGGGCCGTGGCGATCATCTTCGTCGGCCGCTTCCTGATGGCGCTGCGCCAGCAGAAGCGCGGCGAGGGCAAGTCGGTGGTGCGGCTGCTGCCGCATGGCACGATCGGCTTCTTCCAGCGCCATTCGCGGATCTTCTCGCTGTTTGGCCTCGGCTTCCTGCTTACCTTCCCGATCATCGCGATCAACCTCGCGGGCTGGGGCGGGGCGCTGAAGTGGATCGACAATTTCGGTGTCCAGATCCTGATCTACGTGATGCTCGGCTGGGGGCTGAACATCGTCGTCGGCCTCGCCGGCCTGCTCGATCTCGGCTATGTCGCCTTCTACGCGGTCGGCGCCTACTCCTACGCGCTGCTGGCCAAGAATTTCGGCCTGTCCTTCTGGATCCTGTTGCCGCTCGCCGGCATCCTCGCCGCCTTCTGGGGCATGATCCTCGGCTTCCCGGTCCTGCGGCTGCGCGGTGACTATCTCGCCATCGTGACGCTGGCCTTCGGCGAGATCATCCGCCTCGTCCTGATCAACTGGACGGAGTTCTCGAACGGCTATGCCGGCATCTCCGGCATTCCAAGGCCGACCTTCTTCGGGATACCGTTCACGGCGGCCGATAACGGCTTTGCGGCGGTGTTCGGGTTGGAATTCTCACCGCTCTACCGGACGATCTTCCTCTACTACGTCATCCTGTGCATGGCGCTGCTGACCGCTTACGTCAGCCTGCGCCTGCGGCGCCTGCCGGTCGGGCGCGCCTGGGAAGCACTGCGCGAGGACGAGATCGCCTGCCGCTCGCTCGGCATCAACACCACGAACACCAAGCTGACCGCCTTCTCGCTCGGTGCCATGTTCGGTGGCTTCGCCGGCTCGTTCTTCGCGGCGCGGCAAGGCTTCATCTCCCCTGAATCCTTCGTCTTCATGGAATCGGCGGTGATCCTCGCCATCGTCGTGCTCGGCGGCATGGGCTCGCTCTGGGGCTGCGCCATCGCCGCGATCGCGATGATCGGCGGCACCGAGCTACTGCGCGAACTCGACTGGCTGAAGCAGATCTTCGGTCCCGACTTCGATCCGACCAAATACCGCATGCTGATCTTCGGCTTCGCCATGGTGGTGATCATGATCTGGAAGCCGCGCGGGCTGATCTCGACCCGCGAGCCGACCGCCTTCCTCAAGGAGAAGAAGGCGATCTCGGCCGACATGGTCCAGGAGGGGCACGGCTGATGACGACCAAGCCGCTTCTCCAGGTCGAGCATGTCACCATGCGCTTCGGCGGCCTGACCGCCGTCAACGACCTCTCCTTCGAGGCCCGCAAGGGCGACATCACCGCCCTGATCGGCCCCAACGGCGCCGGCAAGACCACGGTGTTCAACTGCATCACCGGCTTCTACAAGCCGACCGAAGGCATGATGACGCTGACGCAGGATAGCGGCGACAGCTACCTGCTCGAGCGGATGCCGGACTTCCGCATCGCCTGGAAGGCGAAGGTCGCCCGCACCTTCCAGAACATCCGCCTGTTCGGCGGCATGACGGTGCTGGAGAACCTGCTGGTCGCGCAGCACAACCCGCTGATGATCGCCTCGGGCTTCACCTTCCTCGGCGTGCTCGGCATCGGCGGCTACAAGGCGCGCGAGAAGGAGGCGATCGAGAAGGCCAAGGGCTGGCTCGAGAAGATCAACCTGATCCATCGCGCCGACGATCCTGCTGCCGATCTGCCCTATGGCGACCAGCGCCGCCTCGAGATCGCTCGCGCCATGTGCACCGACCCGGTGCTGCTCTGCCTCGACGAGCCCGCCGCCGGCCTCAACCCGCGCGAGAGCCTCGACCTCAACAACCTCCTGCTCTCGATCCGCAAGGATCACGGCACGGCGCTCCTGCTGATCGAACACGACATGTCGGTGGTGATGGAAATCTCGGACCATGTCGTGGTGCTCGACTACGGCACCAAGATCGCGGACGGCACGCCGGCCGAGGTGCAGGCCGATCCGAAGGTGATTGCGGCCTATCTCGGCGTCGACGACGAAGAGGTCGAGACGGTGGAAGCGGAGGTCGGCCTATGAGCGAGGCAGGGCCACTCCTCTCCGTCCGCGGCGTCAAGACCTATTACGGCAAGATCATCGCGCTGAAGGGCGTCGACGTCGACGTCCGGCAGGGCGAGATCGTGACGATGATCGGCGCCAACGGCGCCGGCAAGTCGACGCTGATGATGACGATCTTCGGCAATCCGCAGGCCCGCGAAGGCACGATCAGCTATGACGGGCGCGACATCACCAAGATGCCGAGCCACGAGATCGCCCGCCTCGGCATCGCGCAGTCGCCGGAGGGCCGGCGCATCTTCCCGCGCATGACCGTGTTCGAGAACCTGCAGATGGGCGCGGCCGTCGCCGGCATGCAGCATTTCGACGAGGATCTCGAGAAGATCTGCACGTTGTTCCCGCGCATCAAGGAGCGCCTGCAGCAGCGCGGCGGCACGCTCTCGGGCGGCGAGCAGCAGATGGTCGCGATCGCGCGGGCGCTGATGGCGCGGCCGAAGCTGCTCATGCTCGACGAGCCTTCGCTCGGCCTCGCCCCGCTGATCGTCAAGCAGATCTTCGAGGCGGTCCGCGAGCTCAATCGCAGCCAGGGGCTGACCGTGTTCCTGGTCGAGCAGAACGCCTTCCATGCGCTCAAGCTCGCCCATCGCGGCTATGTCATGGTCAACGGCGTCATCACCATGAGCGGCACCGGGCAGGAACTGCTCGCCAATCCGCAGGTGCGGGCGGCCTATCTCGAAGGCGGCCGGCATTGAGCGCCCGCCTGGTCGAACGGAGCTGAACGATGCAGGGCATTCTCTACGAGGAGCCGACCATCTGGCTCTTCCTGTTCGTCACCGTGGTGATGGGCGGCTGGGCCGCCTGGATGACGGGCCGGGCAGTGGCGATCACCTGGCGGCCGCCTTTCCAGCTCGTCTTCTATACGCTGATCCTCGGGCTGGTGATCCGCTTCATCCACTTTGCCCTGTTCGAGGCGACGCTGCTGTCGCCGCACTACTACATCGTCGACACGATCGTGCTGCTCGCCTTCAGCTTCGCCGGCTGGCGCTACAACCGGGCGCGGCAGATGACGACGCAATATCGCTGGCTCTACGAGCGCACCGGACCCTTCAGCTGGAAGGCGCGGGAGAGCGTTTGAGGCGCCTAAAAACACCACCAAAGTTCACGGGGCTTGCCGCGTGACAGCACCGCGAAAAAGCGCAAGACTGCGACTTCCGGTGGCACCACGCGCCGAGACGGGACGGCCAAGCCGGCCCGTAATATACTCACAGGGGAGTCACAACGCATGAAGAAGCTGCTCTTGGGCGGAATTGCCCTTGGCGCGGTCCTCGCCTTCTCGGGCGTAGCGAACGCACAGATCAAGCTTGGCGTCGCAGGCCCGATCACGGGACCGAACGCGGCGTTCGGGGCGCAGCTGAAGAACGGCGCCGAGCAGGCGGCGGAGGACCTCAACGCCGCGGGCGGCATCCTCGGCCAGAAGATCCAGGTCGTGGTCGGCGACGACGTCTCCGATCCGAAGCAGGGCGTCTCGGTCGCCAACAAGTTCGTCGGCGACGGCGTCAAGCTGGTGCTCGGTCACTTCAACTCCGGCGTGACCATGCCGGCGTCGGAAGTCTATGCCGAGAACGGCATCCTGATGATCACCCCCTCGGCGACCAACCCGAAGATCACCGAGCGCGGCCTCTGGAACGTGTTCCGCACCTGCGGCCGCGACGACCAGCAGGGCGAGGTCGCGGCGGCCTACATCGCCAAGAACCTCAAGGACAAGAAGATCGCCGTCGTCCACGACAAGACGACTTATGGCCAGGGCCTCGCCGACGAGACCCGCAAGGGCCTGACCAAGGCCGGCATCAAGGACGTGCTCTATGAAGGCGTCAACGCCGGCGAGAAGGACTTCTCGGCGCTGATCTCGAAGCTGAAGTCGACGGGTGCCGACTACCTCTACTGGGGTGGCCTGCACACTGAAGGCGGCCTGATCGTGCGCCAGATGCGCGACCAGGGCCTGAAGACCGTGCTGATCTCCGGCGACGGCATCACCACCGACGAGTTCGCCACGATCGGCGGCCCGGGCGTCGAAGGCACGCTGATGACCTTCCCGCCGGATCCGCAGAAGCGTCCGGAAGCCGCTGCGGTGCTGAAGAAGTTCGAGGCCCGCAAGTTCAAGCCGGAAGCCTACACGCTCTACAGCTACGCAGCGGTCCAGATCATGGCCGAGGGCGCCAAGCGCGCGAACTCGACCGATCCGAAGAAGATCGCCGCTGCGCTGCACGGCGCTGCCCCGGTCGACACGGTCATCGGCAAGATCGGCTTCGACAAGAAGGGCGACATCACCCGCCCGGACTACACCGTCTACACCTGGAAGAAGGGTGCCGACGGCAAGATCGGCTATGTCGAGAACTGATCGTCGCTGATCGCCTCACGGCGTGAGACGAGACCCGCTCCGGAGCGATCCGGGGCGGGTTTTTCTTTGAGGCTGACCGGCATCGGATCACGAGGCCAGGGGCAGAAAAAGAGCGAGCGACTTGTCGGGAGCCGCGATGGCTCTTCGTCCTTTGGGCGTGAAGCCCGCAAAACAGCCCCCAGGAAGCTGCCGATGACCGCCACCATCACCGCCTTCGATCGTTCGCCCGACCGCGGCAACGGGCTGGCGCGGGACATGCGTCTCCGCTGGGCGCTCGAAGAGGCGGGCCAGCCCTACAACGTCCGTCTTTTGTCGTTCAAGACGATGAAGGAGCCCGCCCATCTCGCAATTCAGCCCTTCGGGCAGATCCCGACTTATGAAGATGGCGATCTCGCCCTGTTCGAGTCGGGGGCGATCGTGTTCCATATCGCCGAGCGCCATCCGGGCCTGCTGCCGGATGATGCCAATGCCCGGGCGCGCGCGATCATGTGGATGTTCGCCGCGCTGAACACGCTGGAGCCGCCGATCTTCGATCGCAGCCTGGTCAGGATCCTCGAGCGCGACAAGCCTTGGTACGAGGAGCGCCTGAGCGCTCTCGACGACGTCATCCGCAAACGGCTCGAAGGCCTCTCCAACCACCTCGGCGAGTCCGACTGGCTCGATGGCGCGTTCAGCGCCGGCGACCTCCTGATGGTGACGGTGCTGCGCCGGTTGCAGGGTTCGGGCCTGCTGGAGGAGCGGCCGAACGTAGCCGCCTATGTCGCCCGGGCCGAAGCGCGGCCGGCCTATAAGCGCGCTTTTGCAGCCCAGCTGGCGGTCTTCACCGCCTCATCGGCAGGCTGACAAAGGCCGCTCCGGAGCGCCAGCAGGGGCTGGCGACGCCCCCTTGCACTCCAGGTCAAACCGACGAGCGCAGGCTGTCGGCCATCAGTTTCGCGCCGAGAGCTCCGACAACGGCCCCGGCTGCGCGATCGATCCAGATCTTCGAGCGCAGATAGGCCGCTTTCGGGCCGCGGGCCGAGAAGCCGACGGCCACGACCGTGTACCAGGCGAACTCGATGAGGAAGAGCATGGGCGGCAGGGCGAAATACATCCAGGACGGCGTCGGCGACGGCAGCAGGGCGGCGAACATGGAGGCGTAGAAGATCGCCGTCTTCGGGTTGGACAGCTGAACGAACAGCGCCCTGAACAGCGATTTCCACAGCGTGTTCGGCCGTTCGCTCGTCGTGTCGGCGATGTCCAGCGGTTCGGGCGCGGCGCGCCAGATGTTGATGCCGAGCCAGACGAGATAGGCGCCGCCGGCCAGCCTGAGCGCCAGGTTGAGCCATTCGACCTGCAACAGCAGCGCCGTCAGCCCGGCGACTGCGATCGTCGCGAAGATGAAGCCGCCAATGCCCATGCCGATCGCCGCCATCACGCCATCGGCGCGGGATCCGGAGATGGCGATGCGCGAGACCACGACGAAGCTCGGACCAGGGCTGATCGCGCCAAGCAGGAAAACGCCGAGAATCGAGATCAGAACAGCTAGTTCCTGCATGGCGATGCCTCGCTATCGTCAGTTTGCCAGCCTGCGCCGGCGGATGGCCCATCTAGCGGTAATGATTGTCAGTCGGCGTCTGGAATGGATTGAACCCCGCCATTTCGATGCAATCTCGGAACGCTGCGGATTTTTGCTCCAGCTCGCAAAGTGCGAGCGGCGCGCGCGCCGCTTACACCGCCGTCAGGTTCTTCATGAAACCGGCGAAGCGCAGCAGCCCGTCGGGCCAGGGACCGTGGCCGGATTCGGTGTTGAGGTGGCCGCTGTCGCCGGCATCGACGAATTCCGAGCCCCAGGCCTCGGCGAGCGCCTTCGCCTCGTCCTGCGTGCAATAGGGATCGGTCGCGCTGGCGATCAGCACCGAGCGGAAGGGCAGGGGCTTCAGCGGGATCGCGGTGAAATCTTCTGCCATGCCGGGGATCGCGCGCTTGGCCCGCTCCGAGGCCGGCGCGACCAGGAAGGCGCCGGTGACCTCGCGCGGCTTCAGCTGCTCGGCTGCATGCGCGACCGCGCTGCAGCCGGCCGAATGGGCGACGATGACGACCGGCTTCGTCGCAGCGCGGACCGCGGCGACGATGCGGTCGGCCCAGCCGTCGCGTGTCGGCTTGTACCAGTCCTCCTGCTCGACGCGGCGGGCCGTCGGCAGCTTGGCTTCCCAGCGGCTCTGCCAATGGTCGGGCCCGGAGCCCGACCAGCCGGGGACGATCAGGATGTCGGTGTCGGAGGTTTTCATAGCCGCTAGATGGCGTTCGGTTCCGTGAAATCCAGCCGCCGCATCACGCCTCGCCGAACACCCGGCGGAAGATCGTGTCGACGTGCTTGAAGTGGTAGCCCTCGTCGAACATCGCCTCGAGCGCGGCTACCGACAGCTTCGCGGTGACGTCCTTGTCGGCCTTGAGGTTCGTCAGGAAGTCCTCGCCATGCTCCCAGGTGCGCATGGCGTTGCGCTGGACCATCGAATAGCTGTCCTCGCGGCTGGCGCCGGCCTGGGTCAGAGCGAGCAGGACGCGCTGCGAATTATGCAGCCCGCCGAGCTTGTCGAGGTTCTTCCTCATGTTCTGCGGATAGATCAGCAGCTTGTCGACGACGCTGGTGAGGCGGGCGAGCGCAAAGTCGAGCGTCACCGTCGCGTCCGGGCCGATCATGCGCTCGACCGAGGAGTGCGAGATGTCGCGCTCGTGCCAGAGTGCGACGTTCTCCAGCGCCGGGGTGACCATGCCGCGCACCAGCCGGGCGAGGCCGGTCAGGTTCTCGGTCAGCACCGGGTTGCGCTTGTGCGGCATCGCCGAGGAGCCCTTCTGGCCCGGCGAGAAATACTCCTCGGCCTCGTAGACCTCGGTGCGCTGGAGATGGCGGATCTCGGTGGCGAGGCGCTCGACGCTGGAGGCGACGACGCCGAGCGTGGCGAAGAACATGGCGTGGCGGTCGCGCGGGATGACCTGGGTCGAGACCGGCTCGGGCGTCAGGCCCATCTTCTCCGCAACGTATTCCTCCACCTGCGGGTCGATATTGGCGAAGGTGCCGACGGCGCCGGAGATGGCACAGGTCGCGATCTCGGCGCGGGCGGCAATGAGCCGAGCGCGGCAGCGGTCGAACTCGGCATAGGCCTGGGCGAGCTTGAGCCCGAATGTCACCGGCTCGGCATGGATGCCGTGCGAGCGGCCGATGGTCGGGGTCAGCTTGTGCTCGAAAGCGCGGCGTTTGATGGCGGCGAGCAGGGCGTCGACATCGGCGATCAGGATATCGGCGGCGCGGGCGAGCTGCACGGCGAGGGTGGTGTCGAGCACGTCCGAGGAGGTCATGCCCTGGTGGACGAAGCGCGCCTCGGGGCCGACGATCTCGGCGAGATGGGTCAGGAAGGCGATGACGTCATGCTTGGTGACGCGCTCGATCTCGTCGATGCGGGCGACGTCGAAGGTGGCGTCCTTCGCCTTGGCCCAGATCGTTGCCGCCGCTTCCTTCGGCACGACGCCGAGCTCGGCGAGCTTGTCGGTGGCGTGCGCCTCGATCTCGAACCAGATGCGGAAGCGCGTCTGCGGCTCCCAGATCGCGACCATCTCGGGGCGGGAATAACGGGGGATCATAGCGGGCTCGCGACGTGACGATGAAGGGCTTGCCGGCTCGCTAGCACGGGAAGGCCCGCGACGGAATGCCGGAGGGCCGCTGCTGACAGCTTCGGACCCATATCCTGCCTAGCGTCCGCGCCGGCTGGGCGGGATGCTCCTCGCTTCCGGAGCGCCGACAGACCCAAGGAGGAAAAGACCGATGTCCTATGTCGATGGTTTCGTTGCGGCTGTGCCTGCCGCCAATCGCGAGGCCTATGCCGAGCATGCCCGCAAGGCCGCGCCGCTGTTCAGGGAATATGGCGCGACGCGCGTCTTCGAATCCTGGGGTGACGACGTTCCCCACGGCAAGCAGACCGATTTCTATCGCGCCGTCGCGGCCAAAGAGGACGAGGTCGTGGTCTTCTCCTGGGTCGAATGGCCGAGCAAGGAGGCGCGCGATGCCGGCTGGCAGAAGATCATGGCCGATCCGCGCATGCAGCCCGACGCCAACCCGATGCCCTTCGATGGGACGCGGCTGATCTATGGCGGCTTCGCCGCGATCGACCTGGGCTGAGTCACACTCTTCGTCATTGCGAGGAGCATAGCGACGAAGCAATCTAGGAGGGCGTAGAGCTCAGCCGCCCCTGGATTGCTTCACTTCGCTCGCAATGACGGTTGCGCGTCAGACCCAGTCGCCGCGCGCCACCTCCGCAGCCTTGCGGATGGCGGCGATGTTGCCGGCATAGGCCGATGGCCCGCCCCTGAACACGGCCGAGCCGGCGACGAGTGTGTCGGCACCGGCCTTGACGCAGAGCGGCGCCGTCTCGGGTGTGACGCCGCCGTCGATCTCGAGCGCGATCGGGCGCTCGCCGATCAAGGCGCGAACCTGGGCGATCTTCTCGACCACCGAATGGATGAAGCTCTGGCCGCCGAAGCCGGGGTTGACCGTCATCAGCAGAATCAGGTCGACATCGCCGATCAGCGGCTCGGCGGCGCTCGCCGACGTGCCGGGATTGAGGACGATGCCGGCCTGCTTGCCCTGCGCCTTGATCGCCTGCAGCGTCCGATGCGGATGCGCGCCGGCCTCGACATGGAAGGAGATCAGGTCGGCGCCCGCCTTGGCGAAGGCCTCGATGTAGGGATCGACCGGCGCGATCATCAAATGGACGTCGAAGAACTTCTTCGTATGCGGCCGGATCGCCTTCAGCACGTCGGGGCCGAAGGTGATGTTGGGCACGAAATGCCCGTCCATCACGTCGCAATGGATCCAGTCGGCGCCGGCCTCGTCGACGGCGCGGACCTCCTCGCCGAGCTTGGCGAAATCGGCGGAGAGGATGGATGGGGCGATGCGGATCGTGCTCATGCGGCGTGGTCTAGCGCCGCCATGCTCGCCTCGCAATCGCGAAAGGCTGCCGTCAGGCCCGTTTCAACGGGAAGGAGAGGCGCCGGTCAGCCTCGGCGATCTCGACGGCGGCCTGGGTGAAGGCGGGCCGCAGCTTCAGCCGCTCGAACCAGCGCGACAGGCCGTCGAACGGGGCCAGCGACGGGCCGCCGAGGCGAAGCGAGAACAGCACGCTCATGAACAGGGCGATATCGGCGACCGAGACGGCATCGCCGAAGAAATCGCGGCCGGCAAGCCGGTCGTCGAGCACGGCATAATGCGTCTCCAGCGCATGTTCGGCGATCAGCGCGTCGGCTTCCTGCGCGAGGCGCCGGGTCTGGTCGGTGCTCGGCGGGCTGGTGCGGTGCATCAGCGGCTTCAGCGCCTGCAGCATGATCTCGTCGGCATAGAGCTCGTCGAGCCGGCAGCGGGCGCGGGCGCCGGGGCAGAGCGGCAAGAGCGGCGGCTCGGGATAAGCGTCTTCGAGATATTCGAGGATCACCGTCGAATCGTAGAGCACGATCCCGTCATCGTTCAGCACCGGGACCTGGCGCTTGGGGTTGATGGCGACGACTTCGGGATGCTTGGGGTCGTAGCCGGTGGTCTGGTTGAACGGCACCATGATGCGCTCGAAGGCGAGACTTTTTTCGCGCAGTGCGATCTCGACCTTGCGCGAGAACAGGCTGAGCGGCCCCGAATAGAGCGTGATCATAACAGGAACTCCGGTTTTGCTTGCCTGAACTCTGGCAAAGCTTGCAGTCAGCTCGCGTCAGCAGGGATTTCTTCGAGACGGCGACGCCGGCACAGGCGCTCAGGCCATCGCCCCTCGCCGTCAGAGGCGCTGGAGCGGCAGCGAAAGCTTGCGGTCCCAATCGGCGATCTCGGTCAGTTGTGTCGCGAAGACGGGACGCGCGGCGACCCGCTCATACCAGGCCGCGAGCGCCGGCAGGGCAGAAAATGACGGCCCGTCCAGCCGGCGGACATAGTGAACCATCAAAAACATCCCGATGTCGGCGGCGGAGAAGGCGCCGCAGAGATAGGGTTTTTGGCCAAGCGCCGCTTCGATCTCGGTGAAGTAGCGCGCCAGCACGGCTTCAGCTGCCCTGGCCGCACCCTCCGCCTGCTCCAGCTCCGCCTGCGGCAGGCGTTCGCCGTTGCGGTGGAAGAGCTGGCGCAGCGCGCCGAACAGCACTTCGTCGGCGAAGAGCTCGTGCTGGCGGCAGCGGGCCCGCTCGATCGGCATCGCGGGGTAGAGCGGCGGCTGCGGATAGGCCTCGTCGAGATATTCGAGGATCAGGGTGGAATCGTAGAGGGTCAGCTCGCCATCGACCAGGACCGGCACCTGCGCCTTCGGGTTGGCGGCGAGCACGTCAGGATGCTTCGGATTATAGCCGACCATCTGGTTGAACGGCACGACGACGCGCTCGAAGGCCAGCCCCTTCTCGGCAAGGGCAATCTCGACCTTGCGGCCGAACAGGCTGAGTGGTCCGGAATAGAGCTTCATCGGCATTGTCTCCCCGCTCCGGGCCGTCAAAGCGGCCGGTTGCGAGCAGCCTGGGAGCGCGTCCGGTCAGCTCGCGTCAGCAGAGGCTTCCTTGCGCCTGATCCGCGCCGCGATGCCGCGCAGTAGCCAGGGCAGGAGGTAGATCGGGAACTGCGCCAGCGCGAAATAAAGGAAGGTGGTCGGTGGCACGCCGGCGCCGAGCGCCGCGACCAGGAGGCCCATGTTCCGCTGGCCGGTGCCGTAGCCGATCATGAAGCGTTCGGAGACCGGGAAGCGGCGCAGGGCCAGCCAGGCGCTGGCGAGGCCGACTGCCGAGACCAGGAAGGCGACGGCCAGGAAGAGGCCGACCTGACCCGGCCGCTCCAGCGCTGCCCTGGTGACGCCGTCCATCGCCGCAATGGCGAAGACGAAATACATCAGCACGCCGAAGCCATCGAGATTGGGCTTGAGCTTGCGGATGCGTTCCGCCCCGAGCCAGCGCCTGATGGCGAAGGCGACGACCATGCCGCCGCCGATGAACATGACGAGCCGCAGGGTCAGCGCCAGCCGGTCCAGCGGCACCGTCGCCCCCGCGAGCCAGTCGACCAGGAAGGGCGCGACGAGCGGGCTCGCGATCGTGGTGACGATCACGCCGGCGATGATCAACGAGGGCTCGAAGCCGTAGAGGATGGCGACGGCGGGCGAGGACATGATCGGCGGTGCCGCGCCCATGATCGCGATGCCGAGCAGCAGGCCGGGGTCGAGTGCCTCGCGGCCGAGCAGGAGGAGCGCGGCGGCGATCAACAAGGCGGGGACGAATAGCAGCCACAGGCAGGTCAGGATCAGCTTTGCTGGCCGGCGCACCAGCCCGGCGATGACGCCGAGATCGGCGCGCATGAACACGACCGTGGTGAAGCAGAAGATCGTCACCGGCAGGAGCGGGCGCGCCGCCGCCGAGAATTGCGGCAGAGCGAGGCCGAGGAAGATCGAGAGCGCGAAGCCCTGCGTGCCGTAGCGGCCGAGCAGAGCGAGGGCGGAGGCGAGGGCGGCGAGCATCGAGACCGGAACAGAAAAACGGGGCGCCACACTGGCCGATCCGGACGGCGGCGTCATCTGGTGCAGGCGCAGGGCGGCCCGCCGTCATTGCGCGGGCTGGCCTCTGGGCCGTGCTGACTTTGCTCGAAACCACAACCGTCATCCTGGGCGAGCGCAGCTCGGCCCGGGATCCATCGTAGAGTTCGGAGCTTTGTGATGGATCCCGGAGCCGCGCGGCTGCGCCGCTTGTCCAGGATGACGAGGTGGTTCCGAGCCAAATCCGCAGGCTCTAGACGCTGCTCAGCAGCAGGCTGGTTTCGCTGTTCGCGACGCCGTCGATCATCCTGACCTCGCGCAGGACGCGGTCGAATTCGGCGAGGCTGCCGGCCCGGATATTGGCGACCAGATCCCAATTGCCGTTGGTGGTGTGCAGCGTATGGACTTCCGGCAGTCCGCGCAGCTTGCGGATGACCTGCGTCGTCGACTTGCCGACGACCTCGACCATCATCACCGCATGCACGGCATTTTCATCGTAATCGTCGCGGACGCGGGCGGTGAAGCCGAGCAGCGTTCCGGTCCCGATCAGCCGTTCCAACCGATTCTGGACAGTACCGCGGGCGACCCCCAGCATTGTCGCGAGCTTGGAGAGCGACGCGCGGCCATCGCCCCGCAGATGCGTGATCAGCGCCCGGTCGAGCGCGTCGGGGATATATTTGGCGATCTCTGCGACCATCGAGGTTCCTGACCGAACGGACAATCGATATGAGCAAACTGTTCAATCAACTGTCTGAAGTGCCACAGTTCTGATATTTCGGCCAGCATGCCGCCGGCTGTAGAGTCAGCTCTCAACAGCACGGGACCTGGCGCCACCGATGACCGCACTTCCTCCCTCCGCCAAGGCGATGGTGCCTTTCGTCAGCGTCGACAACATGATGCGCCTCGTCCACCGGGTCGGCATTGAGACGATGCTGCGCGAGCTCACTGATCGCATCGAGGAGGATTTCCGGCGCTGGGAAAGCTTCGACAAGACGCCGCGCATCGCCAGCCATTCCCGCGACGGCGTGATCGAGCTGATGCCGACCTCGGACGGCACCAGCTACGGCTTCAAATATGTCAACGGCCATCCGAAGAACTTTGCCTCCGGCCTGCAGACGGTCACCGCCTTCGGCCTGCTGGCGGAGGTCGCCAGCGGCTATCCTGTCCTGCTCACCGAGATGACGCTGCTGACCGCGCTACGCACGGCGGCGACCTCCGCCATGGCGGCGCGATACCTGGCGCCGAAGGGCGCCCGCACCATGGCGATGATCGGCAATGGCGCCCAGGCCGAGTTCCAGGCGCTGGCGATGAAGGCGGTCGTCGGCATCGAGGCGGTCAGGCTCTACGACATCGACCCGGCCGCCACCGAGAAGACGCTGCGCAATCTGCAAGGGAGCGGCCTCTCGGTCACCGCCTGCAGCACGGCGCAAGCGGTGGTAGAGGGGGCGCAGATCATCACCACTTGCACCGCCGACAAGCAGTTCGCGACGATCCTGACCGACAACATGGTCGGGCGCGGCATTCACCTGAACGCCATCGGCGGCGACTGCCCGGGTAAAACCGAGCTCCACCGCGACATCCTGCTGCGCGCCGACACCTTTGTCGAATACCCGCCGCAGACCTGGATCGAGGGCGAGATCCAGCAGATGGACAAGGACTACCCGATCACCGAACTCTGGCGCGTCATCACAGGGCAGGTTCCGGGCCGGCGAGAGGCGCAGCAGATCACACTCTTCGACAGCGTCGGCTTTGCGATCGAGGATTTCTCGGCGCTGCGCTATCTGCGCGAGCGCATCGCCGGCACGGATCTCTACGAAAATCTCGACATGATCGCCGACCCCGACGATCCGCGCGATCTGTTCGGCATGCTGCAGCGCGCCCGCTGACCCCTATCGAAAGACGCTCCGATGGCACGACAGCCAGCCTTTTCCGTCCAGGCTCCTTCGGCCGTGGTCATGGTCCGGCCGCATCATTTCACGGTCAACACCGAGACCGCCGCCGACAATCATTTCCAGCGCATGGACGGTGACGAGACCGACCTCGCGCAGCTCGCCTTCCAGGAGATTACCGATGCGGCCGCGCTGCTGGAGCAGCACGGCGTCACAGTGCATCTGTTCGAGGACGAAGGCACGCTGACGCCGGATTCAGTCTTCCCGAACAACTGGTTCTCCACCCATGCCGGTGGTCATGTCGCGATCTATCCGATGAAGGCGGTGAGCCGACGGCGTGAGCGCCGCAGCGACGTCATCGAGATGTTGAAGCGCCGCTACCGGGTGCAGGAGGTGATCGATTATTCCGGTCTCGAACCGGACGGGCTCTTCTTGGAAGGCACCGGCGCGATGGTGCTCGACCATATCGACCGGATCGCCTACGCCGCCAAATCCGAACGCACCGATCCCATCATCCTTGAGCGCTTCTGCACCCAGTTCAATTTCGAGCCGATGGTGTTCTCGGCCAAGGATGGCAACGGCGCCGACATCTACCACACCAATGTGCTGATGTGCGTTGCGACCGATTTCGCCATGATCGGCCTCGACCTGATCACCGATGCGGCGCGGCGTGGCGAGATCGTCGATCGTTTCGAGCGCGCCGGCCGCCAGGTGATCCCGCTCAGCAACGCGCAGATCGAGAAATTCGCCGGCAATGCGATCGAGCTCCAGGGGCGGAACGGGCGCATCCTGGCCTTGTCGACAACGGCCTTCTCTGCCCTGACGCCCGGACAGCTCGATATCATCGGCGAGAGTGCTCGGCCGCTGCCGCTCGCGATCCCGACGATCGAGCGTGCCGGCGGCTCGACCCGCTGCACCATCGCCGGCGTGCACCTGACGCCGCGCCCGTTCGCCCCGCCGCAATGATGCACTCGCGCCTGCGCAGAAAATTGCGCAAGATGAGCCTGGATGCCAAGCGGAATCGCTGCACTGCAATATGCGTGGCAGAAGCTGCGAAACTTTGCCGGGTTATCCGCAATATTCGACGCAATGGCTGACAGCGGCGGCGGTGGCGCTATTCTTGCTGGTGGGAAAGGCTGGCGGAGGCAGGATTGATGCGCACGGATGCGATCGTTGTTGGGGCGGGCATCGTCGGGATTTCGGTGGCGCTGCATCTGCAGAAGGCGGGCCGCTCGGTGCTGCTGGTCGATCGCGGCCAGCCCGGTGGCGAGACCAGCTATGGCAATGCCGGCCTGATCCAGCGCGAGGGCGTCTACCCCTACGGCTTCCCGCATGATTTCGGCGCGCTCATCCGCTACGCGATGAACAACACCATCGACGCGCACTATCATTGGAACGCGATCCCCAAGCTTGCGCCGTTCCTGTGGTCGTACTGGATGCATTCGCGCGCCTCGCATCACGAGGCGATCGCCCATAAATACGCGACCCTGATCGAGCATTGCGTGACCGAGCACGATGCTTTGGCGCAGGAAGCCGGCGCGACCGACCTGCTCCGCCGCAAGGGCTGGATGAAGGTGTTCCGGACGCCCTTCGAGCAGGAGACCCGCCTGGCCGAGGCGGCGCGCTGGCAGCGCGATTTCGGCCTGAACCATCGCGCGCTCGACGCTGCCGACCTACGCGCCGAGGAGCCGCATCTCGACCAGAGCCTGATTGGCGGCCTGCACTGGACGGACCCGGTGACGGTGATCGACCCGCTCGGCCTGTCCAAGGCCTACCTCGCGCTGTTCGAGAAACTGGGCGGGCGCTTTGCCCAGGGCGATGCCGGCACGCTCGCGCAGGACGGCGATCGCTGGAGCGTGACGCTGGCCGATGGCACCAAGGCGCTCGGCATGGATGCGATCGTGGCGCTCGGCCCCTGGGCCGACGTGCTGACGCGCCGGCTCGGCTACCACCTGCCGCTGGCGGTCAAGCGCGGCTACCACATGCATTACAAGCCGCTCGGCAACGCCGTGCTGAACCATCCGGTGCTCGATACCGAGCGCGGCTATTTCCTGGCGCCGATGCGCCAGGGTGTGCGCCTCACCACCGGCGCCGAGTTCGCCAATCGCGGTGCGCCGAAGACGCCGGTGCAGCTCGCCCGCGCCGAGCCGATCGCCAAGACGCTTTTCCCGCTCGGCGAGCGGCTCGACGCCGAGCCCTGGCTCGGCAACCGGCCGTGCACGCCCGACATGATGCCGATCATCGGCCCGGCGCCGAAGCACCGGAATCTGTGGTTCTCCTTCGGCCACGCCCATCACGGGTTGACGCTGGCGGCGGTGACCGGCCGCATGGTCGCCGAGATGGTCAGCGGCCAGAAGGTCTTCGTCGACCCGACGCCGTTCGCGCCGGCACGGTTCGCCTAAAGCTTAGGCGGTGCGCAGGGCTGTGCTTCTGCGCACCAGCCAGACGGCGAAGGCCGAGGCGGTCACGTACATGACCAGGCTGTAGATGCCGGGCACCACGGCCGCGGCCGGATTGCGCAGCACGTTGAGCGCGATGAAGATCGCCAGCGCCGCATTGTGGATGCCGATCTCCATGGCGATGGCGATCGCCTGCCCCTTCGGCAGGCGCAGCGCCAGCGGGGCGAGATAGCCGGCGAGCATGCTGACGAGGTTGAAGGCGAGGCAGGCGCCGCCGACCGCGACCAGGCTCGGCAGCAATGCCTTCCGCTCCATGTAGATCGCGCCGGCGATCAGCACGACGAGGACGAGGATCGAGAAGATCTTGATCGGCTTCTCGGCGCGGATGGCGAAGCGTTCGGCGCGCCCCCGCAGCAGCATGCCGATGGCGACCGGGATCAGGATGATCGCGCCGACCTCGACCACCTTGCGGTGGGGCGGCGGCACGTATTGGCCATTGCCGAGGAAGTAGCCGAGCGAGAGGTCAAGCACGATCGGCAGGGTCAGCAGGCAGAGCAGGCTGTTGACCGCCGTCAATGTGATGTTGAGCGCGACGTCGCCGCGGGCGAGGTGGCTGTAGATGTTCGCGGTCGCCCCACCCGGAGCGGCGGCGAGCAGCATGAGGCCGACGGCGTGATCGGGTGAGAGCTTCAGGCTGATCGCGATCGCGAAGGCGGCGAGCGGCAGCAGCAGGACCTGCAGGAAGAGGCCGAAGCCGACGGCGAGCGGATAGCGCGCGACCCGGCGGAAATCCTCGAGCGTCAGGCTGAGGCCAAGTCCGAGCATGACGATGCCGATGGCGAGCGGCAACAGCAGATCGGTCAGGATCGAGGCCTGCATGCACGTTCCCTCTTGTCGGCATTTTCTATGCCGTTGCGTCAGGCTAGTTGAGGAAGTGCAGCTACGCCACTGATCAGGCGGACTCTTTTTGCGACAGGGTTTCCGTTTCCTCGCTCGGGTCGATCTGACGTTAAAACGAGGCGCAGGCCGGCTTCAGGATCAGCCCGACCGATTGCTGGTTGAAGCGGCGCTTGTAGGCCTCGGTGACAGCGGCGAGCTTCTCGTGATTCCCGGCTTCATCGATGGTCGCGATCTGGACGAGCTTGCTCGGCTCGCGGATCAGCGTGCCGCGTTCGCGGTCGCGATATTGCCCGCTCGCGTCGAGGATGGTGAGGCCGTCGGGGAAGCGCGGCGTCACCTCCTCGTCGACGAAACGACGGAAGGCGGCTTCGCTGACGCCGACACGATCGCCGATCTTGCGGCCGAAGAGCAGCTCGGCCTCCAGCATCGCCTGCTGGCCGGGCGCGCAGGTCTGCGGCGCGAGGCTGGCGCAACCGGCGAGCATGCTCGCGAGCAGAAGCGCAAAGCTGAGTCGGATCATGGCCTTGCTCCTGCCGGCTGAGAGGTCGATTCAGCCGCCTGAGCTATACGCCGCGCGCTGCCGCTTCAGAAGCGCTGCGGGCTGAAATGACCGAGGTCGATCGCAGGCGGTCGGCCGCCGATCAGCGCGGCGACGAGACCGGCCGTCGCCGTCGACTGGGTCATGCCGTAATGGCCGTGACCGAAGGCGTAGACGACATTGGGGTTGCGGCTCGCCTTGCCGATGACGGGCAGGGAATCCGGCAGCGAGGGCCGGAAGCCCATCCAGAGCCGGCCGCTGTCGAAGGGCGGCAGCCCGTCCACCAGCTTCGCCGCCTTGTCGTAGAGCGCCTTGGTGCGGGCATGGTTCGGCGGCGCCTGCAGCCCGCCGAATTCGACCGCGCCGCCGATACGCAGGCCGCTTTCGAGCGGGGTCATGACGAAGCCGTCATCCTTGAAGCCGATCGGGCGGCTGGCCAGGCCGGTCACACCGGGGAAGCTGACATTGTAGCCGCGCTCGGTGTCGAGCGGGATCCTGTCACCCATCGCCGCCGCCAATGGCTTCGACCAGGCGCCGGCCGCGACGACGACGCGGTCGACGACGCGCTGCCAGCCGTCAGGGCCGATCAGGGCAGGGCGCTCGCCCATCGAGATGTTGGCGACCTCGGCTTTCTCGAACGTGGCTCCGCGCGCCAGCGCAGCTTCGAAGAGCGCCATGGTGAGGGCGAGCGGATCGCTGATATGGGCGGCGTCGGGGTGGAAGGCTGCGCCGGCGAAGCGATCCTTCAGCGCCGGCTCGAGCTGGCGCAGTTCCTGCGGCTGCAGCATGTCGACTGCGATGCCGGCGGCGCGCTGGCGCCGGGCGAGCGCTTCAAGGCCGGCGGTGTCGTTCGCATCGCGATAGGTATAGAGCGCCCCGCGGCGATGGATGTGCCCGCCGAGGCCAGCTTTTTCGGCGCGCGCCAGCCAGGCAGGCAGCGCCAGCTGCTGGATGGCGATCATGCCGGCGATCGAGCGCTCATAGGCGGCGGGGCGTGCGGCGAGCAGGAAGCGCGCCAGCCAGGGCAGCAATTGCGGGAGATAGCCGAGGCGGATCGCCAGCGGCCCGAGCGGGTCGAGCAGGAAGCCCGGCACCTTGCGCAGCATGTTCGGGCTGGCGATCGGCAGCACGTCGGTATGCGCGATGATGCCGGCATTGCCGCGCGAAGGCCCGAAGGCCGGCCCTTCCTTATCGAGGATCAGGACCTCGTGGCCCTCGTCAAGCAAGGCATGGGCGGTGGCCGTGCCGACGATGCCGGCGCCGATGATCGCGATCTTCATGTGGTGGGCAGGGCCTCGGGCAGGAGCTTGAGGGCGGCCGGCTGTTTCACCTCGATCTCGACGAAGGCGATCGGATGGGGCGAGCCGTTCATCACATCGTGCTGGATACCGGCCTGGCGCATATAGGCCTGGCCCTGCGCCAGCGGCACGTCGGTCGCCTTGGCACCGTCATGGATGCGCAGGGTGCCGGAGACCAGCATGATCACGAAATAGGGCCAGCCATGGCTGTGCCAGCCGGTGACCGCGCCCGGTTCGAAATCCCAGCGCGTGATCCGGATCGTATCATCGTCCTGCTGGAGCGTGGCGACGGCGGGGATCGTACAGGCGAACGCCATGTCGGCCTCCATGCGCGGAATCTTTTTTACGACTGGCGGGCTGATGCGCCTGCCTTGCGATCCTGCGGGAAGTTCTGATATATCAATGGCATCCCAAGCGTCAAGCATCGCCGGAGCCATCTATGACCGAGGAGGCCCGCGTTTCCGCTGAGGATGCCGTCGGCGTTCGCGCCACGGCGAGCCTGTCCGATCTGGCCTATCGCCGTCTCGAAGAGGCGATCGTGACCTTGTCGCTGCGGCCGGGCGCGGTGCTGACCGAGGCGCAGATGATCGAACTCGTCGGCGTCGGCCGCACGCCGGTTCGCGAAGCGCTGATAAGGCTGGCGCAGCAGGGGCTGGTCGAGATCCTGCCGCGCAAGGGCGTCGTCGTCACCGCCATCGACGCGATCGACGTGATGGCGGCGCTCGATGCGCGCGAGGTGCTGGAGCGCCTGATCGCGGCCGAGGCGGCGAGGCGGGCCGGACCTGGCGAACGCAGCGCCATCCTCGCCAAGGCGCGGGCGATGCGCGAGGCGGCGCAGGCGGACGACGTCAACGCCTATATGCGTTTCGACAAGGAGCTCGACGCTCTGGTGGCGGCTGCGGCGCGCAGCCCCTATGCCAGCCGCGCCGTCGAGCCGTTGCAGGCGCTGATCCGCCGCGCCTGGTACTTCTTCGACCGGCAGGTCGATCTCGTGCCGGCCGCGCATCATCATGTGATCCTCGCCCAGGCTCTGGTAGCCGGCGAGCCGGGCGCGGCCGCCGAGGCGAGCGACGCGCTGATGCACCATCTGCGCGCTGGATTGCTGGCGGCGTTGCGGCGGGACTGAACGGGACGGTGTGCCGCATGATGATATATCTTAACCTTGCGGAAGAAACGCCCATTATGTCGAGAATTGTTGAAACTGGCCTTTTACCCCTGCGCGCTTAGATAAAGGGCAGTGTCCTCGCGCAGAGTTGGGCGATGAACAACATGGTCGATGCCGCCTTACGCGCGTCGCGTCCCCAAGCGCAGGCCTTTCGCGAGGCGATGGCGCAGGTGGCGAGCGCGGCTCATATCGTGACGACGGTCGGACCTGCGGGCCGCGCCGGCCTCACCGCAACAGCGGTCGCTTCCGTCTCGGATGCGCCGCCGACTGTGCTGGTCTGCATCGAGGGCGCCAGCCGGACATTGGCGGCGATCGAGGAGAGCGGCATCTTCTGCATCAATACGCTGGCGGCGGCCGACCACGAGCTCGCCTTCGTCTTCTCCGGCCGACGCGGCCTGACGGGAGAGGACCGGTTCGGCGTTGGCGAGTGGGGAGAGCTCTCGACCGGCGCGCCGGCGCTGGCGAGCGCGCTCGCCAGCTTCGACTGCCGCGTCGCCGCAGTCCACCGGGTCGCGACGCATCGCGTTGTGATCGGTCAGGTGGTCGCGCTCGGCGGCGGCGGCTCAGGGCCGGGGCTGGTCTACCGCCACCGTCGCTTCGGCGGCGTCTGACCTCAGCCGAATTCTCGCGTCAACCCTTGCCGGCTTCGGCGTCGATCTCGGCGAACACCGACGCAGCCTCCTTGAAGGCATGGTTGGAGGCGGGCACGCCGGCATAGACCGCCGTCTGGATCAGCACTTCCTTGATGTCGTCGCGGGAGAGCCCGTTGTTGAGGGCGCCGCGGACATGGATGCGGAACTCGCCCCAGGCGCCCAGTGCGGTGGCGATCGAGAGCACGATGATCGAGCGCTCGCGCAGGGGCAGGCCGGGCCGGTTCCAGATGTCGTTCCAGGCGGTGCGGGTGATGAATTCCTGCCAGTCGCGGGTGAAGTCGGTGATCCCGGCACTGGCCTTGTCGACATAGGCCGCGCCCAGCACCGACCGCCGGGTCTTCATGCCCGCATCGTAGCGGCTCTTATCGTCCATCGCGTTGGTCCTTAGCCCTTGAGGAAGTCGAGCACGGCCCTGGTGAAGGCGGCCGGTTGCTCGAGATTGGAGAGATGGGCGGCGTCGAGCTCGATGCGCTGCGCGCCCGGTATCGTATCGGCGATGAAGTGGCCGGCCTCGGGCGGCGTCGCCGGATCGACCTTGCCGATGACGACGAGGACGCGATTGCGGATCGCGTTGATCGTTCCGCGCTGGTCCATGTCGCGGATCGCGGCGCAGCAATTGGCGTAGCCGAGCGGCGGCGTGGTCGCGAGCATCTCGCTGACCTTGGCGATCGTGTCCGTGTCGCGTTCGCGGAAGGCCGGGCTGAACCAGCGCTCCAGCGTCGGCTGCACCATCACCGCCATGCCGTTCTGGCGGACATTGCGGATGCGGGTCTCCCAGTTCTCCGGCGGTCCCATATAGGCGCCGGTATTGGCGAGAACGACCTTGCCGAAGCGCTCGCCATGATGGGTGGCGAGCCACTGGCCGACCATGCCGCCCTTCGAGAGGCCGCACCAATGCGCCGTCCCGATGCCGAGTGCGTCGAGGATGGCGAGCGCGTCGTCGGCCAGCATGGCGATCGAATAGGGCTTGTCCGGCGCGGCCGAGCGGCCATGGCCGCGGCTGTCATAGCGGACGACGCGGAAATGCTTCGCCCATTGCGCGACCTGCGGATCCCACATCGAGAGGTTGGTGCCGAGCGAGTTCGAGAGCAGCAGCGCCGGGGCGCCGGCATCGCCGTCGATCCGGACATGGAACGGCTCACCGCGGATCGTCATCATCGTCATAGCATCTTCCTCCCGGCGGCGAGCTCGCCACCTTCAGTGATCGAAATGCGTTGGCCTGAAGACCGTGGCGGCTCGGCGGGATTCTCAGGCATTGCCGCCCATGTATTCCCGCTCCTCCTCGTAGAGGACGAGGATGCGGTCGATGATCGCGTCGGTGGCGCCGCGATAGGTGGTGGGGTCGAACAGGTCGTCGAGCACTTCCGGCGAAAGCTTGCCGGCGAGCTTCGGATGATCGGCGAGGACATCCCTGAGATGGCGGCCGCTGGCGAGGCAGTCGCGGCTGGCTTCCTCGAGCAGGTGATGCGCCTCGCCGCGGCCGATCGTCTGCGCCAGCGCGAGCGAGACGCGCTCGGCCATCACCAGCCCGTTGGTGAGGTCGAGATTGTACTGCATCTGCTCCGGGAAGACCTGAAGCCCCTCGATCAGGGCGACCGCCTGGTTCAGGGCCGAGCCGGCGATCAGGAAGAGCTCGCGCAGCGTCGGCCATTCGGCATGCCAGCCACCGATGGCGCGCTCATGCTCCTGCGGCATCGCCGCGAGCATGGTCGCGACCAGCCCCGGCGTGCGCCTTGCCGCAGTGAGGATCAGCGTGCACAGCACCGGATTGCGCTTGTGCGGCATGGCCGAGGAGCCGCCCTTGCCGGGCGCCTCCGGCTCGGCGAGCTCGCCGATCTCGGTCTGCGCCATCAGGGCGATGTCCCCGGCCATCTTGCCGAGATGGCCGAGAAGCAGGCCGAGCTCGGCCGCGATCCGGGCCGGGCGGCGGCGCTCGCTGTGCCAGGGCACGCGGGCGGCGCCGATCGAGGGCATGATGCGGGCGAAGGCCTCCGACACCGCATCGGCCTTGTCGCCGAGCGAGGCGAGGCTGCCGGCGGCGCCGCCGAGCTGATGGGCGGACTGGCCCCAGATCATGAAGTCGTCGTGGAAGGAGACGATCGGGCTGAGCCAGTTGGCGGCTTTCAGCCCGAAGGAGATCGGCACCGCATGCTGCAGGAAGGTGCGGCCGATCATCGGCGTGCGGCGGTGCTCTCTTGCGAGTTCGGCGAGCGCATGGGCGAGGCGGGCCGAGCGCTCCAGCAGCAGCTCCCAGGCCGCGTGATACTGCTGGGCATGACCTGAATCGATCACGTCCTGGCTGGTCGCGCCGTAATGCACCCATTTCGCCGCTTCGGCATCGACTGCGGCGACGCGTGCGGTCAGCGCCTTGACCAGCGGGATCGCCGGATTGCCGGCGAGCGTCGCGGCCTTGCCGATCGCGGCGATGTCGTAGAGCTCGGCCTTGCACTGCGTGGCGATGATATCGGCTGCCGCGGCGGGGATGACGCCGACATCCGCCTCGGCCCGGGCGAGGGCGGTCTCGAAGTCGAGCATGCCCTGCAGCGCGGCGCGCTCGTCGAGCAGCGCCGCCATCTCGTGATCGGCGAAGAGTTCGCCGTAGAGTCCGCCATCAGCCATGCCCGGACGTGCCATTCTGCGGAGCGGTCGCTGCAACCCACATCCCAGCTTCGTCCTCTTGTGCGCGCCGGTGCTTTCCGGTCATGGATTAGGCGGACCTTGGATAGACCCGGGGCCGGGCCGGCTGCAACATGTCAGTGGCCTCGAGAGCGGTGAGGAGCAAGCCCATGGCAATGACGATGACCGGCGAGGCGATGCTGCCCGCGGCCAAGCAGGTGGTCTGGGAGAAGCTCAACGACGCCGAGGTGCTGAAAGCCTGCATTCCCGGCTGCGAGCAGCTCATCAAGGACGACGACACGCATTTCTCGGCGATTGTGAAGGTCAAGCTCGGCCCGGTGAAGGCGACCTTCAAGGGCAAGGTCGAATTGCAGGACCTCGACCCGCCGAACGGCTATCGCATCGTCGGCGAAGGCGAGGGCGGCATCGCCGGCTTCGCCAAGGGCGGCGCCAAGGTCGCGCTCGAAGAGGCCGAAGGCGGGCAGACCCTGCTGCGTTACGAGGTCGAGGCGCAGGTCGGCGGCAAGCTGATGCAGCTGGGCTCGCGGCTGATCGATTCGGTCTCGAAGAAGCTGGCCGACGAGTTCTTCGCCAATTTTGCCAAGGCGGTGAGCGAAGGCTGATGCTCAGGAGGCCTTGCGCAATGCGGCAAGCGCCTCGCTGACCGTCGCTTCCGCCGCGCCGACCTGAAGCGCGATATCGGCGGCGGCGGCATTGGCGCGCTCCAGCGCCTTCTCGGTCTTGCCCAGGCTGTCGTTGACGCGGGTCGCACTGTCGATCGCCTCGTCCGAGCCGTGCGCGACCTCGGCCGCATGCCGGGCGATGCCGCCGGTGACGCTGCTCTGCTGGGCGACCGCGTCCGAAATCGCTTCGGAATCCGCCTTGATCTCGCCGATCGTCGCGCCGATCGAGGTGGCACGCTGGCCACAGGCTTCGGCGCTGGCAGACAGCTCGGCGATCTGCGCCGCGATCTCCTGCGTCGCCGAAGCCGTCTGCGTCGCCAGCGACTTCACCTCCGCCGCGACCACGGCGAAGCCCCGGCCGGATTCCCCGGCACGGGCCGCCTCGATCGTGGCATTGAGGGCGAGCAGGTTGGTCTGTGCGGCGATGTCGGCGATCATGCCGACCACGGTCTCGATGCTGCGGGTGACATCGCGCAATCTTGCGATCGCGCCGTCCATCGCCTGCGCGTCGGCGACGGCCCGGTTGGCGATCTCCAGGCTCTGGCGCGCGCGCTGGCCGATCTCGGCGATGTTCGCCGACATCTCTTCGGTTGCGGCGGCGGTCTGCATCGCCTTCTCGCGCACGAGCAGCGACGTCTGGGCGACGGAGCCGACCTGATCCTTGATGAAGCTGCTCGCGGCCGAGGTCTCGCCCGCGGTTTCGACGAACAGATCGACGGCGTTGCTGATCGTGCTGTCGAGTTGACCGATGCGCGAGGTCAGGGTCGCGGCGACCTCGTCGAGCGCCACGCCGCGGCGGCGGGCTTCGGCCGCTTCGAACTCCCGATCGAGCGACATGGCGGTGTTGACGTCATAGGTCAGCACCCGCTCGATGATGAAGAGGTCGTGCGGGATGTCGCGCCGCGAGAAGACGAGGCGCGTGCGGCTCTCCTCGAGGAAGATGCGGAACAGGGTGAAGGCGATCGAGGCGCGGGCGCGGGCGCCGACCTGGCCATGACGCTCGAGAAGGGTGAGCCGCTCCAGCGAGTCGCAATAGCGCTGGTCGAAATCGCCCTCGAACAGCAGGCGGAAATGATTGGCCTCGGCGGCGTAAAGCTCGGCCGCGGCCGGTTCGACTGCCGGTTTCAGCAGCGGATGGATAGCGAAGGCACGCGCGAAATCCTGCTCGACGACCTCGACGATGACGCGCTCGACAATGGCGCGATAGCGGCGCAGGCGCCGGCGCTGACGCTCGTCATAGCCGATCGCCGTCAGGCGACGCTGGACGTGTTCGAGGATCGAGGCCAACCGCGCCATCCGTGAGCGCGACGATCGGTGATCGTCATTCCGACCGACGATGCTGCACATGCGTGGTTAAGATTCCACGAAAGTCCCGGCCTGGCGGGTTATGGCGAGCAGGAAGGCCTTTCCGCTCCGCTTCGCCGAAATCATGCAAAAACGTCGCCAAACCGCCCCGCCTGCGACATGGCTGTCCGCTTGACCGCAGAAAATCCCGGGTCCACACTCCTTTTCGAGTTGTTCCAAGGAAAATTCTCCGCCGGCCCGTGACGGGCCGGCGCGTGGATCGCGTGACCCTCGAGATGTCCTGGGCCGCGCCGGAAAACAGGCTTTCGGAGGAGTGCCCCATGGCCAACCTGTCCATGACGGTGAACGGCAAGCCCGTCACCGCGAATGTCGACCCACGCACCCTCCTGGTGCAGTTCCTGCGCGAGAATCTGAGGCTGACCGGCACCCATGTGGGCTGCGACACCAGCCAGTGCGGTGCCTGCGTCGTCCATCTCGATGGCAAGGCGGTGAAATCCTGCACCACGTTGGCGCTGGCCTGCGAAGGCGCTTCCGTGACCACGATCGAGGGGCTGGCCAATGGCGGGGCGCTGCATCCGATGCAGGAGGCCTTCCGCGAGCATCACGGCCTGCAATGCGGCTTCTGCACCCCGGGCATGATCATGGCGGCAGTCGATATCGTGAACCGGCGCGGCAACGATCTCGACGAGAAGACGATCCGCGAGGATCTCGATGGCAACATCTGCCGCTGCACCGGCTACCACAACATCGTCAAGGCGGTCGCCGCCGGCGCGCAGGCGATGGGCAAGGGCGCAGCCCCGGTCAGGCAGGCCGCCGAATAGCACGCTCCCGTAGCTGCGCAGGCAGGACCGGCGCGGCCTTCTTCCGATGTGATCCCCGAAACATGCTGATAGCGCCCGCCAAGAGACGCCACGCCAGGAGGAATCCATGTCCGCCACCGGAATCGGCGCTCCCGTCCGCCGCAAGGAAGACCATCGCTTCATCACCGGCCAGGGCCGCTACACCGACGACATCAACCGGCCGGGGCAGGCCCATGCCTATTTTCTGCGCTCGCCGCATGCGCATGCCACGCTGAAGAAGATCGACACCAAGGCTGCGGCGGCAATGCCGGGCGTGCTCGGCATCTTCACCGGCGACGACCTCGCTGCCGACAAGGTCGGTGGTTTGATCTGCGGCTGGATGATCCATTCCAAGGACGGCTCGCCGATGAAGGCCGGCCCGCATCCGGCGCTCGCCCAGGGCAAGGTCCGCTATGTCGGCGACCATGTCGCTGTGGTCGTCGCCGAGACGCTGGCGCAGGCGCGCGACGCGGCCGAGGCGATCGTCGTCGACTATGGCGTGCTGCCGGCGGTGGTCGACACCGCGACCGCGGCCAAGGCGAAGACGCAGGTCCATGCCGAGGCGCCGGACAACACGGTGTTCAACTGGCACCTTGGCGACAAGGGCGCGACGGACGCCGCGTTCAAGGCAGCCAAGCACGTCACCAGACTCGACATCGTCAACAACCGGCTGGTGCCGAATCCGATGGAGCCGCGCGCCGCGGTCGGCGATTACGATCAGGGCGAGGGCGCCTTCACGCTCTACACCACCAGCCAGAACCCGCATGTGGCGCGGCTGGTGCTCTCGGCCTTCATCGGCATTGCGCCGGAGAACAAGCTGCGGGTGATCGCGCCGGATGTCGGCGGCGGCTTCGGCTCGAAGATCTTCATCTATGCCGAGGAGACGGTCTGCGTCTGGGTGGCGAAGAAGGTCGGCCGGCCGGTGAAGTGGACCTCGGACCGGACCGAGGCCTTCCTCTCCGACGCGCATGGCCGCGACCATGTCACCCATGCCGAGCTCGCCATGGACGCCGACGGCAAGATGCTGGCGATGCGGGTCAAGACGACGGCCAATCTCGGCGCCTATCTCTCGACCTTCTCTTCCTCTGTGCCGACCTATCTCTATGCGCCGCTGCTGTCGGGCCAGTACGATATCCCGGCGATCTATTGCGAGGTCGACGCGGTCTACACCAATACCGCCCCGGTCGATGCCTACAGGGGCGCTGGCCGGCCCGAGGCAACCTTCGTGGTCGAGCGCCTCGTCGAGGTCGCGGCGCGCCAGCTCGGCAAGGACCCCGCCAAGTTCCGCACGCAGAACTTCATCAGGAAGTTCCCGCACCAGACGCCGGTGATCATGATGTACGACACCGGCAATTACGGCGCCGCGCTGAAGAAGGCGCTGGAGATCATTGATTACAAAGGCTTTCCGAAGCGCCGCCGCGATTCCGGCCGTAACGGCAAGCTGCGCGGCATCGGCTTCTCCGCCTATATCGAGGCTTGCGGCATCGCCCCCTCCGCGGCGGTGGGCTCGCTCGGCGCCGGCGTCGGTCTATGGGAATCGGCCGAGGTCCGGGTCAATCCGGTCGGCACGATCGAGGTTTTGACCGGCTCGCACAGCCATGGCCAGGGCCATGAGACGACCTTCGCCCAGCTCGTCTCCGACCGGCTCGGCGTGCCGCTGGAGAACGTCTCGATCGTCCATGGCGACACCGACAAGGTGCAGATGGGCATGGGCACCTATGGCTCGCGCTCGGGCGCGGTCGGCATGTCGGCGATCTTCAAGGCGATCGACAAGGTGATCGCCAAGGGCAAGAAGGTCGCGGCCTATGTGCTGGAGGCCGACGAAGCCGATATCGACTTCAAGGACGGCAACTTCACCGTCAAGGGCACCGACCGGAAGCTCGATTTCGGCTCCTGCGCGCTGCAGGCCTATGTCGCCCACAAGTTCAACGGCCAGGATCTCGAGCCCGGGCTGAAGGAGGGCGCGTTCTACGATCCGACCAACTTCACCTTCCCGGCCGGCGTCCATATCTGCGAGCTCGAGATCGATCCTGACACCGGTATCACCAGAATCGAGCGCTGGGCCGCGGTCGACGATTTCGGCAATGTCATCAACCCGATGATCGTCGAGGGCCAGGTCCATGGCGGCATCGCCCAGGGCGTCGGCCAGGCGCTGCTCGAAGGCGCCCGCTACAACACCGACGGCCAGCTCGTGACCGCGAGCTTCATGGACTACTGCATGCCGCGCGCCGACGATTTGCCGTCCTTCGAGGTCGGCATGACGGTGACGCCGTGCCCGTCGAACCCGCTGGGGATCAAGGGCTGCGGCGAGGCCGGCGCCATCGCCGCGCCGCCCGCGGTCATCAACGCCATCACCGACGCGCTCGGCCATGAGGACATCGCCATGCCGGCGACGCCGCAGGCCGTCTGGCGCGCCGCCCAGAAAACGCTCAGCCGCATGGCTGCCGAGTGATCTGAAAGGACGAGACGATGTACGCCTTCACCTATCACCGCCCGGCGACCGCGCGACAGGCCGCCAGCCTCCTTGCCAAGAAGGAGGACGCCAAGCTGCTCGCCGGCGGCCACACCTTGCTGCCGACGATGAAGCAGCGCCTGGCTTCGCCCGGCGCGCTGGTCGACCTCTCATCCTGCGCCGACCTCAAGGGCATCGCCCGCAAGGGCCGCAACCTCGTGATCGGCGCGATGACGACCCATGCCGAAGTCGCCGCCTCGCCGGAGGTGCAGGAGGCGATCCCGGCGCTGGCTTATCTCGCCAGCCATATCGGCGACCCGCATGTGCGCCATCGCGGCACGATCGGCGGCTCGGTCGCCAACAACGACCCGGCGGCCGATTATCCGGCGGCGCTGCTGGCGCTCGGCGCGACGGTGGTGACCAACAAGCGCAAGCTGCCGGCGGAAGAATTCTTCAGCGGCCTCTACGAGACGGCGCTGGACGAGGGCGAGATCATCGTCAAGGTCTCGTTCCCGGTCGCCTCCAGGGCCGGCTATGCCAAGTTCCGCAACCCGGCTTCGCGCTATGCGCTGGTCGGCGTCTTCGTCGCCAAGCGCGGCAGCGAGATCGCCGTCGCGGTGACGGGCGCGGGCGAGGGCGGCGTCTTCCGCTGGCCGGAAGCGGAGGCTGCACTGAAGGCGCGCTTCGCCGCCAAATCGCTCGACGGCCTCAAGCACACCGCCAAGGGCATCAATGGCGACATCCATGCCGACGCCGAGTATCGCGCCCATCTGATCGGCGTGATGGCCAAGCAGGCCGTGGCGCAGGCGACGGGGAAGGCGGGCTAGCCGGCAGGCAGGCGCTCGCCGGTCTTCAGGTAGTGGTTCATCGACCGCTCCCAGAAGTCCATCATCGCGGTCCAGCGTTCCGCAGAAAAAGCGGCGAGCGCCGCTTCCGACCCGGGCGCCAGGCCGGTCACGGTGTAACGGATGTCGACATCGCAGCCATGCGCCGTGGGCGTGAGGCGGATGTCGATCTCCGTCACCGCTGCCCCCGGCGTGAAGCGGATGAAGCGGATGCGCTCGTCCGGCTCGTAGTCGCTGGTGAACCACAAGGTCGGCTCGGCGCCGTGCTGCCGGGTCAGGAAGACGCAGCCTTTCTCCGCCACGCCCGAGATGGAATGCACCATCTCGAAGCGCCAGCCATCGAGCCAATCCTCCTCGGCAGAGGGGCAGAGCAGCGCGAAGGCCCTCGCCGGAGAGCCTTCGATCCTCTGGACATGACGGCGGCTGACCTGCGGAGCGGAAACGACGTGACGGGTCATGACAGGCCTTTCGCGGCGGACCGGCGCCTCAGAGGTACAGCAAGCGCGCGAAGCTGCGGCTCAATAAAAGAACCGCTCCTCGACGATCTTGCCGTTCTTCACCGTGTAGAGCCCGATCTCGTGCATCTTGCGGCGCTCGCCGCTCTCCTTGACGGTCACGTCGAAGTAGAAGTGCACGGCGAACTGGTCGCCGTTGAGATAGGGGCCCGCGGTGGTGAACTCGTGCACCTCGTGATTGGCGGTCCACCATTCGCCCTTGCCCTTCACCGCCTCCTTGCCGTGGCACTCGGCCATCGGCCCGGGCATATTCTCGAAACTGGCGATGTCCGCGGCATTGTAGGTCGCGGCCGCCTCGTCGTGCTTGCCCTCCTTCAGCAGGGCGACGAAATCGTTGGCGAGATCCTGCGTGGTCATTGGCACCTCCTCAATGAGGGCATGATGGTAGTCTCCACCCCTGTCCCGATCGTGGCAGCAGAGCGCCCTGCATCAGTGCCGCTTCCGTCACCGCCGGCCGCGCGCTAGACCTTGTCCATGCTGACCTCATCGCGCCTTCCGACCTCGATCGACGCCACGCTCTCCTTGCTGCAGGCGCAAGGCTATGTCGCCGACCGGGCGCTGGCGACCGTGCTCTTCCTGGCGCTGCGCATGAAGCGGCCGCTGCTGCTCGAGGGCGAAGCCGGCACCGGCAAGACCGAGATCGCCAAGGTGTTGTCGGCCGCGCTCGGGCGCCGGCTGATCCGCCTGCAATGCTATGAGGGGCTCGACCTCGCCTCGGCCGTCTACGAATGGAACTATGCCGGCCAGATGATGGCGATCCGCCTGGCCGAGGCCGGCGGCGTCGCCGGCGACCGCGCGCGGCTGGAGAGCGACCTGTTTTCCGAGCGTTATCTGGTCAAGCGCCCGCTGCTGCAGGCGCTGGAGCCGCAGGAGGGCGGCGCGCCGATCCTGCTGATCGACGAGCTCGACCGCACCGACGAGGCCTTCGAGGCCTTCCTGCTCGAAGTGCTGGCCGATGCCCAGGTGACGATCCCCGAGCTCGGCACGATCAAGGCGGCCGAGCCGCCGATCGTGATCCTGACCTCGAACCGCACCCGCGAGATCCATGACGCGCTGAAGCGCCGCTGCCTCTATCACTGGGTCGGCTATCCCGACGCCGCCCGCGAGCTCGCCATCCTCAAGGCGAAGGCGCCGGGTGCCCCGGCCAAGCTCGCCAAGCAGGTCGTTTCCTTCGTGCAGGCGATCCGCAAGGAGGAATTGTTCAAGGCGCCGGGCGTCGCCGAGACGCTGGACTGGGCGAGCGCCTTGGTCGAGCTCGACGCAGTGGCGCTCGATCCGGCGATCGTCTCCGACACGCTGGGCGCACTGCTGAAGTATCAGGACGACATCCAGGCGATGCAGGGCTCGAAGGTCGGCGAACTGCTCGACCAGGCCAAGCAGGCGGCGCGGGGTTAGGAGCCCGTCATTCTCGGGCGAAGCGAAGCGCAGACCCGAGAATCCTGGGCAGGATGAAACTGGTTTCCGAGATGCTCGGGTCAAGCCCGAGCATGACGCACTACGGCTGGAGTGAGCGATGAACGACGACATCAAGGCGATCGAAGCCGCGACCTGGACCTATCTCGACGGGCTCTACGAGGGGAACGTTGAAAAGCTGACTTCGGTCTTCCATCCGACAAGCGCGCTGACCCAGTCGCTCGACGGCGAGCTCAAGGTCGTGCCGCGCGAGCAATGGTTCGAAGCGGTGCGCAATCGCAAATCGCCGAAGGAGACCGGGCTGGAGCGCGGCGACCATATCCTCGCGATCGATCTGGTCGGGCCGTCCATGGCGCTGGTCAAGGTCAAGTGCCAGATGCCGCCGCGCTATTTCACCGATCTTTTGTCGTTCCTGAAGGTCGACGGGAAGTGGGTCGTGGCGCAGAAAGTGTTCATGACCGAGACGGCCGCTTGAGCGGTAAGCTGCCCGAGAACGTCGCCTATTTCGCCCGCGCCTTGCGGGGCGCCGGGCTGCGCGTCGGGCCGGGTGCGGTGGTCGAGGCGGTCGAGGCGCTGGCCGATGGCGCGCTCGGCGGGCGCGACGATGTCTATTGGGCGCTGCATGCGATCTTCGTGAAGAAGCATGAGGATTCGGCGGTCTACGACCAGGCCTTCCGTTTGTTCTGGCGTCGGCGCGGGCTGATCGAGAAATTGATGGCGCAGATGTCGCCAGCGACGCCGCGGGTCGACAGCGAGCCTCAGAAGCCGGAGGCCGGAGCCTTGCGCGTCGCCGAGGCCTTCACGCCGCCGCCGCGCGAGGACGAGCCGCCGGTCGAGCTGACCGAGCTCAGCGCGCGGCTCACCGTTTCCGAGCGCGAGACGTTGAAATCGCGCGACTTTGCCCAGATGAGCGCAGCCGAGATCGCGAGGGCACGCCAGCTGATCGCCGAGCTGCGGCTGCCCGACGATGCCGTGCCGACGCGACGCTTCCAGGCGGCGCATGTCGGGGCACGGATCGATCCGCGCCGCACCTTCCGTCGTTCGCTCAGGGGCGGCGGCGCCTCGATCGATCTCGCCTTTCGCGAGCGGGCGCAGGTGCATCCGCCTGTCGTCGCGCTCGTCGACATCTCCGGCTCGATGGCGGAGTATTCGCGCATCTTCCTGCATTTCCTGCACGCGATCACCGAGCAGCGCCGGCGCGTGCATTCCTTCGTCTTCGGCACGCGCCTGACCAATGTCACGCGCAGCTTGCGGGCCCGCGACCCCGACGAGGCGCTGGCGCTCGCCGGCAAGGCGGCGCCGGACTGGGAGGGCGGCACGCGCATCGCCTCGGCGCTGCACGCCTTCAACCGGGTCTGGTCGCGCCGGGTGCTTGCCGGCGGGGCAGTGGTGCTGCTCTTCACCGATGGGCTGGAGCGGCATCTCGGCCCCGATCTCTCTTTCGAGATGGACCGCCTGCATCGATCCTGCCGGCAATTGACCTGGCTCAACCCGCTGCTGCGCTATGACGCCTTCGAGGCGCGGGCCAGCGGCATCAGGGCGATGCTGCCGCATGTCGACCAGTTCCGGCCGATCCACAATCTCGCGGCCATGGCCGATCTCTGCGCCGCGCTGTCGTCCGACGCACGGCAGATCACCGATCCGCGCCAGTGGTTGAAGAAGGCGGGATAACGTACGGATGCTATGAACAGGATCAGCTCTCGATCCACGACTAGTGGCAGCTCGCGCTGTTCAGGATTCATTGATGAGAAAACAGCAGGTCAAAGACCGTGTCACTCTCATTCGTGCAATGCCGGAATTCGACATTCCGAACTGGTGGCTTACCTTCTACTTGGCAGCGTCTCGAGAAAACCTGGAGGCGGCCTCAGAGCGCCTCTTGGCACTGCACGCAGTCAGCCTAGACGGTGCCGATTCTGGTTTTCTCTATCCGAAGTTGCCGGTTGAAGCTGATCCAAAGGCTGTCCTCGATCTTATTGAGCAGGTTGAGGGGATCGCGAAGCTATGCTCAGTGGAGATAATACAAGTCGACGCTGACACTCGCTCGGACGTTACGTTGTCCAAATTTCAAGAGATCATTTCTTATTGATCGAACGTCGCGGTTACCTGGAGCGGAGTTTCGTTACTACGAGCGATAAAGCCGGAGAATGGCTCCGCTCACAGGATCGGCCGAGAGCGAAATCGGCCGAGCGGCTCGAGAAATCATACGCTGTGTCATGCTCCGGATGCTCACAATGTGCGGCGGCCATGCTTAAGTAGACGGGGCTTTTGGACGACGCCTACGTATGATGCGCGCCGCCTGCATCAGGAACTGGCCATCATGATCAGCACCGACACCGACATCCTCGCCACCGCCGAGGCCTGGGCCAAGGCCGGCCGTGGCGTCGCGCTCGCCACCGTAGTCGAGACCTGGGGCTCGGCCCCGCGTCCGGTCGGCTCGCATCTCGTCATCGATGGCGAGGGCAATTTCCTCGGCTCGGTTTCGGGCGGCTGCGTCGAGGGCGCGGTCGTGGCCGAGGCCGGTGACGTCATCGCCGACGGCAGGCCGCGCACGCTGGAATTCGGCGTCGCCGACGAGACCGCCTGGCAGGTCGGCTTGTCCTGCGGCGGCCGCATCAAGGTCTATGTCGAGCCGGTCCGGGCTTAAGGGAACGCAGTCATGGCCTCCTGGGAAACACTCTTCGCCTTCGCGACGGTGACGCTGCTCATCGCCTATTTCCCCGGTCCGGCGCTGCTCTATACGGCGGCACAGACCATCGCCCATGGCCGCAAGGCCGGGCTGATGGCGATGCTCGGCATCCATCTCGGCTGCTATGTCCACGTCGTTGCCGCGGCTTTCGGCCTGTCGGCGGTGTTCAAGCACGTGCCCGAGCTCTATCTCGCGGTGAAGATCGTCGGCGCGCTCTATCTGGTCTGGCTCGGCATCGGCATGATCCGTTCCAAGCTCGGCGGCGGCGAGGTTGAGGCCGTGGCGCCGGCCAAGACTGTGCGGCGCGCACTGATCGATTCCTTCATCGTCGAGGTGCTCAACCCGAAGGTCGCACTGTTCTTCATCGCGCTCTTGCCGCAGTTCGTCGATCCCACCGCGGCACTGCCGGTCTGGGCGCAGTTCCTGATCCTCGGCATCGTCGTCAATTTCGCCTTCTCCTCGGCCGATCTGATCACCGTCCTGGCTGCCAGCCTGGTGATGAAGACGATGAAGGCGAGCCGCGCCGGCTTCGCCTTCGGGCGCTGGCTCGGCGGCTCGCTGATGATCGGGCTCGGCCTCAAGCTCGCCACCGACAAGGGCTGACCCAATGGCGTCGACCGAAATCCTTCTGGCCTTCCTGCTCGCGACGCTGGTCTTCGCCTATATGCCGGGGCCGGCGGTGCTCTATGTCGCGGCGCAGACCATGTCGCGCGGCCGCAAGGCCGGTTTCATGGCTGTCCTCGGCATCCATCTCGCCGACTATGTGCATGTGCTCGCCGCGGCGTTCGGCCTGTCGGCGATCTTCAGGCACGTGCCTGAACTCTATCTGGCGATGAAGCTGCTCGGTGCCGCCTACCTGATCTGGATCGGCATCAGTTTCTTCCGCGGCGTCGCGCCAGTGCAGCATGCTGGTGCCGTGGCTCCGCGCTCGCCGATGCGAGCCCTTGCCGACAGCCTCGCGGTCGAATTGCTCAACCCGAAGACGACGATCTTCTTCGTGTCCTTCCTGCCGCAATTCGTCGATCCGTCGGCGAGCCTGCCGCTCTGGGCGCAGTTCCTGGTCCTCGGCGTGGTCGTGAACCTGCTCTTCACCTCCTCCTCGATCCTGACGGTGCTGACCGCCTCCTACATGCAGGCGAAAGTCGCCGCCAACGGCACTGCGCAACGCGTGATCCGGGCGATCGGCGGCACCATCCTGATCGGGCTCGGCGCCCGCATCGCGCTCGACCGGAACTGAGCCATGGATCTCTCGCTCCTCTCCACGCTCAATGCCGAGCGCGCTGCCCGGCGCGCGACGGTTCTGGTGACCGAGCTCGGCGCGGGCGAGCAGCGCCTGGTCAAGGAGGCCGATCTTTCCGGCGATCCGTTGGCCGAAGCGCTCGACAAGCAATTGCGCAGCGGCAAGAGCGGCAATGTCGAGGTCGACGGCAAGGCTTATTTCCTGACCGTACAGGCGCCGCCGCCGCGCATCGTCGTCACCGGTGCCGTCCATATCTCGCAGGCGCTGGCGCCGATGGCCAAGCTGCTCGATCTCGACATCACGGTGATCGATCCGCGCACCGCCTTCGCCACGCAGGAGCGCTTCCCGGAGGTGACCTTGCTGGCGCAGTGGCCGGAGGAGGCGCTGCAGCGCGTTCCGTTCGACCGCTACACCGCCTTCGTCGCGCTGACACACGACCCGAAGATCGATGACCCGGCGCTGATCGCGGCACTGCGCTCGGACTGCTTCTATATCGGAGCGCTCGGCAGCCGGAAGACGCATGGCAAGCGGCTGGAGCGGCTCGCCATCGCTGGCTTCGGCGAGTCTGATGTGAAGCGCATCCATGCGCCGATCGGGCTCGACATCGGTGCGGTCTCGCCGGCCGAGATCGCGCTCGCCATCCTCGGTGAGATCGTGCAGGCGTTGCGCGGCCCACGTCGCAAGCCCGCTTGAGAGACGCCTGATGAAGTTCGGTCCCGTTTCCATTGCTGAAGCCGCTGGCGCCGTGGCTGCGCACACTGTCCGGGCGGGCGAGGCGATCGTGCGCAAGGGCGCGACGATCAGCGAGGATGATGTCCGCAAGCTTGCCGCAGCCGGTCTGAGCGAGATCGTCGCGGTCGAGTTCGAGGCCGGCGACATCGACGAGAACGCCGCGGCCGAACGATTGGCGCGGGCGCTGGCGGGGCGGGCCGTGGTGACCGAGGCGCCGTTCACCGGCCGGGTCAACCTGTTCGCCGCGGCGCCGGGCGTGCTGCAGATCGATGCCAACGTGATCGATGCGCTGAACGCCGTCGACGAGGCGATCACGGTCGCGACCCTGCCGGCGCTGAAGCCGGTCGTCGCCGGCGAGATGGTCGGCACGGTCAAGATCATCCCCTATGCCGTGCCGGAAAAGCGCATTGCCGAGGCGCTCGAACGTCTCGGCGCCGACAGGCCGATCTCCGTCGCCGAGTACAGGCTGAAATCGGTCGCGGTGGTCTCGACGCTGCTGCCGGGCCTCAAGACCAGCGTGGTCGACAAGACTCTGCGGACCATGGCCGAGCGGCTGGAGCCGGCCAGCGCCGCGATCGAGCGCGATGCCCGCGTTCCGCATGAGAGCCCGCCGCTGGCGAAGGCGATCCGCGAGGCGGTGGCCGGGCCGGCCGAGCTCGTCGTCGTCTTCGGTGCCTCCGCCATCACCGACCGGCGCGATGTCGTGCCGCAAGCATTGGTCGAGGCTGGCGGCACGGTCGAGCATTTGGGCATGCCGGTCGATCCCGGCAACCTGCTGATGCTCGGTGTGCTCGACGGCAAGCCGGTGATCGGCGCGCCGGGCTGCGCCCGCTCGCCCAAGGAGAACGGCTTCGACTGGGTGCTGCAGCGCAGCCTCGCCGGCGTACCGGTGACTCGGGCCGAGATCCAGAAGATGGGCGTCGGCGGCCTCCTGATGGAGATCGTCTCGCGGCCGCAGCCGCGCGCGCCCGGTCATGGCGAGGCCGCGCCCGTCGCCGGCATCGTGCTGGCGGCCGGGCGCTCGACCCGGATGGGCACCGGCAACAAGCTGCTGCAGGAGGTCCGGGGCAAGCCGCTGGTGCGCCATGCCGTCGAGGCGCAAATCGCCTCGCGCGCCGCGCCGATCATCGTCGTCACCGGCCATCAGCAGGACGAGGTCCGTGCCGCGCTCGCCGGGCTCGCCGTCACCGTCGTGCACAATGCAGCCTTTGCCGAAGGCCTCTCCGGCTCGCTGAAGGCCGGGCTCGCGGCGCTGCCCAAGGAGGTGCCGGGTGTCGTCGTCTCGCTCGGCGACATGCCGAACGTCACCGCCGGCGTGATCGACCGGCTGGCGCAGGCCTTCGCCGACCGCCCGGACGCGCTCGCTGTGGCGCCGACCCTGCTCGGCCAGCGCGGCAATCCGGTGCTGCTGGCGCGAAAGCTCTTTCCGGAGGTGGCCAAGCTCGGCGGCGATCAGGGCGCGCGCCGCCTGCTCGATGCGGCGGGCGATGCGGTCGAGGAAGTTGCCCTCGACGATCCCGCCATCGCGCTCGACATCGACACGCCGGAAGCGCTCCGGGCGCTGACGGGGCAGGGGCCGCGCTGAGGCGTCAGCGCTTCCAGTGCAGTCCCAGCGTGACATAGGCACCGGCCTTCTCGTTGCTGGTCTTCTGGAGGCCGCTGGCGAGGCGCCAGTCCAGCCCGAGCAGATGCAGGCCGGTGAGATGTAGGCCGAGGCGCAGCTTGTGATAGTCGCGCTCGCGATAGCCCTCGATCTCGGGGCCGAGATAGAGCTCGTCGATCAGCTGCCAGCCTCCGGCGAGGCGTCCCCAATAGCGACCGCCATCGGCCAGGACGGCATAGGCGTTGGCCTGCAGCAGCCAGTTCTCCGCCGGTCTTGACCAGAGATCGGCCTGCAGGCGCAGCATCCCGCGCTGCTCGAAGCTGCGGTCGCGCCGGGTCTCGCTGTAACGGGCCTCGATCTCGGGACCGGCCGAGAGGGACAGGAAGGTGTCGCCGATCCGCCATTCATAGCCGAGCTCTGCATGGAACTCGGTCTTGTAGAGGCGTCCCTCGTTCGGCTTGCGCTGCGCCGGCTCGACGCTTTCGCCCCATTTCAAGCCGAGGCGGAAGCCGCTGGCATCGAGCCCGCCGCCAGCGCCGAACGCCCATTTGAGCCCGACAGAGCCATAGGTCTTGCTTGCATCGGCTTCGAGCGAGCCGAAGATCACCAGCGAAAGCGGGCTGCGTTCGAAGAGGGCCGGGTCTGCCTTCGCAGCCGAGGAGGCGAGCGCGAGCGCCGCGCCGAATCCGCGCGCGAGCATGCCTGACCGGCCCGCGACACCCCACGCCACGCCAACGCCCCTTCCGCCCCTGCGACGGGACGGTACCCCTGCACGTTATGAGTGTGGCAGTTGGCAGAATTCCTGCAAGCATTTGTTAACCATCGCGGCGCAGCCTGAAGGCAGCCGGCTCATCGTCTTCCTGGTCAGAGGAGCGTATCGGTCATGGTCTCGCAGGATTTTATCCGCCAGCTGGCAGGTTACGGGCTGACGACCGCCAGGATTCTTTACCGGATGCCGGATCACCCCGACTTTCTCCAGACCTATGTCTGGCAGGAATACGATCTGGCCCCGCGCTTTCCGGAGCTGCACAAGTTTCTCGATTTCTGGCGACGTGAGCTCGACGGTCCCCTGCATTCGATCACGGTGGCGCATGCGCGTCTCATTCGCCCGGCCGAGATCGTGAATGTGAACGGCGTGCTGACGCTGCACTGACTGCCATGCACCATGCAGGGTTGTTGGGCTGCTGCGGGGCATGCTAGGCCGCAGGCCCTGCCCATCGCCTGGCGAGCCTGTTTGTCCTCCCCCCTGCGCACCTCCGGACTGCTGATCGCGCTTACCCATCTACCGGGCCCGCGCGTCGCCGTCGGCGACATCGTCGCGGCGCTGCGCGACCGGGCCTATGCGCTGCTGGTGGTGCTGCTCGGCTTGCCGAATTGCCTGCCGATGCCGCCGCCGATCCCGCTGGTCTGCGGGCTGGTCCTCGCCTTCGTCGCCGCGCAGATGCTGATGGCCCGGGCCACGCCATGGCTGCCGCAGCGGCTGCTCAACCGCAGCATCGCCCAGGCGGACCTTGCCCGCGCCGTCCAGCGTGCGCTGCCGCCGCTGATCCGGCTCGAACGCTTCTCGAAGCCGCGGCTGACCATGCTCGGCGGCCCCTTCGCGCTGCCGGTGCTCGGCGCCGTCCTGCTGATCCTGGCGCTCGGGCTGATCGTCGCGGCGCCCTTCATCGGCCAGATTCCGCTCGGGCTCGCCGTCTGCCTGGTCGGTCTCGGGCTGGTCGAGCGCGATGGCGTCGTGATCATAGCCGGCGCCGTGGTCGGCGCAGCCGGTCTGGCTCTGTCGGCGGGCTTCGCCTATGCGCTGGTGAGCTGGGTCGCGGGCTTCTTCTGAGCCTCTCCGCTCAGGCGGCGAGGGCCTGCTCGAATGGCCGGTCGAGCGCCAGAAGCCGGTCGATCTCGTCCGGCGGGACGCCCTTCGAGAACAGGAAGCCCTGCAGCTCGTGGCAGCCGATCGCCTGCAGGAAGCGGTGCTGCTCTGCCGTCTCGACGCCCTCGGCGCAGACGCGCAGGCCCAGCGCCCGGCCGAGATGCACGACCGAGTGGACGAGGATCGCCGACTCGCCCGTCGCTTCCATGTATTCGAGGAAGGAGCGGTCGATCTTGATCTTGTCGAAGGCGAAGCGGCGCAGATAGATCAGGCTGGAGTAGCCGGTGCCGAAATCGTCGAGCGCCAGGCTGACGCCATGGGCGCGCAGATCCATCATCGCGGCTTCCGCGGCGTCGGCGTCCTCGACGACGACGCCCTCGGTCAGTTCGAGCTCAAGCCGGTCAGGTTCGAAGCCGGTCTCCTCGAGGATGCGGATCACGCTGGCGACGAAATCCTTGTGGCGGAACTGGATCGGCGAGACGTTGACCGCGAGCTTAATGCCCGGCCATTGCCGGGCCTGCTCGCAGGCGCGCCGCAGCACCCATTCGCTGAGCGGAACGATCAGGCCGCGTTCCTCGGCGATGCCGATGAATTCGGATGGCGGCACCATGCCGTGCTCGGGATGCGGCCAGCGCACCAGCGCCTCGACGCCGACAATGCTGGCGCCATCGATCGAAACCTGCGGCTGAAAATGCAGCAGCAGCTCGTCGCGAGCGATCGCGTTGCGCAAATCCTCTTCGACCATGCGCTTGAGCTGCAGGGCCCGGTTCATCTGCGGCTCGAAGAAGGAATACCGGTTCCGGCCTTCGTTCTTCGCCTGGTAGAGCGCCGTGTCGGCAAGGCGCAGCAGCGTGCTGCGATCGGCGCCATCCTGTGGTGCATGGGCGATGCCGATCGAGCAGCCGATGGTGACGGCGACGCCGGCGATCTCGAAGGGCGCGGTCAGTGCGTCGAGGATGCGCTGGCCGAGCGCCGCGCTGGCGCCCGGCGCGGCCATATGGGTCTGGATGATGCCGAATTCGTCGCCGCCGAGCCGGGCGACCGTGTCGCCGAGACGCAGGATCGTGGTCAGGCGTAGCGCGACCTGCCGGATCAGCTCGTCGCCGGCATTGTGGCCATAGGTGTCGTTGACCGCCTTGAAGCGGTCGAGATCGAGCATCAGCACGGCGAGCGCGCTCTTGGTGCGGCCGAGCTGGGCGAGCTCCTGGTCGAGCCTGAGATCGAAGGTGCGGCGATTGGGCAGGCCGGAGAGCTCGTCCTGCCCGGCGAGCCGGTGGATCTGGCTTTCGCGCGAGGCGATCTGCTGCGCCGCGCTGCGCAGACGATGGAAAACATAGGCGAACAGCGCGACGAACAGGATGATGACTGCGCTGAGTGCCCAGGCGAACTGGTGGATCATGGCGTCGCCGGGACGTTCCGGCGTCCAGCTCAGCCAGGCGCTGATCGAGCCGTCGGGCGAAGGAATATCGCGCCGTTCCAAGGGACTCGCGGGCCGCGTGGTGACGATCTCGAGCCGCGGCACGCGATAGCGCCGGCCGAGCTCGTCGAGCTGATTCTGGTTGACCCGGCGATAGCCGATGATGAAGGCGGCCCCCTCGCTGCCGGCCTGCTGGCTGGCCGCCTGTTCCGGGGTACGCAGATCGGCGGCGATGATGCCGAACGTCTCGGTTTTCCGATGCACCAGCACGGCTCTGACCGGGCCGCTGCCGATGCCGGGCAATTGCGCCGGCGCAGCGCCGCCGGGCAGGTCTGGCCTGAGCCGGAGCAAGGCGTCGTAGTCGGCCTGCGCGCCGGTCTGGCGTCCTTCGACACCGGCGAGAACGCGGCCCGAAGCCGTGACCAGATAGGTGCCGTCGAAATCGAGGAAGCGATTGGCCAGTTGGGCGAAGGCCCATTGCAGGGTGGCGTTCGGCAGGACGCTGTTGAGGACGGGCGCCAGGACGCCGGCGGCCTGCAGGTTCTCGAACCGCAGCCGGCGCAGATGGACCTGGGTCGCGAGCGCCGCCTCGACGCGATCGCGCTGCCGCTCGGCCTCGATCTGGTTGGCGTCCCTGACCATCGCGGTCATCACGCCGAGGATCGCCGCTAGCACGAGCGCAAACGCGGTCGCCAGCATCGGCAGGGTGCGAGTCAGCGTGCGCGCCGAGGATTCACTGCTCGTGATCTTTACAAGAGTCGGCAAAGGCCCTGACCTGTGGACGGCGCGCTGGCTACGGACTTTGACAGGGGAATCTTGCCATCCGGTTTAGAGAACCGTCTAGAAATCGGCGAAGTTGCAGATCCTTCGGCTAAACTCGTCTGGCTGGTGCTAGTCGCCGGTCGGCTCGTAGGGCGGGCGGGGGATCGCCATATGGGCAGCGCGGAGCGCTGCCGACCAGCGCTCGCGCAGATCGTGGAAATAGGGCTCACCCGCCTCGATCCGGCGGTTGAGTTCGGGGGCCGCGGCATCGCGCCTGAGCACGATCAGGTCGATTGGCAGGCCGACGCCGAGATTGGAACGCATGGTCGAATCCATCGAGATCAGCCCGACCTTGAGGGCGTCGTAGAGATGCGTCTTGAAGGTGACGGCGCGGTCGAGGATCGGCTTGCCGTATTTGTGCTCGCCGATCTGCAGGAACGGTGCGTCCATGCCGCATTCGATGAAGTTGCCAGCGGAGTAGACCATGAAGAGCCGCATCGGCTGGCCCTGGATCTGGCCGCCGAACAGGAACGACATGTCGAACTTGACCCCGGCATCGCGCAAGGCTTCGCCATCGCTCTCGCGCACGATGCGGACGGCGCGGCCGACGAGCTGGGCGGCGCGGAACATCGACGGCGCGTTCTGGAGCGACTCTGGCTCACCCGTCTCAGGATTGGGGATGCCCTCATGCAGCAGGCTGACCACCGACTGGGTGACGGAGAGGTTGCCGGCGGTGGCGAGCGCCATCGTCCGCTCGCCCGGCCAGGAGAAGACGTGCAGCTTGCGGAAGGTCGAGATGTCGTCGAGCCCGGCATTGGTGCGGGTGTCGGCGATCATCACGAGCCCGTCCTGGACGAGGATGCCGGCGCAATAGGTCAAGATCGATCTCCGCAATACGCTGCCATGGCGCGCGAGGCTGGTATCAGGCCGGCATGACAGCGACAATGCGCGGAGGCTGTTACTGCCCCTGGAAGCGCGGCGTCGCCGCCTGGGCGCTGACCTCGACCAGGAGGCTTTCGCCCTGGCCGCCGGCGCGGGCGCCGCGAACCGGGGCAGCGTCGGCATAGTCCAGTCCGGTGGCGACGCGGACATGGGTGTCGATCGGGCAGAGTCCGTTGGCGGCGTCGAAGCCGATCCAGCCATAGTCGGGCAGCCAGGCTTCGGCCCAGGCATGGGCGCCGTCGGCATGGGGCAGGGCATCGGAGGCCGCGACATAGCCGGAGATATAGCGCGCCGGCGCGCCGAGCAGGCGGGCACAGGTCATGAAGACATGGGCGACGTCCTGCGGGATGCCTTCGCCGGCCTCGGCACAGGCGGCCGCACCGATGCCGAGATGGTCGGCGGTCGGCACGCAGCGGATCTCGGCCTTGATCGTCTCCATGAGCGCATGCAGCTTGGTCAGGTCGCTGCCGTTCCGGCCCGCGGCCTTGCCGGCGAGCGCCCGCAGCCCCTCGCTGGATTGGGTCAGACGGGTGTCGCGCATGAACACATCCGGCGGAACCTTCTCGACCACGCCGCGAACTGCGCCGGCGAGGTCAACGGTTTCGACCAGGCCGTTGATCTCGATCACATAATTCTCGATCGGGCCGTCGGCGGAGAAGTCGTGGGTGAGGTTGCCGAACGGGTCCTGCCCGGCATGGAGCCGGCCGTCGATGCTGGGCGCGATGCGCCACGACATGACGTGCTGGCCGTCATGGTCGCGCGGCGTCAGCCGTAGCACCTGCCGGAGCTGGCGCACCGGCTCGGCGTAGGTATAGGCGATGCTGTGGGAGATCCGGATCCGCATGCGGTGAGGAATCCAAATTCGAGCGCGGAAGGGAAGCTCTTATTGCAGGTATTGCTCGACGATGACGTTTCCGAGGCGGTTGTTCTCGGTGATGAAATCCTCGATGAACTCATGCAGCCCGCGCTGGAGCACGGCTTCGATCGGCGTGTTGGCGAGATGGGTCAATGTCTTGCGCGCCTGGCGCTGCGCCGGCCCGTGCCGGTTATAGGCGTCGCCGATCTGGTCGAGGAAGCGCGAGATGTTCTCGTAGCAGCTCGCCAGCGAGCGCGGCATGCGCCGGTTGAGGATCAGGAGATCGGCGATCAGCACCGGCTTCACCGCCTGGCGGTAGACCCAGTGATAGGCGGTCAGCGCCGAGACCTCGCGCAGCATCGTGGTCCATTGGAAATAGTCGAGCGAGCCGCCGACCTGCTCGGTCTCGGGCAGCAGCACATGGTACTTCACGTCGAGAATGCGGGCGGTGTTGTCGGCTCGCTCGACATTCACGCCGAGCCGCGAGAACCAGTAGCCGTCGTCGCGCAGCATGGTCCGGTAGGCCGAGCCGTCGAAGGCGAGCGAGACGTTCTTCACCCAGTCGAGGAAGCGGGCGAACTCTTCGCGGTCCATGCGCTTGCGCTCGAAGCGCTGCAGTTCGAGCCAGGCGCCGTTGAGCGCGTCCCACATCTCCGAGGTCAGCGCTGTGCGGACCGCGCGGGCGTTGGAGCGTGCGAGGGCGAAGCAGTTGCGGATCGAGGTGGGGTTGTCCGGGTTGAAGCTGAGGAAATCGCAGACATTGCGCTCGTTCGCCTCGCCATAGGCCTTGGCGAAGGTGTCCTCGCAGCCGGCGGTGGCGACGGCGCTCTGCCATTCGGTGCCGGCGCCGCCATAGGCTGAAGGCAGATTGGTCAGGCGGGTGGTGGCGTCGAGGATGCGGGCGAGATACTCGGCCCGCTCCACATAGCGCGAGACCCAGTAGAGGCTGTCGGCGGTACGGGAAAGCATGATCAGGTCCGGTCTTCTGGCGTGAAGCAGTTCGCGCGGGCGCTCGGGTTGCGCAAGGGGCTGGATCGAAGGCGCTCCCGCTTGCTCATGCATCGAGAACCCAGGTGTCCTTGGTGCCGCCGCCCTGGCTGGAATTGACCACGAGCGAGCCTTCCTTGAGCGCGACGCGGGTCAACCCGCCCGGCACGCAGGAGATGCCGTTGGCGCCGGAGAGGACATAGGGCCTGAGGTCGACATGGCGTGGCGCTACGCCGGAGGCGACGAAGGTCGGGCAGGTCGAGAGCGCCAAAGTCGGCTGAGCGATGAAGCCTTCCGGCTGGTTCTTCAGCTTCTTGCGGAAGGTTTCGATCTGCTGCTTGCTGGCATGCGGGCCGACCAGCATGCCGTAACCGCCTGAGCCGTTGACCTCCTTGACGACGAGCTTGTCGAGATTGTCGAGCACATAGGCGTTGGCCTCGGGCTCGCGGCAGCGATAGGTCGGCACGTTCTTGAGGATCGGCTCCTCGCCGGTGAAGAACTTCACGATTTCCGGCATGTAGCTGTAGACCGCCTTGTCGTCGGCGACGCCGGTGCCGACCGCGTTGGCCAGCGTGACGTTGCCGGCCTTGTAGGCGCCGATGATGCCGGGCACGCCGAGGACGGAATCGCTGCGGAACACCAGCGGGTCGATGAAATCGTCGTCGATGCGGCGGTAGATCACGTCGACGCGCTTCGGCCCCTGCGTCGTGCGCATGTAGACGACGTCGTCCTTGACCAGGAGGTCCGAACCCTCGACCAACTCGACGCCGAGCTTGTCGGCCAGGAAGGAGTGCTCGTAGAAGGCCGAATTGTACTGGCCGGGCGTCAGCAGGCAGATCGTCGGATCGGACGAGGCGGTGCGCGGCGCGACCGAGCGCAAGGTCGCGAGCAGTTGGTCGGGATAGTTGTCGACCGGTGCGACGCGATGGGTGGCGAAGAGTTCCGGGAAGAGCCGCAGCATCACCTCGCGGTTCTCCATCATGTAGGAGACGCCGGACGGGGTACGGGCATTGTCCTCGAGCACATAGAAAGTGTCGGCGTCGACCCGGACGATGTCGATGCCGGCGATATGGCAGTAGATGCCGTGCGGCACCTGGAAATCGACCATCTCGAGCTGGTAGCAGGCGTTGCGATAGACCAGCTCCGGCGGGATGATCCCGGCCTTCAGGCACTCCTTCTTCCCGTAGACATCGGCCAGGAACATGTTGAGCGCGGTGACGCGCTGGCGCAGGCCCTTCTCCAGCTTGGTCCATTCCGGCTTGGTCAGGACGCGCGGGATGATGTCGAAGGGGATCAGGCGCTCGGTCGATTCCTCGTCGCCATAAACGGCGAAGGTGATGCCGATGCGGCGGAAGAACAGCTCGGCCTGTGACCGGCGCAGCGCCAGCATCTCGGGCGGCGCCTCCTTCAGCCAACGATCGAGTTCGCCATAGGCAGCCCGCAGGCCGCCTTCGCCCCCGGTCATCTCATCGAATGCGACCATGCAGCCGTCTTCCCCTGTTTCGGGTAGCCTATGCGCATTCGCTCGCCTTCGGAAAGAGGTCTGTTGCCAAGCACTTTGGCTAGGCTTGCCTCATTCTTGGGCAGGTGACGGCGCGGGGCCGCCTGGCCCGAAGCGCAACCGGCCCAATCGAACGGGGCGGCAGATCGCGGGCGCGGTCCGGGTTCCGGAGATCGGCTATGATCTTGCGGACTCCGGTGCGGTGTAGTCGTTGTCGGTCATGCGCATTCTGTCTCTGGTCGCTCACCCTCGCGAGTCGAGTTTCTGCCATGCGATTTCGGGCCGTGTTCGGACCGTGCTGTCGGATGCCGGACACGTCGTCATCCATCACGATCTTTACGCCGAGGGGTTCGATCCCTGTCTGAAGGCGGATGAAGCCTACACTGTCGGCGATACGCTCGAGGCGGCTCTCGCGCGCGGTCAAGACCCGGTTGTTCGACAACATCGTTTCGATATCGCGGATGCCGATGGCCTGTTCGTCGTCCATCCGAATTGGTGGGGTAAGCCACCCGCGATTTTATCGGGCTGGATGGATCGCGTCCTGGTCCCAGGCGTGGCCTATCGCCTGAGCACTGCGGCCGGTTTGCCTGAGGGGCTGCTGGCGATCAGGACTGCGCTCATCCTGAACACCTCCGACACTCCAGCGCAGCGTGAGGAGAAGGAGCTGGGGGATCCGCTCGAAGCGATCTGGGGGCGCTGTGTATTGCCGTATTGCGGCGTGGAGACCTATGCACGGCATGTTTTCCGGCCTGTCGTCGGCAGCTCCGACGATGAGCGGGCAGGTTGGCTTGCCGAAGCCGAAACCATCGGCCGGACGCTGTTCGCCCCGGATCGATAGCGGTCGCGCTCAGCCTGGGAAGGCGGGCGGGGCGCCGATCGCAGCCGTGATCAAGACCGCGAGGCTGGCGATAGCCCACGCCTCGTCGACATGGCCGCGCAGCAATTCGAGCGAGATCGCTTCGCCTGCTCCGAGGATGCCGATGCAGCGCAACTGCAACTCGTCTGCTGGCAGATGGCTCGCATGCGGCGCGAAGGCATCGCGCCAGATCCCGACATAGCGGGCTACGAGCTCACGCTGCACCGTCTCCATCGCCTCGCTGCCCTTCAATGCGGCCGAGAGCGCGTACCACTCGGTGCCGACCTCGCGGGCGCAGCTCATATAGGCCGCGGCGATCGTCGCGGCGATGGCGTCGAGCCGGCCCGCCGTCGTCTTCAGCGTGTCGACGAGCAAAGCGGTCTGCCGGTCGTCGATGCGCCGGAAGAGCTCGACCATCAGCGCTTCTCGGGTGCCGAAATGATCATAGGCGACCGGCTTGGTGACGCCGGCGCGCTCGGCGACCCGCGCCAGCGTCAGCGCCTCGGTCCCTTCCTCGCGCACCATCGCCTGGGCGCAATCGAGCAACTGCTCGCGGCGTTCCTGCTTCGGCAGCTTGCGGGTCGAGGCGACGGCGAAGGTCGGTGGCATGGCGATTCAAGAATCCCGGCGAAGGCCCGCTTGACAAGGGGCAAAATGCATTCCTACTTAAGGTAAGTTACTTTTAGTAGGAATGCCAGCCCTCCGGTGCCGGCCCGTCAAGGAGACCTTTCCATGTCCATCATACAGCATCCCGTCCTCGTCATCGGCGGCTCTGGTGTCGTCGGCGCGCAGGCCGTCGCGACGATCCGGCGCCTGCATCCGAACCTGCCCGTCACGATCGCCGGCCGCGACCTCGCCAGGGCGCAGGCCGTCGCCGGCAAGCTCGGCGTCGAGGCGCTGGCCGCCGACCTCTCCAAGTCCGATCTCGGCTTGCCCGAGACAGCGCGCTTCAGCGCGGTCATCGTCTTCGTCAAGGACGACTGGAGCCACGCGCTCGCCTATGCGCAGCGTCACGGCATCCCGCATCTCAGCGTTTCCAGCGGCGCCTTCGAAATCGGCATCGAAGCCGCCCGCTTCATCCACGCGCCGCAGGCGGCGCCGGTCGTGCTCGCCAGCCAGTGGCTCGCCGGGGCGGCGCTGTTCCCGACGCTCGACTACGCCAAGGCATTCCGCAGCATCGATTCGATCCATGTCGGCGTGCTGCTCGATCAGGAGGACATGGGCGGGCAGGCCGCCTCGGCCGACTATGACCGCATCACCCAGGCCGGCTCGGCGACGCTGACGCTGAAGGATGGCCGCTTCGCCTGGATCGCCGGTGAGGAGGCCAAGGCGCGCTATCGCAGCGTCGACGGTGTCGATCTGCCGGCGACGGCCTATGGCCCCCTCGACGTGCTCGGCCTCGCCACCACGACCGACGCGAAGAACATCCGCTTCGACCTCGCCTTCGATGTCTCGGCCAGCCGTCGCCGCGGCGAGCCGTTCTCGACCGAGAGCGTGATCACGATCGAGGGCGTGCTGCGCTCGGGCGAGCGCGCCATCCGGACCTACGAGGTGGTGCACCCGCAGGGGCAGGCGCCGCTGACCGCACTCGGCGTCGCGCTTGCGACCGAGCGGGCGCTCGGCCTTTGCGGCGGCGAGGCGCTGAAGCCGGGGCTCTACTTCCCCGAAAGCGTGATCGAGCCTGCCTATTACGTCACGCGGATGAAGGAATTCGGCGCGGTCTTCACGGAGGGCAACGCCAATGGCTGATCCCGTTCTGGGTTCCGTCCTGATCCTGGGCGGCTATGGCAGCGTCGGCTCGCGCACGGCCCGCGCCCTGCGCCAGCTTCATCCCGAACTGCCGCTGGTGATCGCCGGCCGCGACGCCGCCAAGGCGGAAACGCTGGCGACAGAGCTCTGTCATGCCACGAGCGCTCCGCTCGATCTTGAGCGCGACGATCTTGGCCTGCCGGCCGATCTCAAGCCGGCGATGGTGCTGATGGCGGTGCGTGACCTCTCGCTGCGCACGCAGACATGGGCGGCGGCGCAGGGCGCGGCCTATATCGCGCTGTCGGATGGCGTCTTCGAGGTCGGTCCGGCAATCGCCGGCTTCATCCGTCAGCCCAAGGCTGCGCCAGTCGTGCTGCTCGGCCACAGCATGGGTTCGGTGCCGGCGCTGGCTGCCCTGCATGCCGCCGGCGATTTCGAGCGGGTCGATGCGATCGAGGTCGGCCTCGTATTTGACCCGGCTGATCCGCTCGGCCTCGCCTCGCAGAAGGACATGGACCGGATCGGCGCCATCGGTCCGGCGCCGCTGGTCAAGTCCGACGGCCTGTGGCGCTGGATCTCGGCGCCGCAGACGCAGCGCGGCTATACCGGCGTCGATGGGCGCACGCATCAGGGCACGACCGTCGGCCTGGTCGACGTCTTCAGTCTGTCGGCGAGCGAGGCCGGAAGCGTGCGCGTCGACTTCGCTGAGGGGCAGACGGCGAGCAGCTTGCGCGGCGAACGACCTTCGCACGAGGTGATCATCGAGATTGCCGGATTACGCAAGGACGGCCGCGCGGGCCGCTTCCGCTGGGAACTGGTCGATCCGGACGGTTATGCCGCGCTCAGCGCCAAGGGCATCGCCGTGGTGATCGAGGGCCTGTTCGGATTGGCTGGCAAGCCGCGTCCGACGAGCGGATTGCATCTGCCGGAGACGCTGGTCGACACCGGCCATCTGATGCGGCGGCTCGCCGAGTTCGGCATCGTGTTACGCGAAGTCTGAGCCCCTTCCGTCATGGTCGGGCTCATCCCGACCATCCACGTCTTCCCTCGGGCAAGCGGTGTTCGAGACGTGGATGCTCGCCACAAGGGCGAGCATGACGGCGATTGCTGTTGGGCCGTAACGAAAGCTCACTGGTTCGGCGCAATCCCGGCGCTGCGCAGGAGCGGCTGCCATTTCGCCATCTCGGCGGCGATGAAAGCGTCCGTCGCCTCAGGCGTCGAGTTCCTGGCGACCGAGATGCCGATCTCCTCGAAGCGCCGGATCAGGGCCGGGTCGGCCAGAGCGGCGTTCGTGATCCTGTTCATCGCGGCGAGGATTTCGGGCGACGTGCCGCTTGGGGCGAGAACGGCGTTCCAGGTGTAGGCCTCGTAGCCGGGCAGCGTCTCTGCCACGGTCGGCAAGTCCGGCAAGGCCGGCAGCCTTTCCTTCGTGGTCACCGCCAGCGCGCGCAGGGAGCCGCCCTTGACCTGCGTGAGCGCCGTCGCGGCACTGTCGATCACGAGGTCGAGCTGGCCGCCGATCAGATCGGTGACGGCCGGGCCGCTGCCGCGATAGGGAACGTGGACGAGCTTGACCTGCGCCATGCTTGCGAGCAGTTCGGCAGCAAGATGCTGGGCCGAGCCGATGCCGGCCGAGCCATAGGTCAGGCCGCCCGGCTTCGCCCGCGCCGCCGCCAGCAGATTGGCCAGCGAGTTTCCGGGGAAGGTCTTGTTGATCAGCACGATCTGCGGGACGGTTCCCATCAGCGCGACGCCGCGAAAGTCCTTGACCGGATCGAAGGTCAGATTGGCGTAGAGCACGGTGTTCACGGCATGCGCGACCGTCGCGATCAGGAAGCTGTGCCCGTCCTTCGTGGCAGCGGCTCGCGTCGTGCCGACGACCGTGCCGGCGCCGGTGATATTCTCGACGATGACCTGTTGCGACAGGCGCTGGGACAGCGTCTCGGCGAGGATACGCGCTGCGACATCGGTCGGGCCGCCGGCCGCATAGGGCACGATGAAGCGGATCGGCCGTGCTGGCCAGGGCGTGGCGTTCTGCTGTGCGAAGCTCTTGCCAGCAGCGAGGGCGGCAACGCCGGCGAGGAACAGGCGGCGGTTCATAGTGGCGTCTCCCCGATGAGTTCAGCCCGGCCGGACAGCCAGCAGCGATCGCCCTCGCGCTCCACCGTGATCTGCGATGGCCGTCCCATGGCCTCGCCTTGCCGGACGATGACGCGATGCTTTGATGTCAGGCCGAGATCCCATGTGCTCCAGGCGAGCGCCGCGGCGGCGATGCCGGTCGCTGCGTCTTCCGGGTAGCCGGAGGAGCGCGGGAACTGCCGGGCCGAGAAGACGCCCGCATCCGCATCGGCGGGTGCGAACGGATAAAGCCCGGTCGAGCCGATCGAATCGCAGAGGGCTTCGATCCGGGCGAAGTCGGGCCGAAGGCCGTTCAATATCTCGATCGAACGCAGCGGGACGAGTGTCTTGACGCGGCTGGTCGCGGCGTTGAGCAGCGGGAGGTCCGGCAGGTCGGACGGGCGCAGGCCGAGCACGTCGAGCACGGCGCCGGCGTCGTCGAGCGCAGCGCTTTTCCCTCGGGGCTGGCTCACGCTCGCCTGCCCGCCATCGACACGGGCCTGAACCGGCCCTGACAGCGTCGCGATCGAGACGGTGCGCCCCGGCAATTCGCCGAGATGGCCGAGCAGCCAGACCGCGCCGAGCGTGGCGTGGCCGCACATCTCCATCTCATGGTTCGGCACGAAGAAGCGGAACTGATAGTTGCAGCCGTCACATCCGGGCAGGACGAAGGCGCTCTCATGGCCATGACGGGCGGCGACCTGGCGCATCGCCTCGCCATCGAGCTGACGGGCATCGACGACGATGGGCGCGGGGTTGCCGCCGCCGGGTCCGTTGCCGAACACGTTGACCGTGAAGACCTGTTCGGCATAGCGCCGGGCGGAGTTGCGTGCAGTTGTCATGGCCGGAGCTTGCCGGCTCGCGCTCGGCCGCGCGCAACCCGACGGGCCATATGATGCAACCCGGCGGGCCACGGGCCGCGATAGTCCAGCATGTTTCTGCGGCTGTGCTAGATTGATGCGGCATGCTTCGATCCTTCGAGCACATCCGGCATTCGGCGCCGCCGCCGCGTCTCCTCGATGCGAGCGAGCAGCGCGCTGTCGTGACCGGCGGCGGCCCGCAGTATCGGACGCATTGGCATTGGCACGACTGCGCGATGATCCTGGTCCCTGCGCGCGGCACCATCGCCTTCAGGGACGAAACGCGCCGGTCGGTGACATGGCTCAGTGAGGATCGGTTCGTCGTCGTCCCGACAATGCAGGCGCACGAGTCGCAGGCGCTACGCCAGTCGAGCAATCATGTGGCGCTCTATCTGACCGAAGCAGCGCTCGCACAGCTCGCGCCGTCGCGTCCGCTCGAGCGCCGGATCAGCAAGCCGTCGCTGTTTGCCGCGACGCCGTTGATGCGGACGCTGCTGCGCCTGTGCTGCAGCGACGATGCCGACGCAGCACCGAAGGCTGCGCAAGACCATCTGGCGGCTGCCCTGATCATCGCGACACTGTCCCGAATCGAGCAGGGTGAGGCGCTCTCGGCCGCGAGCAGCGATGACCATGGCAACGCACTCGTCGCCGAGATGCGTGCGACTTTGAGCGAGCGCCTGAACGAAGACTTGCCGCTGGATGAGCTCGCCGATGCATTCGGCCTGTCGCGGCGGCAGGCGACGCGGCTGTTCCGGCAGTTCACCGGCATGTCGATCGGCGACTATCGAAATGGGCAGCGCATCGAGACTGCCCGTCGCCTGCTGACCGACACGACACTTCCGGTCGGCGAGATCGCCTGGCGCACCGGCTTCGACTCGGGTTCGGCGCTGGCCCGCGCGATGCGGCGGGCGCTGGGCCTGTCACCCGGTGCGGTTCGCGGCGCATATCGAGCCTGATCCGAGGCTCCGCCCGCACTGCGTGGCCCCGCAATCAGAGAATCTCGAAAACCTCGTATTCGACGCCGCCTGTGCGACGGGTGCCCTTGGCGACAGCGACGATGCCGTTGAGCCAGGCATGTTCCGGCGCGGAGGTCTCGAAGGAGGGCGTCGTGCGAAGATAATATTCGGAGGCATCGACCGCCTCTCCGCGAGCGAGACGCGCGTCAACGGCCGGTGAGGCTCGCCTGACGCCGCGATAGGTCATCAGGATCAGGCTGCCATCGTCGGTGACGAGGAGGAGCCTGACGTCCTGTTGAAAGGTGCCGTCGGTGCGGGCGAGAAGGAGATCGGAGCCGATCAGCGGTGAGACCGTGCCCTTCAGGCGTTCTCCTTCGAAACTGCCGCCTGAAACAGCAAAAATGCGTCGGCCGCCGGCTGGCGTCTGCCCCAGATCCAGCGTTGGATGCAGTGACAGCAAAAGTGTGAACAATGGGCGCGATTGCAGGGACAAGGTTCGTCTCCTCTCGATCGCGCGACCGTAGGCAGGCCTGACTTCTCCTCAAAACGCGCTTTGCTAATCGTCATCACAAGAGAAACTCACCATGAGACCGTCGCTGGAATCTCTGCGCGTCCTGGAAGCATGTGTCTCGGCCGGTAGTTTTGCGCGCGCTGCCGAACGTCTGTTCCTGACGCCGGCGGCAGTCAGCCTGCGCATTCGCACGCTGGAGGCCGAGCTCGATCAGGCACTCTTCGTGCGCGCCGGTCGCCGGGTGGTTCCGACGGCTGCCGCCTCGCGTCTCGCCGCCCGAGTCCGCGACGCATTGGGCGAGATCGCGGGGGCGGTCGACGAGTTTCGCGCCGCCATTCCACCGCTCCGACTCACGGCGCCGCCGACATTCGCATCGCGCTGGCTCGCGCCGCGGCTGGTGCGCTATCCAGTCCCTGGCGCAGGCCTTGTCGAGCTCGACGTTTCATCCGAGACGCGCGACCCGCACGCATTCGACGTTGCCATCAGGACAGGCCGTGGCGGGTGGGCCGGGCTTGAAGAATTCCGGCTCGCCCCCGTCGAGGTGACGCCGATGCTGGCTCCTGCGCTGCTCGGTGGGCGAACACTGTCGTCGCCCGAAGAGCTGGCCGATTTCGAGCTCCTGCCGCATCCGGATTGGGAGCGCTGGTTTGCCGAAGCCCGATGCGGAGCGCCGAAGCGTCTACGATTTGTCGCCGTCGACTATCCGACGCACGAACTGGACGCGAATGCGGCGGTGGCGGGTGCGGGTGTGGCGCTGTTGTCGCCTTCGTTGTTTCGGCCGCTTCTGGCCGAAGGCCGGCTGATCGCGCCGTTCTCATGCGTCCTGAGCGGGCCGGCATGGCACTTTGCACTGGTGCGCGCCGACGATTCTCGCCCAGCGCCGCGACATCTCTGCGCATGGCTGTGCGAACAGGCGCGCGAAGGCACAGCGCAACCAGGCTAGCGCTGCCGTGCATGCCGGCCCAGCGTTCAGATCAGCCCCAGGCCCTTGAAGCTGGCATGGCCGTCGCGGCCGACGATGATGTGGTCGTGGATGGCGATGCCGAGCGGCTTGGCGATATCGACCAGCTCGCGGGTCATGCGCATGTCGGCGCCGGACGGGGTCGGGTCGCCGGAGGGGTGGTTGTGCACCAGGATCAGCGCGGTCGCCGAGAGTTCAAGCGCCCGGCGCATCACCTCGCGCGGATAGACCGGGGTGTGGTCGACCGTGCCGGTCTGCTGCACCTCGTCGGCGATCAGCGCATTCTTCTTGTCGAGGAAGAGGATGCGGAACTGCTCGCGCTCGGCGAAGGCCATCGCGAGGCGGCAATAATCGATCACCGAGGACCAGGAGGAGAGCACCGGCTTCTTGGCGACCTGGCCCTTCATCGTGCGCTTCAGCGCCGCCTCGACGATCTTGAGATCGAGCGCGACGCTCTCGCCGATGCCTTTGACCTCGGTCAGGCGCGAGACCGGCGCGCCGATCACCTCGGCAAAGGAACCGAAATGCTGGATCAGCTGCTTGGCGAGCGGCTTGACGTCGCGCTGCGGGATCGAGCGAAAAAGCAGCAGTTCCAGCAGTTCGTAGTCGGGCAGGGCGGCATCGCCCGCGTCGAGGAAGCGCTGGCGCAGGCGGTCGCGATGGCCGAGATGATGCGGCGGGGCGTCGTCCGGGGCGGCGGCAAGCGAGGCTGACTTGCCGTTGCCGCTGGTCTTCATGTGCGGGCGAGCGGATTGTCGAGGCCGGCGGGCGAAAGCGTGAAGATCTCGCAGCCCGTGTCGGTCACGCCGATCGTGTGCTCGAACTGGGCCGAGAGCGACCGGTCGCGCGTCACCGCCGTCCAACCGTCGGAGAGCACCTTCACGCTTGCCTTGCCGAGATTGATCATCGGCTCGATGGTGAAGAGCATGCCGGGCTTGAGCTCGACGCCTTCGCCGGGGCTGCCATAGTGCAGGATGTTCGGCGCGTCGTGGAAGACCTGGCCGAGGCCGTGGCCGCAGAAATCGCGCACCACCGAGCAGCGCTCGCCCTCGGCATAGCGCTGGATCGCAAAGCCGATATCGCCGGTGGTCGCGCCGGGGCGCACGGCGCGGATGCCGCGCAGCAGGCTCTCATAGGTGATCTCGACCAGCCGCTCGGCCTTGCGCGGGATGTCGCCGACCGAAAACATCCGGCTGGAATCGCCGTGCCAGCCATCGACGATCAGGGTGTAGTCGATGTTGACGATGTCGCCCTCGCGCATCGGCTTGTCGTCGGGAATGCCGTGACAGACGACATGGTTGATCGAGGTGCAGATCGACTTGGTGTAGCCGCGATAGAACAGCGTCGCCGGATAGGCGCCGTTGTCCATGGCGAACTGGAAGGCGAGATCGTCGAGGCGCTGTGTGGTCACGCCGGGTTTGACCTCGCCGGCGAGCATGTCGAGGCCGCGCGCCGTGAGCTGCCCGGCCTTGCGCATCGCCGCGAAGGCTTCTGGCCCATGCAGCTTGATGGCGGGGTCGCGCCGCCCGCGCGAGATCGAGTCGTTCAGGGTCATTCCGTAAGGCCGCTCCTTGACCTCCTTATCTATTGGGTTTGGCGGGGCGCGCAAGCATCGGGGCACCGGCGCGTTGTCGCTTTACCCTCGTCTTCTTGAGATGACCGTCTCTAACAGGCCGATCGTCCAGCAGAGTGGGCAGCCCTTCAGCGCCCACAGCGCGACCGGCAGAAACAGCAAAGAGAACAGGCCGAGCCATTTGTAGCTCCAGGCTGCGAGCAGCAGCGCGAGTACTCCGAGCAATCCACGCAGCAGATGGATTGTGATTGAGGCGTTGCCGAAGCTCATGCCGGCACCGCCTTTCGGTCAAGGCCGGCCGGTTCGGTCAGCGCGGCGCGTACCATTGCCCGTGCCCGGTGCAGGCGGCTGCGCGCCGCCTCCGGCGAGATGCCCAGCGTGCTCGCGGCCTCGTCGGCGGAGAGACCCTGGATATCCTTCAGCAGGAGCACCTCGCGATAGCTTTGCGGCAGTTCGGCGATGATGCCGGTGATGGCGAGGCGCAATTCGAGGTCGCTTGCTCCACCGTCGCGCAGGGCCGCAGCCGGTGCGTCCTCGATCGGCAGATGCCGGCGCCGCCGTCTGACGAGAGCAAGGCAGGTCCGGCGGATGATCTGGAACAGCCAGCCGGCGAGGGCGGCGGCGCTGCGCAGGCCCCCGAGCCGGCGATACAGGATCCAGAGAGCGTCCTGGACCGCCTCCTCGACATCCTCGGCCTCGCAGTGACGGCGGGCGTAGCGGGTGATGTCGGTGCGGCAGAGCGCCAGCATGGTCTCCAATGCGCGAGGATCGCCGGCGCGGGCGCGCTCGACGAGATCGTGCGGCAGCGCCAGCAGGCCGCTCACTGACCGGCCCCACCATCGCCCGGCAGGCGGCGGCCGACCATGGCGCACATCGGGCAGAAGCCGAAGACCGAGGTCAGCGCGGTGATGACCGCGCCGGCCGCAAAAACGAGGCTGAGCGCGCCGTCGCGGAACAGCCAGGCGCAAAGGCCCAGGCCCAGCGCCGCTCCGAGGCGGATCAGACGTTCCCAGCGGGGCAGGTTCTTTCGGTAGATCATGATGCGCGTCTCCGGGTTGAATACCCGAAAGAGGGGCGCTCCGCCGCGAATGGTTCGCGCAGCTTCAAAAAATCCGGCGCAGGTGCGGAGGGTGAGATGGCATACGAGCGCCAGGCGCCTCGTCCTTCGCATGCTGACGGCTGGTTCTGTTCTTAGCGATGAAATCGCCGAGTGACGAGTGTAGAAAGAATTCAGAATTGGATGGCGGTGTATTATTCTTGAATTTATCTTTGGCATCTTGTACTGTTTCTCAGTTTTGAATAATTAAAAATAAGTTTTCGTTGACCGTTGTCTGGCAATATTGATACCGGACCGGTGATTTTATCTCCGGAACTGCCTTGTCATGACTCTTCGTTCTGCGCTTTTGGCCTCGTCGGCTCTCTTCCTCGCTCCAGCCGCGGCCTTCGCGCAGGCTGAGAGTGCACGGCAGATCCAGCTCGATACGATCGTGGTCGAAGGGCAGGGCAGCGGCGAGAAGGGCGTCTTCAGCGCCAATGGCTATGTCGCGACCTCGGGCCGGAGCGCCAGCAAGACCGACACGCCGCTGCTCGAGACGCCGATGTCGATCTCGACGGTGACGCAGACGCAGCTCGAGCAGCGCAAGCCGCAGAACCTCTTGGAGGCGCTGGCCTATACGCCCGGTGCGCGCATCGGCACCTATGGTTTCGACCCGCGCTACGACGCCTTCACCATCCGCGGCATCGACGTCACCCATAACGCCGTCTTCCGCGACGGCCTGCGCCAGATCGGCAGCCCGAACGGGCTGATGCGGCTCGAACCCTATGGGCTGGAGGCGATCAGCGTGCTGCGTGGCCCGGCCTCGGCGATCTACGGCGCCAGCACCAGCGCCGGCATCGTCGACCTGATCTCGAAGCGGCCGACCGAGACGCCATTCCGCGAGATCGAGGTCCAGGGCGGCTCGTTCGGCCGCAAGCAGTTCAACTTCGACTTTTCCGGCCCGGCCAATCCGGAAGGAACGCTGCTCTACCGGCTGACCGGCGTCATCCGCGACGCCAAGACCGACATCAGCGCGATGAAGGACGATCGCGTCTTCATTGCGCCGGCGCTGACCTGGAAGCCGAACGAGGCGACCAAGCTCACCGTGCTCGGCGAGTACATGGATTCGACCACCGGCGGCACGGCGGCCTATCTCAATCAGTACGGCCCTTATGTCGACCGCCAGGGCAATGTGCTCTCCAAGACGCTTGGCGCGACCAAGCTCTATGTCGGCGATAAGCGCTACAATGACTTCCGCCAGCAGCAGGCCCGCATCGGCTACGAATTCGAGCACAAGTTCGACGAGATTTTCACGCTACGCCAGCGGGCGAGGTACCAGCAGCTCGGCAACAACCAGCAATACGTCTATTTCGGTTCGGGTCTGACGCGCGAGAACACCGCCGGTTTCTCGGTCGACACCTCGCTGGAGGCGAAGGTCCGGACCGGCGCGGTCGATCATACGCTGCTCGCCGGCGTCGATGTCAGCCGTTTACATTACAAGAACAAGGAAGCCTTCGGCGGCGTTCCGCTCGGCTATAATCCCGCCTTCCTGTGGCGGACCGAGCAGACGCTGACCACGACCGGCGTCTATCTGCAGGACCAGATCAAATGGGGCGGCTGGCGTCTCACCGCCGGCGTCCGCAATGACTGGGTCGACAGCAAGTTCGAGGCGGGCGCGGCCGGCGCCGTTCCGACCGAGAGCAAGCGCACCGACGGCAAGTTCACCGGCCGGGCCGCGCTGTCTTACGTCACCGAGTTCGGCCTCGCGCCCTATGTCAGCTACGGCACCTCCTTCGTGCCCAATCCCGGTACAGTGCTGAATGGCGGCGTCGCCCAGCCGACGAGCGGCAAGCAGGCCGAGCTCGGTGTGAAATACGATTTGCCGGGCTACAATGCCTCGCTGCGCGCCGCGGTGTTCAACATCCGCCAGGACAATGGTGTGGTCTACGAGGTCGTCGACGGCCTCAACCGCCAGGTCCAGCTCGACCTGCGCTCCAGCGGCTTCGAGATCGAGGGCGTCGCCTCGCTGGCGAACGGGCTCAGCGTCCAGGCCTCGTATTCCTACAACGACGCCCGCATCAAGAAGCTGACCGAGGAGACCGTCGGCAACCGCCTCTCCAGCATCCCCTACCACATGGCTTCGCTCTGGCTCGACTACACCGTCCAGGACGGGCCAGCGCGCGGGCTCGGGATCGGCGGCGGCGTGCGCTATGTCGGCTCCAGCCTCGGCGACAATCTCGGCCGGCCGGTGATCGACAACAAGGCGCGCACCTTCGTCGACGGCTCGATCCGCTATGATCTCGAAAACCTCAGCCCGCAGCTCAAGGGCATGCGGCTGCAGGTCAACGCCACCAATCTCCTGAACGAGGTCCAGCAGACCTGCACCGCCGGCTATTGCTATTTCGACGAGGGACGCAAGGTCATCGCCAGCCTGCGCTATCGCTGGTGAGGGCGCTCCTGCTGTCGCCCGCGGCGATCGTCCTCGCCATCGGGGGCTTGTATGTCGGCCAGAGCATCATCGGCGGGCTGACCTTCATCGCCCTGCCGAGCGTGCTGCGCGAGCGCGGCCTGCCGCTCGATCAGATCGGCCTGACCTATCTCGCCGTACTGCCCTGGGCGCTGAAGTTTTTGTGGGCGCCGGCGGTCGAGCGCTACCGTCTTCCTAATACCGGGCCGGCGCGCTCGCGGGCGATCGTGCTGGCGACCACGCTCGTCTCGGCTGCCGGGCTCGTCGCGGTCGGCCTGATCGGGCCGGTCGCCTTCGTGCCGCTGATCAGCGTCTTTGTGCTAATCGCCTTCTCGGCCTCGACCGGCGACATCGCCTGCGACGGCCACGCGGTCGAGACGCTGGCGCAGGCCCATCACGGCTGGGGCAACGCCGCCCAGGTCGGCGGGGCCTATCTCGGCTCGGCGCTCGGCTCCGGTCTCTTCCTCGTGCTGGTGGCGCGGCTCGACTGGCAATTCGCCACTTTCGCCATGGCCGGGCTACTCTTCGTGCTGGCGCTGCCCTTCCTGCTCTCGCCAGCCCCGGCCGCGCCGACCAAGCGCATCCACCAGCCTTCGCTCAAGCAGGCGCTGAAGCGGCCGGAGATGCGCTCCGGCCTGCTGCTTGCCGCCGTCTATGTGCCGGCGCAGAAATGGGGCGTCGCCATGCTCGGCGCCTATCTGGTCGATAGCGGGCTCGATCTTGAATCGATCGGGCTGGTCAACGGCATCGGCGGTCTCGCCATCGGCTTCGCCTGCGCACTTGCCGGCGGCGCGCTCGTCCGGTTGCTCGGTGCGCGCAGCGTGCTGGTGCTGGCACTCGTGCTGCAGGCAGCTTCGCTCGGCGGGCTCGCCTTCGCCGCCTGGCGCGGCCTGCCGCAGCCGCTCGTGCTGGCGCTGGCGCTGGCGAGCTCCTCCGGCATCATGGCGCTGGGCTTCGTCGCGCTCTATGCCTGCTTCATGGCGCTGTCCGATCCGCGTCAGGCCGGCGTCGACTTCACCCTGCTGCAATGCATGGACGGGCTGGTCAGCATGGCCGGCGGCATCGGTGCCGGCTGGGTCTCCCAGCATTTCGGCTACGGCGTCTGCTTCGGCCTCGCCGCCGTCGTCGCCCTGATCGCGGCACCTCTGGCGGCGTTGCTCGGCGGCTGGTCCGCGGCCCAGCAGCGGCCGGCGGCGCGGGAGCAGGCGGCGCTCGGATGAGCGAGGCCCTGCCGCTGCCGTCCTTCGCCTCCCGCTTTCCGGAGGCGCTGGCCTGGTACAGAGACAAGCTCGTGCTGCCAGACATAGGGCAGGAGGTCGTCTCGGGACGGGACCTGCTCGACGGCGCCGCCGAGCGGCTGATGGCCCGTTTTGCCGCGCTCTATCCGGACAGCGACCGGCGGGCGCTGGTCTCGATGTGGTCGCAATGGCATTTCGGCGCGCTGATCATCCCGGCGACGGTGGCAATCCTTCTATGCGATCGCGACCTGCCGCTGGAACTCGACCGGATCGCGATCGTGCCGCAGGAAGCGGGGCTGACGAGCGCGATCGTAATCCCGGACGAGGGCGCTCCGCGATGCGATGGCGGCGATCCGTTCGCGCGCCTGTTCGATGACCATGCCGCGCCGCTGGTCGACCTGCTCACCAGGCAGTTCCGGGTCTCGCCGCGGCTGCTCTGGGCCAATGCGGCGGCGATCTTCGAATGGACGCTACAGCAGCTGCCTGCCGATCTCGCCGATCCGCTGGCGCTCGCGCGGGCGCGCTTGCGGCTGGAGCGGCGGCTGGAACCCTCGGGCCAGCGCAATCCGATGCATGAGGCGGTGCGCTATCCGGTCGAGCAGGGCGAGCCGATCCGGCGCCGCAAGCTCTGCTGCCTGCGCTATCTCCTGGCCGGTGTCGCTGATTGCGGCAGCCTCTGCCCGCTGAACGCCGACTGCACGTCGGCGGCGAGCGATGCAGCCTGACATCGCCCTCGCGCTGCCCCGGCTGCGATCCGGCTCTGGCGCCATCGGCACTTGAGGTGTACAGCGCGCCAATGGCATTCAATGAGATCAGACCGGTCGAGGACCAGCCTTTCGGCACCTTCGCGCCGCAGGGGTTCATCGCCCGCATCATCGGCTGGACGCGCTGCGCCTCCGGCTCCTTCCTCGGCCGCAAGGTCGCCTTCGCGCTGCGTCGCCTCGGGCTCAACCGGCTCAAGGGCCAGCCCGTCGACATCGAGGCACTCGGCGCGCAGATGCGGCTCTATCCCGAGGGCAACGTCTGCGAGAAGCGGGTGCTGTTCACGCCGCAATATTTCGATGCGCAGGAGCGCGAGCTTCTGGCCTCGCGGATCCGCGAGGGCTTCAGCTTCATCGATGTCGGCGCGAATATCGGCGCCTATTCGCTCTTCGTCGCGGCTCGTGCCGGCCGGGGCGCCCGCATCCTGGCGGTTGAGCCTCAGCCCGAGATCTTCGCGCGGCTGACCTACAACATCGCCCAGAACCCGTTCGGCACGGTCAAGGCGATCGCCTGCGCGCTCGCCGACAAGCCGGGCGAACTGACGCTGTTCCTCGATCCCGCCAACAAGGGCGAATCGAGCGTGCGCATCCTGCGCTCCAGCAATGCGAACTCGGTCAGGGTGCCGGCGACGACCCTGCTCGCTTTGGTGCAGAGCGAGGGCTATGAGCGGATCGACGCGATCAAGCTCGATGTCGAGGGCGCCGAGGATCTGATCCTCGAACCTTTCCTGCGTGATGCGCCCGAGGCGCTCTGGCCCGGCTTCGTCATCGTCGAGGATTCGCGCGGGCGCTGGCAGGCCGATCTGCCGGCCCTGCTGGAGAGCAAGGGCTACAAGCTCATCGCCCAGACCCGGCTCAATCTCGTCTACGAGCGCACGAACTCGTGATGCGCCCGCCGCATGCGCATGGCGGCCCTGACTGGCGCGCCGCTTGAGCAATTGTACGCAAGCGGCTTAGCTCGCTCGCGTATCGGGGCAAGCATGCGGCTTTTTCCAACAGTAGGGACGTGCCCATGACGGCAGCGCCAGCGCCCGCCTTCCAGCCGGTGATCACCGCCGCGATCCTGGTGATCGGCGACGAGATCCTCTCCGGCCGGACCAAGGACAAGAACATCGGCTACATCGCCGAGTACCTGACCAATATCGGCATCGAGCTGCGTGAGGTCCGGGTCGTGCCCGATTTGACCGACGAGATCGTCTCGGCGCTGAACGCGCTGCGCTCGCGCTATAGCTATGTCTTCACCACGGGCGGCATCGGCCCGACCCATGACGATATCACCGCGGATGCGGTCGCCGCGGCCTTCGGCGTGCCGATCGGCTACGACCAGCGCGCGGTCGACATGCTGCTGGAGCGTTTCCCTGCGGATCAGCTCAACGAGGCCAGGATGCGTATGGCACGCATCCCGGAGGGAGCCGACCTGATCGCCAATTCCGTGTCGAAGGCACCGGGGTTCAAGATCGGCAACGTCCATGTCATGGCCGGCGTGCCGGCGATCATGCAAGCGATGCTCGACGTCGTCGCGCCGACGCTGAAGACCGGCGCCAGGATCCTGTCGGAGACGGTGAGGGCGGGCCTGCGCGAAGGCGATATCGGCACGCCGCTCGCCGAGATCGCGAAAGCCCATCCCGACTGCTCGATCGGCTCCTACCCGTTCTGGTCCGAGACGGGACCGGACACCAACATCGTCATCCGCTCACGCGATCCCGAGAAGCTAATGATGGCGACCGCCGCCGTGCAGGCGATGGTCGAGGCAGAACGCAAGCGATTGAATGCATAAAGAGAGGAATTCTGTATACATGTTTCCGGGAGGCGACCTGATTTGAATTTCTAACGCCGCTCAAAGTTCATCTGCCAGTTTGTTGGAATAATTCTCATGTATGGCCGAGGCCCGTGAGGCAATCAGTTTTTTTATTTTGAATGGAATGCAAAAATATTGGTCGAGTGCTGAGATTGACGTATTCGATTTCCCTTGCGATAGGAATTTTATTCATCTTGAATGAGCCGCAAGTCTTCGTTGCTTATTGGGTGTCGAAATGGCATCGTCAACTTTGATGAAAACTTAATTTAGTAGATCATAAACCATTCTCCATCCATTCTGTTCTTGCGGACCAAGAGTTCGCGTGGGGCTGAATGCGGGGGACGGGCATGCGGCTAAATCCATTTGGGGGCGGCGTTTCGCGCCGCGAGCTGGAAGGCGAGATGATGGCGCTGAACCGCGCCATGGCGGTGATCAGTTTCAAGCTCGATGGCACTATCCTGGATGCCAATGAGAACTTCCTGAAGACCGTCGGCTACACGCTGGAGCAGGTGCGGGGGCGCCATCACAGCATGTTCGTGACGAAGGAGGAGGCCGCGAGCGCCGAGTACAAGGCGTTCTGGGAGCGATTGCGGCAGGGCGAATACGATGCGCGGCAGTTCCTGCGCGTTGCCGCCGACGGCAGCGAGTTCTGGATCGAGGCGAGCTACAACCCGGTCTTCGACAGGGGCGGCAAGCCGGTCAAGGTCATCAAGTTCGCGACGGTCATCACCGATCAGAAGAATCGCGAAGCCGACATGGCCGGGCAGGTCGCGGCGATCCGCAAGGCGATGGCGGTGATCGAGTTCACGCTCGACGGCCATATCCTCGACGCCAACGAGAACTTCCTCGCCGTCACCGGCTATTCGCTCGACGAGATCAAGGGCAAGCACCACGCCATGTTCTGCGATGCCAGTTATCGCAGCTCGGCGGAGTATCGCGCCTTCTGGGAGAAACTCGGCCGGGGCGAATACGATTCCGGCCAGTACCAGCGCTTCGGCAAGGGTGGCCGCGAGGTCTGGATCCAGGCGAGCTACAACCCGATCATGGACGCCAAGGGCCGGCCGACCAAGGTGGTGAAATACGCCACCGACATCACCGAGCAGAAGGCCGCACGGCAGCTCGCCAAGGCCGTGGGCGAGGCGCAGGCGGTGATCGGCCGGGCCAAGGACAAGGACCTGACCACGCGCATCGACATGGCGGGCAAGGAGGGCGAGGTCGCGGTTCTCTGCGGCGGCATCAACGAGTTGATCGAGACCATGGCCGAGGTGATCGGCGCCGTCGGCACGATCTCCGGCAAGGTCGGCGCGGCTGCCGACAAGATGGCGGGCGAGAGCCTCGAACTCGCCGAGCGCGCCGAGGCGCAGGCCTCGAGCCTGCAGCAGACGGCGGCGACGACCGAGGAGCTCGCGGCCTCGATCAAGACCAGTGCCGGCAATTCGCGCCAGGCGGCGGCGCTTGGCGATGAAGCCAAAACAGTTGCTTCGCGCGGCGGGGCGATCGTCACTGACGCGGTCGCGGCGATGGGCCGGATCGAGCAGGCCTCGACCTCGATCGCCGACATCATCTCGATGATCGACGAGATCTCGTTCCAGACCAATCTGCTCGCGCTCAACGCCGCGGTCGAGGCGGCGCGTGCCGGCGATGCCGGCCGCGGTTTCGCGGTCGTCGCCTCCGAGGTACGGGCGCTCGCCGGCCGCTCCAGTGAATCCGCCAACGGCATCAAGTCGCTGATCGCCAATTCGAGCGAGCAGGTCCGCTCCGGCGTTCAGCTGGTCAAGGATGCCGGTCGTACGCTCGAGGAGATCGTCGATGCGGCCAACCGCGTCGCCGGCACCATCGCCGAGATCTCGAGCGCGGCGACGGAACAAGCCAATGGCGTCGAGGAAATGGCCAAGACCGTCGCCCATATGGACGAGATGACGCAGCAGAACTCGCTGATGGCGGATTCCAGCTCGAAGCTGTCGCGTGACCTGCAGGCGGAGACTCAGGCGCTGGCGGCGCTGGTCGGAGCCTTCCGGCTCGGCGGCAGCGACCAGCCCGCGGTACTGGCGTCAAATCTGCGATCGGTGCTGCCGGCGATGAAGGCCGCGGCCGCACCGGCGAAGCTGGTGCCGCTGCCGCGCGCGAGGGTGGCGGCGGGCAGCCGGGGCGATGACGGCTGGGCCGAGTTCTAGGCTGATCGAGAGCCGCGCGCCGGGGATTGTGGCGCTGCGGCTCTTGCCAGCCTTCGCTGAATGCGCTTTGCGGAAAGGCTCATTTCCAGCCTGCCGCAGGACCAGCCATGGCCGAGCCCTCTTCCAACAAGGCTTTCCCCGTTTCCTGGGACCAGTTCCATCGCGACGCGCGTGCGCTCGCCTGGCGCCTGGCCGATGCCGGGCCGTTCGAGGCGATGGTCTGCATCACCCGCGGCGGGCTGGTGCCGGCGGCGATCATCTGCCGCGAGCTCGGCCTGCGCATGATCGAGACGGTCTGCGTCGCGAGCTATCACGACTACAAGAACCAGTCCGAGCTCAAGGTGATGAAGGAGATCGCCCCCTCGATCCGCGCCATCGGCGACGGTAAGGGCAAGGGCGTGCTCGTCGTCGACGACCTGACCGACACCGGCAAGACCGCCCGCGTCGTGCGCGAGATGCTGCCGAATGCGCATTTCGCCACGGTCTATGCCAAGCCGGCTGGCGTGCCGGTGGTCGACACCTTCGTCACCGAGGTCAGCCAGGACACCTGGATCTATTTCCCCTGGGATATGGGGCTCGCCTATGTCGAGCCGATCGCCAAGGACCACAAGGGCTGAGCGCGCGCCCTAGGCGTGGCTCGGCGCCTTCAGCGCCACCAGCATGCCGAGGATGGCAAGCGCCATGCCGGCGATCTCTAGGGCCGAGGCGCGCTCGCCGAGGAAGGCGGCGCCCGACAGGGCCGTCACCACCGGCACCAGCGGCAGGAACAGCGCGGCGCGCGCCGCGCCAAGGATCGCGACGGCTTCCGTGTAGAGGAAGAGCGCGACCGCGCCGACGAGAACGCCCTGATAGAGCGCCTGCAGCGCGACGGCCGAAAGCGGCACCTGCAGCAGGTTGACCGGCTGCACCAGCGCGAGCAGCGGCAGCAGCGGCACCGAGAGCAGGCAGGTTGCCATGGTGACCTCGACCGCATCGGCGCCCCAGCGCCGGGCCAGCAGGCCGAAGACCGACCAGAGCAGGGCGATCAGTACGAAGAGCAGATCGCCGATCCAGGCGCCTTCCCGCGTCGGCGTGTTCGCCATCGCCTCGAAGGAGAAGACCACGACCCCCGCGACGATGACGGCGAGGCCGATCACCCTGAGCGGGCTGATGCGATCGCCGAGGACGAGAACGGCGAGCAGCGCGGTCGCGACCGGGATCAAACCGGGCGAGATCACCGAGGAATGCAGGGCCGGGGCGAAATGCGCGCCGCCGACCAGGATCAGGCTGTAGCTCGGCCCGACGATGGCGGTGAGGATCAGCGCACGCTTCCAGCCGAGCCGGCCGACCGGGAAGGGCTTCAGCCTTTTCAGCGCGAAGGGCAGCAGCACCAGCGAGGCCGCGAGGAAACGCAATATGGTGACGTCGCCGGCCGAGAGCCCGTCGGCTACCGACTGCCGCGAGATCACCGACTGCACGCCCCAGATCACGGCTGAGAGGATGCCGCAGGCAAAGCCGATGGCGAGACGGGGGGAGGCGGGCGCGGCTGCGGACACTGGCTTAAGGCCTTGCGGGAGCGAGGCGGCTTATGCGCGCGGGTGGGGGCGCCGGCAAGAGTGGGTGGGGCGGGGCGGTCGACGCCATGCGCATGGGCGTGGTCCGGGCCGGCTGCCTCAGACCTCGTCCTGCTGCTTAGGCGCCTGGGTGATCCGCCCTCTGCTGGCGCGATCAGCGGATCGGCGGTGCGTAGTGCAGACCGCCTTGCTTCCAGGATGCATTCAACCCGCGATCGATCTTCAAGGGGCTGTCCTTGCCGATATTGCGGTCGAAGACCTCGTTATAGGCGCCGACCTTCCGGATGATGTTCAACGCCCATTCGCGCGACAGCCCGAGCGATTCGCCGATGGTACCTTCGCGGCCGAGCAGGCGGAGGACGTTCGGGTCTTTCGTCGACGCTGCGGCCTGCTCGACGGTGCTCGACGTCAGCCCGAATTCCTCGGCGGCATGCATCGCATAGGCCGACCATCTGACGACGTTGTACCAGGGATCATCACCCTGCCGGACGGCAGCGCCGAGCGGTTCCTTGGACAGCGTGTCGGGAAGCACGGTGTGCTTCGATGGCTCCGTCAGCTTCGAGCGGAAGGCGTAGAGGACCGAGCGGTCGGAGCTGAAGGCATCGCAGCGCCCTGATTGGTAGCCCTGCAGCGCCTCTTCCTGGCTGGCGAACGCCACGATCTCGTTCTTCAGATTGTTCGTGCGGAAGAAGTCGGTCAGGTTGAGCTCGGTCGTCGAGCCTTGATTGGTGCAGAGCGTCGCGCCGTTCAGTTCCTTGCCGGATTTGACCTCACCGGAGCGGACCATGATCCCCTGGCCATCGTAGTAGGTCACGGCAGCGAACAGGATGCCATTGGTGGTCTCGCGCCCCATCGTCCAGGTCGTGGTGTTGAAGAGGATATCGACCTCGCCCGACTGAAGCGCCGTGAAACGGGCTGCTGCGGGAAGCGGCACGATCATCACCTTCTCGGGATCGCCGAACACCGCCGTTGCCACTGCGCGGCAGAAATCGACGTCGAGGCCGCGATGGCGGCCGGTGGCGTCGGCGATGGAGAAGCCGGGCGTGCCCATGGTGGAGCTGCATTTCAGCACGCCGCGCTGTCTCACGGTCTCCAGCGTACCGGCTTGCGCCAGCCCCCCGCCAAGCACCAACGCGAGCGAGCCCAGCTGTAGCAACCTCTTCATGACCGATCCCCCATCTTGTCCGCGGCATGCGTCATGCCGGTCGACCTGTTCGATCGCGGCGAAACGCTATTGCGGTCACTAAGAGAGAGGCGCTCTAAATTGGCGCCCCGGTCGCAAGTTTTTTAAGTTTGGCGGCCCGATAATGCAGGAATCGACAATCCGGCTACAGAGGCGCTCGAGCGGGCTGGCGTCGCGCTACGCTGGTGTAGAGGCGAAGACGGATGCGCCGGAGGCCGGCGGGCGCCGAGGTCAGACCTCGTCCTTGCGCTCCATCCACCGGATCAGCGGCAGCAGAGGCAGCACCCAGACCAGTCCGAGCACGATATAGGCGATGGTCTGCACCGGTTTCGAGGCTTCGGTGATCCGCCCCTGCGCCAACGCCATCGCGACGAGCGCGTAGACGCAGACGAAGACGATCATCACGACCGTGCCGATGAGCTTGCGATGGGTCTGCCTCATGGCGATCTTCAGTCCGGGCTGCGGCATTGCGGGCGTTGTTCAGGCTTCAAGGGCGGACTATCTGTCACCCGCCGCCGCGCTTGTGAAGCGTATTCAAGTCTGCTCCCTGCGACCCGAGGTCCCGCCGCCGTGACGATCGCGCTCGATCAGCCTGCCGTTCCGGCCGCAGCAAGCCATTCCGGTATCCGCCGCTGGCTCTGGGTCGTCGCCTTCCTCGTCTTCGTCATGGTCGTGGTTGGCGGCGCGACCCGGCTGACCGGCTCCGGCCTCTCGATTACCGAATGGCGTCCCGTCACCGGCGCGATCCCGCCGCTATCAGATGCCGCCTGGGCGCTTGAATTCGAGAAGTACCGGCTGAGCCCGCAATTCCAGCTCCTGAACTCCGGCATGGAGCTCGCCGACTTCAAGTTCATCTACTGGTGGGAATGGGGCCATCGCCAGCTCGGCCGCTTCATCGGGCTGCTCTACCTCGCCGGCTTCTTCGTCGTCCTGCTGCGACGGCTGATGCCGTGGCGCGAAACGGCGATCCTGTTCGGCATGGGCCTGCTGCTCGGCCTGCAGGGTACGATCGGCTGGATCATGGTCGCGTCCGGCCTGGAGCCCGGCATGATCGCGGTCGCGCCGGTCAAGCTGACGCTGCATCTGACCTTCGCCGGCTTCTTCTTCGCCAGCGTGATCGCCTTCGCCACCTGGCTGACGCCGCTGCGCCGGATCGAGCCGGCACGGGGCAGGGTGGGCGCCTGGCTCCTGCTCCTGCTGCTCTTCGTGCAGATCGCGCTCGGCGGGCTCGTCGCCGGCTCCAAGGCCGGCTTCACCTTCAACAGCTGGCCATTGATGGACGGGGCGCTGGTGCCGCCGTCATCGACGCTGTTCGCCGGCACGCCAGTCTGGGAGAACTTCGTCGACAATGTCGCCCTGGTGCAGTTCAACCACCGCCTCGGCGCCTATATCCTGTTCGCCTTCGCGCTCTGGCAGATGCTCAGCCTTCGCCGCGCCGCGCCGGGCTCGGGTTCGGCCAAGCGCGCCACCGCCATCGCCGGGCTCGTGCTGGCGCAGTCTGTGCTGGGCATCGTGACGTTGCTGCTGGTCGTGCCGCTCTGGGCCGGCCTCGCCCATCAGGCGCTCGGCTTCACCGTGCTGGCGATGGGCGTGGTGCATGTGACGCGCACGCAGCAGGGAGAGAGACATGCGGCCTGACGGCTGTCTGTTCTGCGCGATCACGGCTGGGAAGGTCCCGTCGCATCGTGTCGCCGAGACTGAGAATCTCGTCGCCTTCCTCGACATCGCGCCGGTGCGGCCCGGCCATGTCCAGATCGTGCCGCGCGCGCATCATCCCTATTTCGAGGAGATGCCGGCGGAGCTCGCGGCCGAGATGATCCAGCTCGGCCAGCGCCTGGCCAAGGCCTTGAAGCGGATCTACGGCGTGCCGAAGGTCGCCTTCATGTTCACCGGCAACGACATCGCTCATGCGCACGCCCATCTCATCCCCATGGTGCGCTCCGACGATGTGACCTCCCGGCGCTATATCGCCGAGGAGGTCGTGACCTATCGCGACTGCCCGCGTCCGTCCGCGGATGAGCAGCAGGCGACCGCGCGCCGCATCCGCGAGGAGCTCGATCAGGCCTGACCGTCATTGCGAGGAGCGTAAGCGACGAAGCAATCCAGAGGAACGTAGAGTTCTACGACTCCTGGATTGCTTCGCTCCGCTCGCAATGATGGGGAGGATCAGGCCAGCGCCTGATCGAGATCGGCGATCAGATCCTCGGTATCCTCGATGCCGATCGACAGGCGCACCACCTCCGGACCAGCGCCCGATGCCGTCTTCTGCGCGTCCGAGAGCTGGCGATGCGTGGTCGAGGCCGGGTGGATCACCAGCGAGCGCGTATCGCCGATATTGGCGAGGTGCGAGAACAGCTGCAGCTTCGAGACCAGCTGGACGCCGGCGTCGTAACCGCCCTTGAGGCCGAGCGTGAACACCGCGCCGGCGCCCTTGGGCGAATAGCGCTTGGCGAGCTCGTGATACTTGTCGCCGGCCAGCCCGGGATAGCTGACCCACTCGATCGCCGGATGCTTCGAGAGGTGCGTCGCGACCTTCAGCGCATTGTCGCAATGGCGCTGCATGCGCAGCGGCAGGGTTTCGATGCCGGTCAAGATCATGAAGGCGTTGAAGGGCGAGAGCGCCGGGCCCATGTCGCGCAGGCCGAGCACGCGGGTCGCGATCGCGAAGGCGAAATTGCCGAAGGTCTCGCCCAGCACCATGCCGTTATATTCCGGTCGCGGCTTGGACAGCATCGGGTAGCGCTCGTCGCCGGTCCAGTTGAACGAGCCGCCGTCGACGATCAGGCCGCCGATCGAATTGCCATGGCCGCCGAGGAATTTCGTCGCCGAATGCACGACGATGTCGGCGCCGTGCTCGAAGGGGCGAATGAGGTAGGGGCTCGCCATCGTGTTGTCGACGATCAGCGGGATGTTGTGCTGCTTGGCGATCTTCGAGATCGCCGCGATGTCGACGACGACGCCGCCCGGATTGGCGATGGATTCGACGAAGATCGCCTTGGTCTTCGGCGTCACCGCCGCGGCGAAGGCCTCCAGATCATCGGAATCGGCCCAGATCACGTTCCAGCCGAAGTTCTTGTAGGAGTGGTTGAACTGGTTGATCGAGCCGCCATAGAGCTTCCTGGCGGCGACGAACTCGTCGCCCGGCTGCAGCAGCGCATGGAAGCAGAGGAACTCGGCGGCGTGGCCGGATGCGACCGCGAGCGCAGCCGTGCCGCCCTCCAGCGCCGCGACGCGCTCCTCCAGCACCGCGTTGGTCGGGTTGCCGATGCGGGTATAGATGTTGCCGAAGGCCTGCAGCCCGAACAGCGAGGCGGCGTGGTCGACATCGTCGAAGACGAAGGACGTCGTCTGGTAGATCGGCGTGGCGCGCGCGCCGGTGGCTGCGTCGGGAGCGGCGCCGGCATGGACGGCGAGCGTGTGGAAACCCGGTGCGCGGTCGGTCATGGCGTGCTCCCTGACAATTCTGATCGTGAAACGGTCTCGTTCGATTTAACGAACGGCCTGCGAGGCGTCAAATCAAGGCGTTGCCGCTAGCGGGCAATTGCGGCATGGCAACCTCATTGCATCGGGGGATGGCAATGAGGCGCCTTGCATACTGGTTTCTATTTTGGCTCGCCCTGTGCGGCGGCGCTCAGCCGGCCCGCGCGATCTGGCTTTCGGAAAGCGGCGAGACCGCCTGGCTCACCGGCTCGATCGAACTGGATGACGACAAGCGTTTCAAGGCCTTCCTGGAGCGGCCACGGGCAAGGCCCTTGCGCGTGCTCTATCTGTCGAGCGGTGGTGGCTACATCCTGCCGGCTTTCGCGATCGGCCGGCTCGTGCGCCAGGCTGGGCTGGCGACCGCGGTCGACGCCGGCAGCGCCGCCTGTTCCAGCGCCTGCACCTTTATTTTCGCTGGCGGCGTCCGGCGCCACTATATCGGCGGCGAAGGCGTTTTCGAAGGCTCGACCGCGCTGTCGGGCCTCGGCTTCCATCCGGCCCGGCGCACCGAGAAGCAGACCGGCCAGACGGTCCTGAGCGAAAGCGGCACCACCCGAGTTCGTGCCTTCTACGCGGAAATGGGCATGCCGCGCGCCGTCGAGCTGATGGAGAAGGCAGCCTTCAATTCGATGTTTCGGCCCAATGGCGCGACTGCGCTCGCACTCAAAATCGCGACCAGCCTTTCTCCGCCCTGAGGCATTGCCCCTGGCTGGCCGCCATTCGCCCAGCGTGAGTCCGGTCCTTGCCATCAGCCCGGTCAGGATCGCGCGGTCGCGGACCGGCGAGAGCGGTGATCTCGGCATGCTATCTGGCAGGCGAGAGCTCTCGCCCGACATGCTCCGGCCGCACGCCCATGCCGACCATGCGCGCCGGCAGGCGGCGCAGCAGCGGGAAGCGTTGCAGCAGCCGGAGTGGCCAGGGCGGCGCGACCGGCTTGTCCGTGGCGAGCAGCGGCGTGATCACCCGGTTCTGGATCGCGATCTGGGCGGCCTGCGTGACCTTGGCCGGCCATTCCCGCCGCTTCTGGACAGCGGCTAGATCGCTCTCCGTCAAGGCTTTCTCGCGCAGCGGACGAGCCAGCAGATTGGCCGTCGCAACCGCGTCCTGGATTGCCAGGTTGACGCCGACGCCGCCGATCGGCGACATGGCGTGGGCGGCGTCGCCGATGCAGAGCAGCCCCGGCCGCCACCAGCGCTCCAGCCGGTCGACCGCGACCGAGAGCAGCTTGATGTCCTCCCATGAGGCGAGCTCAGCGGTACGGTCGGCGAGCTCGGGCGCGAGCATGAGGAGGCCGGCCTTGAAGGCATCGAGCCCGGCGGCCTGCAGCCTGTCGAGCGAGCCCTTCGGGATGATGAAGGCGCATTGCCAATAGTCGCCGCGGTTGAGCCGGATGAAGAAGCGCCCGGCCGCGACCTGCCCGAAAGCCTGCGCTGGCTCGTCTGCGCGGCGGCTGAAGCGAAACCAGAGCACGTCCATCGGCGCGCCGAGTTCCGTGACGGTGAAGCCGGCCGCCTCGCGGACATCGGAACGCCGCCCGTCAGCCGCCACGACGAGGTCGGCACGGAGCTCTAGCGGGCCGTCCAAACCTTCTGCTTGCAAGCCTGCGACGCGCCCGGTCTCCTCGATCAGCCCGGTCGCCTTCGTCTGCATCAGCAGCCGGAAGTTCGGATAGGCCCGGCCGTGATCGGCGAGGAAGTCGAGGAAGTCCCATTGCGGCATGAAGGCGATGAACGGCGCCTTGACCGGCAGATGGCTGAAATCGACGATGGTGATGTCCTCGCTGCCGAAGCGGGCGACGAGGTCGTCCTCCCTGACATGCGGCAGCCTTAGGAACTCGTCGAGCAGGCCGAGTTCGTGCATCACCTGCATGGTCGAGGGATGGATGGTGTCGCCGCGAAAGTCGCGCAGGAAATCGGCGTGCTTCTCCAGCACAGTCACCTCGACGCCGGCACGCGCCAGCAGGAAGCCGAGCATCATTCCAGCGGGGCCGCCGCCGGCGATGCAGCAGGTCGCGCTCTCCTGGCGCATGGCCTTGCCCCCGCCTATTCGGTCAGCTTGATCCCGGTCTTCGCCACCAGCTCGGTCAGGATGGCGCGGTCGCGCGCCATGAACGCACCGGTCTCCTGCGGGCTCCAGGCGACAGGCTCGATCACCAGCTCGCGATAGCGTGCGGTGAGCTCGGCATCGGCCATCGCCGCGTTGGTCGCGGTGCTCAGGATCCGCAACGTGTCGGGCGCGATGCCGGCCGGCGCGACGATCGAAGCCCAGCCGGGATAGACGACGTCGACGCCCTGCTCCTTCAGCGTCGGCAGGTCGGGGAGCTGCGGCTGGCGCGCCTCGGTGGTGACGGCGAGCGCCTTCAGCTTGCCGCCCTGGATGTTGCCGAGGCTGGCGGCGAGGCTGTCGATCATGACATGGACCTGGCCCGACATCAGGTCGGCTGCGGCGAGCCCGGCGCCGCGATAGGGCACATGCGCCAGCCGGATGCCGGCCGCCTGCATGATCATCTCGAAGACGAGGTGATTGGTGCCGCCGATCCCGGCAGAGGCGAAGTTGAGCTGGCCGGGCCGCTGTTTCGCGTAAGCCAGGAACTCGGCGAGCGAATTTACCGGCAGGGCCGGCGAGGCGTTGAGCACCAGCGGGAACAGGCCGAGCATCGCGACGGGGGCGAAGTCGTGCTCGACGTCATAGGGCAATTTCTGCCCGAGCGCCGGGGCGGCGGCGAAGCTCGCGGCGGTCGCGACGAGCAGCATGTGGCCATCGGCCGGCGCCTTGACCACGGCCTGCCCGGCGACGATGCCGTTGGCGCCCGGCCGGTTGTCGATGATCACCGACTGGCCGAGCTGCCGCGCCAGGGTCTCGCCGAGCCGGCGTGCCGCGATGTCGGTGCCGCCGGCCGGCGCGAAGGGCACGACGAGCTGGATCGGTCGCTCGGGAAAGGCGGCGCGGGCGCTGCCCGTGCCGAGCGCGCTGGCGAGGCCGGCGAGCAGGACGGTGCGGCGATCGAGAGGGGGCATCGGCCTTCTCCGGCTAGAGCGGGAGCGGCGAGATTAGCGATCGCCCGCCGGCGGGGAAGGGGCTTCGTGCGCCTCAGGTCCCCGGCCGGTTGATCGTCAGCTTCTGGAAGCCCTTGCCGGCGAGCACCGGCTTCTTCGCCGAGAGAATGCGCGAATTGATGCCCTGCCAGCCGATCTCGCCGGAGAGCCGGCCATATTCGATCTTCGGGCAGCGGTTCATAATCACGGTGACGCCTCTGGCTTCGGCCTTCGCTGCGGCCTCGTCATTGCGCACCGAGAGCTGCATCCAGATCACCTTGGGCAGCGGCTCGAGGCCAAGCGCCTCGTCGGTGATCGGCCCGGCCGCTTCCGAGTTGCGGAAGATCTCGACCATGTCGATCGGCTGCGGGATATCCTTCAGCGAGCCGTAGACCGTCTTGCCCAGCAGCGTCTGCCCCGCGAGGCCGGGATTGACCGGGATCACGTCATAGCCGCGATCGAGCAAATACTTGGTGACGATCCAGCTCGGCCGCGCCTCGTTGGCGGAAGCGCCGACCAGCGCGATGCTCTTCACCTCGCGCAGGATGCGGCGAATCAGCGCATCGTCGTAAGCGTCGTGATTCACGGAGCTAAATTCCCAGCGAATAGAACGAATTACAAGGCCTTTCCGCCCTGCGTTGCCAGTGGCGTCGGCACCCGGAACACAGCTTCGCCACGCTGGTTTGCTTTGCTGAAGACCGAGGGGCGATCCCAGTCTTCTTCTTCAGCGAGGAGGCCTGCCATGTGCGACTACAGTCTGCACCATGTAATGTCGACTCCTGCCAAAGTCGGCGACGTCCTCAAGACCACCAGCTTCATCGGATCGAGCACCAGGGGCTTCTGCGCTGCTGGCGAGCCGAGTGTCGCGGTCTGTGTCCTGCCCGGCACGGAACTGGCCTTTGCGTCCGAGATCGAATGCGACAGGGCGATCGGCTTCCTGCCGCATCGCCGGCTGGCGGCGACGGTGGCGCGCTTCCGCCAGGTCGATCTCGACAAGCCCTATGCCCATCACGACGCGATCGAATTGCCCAATGGCCAGATCGTGCTGCTGACCAACCTCTCGGAAGGCCAGACGGTGACCGTGCTGCAATTGCCGGCGGATGAGCAGGCGCAGCGGGCTGCAAAGCCCGAAGCCGAGCCGGTGCGGACGGACAACGAACCGATCCCGCTCTTCGGCTTCTGACCGGATAGCCATCGGCGTTTAGGCGCCCATCGTTAGCGGCGGACCCGTTCTCGGGCGAGTCCGCCCTTTCAGCTATGGCGCCAGTCCGGCTGACGCTTTTCCATGAATGCGCCGATGCCTTCCTCGGCATCGCGTGCCAGCATGTTCTCGACCATCACCGCGGAGGCATGGTCATAGGCCGCCTTCAGCCCCATCTCGCGCTGCTCGTAGAAGGCGCGCTTGCCGATCTTGACCGTCGCCGCCGATTTCGAGGCGATCACCGCCGCGAGCCGCTTCGCTTCGGTCAGCGCCTCGCCGGCGGGAACGACGCGGTTGACCAGGCCCATGCGGGCGGCCTCCTGCGCCGGCACCATCTCGCCGAGCAGCAGCATCTCCATCGCATGCTTGGCTGAGAGATTGCGCGAGAGCGCGACCATCGGCGTCGAGCAGAACAGGCCGATATGGACCCCCGGCGTGCAGAAGCGCGCGCCTTCGCCGGCGACGGCGAGATCGCAGGTCGCGACGAGCTGGCAGCCGGCGGCGGTCGCCGTGCCTTCGACCGCGGCGATGACCGGCTGGGGCAGGGCGGTGATCTGCTGCATCACGCCCGAGCAGCGCCCGAGAATATCGGCGAAATAGACGCGGCCGCGATCGGGATCGGCCCGGCGCGCGCTCATCTCCTTGAGGTCGTGCCCGGCGCAGAAGACCGGGCCGGCGGCGGCCAGCACCACGGCGCGGACGCTGCGGTCGTTCGCGATCGCGGCGAGCGTCTCCGACAGGGCGGTCAGCATCGCCTCGCTCAGCGGGTTGCGCGCTTCGGGCCGGTTCAAGGTCAGCGTCGCGGTGCCGTCGGCATCCTCGCGCAGCAGGATCTGCGCTCTGGCATGGGCGTTCATGGCAACAGGCCTTTCGCTGTTTGTCCTATTGTCGGAAGCCGGGTGCCGTGCTGCAAGGGGGCTAACGTCCGATCAGCCCTTGGTTTTCCGCACGATGACGACCCGCATGAGCGCCGCCGAGATCGAGGCCTATCTCGATCAGGTCTTCCCGCAGCTCCACTATGGCGGCCGCACCTATTTCGTCGAGGAGGTCGGACCGCTCTTCGCCCGCATGCGCTGCGACTACCATGAGAAGCATTTGCGGCCGGGTGGCACGATCTCGGGGCCGACCATGATGGCGCTCGCCGATCTCGCCCTCTATGTCGCGATCCTCGCCCAGATCGGCCCGGTCGGGCTCGCGGTGACGACGAGCCTCAACTACAACTTCCTGCGCAAGCCGGGGCAGGCGGCGATGATCGGCGAAGCGAAGCTGCTCAAGCTTGGCAAGCGCCTCGCCGTCGGCGAGGTCTGCCTTTATTCGCAAGGCGAGAGCGAGATGGTCTGCCACGCGACGGGGACCTATTCGATCCCCGCCGAGAGATAATTACGGTATCCTGATACCGTTTCGCGCACGATGCTGAAAACAATGCGTTTTTCGTCAAAGTCGCGCATTATCTTCGCTTGACATAGCAAGGGTAGCCGCCTATCCAGCGCCCACACCGCCGCCGGCCTGCCGGCGGCTTGTCCTTTTTTCAAGCAGCCGAAGGGTGCCGCGATGAAGACCATCTCGCTCAAGCCCGCCGATGTCGAGAAGAAGTGGGTTGTGATCGACGCCTCCGGGCTCGTCGTCGGCCGTCTCGCCTCCCTGGTGGCGATGCGTCTGCGCGGCAAGCACAAGGCCGCCTACACCCCGCATGTCGACTGCGGCGACAACATCATCGTCATCAACGCCGAGAAGGTGGTGCTGACCGGTCGCAAGCGCGACCAGAAGGTCTATTACCACCACACCGGTTTCCCGGGTGGCATCAAGGAGCGTTCCGCCAAGTTCCTGCTCGAAGGCCGCTTCCCGGAGCGCGTCGTCGAGAAGGCTGTCGAGCGCATGCTGCCGCGCGGCCCGCTCTTCCGCCAGATCCTCGGCAATCTGCGCGTCTACAAGGGCGCCGAGCACCCGCACGCCGCCCAGTCGCCCGAGGCGCTCGACGTCGCGGCACTCAACCGCAAGAACGCGAGGGTCTGACCATGGCCGAGGTTCTCCAGTCTCTCGAGCAGCTCGGCCAGGTCGCCAAGGGCGTCCAGCCCGAGGCTCCCGTCCACGTCAAGAAGGTCGACGCGCAGGGCCGCGCCTATGCCACCGGCAAGCGCAAGAACGCCATCGCCCGCGTCTGGATCAAGCCGGGCTCCGGCAAGATCACGGTCAACACCCGTGACCAGGAAGTCTACTTCGCCCGTCCGGTGCTGCGCCTGATCCTGCAGCAGCCGCTGATGCTGGTCGATCGCATGACCCAGTACGACGTCGTCGTCACGGTCAAGGGCGGCGGCCTCTCCGGCCAGGCCGGCGCGGTCCGTCACGGCATCTCGAAGGCCCTGACCTTCTACGAGCCGGAGCTGCGCAGCCCGCTCAAGAAGGAAGGCTTCCTGACCCGCGACTCGCGTGTCGTCGAGCGCAAGAAGTTCGGCAAGGCCAAGGCCCGCCGCAGCTTCCAGTTCTCGAAGCGCTGATCGGCGTCGGACAGAACATTCGTTCAGAGGGGCGGCAGAAATGCCGCCCCTTTTCGTTTTTGACAGGTTGCCGCCGAGGCCTCGACCTCATCGGGATTCGGCAGGGGATGACCCTCCAGCGCCGGGCTGTGATCCGGCCGATGTCAGCGCCCCGACGCGGAAAACGCCGATCTCACATCGCGCAGGATGTCCGGACCAGAAGTGTGAACGGATCGATCTGGAAATCCTCTTCGAGTGATTCCCCGAACAGTCTCAGCCATTTTTCCTGTAGTTCAAAGGCTTTGGCCTCGCGCGCTGCGTCGCATTCGAACTTTGTCTGGTGCACTTCCTGAAAGTGATGAACCAGTTCGTGGACCAGGACAGACAGATCGGCTGCCGTCGCGCCGCTCCATGTGTCCCTCAGATAGATGATGTTCTCGCGCGCATCGTAGATCGAGATGATGTTTGGCTGATCCTGTTGCTGCACCATTTCGGACGCATATTGCTTGAACCGTAACACGGCGATTTGGCCAGCCGGCTTGAAGACGAGCCTCGGCAATGAATTGGGAACCAGCTGCCCAAGCTTCGCACCAACCCAGATCGCAAGGGCTTCCAGCAGCCGCCCTCCCGGATCGGGTTGCCTTTCACCGATGACGATTTCGAAGCCCGAGCCGAGGCGCAGGCGCTCGATCGTCTCGTCGCGCGCCCGGACTTCAAGAGGCAGGGATGACACGAGCGCGGCAGCGCCCGCGATCAGACAGCGTCCGACAGCTTTCATGGCAGTCGTCCGGAGCAAATGTCGTCAATTGCGATACTGGCCGTCGGCACCGCCGTGTGTGCTTCACGGGAGGATCGCCTGTTCCGCAAGGTAACAGATCGCGGAGGCGATCCCTACCGACTCGCCCGCTCCTGCTGCATCATCCTTCAGCCATGGCGTGCACCGCTGGCCAACGGGCGGATCAGGCGTTGGCTTCCAGCCAGGCGACGACCTCGGCCCGCCGCGGATGCGGCTTGCCGGCCGGCGGGAACAGCATGGTCAGACGATCGCCGCTCCTGAGTTCATTTGCGAAGGGTGCGACGAGGCGCCCGTCCGCAAGGTAGGGCGCAACCAGGCTTTTGCGGCCGATCAGGACACCACCGCCGCCGAGCGCGGCATCGAGCGCCAGCGCATAGAGCGAATAGGACGGGCCGCGGCTGGGGTCGGCTGCGCCAATGTCGGCATGGCGCAGCCAGCGCGCCCAGTCGCTGCGCCAGACGGCATCGTGCAGCAGGGTCTGGCCAACGAGGTCGGCAGGAGTCCGTAATGCGCGGGCGAGCGCCGGGGCGCAGACCGGGAGCAGGCTGTCTTCGTCGAAGGCGAGTGCGTCGGCGGGCGGCCGGGCGAGGTAGAACAAAGCGAGGTCGAAACTGTCATGCCGGCCCGTCGGTGGCTCCTCCATGGCGCTGATCGAGATCGGCAGCCCCGGGAAGGCCTGCTGCAGCGCCGGCAGGCGCGGCGACAGCCAGAGCTGGGCGATGCAGGGCAGGGCGGCGATGGCGAGCGCCCGGCCGGCATGGCTCGCCTTGAGCTCCTGCACGGTCAGGGCGAGCGCATCGAAGGCGGCGCTGAGCCGCGGTCGGGCTTCCTGCGCGGCCTCGGTCAGCGCGACGCCCTGCGGCAATCGCCTGAACAAGGTCAGCCCGAGAAAAGTTTCGAGATGCCGAACCTGCTGGGCGATGGCGCCTTGTGTCACGCCGATCTCCTCGGCCGCGCGTGAAAAGCTGCCCAGCCGCGCCGCCGCCTCGAAGGCGCGCAACGCATTGAGCGGTGGCAAGGGTGGGCGGGGCGGTCTGACGGGCATGGGCGGCACGAGGTTCCAGGCCTAGATTTTCTAGGCCTGCCGGCGACGATAACTGGTTTGCGTTCGCGTCGGCAAATCGCTGCAATGGCCTGACGAAACAAGGCTCGGCGAGGGATGGCGATGACGGTGAAACTGGTGCGGCGCGGTTGGGTGCCGGCGGCGAGCGAGGATTACGTACTCCGGATCGCCGGCGAGGTTGCCGGCCAGGATCGCGCGGCGCGTGAGGCCAGGCTCGCCGATCTCGTCGCCGAGAACCGCACCATCCATGAGCGCGACTGCGTCAACCTCAACCCCGCGACCAATGTGATGAACCCGCGCGCCGAGGCGGTGCTGGGGCAGGGGCTGGGAACGCGGCCCTCGCTCGGCTATCCCGGCGACAAATACGAGATGGGTCTCGAGGCGATCGAGCAGATCGAGGTGATGGCGGCAGAGCTCGCCGCGCAGGTCTTCGGAGCGTCCTATGCCGAGATCCGCGTGCCCTCCGGTGCGATCGCCAATCTCTACGTCTTCATGGCGGCGGCCAGGCCCGGCGACGTCGTGATCGCCCCGCCGCCCGCGATCGGCGGCCATGTCACCCATCACGGCGCCGGTGCCGCCGGGCTCTATGGCGTCGTCACCCATCCGGCCCCGATCGATGCCGACGGCTACACCGTCGATGTCGCTAAGCTGCGCGAGGATGCGCTGCGGCTGAAGCCGAAGGTCATCAGCATTGGCGGCAGCCTCAACCTGTTCCCGCATCCGATCCGCGAAATCCGCACCATCGCCGACGAGGTCGGCGCGATCGTGCTGTTCGACGCCGCCCATCTCTCCGGCATGATCGCGGGCCATGGCTGGCAGCAGCCGCTGGAGGAGGGCGCTCACGTCATGACGATGAGCACCTATAAGAGCCTCGGCGGCCCGCCCTCCGGCCTGATCGTCACCAACGACGCGGGCCTTGCCGAGAAGCTCGACGCCATCGCTTATCCCGGCCTCACCGCCAATTTCGATGCGGCCAAGTCGGCGGCGCTGGCGATCACCATGATGGACTGGCAGGAGTTCGGCCGCGACTACGCCGCGATGATGGCAGCGACCGCCAAAGCGCTCGCCGAGGCTCTGGCGGAGCGGCAGGTCCCGGTCTTCGCGCGCGATCGCGGCATGACCACTTCGCATCAGTTCGCGATCGAGGCCGCGCCCTATGGCGGCGGGCAGGCGGCAGCGAAGCGGCTGCGTGCCGTCAACATCCTGAGCTGCGGCATCGGCCTGCCGATCGCGGAAGTCGAAGGCGACGTCAATGGCCTGCGGCTCGGCACGCCCGAGATCGTCCGCTTCGGCATGAAGCCCGAGCACATGCCGGAACTTGCGGGCTTCATTGCGGACGGCCTGTCGGGCGCGCGTCCGGACGAGGCGATCGCCAGCGACGTGACAGCCTTCCGCCGGAGGTTTGGCCGGTTGCACTATGTGAGGTGAGGCGCACGACAGATCCCCTCTCCCCTTGCGGGAGAGGGTTAGGGTGAGGGGTCGCGCAACGCTTCATCGTCATGGTCGGGCTTGTCCCGACCATCCACGTCTTCTTTCGGCGAATGCGGTGTTCAAGACGTGGATGCTCGCCACAAGGGCGAGCATGACGGAGCGTCGAGCGACCTCTCATCCGGCCCTTCGGACCACCTTCTCCCGCAAGGGGAGAGGGGGAGGTGACGCGCTTCAGCTGCGATAGCGTTCCAGCATCTCGGCCTTCAGCGCCTCTTCCCCGATCACCTGCGCGGCACCGAGCCAGGCCTCCTCGATCTCGCCCGCCGCATTGCGGACGAGGCGCGCCGGCTCGCCCGGGCTGGCGAAGGCCGAGGCCTTGATGATGCGGCCTTGATCCTCGGTCTCCGGCACGATCTCGCCGGCGTCGAAGAACGGGGTGAACAGCGCCGGATTGGCCATCAGCACCTTGCCCCCGGCCGGGACGAGATCGCCGGCGCCCCAGATCGTCCAGAGGCGCTTGCGCCAGCGCTCGGTCGCCGCCGTCGGTGCGCCGTGCTCGGCAAAGGTCCTGAAGATCTGGATCACGCCGTCGAGCCAGGGGTGGGCGAGACCGTCGATGGCATTGGTCAGCACCGAGACGGTGAGGCCCTGTTCCGGCACGGTGACGGTGCGGGTGATGAAGCCCTGGAAGCCGCCGGAATGGCCGACCCAGTCCCAGTCGTCACCGCCGCCGGAAATGGTGCCGAGCCCGTAATATCGGCCGAGGCTGCTCTCGGCGTCGGGCCAGAGCCGGCGCGTCATCTCGCGGCGGCTGAGCGCCGACAGGACACTAGCTTCAGCCTTCGGCGAGAGCTGGGCGATGTAGCGGGCGATGTCGGCCGCAGTCGCGACGAAGCCGGCGGCCGAGACCATGGCGTTGCCGGGATTGTCGGCCGGGATCACCACGCGCCGGCCGAGCGGCTGCGTGCCGCTATGGCCCTTCGCCATCGGCCCGTTCCAGAGCGTGATGTCGGGCTTGGTCTCCTTCAGCCCGGCGGGCGCGACGATCTCGCGAGCGATCCAGTCGGCATAGGGCTCGCCCGTCACCGCCTCGATGACGAGGCCAAGCAGGCCGAAGCCGTGATTGGAGTATTTGAGGCGCTGCGAGGCGGAGAAGACCGGGGGCCTAGCGAGATCTGCCAGCAACTCGTCCTTGCGCAGATAGGGCTTGCGATCGAAGAACTGGCCGCAATCGACGCCGTCGCGCAGGAGACCGGCGCTGTTGGAGAGAAGCTGCGTCAGCGTCACCGCCGCGACCTCGGGATGCAGCCCCTCGACATGGGCGCCGGCCTTGTCGTCGAGGCGCAGGCGACCCTGTTCGACGAGGCGCAGGGTACCGGCAGCGGTGAAGCTCTTCGAATGCGAGGCGATGCGGAAGCCATGGCGCGGCGTCAGCGCCTCGCCGGTCGACAAGTCGGCACTGCCGAAGGCGGCCTCGAGCACGATCTCGCCGCCATCGGCGATCGCGACCGCGCAACCGGGCTGGTCGTGGAAGCGGCGCTGGAATTCGAGCCAGCTTGCGACATAGTCGAGCGCGGCAGGCAGCCATGGCTTCATCGGGAAATCCATCGTCGAGCAGGGCGGGAGCCGAAGCTTGGCACGGCTGCCGGCGCCGCGTCAGCGCCGCAAAGCGCGGGAGCCATGCATTGTTGGTCGGATCGCCTTCGTCCTTGCCCTCGCGGCCTGCGCATGGCATCCGTCCGCGCCACACATAAGGATCGTCACCGTGGACAAGACCGAACTCGCCAAGCTCGAAGCCTATCTCCGTCGCACCTTCGCCAACCACAATATCAGCGTGCGTGCGCGGCTGAAGAAGACCGATTCGGCCGAGGTCTACCTCGCCGACGAGTTCATCGGCATCATCCATGTCGATGACGAGGACGGCGATCGCTCGTTCAACTTCACCATGGCGATCCTCGACGTCGATCTCGAGGACTGAGGGCTCAGGCGCTCAGCGCATCAGCCCGTCGATGGTGCGGCGCACGCCGCCGAGCATCACCTGCCAGTCGGCGACGATGGCGCGCGGGAAGCGTATGTTCACATCGACGCCGCGATGGCGAAAGGTCACGCGGCAGGGTTCGTCGAGGCCGCTATGGGCGATCTCGACCGGGCAGCGTGCCGCAAAGCCGCGCCCGTCCGGCACCGAGACATAGAGCTCGTCGCCCTCATAGGGCGAGCCCTTGCGGAAGCCGCGCACCACCAGCCCGCCCGGATTCGACCAGACGGTTGGCGTCAGGAAGCGGGCATAGGTCGACAACTGCGTCGCCGGCTCGTTGACCTTGTCGGGTGGGCTCAAGGTCACCAGCAGCCGCTGCCGGTTCTCGGGCGTGACCGGGCCAAGGCTCGGCCAGTCGAGGCGCAGGCGCGCCATGCCGACTAGGCGGCCGTCCTCGCCATCCGCGCCGGTCAGGTTCGCCGGGATCGCCAGCACGACGTCGCCGACTCTCGCCGGCTGCAATTCTGTTCCGGCGTCGGGGTTGGGGCGGGTGGCGAGCAGGGCAAGGCCGGTGCCGCCGAGCCCAAGAACGACGATCGCCGCCGCAAGCCGCAACAGCACCCGATCGCCGCGGGGCAGCACGGGCGCTGGGCGACGCTTCAGATGGTTGCGGATCAGTGCCGCGACATCGGTGGCGCTGGCGAGCGGCTGGTTCTGGTCGGGCGCGGCGTAGAGGCTCATCGGATTCGTCCCTGGACCGGCGCGCGGCCCTGTCTGGCCACTCAACCAGAGCCGTCTTAACGCCCCGTAAACCATGTCGGGGCCGGCGTGGTTAACCATTGGTTAAAGCTTCGCTTCCGCGTCGAGCGACCTTGAGTCATGGTTCGCCGGCAACCTGCTGGAAGCCGCGCCCGTGACGCTCGAACCCTCCGCCGTCGAGGCCCTGAAATCACTGGTTCTCGGTTTCGCTTTCGCCGGCCTGCTGGCGAGCGCCTTCGAATTGTTCACACACAAGCGCGCCGGCTTCGAGCTGCTGCAGAGCGGTGGCGTCGGCGCTGTGGCGAGCGTGCCGGTGGTGGTGTTCTGCGCGCCCTTCCTGATCCTGCGCAACACCGTGCGCGGCCGGCGGATCGAAGGGCGGCCCTTCTTCTTCGTCATGGCGGCGAGCATGATCGCCGCGCTCTGGAGCCTGATCAGCGGCCGGGTCGTGCTCGACCTGCTGATGGTGCTCGGAGCGGCTTGACGGCTGGGGCGCTGGCCCTGCAATCCTCGGGCTGAAAAGCCCTGGAGGATGCCATGCCGCTCTACTCACTCGACGGAACCTCGCCCGAAACGCCGCCGGAAGGGCAGTGGTGGCTCGCGCCCGACGCACATGTCATCGGCAGGGTCCGGCTGGCGAAGGATGTCGGGATCTGGTTCGGCGCCGTTCTACGCGGCGACAATGAGTGGATCGAGATCGGCGAGGCCTCCAACATCCAGGAAGGCTGCGTCCTCCACACCGACATGGGCGCGCCGCTCAGGATCGGCGCTGGCTGCACCATCGGCCATCGCGCCATCCTGCATGGCTGCATCATCGGCGAGAACAGCCTGATCGGCATGGGTGCGACCGTGCTCAACCATGTGAAGATCGGCCGGAACTGCCTGGTCGGCGCCAATGCGCTGGTGACCGAGGGCAAGGAATTCCCGGACAATTCGCTGATCGTCGGCTCGCCGGCCCGCGCGATCCGCACGCTCGACGAGGCTGCGGCTGCGGGCCTGCGCGCTTCGGCTGCCGGCTATTCCGCGCGCTGGAAGCAGTTCGCCAAGGGCATGAAGCGGATCGACTGACCACTCCGAACCGTTCGCCGGTTCCTGAAAACGAAGCGGGCCGGCTCCCGGGGAAGGAGCCGGCCCTGGACGTGCCCGGTCGGGGACGGGTGGGTGGGGACGTGACCGGACTCGTCGTCTGGTGGCGAAGCCCGTCTAGACTTCGCCGGTCTGGTATTCGCGCCGGGTTTCGTCCCCGCCCGGCGCGTTGTCTCATTCAGCGCAGCGATGCCACCGTCGAGGTCGAGAGGCCGCCGAGCGAGGCCCAGCCGGTACGGGCCTGGGATTCACGCTTGACGTAGGTGTAGCCGGTCTGGCTCCACGGCAGGATCGCATTGCGCTTGTTGTCGAGGATGAAGTCGCCGCGGTCGGTGCGGATCATCAGCACGGCGTGGCCGGCATTCTCCTCGTCGATCACGACGGTAACGCGCATGGCGCGGCGCGGCAGGCCGGCTTCGGCGAGGCGCAGGCGCTTCAGCAGGACATAGTCCTCGCAGTCGCCCTTGCCGTCGGTCGGGATATCCCAGCGATCGACCACGCCCCAATGGTCCTGGTCGGTGATCGCTTCGATCTCGCGATTGGCCTTGAGGTTGGCCGCGACGATCAGCTTCCACAGCTTCGGCGTCAGCTCGACCTGCTCGGCCTCGCGGGTGTCGACGGCGCACTCGCTCGGGCTGCGCTTGCAGAAATCCGTCCAGGCATAAGGTGCACGGGCGTCACCGCCGGCGACGATCGGCGCGCTGGCGACCGGCAGGTTGGCGCTCTGCTGCGCCTGAGCGCCGGTCACGCCGGCAAGAGTGATGATCGTAGCAGCCGCCAGGCCGCGAAATCCCCGGAAACTCGAAAACATGTCGTCCCCTTTCCTGTCCCGGGAACGACCATGCTCTTGGGCTGTAGAGATCGCTTGAAATGAAAGCGGACAATTTTACTGAAATCGAGCCTATAGAACGCAAAAGTACTTACAGAAAATCAGGTATAAAACCGAGGGTAAGAATTTTCAGCGCTCGTATCAGAAATCCTTAACCATGGATTTCCTTAACCATCCAGTCTCTTAACCATGCGGGCTCGCTCAGCCGAGTGGCTGGCCTTGAGCGTGGATGAAGGGCGCGGGGAACCCTTCTCCCGTGTGGGAGAAGGGCAGGGATGAGGGCCTGCCCTATGTGCAGAAGGCGGAGGAGCGGCATTGCCTCGTTTCAATGATCAGCGGCGGTCCCTCACCCCTGTCCCTCTCCCATCCGGGAGAGGGGTTCTGCGCGCGCTTCATCCGTCGCGGGTCTTCTGGAGGCCCGCACGGGTTTTCAGCTCCGCGCTGAGATCAGCCGGAGAGCTTTGTCAAAAGGCTGCATGTGATGAGCCGACCCGGTTGCCCTCATGGCGGCCGCGCGCAGCCGACCCGGAACGGGCGTTCAACGGGAAGAAGAAGCGCGCTGGTCCGCGCTCAGAGCTCGAGATTCTCGTCGAGCGCGTCGGCCGAGAGCGGCATGCGGAACTGCGCGGCGTACCCGCCGTCGAAGCGCCGCACGATCGTGGCCGCAGTGCCGCCGAGCCTGACCGCCGCGCCCATTTCGAACTGGTAGTCGCTGGCGAAGGCCGCTCCCGACAGCGAGAAGTCGATCAGCCGCACGGCGTGCTCGCTGCCGTCTTCCAGCGTCAGGATGCAGCGCGGGTTGCGCGGCACGATGCGTTCGTGGCGACGGTCCTCGGGCAGGCCGAGTTCGTCCCGATTGGCGAGCCAGGTCAGCTGCGCGGTGAACTTCTCGCGCTTGCGGCTGGTCGCGGTGATCGTCATCGCGAAACCGGCGGGGGTGGTGCGTACCGCAGTCCCCTCGATGCGGCCGAGATGCTCGAGATAGACGATGACGCGATCGCCGATCGCGGGCTTCGCCGGCGCGACCATATGCAGGCCGCCAGGCGAGATGTCGGTGGTCTGGCAGGGGTATTCCATGCGGCTCGGCAGCATGTAGCGCCCGAGCAGGACGACCTTCATACGCTGATGGCGCCGGCGCTCGACCGGGACCGAGCCCGTTCTTTGATTTTGGGGCGCCGTCAGCATCACAGACCTTGTTCCTAACAGGGCCATGCTAGCGGCCTGCGGGTTAAGAGCTGGTTAGTATAACCTCAGATCCGGCCACCAGGGAGAAGCATCAGTTTCGGCCGCTTGTCCTGGGCCGACGGCTCGGTGGGGCGCAAGGCGCGGCCATCGGGCCAGATCATCCTGAGCGAAATCATCCGCATCGAAGCGAGCGTGTCGAGGCCGAGCCAGTCCGGCGAGAGGGCAGGCGAGAGCGCGCCGAGGATGCGGGCATGGGTGCGGCCACGATAGCGCAGCGGCAGCAGCAGTAGTTCGAGGTGGATGCTCGCGCCGTTCTCGGTCTGGGCTGAAAGTCCAGCGACGGCACCGGCGCTCTCGTCCATCACCGTCTGGACGAGGCGGCGCATGTCGCCTTGCGCCTCGACCTCGGGCCAGAGTGCAGCGAAGGCACGGCCCCGCAGCTCGCGTCCGAACAGGGCGCAGAGTCGCGTCCCGGCCAGGCGGAAGACCGGCCCGATCGGCTCGTTCTCGAGCACGAAGGTGTCGGCGAGCGCATGGCGAAGCGCGCCCGGCTCGATCTCGCCCCGTTCGGGGGCGCTCCGTTCGCCGCGCAGCGTATCCCAGTAGTCGAAAACCAGGCGGGTGCTCGGGTTCTTCATATTCTGTCCAGTCCGGTCTGCGCTGTCCCTGATCGTGCGAAGGCGTGTCAAATCGGAGCGCATTCGTTCGAGGTGGGGACTGTCGGGTCCTTGCGAATCGGTGAGACGCAGCACGCATGCCGTCTTGCCACGCGACCCGGACAGGGCGAGGCGGCAGGGAGCGTTAAGGTTAAGCAAGGGTTAAGCTTGTGGAAGATGCCTAAAATGCCGCATAAAACCGCTGTCGAATTCGAGCCCGTGCCAAGTGCCCGTGGCTTACCGGAATGGCGGGGGGCGCGGGGGCGTGACCGGCCGGGGAGGAAAGGGGGAGAGCAACGGCTCTCCCCTTTTCTGTTGCCTGCCATAGGCCGATGCGCCAGTGAGGGCCTGATGTCGGTGAATCCAGACGATCCCCACGGTCCTCCGGCCCGCGAGCCGGTGTTCAACCTGCCGTCCGCCGTGGTCTGGCTGATCGCGGCGCTGGCGTTGATCCAGGGCGCGCGTGAACTGCTCAGCGCGCAGGACGATTTTCTCCTGGTCTCCTGGCTCGCCTTCGTGCCGGCACGGTTGACGCTGTGGTTCGCGCCGGAGCGATTGCAGGAGGTGTCGCAGGCGCTTGGAGCGTCCGCCACGCCCGACTTCGTCCAGCGCCTGCAGCTCGTGCGCCTGCTTCTGGCGGATGGCGGGCAGCCCTGGACGCTGCTGAGCTACGGGCTGCTGCACGGGTCCTGGCTGCACCTGATCTCAAACGTCGTCTGGCTGGCGGCCTTCGGCAGCCCGGTGGCGCGCCGGCTGGGGAGCGTGCGCTTCCTGCTGCTGATGGCGCTCTCGACCATTGCCGGCGCGCTGCTGCACTGGTGGTCGCGCGAGCTCGATGTCCTGCCGCTGGTCGGGGCCTCGGCCGGTGTCTCGGGCGCGACGGCGGCAGCGATCCGCTTTGTTTTCTCCCCCGGCGTGCATTTCGGCGGGCTTGGTCATGACGAGGTGGTGCGCGCCATCCCGGCCGAGCCGCTCGGCGGCCTCTGGCGCAATTCGCGGGCGATGCTGTTCGTGGTGATCTGGTTCGTCACCAACATCCTGTTCGGGGCCGGGCTGATCCCCATCATGGGCGAAGAGACCAGCATCGCCTGGGAGGCGCATATCGGTGGCTTCCTCGCCGGGCTGCTGCTGTTCCCGCTGCTCGATCGCGGGCCGGTCCGGCGCTGACCGCAACCGGAGCGGGCAGGGTTCGGGCCGCAATCGCCTTGCCGTCGCCTCAGACTTCGCTCACATTGGACTCAGTCCAGCGTGGCGTCGCGCCGCGGACGTCATGGTCCGTTGGCCCCCGGCGCTGCTCTCGTCGCAACCCATAAACGTGCGCCGGCCAACGGCGCCGCTATCGTCGGAGGAGAAGTCGATGAACGTCGCTCATATTCTCGGCAGCAAGGGGGGGGAAGTGGTCTCGGTGCAGCCGCACCGGACACTCGGCGAGGCGGCCCGGACCCTGGCCGAGAGACGGATCGGTGCCGTGGTCGTGACCGGGGCCGATGGCGGCCTGCTCGGCATCCTGTCCGAGCGCGACATCATCAAGGCCCTGGGCACGGACGGTGCCGCCGCGCTGGAGACCCCGGTGTCGCGGGCGATGACCGGCAAGGTCGTGACCTGCCGGCCGGATACCAGCGTCGACGAATTGATGGAGATCATGACTTCGGGCCGCTTCCGGCACGTGCCGGTGGTCGATAGCGGCCGGATCGCCGGCATCGTCTCGATCGGCGACGTGGTCAAGCATCGTGTCGCCGAGATCGAGGCCGAGAGCCGGGCGATGCGCGACTACATCGCGATGGCGTGAGGCTTCATCGCCGTCATGCTCGCCCTTGTGGCGAGCATCCACGTCTTGAACACAGGTCTGGACAAGCGAAGACGTGGATGGTCGGGACAAGCCCGACCATGACGGATAGAGCGTTAGATCGGCCCTTTGCCGCTAGTTCAGCGGCAGGTGATTGGCCGCGACGATCGCGGCGATCTCGTCCAGCGCGCGCTCGGCTGCCTGCCGGCCGAGGGCGATCGCCTCGTCGGCGCGATGGAAGTCGAACAGGCCGACGCGACCGAGCTTGGGACCGATCATCACATCCGGCGGATCGCCGGCGAGACGCGAGCGCGAAATCCGGTCCTGGGTGATGTTGAAGGCGTCGACCATCACGCCGGCAAGTCCCGGCTGCTGATCGTGATTGGCCTTGCCGACGATGCCGCGCATGCGCTCGCGCATGCCACCGAACCAGCCGGTGGCCGGGCGCTGCTCGACCGCAGGCTCCGGGTCGGGATCGGCGCCATAGGACTGGATCACCGTGCCGCGGCCGGTCATGTCGCTGTTCAGATTGACGCAGAGCACGACGTCGGCGCCGAGCGCGCGCGCCACCGTGACCGGCACCGGGTTGACCAGCGCCCCGTCCATCAGCCAGCGGCCGCCGAGCTTCACCGGGTCGAACACGCCAGGCAGCGCATAGGAGGCGCGCAGCGCATCGACCAGCGAGCCGCGCGTCAGCCAGATCTCATGGCCGGTGCCGAGTTCGGTCGCGACGGCGGCGTAGGTCTGATTCAGGTCGCTGATATGTAGCCCGGCAAGGTCGCGCTCGAGCAGGCGCTTCAGCCGGCTTCCGGCGATCAGCCCGGCGCCACCGAGATGGAAATCCATCAGGCCGACGACGCGGCGCTTGGTCAGGCCGAGCGCGAATTCCCGCAGCGGCTCGAGCTTGCCGGCGGCGTAGCAGCCGCCGACCACCGCGCCGATCGAGGTGCCGGCGATCACTTCGGGCGCGTAGCCCGCCTCGGTGAGGACATCGAGGACGCCGATATGCGCCCAGCCGCGCGCGGCGCCGCCGCCGAGCGCCAGGCCGATCCTCGGCCGGCTGAGACGCGGGGCGGGTTCGGAAACGAGATCGTTCATCGCTGCTCCGCCGCCGCCTAGTCCAAAGGCCCGCCTGGCGATGTTCTCCAGTCTCATCGGCGCGATCCCTCCGCGGGGGATTCAGGATCACGCGAGCCGATGAGCGAAAGATGAACGGCGCCGGGACCCTAGGCGGCTATCAGTCGCTTTTGAAGGAAACATGAAAGCTTGGTGAAAGGATTGCCAACGAAGCAGGCATCCCCGGTTCAGAAGGCCAATGGCCCATCGGCAGCGGTACCGACCGGCTTAACCCGATAGAAGCAGCTGTGGCGGCCGGTGTGGCAGCAGCCACCGTCGCCGCCGACATTGACCTTGATCCAGATCGCGTCCTGATCGCAGTCGACCCGCATCTCGACGATGCTCTGGAGCTGGCCGGAAGTCTCGCCCTTGCGCCAGAGCGCCTGACGGGAGCGCGACCAGTACCAGGCTTCGCCGGTCTCGATGCTCCGGCGCAGCGATTCGGCGTTCATATGCGCGACCATGAGCACCTCGCCGGTCGCCGCGTCGGTGGTGACGCAGGTGACGAGCCCGTCGCGATCGAACTTGGGCGCGAGGACGGCGCCCTCCTCAATCTCGGCCTTGCTGGAAAGGGTGGGGAAGGCGGTCATGTCGGGATCCTGAAGGATTGGCACGCTGCCATATAGGGCGCGGGAGGCTTGCCGTCATTCCCGGGCGGCGCAGAGCGCCGGCCCGGGAATCTCAGGACGAGAAGGCGCCATCACAGCCTCATCCGGGCTGAGATGCTCGGGGCAAGCCCGAGCATGACGCGCCTCTTGGGTGGATCACAGCGCCGGCGACTTCACCATGGTGAAGAAGCGCACCTGCTCGGCGGGATCGCGGAAGCGGCCGGTGTACTGCGTCGTCATCGTCGACGAGCCCTGCTTCTGCACGCCGCGCATCGACATGCACATGTGCTCGGCCTCGACGAGGACGGCGACGCCGCCGGGCTTCAGCGTCCGCTCGATTGCCTTGGCGATCTGCGCCGTCATCGTCTCCTGCGTCTGCAATCGCCGCGCATAGACATCGACGACGCGGGCGAGCTTCGACAGACCGACCACGCCACCGTTCGGATAGTAGCCGATATGGACCTTGCCGACGAAGGGCACCATGTGGTGCTCGCAATGCGAATAGAACGGGATGTCGCGGACCAGGACCATGTCCTTGTAGCCGTCGACCTCCTCGAAGACGCGCTCGAGCATGTCATGGGCATCCTCGCGATAGCCCTTGTAGAACTCGCGATAGGCCTTGGCGACGCGCTGGGGCGTGTCGAGCAGGCCTTCCCGCGACGGATCGTCGCCGGCCCAGCGGATCAGCGTGCGCACGGCCTCCTCGGCCTCGGCTTGCGTCGGCTGGGTGATGATGAACTTGTCTGCGGAGGGGCTGCGCGCCCGCTCTACGGACAAGGACTTAACCACATTATCCATGTGGAGCCTCCCGTTTCGGTTACGCCGGCCTCACGACCGGCAGGTCAGACAAGTTCGCCCGCTCGTCCCGCGAATGGCGCGCTCTCCCTAAGAGCGCACCGGCACTCTATATTGGTTGCGAAAGCCGGCAACTCCAGACCCGGCGGGGCAACCCATGCTGAACGACGTCTACAACAAGCGAATCCTGGAATTGGCAGGAAACATCCCGCTGCTCGAGCGCCTGCCGGCGCCCGATGCGACGGCGACGGCCCATTCGCGCCTGTGCGGCTCGACGGTCACCATCGACCTGACCATGGACCAGGATGTCGTCACCGGCTTCGGCCATGATGTCCGCGCCTGCGCGCTCGGCCAGGCCTCGTCCTCGATCATGGCGCGCCATGTCATCGGCTCGACCGCCGCAGAACTGCGGCAGGTGCGCGAGCAGGCACGGGCGATCCTGAAGGAAAGCGCGGAGCCGCCCGCGGGCAAATGGGCGGATCTGTCGGTGCTCGTGCCGGTCCGCGACTTCAAGGCCCGGCACGCCTCGACCATGCTGACCTTCGACGCGGTGGTCGACGCGATCGGCCAGATCGAGGCGAAGCGGCGCGAGACGGTCGCGGGCTGAGCGTTATTTCAGCCCGAAGGCCTGCCGCGTCTCGACCCGCGTCTCGTCGAAGCGGACCCTGAACGCCTTCTCGGCGAGTAGCGCCTTGGCGACGACGCGGCCGATCTTGTCGCCGGCTTCCAGGTCGGTCGGATAGTGGAAGCCGCAGACGAGGCGGCTTTCGCCATAGCTCTTGACCCGCTGCTCGAACTTGTCGGCGAGCTCGGGCACGGCTTCGGAGAGCAGCGTGGCATAGAGCGCGGCCGTCGCGGCATGGGCCGAGGGGAAGGAGGTGCCTTCCGGGCGCCCGCCGGGGCAGGGCTTGACCCTGACCTTGTTCCACATCTGGAACGGGCGGATGCGGCTGGTCAGGCGGTTGACGCTCTTCAGCAGGATGGCGAGCTCGATCTGCGCTTCGCGCATGAGGAGGCGCGTCTCGCGGTGGGTGCCTTCGACATAGGCGTGGTCGATGCCGTTCACGAAGGCGTTGAGCGTCTGGTACTGGTCGGCGATCGCCTGCTTCTCGCGCTCCGGCGTGCGGGCCGAGGAGATGGCCAGGACCTTCTCGAACTCGGCGCGGTGCTCGGGCGAGTTCTGCGCGGGCGGCAGGCCCATCACCTTGGCGACGTCGATTTTGCCGGCGTCGAGCCAGATCAGATAGGGTCGCTGCTGTGCTGCCGCCGGCATGGCCAGGGCGAGCGCGAGAAGCGGTCCGCAGAGGGCGGTGGCGGTGGCGAAGAGACGAGCGCGCATCATGACCGGGGCTGGGAAGGGCAGAATTGGCGGGGGCGATGGAGATGGGTGAGAGGGGGCGGCGAGGTTCGCCTGAGTCATACTTGCCTAAACATGCTGAAAAAAGCCTTTCATGGCGACGCGGCGTCGCGCTCGCTCCGCGCCGGGGCGCGCATCTCCTGATCCGCGGCTATCAGCTCAGCCTCTCGATGCTGATCGGCCGGCAGTGCCGACACTGGCCGTCCTGCTCGGAATACACCGACGAGGCGATCCAGCGTCACGGCCTCTGGGCCGGGGGGTGGGTCGGCTTTGCCCGAATCTGCCGCTGTACGCCGCTCGGCACCTCCGGCATCGACCTGGTCTGCGAGGAATTGCCGCCGCAAGGCGCCTGGTACAAGCCCTGGGCCTATGGCCGCTGGCGCGGCGTCAACGGTCCGGCATCTTGACCGGCGCGCTCGCGGGCTGCTCGGCGATCGTCTTCTGCTCAGGGGCGGAGAGAGGCTCGTTGAGCCACATCCGGGCCTTGAGCAGCGACTGGCAGTTGCGCCGGTGATAGGTCTGCCGGTCGAGATATTCCTGAACCGGCTTCGACAGCCACCAGCTCATCGACACCTCCTTCAGCACCGTCGCCCGGTTCGGCACGGCGGGAGGCGGCGCCCCCTCGCTCGGGGCCTTCGCTCCGGCGGCGAGCTCGGTCGTCGGGCTGGTCCGCTCGAAGCATTTCGGGCGTTCGATCTCGGGCGGCACGTATTCGAAGCCCGTCAGCCTGTCGACGATGGCGAACTTGTCCCCGGTCGGGGCCGAGGGTTCGCCGAAGACGAGGAAGTCGGCGACGTTGTCCTTGCCGACCACGCCTGCCAGCGCGGCGAGGGCATAGGATCCACGCGCGCCGCGGGTCGACAGCACCGTGTTCACCGGCGCCATCAGCAGTGGCGCCAGCGAGTCTTCGCGCGGAGGCGGGCGCTGGTCGCGCTCCGGGTCGGCAATCAAGTCGACCGGGTCGTTGGCGATGTGGAGCACGACGGGCGCGAGGCCGAAGCGTTTCAGCGCGTCGGCGATCTCGGCCGTCGTTGTCGCTCCGTCATTCTCGAAATAGCCGCCATCGACCGCCCGGAGCGTGACGTCGCAGCCATCGGCGAAACGCCCGGCCGGCGAGACGATCGGGAAGCGCGCGCTGTTGAGAGCTGCGCTGGCGAGGGTGAGGTCGAGGCCGTTGCCGCGGGCGATGGCGCAATTCGGTTTCGGCGAGACCAGTTCGCCGAGGAAACGCGATGCCTCGAAAGCGTCGACGAACAATGTCGGCCGGTCGAGCTTGATCTGGGTCGCGGGTTCCAGCTGGTTGGCGAGCTGGCTGGCGAGAACGCGCTTGCCGGTTTCCTCCGAAGTCGCATTGAGGACGAGGAGCGGGAGCCAGCTGCCTGCCTTGCGCACGCCCTGGCCGAACCGGCTGAACGACTGGGCGAGGTCGCCGCGCGCCGGCATCGTCTGCGCGCCCTGCGCCGGCGCGACGACATTGTCCTGATAGTGGTTGATCCAGCTGTTCTCGAGAATGGCGGCGCGGTCGAGGAAATGGCCGCTTGGCCAGAACCGGCCGAGCACCGGCTCGAGGAAGAGGAACGGCTCGCTCGTCACCAAAGCGAGCACGGTCGGCGAAAGGAAGTCCTCGCCGGCGAGCACCTGCAGGCAGTCGCGCCATTTGCTTTCGTTGGGTGTCTTGAAGAAATGCGCCGGGCTCTTGTCGATGCAGGGCGGGAGCAGCGTGGTGTCCTTCGGGGCGCGGCGCGCATCGCTCATGGCGGCCACGGCCTGGATCGCGCCGAGCGAGCCGCCGGACACCCCCGAGATCGAGAAGACCCGCTTCCCCAGCAGAGGCACGGTGGCGTCGGGCCCTTCGCAGGCGCGGCCAGGCTGCCGGCAGGGGTTGTCGAGGAGCTCGCCGAGGATCGTCGCGGCGAAGAAGGCAGCGCGCGAGGCGCCCCCGGCAATCGTCACCAGGACCGGGCGCGGACAGGTGCCGCTGGCCACGCAGTTCGCCTGTTTCCAGGCCGCGACAGCCTCGCCGAATTCCATGGCCGGCTGCGGCTCCTGCCTGGCGCGCGAGACGAGATTCGAATGGCCGCAGGAATTGGCGGCAAGCAGCCAGGCGACCAGCAGCAGCACGGTGAAGGGAAAGCGCGTCCTCTGGCTCGCCATGCCGATCTGCGTGAAGACCGGAATCCAGGCACCGAGCAGGATCGGGACGAGATAAATCCCGGAGACGACAGCCAGCAGGCGATCGCCGAAGGCCGCGACGGCCCCGAGCATCAGCAGGCCGAGCGCGAGCCAGGCGGCGGCGTGCAGGCTCACCGCCTCACGCCAGCCGCTCCCGCCTTCTCCCTGCGCCGTCTTCTTCTCGCGGAAATGCGCCTCGGTCCTGGCGATCTGCCGGATATTGCGACCCCAGAGAAAGAGATGGGCGGCGATGCCGCAGCCGAGGGCGACATAGAAGCCGGCCGAGCCGCTGCGGAGGATGCCTGCCGACAAGGCCAGGGAGTCGTCGCCGGCGCCGGGCAGGTCGGCCAGCGCCGCCTCATAGCCGCACCAGACCGCGAAGAAGGTCAGGAGGGCGAGCGCATAGGGCACGACGACGACGAAGGCGCGGAAGCGACGATCGTAGATCGCCATGTCGCGCGGGGTCAGCTCGCGGGACGGGCCGATCAGCCAGGCGCTCTCGCCGAGCAGGTGCTCGGCGGACGCCTGGACGGCGCTGCTCCAGGCGATGATATGGATGACGAAATAGACCAGCCAGCGGAACAGCATCTCCCAGAAGCGGGGATAGTCCGTTCCCGGCCCGAATGCCGGTCCCTGGAAGACCAGGAAGAGGTCGCGCGCCTGCGGAACCTTCGTCAGCAGGAGATAGCCGAGGAGGACCGAGATCGCGGCGACGCGACAGGCATAGATCACCCGCAGCAGGTCGCCGATCCAGTTGAACGGCCACGAATCCACGTCTCGCAGGACGGGCGCTGCGGCGTCCGGTGACATCGCTGGCTGCATGGCGATCGAACCGACTGAGAGGATCGGAAGTCGATTGCATAACCTATCGTCAGTCTAGCGCTGGTTGCAAGCGGCGAGGCCGCGATTTGCGATGCGCCGATTGCCTGCGCCCTCCCGCTCGTATAGGCCGTGCCGGCGCGCGCCGATCCGGCTGCCGGCCGCGCCCCTCAAAGGCAGCCGGCCTTGGCTTACGGGGCTTTGTATCCCCGAGTGAGCAGGAGCCGATCGATGACGATCTCCCTGACATTTCCCGATGGCGCGCAGCGCGAATTCCCGGCCGGCATCACCGGCAAGGAGCTTGCCGGCGGCATTTCCCCCTCGCTGCTGAAGCGCACGGTCGCGATGGCGCTCGACGGCGTGGTCGTCGACCTCGCCGACCCGATCACCGCCGACGCGAAGATCGAGTTCCTCAATCGCGAGGACCCGCGCGCGCTCGAGCTGATCCGGCATGACACCGCGCACGTTCTCGCCGAAGCGGTCCAGGAGCTCTTCCCCGGCACGCAGGTGACGATCGGCCCGGTCATCGAGAACGGTTTCTTCTACGATTTCGCGCGCAACGAGCCCTTCACCCCGGAGGACTTCCCGGCGATCGAGAAGAAGATGCGCGAGATCATCGCGCGCGACAAACCCTTCACCAAGGAGGTCTGGAGCCGCGACAAGGCCAAGGACTTCTTCGCCGGGAAGGGCGAGGCCTACAAGGTCGAGCTGGTCGATGCCATTCCCGCCGACCAGACGCTGAAGATGTACCGCCAAGGCGACTGGATCGACCTCTGCCGCGGCCCGCACATGACCTCGGTCGGCAAGGTCGGCAACGCTTTCAAGCTGATGAAGACGGCTGGCGCCTATTGGCGCGGCGACAGCAACAACGCGATGCTGACCCGCATCTACGGCACGGCCTTCGCCCGGCAGGAGGAGCTCGACGCCTATCTCAAGCAGCTCGAGGAAGCCGAGAAGCGCGACCATCGCCGCCTCGGCCGCGAGATGGACCTGTTCCACTTCCAGGAGGAGGGGCCGGGCGTCGTCTTCTGGCACTCCAAGGGCTGGCGGCTGTTCCAGGAGGTGCTGACCTATATGCGCCGGCGGCTCGCCGCCGACTATGAGGAGGTCAACGCCCCGCAGGTGCTCGACAAGTCGCTCTGGGAGACCTCGGGCCACTGGGGCTGGTACCAGGACAACATGTTCGCGGTGAAGTCGGCCTCGGCCTTCGAGAACCCGAACGACCAGGAGCGCGACCACAAGGTCTTCGCCCTGAAGCCGATGAACTGCCCGGGCCATGTCCAGATCTTCAAGCATGGCCTCAAGAGCTATCGCGACCTGCCGATCCGGCTGGCCGAATTCGGTAACGTCCATCGCTATGAGCCGTCCGGCGCGCTGCACGGGCTGATGCGCGTGCGCGGCTTCACCCAGGACGACGCCCACATCTTCTGCACCGAGGAGCAGCTCGCCGCCGAGTGCATGGCGATCAACGACCTGATCCTCTCGGTCTACGAGGATTTCGGCTTCACCGAGGAGCTCGTGATCAAGCTCTCGACCCGGCCGGAGAAGCGCGTCGGCTCCGACGCGGTCTGGGACCATGCCGAAGACGTCATGACCAGCGTGCTGGAGACGATCGCGAAGCAGTCCGGCAACCGGATCAAGACCGAGATCAATCCGGGCGAGGGCGCCTTCTACGGGCCGAAGTTCGAATATGTCCTGCGCGACGCCATCGGCCGCGACTGGCAGTGCGGCACGACGCAGGTCGACTTCAACCTGCCGGAGCGCTTCGGCGCCTTCTATATCGGCTCGGACGGCGAGAAGAAGCAGCCGGTCATGGTCCACCGCGCCATCTGCGGTTCGCTGGAGCGTTTCGTCGGCATCCTGATCGAGCACCATGCCGGGCATTTCCCGCTCTGGCTGGCGCCCGAGCAGGTGGTCGTCTGCCCGATCACCTCGGAAGCGGACGGCTATGGCGAAGAGGTCACCATGGCGCTGCTCTCGGCCGGCCTGCGTGCCCGCGCCGACCTGCGCAACGAGAAGATCAGCTACAAGGTGCGCGAGCACTCGCTGGCCAAGGTCCCGGTGATCCTCGCCGTCGGCAAGCGCGAGGCCGAAGAGAAGACCGTGACCGTGCGCCGCCTCGGCAGCCAGGCCCAGACGGTGATGAGCCTCGACGCCGTGATCGCGGCGCTGACCGAAGAGGCGACGCCGCCCGATCTCGCCCGGAAGAAGAAGGCGAAAGCTGCTGTCTAGGGCGAGGCGGCAGGCGGGCGGTTGAATGCGCCCGGCACATGCGAGAGAATGCTGCTTGGCCTCCGGTGCGGATTGCGCCGGAGGCCAAGCAGCGCTCCGTCGGACAACGTGAGATCGGTGTGGTCATCGCGGAAACGGGGTCCGCAGGTGCTCTGAGTGGAGTTGTCGGGGGCCGATCGTGACGCGCTTGAAGGCTCTGATCTGCATCGCCGCTGTTCTCTACGGCCCGGGCGTTGCCCGGGCGCAAGCGACCTTCTTCGATATTGGCGGCGATCCTCAATTCGCTCCCTATCGCGATACCGTGCGCCGCTATGTTCTCGATAAGAGCAAGGCGAAAAGCACCGAGGTCTGCGTGATTGGCTTCGTTGCGGGAGACAGCAGCCGGGCTGCGTGGGTGATCTGGCGTGCAGGGGGGCAGATCATTCTTCTGGAGCCAGGCTCGGATGATCTAGGGTTCTCGCGCCGCGTGATCGACCTGAAGAAGGATGTCGTTGCTGACGAGCAGGCCCTGAAAGGCAGCACCTATCGCGTCACCCGCAAATGGGTCGCCGATCTCACCAGGGATTGCGAGGCCAAAGGCCAGCGCCTGACTATACAACGCTGAAGCTGTCCGTATGATGCCCCTTCAACCCAGGGGTTGCTCCGGTGGCCAAACTCGATTTGCCCGATCGCAACACCGTAACGGGCGCGGAGGTCCGCTTGCTGCTGGCCGAAGCGCGCGGTCCAGCATTTTCAAGTTATGTTCTCAGCCAATCCAAGCGCTCGATGCAGCTGATGGATCGCGTTCTCTATAATCGCCTGGGCAACAACCCAGCCCAGTTCGGTGCGCCGGGAGCGAAGAACATCATCGATATCATCAAGGCAAAGGGGCAATTCGCCGGCTTCGAGAACTATCCGCAATACGATGATGGCATCAAGACACGTATCCAGAAGATGCTGAACATCGCCAACGACGCCAAGGATTCGCGGGCTGCGGAATTCAAGGAGTTCGTCGAGGCGGCGATCGAGGTCGCCGAGACCGCGACGGTCGCCGAGCCGTCGACCGGCATTCTTGCCGGATGGCGGACCGGCGGTTCGTCCTCGCCCGGCGGGCGCTTCACCAAGCACGCCACCGTCGGCGGGATCGATTTCTACTTCATTTGACGATGAGACATCGCATGGTCGCGCGGCCGTGTTGGGCCGGCACGCGGCCCCGGTTCCGGGCGATCCGCCAGATGTCGCTGAGGGCTGGGCAGAGCGCTCTCGCAGAATCCCCTCAAATCATGCCAAATAGGGGCGCATGCTGACGGGTTCCTATCGCAAACGGCTTGAAGCCGATCTCGGTCGCTGGGTGGGCGAGGGGCTGATCGCCCCTGAGAGCGCCGCCACCATCCGCCGTTCGCTGGCGCAGGAGGGCGGCGGCTTCAAGCTGCCGGCCCTGCTCGGCCTGTTCGGCGGATTGCTGATCGCCTCGAGCGTCTCCGCCTTCGTCGCGGCGAACTGGGAGGAGATCCCCAGGATCGCCAAGCTCGTCATGGTGCTGCTCGGCGTCGCCGGCGCGCTCGGCATCTCGGCGCGGCTGGAGAGCCGCGGCGCGAGCGGCGGCGCCGATGCCGCCGCGACCTGCGGCACGCTGATCTTCGGCGCCGGCGTCGCGCTCGTCGGCCAGATGTACCATCTGCCGACCGACTGGCCGGGCGGGGCGCTCTTGGTCGCGATCGGCGCGCTGATCGTCGCCTTCCTGCTGCGCTCCAACGGTGCGCTCGTCGTCGCGCTGGTCGCGATCGCCAGCTGGGCCGGCGGCCGCTGGGACGAGCGCGAGGCGGGCGCCCATCTGCTGTTCTGGATTCCGTTCCTGCCGGCGCTCTGGCTGGCCGCGACCCGGCACAACCGCCTCGTCCATCACCTTGCGGTGCTGGTATTGCTCGGCTGGTTCGCGACCTTGCCGGGCCAGTACGCCTTCTTTCGCTTCGATTATGGCCTGCTCGCCTATTGGCTGGCGGTCTCGGCGCTGTTCGTCGCGCTCGGTGCGCTGGCGCTCGACCGTGGCGGGCCGGGCCTGCTCACCGCCTGCCTGCCCTGGGGGCTGATCGGGCTGATCCTCTCGCTCAATGTCGAGCTCGCCCGCATCCTCGAACCCAATGAGGCGAAGCCGGGCACGGCACTCTGGCTGAACTACTTTGCCTATGCGCTGGCCGTGCCCGCCCTGGTGGGAGTTGCGGCGCTGGCGCGCGAGCGCCGCTTCGCCTGGCCGCTCGCACTGGCGCTCTTCATGTCGCTGCTGGTGCCGGTGCTGTTCTGGAGCGGCGGCGCGGTCAGCATGGCCGGCAAGATCGTCGTCGCGGCGCTGATCCTGGCGATCGCGATCGGCATCGTCATCGCTGGGGCGGGCGGCGGCGTGCGCCGGCTCAGCGTCGCCGGCTCGACCCTGTTCGCCATCGCCATCGTCATCCTGCTCTGGCAGACCATCGGCACCTTGCTCGACCAGTCGCTGTTCTTCCTGGTCGGCGGGGCACTGCTGATCGGCCTCGCCAGCGGGATGCGCCGGCTCCTCGCCAAATTCAGCAAGCCGACGGAGGCCGCGCCGTGATCCGCCTGCCTTCCGCCGACGCGCTTCTCGGCCGCGTCTCGCCGCTCTGGCGCGGGCTTGCCGCCATCGTCCTGCTCTGCGGGCTCACCCTGGCCCTGGTCGAATCGCGGGCCGGCATCCTGCGCTCGGGCACCGAGGTCCGGCTGGCGACAGCGCCGCTCGACCCGCGCGACCTGTTCCGCGGCGACTATGTCATCCTGAACTACAAGATCAGCACACTCGATCTCTCGAAGATCGACGGCGACAAGAGCTTCGAGCGCAACCAGAGCGTCTTCGTCCGGGTCGCGCCCGGCGCCGACGGCCTCGCCGAGGCCAGGGGCGTCTATCTCGCCCGCCCGGCTGCCGGCGCTGGCGAGACCGTGCTCGAGGGCAAGGTCGCCTCGGCGGGCGCCTGCGTCACCAATGCCGATGGCGATCCCGACTGCAATGCCGGCCGCCGCGCCATCCGCGTCACCTATGGGCTCGAAAGCTATTTCGTGCCGCAGGGTACCGGCCGCGCCATCGAGGCGACCGAGCGCAAGCGGCTGGAGATCGTCGCCGCCGTGTCGGGCTCCGGGCAGGCGGCGATCAAGCGGCTGCTGATCGACGGCAAGCTCGTCCATCAGGAGCCGCCCTACTGAAGGGTGGCGCGAGCTAGTCGACCGCCGCGACCAGCCGCTCCAGGAAGCCGTCGATCGCGGCCTTGTCGATCCAGCGCAGCACGGCGACGAGCTCGTGCTCGGGGTCGATCCAGATCAGGTTGTTGCCCGCTCCTTGCGCGCTGAAGGCGCTCGCCGGCAGCTTCGGATTGGCGGCCGGGCCGCGGTTCAGCCACCAGAGGAAGCCGTAATTCGGCAGGGTCGGCGAGGGCGCGACCGATTGCGTCAGCCAGGAGGACGGGATCAGCTCGCGCCCCTCCCAGATGCCGTTCTGCGCGATCAATTGGCCGAAGCGGGCATGGTCGCGGGCGCTGATGAAGAGGCCGCCGCCCCAATGGCCGCCGCCGGGGACCGACTGCATGCGCTCACCGTCGATCTCGAGCCATGAGGTCTCGTAGCCCTCCCAGCGCCAGCCCTGCGAGGCGCCGATCGGATCCATGATGCGCTCGCGCAGCACCTGCGGCAGCGGCTTGCGGAAGCGGCGCAACAGCGCATAGCCGAGCGCGTTCACCCGGACGTCGTTGTATTCGTAGAGGCTGCCGGGCTCGCGCAGCTCGCGGCGCTGGCCTTTGCGGCTGTTGTCGGCGCCGATGCCGATCTGCCTGTAATGGTCGACCTGGTCGGATTTGCCAAAAATCTCGCCCTGCCATTCGCTGTTCATGTTTAGCAGATGGCGCCAGGTGATCTTCGCGTTATGCGGGCTGGAAAAATGCGGGCCGTCGACACTCCGTCCAACGGCATCGTCGATATCGGCGATCAGCCCGTCGGCGACGGCGAGACCCGCCAGCACCGAGAGATAGCTCTTGGCGATCGAGAAGGTCATGTCGGCGCGGTTCGTCTCGCCCCATTCGGCGACGACCTGACCGCTCTTCAAGACCACGCCGGCCGGCCCGCCGCGCGGCTCGACTGGCCCGACGATCTCGGTCCAGGGACCCTTCTCGTCCCATTCGCGATTCCCGACATAGGCGCCGTCCGGATAGAACATGCTGCGCGGCCAGGGGGAATCATGCGCCTGCGCGAAATCGACGGCGGCCTGGAGACGGGCGGGGGAGAGGGAGTGGGAGTGGGGCAAGGCGGGGCCTCGGACAAGTAGCTGCTGGTGAGGCAGGTCTAGCACCGCCTCCGGGAGGCGTCTTCGGCTGCTGGTGAATAGGGTGTTGTGCCTGAGGTGATGACTGGTACGGGTGGAGAGCTGACCTGCTCCAATCAGCGGACATCGATGACGTGTTTTGGGGAGAACGATGGAACGGCGGTGCCTGGTTTGCGATCACATCTTCACGAATGAGCGGCCTGTCTGCCATGTCGTATTTTTCGACGATGGAGAGATTCAAGTCGATTGTGGCCACGATGATCATGGCGATGATGAGAATTTCTCGAAGTCATTCCGCCCGGTTGGTCTCGGACACATCATTGCGAGAGACAAGACGCTCGTAGAAATCTTTACTCACGAAACTGCAGGAATCAGCTTTGGACGGGACAGCATCGGCGGTGTCTGGACAAAGTACTTTATCTGACAGCCTCTGCGCCCCGGGGAGCGGCGTATAGTTTGGTGGCAGCTGCGGCAATAGCTGGCGCACAGAGAATGGAGGCCAAGTGGGAGCCCGCAATTTCATAGTTTTCTCTTCGTTCTGCGAGGTGTGTAATTCGTCAACGCAACACCGCGCCCAATGCTCAACATGCGCTGATTTCGGCGGTTACGATGGAGATGCGCGACTCTGCAATCGAGAATACCGCATCGGTGACGTGATGGACTGGTACCCAAATGATGAAGCGCAGGACACTTGGCCCGGAAATTATTCGTTCGTTTCCGAGCTTAGGGGAGCCGGGAGCGTGCATGTAACAGAAGGGTGCTATGGGGAGTGCGCTTCCTGCCGGAGCGAAGCTAGGTTCTATTTTCTGTTCAATAACCGCCAGATCATGAGATTGATCGGTAAGGAGCGCTGGGACCTGAACTACAACTCGGTCGTTCCATGCTAGGAGCCGATGTCAGGTTAAGGGCGGAGCCTGGCAATGCCAGCTACGGGGATGAAGATGGATTGGTCGCCCGCTACGGAGCAGTTCATTCGCGATCAAATCAAACTTGAAACAGCAAAGATGTCGGCAGCGCAGTTGCGCATATGGGAATTAGTAGCTACGGCGCCAGAAAAATGGGCAATCACGCGCGGCGACGACGCTGGAGATTATTGGATTGTTGCAATATTTGGTAGCTCTGTAGTCTGGTATAACGATATCGAAGAAGGCTTCGATGTCTCTTCATACTCGGTATTCGGCGAGATTGATGAGTATTTTGCTAGTCAATTTGAATTGCGGCACATCATGGGGCAAATCATCGAGCGCATCTCAGGCTGACTGCGGCGAGAATACGTCGTCAGCAATGGACCGAAGGCGGTCATGTCGCGCCGGCTTGTCATCGATCGGCCTGATGCGATCGCCCCTCACTCCTCCATCATCGTCTCCACGAACGTCGCGGGATCGAGGCAGAACTCGCGGATCAGGCGGAAATGCTGGGTCTGCTCGATCGTCACCGGATCGAGCCCGTATTTGGTCAGGCCGAGCAGGCGGGCGCCGGGATAGGCCATCAGGATCGGGGCGTGCGTCGCCATGATCACCTGGCACTGGCCGAGCCGGTCCATGCGGCGTAGCAGCTTGAGGAACTCGATCTGGCGGGCCGGCGACAGCGCCGATTCCGGCTCGTCGAAGATGAAGATGCCGCGGCGCTGGCAGCGTTCCTCGAAGAAGCGCAAAAACCCCTCGCCATGCGAATGGGAGAGGAAATCCGGGCCGCGCTGGCCCGCATCGAGCGCGGCCTTGTCGAGATAGCGCGCTACCGAGAAGAAGCTTTCGGCCCGGAAGAACCAGCCATCGGTGACTTTTGGCAGCCAGCTCGCTTTGAGCGAGTGCGCGAGGGCGCCGCCCATGGCCTCGACTGCCTCAGCATGATCGACCGGGCGATAGCCCTTGCCGCCGCCGGCCTCGTCATAGCCGGCAAGCACGGCGATGCCTTCGAGCAGCGTCGATTTACCGGTGCCGTTCTCGCCGACGATGATGGTGATCGACCTGTCGAAAGAAAGCTCGAAGTCCTCGCGCAGGAAGGGCAGGCACCAGGGATAGGCGTCAGGGTCCGGCACCGCCGCGCGGTCGAGCCAGATGCGCCGGAGATAGGGCGCGGGCAGGCGGGTCTGGCTGCTTCGTCTCATTGGCGCTCGGGACCAGGGGGACGCCAGCCGGCGCCACGGAAGGCGATGCAGATCGTACTGCGTTTGCCGATCCCGTCATCCGGCGGGTTTCAGTCGGTTCCAACCCCGTCGGTGAAGCGGCCGCGCAGGCGCAGGCTCTCCGCGAGGGCGCCGGAATAGCGGTGATGGCCATGATGGCCGAGCCGGGCGTCGATGTCGCACCAGATCTCGCCGTCGCAGCCATTCACCCAGCGGTCGCAGAAGGCGTAGTCCTCGCCCAGGATCACGCCATTGGGGTCCTTCATCAGATCGAAAAGGCCGAAATAGCGCGCCCTCGGCGAGATGTTGTCGCTCCGGCCATCCCATTTGTATTCGGTGTCGGCGTATTTCGAGACCATGGTTTCGAGCATGTCCCGCCGCAACAGCGTGAGCCCGGCGCCGACACGCACAACCCTGGCGAAGCCGCCGCGAACCCCGGGGATCTCCCGCTTGCCGCTCAGGACATCGCGGTCGTGGAACTCCAGGTTCCATTCCAGCGAGGCGGCCTGGAGCATGTCGAAATTCTTCGGCTGGGCCCGGAGCGTCGCCGAGTTGCTATAGCGCTTCTTGGCATAGGGGGCGGCGGCGAAGGGTACGTTCGCCTTCAGCATGCGCAGGACGGTATGCGGCTGCCATTCCATGTCGGCGTCGACGAAGAGCAGGTGGGTCTTTTCCTTGCGCGCGAGGAACTCGGCGACGATCGCGTTGCGCGCATGGGTGATCAGGGCGCAGCCGCTCACCGCAAAAAGTGCAGCCTTCGCATTGACGGTGACGAGTTCGACGATCGTGCCGGTGATAGATTTCGACGTCTCAATATATAGTTTTCTGTCGTATGAAGGTACGCCGATAAGGATGTCCCATTTCTTCATGGTCAGGTTCCTGTGCGTAGCTGTACAGGGTGGCAATTAAAGAAACGGGCCGGAAGTAGAAGTTCTCAAAATTTTAGTGTTGATAGGTATATTTTGCCGGCTATGCAGAGCTGCGCCTGCTCCCTCTTATGTCTCGTCCGGTTTTTCCACGAGCTCACTGGCATCCGGTGTTTCGCTTCTGCTCGGTGTCCAAAGCCGGGAATCGTTCCGGTTGTCAGGCGACTCGATAATCTTCTTTAGGTTGCGGTGAGAACCTTGCCAAGCATCCTCGATTGCGTGCGATGCATGGCCCCCCAGCTCGCTGAGCCCGGCCGCATACATCATTGCGCCGCAATCCGGTCATCATGGCCCGGGCGGGCTCGTATTGTGCCCGCGGTTGCGCTTCCCGCCGGCTTCTGCCGCGGGGTTTGCGAAAAACGCCATCCGAGGGAGGGCGCGGGGTTAAGGCGGCGCCGCAGTCGACGGCTGCGTGCCGAATGTCGATGTCGATGTGTCGAAGCAGCGCCACTGGCCACTGCCCGAACCCCGCGCGCGGTTCTCTTACGGTGCTCTCGTCGTCTGGTTACGTCCGGCAGGACTGGGAGGGCCTCTCCCATCGACGAAAACCCCTCCGTGGTGGAGGAGCAAGCTCGGATCGCAAAAGTGGATCACACTTTTGCGGAGCGTGCTCTTCGAGCTTGCGAAGCTCTGTCGCCACGGACACCGCTCTCCCACCCGGCTTCTCGACGCCTCGCGAAGCCCCCTCGGCTCGGATGGGACGGGGAGAAGCATAAAGCAGGTTTCAGGGGCGGGGATTGATTGGGGATCTGTCCCCGCTTGGAGGTCGCTCGCTTGATCGGCCAAGCGCGGGAACCCTCTCCTTCCAGGAGACGGGTTCTGCGGCGCGGTTCCGCAGACTCATGTCAGGACGGCGCTACGCTCCAGGAACGCCATGACGCGCGCGGTCTGGTCCGGCAGGAAATGGTAGCCGTCATCGAGGAAGCAGATCTCGGCCTGCGGGGCGGCGCGTTGCAGCCTCGTCCGCGTATCCCGGGAATCGAGCAGGACGTCCCGCCCGCCGAGGACCGCCAGGATCGGCACGCCGAGGCCGGCGAGCTCGGCATCCGTCAATCGCGGGATGCTGACGATACGCGGGCGCACGGCCCCGCCGATCTCCTCCATCAGCTCGGCGAGCGACCGCACCGCTTCCGGCAGCACCTTCGGGAAGGGGCCCAGCACCAGTTCGCGCGCCTTGCGCCTGCCCCAGCCGCCGAGCAGCAGCAGCGGCAGCGCCTTCAGGAGGAAGTTCTTCTGCCGGCCGATGCCGGCCGGGCCGATCAAAGCGAGCGCCCGGGCGAAGCCGGGCCGCCTGCTCGCATAGTCGAGCGCCAGCCAGCCGCCCAGGGACATGCCGACCAGCGCCGCCTGCGACAGCCCAAGCCCGGCGAAGACGTCGTCGAGCCAGAGGGCGTGGGCATCTCCGGCGAGCGCGGGCCGGACCTTCGCGCTGAGGCCGGGCTCGCCGATCATGTCGACCGCGTAGAGCCGGAACCTGGTCGACCAGAGCGCGACATCGAGCAGCCAGGCGGCCGAGTTGGCCTGCGAGCCGTGGAGCAGCACGACGGGAGGCGCGTCTTCCGGCCCGCTGGCGACGACGAAGGTCGGGCCCTGGCGTGTCGGCAGATGGGCTTGCGTGCTGGGGACCGGCCAGCGGGCGAGCACGCGCCGGTAATGCGCCTCGACCGCCGCGGCGGTCGAGGCGTTGCCGTAGACCGGGTCGCTCATGGCCGGTTCCCGATCTGCATCTGCAGCATCTCGAGGAGCCGTCCGACATCGGCCGGATCCCCGATCAGCACGACCTTGAGGCTCCTGGCCTGCGGATCGAACGCCGTATCGAGGTGCAAGGGTGGGCTGTCGGCATCGCCGGTCAGCGCTACGGCCTGCAGGAAGGTCGCGATGCGCTCGGCCCGCTCGACGGCGATGTCGGGGATATCGAGGATGCAGGTTGCGCGGGCGGACGCCGTTGCCTCGGACCTGCCGCTGGCGAGGCCGGCGAAGGCGTCGAGCCGGGAGCGGGCGATCCGATAGGATTTTCCGACACGCGTCGCCGGCAGCCGGCCCTCGCGGATGTAGCGGAGCACGGTCTTGGGGTGGAGGTTCAGCTCTGTGGCCGCCTGCTCGACGGTGACGAGTCCATCCGACATTGAATATTCCCTATTGCTCCCATAAATTCCTAATACGAGGAGCAATAGAGATCAATAGAGGTCATGACGACAGAAGGAGCCGCCGCGCAAATCGACGCGGGCGCCGAGATGAAAACCCGGTTGCGGGCCGATCTGCGTATCGCGATGAAGAGCGGGCGCGCTGACGAGGCCAAGCTGATCCGGGCACTCGTCGCCGCGATCGACAATGCCGAGGCACCGCCGGCGACGGCCAGGCAGGAGGCGGTGGTCCAGCATGATTTCCGCAGCGGCGCGGCCGAGGTCGAGCGGCTGCTGCTGGGCCCATCGGAGGTGCGGGCGGCGATATTGGCGGAGATCGACGAGCGCGAGCATGCATCTGGCGAGATGGAGCGTCTCGGGCAGACCGGGCTGGCGGAGGCGCTGCGCGCCGAGATCACCCTGGCGAGGGGCTATGTCGTGTGATGACCTCTGTCCGCCGTAAGGACGGGACGGGGCCTCAGGCGGCCGAGCCGCTGATCAGGCGATGGTAATGCTCGGCATATTGGTAGTAGCGCTCGGCTTCGATCCGGTCGCCGGCGAGGGCCTTGGCCCTGGCCATGGCGAGATAGCGCTCATAGCTCGCCTGCGCGGTCGAGCCGCGCCTCGGCTGCAAGGCGTCGGCGCGTGAGCCCGCGCGGGTGACGCGATTGTCGAAGGTCGTGCTTCTGGGTTGGTGTATGGACATGTCCAGCCTCCTCATCCCAGCATCTTCTTGACGATGCGACGCAGCTCCTCGCGGCTGAGACCGCAGGGCTGCGGCTTCCAATCGGGTGCGGATCTTGCGGGTGCGGATTTCGGCGGAAGCGTATTGGCGATCGCAGTGGCGACACGCCTGGTCTGGGTGGACTTCAGTTCGATTGATTCTTGCATTTATATCCGTTTGCCGCCCGGCCGAGGCCGTGCGGTCTTGTGGTGACATCGCCGGGCACGCTTGCGTGCGACGATGGTGCTGCCACGGGCAGCATTCAGTTTTCGACGGTAGGGTGGAGGCGCGGCGCCGGTTCCAATCAGGGGAGCCAGCCGGGCATTCTTCGCCTGCCTGCTGTTTCTATCCAGGCAATGTGGCCAAATGAAGTTGTGCCGACAGGTTTATCTGTTTCGCGGCTGCAAGGACCTTACGGAAAATAGTTCTGCGGAACAGTTGCCCTATGATGACGGCAGGGTCCGTTGAGGTTTTTCTCGATCGCCGTCATGGCTGCTTCCACAGACAGGAACGGCCCCTTCCGGATGTCGCTCAGGCGCGCAATCTGATCCTGCGAGAGGATGATCCAGCAACTGCCGTGCGGATCGCGAATGATCGAGCAGATCGGGCGCTCGAGCAGGTCGGAGACGCCCCAGTTGCCGGAGAGGTTGCGCCGCACGGTCGTGTCCATGGCTTCCTCCGGGGTGCCCCCAATATGGCCATGGACAGGGTGATTGTAAGGGCCGGAGGGGCCCGTCCTCATATTCGGAGGGGCGAGCCCGATACTACGGCTTCGGGGGCTGGGCGTCGGCGAGCTCATTGGCGCGCGTCACCAGCTCGGGGAAGGGACGCTTCGGCTGCGTGCAGACAATGCCGAGCTTCTCCTTGGTCGCGCTGCCGCGCCAACCATTGGGCGTCTTGCTGACGGCGACGTGCATGGCAAATTTCGAGAAGAAGCCGGTGGTCTCCGCCTCGACGCAATAGAGGATCGCCCAGTACGGCGTGATCGGATCCTGATGGAGCTGGGGGCCGGCGATCGTAGCGCTGGTGAGGTGGGGCCGCCCGGAAAGGACGCCCCTGAGCTGCGGCGTCTCGGCCAGGCCGAAGGCGACCAGCTTGCGGACCTTCGGCTCGTCCTGCGCGATCTGCTGGAGCAGTTCTTCGGCGCCTGGCGGCGGTGCCTTGTGGCCGGCGGCATTGAGACAGCCGCCGAGCAGGACAGCAAGGGACACGACAGCAGCAGTGCGCAACAGCATGGAAAGACCTGGAAAAGGCGCCGGCATCGCATTGCTCAAGACAGGAGGCCATCGCTGTGAGCAAGCCGGTTCTGCAACCTCGTCAGGCTTCGCGTCGCCATGTTGTAATTTTGGCGCGATCGGCCAGGCCATGCCGACGCCCAGTCAGCGGCACCGCCGTGGCCGCTGCGCTGCCACAATGCTTTTCGCAGTTGCAGCAAAGTCTGAATCCTGCTCACCTGCCGGCCGCCTCATCAAACGATTGAAAAAAGCGGAGAGCGGCGTGGCGGGTGTGGAGGAATTGTCGCCATCGGCGCTGGCGAACGAATTGTCGGCGGCGATCGTGCAGGCGCGCTCGGATGCGCGCGAGGACCCGTTCGGCAATCCGGTCTTACGCGTCACGCTCTGGCTGACCCGGAAAATGGATCGCGGCGAGGTGACACTTGTCGACACCGCGGCGCTGATCCGCCAGCTCGGCCGAGCTGCGCTCGCCGACCGGGCGGCGCGTGTCGCGACCTATGTCGGGCTGGAACGCGACGAGAACGAGGCCTATGCGGCGCTGGCGCGGCGCGTCGCCGAGGAGGCGAGCGGTTCGGCACAGCCCTTCGAGGCCTATGGCGCAGCGCTGGCGCGGGTGCGCTTCGCCGCCGTCTTCACGGCGCATCCGACCTTCGGCATGAGCCGGGCGGTGGCGCATGCGCTGGCCGATCTCGCCTCGAACGAGGGCGAGGCGGCGGCACTGATGGCTGCAGACCTGTCGTTCCGGCCGGATGCGGCGATCACCCTGCAGGACGAGTTCGAGCAGGCGCGTTTTTCGGTGCGCAACGCCCGCGATGCGATCGACCGGCTGAACGCAGTCTTCCTCACCGAAGCGCGGGCGCGCTGGCCGCAACGCTGGCGCGAGCTCAAGCCGCGCGCTTTGCAGCTCGCTTCCTGGGTCGGCTGCGACACCGATGGGCGCACCGATATCGGCTGGTGGGACACGCTGCGCTACCGGCTGGAATCGAAGCGCGGCCAGTTCTTCCGGCTGCTGGAGAAATTGCCGGAGGCGCCGGCGACAGCCGAGGTGAGGGCGCTGGTCGAGGGCGCGCTCGCGGCCGTCGAGCGCCAGCTTGCCCTCTGTCCGCCCCTGAACAGCAAGCCGGAGATCGCGGCATTGCAGGCCTTCTCGCTGTCGCTGGTCGGCGAGCGCGAGGCGGCAATGCCGGACGCCTCCAAGCTGCTGGCGGCGCTCGACAAGGCGGTCGTGCTGGCCGAGGACGAGGCGGCCGCCGAAGCGCTGGTGCTGGCGCGGGCCGGCGTCATCGCTCATGGCGTCTCGATCGCGCTGCCGCATTTCCGGCTCAACGCCTCGCAGCTGCACAATGCGATGCGCGGCGTGATCCCGCTCGACGAGGAACCGGCCCAGCCGGCGCAGCGGCGCGCCTTCCTCGCCGCCGTCAACCAGGCGCTGGCCAAGGCCAGGCCGACGCCGGTTGATTTCGGCGCGCTCGCGGTCGAGCGCGCCTCGGCGGCGCGGATGATGATGATGGTCGCGCAGATCGTGAAGCATGTCGACGGCTCGCGGCCGGTGCGCTTCCTGATCGCCGAGACCGAGACCGGCTACACGCTGCTCTCAGCGCTCTATCTCGCCAGGCGCTTTGGCATCGCCGATCTCGTCGAGATCTCACCGCTGTTCGAGACCTCGGACGCGCTGGAGCAGGGGCCGCGCATCATCGACGAGGCGCTGCGCAGCCCGCATTGGCGCGACTATCTCAAGCGCCATGGCCGGCTCTGCGTCCAGTTCGGCTATTCCGATTCCGGCCGCTATATCGGCCAGGTCGCGGCGACGTTCTGGGTCGAGCGGCTGCGCAGCCGCATCCTTGAGCTGCTGCAGCGCTATGGGCTCACCGATATCGAGCTGGTGATCTTCGACACCCATGGCGAGTCGGCCGGGCGCGGCGCCCATCCCGACAGCCTCAAAGACCGGCTGGCCTATCTCGATCCGGAATGGCCGCGGCGGGCCTTCGCCAAGGCCGGCGTCAAGGTGACGCGCGAGACCAGCTTCCAGGGCAGCGACGGCTATCTGCTGTTCGGCACCAAGGGGCTTGCGGGGGCGACGGTGGCGCGCATCGCCGAAGCCGTCTTCGCCGATGCTACGGCGGGCACGGACGATCCGATCTATGCCGAGCCGGATTTCGCCACCGAATTCTTCCAGACGGTGCGCGAGGAGATGACCCATCTCGTCGACGATCCCGGCTATGCGGCGCTGATCGGCACCTTCGGTCCCTCGCTGCTCGACAAGACCGGCTCGCGCCCGGCGGCGCGGCAGAGCGATGCCGGCGGGCCGACGGTGATCCGCCATCCGCGCGAACTGCGGGCGATCCCGAACAACGCCATCCTGCAGCAGCTCGGCTGGCTGGCGAACAGCGTGCACGGCATCGGCCAGGCGGCGGCAAGGGCACCGGAGCTGTTCGCCACGATGCGCGATGGCTCGGAGCGCTTCGGCCGGGCCTATCGGCTCGCGGCCCATGCGATGGCGAACAGTGATCTCGATGTGCTGCGCGCCTATCTCGACACGCTCGATGCCGGCTCCTGGTTCGACCGGGCCCGGCGCACCGAGAAAGAGGGCCGGCGAGACGAATTGCTCGCCGTCGCCGAGGCGCTGGCGCAGCTCGATCTCGCCCCGGCACTGCGAAGGCTGTTCTGGCGCTTCGCCTCCGACCGGCTGAAGCTGAAGGAGGCGGCAGGCGAGCCGCCGGCGATGCCGGTCCGGCTGGTGGCGCTGCATACGCTGCGGCTTGCGCTACTGCACCGGATCTGGCTGTCGGCGACGCATATCCCGGATTTCCGGCCGCATGCCGGCGTGACGCGCGAGCTCCTGCTCGAGCGCATTCTGCGGCTCGACATGAACGGGGCGCTCGCGCTGCTCGGCGAGATCTTCCCGCTCAATCCCGACCCGGCGCTCGGCCTCGATTTCGGCGAGCCGCCGGGGCCGCGCGAGGGCGGCGCCTATGCCGCCTTCCATCGCGACGTGGTCGAGCCGATGCGGGAGTGCTTTGCGCTGCTGCGCGAGATCTCGGGCGCGATCCAGCATGAGATCGGGGCGTTCGGCTGAGGTCGCACGCCGTCATGCTCGCCCATGTGGCGAGCATCCACGTCTTCAACACGGCGTTTGATGAAGGAAGACGTGGATGGTCGGGACAAGCCCGACCATGACGATGACGAGCAGCGCTACGCCGCCCGGTCGAGCGTGACCATGATGTCGGTATATTCCGGCTCGTGCGGCGCGAGGTTCCGGCGGGTCTCGTCGCCCCATCTGGCGAGCTTGACCACGCGGCCCATCGCCTCGGCGGCACCATCGGTCTTGACCGGCTCGATGATGGTCAGGCCGCCGGCGTCGAGAAAGAAGGTGTGCTCGCCGAACAGCTCGCCGAGCTGGACGGTGGCGGGATGGTTCTCCGGAATCGCCTGGGCGTCGAGCTGATGCAGGGCGGTGTCGATGCTTGCTTCAGTCAGCTTCATGATCGGTCCTTTCATTGCGAGAGAGAGACGGATTCACCGATCAGATTGTGCCAATCCGATCGGATCCGGCTCTCGCGGCGCTACCTTGGTCGGGGCAGGAGCGCCGGGCTGCCCGTGGAAGCGCTCGGCCTGCCGGCCGGCACCCCCAAATCGTCTGGCTTTCAGATGCTCTCTTCGGCGATCAGGGTCAGATCGCCGTCCTCGTCGAGCGCGACTGCGATGATCGCGGCCGAGTTCATGCCCCTGGCCTGCAAGGCCCTGGTGGCGGCGGGGATGGTCTCGATCGATCGCCTGAGCTGCTGCAGATCGTCGGGGCTCGTCTGCGCGACGGCGCTGTCGACCTGCACGCGCAATTGCGGCGGCAGCGAGCGGCGCTCGATCACGACGGCTTTGCGGATCGCGGAAGGATCCTGCAGGCCGGGATTATCGGAGGGGAGGGAAGGCGACTGGCCCTGCGCCGTGGCTGCGCTGACGACCAGTACGAAGGACAGGCAAGCGGCTCTGGCGAGGCTGCGCATCATTGGCTCCTTTCCATCACTGGAGGGAGGGGCAAACGCCCGATGCGAAGTGACGCTAGTTGCGAAATCCGGTCAGGCTCTGTCCTCGGTCTGACCGTTCGAAGGTTTCAATGCGACTGGAATGAGATGGGGCGAGCGCCGGCTCGCCTCGTCATAAAGCTTTTGCTTTGGACGCAATTCCGGACGCAGACCCGCTGTTCACTTCTGCTGGAATTGCTTTAGCGCGTGCGCTCCGAGAGCTCGGCCGAGGCGCTGGTGTTGCGGTCCGAGATCGACTGGACCGGTTCCCAGACCGTGTAGTTGTCCCGCGGGGTCGAGACCAGGTATTTGAGCTGGCTCTTCGCCTTGGCCGAAAGCAGCGGGCTCGACTGGAAGCTGGCGAAGTTGGCATAGGCGCGGGCGCCGCCGTCGAAGACCACGACGCGGTCCTTCAGGACGATGATGTCGCCCTTCTTCAGCGTCTCGTCCTTGAGATACCAGAACGGATCGCTGGCATATTCCATCGGCTTGACGAGCTTCGGCTTCGGCCCGTCCTTGCCGGCATCGAGCGTCGTCGTGGCCTTCTTGCGCTTGGGCCGCACGGTCATGTGCAGCGGCACGCTCTCCGGCATGGGGGCGACGGCCCGGCGCTGCGGGACGCCGAACAGCGTCTCCCAGAAGCCCGCGGCGCTCGCGGGCGAGGCTATGGCGGCCCAAGCCGCTGCCAGCGCAGTGGCGGCTATCAGTTTTTTTGAAATGGACGGCACGGCTGCAATCCCCAGCTCCGCAACCGGAGATAGCGATAAGTATGCCCGATCTCAATGACGGGCGCACGACGTGATGAACGGCTTCTTCGTCAAATTTCAGCGATTGGACCGCCGCCGTTGCGAGATCGTTGAGTCGGAGCCGATTCCAGGTCGATTTTCGCTGCGCTGCAGCACTCTCGTCACCCTGGCGCATTGCAACCATGCACTGGGCAGCTACGTTCCGCTGTGGAGAGAAACAGCCCGGAGCACAAAGCGAGATGGCCGCGATCGAACTGCCGGCACAGCCCTTCGATGTCGAAGCCGCCCGGACGACCCTGTTCCAGGCGCTGCTGGCCGCCGCCGGCAAGCATGGCAAGGGCCGCGTCGCGCTGGAGGATCCGGAGCGCAAGCCGCTCAGCTATAGTAGCCTGATACTTGGTGCGCTGGTGCTCGGCCGCAAGCTGTCGGCGCAGACCAGGCCTGGCGAGACGGTCGGGCTGATGCTGCCGAACGTGCAGGGCATGGCGGTGACGCTGTTCGGACTCTCGGCCTATGGCCGCGTGCCGGCGCTGCTCAACTTCACCGCCGGGCTGAAGAACCTCACCGCCGCCTGCGAGATCGGGCCGATCTCGACCATCGTCACCTCGCGCCGTTTCATCGACCAGGCCAAGCTCGACGACATCATCGACGCGCTCACTCCCGGACGGCGGGTGATCTATCTCGAAGACGTCCGCAAGCAGCTGACCAGCCTCGACAAGGCGCTCGGCGCGCTGGCCTCGCTGGCGCCGGGCATGGTGCATGCGCGCCATGCCGCCAGGCCGGACGATCCCGCCGTCGTGCTCTTCACCTCCGGCACCGAGGGCAAGCCGAAAGGCGTGGTGCTGAGCCATGCCAACCTCGTCTCCAACGCCCGCCAGATCTTCGAGCTCGCCGCCGGCTTCCTGAGCGAGCGCGACATCGTCATGAACCCGCTGCCGGCCTTCCACTCCTTCGGCCTGACGGCGGCGCTGCTGATGCCGCTGACCCATGGCATGAAGGTCGTGCTCTATCCGAGCCCGCTGCACTACAAGCAGGTGCCGAAGCTGATCGGCGAGACCGGCGCCACCTTCCTGTTCGCCACCGACACTTTCTTGCAAGGCTATGCGCGTGCTGCGGATGAGGGCGACCTCAAGAGCGTGCGCTATGTCGTCGCCGGGGCCGAGCGGGTGAAGCCGGAGACGCGGCGGATGTGGCAGCCCTATGGCACCACCATCCTCGAAGGCTATGGCTGCACCGAATGCTCGCCGGTGCTGGCCTGCAACACGCCGGTGGCGACCAGGGATGGCAGCGTCGGGCGGCTCCTGCCCGGCATTACGGCCAAGCTCGAGCCGGTCGAGGGCATCAACGAGGGCGGGCGGCTCTGCGTGAAGGGCCCGAACGTGATGCTCGGCTATCTCAACGCCGACAATCCCGGTGCGATCGTGCCGCCGGAGGGCGGCTGGCACGACACCGGCGACATCGTCGCCGTCGACGACGGCTTCATCACCATCAAGGGCCGGGCGCGGCGCTTCGCCAAGCTCGGCGGCGAGATGGTTTCGCTCGCGGCGGTCGAGTCGATGATCGCGGGCCTGTGGCCCGGTCACAATCACGTGGTCGTCGCGCTGCCGGACATGCGCAAGGGCGAGCAGCTCGTCCTCGTCACCGAAAAGCCCGATGCTGAGAAGAAATCCCTGCAGGACGAGGCCAAGCGCCAGGGTTTCCCGGAATTATGGCTGCCCAAGGCGATCCTGGTCACCGGCTCGATTCCGGTGCTCGGCAACGGCAAAATCGACTATGGTGGCACGCGCGAGCTCGCCATCACGATGAGGCCGCTGCTGTGACGCCACAATCGCATGATCAGGGAAGCCGCATGATCACGCTTCTTCCCCTCGCTTTCGTCCGCGTGGCCGCCTTCGCCGTCGCCGGGATCGCCCTGACGCCTGCCGACCTCGCCGCCCAGGCGACCGGCCAGACCTATGTCCGCCGCGACGAATGCATCGAGGCCGGCAAGCTCTCGGCCGAGCAGTGCGAGCACGCCTACCGCAACGCCCGCGCCGAATTCGAGCAGAAGGCGCCGCGCTATGCCTCGCGCAGCGCCTGCGAGCGGGCCCACAAGCGCTGCGGCGCCCAGGTCTCGACGACCGGCGGCTGGGACGCGCTGGCGCGTGGCGGTGGCGGCCAGTCCTATGTGCCGCGCTTCGTCGGCATCCGCGTCACCGGCGAGGGCGCCTCGGGCAAGGCGCTGCCGATCATCGAGGGCACGGCCAAGGTCGCCTTCTCGGCGCGCCAGGTCGCGGCGCTCGACGACAAGGTCGCTGGCCGCCGGGCGGTGATGGGTGGCGGCAGCGGCGGCGGCCAGCACAGCCAGCAGGCGAGCGGCCCCTATATCCGCCGCGGCGACCGCGACGACACGGTGCGCGTGCCGATGGAGCAGAAGAAGATCGGCTCCGACGTCGCGCCCGGGCTCTATGTCGATCCCGACGGCGTCGAATGGTACAAGCCGGCGCACCGGCGCTGAGGCCGGAGCACTCGTTTGTTTTAGCTCGGAACCGCACCGTTATCCTGGGCGAGCGTAGCTCGTCCCGGGATCCATCGTAGAGTTCCGCAGCCTTACGATGGATCCCGAAGCTGCACCGCTTCGCGGCTTGTCCAGGATGACGGCGCGGTTCCGCACACAACTCGTGAGCGCTCGCCCTTGTGGCCGCCGTCGCGGACGGCTAACCAGTCTCGCCGCGCGGACGTGGCGAAACTGGTAGACGCAAGGCACTTAAAATGCCTCGCCGGAAACGGCATGCGGGTTCGATCCCCGCCGTCCGCACCATGCTTTTGAAACTATGAGCCGTTAGGTCAATAATCAGATGTGCACCAATAACGGTCATCTGGGGGGCTAAACACTCAGACTTTTCAGAGAGAAATAGTGCTCAGCGAGTGCGCAAAGGCCGATTTGCTGGTGATTGGAGAACATGCGCGTTGTCCGCCCTTCCCACACGAAATCCCCCCGGAGAAAAGCTGAAAGGGCGGCAGGTGAAATCGGAACGGGGAAAATCGCCGGTGACTCGTTATTGTCCTCAGCTTCGGTGTTCCACAGGTTCTCCACCATTTCGTAGTCTAGATCTGGAATCTCCAAAAGAAAACAAGCGACCGGCTGGCAACGTTTTGAATCATACGCAAGTGCCAACATCTTCAGATCTGTGGGTTTGTAGTGTTTTCCTAGTGTCAGACCCAACTCCATCTTGAGCGCCCGCGTTGCAGTATTGAAGGGCGACGGCGCAGCGCCGACCATGTCGTCGGCGTCGTCAGGTCGTAGCATGCCTTCCGCGCATGACATGGTCGCCTGCCAGATACCCAGCCCTTCCTCTTCTGATACGGCCATGGCCTTCGAACGCAAACAGGCAATGAGACACTTTCCTTTCGATTTATCTTGAAGGTCGTGTTGGACGACGAGGCCAACAACGTTCGCAAATCGTTGAGGAATAGGTATGTCCTTTATTGTCGCCCAATCGAAGTGGGCTAGGCTTACGAGTTGATCTCTCTCCATAAACTCTCGAATGGAGCAAGGTCCGTCTTGGGTCGCGATCAGTGCCGGTTCGGTTATGCGCTCTCCGAACATTATCTGGTGTGAGTAGTCCGCAGGTTCAAATTCAAGATATGGGATATGCTTCAGGCCTTTTTGGCCCGCAACTTGGATTTTATCTATCCTAGCGGAATGTAGTGAATATCCGTTGTTGATTTGAACGCTCTTCCCACGAGCTCGGAGTTCAGAGATCCGTACCTCGACGCCCGCGGTGTAATATTCTGCGAGTTCGAACGGCAGGCTTTTTGGGCTCTGCCAGAGCCGTTTTGATCTCGGAATGCAGCAATGGGGGATCAAAACGCTGGTACTTTGCTATGGACGGGACTATCAGTGAGCCGAATTTATGCGCTTCATGCATCTTATGCTCCAGAATAAAAGGTACGCGTGGCGGCGGAGGAATTCGAGCTAATTTGTGCAGTCGAGGGTATGGTGCGAGCCATTTCTCCCCCGTAGGCAATTTAACGGTGCTCCAAAATATCGGCAAGGTGTTATTTGGTGTGTTATACTCGGTAGCGAATAATATCGCACTGTCCCCGTATCCCAGTGGGTAGCTTGTATGATGACGATCAGCTTCAAATGAGCTTAGATAATCGCCATATTTCTTGCAGATTTTTTTTGCCTGGACTATTTCAAATTCATTCTCAAATATGTAACCAATATCGAAAGCTGGTCTAATTTGAATGTCCAATATTGAGGTCAATTCGCATTTTTTAAATCTTGATTTCAAATATTCGCGGACTTTTCCGATGCCTGTATCCATGCCGGCCAGATATGCGTAGGTGATTTTTTTTTCGAAGTTCCCGCGGATGCGTTCAAAATAATCCACGGCTTGGCGGCCTGTCCCGATAAAGTCGTCGAGAAAAATGAATTGCTCGAACGGCGCAAGATTCGCGCTATCCAATTGATCGGACATCAGGAACTGTTCAACGGCAACACGATCTCCTAGCGAACGCCTGAGGTCGCTTGCCAACTCATTGCCAGATTCGGTTGTATGCCCTAACGCGACAAAGCCTACTCTCGGAAGCCCGTCTAGTGCGGAAAACTGCTCATGAAGCTTGTTTCTAATCTGGTTTCGGTCTGCGTATATAAAGGAATCCAACAAGCGCTTAATAAATTCTCGTTCCGAGTCTTCAAACTGGCTAAGGAACTTCTGAGAATCCGCGATCATTCAAGTCAACCGCAATGAGGAAGAATGAATCATGCTCCAATTTCAGCGGCCTTGGGTCAAGATTTGCGGCCTCGCACGAGAGGAAGATATTCACGCCTGTCACGCCCTCGGCGCCGATGCAGTCGGATTGATTGTCGTCCCCAATACGCACCCTCATCGGAACAAAGATCAACTCCTTTTGGAGGAAGCTGCGTCGCTCGTTCAGCAAAAAATATCTTCTTTGCAATATGTTATTTTGACGCATAGTAAAAACTCTGAGGAAATACTCCATATCAATAAAATTGTAAAACCTGATTATATTCAACTTCAGTCAGATGTAAGAGGTATTGAGAGCTTATATGAATATATTATCGCTGGTGATATTAAGTTTATAAAGAAGGTTTCGATAGTCCCTAATAGTGGTACTGAGCATTTGAGCCAAATTGTATCTGAGTATGAGATTCATAGATTCTATTCTATACTTCTGCTGGATAGCGCCTCCGCGGCGGGCGGCAAAGGAGGGACCGGGAAAGTGCATGATTGGAATTTGAGCGCGCAGCTCATTGGCTCTTTCCCAAAACTGAAGTTTGTCCTGGCGGGTGGGCTTACACCCGACAATGTTGGGAATGCGCTTGAGCGGGTAAGACCATGGGGGCTAGATGTAATGACAGGTGTCTCAAGCGAGCGTGGAGTGAAGGATAGCTCAAAGATCGCAGCGTTCATCTCTAAAATTGATGAATATTCGTCTAGCGGGAGATAAGCTCCATGGCTTGTGCGGCAACGAGTGCTGGTTTCAAATGGAGCGCCCTTTGTCTCGAGCACATTTGGTTCCTGAATGTTCGCATTTGGCCAAGAGCTGAGTCCCAGCTCGGGCAAAAAAGCGCTTGCGGACCTACGCCATTGGCCTAGTTGGCCGCCTCTACCCCCGCCGGTGCTCCACCTTCGGCAGGAACCAGGCCAGCAGCCCGATCGCCGGCAGGAAGGCGCAGATGCGGTAGACCGCCTCGATGCCGATCCAGTCGGCGACCTCGCCGAGGATCGCCGCCGCGAGCCCGCCGAGGCCGAAGGAGAGGCCGTAGAACAGGCCGCCGATCAGGCCGATCCGGCCCGGCATCAATTCCATTGCGTAGATCAGGATCGCGGCGAAGGAGCTCGCCATGATCAGGTTGATCACCACCGTCAGCACGCCGGTCCAGAACAGGTCGGCGAAGGGCAGCATCAGCGAGAACGGCAGGGCGCCGAGGATCGAGAACCAGAGGATGCGATTGCGGCCGACCCTGTCGCCGATGATGCCGCCGGCGAGCGCGCCGACGGCGGCGGCCGCGAGGAACAGGAACAGCATCAGCTGCGAGCCCTGCACCGAGACGCCGAACTTCCCGATCAGATAGAAAGTGTAATAGGAGCTGAAGCTCGACGAATAGGCGTTCTTCGAGAACAGCAGGATCACCAGGATGGTGATCGCGAAGGCGATCTGGCCCTTCGAATGGGCGGGCGCCGCGGGCGCTGCGGCCGCGACCTTCGTGGGCTTGGGAGCGGCTGCGGCGGCCTTGCTCAGGACGGCATAGCGGCCGGCGGTCCAGACCATCAGCACCATGGCGAGCAGGGCTGCCGCCGAGAACCAGGCGACGCTGGTCTGGCCGCGCGGCACGATGATGAAGGCGGCGAGCAGCGGGCCGAGCGCGCCGCCGCTCTGGCCGCCGACCTGGAAGATGCCCTGCGCCAGCCCCTGCTGGCCGCCGGAGGCGTTGCGGGCCATGCGGGTCGCTTCCGGGTGGAAGATCGAGGAGCCCAGGCCGACACAGGCCGCCGAAATCAGCAGCAGCGCGTAGCTGCCGGCATAGGCGAGGCCGATCAGCCCGGTCAGGGTGCAGCCCATACCGACGACCATCGAATAGGGCATCGGGTTCTTGTCGGTATAGGCGCCGACGACAGGCTGCAGCAGCGATGCGGTGATCTGGAAGGTCAGCGTGATCAGGCCGATCTGGCCGAAATCCAATGCGTAGGCCGTCTTGATGATCGGGTAGATCGCCGGGATCAGCGACTGGATCATGTCGTTGAGCAGATGCGTCGCGCTGAGCGCGAACAGCACCGGCAGGTCGGCGCGGCGGGTGGAGGCGATCGGCTGGCTGACGTTCATGGGATGACTTCGCCGGGCGCAGCTGCGAATCCGGGCGAGGGCTCGCCCAATGGCTGCGGAGCCGGCTCATAGCACCGCTGTCGGTGGGGAACCCAGAGCCGTCGGCACAGGTCCGCCCTGATGTGGACGCGGGATGGCCGGCGGCAGGCGAGGCTGCCGCCGCGATCCGCCGGTTACTTCACCTCGCCCGCGATCTCGGCGAGCGCCGGAGCCTTCTGGATCAAACCACGCTCGACGAGGAAGGCGCCGAAGCGCTCATAGCGGCCCTGGTCGAGGGCGCGCGGGCGCTTGGCGAAGCGCGGCAGCGTGTCGGTCCAGGCCTGTCGGTTGAGGGCGTCATCGAGATCGGGATGGGCGGCGATGAAGAGCTTCCAGGCCTCCTGCGGGTGGTTGGTCAGATAGAGCGCGGCCTTTTCGATCGCGTCGAGGAAGCGCGGCAGGCGGCTGTCGGAGAGGGCGTCGCGGCGGGTGATCAGGATCAATTCGTCATAGGCGGGAACGCCGTGCTCCTCGGGATAGAAGGCCGTGCCGGGATGGCCTTCGAGCTTGAGCTGCGTCAGCTCGAAATTGCGATAGCCGCCGATGGTGGCGTCGACCTTGCCGCCGATCAGCGCGGCCGAGAGCGCGAAGTTGACATTGACCAGCTTGACGTCGTCGAGCTTGAGGCCGGCCTTGGCCAGCATCTGGCCGAGCAAAGTGGTCTCGGTGCCGGAGACGGCATAGCCGATCGTCTTGCCCTTGAGGTCGGCGAGCGACTTGATCGGCCCGTCGGCCTTGACGATGACGCTGTTGAGCGGGGTCTCGACCAGCGTGCCGACACGGACGATCGGGATGCCGGCGGCGTGGTCGAGATAGAGATTGGGCTGGTAGTGGATGCCGATATCGGCCTGGCCGGCGGCGACGAGGCGCGGCACGGCCGAGGGGTCGGAGGGCGGCACCATGGTGACCTCGAGCCCAGCCTCCTTGAACAGGCCGAGCTTCTGCGCGACGACCAGCGGCGCGTGATCCGGGTTGACGAACCATTCGAGCATCACGGTCAGCTTGTCGGCGGCGCGCGCCGGGCTGGCGAGGCCGGCGGCCAGGACGAGGCCGGTGGCGAGGAGGGCGCGTCTGGCCAGGGCGCGGAGGGTCATCAGGCGAAATCCTTCTGCGTGATCAATTTGAAGCGGAGTGGCGTCATGGCTCGCTCGCCCAGGGCAGCAGGCGCGGGCCGAGCGCGTCGACGAGATGGCGCAGGACGAGGCTGAGCACGGCGAGCACGGTCATCGCGGCGAAGACCGTGTCGGTCTGCATGCGGGCATTGGCCTGGACCATGACGAAGCCGAGCCCGGCCGAGGCACCGACCCATTCGCCGATCACGGCACCGAGCGGCGCGAGCGGGGCGGCGACCCTGAGGCCGGTGAGCAGGCTCGGCATGGCGAGCGGCAGGCGGACATAGCGCAGCGTCTGCCAATGCGTCGCTGATGTCAGCGCGGTGGCGTCGATCAGCTCCGGGTCGGTCCGGCGCAGGCCGTCGGTGAAGGCGGAGGCAACGGGAAAGAAGATGATGATCGTCGCCATGATCACCTTCGAGCCCATGCCGAAGCCGAACCAGACCACCAGCAGCGGCGCGATGACGAAGACCGGGAAGGATTGCAGCACGAGCAAGATCGGCCAGAGCAGGCGCCCGAGCCGCGGCAGCGCCACGATGGCGAGCGCAGTCAAGGCACCGAACGCTGAGCCGAGCACGAAGCCGAGCGCCATCTCGGCGATGGTGGTCAGGCTATGGCTGAAGAGGAAGCCGGGCTGGCGCTGGAAGGCCAGCGCCACGTCGAGCGGCGAGGGCAGGATGTAGCGCGGCGGCTGGAACAGCCAGACCGCGCCTTGCCAGGCCAGCAGCAGGACGAGAATCGTGCGGAGGGCAGGGGCAAGCGCGGCCATCACCGGCTTCGCGCCGGGGGCCGAGCTCCGCTCTGTCGCGTCCTGCGTCGTCAAGGCTCGCCTTTCCGGTGGAAGGCGGGCACGGGGATAAGCGCTGACCAGGCTGCCCCGAGCGACTCCCTCCGCCAGCATGATCTGGTTCAGGTTCGAAGGGTGCTTCTCAGCTCGCCTCGCGGCGAACGCCCCCGTCTCTCGTGAGCCCTTGTGACAGAGCGGCTCGCGCCTGTCACGCCTGCCTCAGCCGGAGGAACGGCGCTCAGGCTTCCTCATAAGCCGAGTCGAAGAAGGCTTTCTCCAGCGCGACGGTGCGCTGGAAGAAATCCCAGCTCGCCTCAGCTTCGCTTGGGCCGACGCGGTCGAGCTCGCTTCGCAGGAAGCCGACGAAATCGCGGAAATCCGGGTTGTCGTGCAAGGTGACCCATTCGGCGTGGATGAAGTTCGCCGGCAGCGGCTGCGACGCCTGCTGCGCCCAGTCGAGATAGAGCCACTCGGCGACGACCAGGACGGAGAGGGCGGCGGCATAGGAGCGCGTCGCGGCGGCTTCGCGCATGATCGCCTTGAAGCCGGCGGTGGGCTGGCTGTCGGGGCGCTCGCTACGCTCCTGCTCGCTGACGCCGAGCGCCGCGAAGGAGCGCAGGAAATAGGTGTTCTCCTCGCCGCTCACCATGCCGATGAAGCGGCCGAAGCGGATGCGGGCCTCGAAGCTGTCGGCGCTGGCGAGCGCTGCCCCCAGCAGGGTCAGGAAGCTGTCGAGGAAGCGGTGATCTTGGATCAGATACCGGGCCATGACCGCGTCGGACACCGTTCCGCCCAGCAGCTCGCGGACGAAGCGGTGGCCGACGGATTGCGACCAGGCCGGCTGGCTGGCCTGGCGGAGGGTCTCGGTGAAACGTTCGGTCATGACGTCGTAGCCCTTTGCTGACGGGCTCTCCTATCAGCAGCGGCGCCGCGACGGCAGGCTATTTCAGCCGCCCCGCCACGATCCTGGCGAGTTCGCCGACGCGCGCCTTGGCCTGGTCATGCAGCGCCTGGTCGCGCTCGCCGCCGGAGACGCGGACCTCGACCGTCGCCAGCCCTTTGCGGATATGGATGCGGTTCATGATGTCGAGCGCCGCCTCGTCGCCGAGCCCTTCGACCGGCGTCTTCGCCTCGGAGACCTTGATTGCGCTCTGGAACCAGCGCTTCGACAGATCCTCATTGGCGGCGACATTGCGGACGCTGACCTGGATCTGGTTGAGCTCGACCGTGCGCTTGCCGTCCTTCTCGACGCTGCGCTTGGCGTCGAACTGGCAGCCGATCGGGTTCGGCAGGGCCTCCTGCCGATTCTCGCGGCTCTCATGGGTGATCTTGCCCATCAGCTTGCGCGGCTCGCTGACGATCATATCGGGGAAGGCGGCCTTGACCTCGGCCGGCGTCAGCAGGGCGCAGGCGTCCGGCCACTGCTCGACCGGGGCGACGGAGGAGGGGCGGGTTTCCGCCGGCACCGTCACGGCGCTGTTCGCGGCGATCTGCGTCGCTGCGTCGACCATGCCGGCACCGCCCTGCCAGCGTGCCGCCGCCTGCTTCGCCAGAGCGAGCACGTTCGGCGCGGTCTGCTCGGAATAGAGATCGAGCGAGACGGCGTAGATCAGATCATCCTTGCGGGCGCGGACGACGACGCTGGACGAATTGGTCTCCTGGAAGGCCTCGTCGCCGATGCCGGCGAGCGGCTCGAGCTTGAGCGTGATCTTCGGATCGCCCGCGACCTTCTCGCGCGTCGCCTTGATCGAGGCGAAGGCCTGCGCCGGAGTCTCGCGGCCCTTGGCGATGCCGTCCCAGCGGATCACCGTGACCGAGGCGAAGCGGGCATGGTCCATCTTCGAGGTCGGGCTCGGCAGCTTCACCGAGTACATGCAGCTCTCGGCATATTGCGGGCCGCGGCTGATCGGGCTCAGCGTCGGGCCCTTGGCGGTGATCGGACGGCCGGGGAAGAGCGCTTCGAGATCGGCCTGCGGCAGCAGGCGACAGGCATCGGGTGCCTTGCCCGCTGCGGCCGGCTCCGAAGCAGACGGAGTGGCCGTCGTGGCGGTCTGGGCGAGGAGGGGACTGGCGAGAATCAGTAGCAGCGGCATCACGAGCGCGGAACGGGCGAGCATCGGATCGGTTCTCCAGGGACGGGCGCGAGCTGCAGCGGATCGCGATCGCGCCGTTCGGGACGGGTGAATCTAGGTGCGACGGTGGCGCGATCATGGCGCTGCGGAAGGCCGCGACAGAGATTGCTGACACAGACTGTCAGCCTGAGCGGCGTCAATACAAACCAATTGGTATGTATGGGAGAGAGCGATGATGAAACTCTACGGATTCGGACCGACGCGGACCTTGCGGGCTATGTGGGGGCTGCAGGAGCTCGGCGTGCCGTTCGACTATATCCATGTCGACCTGCTCGGCGGCGAGGCGCAGACGCCGGCGTTCCTCAAGATCAACCCGGCGGGCAAGCTGCCGGTCCTGGTCGATGGCGACAATGTCCTGCCCGAGTCGGCGGCCATCATCCTCTATTTGTCCGAGAAGTTTCCGGAGAAGCGCCTGCTGCCGGACGATCTGGCCGAGCGGGCGCAGGCCTATCGCTGGATCCTGTTCGCGATGACCGAGCTGGAGCAGCCGCTCTGGCGCATCACCAAGCACAGCTTCCTCTATCCGGAGGAGCAGCGGCTGCCGCAGGACATCACGCTCGCCAGCGAGGAGTTCAGGCGCATGGCGGCGGTGCTGGAGGCGCATATGGCGGAGCGCGACTTCATCGTCGGCGACCGGATGGGGGCGGCAGACTGCGTCACCGCCTATCTGATGGACTGGGCGAACGAGCAGGGGCTGCTCGATGGCTTCCCGCATCTGCAGCGCTATCTCGACCGCATGTATGCCCGCCCGACGGCGCCGCAGCGGATCGCCGTAGCCTTCGCCAGCGTGCAGCCGGGATAGCGCGCCAGGGCTCCGTCAGCTCCGGCGGCGGCGCAAGGTCGCCAGCGGCGTCTCGCCGAAGCGGGCGCGATAGCGCGTGGCGAAGCGGCCGAGATGGGTGACGCCGCAATCGAGCGCGATCCGGGTGACGTTGTCGCCTGGCGCGGCGGCGAACAGCCGGGCATGGGCGGCATCGAGGCGGACATCCTCGAGGATCTGGCGCGGCCCGACCCCGCGATACCGGCGAAAGGCGAGCTGCAGCGAGCGGGTGCTGACGCCGACCCTGGCGGCGAGCGCGGTGATCGAGAGCGCGTCGTCGGATTTCGCGCGCATGATCTCTTCAGCGAGCGCGACCTGCAGCAGGCCGGCCGATCTGCCGCGCTGCTCGGAGTTCGCCACTACCGCCTGCCAGGCAAAGCCGAGCAGTTCGGTCACCATCATCGCCGCTGCATTGGCGGCGCCGCGTGCGACGAGCAGCGCATCCGACTGGTCGAGCTCGGATGCGAGGTGGCGCAGATAGCGGCCGAGAGCCGCGCCCTGTCCGGACGTGACGCTGATCATCCCCGGGGCCTGTCCGTCCGGACGCCAGCCATCGGCCGGATTGAGGGCAGCCGCACTGCGCAGCCGCGTCAGCGGAAGCTGGACCACGAGGCCAAGATAGCCCGGTTCGCAGATCGTCGTGCGCCTGCCAGGTGTCGGGATCAGCATCGACTCCGTATTCGCCTGGATCCGGCGGCCGATATCGTCGGTCTCGATCGTTCCGGTCCAGGGCAGCAGCAGGGTGATGTTCTCGTCCTCGACGAGACGGACGCGGTGGCCGCTGGTCTTCACGGCGCTGATGCGGACACCGTCGAGCAGCACGGAGTTGATCGACATGCGAAAGGGCTCATCCCGATCGAGCGGCTCGAGGAAGTCCTGGCGTTCGAAGAGGATGGTCTGCCGGCAAGCGGCGGCCGCATTGTCGGTTTCAAACTGATTGTGACGCGCCAGCAAGTCATCCTGCTCCGCGTCCGGACAATGCGCGCGCCTCTGTTGCGTCATGCAACCTTCACTGCTTCCACGCCGCACGATCCGTGCGGGCCACAATGTCGGGGCGAGCGACTTTAGTCGTATCCCGGGATAAAAATGGCGATATCGCGGCAGTGAGCGATTTCGACTGATTTCAGGTAAAGAAGAGAAATTTCTCCTATTTATAGGCAACTAGGTAGATTTTTCTTATTCGCTTCGGCCGTACCGCTCCTGTGCGGCGTCCGCGTCCAGGCGGCAAGGCAAGCTGAGTCGCGGCTGTGGTCTGCACCGTGGTCGGTAGCGGCGACACAGCTGGGACATCGCATTTCGCTTTCCGGATAATTGGTTTCGCTTTCCGGATATCGGCCCGGCGCAGCTTCGACGATCATCGAATCGGTAAGCTGGGGCTACACCTCTCCAGGGCGTGGGCGACGCACTGGTCCGGCGGAATCCCGGTTTACCAAGTACCTCGATTGAGTTGACTACGGCGTGATGTCTCCCGTCACGTTCTAGTAAAAATGACTTGTGATCAAGTTATCGCCCGCCTTTAATCGCAATTGCGATTGAAGATAATGGAATTATGCCGCTCCCGCTATCAGACCCCCCCCCGCTGATAGCGGGATTTTTTATGCATCTAATGGTCTGTTTTCTATTTTTTTACTTTGATGTCACAGCGTTTTTCATCGTCGTCCTGGGGCGTTGGAAACCATGGCAACCTCTGCATTCAATCTGAGCAATATCCGCATCGGCACCAAGATAGCCGGAGCTGTCACTCTGGTCGGCCTGATCGGGCTGGCGGCATCCTTCTTCATCAGCCGCGAGCTGATGCACGTCGATGCCGAATACGGCGCGATACTGGATACCGCGCCGCCTGCGCTGTTCGAGACCGGGAGAGCGGCGCGGCGCGTCAATGACATGCTGGCGCAAACCTACAAGATCATTTCCTATCCGCCCCGTTCGAAAGGAGAGCAGGAAGGCCGTGCGCAGCTGAACGATTCCTATCAACGCGCCACGGCCCAGCTGGCGGCCGCCGCAGCCAAGCTGCCGGGAAAGAAGGCGGATTATGATCAGCTGATCGCGAGTGTGCACGAGATCAAGGCGGTCCTCGACCAGGCGGCAGACCTCGGCTCCGGCGACGACAATAGCAAGGCGCTGGCGCTGATGGACCAGGCCGACGCTCGGACCGCCAATCTCGCGGAAGCCGCGGTCGCGCTCAATACCGCGGTGCTGAAGGAAACGGATGCGCGCTCCAACACGATGACGGACGAGGTCGGCTTGCTGACCAAGCTGATGCTCGGCCTGAGCCTCGCCGGCATTCTGTTCGGCATCGGCCTGGCGCTGCTGATGTCGGCGAAGACGATCACCAGCCCGCTGGCGCGCCTGCGCGGCGCCATGGACAAGCTGGCCGGCGGCGATTTCGACATGGTCGTCGATGGCGCGCAGCGTCGCGACGAAGTCGGGCTGATGGCCAAGACCGTGCTCGTCTTCAAGGAGAACGGGCTGGAGATGAGACGCCTGGAGGTGCAGGCGGCCGAGCAGGAGCGGATCGCGGCGGCCGAGCGCGAGAAGAACGAGGCGGAGCGCCGCCGCGCCGAGGCCGAGCGCGAGAGACTGGCGCAGGAGCAGCGGCAGGTCGTCACCCTGCTGGCCGATGGGCTCGATCTCCTGGCTCAGGGCGACCTGACCTACCGCATCGACGCGCAGGTCGCGGCCGACTACCGCAAGCTGCGCGACGACTTCAACCGCGCCGTCAACCGGCTGGCCGAGACGGTCAGGACAATCCAGACCACCGCTTCGGATGTCGGCACCGCCGCGCGCGAGATCAACATGGGCGCCGACGATCTCTCCAAGCGCACCGAGGAGCAGGCCTCCTCGCTGGAGGAGACCGCGGCGACGACCGAGGAGCTGGCGGCCTCGGTGAAAGCCTCGGCCGGCTCGTCGCGGCAAGCGGCGGCGCTGGCCAGCGAGGCGATGGAGGTCGCGGTCCAGGGCGGTGCCATCGTCGGCAATGCGATCGCGGCGATGACACAGATCGAGCAGGCCTCGAAGAAGATCACCGACATCACCTCGGTAATCGACGAGATCGCCTTCCAGACCAATCTGCTGGCGCTGAACGCCGCGGTCGAAGCGGCCCGGGCCGGCGACGCCGGCAAGGGCTTCGCGGTCGTCGCCAGCGAGGTCCGCACGCTCGCCCAACGCTCGGGCGAGGCCGCCAAGGACATCACTGCCCTGATCAGCGAATCGGGCGCCAAGGTCGGTCAGGGCGTCGACCTGGTCAGGCAGGCGGGCGAAGCGCTCGACCGGATCGTCGAAGCCTCGAAACGGGTCTCGGCGACGGTCTCCGACATCTCGACGGCTTCCGCCGAGCAGGCCAACGGCATCGACGAGATGAGCCAGACCGTCGCCCATATGGACGAGATGACGCAGGCGAATGCGGCGCTGGCCGAGGAAAGTGCCGCGTCGGCGACCTCGCTCTCCGACCAGATCCAGCGACTCAACGGGCTGGTCGCGACCTTCCGGATCGGCGGCGAACCGGGTGCCGCGCGCCTCAGTGTCGTGCGTCCGGAGCCGATGGCCCGCTCGGCCTGAGCGTGGCGTGAAGCAGCGGGCGCGCCGTGATCGTCACCCGCCGCGTCGTTTCATCGCTCCGAGCGGGGCGAATGCGGGTGAGGAGTGATTCCCGGCCATGAGCGAGGCGCTGCAAGGACGAGAGGCTTCGATTCGGGGCGGCCGGCTCCTGTGGGGCCCGCTCGCTCTGACCTTCGCCGCACTGGCCGCCGCCATCCTCTATGAAGGAGAGCGGGAAATGCGCGAGGACCGCATCGCGCACGAGCTCTGTCGCGAGCAGGCGGATGATCTCGTCGGGGCGGCGGTCTGCTCCTGCATCCTCGAACGCGAGGACGGCCTGGTCCAGCATGCGCTGGTGATGTTAGCGCCGAGTGGCTGGCGGGAGCTCTGGCACCAGGCGACGCGCAACGAATGCTCGGCCGAGACTTATACGCGCATCGTCACCGAGCGCGGCATCCAGGCGGTCCGGCCGCGGCCATTGCCGGGCGTGGAAGGCGGCTCCAGCCCTTGAGACCTGCCACTGCGCGAGGACGCGCCGAGAATCAATCGGGGCGGCGGGCGAGCGCGAGGGCGACACGCTTCGACCAGAGCCGCTCGCACAGGCTCACGACGGCAAGCCCGCTGAAACCGCCCATGATCTTGACCAGCGCGTCGAGGGCGCGGGCGTGCCGGCTCGCCTCGAAATGCTGGGCGAGTTCGAGCCCGGCGGCGCCAGCGACGATGCAGATGAGAATCACGCCCTTGCGCGCGGGATAGGCGGTGGCGAGGGCGGCTGCGGCGACCAGATAAGCGATGAAGCGCTCGAGCTGCGGCCCCATATGGGCGATATGCGGACGGTCGCCGATCGGCGACAGCGTCGCGAACACGACGACGGCGACAGCGGCCCAGCCGATCAGCGCAGCCCAGCGGCGCATGGAAAGCTCCAGCCCGAAAAGCCGCAGCGTCGTCCTTTGCGTGTCCCGCTGCAACATTCCGTCTCCGGAAAGCAGAAAGGGCCTAAGCGACCGTCGCTCAAGCCCTCGAAAATGCTGGCTCCCGGAGCAGGATTCGAACCTGCGACCAATCGATTAACAGTCGATTGCTCTACCGCTGAGCTATCCGGGATCGGTGGGCGGCGTATAGCGACGCTGCCGGCAAGGCGCAAGCCTTTTGCTGGCATCGGGCCGGAGAAAATCGTGGGCAGCCGATCTTCCCAATGGTCAATTCACATTGCCGGCAGAGTTTCGGTTGCGGCGCGCTGCGGCATGTGGTTATACGCCCGCCGTGGAGCGCGCTTCGGCGCCGCTCCCGGATGGCCTCGTGGCGGAGTGGTTACGCAGAGGACTGCAAATCCTTGCACCCCGGTTCGATTCCGGGCGAGGCCTCCAAATTTCCTTTCATGATCATGCTCTGATCTCGCCGCGTGCCACTACGCACCGCGCGCTTCAACCCGGGCGGCCAGCGCAGGACGCCTGCCACAGCCGCCCAGATCGGCCTCCGCCGGCTAATTGATCGGCTTGATGCTGCCGAAGATCGCGTCCAGCGCCTTGCCGTTGGCCTCGCGCTCCGCATCGTTGCCCCAGACCGTCAGCATCATCACGCGGCCGTTGCCGGCCGGCATCAGGATCAGATCGACGGTCGTCGGCCCGTTCTCATCGCTCGTCCGGAACTGGAAGACCGTCGAATCGATGCCGCTGATCTTCATGTCGGCCTTGATCGGCTCGACGGCCTTGATCTTGTTGTCGCGCATCCATGTCTTGGTGTCGGCCAGCATCTTGTCGATCTGGCGTGCCTCCGCGGATTCTACCGAGAAGAAGACACCCTCGTCCTTCGGGCGCGCCTGGAAGCCGTATTCGATGTCCTCGCTCGACCAGTCGTTCGGCAGCGTGATGGTGATCGAGGGGTTCTTGGCCGGGACGGCGAAGTTCTTGGCGAAAGCGGGCACCACGAAGAGGCCGAGCGCAAGGGCGCCGGCGGCAATGCGGGAGAAGAGCATCTGGAACGGTCTCTCGTGCCAAACCAAGGTGATGGTCTGCAGCACGTCACGAAAATACCGCCTCGGCGATCTGACGCAACGGCAAGCCCCTGAGAACCTTAATTGTTCACGCTATTGCGCGCTCGATCAGCGTCGCCTGAAGCGCTCCAGCAAGCCGAGGCACCAGCTTGCAAAGCGCGCCATCGGCCGCTGCAGCGGGGGCACGTCGGCCGCCAGCAGCATCAGGCCCAGCGGCAGCATCCAGACACCGAGAATCGGCAGGAACGAGAAGACGCCGCCGAGGATGAGCGCCAGCCCGGCCGGGATCCTGATCAGACGGGAATCGCGATGGCGGAGCCAGCGCATCGCCCTGGCGAGCCGGGGAGGGAGCTCGGCCTCGATCCGCTTGAAGGCGGCCCTCAGCTCGTGTCGTCCTGTTGGAACGTGCATTTCACCTCATTCGTCGCTGTCCAGCTGAACGCGCAACTCGGCTCGTCGTTCTCGCCGCAGCAACCGCTGATGAGGATGCAGATGGGAAACGAAAGCGGCGCTGACAGGCGCAAGGCGGCGCAATCGGGCGCGAAGCGGCCATATGTCGCGCGGGCGGACGGGGGACGAGATGGGATGGAAAGACCTGGTCCGCAGCGTGCGCGACAAGGTGCTGGGCGGGCGGGCAGCGTCCGAGCCGGCAGAGGAGCTCACCCAGTACGAAATTCTGCTGAAGGAGTACGGGATCGGCTCGCTCTTCCTGCACGACGAAATCCCGCGGCTCTATGGCGAGCGCGATGCGATGCGCCGGGCCTGGCAGGAGCGTGATTTCGCGGCCTATCGCGCCGCCTTCGAGGCGGCCCGGGCACAAGGCGATCTCGCCGAGAACGGCAAGCCGCGCTACGCGCTGATCAGGGACTGGTTCCTCGACGAATTCATGGCGATCCCCGACAGCGACGATGCCGGGCCGCGGCACGAGGCGCTGCTCGACGGTTTCGCCGCCTATTTCAGGCGCGAGCCTTCGCCCTTCTCGGCTGCGACCTATGCGGATGCGCTGCGGGTCACGGCCTATGCCTGGCGCGGCACGGCCTGCGCGGCCGACGTCAACCTCGACCAGGCCGAGCAGTTCGACAAATTCCTGCGGCAGGCGGATGCGGTGCTGGACAGCCAGCCCGACCCTGCGGATTTCGCCTGGCGCGCCAGCGATTTCCGGCGGGGTGCCGAGACCGGATCGTTCAGCGAGTACCAGCGCCGGTTCGAGGCCGCCTGGGGGCTCGACCGCTACAATATCGACCTGTGCCGCAACTTCGCCCGGATGATCATGCCGCGCTGGCTCGGCCGCGACGAGCATGATCTCGAGGTCTTCGCGCGGCGCGCCGCCGAACTGACCAAGGACCGCTTCGGCTACGGGTTCTACGCCCTGATCCAGGCAGCCAATACCGAGGTCGGCGAGCACGAGCTCGAGGACACGCTCTGCGATCCGGCCCTCGTGAAGCAGGGCTTCGAGGACCTCGTCGCCCGCTTCCCGACGCCGAGCAATTTCAACCTCTATGCCGACATGCTGGAGTGGATGAAGGACACCGAGGCGCTGGCCGACCTGCTCGACAGCCGCTTCCGTACCATCGTGCCGGAGATCTGGTACGGCGACAGCCTCGACGACAAGTTCGTCTACGCCTTCGAGACCTTGCTCGAAGCCGACGAGGTCCTGAAGGCGCGCCGGCGTTCGGCCTGAACCGAAGCTCCTTTCCGAAGACGCAGGTTCGCTGCACCGCCGCGACGGCTTGCCTTTTGCGGCAGCCTCGCCCAAAACCCGCGGGCAGGGTCGAGGCACCCGTCCGGGTGTCTTCCTTCGGAGATTTGAGCATGAGCAGCTTCGCCGAACTGCGGCGCATGATGGTCGATTGCCAGTTGCGCACCTATGACGTGACCGATCGCGCCGTGCTCGCCGCGGCCGATGCGGTGCCGCGCGAGGCGTTCCTGCCGGGCGAATTGTCACATCTGGCCTATCTCGACCGCCAGGAACCGCTGCCGGGCACGGGCCGGGCCCTGCCGGCGCCGATGGTGACGGCGCGCATGATCCAGGTGCTCGAACTGCAGCCGGGCGAAGAGGCTCTCGAATATGGCGGCGGCTCCGGTTATGGCACAGCGCTGATGGCGGCGATGGGGGCCAAGGCTACCTTGCTCGAGCCGGACGAGGCCGCACTGGCGCTGGCCCGCACCGCCTTCGCCCAGCCGGGCGTCGCGGCTGCCGAGCTGGTCGCGAGCCTGCCGGAGCGCCGGCAGTTCGATGCGGTGCTGGTCAGCGGCGCCTGCGAGGTCCAGCCGGAGTCCCTGTTCCGTCATGTCCGCCAGGGCGGGCGGCTCGTCGTGATCGAGGGCATCGGGCGCTCGGCTCGCGTCATGCTCTACCGCAAGGCGGGCGAATCGCTTTCCGGCCGGCCGGTCTTCGATGCGGCGGCGCCGGTGCTGCGCGAATTCCGCAAGGCGGAGGTATTTGCCCTGTGAGGCAAGCCGCCCTCGGGCCGGTTTTCCCCAGAAGGCGTAGGTCGTCGGTACTAATCCCGGCGGGAGTGTCGCATTTTTGCGGCAGTTGCGAATTGAAAAGCGGCCAGTTCCTCTCGCATCATTGGCGTGGAGAGCTGCAAAGCTTATGATTTTAAATCGAGTGCCGAGGCTGGGGCGATGCCTGGGCGTGACTAGAGTCCGCACAAGAGGCGTCCAGTGATTGTAACGCGACCGACCTTGAAGAAGACCGCAAGCCGTCTGGTGATGGCCGGCATGCTGGGAGCCGTCATGGGCTCACCGGCGCTGGCGCAGACGATGGAAGCGGCGCTGGGGCGTGCCTATTCGGCCAATCCGACGCTGAACGCGCAGCGCGCCGCAGTGCGCGCCACCAACGAGAACGTGCCGCAGGCGCTCTCCGGCTATCGGCCGCGCATCACGGCCTCGGCCGACATCGGCGCCAGCATCACCGAGAGCGATACCCCCTTCAACGCGCAGGGCACCGGCAGCGCACACAGCCGCAACCTCGCGCGCCTGAACCCGCGCGGCGCCGGGGTGCAGGTCGACCAGAACATCTTCGACGGCGGCAAGACCCGCAGCTCCGTCAGCCAGGCCGAATCGCAGGTGCTCGGCGCCCGCGCCACCTTGCGCAATACCGAGCAGAACGTGCTGCTCGACGCGGCGACGTCCTATATGAACGTGCTGCGCGACACCGCGATCCTCAACCTCAACCGCAACAACGTCGAGGTGCTCGAGGAGCAGCTGCGCCAGACCAAGGACCGTTTCCAGGTCGGCGAGGTGACGCGTACCGACGTGGCGCAGGCCGAAGCGCGCCTGTCCTCGGCGCAGTCGCAGGAAATCCTGGCGGAGTCCAATCTCAAGACCTCGATCGCGCGCTTCCGCCAGAATGTCGGCGTCGAGCCCAAGCAGCTCGCTCCCGGCCGGCCGGTCGAGAACCTGTTGCCGAAGTCACTGCCGGCCGCGCTGAGCAGCGCGTTGCAGGGCCATCCGGCGATCATCGCGGCGCTGCACGGCGTCGATGCGGCGGAGCTGCAGGTCAAGGTCACCGAGGCCGACCTCTATCCGGTCCTCGGTGTGCGCGGCACGGTGCAGCAGCGCTATGACAACCAGTTCTTCGGTGACAACCGCACCTCGGCCAGTGCCGTCGCGACCCTGACCATCCCGATCTACGAGGGCGGGCAGGTCTATTCGCGCACCCGGCAGGCCAAGGAAACGGCCGGCCAGCGCCGGATCGAGGTCGACACCTCGCGCGACACGGTTCGTGCCGCCGTCGTCTCCGCCTGGGGTGCGCATGACGCGGCCAAGGCGCAGATCGTCTCGGCGCAGGCACAGGTCCAGGCAGCCGAGACTGCGCTCGCCGGCGTGCGCGAGGAGGCCAAGGTCGGCCAGCGCACCACGCTCGACGTGCTCAATGCCCAGCAGGAGCTGGTCAGCGCGCGCTCGAGCCTGGTGACGGCGCAGCGCGACCGCGTTGTCGCCTCCTATGCCGTGCTGTCGGCGGTCGGGCTGCTGTCGGCCGACAGGTTGAAGCTCAAGGCCGAGCGTTACGACTCGCGCAAGCACTATGATCAGGTCAAGGGCCTGCTCTGGGGCACGCAGACGCCAGACGGGCGCTGAGCCGTCCGGCTCCGCCGGCGTAGCGCAGCACTGGCGCAACACTCCGGATTTCTCCTGTGGGCGGCCGCAAGGCCGCCTTGCCTGTTGGTTTCCCGGTGAAATACTCATCAGCGGGGCGCACTGATTCCATAGGCGGCCCTTGAGTCGAGTGACCGGAATCAGCATGAGCGCGCAGCCCAAGGCCAGTGAACCTTCGATGGAGGAGATTCTCGCCTCCATCCGGCGGATCATCGCCGATGACGAGAAGCCCGCTGCGCCGCCCGAGGAGGCTGCTCCGGAGCCGGTTGCCCTGGCTCCGCAGCCCGAGCCGGAACCCGAGCCCGAGCCTGAGCCGATCGAGGACGACGTGCTCGACCTCGGCGCCGAGGCCGAGCGCATCGAGGAAGAACCGGCTGCGATCGTCAAGGCGCCGTCGGACGACATCGACTTCGTCGAGCCGCAAGCCGTGGCCCGGCCGGAGCCCGAACCTGAACCCGAACCGCCTCAGCCGCTGGCCTTCGTGCCGCCCCCGATCCAGCCGCAGCCAGCGCCGCCGATGGACATGGCGGCGCTGATCTCCGACCAGACCGGCGCTGCCGTGCACAATGCCTTCGGCGCGCTCGCCAACACCGTGCTCAGCAACAATGCGCGCACGCTGGAGGATCTGGTCAAGGACATGCTGAAGCCGATGCTCAAGACTTGGCTCGACGACAACCTGCCGACCATGGTCGAGCGGCTGGTCCGGGCCGAGATCGAGCGCGTCGCCCGCGGCGGACGGCGCTGAGGCGTCAGCGCCGCCGTTTCCGGGCAGGTGCCCCGCGCTGCCCGAACGCCCCGCCTTCATTGAGGCTCTGGATGGCATAGCCAGCGAGCGCCATCAGCGCGGTCTGCGGCCCGAGGCGCGAGACGAGGAGCTGCATGCCGAGCGACAAGGGACGAGGATAACGGCCCGATGCCGCCTCCGAGGCGACCCAGGCGCCGACGAGGTGGACGAGAAGTCTCATCGCTTTCTCCCGATCAGAGCAGGACTTTGCGGTTGCTGCCGAGGTCCGGCCGTGAACCGGTGACGGCCGCGGCCGCCATCTTGACCGAGGTCACGATCTTGCCGGGACTGTCCCAGAACTCGGCCAAGGTCGGCCGCACCTTGAGGATGCGGATGTTGGGATCGTCCTTGCTCTCCCAGAAGGCGCGCGCGGCCATCGACCAGAGCTCGGCGATGCGGCCGCGATCGTCGAGCAGGTTGGCGGTGCCGCTGACCGAGACGTATTTGTACGAGCCGTTGTCGCCGAAGCAGAGGCAGACATTCTCGTTGATCTCGATCTCGTCGTCCTTGTGGGCACGCAGGTCGGTGAGGAAGTAGATCGCATCCTCGTCGCGACGGGCATGGGCGCTCATCGGGCGGGCGCGCAGCTGGTCGCCATTGCCGTCATGGCTGACGAGCATGCACAGGCCGATCTCGTCGATCAGCTCCCAGGCGCGATCCTGGTCGGTCTTCCTGGTCATCGGGCGGTTCCTTTCGCGGTTCCTCACCCAACGGCCGAAGCGTAGCCGAGGTTCCGTTTCCGGTGGTCGCCGAATTGCCGCCTTCGCTGCTATGGTCGCCTTTCACGAGGCGTGAGGTTCCCATGGCCAAGTTCAAGTCCCGCAACGACCTGAAATCCAACACCAAGACGGCGATGATCGAGCTGCTCAATGCGCGGCTCGCCGATGGCATCGATCTCGCGCTCGTCACCAAGCAGGCGCACTGGAACCTGAAGGGCCCCGGCTTCATCGCCATCCACGAGATGCTCGACGGCTTCCGCAGCGAGCTCGACACCCATGTCGACACGGTGGCGGAGCGGGTGGCGCAGCTCGGCGGCATCGCGCTCGGCACGGTGCAGGTCGTCGCCGGCGCGAGCAAGCTCAAGGCCTATCCGACCGACATCGTCGCGGTGAAGGACCATCTCGCCGAGTTGATCGAGCGCTATGCCGAAGCCGCCAAGTCGATCCGGGCGGCGATCGACTCTGCCGACGAGGCCGGCGATGCCGACACCGCCGACATCTTCACCGGCTATTCGCGGGCGCTCGACAAGGCGCTCTGGTTCCTCGAGTCGAGCGCGGCCTGAGAGCGCTTGCGAAGTCTACAGCCGCGGCCGGCTAGCACGGCCGTCACGCGCCAGCGAATTCTCAAGCACTCTCAGCAGACGGGACGGCTTCCACGTCGAAAGCGTTGACGCGGGGCCGTCGCATGCGCTCTTAAGACCGCAGACCTTTTGGCTTTCGTTTTCGCGGCCGGGGCAGGCTCCCCGGCCGTTTGGCGTTCGAGCAGAGCGATGATGGACAAGACATTCGAACCGGCCTCCGTCGAGGCGCGCATCAACAAGGCCTGGGAGGAGGCGGACGCCTTCAAGGCGGGGCGTGGAGCCGCGCCCGGTGCCGAGCCCTATTGCATCGTGATCCCGCCGCCGAACGTCACCGGCTCGCTGCATATGGGCCATGCGCTCAACAACACGCTGCAGGATCTGCTCTGCCGCTTCGAGCGCCTGCGCGGCAAGGACGTGCTCTGGCAGCCCGGCACCGACCATGCCGGCATCGCGACGCAGATGGTGGTCGAGCGCAAGCTCGCGGCCGAGAACAAGACCGATCGCCGGACGATGGGCCGCGAGGCCTTCCTGGCCGAGGTCTGGAAGTGGAAGGAGGAGTCGGGCGGGACGATCGTCAACCAGCTCAAGCGCCTCGGCGCCTCCTGTGACTGGTCGCGCGAGCGCTTCACCATGGACGAGGGGCTCTCGGCCGCCGTCCTCAAGGTCTTCGTCGGCCTGCACAAGCAGGGGCTGATCTACCGCGCCAAGCGGCTGGTGAACTGGGACCCGAAGTTCCAGACCGCGATCTCCGACATCGAGGTGCTGCAGCTCGAGAAGACCGGCACGTTCAAATGGCAGCGTGGCGGCGAGGAGGCGTTCGACGCCAACAAGCTGGAGAAGGCGCTGGCAAAGGACCCGAACGGGCACCTCTATTATTTCGATTATCCGATCGAGGGCGCTGCCTACGATCCGGATGACGCCTCAACCTACATCACCGTCGCGACGACCCGGCCGGAGACGATGCTGGGCGATACCGGCGTCGCGGTGCATCCCGAGAACGACAAGCTCAAGGGCCTGATCGGCAAGAACGCCGTCCTGCCGCTGGTCAAGCGCGTCATCCCGATCTTCGGCGACGACTATGCCGATCCGGAGAAGGGTACCGGCGCGGTCAAGATCACCCCGGCGCACGACTTCAACGACTACGATGTCGGCAAGCGCAATTCGCTCAGGATCGTCAACATCCTGGACGGTGAAGCTCGCATCCTGATTCAGGACAATGCCGACTTCCTGGAGGGCGCCGCTCCCGAGGCCGAGACACTGGCGCTCGACGGTCTCGACCGCTTTGCCGCACGCAAGGCGGTGGTCGGCCTGATGGCGGCGCGCGGCCTGCTGCGCAAGGTCGAGCCGAACACGCACACGGTGCCGCATGGCGACCGCTCGGACGTCGTGATCGAGCCCTGGTTGACCGACCAGTGGTATGTCGACGTCCAGCCGCTGGCGCAGCGCGCGCTCGCGGCGGTCAAGGACGGCAAGACGAAGATCACGCCGGAAAGCTGGACCAAGACCTATAATGACTGGCTGGTGAACATCGAGCCCTGGTGCGTCTCGCGCCAGCTCTGGTGGGGCCACCAGATCCCGGCCTGGTACGGGCCGGACGGCGAATGCTTCGTCGCCGAGTCGGAAGCCGCTGCGCAGGCGCTGGCGCTCGCCCATTATGGCGGGCCGGTCGAGCTCAGGCGCGACGACGACGTGCTCGACACCTGGTTCTCGTCCGCCCTGTGGCCGTTCTCGACCTTGGGCTGGCCGGAGGAGACGCCGGAGCTCAAGCGTTACTACCCGACCGCGACGCTGGTCACCGGCTTCGACATCATCTTCTTCTGGGTCGCCCGGATGATGATGATGGGCCTCAACTTCATGGACGAGGTGCCGTTCCGCGACGTCTATCTCCACGCGATGGTTCGCGACGAGAAGGGCGCGAAGATGTCGAAGTCGAAAGGCAACGTCATCGACCCGCTCGTGCTCATCGACACCTATGGCGCCGATGCGCTGCGCTTCACCTTCGCGGCAATGGCGGCACAGGGGCGCGACATCAAGCTCGCGACCTCGCGCGTCGAGGGCTACCGCAACTTCGCGACCAAGATCTGGAACGCGGCGCGCTTCGCCGAGATCAATGGCTGCCTGCGGGCAGAGGGCTTCGATCCGGCCGCGGTCAAGCTGCCGCTGAACCGCTGGATCCTGTCCGAGGCGGCGCGTACCACCGAGGCGGTCGCGGCCGGCATCGAGAGCTTCAAGTTCAACGAGGCAGCGGATTCGGCCTATCGCTTCGTCTGGGGCCAGTTCTGCGACTGGTATCTCGAACTGTCGAAGCCGGTGCTGCAGGCCGAGGAACTGGATGCGGCCGGGACGGCGGCAAGGGCGGAGACGCAGGCGACAGTCGCTCATGTCATCGACCTGATCTGCCAGCTGCTGCATCCGTTCATGCCGTTCCTGACCGAGGAGCTCTGGGCCCAGAAGGCCAATGCCGGCGCAGCCCGTACGGTGCCAGCGGGGGAGGCGGGCCTGGTCTGCCTGACGCGCTGGCCGGAGCTGTCGGCGCTGGTCGACGAGAAGGCCGAGGCCGAGATCGGCTTCGTCGTCGATCTCATCTCCGACATCCGCTCGATCCGTTCGGAGACCAATGTGCCGGGCGGGACGCAGGTGCCGCTGGTGCTGGTCAAGGCGAGTGCGGCGACCAGGGCCGCGGTCGAGGCCTGGGCGCCGATGATCGAGCGTCTGGCGCGGCTCTCGGCGATCGAGTTCGCCGAGCAGGCCCCCGGCCAGTCGGCCCAGATCATCGTGCGCGGCGAGGTTGCGGCGCTGCCGCTGGCCGGGATCATCGATCTCCACGCCGAGCGCGCGCGCCTGACCAAGGAGCTCGGCAAGCTCGACCAGGACATCCTCGCGGTCGAGCGCAAGCTCGGCAATCCCGACTTCATGGCCCGCGCGCCGGAGGAGATCGTCGAGGAGAACCGCGAGCGCAAGGCGGCGGCCGAAGCCCGCAAGCTCAAGATCAACGAGGCGCTGGAGCGGCTCGCCTGAGCCGCTCGTGTCACGTGCGCGTCAGGCGAAACTTGGTATGGTTCCAGGCAGATGAGCCTGGAGCCCGGTCATGTTCCGCCGCAACGCCTTCGGTCAGTTCAGCGTCGATGATTTCCTGACCGAGGCCGGCACGCCGTCGCGGCGGCGATTCCTGACCGGGCTGGCGGCCTCCGGCCTGCTGCTGACCGGCGGCGGGGTCGTCGACCAGCGCGTCTGGGCCAATCCGGTCTTCGCCGCCTATCCGTTCGGCCTCGGCATCGCCTCGGGCGACCCGTCCGCCGATGGCTTCGTGATCTGGACCAAGCTGGCGCCGCTGCCGCTTGCCCGTAATGGCGGCATGCCGATGAAGGCGGTCGAGGTCGCCTACGAGATCGCCACCGAGGCCAATATGCGTGGCAACGTGCAGCGCGGCACGGCGCTGGCCCGGCCTGAACTCGGGCATGCGGTCCATGTCGAGATCGCCGGGCTGGAGCCGAACCGCGACTATTTCTACCGCTTCAGCTGCGGCGGCGAGCGGACCATGATCGGCCGGGCCCGTACGCTGCCGGCCGCGGGGGCAAGCGCCCAGCGTGTCAGTTTCGGCGTGCTAGGCTGCCAGCGCTACGAGGACGGCTTCTTCAGCGCCTTCCGCCATGTCGCCGAGGAGCGCTTCGACTTCGTCTTCCACTATGGCGACTACATCTACGAGTACCGGATGGTGCGGCCGAACGAGCGGCCGCTGCCGGTGGCGCGGGTCATGCCCAGTGAGCCCGACGAGATCTACTCGCTTGCCGACTACCGCCAGCGCTACGCCATCTACAAGATGGATCCCGACCTCCAACTTGCCCATGCCTCGGCGCCCTGGATCGTCTCCTTCGACGACCACGAGGTCGACAACAACTTCGCCGGCATGGTCTCGGAGGAGGGGATCCCGCCAGAGATCTTCGCGCTGCGCCGGGCGGCCGGTTTCCAGGCCTGGTACGAGCACATGCCACTGCGCCGGACCTCGCTGCCGAACGGGCCGTGGGTCCAGGCCTATCGCCGCTTCCACTTGGGTGACCTCGCCCAGATCGACGTGCTCGACACGCGTCAGTTCCGCAGCGACCAGCCCTGCGGCGACGGTTCGCACGCGGCCTGCGCCGATGCGCTGAAGCCGGAGAACACCATGCTCGGCGAGAAGCAGGAGGCCTGGCTCGGCGATGGCCTGCGCGCTTCGAAGGCGACCTGGAACGTATTGGCGCAGCAGGTGATGATGATGCGCCACGACCGTGATCCGGCCCCGGAAAAGGTCGGCTACAGCATGGACAAATGGGATGGAGCGGTTGCCGCCCGCAAGCGGTTGTTCGACACGCTGGAGAGCGCCCGTATCGGCAATTCCGTGGTGCTGACCGGCGACATCCATCAGAACTGGGCCGGCGAGCTCAAAGCCGATTTCGACGATCCAAAGTCGAAGACGCTGGGCGTCGAATTCGTCGCGACCTCGATTACCTCGGGCGGCGATGGCGCCGACATGACGAAGGCCGGAGAGGTGATCCTGAAGAAGAACCCGCATATCGGCTTCTTCAACAACCAGCGCGGCTACATGCGCCACAGCCTGTCGAAGGAACGCTGGCAGGCGGAGTACCGCGTTCTCGACAAGATCACGGTGCCGGGCGCGGCCGTCTCGACCCGGGCGAGCTTCGTCGTCGAGGCCGGGCAGCCCGGCATGAAGCGCGCGTGAGGGCGCCATTGCGTGGTGGCGATCGGGATGCCTCCTGGCCGCCACGAACCTGTCGTCATATTGACTCTAGCCCAAGAGATTAGTGGTCTGATCGCGCCAATTGGATTAATGCATAGGACGCAGGGCAGCCCTGCAACCGGCGCGAGAACCCAGGAACGGTTTCCCTCTTCATGCTCAAGCGTGCTTACGACTGGTGCGTTTCCTACGCGTCCCACCCAGCTGCGCCCTGGCTGCTCTTCGCCATCACCTTCGTCGAGAGTTCGGTGAGCCCGCTGCCGCCGATCCCGCTCCTGATCCCGATGTGCATCGCACGGCCCGACCGCGCCTGGTTCTATGCCGGCGTCTGCTCGCTCGGCGCGGTGACCGGCGGCTATCTCGGCTATGCAATCGGCGCGCTGCTCTATGAATCGCTCGGCGCCTGGCTGATCGGCATCTACGGCCTGCAGGAGAAGGCGGCCCACCTGATCCACACCTCGCAGGACTACTGGTTCTGGGTGCTGCTGACCAAGGGGCTGACCCCGATCCCGTTCAAGATCGTCACGATCATGTCCGGCTTCCTGCATTTCGACATCTGGAAGTTCACGGTCGGCATGGTGATCTCGCGCGTCACCTTCTTCGCGATGATCGCGGTGGCGCTGCGCTATTACGGCGACGACATCCGCATCTTCATCGAGAAGCACCTGCCGATGACGGCATTGGCGCTGGCCGTGATCATCGTCGGCGGCTTCTTCGTGCTGCCGATGGTGCTCTGAGTTTTTGGTCTATCGCATTTTCTTAACGCGAACCGGTGTCCATTTCGCTCGAAAATGCTCTAGCGAAAAGGCTTCAGACCTCCGCAAGTTGCTGACGGACCGGTTGCTCGCCGCCTGACCTTCGGGCGACGTTGCCTTATGGTCTCTCCGACAGGACGCGTGGAGGGTTCGATGCACCCATTCCAACGATTGGACGGCGAGGCATGAGCGCCCGTCGCCCCGACCTCGCCGAGCTGGATTTCGGCCATTTCGCCCGGCAGTTCGACCGCTGCCTGCGCCAGGATCGCGTCATCGCCTTCTCGCAATGGCGCGACAACGTCGCGGCCATCCCGCCCGGCCTGCAGGACTTCTTCTGGCGCGTCGTCGAGGTCAATCTCAGCCCGGCCGCCGAGGCGCGGCTGCGCGGCTTGCGCGAATGGCGCAGCTTCTATGGCGAGATCCTCGACTCCCGCTTTCGCCGCCCCTCCGCCGACCGGCCGCAGTTCCGCACGCCGAAGCAGGCCTTCGATTCCTACTCGGCGATCTTCTGGCGCTTCGGCTCGACCGAAGCCCGCTTCGACCTGCGCTTCGGCCGCCTCGTCCTGCTGGCGCTGCGCAAGGAGAGCAGCACGATCGCCCACCGCGGCAAGGGCTCCTATGACGACCTCGTCGTGGTCATGCGTCGGACCGGGCGCTTCCGCGAGCTCACGAGCTTCCCGATCTGCACCGAGCCGGGCGCCCAGTATTCGCAGCGCGCCGGCAGCGGCGACAAACGCTACAAGGGCGTCGCGTTCAAGAAGGCCGACGGCGTCGACATCAACAAGGATGGCATCAAGGATGCCGGCCGCCTGACCGAGGGCACCTACCAGTATTTCGAGAAGAAGGGCGGCTTCCTCGGTGACCGCGCCTTCCAGGTGAAGACCACGCAGGTCGCCGAGCGCGACACCGACGGCGATGGCCGCTTCACCCAGGAGGACAAGAGCCGGATCGACCCGAAAGGGGCGGGGACCAGCATGTACATCCACCGTGGCGGGGCGGACAATGTGCTCGAACCCAATACCTGGTCGGCCGGCTGCCAGACCGTGCCGAAGAACCGCTACCCGACCTTCCTCAAGGCGGTCGGAACCCCCAATGCCTTCTACTATGTGCTGGTCAATGCCGCCTCGTGACGCCCTGGCCGCCGGCCTGATGGCGGCGCTGCTGCTCGCCGCTCCGGCCGCGCGGGCGCAGCAGGAGAGCGTGGCGCCGGCGCCGGCCGGGCAGGTCGCCTGTTCCTTCGGCGCCTTCGTCAGCGAGACCGATCCGGAGGGGCTCAATGTCCGCGCCGGCCCCGGCACCACCCACAAGGTGGTGGGCACGCTGCCGCCGGTGAAGCTCAGCGGCGACGAGCCGCCGGTGCGCGCCATGGTCGAGGTCGAGGTCTCGGCCGGTGCCAATGGCTGGTTCAGGATCGCCAAGGCGCGCGACAACGAGATGCTGACCGATGCGCCGCCGCGGCCGATGTTCAAGGGCTCGGGCTGGGTGAGCGGACGCAAGCTGACGGTGAAGTCGCAGGCCGCCACCGGCCGGCAACGCCCGGATGCCAAAGCGCCGACGGTCCTTTCCGCTCAAGACGGCATGAGCTTCGACGGCGACGCCTTCGTCCAGAATGGCCGCCTCATCGGCTGCAGCGGCAAATGGGTGCTGGTCGACTATGGCCTGCCGGCGGGCAGTGAGGCGCTGTCCGGGCTTACCGTCGCTCCGGCCGCAAAGGCAGGAGCCGAAGCCGGTCGCTTCCGCGCCTGGGTCGACCGCATCTGCGCGACGCAGGAGACCAGCTGCGACGGCGGCTGAGCGCTTAGACCTTCCGGAACACCACGCTGAGATTGTTCGCCGGCATCGCCGTCACAGCTGGCTCGCCGAAGCCGGCGGCTCTTGCAAGCTCGGCCACGGCCTCGAGTTCGCGCAGGCCCCATTTCGGATTGCGCCGGCGCAGGCTGTCGTCGAAGACAGCGTTGCTTGCCGCCAGCGGCACGTCGTTCTGGCGATAGGGGCCGTAGAGATAGAGCGGCCCGCCCGCCGGCAGGAGCTGCGCCGCTTGCCGGATCAGCCCCTCGGTCGCCGCCCAGGGCGAGATATGGACCATGTTGATGCACAGGATCGCATCGACCTCAGCGACGGGCCAGCGCGGCGCGGTCGCGTCGAGGCGGATGGCGAGGCGCAGATTGGGCAAGGCGCTCTGGCCGGCCCAGGCGTCGATGCTGGCGAGCGCGGCTGGGTCGGGATCGCTGGGCTGAAAGACCAGGTTCGGGAACGCCCCGGCGAATTGAATGGCATGCTCGCCCGAGCCGCTGGCAACTTCGAGGACCAGGCCCCGCGCCGGCAGAACCTGACGCAGTACGGCGAGGATCGGCTCGCGGTTGCGCTGCGTTGCCGGAGCAAACTGCCGGGGATCGTCCTGGGTCATCGTCTTCTCCCATCGCGTTCGGCCGTCAATGCGTTATAAGCGGCAAAGAAGCAGGCCGATAGCGAGCGCGGTCCTGCAGCCCCCGAGCCGGTTTTGTTAACGGAGATCCTGGTCGTCGTCGTCCTCACCGTCATCAACGGTGTGCTTGCCATGTCGGAACTCGCGGTCGTCTCATCCCGCCCGGCACGGCTCAAAGTCCTCAGCGATCAAGGCAGCAAAGGGGCCGCGAAGGCGATCCGGCTCGCCGAGAATCCAGGGCGCTTCCTCTCGACAGTCCAGATCGGCATCACGCTGGTCGGTGTGCTCTCCGGTGCCTTTTCCGGCGCGACGCTCGGCGCGCGCCTGTCGGAATGGCTCGGCACCCATGGCTTCTCGAATGCCGTCGCCGACGCGCTCGGCGTCGGCAGCGTCGTCGTTCTCATCACCTATCTCTCGCTGATCATCGGCGAGCTCGTGCCGAAGCAGATCGCCTTGCGCGATGCCGAGCGTGTCGCGGCGCGCGTCGCGCCGGCGATGGTGGTGCTGGCCAAGGTCGCCTCGCCGCTGGTCTGGCTGCTGGACGCGTCGGGCAAGCTGGTGCTGGCGCTGCTCGGCCAGAAGGGCGAATCGGAGGAGACGGTCACCGAGGAGGAGGTCCGTACCATCATCGCCGAGGCCGAGAATGCCGGCGTGCTGGAGCGCGACGAGCGCGAGATGATCTCGGGCGTGATGCGTCTTGCCGACCGCTCGGCGCGGGCGCTGATGACGCCGCGCCGCGAGGTCGAGGTGATCGACCTTTCCGATACGCTCGACGAGATCCGCGCGCAGGTCCGGTCGACCCGCCGCAACCGCCTGCCGGTGCAGGACGGCGAGGCCGATTCGATCATCGGCATCATCGAGATGAAGGACCTTTTCGAGGCGCTCGCCGACGACAAGGTCGAATTGCGCAGTCTGGTCCGCGAAGCGCCGGTCGTGCTCGACACCACCGGTGCGCTCGAGGTGCTGCGGGCGCTCCGCGCCACCCATGTCCATATGGCGCTGGTCTTCGACGAATACGGTCATTTCGAGGGCATCATCACCTCCAGCGACGTGCTGGAAGCGATCACCGGCGTCTTCCAGGACGAGGACGAGGAGGAGCCGGCGATCGTCACCCGCGCCGACGGCTCCTTCCTGGTCGCCGGCTGGATGCAGGTCGACGAGTTCTCGCACGAGCTCGGCATCCATGTGCCGCGCGATGCCGACTACCAGACCGTCGCCGGCTTCGTCCTGGCCGAGATGAACCGGCTGCCCAATGTCGGCGAGAGCTTCGAGAAGGGCCATTGGCGCTTCGAGGTGGTCGATCTCGACGGCAGGCGGATCGACAAGCTCTTGGTCAGCCGGATCGATTGACGGTCGTTGACCGTCGCTGCCCCTGCGTGATCTAATCTGCGCAGGGGCCCATCGCGACCGCCCCGTGAGGCGTCAGCCCAAGGATCGCGTCCACACTCCTTAGCTCAAGGATGGACGCTCATGTCTTCCAACATCCAGATCACGCCTGCGCAATTGTCCCGGCTCGTCGGCCTGCCCGATGCGCCAACTCTCGTCGACGTCCGCATCGACGATGATGTCGCCGCCGATCCGCGCCTGCTGCCGGCGAGCGAGCGCCGCAGCCATCGCGATGTCGCCGGCTGGGCCGCCGCCTATGCCGGCCGCAAGGTCGTCGTCATCTGCCAGCGCGGCCAGAAGCTCAGCGAGGGTGTCGCCGCCTGGCTGCGGCATGAAGGCGTCGAGGCGGAGAACCTCGCCGGCGGTTTCGAGGCCTGGCGCGAGGCAAGCGGGCTGCTGGTCGAGACCGGCAAGCTGCCGAAGCGCGATGCTGCCGGGCGCACGCTCTGGGTGACGCGGGCGCGGCCCAAGGTCGACCGCATCGCCTGTCCCTGGCTGATCCGCCGCTTCGTCGACCCAAATGCGGTCTTCCTGTTCGTCTCGGCCTCGGAGGTGGCGGCGGTTGCCGATCGCTTCGATGCGACGCCGTTCGACATCGACGACGTGTTCTGGAGCCATCGCGGCGAGCGCTGCAGCTTCGACACGATGATCGAGGAGTTCGGGCTGGCCTCGCCGGCGCTCGACCAACTCGCCACGATCGTCAGGGCGGCCGACACCGCGCGGCTCGACCTCGTGCCGCAGGCGGCCGGCTTCCTTGCTGCCTCGCTCGGCCTGTCACGGATGTATCGCGACGATCTGGCACAGCTCGAGGCCAGCATGCTGCTCTACGACGCCTTCTATCGCTGGTGCCGGGACGCGACCGAGGAAACCCATAACTGGCCGTCCGTGCCGGTGAAGAGCTGAGGACGGGCGATGACGACTGCAATCAACGACGGGGCGGCGCTGGCCGCCCCCGCCACGCCGACGCTCGCGCAGGCGACGCGGGTCTGGCTCAAGATCGGCCTGCTCTCCTTCGGCGGGCCGGCCGGGCAGATCGCGCTGATGCACAAGGAGCTGGTCGACGAGCGCCGCTGGATCGGGGAGCGCCGATTCCTGCACGCGCTCAACTACTGCATGCTGCTGCCGGGGCCTGAGGCGCAGCAGCTCGCAACCTATATCGGCTGGCTGATGCACCGGACGGTAGGCGGCTTGATCGCCGGCCTGCTCTTCATTCTGCCGGGCGCGCTGGTGATGTGGGGCCTCTCTTTGCTCTACGTGCTCTATCGTCAGGTCCCGCTGGTCGATGCGATCTTCTTCGGCGTCAAGGCGGCGGTGCTCGCCATCGTCGTCGAGGCCGGCCTCAGAATCAGCCGGCGGGCGCTGAAGAACCGGGCGATGGTCGCGATTGCGATCGCCGCCTTCCTCGCGCTCTTCCTGTTCAAGGCGCCGTTCCCGCTGGTGATCCTCTGCGCCGGGATCATCGGCTGGCTCGGTCATCGCCGGGCGCCCGCCCTGTTCGGCGGCGGCGGCCATGCCGGCAAGGAGGGCGCGCCGGAGTTCAAGGGCGTGGTCGACCTGATGTTCGAGCGCGGCGAGCTCACCCATGCCGAGCCTTCGGCGGGGAGGGCACTCAAGGTCCTCGCGGTCTGGCTGCCGCTCTGGCTCGGGCCGGTCGCGCTGCTCTGGGCGCTGCTCGGAAGCGGCAACGTCTTCACCCAGATCGGCGCCTTCTTCAGCGCCATGGCGGTCGTCACCTTTGGTGGCGCCTATGCCGTGCTGGCCTATGTCGCGCAGGCGGCGGTCGAGACCTATGGCTGGCTCGTCGCCGGCGAGATGGTCGACGGGCTCGGCCTTGCCGAGACGACGCCGGGACCGCTGATCCTGGTGCTGCAGTTCACCGGCTTCCTCGCCGCCTGGCGCGGGCATGGCGGGCTCGATCCGCTCGTCGCCGGCAGCCTCGGCGGTTTGCTGACGGTCTGGGTCACCTTCGCGCCCTGCTTCCTCTGGATCTTCCTCGGCGCGCCCTACATCGAAGCCTTACGCGGCAACAAGGCGCTCTCGGCGGCGCTGACCGCGATCACCGCCGCGGTCGTCGGCGTCATCGCCAATCTTGCGCTCTGGTTCGGCCTGCATGTCCTGTTCAGGACGGTCGAGTCGTTCGTCCTCGGCCCTCTTTCGCCGGACTTGCCGGTGCTGGCCTCGCTCGACTGGCGGGCCGCGGTGCTCGCTGTGGCGGCGATGATCGCGCTGCTACGCTTCAAGCTCGGCATGGTTCCAGTGCTCGCCGCCTGCGCAGCGGCGGGCGCCGTGCTGGTGCGGTTTGCGGCATGACGGAGATTGTTGCGTGGAGCGGAATTCTGAACTGCCGACTGCAGTGATTGCGAGTTGACCGTGAAATGGTCATCTCGACGGGCGGAGGCCCCAGAGATGACCCACCGTTTCCTCGAGATCGCGACGACACCGGCCGTGAAGGCGGCACAGGAGGCGCAGGGCAGCCGGCGCTCCTATGCCAGGCAGGAAGAGGGTGAGCTGCATAATGACCGGCTCGGCGAGGCTGAGGCCGGCTTCATCGCGGCCCGCGATTCCTTCTACCTGGCGAGCGTGTCGGAGACCGGCTGGCCCTATCTGCAGCATCGCGGCGGGCCGGCCGGCTTCCTGCGCGTGCTCGACGAGACGACGCTCGGCTTCGCCGATCTGCGCGGCAACCGGCAATATCTCAGCCTCGGCAATCTCAGCGCCGATGACCGGCTCTGCCTGTTCCTGATGGATTATGGCCACCGGGCGCGATTGAAGATCTTCGGCCGGGCGCAGTTCCATGACCTCGCGGCTGAGCCCGAGCTGGCACAGCGCCTGATCGTGCCGGGCTATCGCGCCCTGCCTGAGCGCGGCATGACCATCAAGGTCGAGGCTTTCGACTGGAACTGCCCGCAGCACATCACGCCGCGCTTCAGCGAGGCCGAGCTGGCGCCGGCGCTCGCACCGGTACGGCAGCGGCTGGAAGAGCTGGAAGCGGAGAATGCCCGGTTGCGGGCCGAACTCGCGGCCCGCGCCAACCCCTAGGGGTTAGCGACGCTCGCCAGGCTCGATCACCCGGTATTCGGCGTCGACGATCTCGTCGCGGGCGGTTTCGGGCTGCTGGCGGCCGAACGGGTTCTGCGGATCGATGCCGGCGGCGCGCATGCGGCGGCGCATCTGCCAGGCGGCGAAGGCGCCGCCGGCGATGACCAGCGGCACGAGGATCAGCGCCAGGCTGGCCGCGACCAGGAAAATCAGCACGCCGACGACAAAGGCACCGGCCATGACCAGCCAGCTCGCCCAGCGCGGCAAGCGGACCAGGCGAGCGCTGGCGGCATTGTTGAGGTCGATACGGATCATTGGCTCGTTTCGTTTCGGGTCACCCGCGGACAATCTAGGAAGCGAATGCGGCGTTGACGAGATCAGGCCAGCCCAGCCGATGACGATTTCGTCAGAGAGTGCGCCGCTGCCGTCATTGCGAGCGCAGCGAAGCAATCCAGTCTCGCAGAGCTCTGCCGCTTCTGGATTGCTTCGTCGCTTCGCTCCTCGCAATGACGAAAAAACGCCTCAGCCCGGCGCGCGCCAGTCATGGATCCAGGCATGGCGCCGGCGCATGCCGTCGGGGCCCATGCGGCGCATGGCGAAGTCGCGCGCGAAGCTCCAGGGGCGGCCGAGATGATAGGCCTCGCCGGTCTTGCGGCTGGCCTGCTGGACGCGCGCCGCGCGCTCGCCGCGCGCCTTGGCATAGGCCGCCAGTGCGGCGGGGACTGAGGCCGCGCCTTCGCTCGCTAATCGCGTCGCGAGCTCATGCGCCAGCACGGCGGCGTCCTCGATTGCGAGCGCGGCGCCCTGGGCGAGGAAAGGCAGGATCGGATGGGCGGCATCTCCGAGCAAGGCGATGCGGCCCTTCGCCATCCGGGCGGGCGCACGGTCGTAGAGCGACCAGATCCGCCAGTTCGGGGCGCGCTCGATCAGTTCGCGCAGGCCGGGGCCGGCATTGCCGGCGATCTCGGTCAGTTGAGAGGCCTCGCCCTCGCGCGACCAGCCTGCCTGCGCCTCGCGCGCGGCGCGGATCAGGACGAGGTTGATCTCCTTGCCGCCGGAGACGGGGTAGTGCACCGCGTGGCGGGCTGAGCCGAGATGCAGCGCCACGGCCGGGCGGCGCAGTGCCTCCGGCAAACCTTCCGCGGGGATCAGCGAGCGCCAGGCCTCCCAGCCGGTGAAGCCGGGTTCGCCGGCATCGCCGATGAGGGCGCGGGCGCGCGACCAGAGGCCGTCGGCGCCGATCAGGGCCATGGCCTCGACCGTCTCGGTTCCACCGCTTTCGCTGCCCAACGTGACGGAGATGCCATGTTCGGTTTCGTGCGCATCGACGAGGCCGCGGCCGATGATCCAGCGGATGTTCGGCAAGGTCCTGGCCGAATCGAGCAACAACTGGTGCAGGTCGGCCCGCTTCAGCGAGCGCGACGGCGTCGCGCCCTCGGCCGGCGGGGCGAAGGGCATGGCGAGCAAGGGCTTGCCGCCGCCCCAATGTCCGATCGCCAGCGCTTCGGGCCGAACCGCGGCGCGGCGCAGGGCCAGGCCGAGATCGAGCGATTCGAGCACGCGCCCCGCATTGGGCGAGACCTGGATGCCGGCGCCGGCCTCGTCGAAGCGGGTGCGCTTCTCGGCGATGGCGACGGGAACGCCGCGGCGGGCGAGGGCGATCGCGGCGGTCAAGCCGCCGATGCCGGCGCCCGCGACGAGGATCGGGAGACTAGCCATCTGGTCAGCCCCGCCGCGCCCCCGGCGGGATGTGCCTCACGCCGCCTTGGCGGCGGTGTCGTGATATTCGCACTCGGCCGGCTTGCAGTGGCCATGGCCGACCGACGGCTCGTATTTGAACAGCGTCGAGCAATAGGGGCAGACGATCTCGTCGTCCGAACCCATGTCGAGGAAGACATGCGGGTGGTCGAAGGGCGGCTTGGCGCCGATGCACATGAACTCGCGCGCGCCGACATGGATCACGGCGACGCCGGGATCATTGTGGAAATGCGGGGTGCCGTGATCGGCCATGGTTCTCGTCCTTGCGAATTCGGCGGCACCATAATCGTTCGTCTCGGGCTGCGCCAGCGCGCGCGAGACAGATCGATCCCGATGCTGCCGTGACCTGTCGCCGCTGCCTACAGCGAGCCGGTCAGGGTTGGCGGGCGCAGCTCTGGCCGATCTCGCGAGCGCGCTCGATTTCCGCCGGGCTCAAGGCGTCGGCGGTCACCTTCACCCAGAGATTGGCCTGCTTGAGCCCGTCCATCGAGCAGGAGCAGACGCGCTCGCAGAGCTCCCTGGGCGAGCCGTTCCCGGTGCAGGAACGCTGGCAGGCGGTCAGGAACGGCACGGCTTCGGCGTCCGGCAGCTTCGCGGCCATATGCCCGGTCGCCTGCATGAACAGGAACAGTGCGCCGATGAAGAGCGGCTGGTGGACGAGATAGACGAAGAGGCTGTTGCGGCCGCCGAAGACGACGAGCCTGGCCGGGGCTGAACTCGCCTGCCAGCTTGCCCAGAAGCTGCCCTGCGCTTTCGGCAGAGCGATCCGCGCCAGCGCCATGCCGGCGAGCACGCAGCCGAACCAGGGGAAGACCGGGACGAAATCGGCGGTGAGCGGCCAGGGGCCGAAGCCGAGGAAGGCGAGCCAGTCCTGCGTGAAGACGTCGTGACCCAGGATGAAGGGCAGGGCGAACACGACGACCGCGGTGAGCGCGATCACGGCCGTTGGCAGGAACAGGAAGGGCAGGGCCAGCACGCTCGCCAGCGCGATATGGTGCAGGATGCCGAAGAAGATGAAGACATCCGGCAGCGCGAACCAGGTGGCGGAGGTGACGAGGACCGCGGCACAGGCGATCAGGGCGACCCGGCGCAGATAGTTGCCGCGGTCGAAGCCCTTTTGCGTCGCCAGCACCAGGCTGAAGCCGACGATCGCCAGGAAGGAGCCGGCGATAATCCGCGCGAAGGCGCGCCAGGCCGGGTCGCTGACGACATCGACCCGGATCAGCCGGAAATAGGAGAGATCATAGGCGAAGTGGTAGACGAACATCGCGAGCAGCGCGATGCCGCGGGCCAGATCGACCAGTTCGATACGGCCGCCGGCCGGAGATTGGGCTTGCTCGCTCATGGTCTCGTCATAAGCGGCGCGATGCGGCTGGGGAAGGGGTGGGGCGTGCCTGCCAACCGCCAGGGATGCTACCCAAAGCCGCGCCGCCGTGGCAGACCAGCCCTCAGATCAGAGCAGCTTGGCGGCAGGGCCGATGCAGACATTCGATTCCGACGGCGTGTCCATCGCCTATCTCGACCTCGCCCCGACCGGCGAAGGTAGCGGCGACCCGATCGTGCTGATCCACGGCTTCGCCTCGAGCCATGTGGTGAACTGGGTCAACACCCAGTGGACCAAGACGCTGACCCATGCCGGCCGGCGTGTCGTGCTCTACGATAATCGCGGCCACGGTCGCAGCCATAAGCTCTACGACCCCGAGGCCTATCACTCGAACATCATGGCCGAGGATGCGCGCCGACTGTTGGATCACCTTTCCATCGAGCGCGCCGACATCATGGGCTATTCGATGGGTGCGCGGATCTCCTCGCATCTGACGCTCGCCCACCCCGAGCGCGTGCGGTCGCTGCTGCTCGGCGGGCTCGGCATCCATCTGGTCGAAGGCGTCGGGCTGCCGCTCGGCATCGCCGACGCGATGGAGGCGCCTTCGCTCGCCGACCTGACCGACCCGATGCAGCGCATGTTCCGTGCCTTCGCCGAGAACACTGGCAGCGATCTGCGGGCCCTCGCGGCCTGCATACGCGGCACGCGCCAGACGCTGAGCAAGGAGGAGGTCGGCAAGATCGCCGTGCCGACTTTGGTCAGCGTCGGCACCAAGGACGACGTCTCCGGCTCCGGCCCGGAGCTGGCGGCACTTATTCCGAACGCGCAAAGCTTTGCCATCGAAGGACGCGATCACAATCTCGCGGTGGGCGATCGCACGCACAAGCAGGCAGTGGTCGAGTTCTTGGCGCGCCGGCCGTAGAATAATAATCTCCTCAGGTAGAATATTATTCTACGACAACAGCTTGCGACACTTGCCTCGCAAATCGATTCTTGTTCTTCGCGGCTTGATTCAGCTAGAAGGCGGCACCACGTGCTCTGGCGCGCCCCCGATCGCGCCAGTTTGATCTACGAGCGAACCGCAGCGGAGAACGCCATGCCATCCGGGCGCCCGAACATCGAGATCCGCGATCCCGCCACCGGCCTCGACCGGCTCGATCCCGTCTGGTCGCGCCTGCGCAACGAGGCCGAGCAGGCGATCGCGAGCGAACCGGCGATGGCGAGCTTCATCCTGGCGACGATCGCGAACCAGCCGAGCTTCGAGGCGGCGGTCGGCCATCGCATCGCGGCGCGCCTCGGCCATGGCGCCGTGCCGGCCGAACTGATCGCGCAGGCCTTCGACGAGGCGATCGAGGCCGATCCCGAGATCGGGCAGGGCATCCGCGCCGACGTCCTCGCCGTGCTCGACCGCGATCCCGCCTGCTACCGGCTGATCGAGCCGGTGCTCTATTTCAAGGGCTTCCACGCGCTGCAGACGCACCGGCTGGCGAACTGGCTGTGGCGGCAGGACCGGCGCGACTTCGCGCTCTACCTGCAGAGCCGTTCATCCGAGGTGTTCCAGACCGACATCAATCCGGCTGCGAAGATCGGCAAGGGTATCTTCCTCGACCATGCCACCGGCCTCGTCGTCGGCGAGACCACGGTGATCGAGGACAATGTCTCGATGCTGCAGGACGTGACCCTGGGCGGCACAGGCAAGCAGGGCGGCGACCGCCACCCCAAGATCCGCAAGGGCGTGCTGATCGGCGCCGGCGCCAAGATCCTCGGGAATATCGAGGTCGGGCAATGTGCTCGTGTTGCGGCCGGTTCGGTCGTGCTCGCGGCGGTGCCGCGCAATACCACGGTCGCCGGCGTGCCGGCCAAGGTGGTGGGCGAGGCCGGCTGCGCCGAGCCGTCGCGCTCGATGGACCAGATCCTTGCCGGCGATTGCGGCGGCGGGATTTGAGGCCATCCCGAAACTCTACTCCAGCGGCCGTCTGACGGCGCTTTCTGCGCTTCCGGTGCTCACGGACCAGTGTCCGCTGCGCTCCGGTTCTCGAAAACACCGCCAGCCGACTCACTGGAGCGATTTTCGAGGAGGCCTCGGGGGCGGCTTCGGGACGCCGCCGAGTGCAGGGCTGCTCAGCCCTCGACGAGCTTCTTCTTGTGGTCGTCGAGATGGCCGAGATCGCGCTCGGGATCGAGCCGGTCGCGCACGCGCTGCTTGAGCTGCTTTACATCGGGGAAGCCGCCATCGACGGTGCGATCCCAAATCAGCTCGCCATCGTAGTGGATCTGGAAGATGCCGCCGGTGCGCGGGATCAGCACGACCTCGCCGAGGTCCTGGCCGAAGGTCTGCAACAGCTCCTGCGCCATCCAGGCGGAGCGGAGCAGCCAGTTGCACATGCTGCAATAGGTGATGGCGATGCGCGGGCCGGGCTTGGGTTCGGTCATGGGATGATCCTGAACGAGTAGGAGTGCTCTCTTAAGCCGCGGTCGGCCCCGTGCGCCAGCCTCTTCCGGGGCGAGTGTCGTAACGTCATTGCTCTCGCTCAGGTTGTGTGCAAGCATCGCTTGTGGCGTGTGGGTTGGGGGCGTCATGGGCAGAGCGTTGCGTGCGTTCCTGCTGGCGTTGCTGTGCCTGGCGGGGCTGATTGTTCCCCTGCAGGCGCTGGACCGGGCGCGGCTGAACGAGGCGCGTCCGATCAGCGAGGCCGAATTGGCGGAGCTGCTGCAGACGGCCAGCCGGGGGCGGACCGGTGTCAGCGGTGCCCGTGTCGATGCCGGCGACTTCGTCGTCATCGCCGGCGGTACCGAGATGCGCTTTGGGCTGGCGAGCCTGTCGACCCAGCTCAATGCGGAGCCCGACGCCAACCGCCGGCAGCGGGCCTTCGACAGCCTGTTGCAGAAGCTGGACCGTCTCGCTGCCGGCGGCGATCCGAACAAGCCGAGTCCGGCGGAGATCGCGCGTTTCCGCGACGCGTTGCTGCCTGTGCTCAAGAACCGCTCCTATGTCGACGAGTTTGCCGCGCTCGCCCGCAAGCAGGGCGTGCCCGACGGCAAGCTGCTGCATCTGCCACTCGCCGGGGATGTCATCGTCGTGCCGGCACAGGATCTGCCGCGCATCACCCGCTTCGTCTCGGTCGGGGAAGGGCGGCGCTATGGCATGAGCGACGCCCAGGTGTTCGAGGCGGCGCTCGCCAATCTCGAGCGGCGCGCCGAGCGGTTCGAGATCCACGATCACGGGCTCTTTCGGGCCTTCGACTTCAAGTCGCCCGACTACAATGTCTCGCTGCTTCTGCTGCCGAATCCCTGGAAGGACATTCCCCGTCTGCCGAAGACGGTGGTGATTGCCATGCCGGGGCGCAGCGTGCTCGCCTTCGGCGATGGCGACGACCCGCAAGCCGTGGCGGCCTTGCGAGAGATCGCCGCGATGAAGGATGATTATCCGGTCAGCCGGATGCTGTTTCGTCTCGGACCCGGTGGGCTGCATCCGCTTCGCTAAAGGGTAGCCGAGCGCTCGGGCGGTCAGTTTTTCCTGGTTCGCTGATCACGGCTTCTTCTGGTTCGCTGATCACGGCCGCTACCTGCTGTGGGCCGTTTGCGCGGTCTGGTTGTACGAGCGGGCCGTGTATGTCATGGCCAGCTTGCCGGTTCTCCGGCAAAGCCCCTGACCGCAATGCCCAGCCGAGCCTGCCGATGATCACACGACGTGCGCTTTTTGTCGGGGGCGGGGCGGTGTTGCTCGCCGGTTGCACGCCGACCCGGCAGCAACACGGCCTGTCCCTGGACCTTGTCCAGGGCTTCAAATTCGCCGGGATCGAGGGACGGGTCGATCCGGAGGTCAAAGGCGTGTGGCTGACGATGAAGGACGACTTCCTCAAGTCGAAGGGGGTCGTCACTCCGCAGCCCGACACCGAGAACCCGGGCGCGCCGCCCAAGGAGGTCGTCATGCCTCCGGATGCCGAGTTCAAGGCGTTCCTGTCACGTGAATTCGATCAGCGCGTCAGGCATGTCTTTGCGGAGCCGCTGACCCAGGAGCTGAAGGGCACGCGTCCGGTCAAGGTCATCGCCACGCTTATCGCGGTGTATATCCCGCCCTATTGGGCAAGGTTCTTCAAGCAGCTCGCCGTCGGCGCGGAAGGCGATCGGAACAGCATCGGCGTCAGCTTCGAGATCGTCGACACGAAGTCCGGGCAGAGCCTGCTGCGCTCGGCCCCGATCGGGCAACTCGGCGTCGGCGGATCGTACTGGATCGATCTGGGCGGCCCGCGCGGCATGTTCCATCAGGATCCGATGGTGCGCATGCTGACGCTGCTGCAGCCGCAGTTCAGCGACTGGCTGCTCAAGCGAACGGGGACCTGAATCGCGGCTGTGCCCGCGATGCCGGACGCCCCTCGGATCGGGACCTATGCGACGCTTCATCAGACTGACACTGCGAACCGTCGTGACCGTCCTCGTGGTTGCGGTGCTCGTTCTTGCCGGCTTCCGGATCGGCGCGGCCTGGCGCGAGGCCAATTCCAGCGTCACGCCGCCGGCCGATGGCCGCCTCGTGGCGATCTCGGATGGCCATATCTTCGTGCAGCAACGCGGGCCTCAGGGCGGCCGCCCGGTCATGCTGGTGCCCGGCACCGCCGCCTGGAGCGGCTTCTGGCTCGATGCCGCCGAGAAGCTCGGGCAGGCCGGCTACAGGGCGATCGCGGTCGATCTGCCGCCGTTCGGCTATTCGTTGCGCGATCCGAAGGGCAACTATTCGCGCGCCGAGCAGGCACGCCGCCTCTCCGAGCTGATCGCGGCGATGGAGCTGCGCGACGTCGTGCTCGTCGGTCATTCCTTCGGTGCCGGGCCGGTGGTCGAGACGGCGATGCGTTACCCGCAGCAGCTCAGGGGCCTGGCTATCGTCTCGGGTGCGCTCGGCCTGCCCGAGGATGGCGCTCCCGCTCAAGCGGCCAATCCGGTGCTGGAGGCCCTGCTGCGGCAACCGGTCGTGACCGAGGCGCTCTCGGCCGGGATCGTCACCAACCCGCTGCTGACGCATCGGCTGCTCGCCATGATGCTGCACCGCCAGGAGGCGGCGAGCGAGGCGATCGTCAACGTCCTGTCGCAGCCTTATCGCCGCGCCGGAACGACGCCGGCCTATGGCGCCTGGCTGCCGGAGCTGCTGCTGCCGGACCGCGCCTCGTTTAGCGTCGAGGCGGCGCGCTATCGCGCGCTCAACCTGCCGACCGCGGTCATCTGGGGCGAGAAGGACGGCGTTACGCCGCTGGCGCAGGGCGAGCGCCTGCACCGACTCCTGCCGAACGCCTCCTTCGACGTCATCGCCGATGTCGGCCACATCCCGCATATCGAGGAGCCCCAGGGCTTTCTGGCAGTCCTGTTGCGGCGTTTGCGCGAGCACTGACGCGTCCGGGCAGGGCACGGCCGGACCGGCGCAGCGCCAAACCTTGCATCGCGCCCCAAAACCGCCTAATGCGACCGCGTTTTCCGGCCCTGCGCGGGCGCTGTCAGGAACAAGGTGTCATGGCCAAAGAGAAGTTTGCTCGGACGAAGCCGCACTGCAACATTGGTACGATTGGTCACGTCGACCATGGCAAGACGTCCTTGACGGCTGCGATCACGAAGGTGCTGGCGGAGTCTGGCGGCGCGTCGTTCACGGCGTATGACCAGATCGACAAGGCGCCTGAGGAGAAGGCGCGCGGCATCACGATCTCGACGGCGCACGTCGAGTACGAGACCCCGGCCCGCCACTACGCGCACGTCGACTGCCCCGGGCACGCCGACTATGTGAAGAACATGATCACGGGCGCGGCGCAGATGGACGGCGCGATCCTGGTGGTGTCGGCTGCCGACGGCCCGATGCCGCAGACCCGCGAGCACATCCTGCTGGCGCGCCAGGTCGGCGTTCCGGCGCTGGTGGTGTTCATGAACAAGGTCGATCTCGTCGACGACGCCGAGCTGCTCGAGCTGGTCGAGATGGAGATCCGCGAGCTTCTGTCGAAGTACGACTTCCCGGGCGACGACATCCCGATCACCAAGGGCTCGGCCAAGGCGGCGCTGGACGGCGTCACCCCGGAGATCGGGCATGATGCGGTGATCGCGCTGATGAAGACGGTCGACGACTACATCCCGCAGCCCGAGCGCCCGATCGACCAGCCCTTCCTGATGCCGGTCGAGGACGTGTTCTCGATCTCGGGTCGTGGCACGGTGGTGACCGGCCGCGTCGAGCGCGGCATCGTCAAGGTCGGCGAGGAAATCGAGATCGTCGGCCTGAAGGACACGGTGAAGACGACCGTCACGGGCGTCGAGATGTTCCGCAAGCTGCTCGACCAGGGCCAGGCCGGCGACAACATCGGCGCGCTGCTGCGCGGCACGAAGCGCGAGGACGTCGAGCGCGGCCAGGTGCTGTGCAAGCCGGGCTCGGTGAAGCCGCACACCAAGTTCAAGGCCGAGGCCTACATCCTGACCAAGGAGGAGGGCGGCCGCCACACCCCGTTCTTCACCAACTACCGCCCGCAGTTCTACTTCCGCACGACGGACGTGACCGGCGTGGTGCACCTGCCCGAGGGCACGGAGATGGTGATGCCGGGCGACAACATCGCCATGGAAGTGCACCTGATCGTGCCGATCGCGATGGAAGAGAAGCTGCGCTTCGCCATCCGCGAAGGCGGACGCACCGTCGGCGCAGGCGTCGTCGCAACCATCATCGAGTAAGCTTCGGTTCAGTCCGAAACTGGGAAAGGGCGGCGGCAACGCCGCCCTTTTTCGTTTCCGTTGGCGATCGCGGCGGCGGCACTGGCTTCACGATGAGGATCGTGCCAGCTTCCTGTATCTTGCATACGGACTGGAGATCGCGATGAGTCCTCGCCATTCGCTCGCCGACAGGCTGCGCCAGCCCGGCCTCGTCGTCGCGCCCGGCTGCCATGACGCCATCGGCGCCAGGGCGATCGAGCAGGCCGGGTTCGAGGCGGTCTACATGACCGGCAACGGCCTCTCCGCCAGCCTGATCGGCGCCCCCGATATCGGCCTCCTGACCATGACCGAGATGGTGGCGCGCGGCCGGGCCCTCGCTGCCGCGATCACGGTGCCGCTGATCGCCGATGCCGATACCGGCTATGGTAATCTCAACAATGTCGCCCGCACCGTCGCCGAGTATGAGGCCGCCGGCGTCGCCGCGACCCATCTCGAAGACCAGGTCACGCCCAAGCGCTGCGGCGCGATGAAGGGGCTGGCGCTGGTCACGCGCGAGGAGCAGGCCGAGAAGATCCGGATCGCGGTGGCGACCCGGCGTGATCCCGATTTCCTGATCATCGGCCGCTCCGATGCAAGGCTGCCGCTCGGCCTCGACGAGGCGATCGCGCGCGGCAAGGCCTATGCGGAGGCCGGCGCCGATCTCGTCCTGCTCGAAATGCTGCAGTCGGAGGAGGAGATGAAGCGGGCGCTGGGCGAGATCGAGGCGCCGCTGATGTTCAACTATGTCGAGGGCAGGGTGCCGCCATTGACGGCCGCGGATTTCGGGCGGCTCGGCTTCAAGGTGCTGAGCTATCCGGTGTCGTCGACCCTGGCCTACGCCCATATGATGGCGGCCTTCGCCCGCGAGCTGAAGCGCACGGGCACGACGCGCGGGCTGGAAGCCGCCATGCTCGACCTGCCGAGCTACGAGGCTTTCCTGGGTCGTGACACCTATGCCTGATCTCAAGGTCGAGCAGCCGAAATCGCTGGTGGCAATCGTCGAGGAGCGCCTGCGCGACGCGATCGTCGATGCCGAGATGCGCCTTGGCGAGACCTTGTCGGAAGAAGCGTTGAGCGAGGCCCTGGGGGTGAGCCGCACGCCGGTGCGCGAGGCGCTGGCGCGGCTGCAATTGCAGGGGCTGGTGACGATCGTGCCGAAGAAGGGCACCTTCGTCTTCGCGCCGACCGAGGAGGATGTCGCCGAGCTCTGCGTCTTCCGCTACATGCTGGAGACGCAGGCCCTGCGCGAATGCATGAGCAAGGCGCGGGCGGCGGCGCTGGCCGCGATGAACGCTGCGCTCGCGGCCATGGAGGCGGCGCAGGCGAACGGCACCCGCCGCGACTACGCCCGGGCCGACACCGTCTTCCACGAAGTCTTCTTCCAGCATTGCGGCAACCGCTATCTCGGAAATGCCTATCGCGGCGTTTCCGGCCGTGTCGCGGCGCTGCGCACGCATCTCTCGGTGCCGCTGGAAGGCGAGCAGGAACGCTCCATGGCCGAGCACCACCTGATGGTCGAGGCCTTTGCCGCCGGGCGTCTGGCCGATCTCGATTCCATCCTGCATCAGCACATCATGCGGGCCTGGGACGCCTATGCCGATGTGCTGCGCAGCGGGGAGGCGGCGGGCTGAGCGGGTAGACCGGTCAGCAGAGCAATGGCGGCCGTCAAATCATCTTGCATACAGTGTCCTAGAGTCTATGCTTTCAAGCGAGAGCCTGTAATGGCCGTCGAAGTTCGGGAGGAGGCGTCATGAACATCGCTTTGAAAGCCACTGCGCTGGCGCTCGCGCTGGCAACCACGCCAGCCCTGGCGCAAGACAAGGTGAAGCTCGTCACCATCGCCGAACTGTCCGGGCCGGGCGCAACCGCCGGCACCAACTGGAAGAGCGGCATCGAGCTCGCGGTCGAGGAGATCAACGCCAAGGGCGGCATCCTCGGGCGAAAGATCGATCTCGTCGCCTATGACACGCAGACCAACCCGGCCAATGCCCGTGCCGCAGTCCAGCGCGCGATCGACGAGGGCACCCATGCGGTGCTCGGGCCGGTCTATACCGGCTCGATCATGGCTTCGATGCAGATCGCCCAGCGCGCCGAGATCGCCCAGCTCGCCGCCGGCGACGGCACGGCCTACACTGCCCAGGGCAACCCCTTCATCTTCCGGACCTCGCTCAGCCAGTCGGCGGCGATGCCGAAGATCGCCGCCTATCTGAAGGATCAGGTCAAGGCGAAGTCGGTCGCGGTGGTCTGGGTCAACAACGACTTCGGCAAGGGCGGGCACGAGGCCATCCTGAAGGAGCTGAAGAGCCGCGGCATCGCGGTGCCGGTCGATCTCTCGACCGAGCAGGGCCAGGCCGATTTCGCCGGCGAGGCGATCAAGGTGAAGAATGCCGAAGTCGATGCCGTCTTCGTCTATCTCAACGAGGAGGAGAGCGCCCGGCTCTTGGTGGCGATGCGCGACCAGAATGTCGGCAAGCCGGTGATCGGCGAGACAACGATCCTGAGCCAGAAGGTGATCGAGCTCGCCGGCAAGGCGGCCGAGGGCGTGCGCGGCCATGTCGGCCAGACCGTCGATGCGCCGATCCCAGCCCTGCAGGATTTCGGCAAGCGCTTCGAGGCGCGCTTCAAGTTCGTGCCCGACCATAACGGCATCAAGGGCTTCATGGCCGTCCATGCGGTGAAATGGGCGACCGAGAAGCTCGGCAAGTTCGAGCCGACCAAGATCGCGGCGACCCTGCATGGCGCCACGATCAAGCCCGAGGACGCGCCCGGCATCCTGATGGAGACGACCTTCGATGCGAAGGGCGATGTCCAGCGCGAGAGCTTCCTGGCCGAGGTCGTCGACGGCAAGCAGAAGATCATCGGCCGGCTGCCCAAGATCAGCGACTGACTGGTCGACGCGGAGTTCGAAGGGGGCGGCGGTGACGCCGCCCTTTTCGTTGCGCACAGGCTTGCGCGCCCCAATCTCCAGATATGCCAAGGCCTTATCGCTGCCGGCTGACGGATCGAGTCAACTTCCGACATCGCGATGACGATTTCGACTTGAAAAGCCGGCAGGGTTCAGGCTAAGCAACCGGCGCTACAGGGGTGTAGCTCAGTTGGTAGAGTACCGGTCTCCAAAACCGGGTGTCGCAGGTTCGAGCCCTGCCGCCCCTGCCAGCCGTCCGTCAGATCCGAGATGACCCAGAACATCTACGACGACGCCGGCTTCTTCCAGAATTACAGCCAGTTGCCGCGCTCGCAGCGCGGGCTCGACGGCGCGCCGGAATGGCCGGCGCTGCGCGCGCTGCTGCCGCCGCTCGCCGGCGCCGCCGTGCTCGATCTCGGCTGCGGATTCGGCTGGTTCTGCCGCTTCGCGGCGGGTGAGGGCGCGGCAGAGGTCATCGGTGTCGACGTCTCCGAGCGCATGCTGGCGCGGGCGCGGGCGGAGACCGCTGCGCCGAGCGTCCGCTACGAACAGGCCGATCTCGAAGGCTACGAGCCGCCGACCGGGCGCTTCGACCTCATCTATTCCTCGCTGGCCTTCCACTATCTCGTCGATCTTCCGGCCGTGTTCGGCCGTGTCGCGCAGGCACTGAAGCCGGTCGGGCGCTTCGTCTTCTCGGTCGAGCATCCGATCATGACGGCGCCGCGCCACCAGATTTGGGGCGAGGATGCTTCGGGCCTGCCGGTCTGGCCGGTCGGCGCCTATCTCGACGAGGGCAGGCGCATCACCGACTGGCTCGCCGATGGCGTGGTCAAGCAGCACCGCACGCTGGCGGGCTATCTCAACCTCCTCATCGGGCTCGGGCTCAGGCTGCGCCATATCGAGGAATGGGGGCCGACGCCCGAGCAGATCGCCGCCGAGCCCGACTGGGCCAGGGAACGCGAGCGGCCGGCCTTCCTGCTGGTCGCCGCCGAGCGGGCCTGACCCGAGCGGTTTTAAAACCGCTTGGCGAGCGGGCCTTCGCGTTGTAAGAAGCCCTTAACGACGGCGCGCGGCTCCCTGAGCCCCGCGCCGCGAATCTTTCAGGACCACCGAATCGCCGTTCCAAAGCGACGATCCGGAACCGAGGTGACGAGCCCGATGGCGAAGACGAATCCCTTCCAGTTCCTGCAGGAGGTGCGCAACGAGGCCTCCAAGGTGACCTGGCCCTCGCGCCGCGAGACGCTGATCACCACCGGCCTGGTTTTGCTGATGGTGCTGGTCTCCAGCCTGTTCTTCCTCTTCACCGATACGGTCATCCGCTGGGGCCTCGCCCTCATCCTCGGCGCACGTTGAACGAAGGCATAAGACCGTGAGCACCCGCTGGTATATCGTCCACGCCTATTCCAACTTCGAGAACAAGGTCGCCCAGTCGATCAAGGATCAGGCGGCGCAGCGCCACCTCTCCGACAAGTTCGACGAGGTTTTGGTCCCGACCGAGAAGGTCGTCGAGGTCCGTCGCGGCCGCAAGGTCGACACCGAGCGCAAGTTCTTCCCGGGCTATGTCCTGGTGAAGTGCGAGATGACCGACGAGGTCTACCACCTCATCAAGAACACGCCCAAGGTCACCGGCTTCCTCGGCGCCGACAAGGCCAAGCCGATGCCGATCCCCGAGCATGAGGCGATGCGGATCAAGGGCCAGGTCGCCGAAGGCATCGAGCGGCCGAAGCCGACCGTCGTGTTCGAGGTCGGCGAGCAGGTGAAGGTCGCCGACGGCCCGTTCGCCTCGTTCAACGGCGTCGTCGAGGATGTCGACCACGCCCGCGCCCGCCTCAAGGTCGCGGTCTCGATCTTCGGCCGCGCCACCCCGGTTGAGCTTGAATACAGCCAGGTCGAGAAGCTCTGAGGCTCAGGGCTGGTCGAGAGCTTGCTGGAGGGTGCCGGAGACGGCACCCTTTTTGCGTGATTTCGTAGTTAACGCCTCCTTCAGGCGTGTATGAGAATGTCCGCGCCGGCTATCGACGCGGGCGGGCATGTTTCCCAGAACATTCAAGGCGACGGTCGGACAGCGCCTGGCGCTGTGGGGCGTGCTGCTCGGCGCGCTATCCTGCCTCTATGTCGCGACCGAGCTGGTCGGCTCGCGCAAGCTGCACGGCTTCACGCAGGCGCTCGAGGCGCAGAGCGACCTCGCCCGGCGCCTCGAAGCGACGACCATGGTCTTCGAGCGCATCAGCATCGCGACCTTCTCCGGCGTCCCGGCGGAACCTTCCGATCTCGAGGTGCTTGCGATCGGAGCCGAGGACATCGGCGCCCGGCTGGAAGGCCGGCTGCGAGCGGATGCGCAGACCATCGCGGCTGCCGCCATCGCCATGCGCCAGGCCGCCGACATCCCGACGGCCCGGGCCGAGCTCAGGGTGATCGCCGACAAGCGCTCGGCCCTGCGGCGCGGGCTCGGCGAGGAGATCGGCCGGTTGAGCGCGAGCCTGTCGCAGCATGTCGAGAGTGCCCATCAGAACAAGGTGCTGCTCTCGCTGCTCGGGCTGTTCAGCCTGGTCTTCATCGTCGTGCTCGAACATCGCTGGCTGGTTCGTCCGATCTCCGGCATGGCGCGGGCGCTGACGAAGAGCCGGCAGGAGGACGGCGAGCTCGACAAGCTCGCCATGCGCCGTGACGAGATCGGCATGCTCGGCCGGGCGCTGCTGGCACATCTGCGTGGCCAGGAGGCCGAGCAGGAAGCGGCCCGGGTTCGATTGAGCGCGCTGTCGGACGAAGTTGCGCGTCAGGAGGCGGTCCAGGGCCGCAACGCCGCCTTCCAGGAGCGGATCGCCGCGATCGCCCAGGCGCTGGAGCAGCACGGCTCCCGCCTGTCGCAAGCGGCCGGCGAGTTCGCGCAGCTCTCCGGCGTCGTCGACGCGCGGGCCGGCGCGGCCACGCAGTCGACGCAGCGCGTCTCCGGCCATGTCGATCATGTCGCCGGCGCGATCAGCGAGGTGTCGTCGCTCCTGGCAACGGCGGCGAGCGAGGCGCAACGCACCTCGGAGGTCGCGGATGCGGCAAAGGCGCTGGTCGACGAGGCGACCGCCGACACCGTGGTCCTCTGCGATGCGGTCGGAAAGATCGTGAAGGTGATCGACATCATCGGGACTGTCGCCAGCCAGACCAATCTCCTGGCGCTGAACGCCACGATCGAGGCGGCGCGGGCCGGGGAGGCGGGCAGGGGCTTTGCCGTCGTCGCCGGCGAGGTCAAGCAGCTCGCGCATCGCACCGCCGAGGCGACGGACGATGTCCGCAAGGGGCTGGACCAGATCAACATCGCCGCCCAGCGCATTACCATGCGGGTCGGCGCTCTCGTGACCTCGGTCGAGAAGGTCGACAAGGCGGCGCTCTCGATCGCTGAACTGACCGCGCGCCAGGATGTCGGCTCGCGCTCGATCAGCGAGACGACGATCCGGACGGCAGGAGATGTCCGGCTCGTCGCCGAGCAGGTCGAACAGCTCGCCGGCACGCTGGCGAGCTGGCGCCAGACCGCCGGTTCGGTCACTGCCGCGTCGGCGGACCTGGACAGGCAGGCGGCGGAGCTGCGGCAGGCCGTCGAGGGCTTCATCAGGCGCAAGGAGCTGGCGAGCGCATGAGTATGGCGATCCCCGAGGCCGAGGCGAAGCCGGCTGCGGCGCCGTCGCTGCCGGCCATCGCGCAGGTACTGCACTGGCTGACCGCGGCGCTGGTGCTGGCGCTCTTCGCCACCGGCGTGATGATGAAGCAGCTGGGCAACGGGCCGCTCGCCGATCTGCTCTATCTCTGCCACAAGACCACCGGCGCCAGCCTGCTCTGCATCGTGCTGGTTCGCATCGGCTATCGCCTGTTCGCTCGCCTGACGGGGCGCTGGCAGAAGGGAGCGGCGAGCCGGCCGGTGCATGCGCTGCTCTATCTCCTCCTGCTGATCGTGCCGCTGCTGGGCTGGGCGGGCGCCTCCAGCTTCGGAGCGCTCCAGCTGCTCTTCGGCCTGTCGCTTCCGGAGATCTGGCCGCCGGAGGCCGGCTATGCCGAGCCGCTGCTGACGACCCATGCCTGGCTCGCCTTCGGCCTGATCGCGTTCGTCGTCGTCCATATCGGGGTCGCGCTCGGCGACTACCTGACCCGGGACGCCAAGCTCGGCTGAGTCTGCGTTAACCGGTTAACACCCGCGCCGCGTCCGCTGCGCCTATCCTTCCCGACAACCCATGACGGGGCTCGAGGGAGGACAATGATGAGCGGCAAGCGCATTTTGATGATCGTCGGCGATTTCGGCGAGGACTACGAGATCATGGTGCCGTTCCAGGCGCTGCTCGCCGTCGGCCACAAGGTTGATGCCGTCTGCCCCGACAAGACCAAGGGCGAGAGTGTCGCGACTTCGATCCATGATTTCGAGGGCCAGCAGACCTATTCGGAAAAGCGCGGCCATAATTTCACGCTCAATGCCAGCTTCGCCGATGTCGATGCGGCAGCTTATGACGCGCTGGTGCTGCCGGGTGGGCGGGCGCCGGAGTATCTACGCCTGAACAAGCAGGTGATCGGAACCGTCCGGCACTTCTTCGAGGCGAACAAGCCGGTCGCCGCGATCTGCCATGGGGCGCAGATCCTGGCCGCTGCCGATGTCCTCAAAGGGCGCAGCTGCTCGGCCTATCCGGCCTGCAGCCCCGAGGTGGAGCTCGCGGGCGGACGCTATGCCGACATCGCGATCGACGCAGCGACGACCGACGGCAATCTGGTGACCGCGCCCGCCTGGCCGGCGCACCCGGCCTGGATCGCGCAGTTCCTGGCGGTATTGGGCACCAGGATCAGCCATGGCGAGCTGCGCCAGGCAGCCTGAGGCGGTATAGGATCGCACGTGCTTTCGCCGGCCGCCGCGCTATGGTGCGCGGCGGTTGCGCGCGGGGAGGGCGCCATGTGCAAGCTCTTCATCAACGCCGCTGCCGATCTCTGGCGCACGCGCCTGAAATCGGTGCGGCTCAACGGCTTCTCGACCAGCGTGCGGCTCGAGAACCTGTACTGGCGCGTGCTCGAGGAGATCGCGGCGCGGGACGGCATGAGCCCCGGGCAACTCCTCGCCAAGCTCCATAGCGAGCTGATCGAGACCCATGGCGACGGTGAGAACTTCGCCTCCTTCCTGCGCGTCTGCTGCGGCCGCTATCTGATGCTGCAGCTTGCCGGCGAGGTGCCGCGCGAGCTCGACCGGCCGATCAGGGATCTCGACGCCGACGGCATCCTGGCGCGCGAGGCGCAGCGGCTTGCGCCTGCGACACGCCGTCCGCCGCGTGCGGGCACATCCGGGGCTTCCCTTTCAGACCGTCCTGTGCCATAGGGCGGCCCTCACATGCGTGGGAGGCGTGCCGGTCAGCCAGCCGGAGGTTCTCGCCGCACCACGCCCTGCAACACCCCGATCCGGAGCGATAGCAGCTCGCGGGCGGGGCGTCGTCGTTCCGGTCGGCACCGGGGCGGGCGACAGGAGCAGCCATCATGGCAAAGAAGATCACGGGTTACGTGAAGCTTCAGGTTCCGGCGGGCGCCGCCAATCCGTCGCCGCCGATCGGTCCCGCGCTCGGTCAGCGCGGCCTCAACATCATGGAATTCTGCAAGGCCTTCAATGCGAAGACCGCGCAGATGGAAAAGGGCATGCCGATCCCGGTGATCATCACCGCGTATCAGGATCGCTCCTTCACCTTCGAGATGAAGCAGCCGCCGGTCTCGTACTGGCTGAAGAAGGCTGCTGGCCTGACCTCGGGTTCGAAGACTCCGGGCAAGGGTGGCAATGTCGGCAAGGTCACGACTGCCCAGCTCAAGGAGATCGCCGAGAAGAAGATGGCCGATCTCAACTGCGACAGCGTCGATTCGGCGGTGGCGATGATCCGTGGCTCGGCCCGTTCCATGGGCCTGGAAGTCGTGGGCTGAGGGGGAACTGACAATGGCACATGTCGGAAAGCGCGTCGTCAAGGGCCGTGAAGGCGTTGACCGCATCAAGCTCTACCCGCTCGCCGAGGCCGTCGCGATGGTCAAGGCCCGCGCGAATGCCAAGTTCGACGAGACCGTCGAGATCGCGATGAATCTCGGCGTCGATCCGCGTCACGCCGACCAGATGGTCCGCGGCGTCTGCAACCTGCCGAACGGCTCGGGCCGCACGCTGCGCGTCGCCGTCTTCGCCCGCGGCGCCAAGGCCGAGGAGGCCAAGAAGGCCGGTGCCGACATCGTCGGCGCCGAGGATCTGGTCGAGACCGTGCAGAAGGGCGAAATCAATTTCGACCGCTGCATCGCGACCCCGGACATGATGGGCCTGGTCGGCCGCCTCGGTAAGGTGCTGGGCCCGCGCGGCCTGATGCCGAACCCGCGCGTCGGCACGGTCACCATGGACCTGACCGCCGCCGTCGCCGCCTCGAAGGGCGGCTCGGTCGAGTTCCGCGTCGAGAAGGCGGGCATCGTCCACGCCGCCGTCGGCAAGGCCTCGTTCGATGCCGACAAGCTCGGCGAGAACATCAAGGCCTTCGTCGATTCGGTCTCGAAGGCGAAGCCGGCCGGCGCCAAGGGCACCTATATCCAGCGCGTCGCGATCTCCTCGACCATGGGTCCGGGCGTCAAGATCGAGCCGAACACCGTTCTCGGCGGCTGATATCGCGCAGCGGTCGCCCGAATGGCGGCCGCAGCCCCGCCTTGCGCTTTGGCGCGAGGATTACCACTTGGCAGAAGCCGGGGGAGGGTCTATAGCCTCCTCCGCGTTTCCATGAGTGACGGGGCTTCCGCGTGCTTGGCATGAGGAGGTCCATTTCGCGTTTTTCGGCGGTTCGCCGCTGAAGAATGGGTGTTTTGGTCGAGGAGAGCGATCTCCGAGGCCGGGCACCCAGTCCTGTCTGAGACTGCAGGTGCGCCTTTGGCTCCGGCCAGGGGGCATAATTTCGCCAAGAGGCCTGCATAGACGGTGCAAGAGCTTTTCCGGCGCCGAAAGGTGCCGAACGAGGTTCGAACCATCTCGCCCGATCACGGCTTCGGCCATGGCAGGGGACAGGGCACTGAGCGTCGCTCCGGCGAGGGGTCGGTGTCAACCGGTCACTTTTCGAGAGCGGCACGTGCAACTGGCGGCAGGCCAAAACCTGTCGCCTACCGGAGAGAGCCCAGTGGATAAAGCGGCAAAATCAGATGCCGTCGCGACGCTGAACGATGTCTTCTCGAAGACGTCGGTCGTTGTCGTGGCCCACTATGCGGGTTTGACGGTGGCCCAGTTCCAGAAGCTTCGTCGCGAGATGAAGGCCAATGGCGCCACCGTGAAGGTCGCAAAGAACCGGCTGGCCAAGATCGCTCTTGAAGGCACCGACGTCGCGTCCATCAGCAAGCTGCTGACGGGTCCCACCCTGATCGCCTATTCCAGCGATCCGGTCGCGGCGCCGAAGGTCGCCACCGCCTTCGCCAAGGAGAACGACAAGCTCGTCATCCTCGGCGGCGCGATGGGCAAGACCGCCCTGAACCCCGATGGTGTCAAGGCCCTGGCCACGATGCCCTCGCTCGACGAACTGCGCGCCAAGTTGCTCGGCCTCCTGCAGGCCCCTGCGACCAAGATCGCCCAGCTCTCGACCGCGCCTGCTGCGAAGCTCGCGCGCGTGTTCCAGGCATATGCCGACAAGGACGCTGCCTGAGCAGCCGACAACCGTTAATCGTTCGAACCTCTTATATCAGGAACTTAAACCATGGCCGATCTCGCCAAGCTCGTCGACGAACTCTCGTCGCTCACCGTTCTCGAGGCTGCTGACCTCGCCAAGATGCTCGAAGAGAAGTGGGGCGTCTCGGCCGCCGCTGCTGTCGCCGTGGCCGCTGGCCCGGCCGCCGGTGGCGCGGCTGCCGCCGCCGTCGAAGAGCAGACCGAGTTCACCGTTGTCCTGGCCTCGGCCGGCGACAAGAAGATCGAGGTGATCAAGGAAGTCCGCGCCATCACCGGCCTGGGCCTCAAGGAAGCCAAGGATCTGGTCGAAGCCGCTCCGAAGCCGGTCAAGGAAGCCGTCGCCAAGGACGAGGCCGAGAAGCTCAAGAAGCAGCTCGAGGCCGTCGGCGCGAAGGTCGAGCTCAAGTGAGCCGGGCCGGCTGATGCCGGTCCGTATCTAGTCGACAAGGACAGTCCCGGGGCGGCTCGCCGCCTCCGGGGCTGTTGCGTCGTTTCCGCCTAGCCGGAGCGACGCTTTGCAGGGCCTGCCACGATGCAGGTCGATCCAGTTGAACGTCGGCGCCCATGAGCGCCGAGCGGCTCACCCGGCGGCCCGTTCCGCCTCGAGGCCCGGACCACCGGGTGAGCCGTCCGAGATTGCGAGGAACATGATGGTAACTTCCCTCCAGGGTCGCAGGCGCGTCCGCAAGTTCTTCGGCAAGCTCAAGGAAGTGGCGGAGATGCCGAACCTCATCGAGGTTCAGAAGGCGTCCTACGACCAGTTCCTGATGGTCGAGGAACCCAAGGGCGGCCGCAGCGACGAGGGACTGCAGTCGGTCTTCAAGTCGGTGTTCCCGATCGGCGACTTCTCGGGCGCGTCGCTGCTGGAGTTCGTCAAGTACACCTTCGAGCCGCCGAAATACGATGTCGACGAGTGCCGCCAGCGCGGCATGACCTTCTCGGCGCCGCTCAAGGTGACGCTGCGCCTGATCGTGTTCGATATCGATCCGGACACTCAGGCCAAGTCGGTCAAGGACATCAAGGAGCAGGACGTCTACATGGGCGAGATGCCGCTCATGACGGACAACGGCACCTTCATCGTCAACGGCACCGAGCGCGTCATCGTCTCGCAGATGCACCGCTCGCCGGGCGTGTTCTTCGACCACGACAAGGGCAAGACCCATTCCTCGGGCAAGCTGCTCTTCGCCGCCCGCATCATCCCTTATCGCGGCTCCTGGCTCGACATCGAGTTCGACGCCAAGGACATCGTCTACGCCCGCATCGACCGCAAGCGTAAGATCCCGGTCACCTCGCTGCTGTTCGCCCTCGGCATGGACGGCGAGGAGATCCTGTCGCGCTTCTACAACCGCGTCGACTATGTCCGCGACAAGGACGGCTGGCGCGTTCCCTACGACGCCGAGCGCATGAAGGGCTTCAAGGCGACTGTCGACATGATCGACGCCGACACCGGCGAGGTCGTGATCGAGGCCGGCAAGAAGCTGGTGGCGCGCACCGCCCGCCAGCTCGCCGAGAAGGGCCTGAAGTTCCTGCGCGCCACGGACGAGGACCTCTACGGCCAGTACATCGCCGAGGACCTGGTCAACCCGCAGACCGGCGAGGTCTTCGCCGAGGCCGGCGACGAGATCGACGAGAAGAGCCTGAAGGCGCTGCTCGACGTCGGCTTCGACGAGATCCCGGTGCTCGACATCGACCACATCACGATCGGCCCGTACATCCGCAACACGCTCAAGGTCGACAAGAACTCGCGTCGTGAAGAGGCGCTGTTCGACATCTACCGCGTGATGCGCCCGGGCGAGCCGCCGACGCTCGAGACCGCCGAGAACATGTTCCAGTCGCTGTTCTTCGACTCGGAGCGCTACGACCTCTCGGCCGTCGGCCGCGTCAAGATGAACATGCGTCTCGACCTCGACGCCGCCGACACCGTGCGCATCCTGCGCAAGGAGGACATCTTCGCGGTCGTCAAGGCGCTGGTCGACCTGCGCGACGGCAAGGGCGAGATCGACGACATCGACCATCTCGGCAACCGGCGCGTGCGCTCGGTCGGCGAGCTGATGGAGAACCAGTATCGTCTGGGCCTCCTGCGCATGGAGCGCGCCATCAAGGAGCGCATGTCCTCGGTCGACATCGACACCGTGATGCCGCAGGACCTGATCAATGCGAAGCCCGCGGCCGCCGCGGTGCGCGAGTTCTTCGGCTCGTCGCAGCTCTCGCAGTTCATGGACCAGACCAACCCGCTCTCGGAAGTCACCCACAAGCGCCGTCTCTCGGCGCTTGGCCCGGGCGGCCTGACCCGCGAGCGCGCCGGCTTCGAGGTGCGCGACGTCCACACCACGCATTACGGCCGCATCTGCCCGATCGAGACGCCGGAAGGCCCGAATATCGGCCTGATCAACTCGCTCGCCACCTTCGCGCGCGTCAACAAGTACGGCTTCATCGAGAGCCCGTACCGGCGCATCCGCGACGGCAAGCAGACCGACGAGATCATCTATCTCTCGGCCATGGAGGAGGCGAAGTACAACGTCGCCCAGGCGAATGCCGTCGTCGACAAGGAAGGCCGTCTGACCGATGACCTGATCGTCTGCCGCCGGGCGGGCGAGGTCATCGTCGTGCCGGTCGACAAGGTCGACTTCATGGACGTCTCGCCCAAGCAGGTCGTCTCGGTCGCCGCGGCGCTGATCCCGTTCCTCGAGAACGACGACGCCAACCGCGCGCTGATGGGCTCGAACATGCAGCGCCAGGCGGTGCCGCTGGTTCGTGCCGACGCCCCGTTCGTCGGCACCGGCATGGAGGCCGCGGTCGCCCGTGACTCCGGCGCCGCCATCGCGGCCCGCCGCGCCGGCATCGTCGACCAGGTCGATGCGACCCGTATCGTCATCCGCGCCTCGGACGAAATGGACCCGACCAAGCCGGGCGTCGACATCTACCGTCTGCAGAAGTTCCAGCGCTCGAACCAGTCGACCTGCATCACGCAGCGTCCGCTGGTCCGCGTCGGCGACGTCATCAAGAAGGGTGACATCGTCGCCGACGGCCCGTCGACGGAGTTCGGCGAGCTCGCCCTCGGCCGCAACGTGCTCGTCGCGTTCATGCCGTGGAACGGCTACAACTTCGAGGACTCGATCCTGCTCTCGGAGAAGATCGTCTCGGAAGACATCTTCACCTCGATCCATATCGAGGAATTCGAGGTCATGGCCCGCGACACCAAGCTGGGTCCTGAGGAAATCACGCGCGACATTCCGAACGTCTCGGAAGAGGCGCTGAAGAACCTCGACGAAGCCGGCATCGTCTACATCGGCGCTGAAGTGGCGGCGGGCGACATCCTCGTCGGCAAGATCACGCCGAAGGGCGAGAGCCCGATGACGCCGGAAGAGAAGCTGCTGCGCGCCATCTTCGGCGAGAAGGCTTCGGACGTGCGCGACACCTCGCTGCGCGTGCCCCCGGGCGTCCAGGGCACGATCGTCGAGGTCCGCGTGTTCAACCGCCACGGCGTCGACAAGGACGAGCGCGCCCAGGCGATCGAGCGCGAGGAGATCGAGCGTCTCGCCAAGGACCGCGACGACGAGCAGGCGATCCTCGACCGCAACACCTTCGCGCGTCTGGCCGAGATCCTGACCGGCAAGACCGGCCTGGCCGGTCCGAAGGGCTTCAAGAAGGACACGGTCATCACCCGTGAGGTGATGAGCGAGTTCCCGCGCTCGCAGTGGTGGCTGTTCGCCACGGCGGACGACGCCCTGATGACCGAAATCGAGGCGATGCGGAAGCAGTACGACGAGTCGAAGAAGCGCCTCGAACAGCGCTTCCTCGACAAGGTCGAGAAGCTGCAGCGCGGCGACGAGCTGCCTCCGGGCGTGATGAAGATGGTCAAGGTCTTCGTCGCGGTGAAGCGCAAGATCCAGCCCGGCGACAAGATGGCCGGCCGCCATGGCAACAAGGGCGTGGTCTCGCGCATCGTGCCGGCGGAGGACATGCCGTTCCTCGAGGACGGCACCCATGCCGACATCGTGCTGAACCCGCTCGGCGTGCCCTCGCGCATGAACGTCGGCCAGATCCTGGAGACGCATCTGGGCTGGGCTGCCGCCGGTCTCGGCAAGCAGATCGGCAAGGCGATCGACGCCTATCGCAAGGCGCATGACTCCAAGGCCCTGCGCGCCTCCTTCGACGCCGTCTACGAGGACAACGAGATCATCGCCTCGATGGACGACGCCGAGCTGATCGAGATGGGCCAGAACCTGCGCCGCGGCGTTCCGATCGCGACGCCGGTCTTCAACGGCGCCAAGGAGTCCGACATCGAGCGGCTGCTGGAGCAGGCGGGTCTGCACTCGTCCGGCCAGTCGACGCTCTATGACGGGCGCACCGGCGAGCCCTTCGACCGCAAGGTCACGATGGGCTACATCTACATGCTGAAGCTGCACCATCTGGTGGACGACAAGATCCACGCCCGTTCTATCGGCCCGTACTCGCTGGTCACCCAGCAGCCGCTCGGCGGCAAGGCCCAGTTCGGCGGCCAGCGCTTCGGCGAGATGGAGGTCTGGGCGCTCGAAGCCTATGGCGCCGCCTACACGCTGCAGGAGATGCTGACGGTGAAGTCGGACGACGTCGCGGGCCGCACCAAGGTCTACGAGTCGATCGTGCGCGGCGAGGACAACTTCGAAGCGGGTATCCCGGAGAGCTTCAACGTGCTCGTCAAGGAAATGCGCTCGCTCGGCCTCAACGTCGAGCTGATCAACAACAAGCCGAAGTCGGGCGACGTGCCCGCCGAGGCAGCCGAGTAAGCCGCGACGCCCGCAGGGGCGGAACGTCGTTCGTTACTCATGCCGGCGGCATTGTCGCCGCCGGCCGTTGGATCAAGGACCGGGCAGGGCGGTTTTCCCTAGAACCCCGCCGGTCACAGGAGACAGGCTATGAAGCAAGAGGTCATGAACCTTTTCGGCCAGCAGCCGGTGCAGCAGGCGTTCGACGCGATCAAGATCTCGATCGCGAGCCCTGAGAAGATCGCATCCTGGTCGTTCGGCGAGATCAAGAAGCCCGAGACGATCAACTACCGCACGTTCAAGCCCGAGCGCGACGGCCTGTTCTGCGCCCGCATCTTCGGGCCGATCAAGGACTACGAGTGCCTGTGCGGCAAGTACAAGCGCATGAAGTTCAAGGGCGTGATCTGCGAGAAGTGCGGCGTCGAGGTGACGCTGGCACGGGTCCGGCGCGAGCGCATGGGCCATATCGAGCTCGCCGCCCCGGTCGCGCATATCTGGTTCCTGAAGTCGCTGCCCTCGCGCATCGGCCTGCTGATGGACATGCCGCTCAAGGACCTCGAGCGCATCCTCTACTTCGAGTCGTATGTCGTCCTCGAGCCGGGCCTGACCCCGCTCAAGGATCGCCAGCTGCTGACCGAGGAAGAGTATGTCCGTGCCCAGGAAGAGTACGGCGCCGACACCTTCACGGCCCAGATCGGCGCGGAAGCGATCCGCGAGATGCTGCGCGCGCTCGACCTCGACCAGATCAATGCCGACCTGAAGCATGAGATCGCGACGACGACGTCCGAGCTCAAGCCGAAGAAGCTGATGAAGCGCCTCAAGATCATCGAGGCCTTCCAGGAGTCGGGCAACAAGCCGGAATGGATGGTGATGACCGTGATCCCGGTCATCCCGCCGGATCTGCGTCCGCTCGTGCCGCTCGATGGCGGCCGCTTCGCGACCTCGGACCTGAACGACCTCTATCGCCGCGTCATCAACCGCAACAACCGCCTGAAGCGGCTGATCGAGCTGCGCGCGCCGGACATCATCATCCGCAACGAGAAGCGGATGCTGCAGGAATCGGTCGACGCCCTGTTCGACAACGGCCGCCGCGGCCGCGTCATCACCGGCGCCAACAAGCGCCCGCTGAAGTCGCTCGCCGACATGCTGAAGGGCAAGCAGGGCCGCTTCCGGCAGAACCTGCTCGGCAAGCGCGTCGACTATTCCGGCCGCTCGGTCATCGTCGTCGGCCCGGAGATGAAGCTGCACCAGTGCGGGCTGCCGAAGAAGATGGCGCTCGAGCTGTTCAAGCCGTTCATCTATGCCCGCCTCGACGCCAAGGGCTACTCGACCACGGTCAAGCAGGCCAAGAAGCTGGTCGAGAAGGAGAAGCCCGAGGTCTGGGACATCCTGGACGAGGTCATCCGCGAGCATCCGGTGCTGCTGAACCGCGCGCCGACGCTGCACCGCCTCGGCATCCAGGCCTTCGAGCCGGTGCTGATCGAGGGCAAGGCGATCCAGCTGCACCCGCTGGTCTGCGCCGCGTTCAATGCCGACTTCGACGGCGACCAGATGGCCGTGCACGTCCCGCTGTCGCTGGAAGCGCAGCTGGAAGCGCGCGTCCTGATGATGTCGACCAACAACATCCTGCACCCGGCGAACGGCATGCCGATCATCGTGCCGTCGCAGGACATCGTGCTCGGCCTGTACTACCTCTCGATCATCTCGGATGGCGAGCCGGGCCAGGGCAAGATCTTCGGCGATTTCGGCGAGCTCGAATACGCGCTGCACGAGAAGGTCGTCACGCTGCATTCGAAGATCAAATATCGCTGGACCGGCGTCGGCCATGACGGCAAGCCGTACACGAAGATCTACGACACCACGCCCGGCCGCGTGATCCTCTCGACCGCGCTGCCGGAGCACCCGGCCGTGTCCTTCGACGTCGTCAACAAGCTGATGACCAAGAAGGAGATCTCCAACATGATCGACGCCGTCTATCGCGGCTGCGGTCAGAAGGAGTCGGTGATCTTCTGCGACCGCGTCATGGGGCTGGGCTTCAAGCACGCCTTCAAGGCCGGCATCTCCTTCGGCAAGGACGACATGGTGATCCCCGCGAACAAGTGGGAGATCGTCGATGCGACCCGCGTGCTCGCCAAGGACTACGAGCAGCAGTACCAGGACGGCCTGATCACCCAGGGCGAGAAGTACAACAAGGTCGTCGACGCCTGGGCGAAGTGCTCCGACAAGCTCGCCCAGGAGATGATGGCTGGCATCTCGACCGTGAAGAAGGACGAGCACGGCCGCGACAAGCCGATCAACTCGATCTACATGATGAGCCACTCGGGCGCCCGTGGCTCGCCGGCGCAGATGCGCCAGCTCGCCGCCATGCGCGGCCTGATGGCGAAGCCGTCGGGCGAGATCATCGAGTCGCCGATCATCTCGAACTTCAAGGAAGGCCTCGACGTTCTCGAGTACTTCAACTCGACGCACGGCGCCCGTAAGGGTCTGGCTGACACGGCGCTCAAGACGGCGAACTCGGGGTACCTGACCCGCCGTCTCGTCGACGTGGCGCAGGACGCGATCATCTCCGAGGTGGATTGCGGCTCGGACAACGGCATCAAGATGCGCGCCATCGTCGATGCCGGCCAGGTCGTGGCCTCGCTCGGCATGCGCATCCTCGGCCGTTCGGCGGCCGTGGAGGTCACCGACATCGACGGCAACATCCTGGTCGCCAAGGGTGCGGTGATCGAGGAAAGCCACATCGCCAAGATCAACGCCGCGGGCGTCCAGGAGGTGAAGATCCGTTCGGTCTTGACCTGCGAGACCAAGAACGGCGTCTGCGCGACCTGCTACGGGCGCGATCTTGCCCGCGGCACGCCCGTCAACATGGGTGAGGCCGTCGGCGTCATCGCGGCGCAGTCGATCGGCGAGCCGGGCACGCAGCTCACCATGCGTACCTTCCACATCGGTGGCGCGGCGACGATCGCCGACCAGTCCTTCGTCGAGTCGAACTTCGAGGGCACGGTCAAGATCCGCAACCGCAACGCCGCGCGGAACTCGGACGGCGACCTGATCGCGATGGCGCGCAACCTCGCCATCGTCATCACCGGCCCGGACGGCGCCGAGCGCGCGGTTCACCGCGTCCAGTTCGGCTCGAAGCTGCGCGTCGACGACGGCGACAAGGTCAAGCGCGGCCAGCGCCTGATCGAGTGGGATCCCTATTCCCGCCCGATCCTGGCGGAGGTCGACGGCAAGGTCGGGTACGAGGACCTGGTCGACGGCATGTCGATGACGGAGACGACCGACGAGGCGACCGGCATCAACAAGCGCCTCGTGATCGACTGGCGTGGTTCGGCCCGTACGTCGGACCTGCGCCCGGCGATGACCCTGCACGGCTCGGACGGCAAGATCGCGAAGCTCGCCCGTGGCGGCGAGGCGCGCTACATCCTGCCGGTCGAGGGCATCATCTCGGTGGAGCCGGGCTCGTCGGTGAAGGCCGGCGACGTGCTGGCGCGTGTCTCGACCGACTCGGCCAAGACCCGCGACATCACCGGCGGTCTGCCGCGCGTCGCCGAGCTGTTCGAGGCGCGTCGTCCGAAGGATGCCGCGATCATCGCCGAGAAGGCCGGCGTCATCGGCTTCGGACGCGACTACAAGAACAAGCGTCGCGTCACGCTGACTCCGCATGACGGCACGGACGCGGTCGAGTACCTGATCCCGAAGGGCAAGCACATCCACCTGCAGGATGGCGACGTCGTCGAGATCGGGGACTACATCCTCGACGGCAACCCGGCGCCGCACGACATCCTGGCGATCAAGGGCGTCGAGGAGCTTGCCGCTTACCTGGTCAACGAAATCCAGGAGGTCTATCGCCTCCAGGGCGTGACCATCAACGACAAGCACATCGAGGTCATCGTCCGGCAGATGCTGCAGAAGGTCGAGATCACCGAATCCGGCGATAGCGACATTCTCACCGGCGACCAGATCGACCGGATCGAGCTGGAAGAGGTCAACGCCAAGCTGCGCGAGGAGGGCAAGAAGCCGGCTTCCGGCGTTCCGGTCCTGCTCGGCATCACCAAGGCCTCGCTGCAGACCCGCTCGTTCATCTCGGCCGCCTCCTTCCAGGAGACGACCCGCGTCCTCACCGAGGCGGCGGTCAACGGCAAGATGGACACGCTGGAAGGCCTCAAGGAGAACGTCATCGTCGGCTCGCTGATCCCGGCCGGCACCGGCGCGCAGGTCGCCCGCATCAAGCAGGTGGCGACGCGTCGCGACGATCTCATCGTCGGCCAGAAGGCGGATGCGGCGGCCAAGGCCGCAGCTGCGGCCGCGGCGGTTCTGCCGGCTGCCGAATAAGATTGGCGAGAACGGTCTCGTTAGCGAAACGGCCGCCTTCGGGCGGCCGTTTTTGTTTATGTGTGTTCGGTCGCGACTGTGCTTGACCTTCCACTTTACAACCGGCCTAAACTCGCCCGGCGAGACCTGCCGGGGGGCAGCGGTACGCGGGGTGTGAGTTTGGGGCCATGGATGAGAGGTTCCTGGACAGTCTTTACGAAGCGGCGGTGGTGCCGGAGCTGTGGCCGCAGGTGCTGCGCCGGTTCCAGGAGATCGCGCGCGGCGCCGGCGCGGTATTGGTCGCGGTGACGCCGAGCTCCAGTCGCTGGATCTCCTCCTCGCCCGAGTTCGACCAGCTGGTCGCCACCCATTTCAACAGCTTTCCGGGCAATGAGCGGACACGCCGCCTGCTGGAGCGGCGACATGCGGGGTTCCTGCGCGACATCGACATCTTCTCGGATGCCGAGATGGCCCGGGAGCCGGTCTATCGCGATTTCCTGCTGCCGCAGGGGTTCGGCATCGGCGTCGCGACGTCGATCACCTCGCCGAGCGGCGAGGCCTTCATCCTGCATTCCGAGCGCGAACATGATGAAGGCCATGTCGAGGATGGGCTGATCGCGCGCTTCGATCGGATGCGGCCGCATCTCGCCCGCGCCATGCTGCTCTCGGCCCGGCTTGAATTCGAGCGGGCGCGCGGCGCCGCCCAGGCCCTGGACGCGATCGGCCTGCCAGCTGCGGTGCTCGACCGCAACGGCCGGGCGCTTGCGCTCAATCCTCGCTTCGAGGCGCTGATGCCGGCGGTCGCGCTCGACCGCCCGTCGCGGCTCGGGCTGGTCGACGTGCCAGCAGACGGTCTGCTGGCGACGGCCCTGCAGGCGATGGGGCAGGCGAACGGCGCCACGGTGCGTTCGATCGCGGTGGCGCGGCGCGAGAATCACCCGCCGCTGATCCTGCATCTGACGCCGGTCCGCGGCGCCGCGCACGACATCTTCTCGCGGGCGGCGAGCATTCTGGTGGTGACGCCGGTGGTGGTGAAGGACGTCCCGACCGCCGATGTGGTCCAGGGCCTGTTCGACCTGACCCCGGCCGAAGCCCGGCTCGCGGCATTGATCGCCGCCGGCCACCGCCCGCGCGAAGCGGCCGCGGCGCTCGGCGTGATGGAGGAAACCGCGCGCTCGACGCTGAAGCGGGTCATGGCCAAGACCGGCCTGCACCGCCAGGCCGATCTGATCGGCCTGTTGCGCGGGACGGGAGTCGCGACCGGCGGGGCCAGCTGAGCTGCCGCGGCTCGCGCATGGCGAGATTGCGGTCGTCCCGGCGAAATCCGGGGTTGACGCGAATCTATAGCTGAGTCATAAGCGCGCCACTGTCGATGGCTGTCGGACACGTTTGTCGCTTGCCTTTGTTGCAAGCGAGGTTCGCGACCGAAACTCCATCGGAATTCCAGCGTCTAACGACGACATGGCAGGACGCATGAACGCGGGGTATTCCGTGTTCCTCTGCATGCGAACGCGCCTGAGGCCCCGTAAATGGGCGCCGATGGCGCGGCTTCGTTTGGTCATGGTCTTGTTCGGCGCCGGAATGGACACCGAATTCATCAAGCGCTCAAGGGAGCGAGAGGCCTTAAATGCCGACAATCAGCCAGCTGATCCGCAAGCCGCGCTCGCCGGTCAAGGCGCGTAACACCGCCCCGGCGCTCGAGAATTGCCCGCAGAAGCGCGGCGTCTGCACGCGCGTCTACACGACGACCCCGAAGAAGCCGAACTCGGCGCTGCGTAAGGTCGCCAAGGTGCGCCTGACCAACGGCTTCGAGGTCATCGGCTACATTCCGGGTGAGGGTCACAACCTCCAGGAGCACTCGGTCGTCATGATCCGTGGCGGCCGCGTCAAGGACCTTCCCGGCGTGCGCTACCACATCCTGCGCGGCGTGCTCGACACGCAGGGCGTCAAGAACCGCAAGCAGCGCCGTTCGAAGTACGGCGCCAAGCGTCCGAAGTAATTTTCCTGCCCGACCGGCGGGGCAAGATGCCCCAGCCGGTTCGCAGCTTTTGAGATTTGACCGGAGACTAGACGATGTCCCGCCGCCACAGTGCCGAAAAGCGCGAGATCATCCCGGACGCCAAGTTCGGCGACGTGATCGTGACCAAGTTCATGAACTCGGTCATGTACGAGGGCAAGAAGTCGACCGCCGAAGGCATCGTCTACGGCGCCTTCGACATCATCGAGGGCAAGCTGAAGAGCGATCCGCTCGCCGTCTTTAAGACCGCGCTCGAGAACGTCGCCCCGGCAATCGAGGTCCGCTCCCGCCGCGTCGGCGGCGCGACCTATCAGGTCCCGGTCGAGGTTCGCACCGAGCGCCGTCAGGCTCTCGCCATCCGCTGGCTGATCGCCGCGGCGCGTGCCCGCAACGACCGCACCATGGTCGAGCGCCTCTCGGCCGAGCTGATGGACGCCGCCAACAACCGTGGCAACGCCGTCAAGAAGCGCGAAGACACGCACCGGATGGCGGAAGCCAACCGCGCCTTCTCGCACTACCGCTGGTAATTCGTCCGTTCGGACCCGGAAAGACAGAGCATCCCCATGCCCCGTTCTCATCCCATCGATCGCTATCGTAACTTCGGCATCATGGCCCACATTGATGCCGGCAAGACGACGACGACCGAGCGCATCCTGTTCTACACCGGCAAGAGCCATAAGATCGGCGAAGTCCATGACGGCGCCGCCACCATGGACTGGATGACGCAGGAGCAGGAGCGTGGCATCACGATCACCTCCGCCGCGACGACCTGCCTGTGGCGCGATCATCGCCTGAACATCATCGACACCCCCGGCCACGTCGACTTCACCATTGAGGTCGAGCGTTCGCTGCGCGTGCTCGACGGTGCCGTCTGCGTGCTCGACGGCAACCAGGGCGTCGAGCCCCAGACCGAGACCGTCTGGCGCCAGGCCGACAAGTACGACGTTCCGCGCGTCGTCTTCGTCAACAAGATGGACAAGATCGGCGCCGATTTCTATCGCTGCGTCCAGGACATCATCGACCGCGTCGCCGGCAAGCCCGTCTGCCTGCAGCTCCCGATCGGTTCCGAGTCGAACTTCGCCGGTGTCATCGACCTCATCAAGATGAAGGCGATCGTCTGGAACGGCGAAGCGCTTGGCGCCTCCTTCGAAGAGAAGGAGATCCCGGCCGATCTCGCCGACAAGGCTGTCGAATACCGTCACAAGCTGCTTGAAGCCGCTGTCGAGATGGACGATGCGGCGATGGAAGCCTATCTCGATGGCACCGAGCCGGATGCCGAGACTCTGCGCCGGCTGGTTCGTACTGCCGTGCAGCGCCGCGCCTTCCACCCGGTGCTCTGCGGCTCGGCCTTCAAGAACAAGGGCGTGCAGCCTCTGCTCGACGCCGTCGTCGACTTCCTGCCGTCGCCGGTCGATCGCGGTGACATCAAGGGCATCGACTTCAAGACCGAAGAAGAGACCGTTCGTCATCCGACGGACGAAGACCCGTTCGCCATGCTCGCCTTCAAGATCATGGACGACCCCTTCGTCGGCACCATCACCTTCTGCCGCGTCTATTCGGGCAAGGTCGAGGCGGGTCAGGGCGTCATCAACTCGACGCGCGACAAGAAAGAGCGCGTCGGCCGCATGCTGCTGATGCACGCGAACAACCGCGAAGACATCAAGGAGGCCTTTGCCGGCGACATCGTCGCCCTGGCCGGCCTCAAGGACGTCCGCACCGGCGACACGCTGTGCGATCCGGCCCAGGCCGTGATCCTTGAGCGCATGGAGTTCCCCGAGCCGGTCATCACGATCGCGATCGAGCCGAAGTCCAAGGCCGACCAGGAGAAGCTGGGTCTCGCCCTGTCGAAGCTCGCGAACGAGGATCCGTCCTTCCGCGTCTCGACCGACCAGGAGAGCGGCCAGACCATCCTGAAGGGCATGGGCGAGCTGCATCTCGACATCAAGGTCGACATCCTGAAGCGCACCTACAAGGTCGACGCCAATATCGGCGCGCCCCAGGTTGCGTATCGCGAGACGCTGACCAAGAAGGCCGAGATCGACTACACCCACAAGAAGCAGACCGGCGGTACCGGCCAGTTCGCCCGCGTCAAGCTGGTGATCGAGCCGAACGAGACCGGCAAGGGCTTCGAGTTCGAGTCGAAGGTTGTCGGCGGCTCGGTGCCGAAGGAGTATATCCCCGGCGTCGAGAAGGGCCTCAACTCGGTCATCGGCTCCGGCGTGCTCGCCGGCTTCCCGGTGGTCGACGTCAAGGTCACGCTGATCGACGGCGCCTTCCACGAAGTCGACTCGTCGGCTCTGGCCTTCGAAATCGCCTCGCGCGCCGCTCTGCGTGAAGGTCTGCAGAAGGGCGGCTCGGTGCTGCTCGAGCCGATCATGAAGGTCGAAGTCGTGACCCCGGAAGACTATACTGGTTCGGTCATCGGCGACCTGAACTCCCGGCGTGGCCAGATCCAGGGCCAGGACATGCGCGGCAACGCCGTCGTGATCAACGCGATGGTGCCGCTGGCGAACATGTTCGGCTACGTGAACCAGCTGCGCTCGTTCAGCCAGGGCCGCGCCAACTACACGATGCAGTTCGACCACTACGAGCAGGTGCCGTCCGCGGTCGCTGCTGAGGTCCAGGCCAAGTACGCCTGATCGAACAACGCATTAGACTGAACACTTAAGAGATCTGACGGAGGCTGAGATGGCCAAAGAGAAGTTTGCTCGGACGAAGCCGCACTGCAACATTGGTACGATTGGTCACGTCGACCATGGCAAGACGTCCTTGACGGCTGCGATCACGAAGGTGCTGGCGGAGTCTGGCGGCGCGTCGTTCACGGCGTATGACCAGATCGACAAGGCGCCTGAGGAGAAGGCGCGCGGCATCACGATCTCGACGGCGCACGTCGAGTACGAGACCCCGGCCCGCCACTACGCGCACGTCGACTGCCCCGGGCACGCCGACTATGTGAAGAACATGATCACGGGCGCGGCGCAGATGGACGGCGCGATCCTGGTGGTGTCGGCTGCCGACGGCCCGATGCCGCAGACCCGCGAGCACATCCTGCTGGCGCGCCAGGTCGGCGTTCCGGCGCTGGTGGTGTTCATGAACAAGGTCGATCTCGTCGACGACGCCGAGCTGCTCGAGCTGGTCGAGATGGAGATCCGCGAGCTTCTGTCGAAGTACGACTTCCCGGGCGACGACATCCCGATCACCAAGGGCTCGGCCAAGGCGGCGCTGGACGGCGTCACCCCGGAGATCGGGCATGATGCGGTGATCGCGCTGATGAAGACGGTCGACGACTACATCCCGCAGCCCGAGCGCCCGATCGACCAGCCCTTCCTGATGCCGGTCGAGGACGTGTTCTCGATCTCGGGTCGTGGCACGGTGGTGACCGGCCGCGTCGAGCGCGGCATCGTCAAGGTCGGCGAGGAAATCGAGATCGTCGGCCTGAAGGACACGGTGAAGACGACCGTCACGGGCGTCGAGATGTTCCGCAAGCTGCTCGACCAGGGCCAGGCCGGCGACAACATCGGCGCGCTGCTGCGCGGCACGAAGCGCGAGGACGTCGAGCGCGGCCAGGTGCTGTGCAAGCCGGGCTCGGTGAAGCCGCACACCAAGTTCAAGGCCGAGGCCTACATCCTGACCAAGGAGGAGGGCGGCCGCCACACCCCGTTCTTCACCAACTACCGCCCGCAGTTCTACTTCCGCACGACGGACGTGACCGGCGTGGTGCACCTGCCCGAGGGCACGGAGATGGTGATGCCGGGCGACAACATCGCCATGGAAGTGCACCTGATCGTGCCGATCGCGATGGAAGAGAAGCTGCGCTTCGCCATCCGCGAAGGCGGACGCACCGTCGGCGCAGGCGTCGTCGCAACCATCATCGAGTAAGCAGGCTGATCTGAGGGCGGGAGCCCTTCGGGGCTTTCGCCTTTTCACGTCACGGAGATAACAGGACCATGAACGGTCAGAATATCCGGATCCGCCTCAAGGCGTTCGACCATCGTATCCTCGATGCGTCGACGCGCGAGATCGTCTCGACGGCAAAGCGCACCGGCGCTCAGGTTCGCGGCCCGATTCCGCTGCCGACCCTGATCGAGAAGTTCACCGTCAACCGCTCGCCGCACATCGACAAGAAGTCGCGCGAGCAGTTCGAGATGCGGACCCACAAGCGGGTTCTCGATATCGTCGACCCGACCCCGCAGACGGTCGACGCCCTCATGAAGCTCGATCTCGCCGCCGGCGTCGACGTCGAAATCAAGCTCTGATCCATCATCGGGTCCTCTGTTTCCGGGTAATCCGGATGGACATGACCCCAAGGGAAGGTATGCACCGATGCGTTCCGGTGTGATTGCACAGAAAGTCGGGATGACCCGCATCTTCACCGATGCCGGCGAGCATATCCCGGTCACCGTGCTGAAGCTCGACAACTGCCAGGTCGTCGCGCATCGCACGATCGAGAAGAACGGCTATGTCGCCGTGCAGCTCGGGTCGGGCTTGGCCAAGGTCAAGAATGTCTCGAAGGCGCAGCGCGGCCACTTCGCCGTCGCCAAGGTCGAGCCGAAGCAGAAGATCGTCGAGTTCCGCGTCAGCGACGACGCGTTGATTCCGGTCGGCGCCGAGCTGACCGCCGACCACTTCGTCGTCGGTCAGTTCGTTGACGTCTCCGGCACGACCACCGGCAAGGGCTTCGCCGGCGGTATGAAGCGCTGGAACTTCGGCGGTCTGCGCGCCACCCACGGTGTCTCGATCTCGCATCGTTCGATCGGTTCGACCGGTGGCCGTCAGGACCCGGGCAAGACCTTCAAGAACAAGAAGATGCCGGGCCATCTCGGTGCCGAGCGCGTCACCACGCAGAACCTGCGCGTCGTCCAGACGGACGCCGAGCGCGGCCTGATCCTGGTCGAGGGCGCCGTCCCCGGCGTCGCCGGCGGCTGGATCCACGTCCGTGACGCGGTCAAGCGCACGCTGCCGAAGGACGCCCCGCTGCCGGGCAAGTTCAAGGTTTCCGGCGAGAGCAAGGCCGAAACTGTCGAGGCTCCTGCGGCCCAGGCTGAGGAGAACGTGTGATGAAACTCGATATCGTCACTCTTGAAGGCGGCAACGCCGGCTCGCTCGAGCTGTCCGATGCGATCTTCGGCCTCGAGCCGCGCGCCGATCTGCTCGCCCGCATGGTGCGCTACCAGCTCGCCAAGCGCCGCGCCGGAACGCACAAGTCGAAGGGCCGTTCGGAAGTCGACCGCACCCGCAAGAAGATCTACAAGCAGAAGGGCACCGGCGGCGCTCGCCACGGCGCGGCTTCCGCTCCGCAGTTCCGCGGCGGCGGCAAGGCCTTCGGCCCGGTGGTGCGTGACCATGCTCACGAGCTGCCGAAGAAGGTGAAGGCCCTGGCCCTGCGCCATGCGCTTTCGTCGAAGGCCAAGGATGCCGGCCTGATCATCATCGACGACGCGAAGCTCGCGGAGCCGAAGACGAAGATCCTGCTCGGTCATTTCGGCAAGCTCGACCTGTCGAGCGCGCTGGTGATCGGCGGTGCCGAGATCGATGTGAACTTCGGCCTGGCGGCGCGTTCGATCCCGAACGTCGACGTCCTGCCGGTCCAGGGCATCAACGTCTATGACATCCTGCGTCGCGACAAGCTCGTGCTGACGCGCTCGGCTGTCGACGCGCTGGAGGCGCGCTTCAAATGAGCCAGTCCAAGAACCTCGATCCGCGGCATTACGACGTCATCGTCGGGCCCGTGATCACCGAGAAGGCGACCATGCTCTCCGAGCACAACAAGGTCGTCTTCAAGGTCGCCAGGACCGCGACCAAGCCGCAGATCAAGGCGGCCGTCGAGAAGCTTTTCGACGTCAAGGTGGTGAGCGTCAACACGCTCGTCACCGAGGGCAAGGTCAAGGTCTTCCGCGGCCGTCTCGGCCAGCGCTCTGACGTCAAGAAGGCGGTCGTGACCCTCGAAGAGGGCCACTCCATCGACGTCACCACGGGCCTCTGAGAAGGATCGTCATCATGGCTTTGAAAAGTTTCAAGCCGATCACGCCGAGCCTTCGCCAGCTCGTGATCGTCGACCGCAGCGAGCTCTACAAGGGCAAGCCGGTCAAGGCGCTGACCGAGGGCAAGTCGTCCTCGGGCGGCCGCAACAACCTCGGCCGCATCACCGTCCGCTTCCGCGGCGGTGGCCACAAGCGCACGCTGCGCCTGATCGATTTCAAGCGTCGCGGCAAGGCCGGCATCCCGGCGACCGTGGAGCGGATCGAGTATGATCCGAACCGCACCGCCTTCATCGCCCTGATCAAGTATCAGGACGGCGAGCTCTCCTACATCCTGGCGCCGCAGCGCCTGGCCGTGGGCGACACCGTCGTCGCCGGCGACAGCGTCGACGTGAAGCCCGGCAACGCCGCCCCGATGGGCTCGCTGCCGATCGGCACGATCGTCCACAATGTCGAGCTCAAGATCGGCAAGGGCGGGGCGCTGGCGCGCTCGGCGGGCAACTACGCCCAGATCGTCGGCCGTGACCAGGGCTACGTCATCGTCCGCCTGAACTCGGGCGAGCAGCGCCTGATCAGCGGCCTGTGCTATGCTACCGTGGGCGCGGTCTCGAACCCCGACCACATGAACATCAACATCGGCAAGGCCGGCCGCAATCGCTGGCTGGGCAAGCGTCCGCACAATCGCGGCGTGTCGATGAACCCGGTCGACCACCCGCACGGCGGCGGCGAAGGCCGCACCTCGGGCGGCCGTCATCCGGTCACGCCCTGGGGTCTGCCGACCAAGGGCAAGAAGACCCGCTCGAACAAGCGGACCGATACGTTCATCGTGTCGAGCCGTCACGCCCGCAAGAAGAAGAACTGAGGTCCGTCATGGCGCGTTCGCTTTGGAAAGGTCCGTTCGTCGACGGATACCTCCTGAAGAAGGCCGAGGTCGCCCGTTCGGCGAGCCGGTCGGAAGTCATCAAGATCTGGAGCCGCCGCTCCACGATCCTCCCGCAGTTCGTCGGTCTGACGTTCGGCGTCTACAACGGCCACAAGCATGTGCCGGTGAACGTCTCCGAGGAGATGGTGGGCCACAAGTTCGGCGAGTTCTCGCCGACGCGCACCTTCCCCGGCCACGCTGCCGACAAGAAGGCGAAGAGGAAGTAAGCCATGGGTAAGCCCTCCGCCCCCCGTGCGCTGCCCGAGAACGAGGCCAAGGCGGTGGCGCGCAACCTGCGCGTCTCCCCGCAGAAGCTGAACCTTCTCGCCCAGCTCATCCGCGGCAAGAAGGTCTCGACCGCGCTCGCCGACCTCGAGTTCTCGCGCAAGCGGATCTCGACCGATGTGCGCAAGTGCCTGCAGAGCGCGATCGCCAACGCCGAGAACAACCATGATCTCGACGTCGACGATCTGGTCGTGTCCCAGGCTTTCGTCGGCAAGGCGCTGGTCATGAAGCGCTTCCATGCCCGCGCCCGCGGCCGTGGCGCCCGCATCATGAAGCCCTTCGCCAACATCACGATCGTGGTGCGCGAAGTTCAGGCTGCGAAGGCCTGAGGAGAGAACGATGGGTCAGAAAATCAATCCGATCGGCCTTCGTCTCGGCATCAACCGGACCTGGGATTCGCGCTGGTTCGCCAACAAGGGCGAGTACGGCAAGCTGCTTCACGAGGACATGGCCATCCGCGCCGCTCTGATGAAGCTGCTGAAGCAGGCCGCTGTCTCGAAGATCATCATCGAGCGCCCGCACAAGAAGTGCCGCGTCACCATCCACTCGGCTCGTCCGGGCGTGGTGATCGGCAAGAAGGGCGCCGACATCGAGAAGCTGCGTAAGTCTGTCTCGAAGCTGACGAACGCCGACGTGACGATCAACATCGTCGAGGTGCGCAAGCCCGAGATCGACGCGACCCTGGTCGCCGACTCGATCGCTCAGCAGCTCGAGCGCCGCGTCGCCTTCCGTCGCGCCATGAAGCGCGCCGTGCAGTCGGCGATGCGTCTCGGCGCCGAGGGCATCCGCATCAACTGCTCGGGCCGTCTGGGCGGCGCGGAAATCGCGCGCCTCGAATGGTACCGTGAGGGCCGCGTGCCGCTGCATACGCTGCGCGCCGACGTCGATTACGGCGTCGCCACTGCCTTCACGACCTACGGCACGTGCGGGATCAAGGTCTGGATCTTCAAGGGCGAGATCCTCGAACACGACCCGATGGCCCAGGACAAGCGCCTCTCGGACGAGGGCGGCCGCTCGGGTGGTGAGCGTCGCGAACGTCGCGAGCAGGCTGCGTAAGGCTGATCGAGAAGAGCCATGCTGCAACCAAAGCGCACTAAGTTCCGTAAGCAGTTCAAGGGACGCATTTCCGGCGTCGCCAAGGGCGGTACGGACCTCAACTTCGGCCAGTTCGGCCTGAAGGCCCAGGAGCCGGAGCGCGTCACGGCCCGCCAGATCGAGGCGGCCCGTCGTGCCATCACCCGCGCCATGAAGCGCGCGGGTCGAGTCTGGATCCGGATCTTCCCGGACGTGCCGGTCTCGAAGAAGCCGACCGAAGTCCGCATGGGTAAGGGCAAGGGTTCGCCCGAGTTCTGGGCGGCCAAGGTCAAGCCGGGCCGGATCATGTTCGAGCTCGACGGCGTTCCGGAGGATATCGCCCGCGAGGCGCTCCGTCTCGGCGCCGCCAAGCTGCCGATCAAGACCCGCTTCATCCAGCGCATCGCCGAGTAAGGAGGGCGACATGAAAGCTACGCAACGCCTGTCCGATCTCAAGGTGATGAGCTCGGACCAGCTCCAGGACGAGCTTCTGAAGCTCAAGAAGGAGCAGTTCAACCTGCGTTTCCAGCGCGCCACCGGTCAGCTCGAGAATACCGCTCGGGTCACCGAGGTGCGCAAGGACATCGCCCGCATCAAGACGCTGCAGCGGTCCAAGACCGCTTCGGCGAGCGCCTGAGGAGATCGATTATGCCGAAGCGCGTGCTGCAGGGCGTCGTCGTCAGCGACAAGCAAAACAAAACTGTTGTGGTCAAGGTCGAGCGGCGTTATACGCACCCGCTCCTCAAGAAGACGGTGCGCCGTTCGAAGAACTATCACGCCCATGACGAGGCGGGGTCGTTCAAGGTCGGTGACTCGGTTTGGATCGAGGAGTCGAAGCCCATTTCCAAGCTGAAAAGCTGGGTTGTGCTCGATAACGCCCCCAAGGCGTAAGTCAAAATCTTTGAGGCCAGGGGGCGATCGACCCCCGTCAGTCGTAGTCCGGGCTCAGGCATAACGCCTTTGTCCGGAAACCGCGCTGATACACAGATGGAAGGATCAAGGCCATGATCCAGGTGCAGACCAATCTCGAGGTCGCCGATAATTCCGGCGCCCGCCGCGTGATGTGCATCAAGGTTCTCGGCGGCTCGAAGCGGCGCTATGCCCGCATCGGCGACATTATCGTGGTTTCCATCAAGGAAGCCATTCCGCGCGGCCGCGTGAAGAAGGGCGACGTCATGAAGGCGATCGTCGTGCGCACCGCCAAGGACATCAAGCGCCCCGACGGTTCGGTGATCCGCTTCGACCGCAATGCGGCCGTGCTGATCAACAACCAGAAGGAGCCGGTGGGCACCCGTATCTTCGGACCGGTTCCGCGCGAGCTGCGCGCCAAGAACCACATGAAGATCATTTCGCTCGCTCCCGAGGTGCTGTGATGGCTGCGAAGATCAAGAAGGGCGACAAGGTCGTCGTGCTCGCCGGCCGCGACAAGGGCAAGAACGGCGAAGTGCTCCAGGTCCTGCCGAAGGACGCTCGCGCCGTCGTGCGCGGCGTGAACCTGGTGAAGAAGCACACCAAGGCTACCGCCCAGTCCGAGGGTGGCATCATCAGCAAGGAAGCCACGATCGACCTGTCGAACCTGGCCGTCGCCGATCCGAAGGACGGCAAGCCGACCCGCGTCGGCTTCAAGGTGCTCGATGACGGCCGCAAGGTCCGTTTCGCCAAGCGTTCGGGAGATCTGATCGATGGCTGATACCCAGCAGGCGGCTCTCTCGCCGCGTTTGAAGAAGCACTACGAGGACGTCGTCCGTCCCGCGATGATCGCCGAGTTCGGCTACAAGAACGTCATGGAAGTGCCGACCCTCGAGAAGGTCGTCATCAACATGGGCGTTGGTGAAGCGACTGCCGACCGCAAGAAGGTCGACAACGCCGCCGGCGACCTTGCCATGATCGCCGGCCAGAAGCCGGTCATCACCAAGTCCCGCCTCGCCATCGCCGGCTTCAAGCTGCGCGAGAACATGGCGGTGGGCTGCAAGGTCACGCTGCGCAAGACCAAGATGTTCGAGTTCGTCGACCGGCTCGTCACCATTGCTCTTCCGCGGGTGCGCGACTTCCGTGGCCTCAACCCGAAGTCGTTCGACGGGCGCGGCAATTTCGCGCTCGGGATCAAGGAGCACATCGTGTTCCCCGAGATCAACTACGACAAGGTCGACCAGGTCTGGGGTATGGACGTGATCGTCTGCACGACTGCGAAGTCGGATGACGAGGCTCGCGCCCTGCTCAAGCACTTCAACTTCCCGTTCCGGCAGTGAGCCTTCGGGCTCATACGCGGAAACCAGGAGATATCGATGGCTAAGAAGAGCTCCGTCGAGAAGAACAACCACCGCAAGGCGCTCGTGAAGAAATTCGCGGGCCGCCGGGCGCGTCTTCTCGCGATCGCCAATGACGAGAACCAGTCGATGGACGAGCGTTTCCTCGCTCGCCTGAAGCTGGCCGAACTGCCGCGCAATTCCGCCGGCATCCGCGTGCGCAACCGTTGCGAAGTCACCGGCCGCCCGCGCGCGTTCTATCGCAAGCTGAAGATGTCGCGCGTTGCTCTGCGCGAGCTCGGCAACAAGGGGCTGGTTCCCGGCCTCGTCAAGTCGAGCTGGTGAGGAGGTAGCACCATGGCGATCATTGATCCGCTTGGCGATATGCTGACCCGCATCCGCAATGCGCAGATGCGGCGCAAGTCGCGCGTTTCCACCCCGGGCTCGAAGCTGCGCGCCCGCGTGCTCGACGTGCTGCAGTCGGAAGGCTACATCCGCGGCTATTCGACCACCGAGTTCGGCAACGGCCGTACCGAGTTCGACATCGAGCTGAAGTACCACGAGGGACAGCCGGTCATCCGGTCGATCTCGCGCGTGTCGAAGCCCGGCCGTCGCGTCTACTCCTCGGTCGAGACCATGCCGCGCGTGGCCGACGGTCTCGGCGTCACCATCGTCTCCACGCCCCGTGGCGTGATGTCCGATCATCTTGCCCGCGAGCAGAACGTGGGCGGCGAAGTGCTCTGCAAGGTCTTCTGACCTTTCAGGCCGCTGCTCAGGAGAGATCCAATGTCTCGTATCGGTAAGAAGCCCGTTTCGGTCCCCGCTGGCGTCACCGCCAACGTCTCGGGCCAGCTGGTCAAGGTCAAGGGCGCGAAGGGCGAGCTGTCCTTCGAGGTTCCCGAGGAGGTCTCGGTCGCTCTGGAGAACGGCGCCATCGCCGTCCAGCCGCGTTCGCAGACCAAGCGCGCCCGCGCGCTCTGGGGCACCTCGCGCGCCCGCATCAACAACCTGGTCGTCGGCACGACGGCCGGATTCGAGAAGAAGCTCGAGATCAACGGCGTCGGCTACAAGGCCGCGGTCGCCGGCAAGGTCCTGAAGCTCTCGCTCGGCTACAGCCACGACATCGACTACGAAATCCCGGCCGGGGTGACGATCACGACGCCGAAGCCGACGGAAATCGTCGTCGTCGGCATCGACAAGCAGGTCGTCGGCCAGACCGCCGCCGAGATCCGCGACTATCGCGGTCCCGAGCCCTACAAGGGCAAGGGCGTCAAGTACGCCGGCGAATTCATCTTCCGCAAGGAAGGCAAGAAGAAGTAAGGACGCGAGCCATGAGCAAGCAGACAGTTGCGACTGCGCGCCGCAAGGCCCGCGTCCGCCGCGCGATCAAGGCAGTGGCCAATGGCCGCGCCCGCCTGTCGGTGCACCGCACCGGCAAGCAGATCTACGCGCAGGTCATCGACGACACGAAGGGGCTGACGCTCGCTTCGGCCTCGTCGATGGACAAGGATATCCGCGCCGACATCAAGTCGGGCGCGAATGTCGAGGCCGCGGCGCAGATCGGCAAGATCCTTGCCGAGCGCGCCATCAAGGCCGGCGTCAAGGAGGTCGTGTTCGACCGTGGCGCCTACATGTACCATGGCCGCGTCAAGGCGCTGGCCGAGGCCGCTCGCGAAGGCGGGCTGAGCTTCTGATTGGTTGACTACCGCGGGATGCGGGAGGCCTCACGGGCTTCCCGCATATCGCATTTGGAAAGCCGCTCCATTCCGGAGCGCTCGAGCGAGCGGCGGGCCACGATCGGCACTGTCCGCGCAAGTAAGAGGAAGACATGGCGAGAGAACCTCGTGACCGTCAGGTTCGCGAAGAGCGCGATTCTGAATTCGTGGACCGCCTGGTCCACATCAACCGCGTCGCCAAGGTGGTGAAGGGCGGCCGTCGCTTCGGCTTCGCTGCCCTCGTCGTCGTCGGCGACCAGAAGGGCCGCGTCGGCTTCGGCCACGGCAAGGCCCGTGAAGTGCCCGAGGCGATCCGCAAGGCGACAGAAGCCGCCAAGCGTGGCCTCGTCCGCGTCCCGCTGCGCGATGGCCGCACGCTGCATCATGACGTCCACGGCCGTCACGGCGCCGGCAAGGTCATCCTGCGCGCTGCGCCTGCCGGTACCGGCATCATCGCTGGCGGCCCGATGCGCGCCGTCTTCGAGGCGGTCGGCATGCAGGACGTGGTTTCGAAGTCGCTCGGCTCTTCGAACCCGTACAACCTCGTGCGCGCCACCTTCGATGCGCTGAAGAACGAGGATTCGCCGCGCAGCGTCGCCGCGCGTCGCTCGCTCAAGGTTTCGGCCCTGCAGACCCGCCGCCGCGATGCTGGCGCGGATGCCGGCGCGGACGCGTGAGGAGGGCTCGATGGCAAAGGCTGACAAGACCTTCACCGTCGAGCAGATCGGTTCGCCGATCCGCCGCGACGCCTCGCAGCGCCAGACCCTGATCGGTCTCGGCCTGAACAAGATCCGCCGCCAATCGACCCTGCAGGACACGCCGGCTGCGCGTGGCATGGTCGAGAAGGTCAAGCACCTCGTCCGCGTCGTCGACGCGAAGTGAGGAGGGGCGAACATGAAACTCACAGACATTCGTGACAACGAAGGCGCGACCAAGTCGCGCATCCGCGTCGGCCGCGGCATCGGCTCCGGCAAGGGCAAGACCGGCGGACGTGGCGTCAAGGGCCAGAAGGCTCGCGCCGGCGTCGCGGTCAAGGGCTTCGAAGGCGGCCAGATGCCGCTCTATCGGCGCCTGCCGAAGCGCGGCTTCCACAACCTGTTTGCCAAGGATCTGAACGAGGTCAACCTCGGTCGCATCCAGCAGGCAGTCGAAGCCGGCAAGCTCGATGCCAAGGGTGCCGTGACGATCGAGGCGCTGGTCGCCGCCGGCGTCATCACCCGGCAGGCCAAGGACGGCGTCAAGATCCTCGGCGTCGGCGAGCTCAAGGCGAAGCTCGCCTTCGAGGTGGCCGGCGCGTCGAAGTCGGCCGTCGAGGCGATCGAGAAGGCGGGCGGCACGGTCAAGATCCTGGCGGCTGCCGCTTCACAGGCGTGACTTCCACGCTTACATGACTAACGCGAGCGGCGGCCGGGCCCGAAGCCTTGGCCGCCGTTCGACTGTCTAGACCAGAATTCTACACCCAAGGACCGGACGCATGGCATCGGCGGCTGAACAGCTTGCGGCAAACCTGAACTTCGGCGCGCTGGCCAAGGCCGACGAGCTGAAGAAGCGGATCTGGTTCACGCTGGGGGCGCTGATCGTCTACCGGCTCGGCACCTATATCCCGCTGCCGGGCATGAACCCCGACGCGGTCGCCGATCTGTTCAAGCAGACCCAGTCGGGCGTGCTCGGCCTGTTCAACATGTTCTCCGGCGGCGCGGTCGGCCGGCTCGCGATCTTCGCGCTGGCGATCATGCCGTACATCTCGGCCTCGATCATCATCCAGCTGTTGTCCAGCGTCGTCCCGACTTTCGAGGCGCTGAAGAAGGAAGGCGAGGCGGGCCGCAAGATCCTCAACCAGTACACGCGCTACCTGACGCTGGTATTGGCGGTGTTCCAGGCCTGGGGTATCGGCGTCGGCCTGCAGGGCTCGGGCAATCTCGTGCTGGAGCCGGGGCCGTTCTTCCTGATCTCGACCACGATCACCCTGGTCGGCGGCACCATGTTCCTGCTCTGGCTCGGCGAGCAGATCACCAGCCGCGGCATCGGCAACGGCACCTCGATGATCATCTTCGCGGGCATCATCGCCGAGTTCCCGTCGCAGCTGGCACAGACGCTCGAGCTCGGCCGCCAGGGTGCGATCTCGACCGGCCTGCTGCTGCTGGTGCTGGTCATGGCGGTCTGCGTCATCGCCTTCGTGGTCTTCGTCGAGCGCGCGCAGCGGCGCCTCCTGATCAACTATCCCAAGCGCCAGGTCGGCAACCGCATGTATGAGGGCCAGACCTCGTTCCTGCCGCTGAAGCTCAACACCGCCGGCGTGATCCCGCCGATCTTCGCCTCGTCGCTGCTGCTGCTGCCGACCACGATCGCCAGCTTCTCGCAGGCGTCGGGCGGTACCGGCATCCTGTCGACGCTGGCGACCTATCTGGCCCATGGCCGGCCGCTGTTCATGATCCTCTATGCGGCGCTGATCATCTTCTTCTGCTTCTTCTACACCGCGATCGTGTTCAATCCGGTCGAGACGGCGGACAACCTCAAGAAGCATGGCGGCTTCATGCCGGGCATCCGCCCGGGCGAGCGCACCGCCGAGCATATCGACCGGGTGCTGACCCGCATCACCGTGCTCGGCGCCGCCTATTTGACTATCGTCTGCTTGATCCCCGAGTTCATGATCACCTATGCCCAGATTCCGATCATCCTGCTCGGCGGCACCTCGCTGCTGATCGTGGTGACGACGACGATGGACACTGTCGCTCAGGTCCATGGTCATCTCCTGGCCCACCAGTATGAGGGCCTGGTCAAGAAGGCGAAGTTGAGGGGGGCAAGGCGCTGATGAGGCTGATTTTCCTGGGGCCGCCAGGGGCGGGGAAGGGCACTCAGGCGACGCGGATCGTCGCAAAGCACGGCATTCCGCAGCTCTCGACCGGCGATATGCTGCGCGCTGCGGTGGCCGCCGGCACCCCGGTCGGGCTCAAGGCGAAGGCGGTGATGGATGCCGGCGGACTGGTCTCGGACGAGATCGTCATCGGCATCGTCGCCGACCGCATCGAAGAAGCCGATGCGAAGAAGGGCTTCATTCTCGACGGTTTCCCGCGCACCCTGGCGCAGGCCGAGGCGCTCGACGCCATGCTGGCCGGCAAGGGACTGAAGCTCGACAAGGTGCTGGAGCTCAGGGTCGACCAGAGCAAGCTCGTCGACCGGATCGTGCGCCGCGCTGAAGAAGCCAAGGCCGCTGGCCAGCCGGTGCGCAAGGATGACGACCCGGAGGTCTTCAAGACCCGGCTCGAGGCCTATAACCGCGATACGGCGATCGTTGCGCCCTATTACGAGAAGCGCGGCCAGCTGACGCCGATCGATGGCATGCAGCCGATCGATCATGTCTCGACGGCGATCGAGCAGGCGCTGACGGGCTGAGAGCCCGTTGCAGCTTTGGATTTTGATGCCGCGCGGTTTTCGCCGCGCGGCTTTTTTCTTGCGATGGGGCGGGGCATGACCAGCGGCGACGACGACTATGTCTACGACGAGGCGACCGGCGAATGGCGCCCGGCCTCTGAGCTGGCGACGGCTGCGGCTCAGAAGTCCGAGGTGCGCGATGCTTCCGGCAACATCCTGGCGGATGGCGACGCGGTGACGCTGATCAAGGATCTCAAGGTCAAGGGCGCCAACCAGACCCTGAAGCAGGGCACGGTGATCCGCTCGATCCGGCTGACGGACAATCCCGAGGAGATCGACTGCCGGCACGAGAGCATCAGGGGCCTCGTTCTGCGCACCGAGTTCGTGCGCAAGCGCTGAGACGAAGCGGCTGTCGATCGTTGCGGTGCGCTTTTGCGCCAGCGCAGGCGCGATTTCGTGCTCCGCTCCTGCAATTGACACATCCTCTCCCTGAAACTGAACTTCCGGCAGGCCCAAGACGGCCAGGACATGGCGGCGGTAGCCGATGGCCGGTGGCATGCGCCATCGCCGGTCAGCCGACCAGCCGGAAACCGGGAGGACAGCATGAAACGGGTTGCGTGCCTTGTGGCGGCCGCGTTGCTGGCGACCGCATCGACCGTGCGGGCGCAGGACGCGGTCAAGATCGGCATCCTCAACGACCAGTCGGGCAACTATGCCGAATTCGGCGGGCTCGGCTCGGTCGAGGCGGCCAAGCTCGCGATCGAGGATTTCGGCGGCTCGGTGCTGGGCAAGCCGATCGAGATCGTCGCCGCCGACCATCAGAACAAGCCTGACGTCGCCGCCGGCCTGGCGCGGCGCTGGTACGATGTCGACGGCGTCACTGCCATCGCTGACCTGACCAATTCGGCGGTGGCGCTTGCGGTCGCGGGCATCGCCAAGGAGAAGCAGAAGGTCGCGCTCTACAATGGCCCGGCGACGACGCGGCTGTTCAACGAGGACTGTTCGCCGACCGGCTTCATGTGGACCTTCGACACGGCCACCTCGGCCAAGGGCACGGCGCTGTCGATCCTGCGCGAGGGCGGCGACAGCTGGTACATCATCGCCGCCGACTACGCCTTCGGTCATCAGCTCACCGCCGATATCGAATCGATCGTCGCGGCCAACAAGGGCAAGACGCTGGGCGCGGTGCGCGCACCGCTCTCGACGCCGGACTTCTCCTCCTTCCTGCTGCAGGCGCAGGCCTCCAAGGCCAAGATCGTCGCCTTCGCCAATGCCGGCACCGACACGATCAACTCGATCAAGCAGGCCGGCGAGTTCGGCCTCGTCGACAGCGGTCAGAAGCTCGCCGCCATGGTCGTGGTGCTGAGCGACGTGCACGGGCTCGGCCTCGACAAGGCCAAGGGCCTGATCACCACCGCCGCCTATTATCACGACGCCGACAAGCCGAGCCGCGCCTTCGCTGATCGCTATATGGCGCGAACCAGGAGGATGCCGGGCATGATCCAGGCCAGCGTCTATTCCTCGGTGCTGCACTATCTCAAGGCGGTGAAGGCGGCCGGCACGGCAGCGGGGCCTGCAGTCGCGGCCAAGATGAAGGAGCTGCCGGTCGATGACTTCTATGCGCCTGGCGCGAAGATCCGCGAGGACGGCCGGCTGCTGAACGACATGCTGCTGGTCGAGGCCAAGGCTCCGTCCGAATCCAAGGCGGCCTGGGACTACTTCAAGGTGGTCCGCAGGATCCCGGCGGCCGAGATCATCGCGCCGCTCTCGGAGAGCAAGTGCCCGCTGGTCAAGAAGTGACGCAAGCTGGTTGGGCGTCTCCCGGCTTGACAGGCGGCGCCCGACCGACTAACAGCCGGCCATCCGGTTTCAGATGAGCGATGCCGATGCCTTCGCAAGAAGGGTCGACGTCGCTTTCTCGCATGGATCGGGTTCAACGCTCCGCAAGGGCCGGCCTCCACCGGACGCGGAGTTCTTGTCATTGTCGCAGCGCCTGGCGTTGCGACCGCATGGAGAGGTGAAGAACATGGCTCGTATCGCGGGCGTCAACATTCCGACCGGCAAGCGCGTCGTCATCGGTCTGCAGTACATTCACGGCATCGGCGCCCACAAGGCCCAGGAGATCTGCGAGAAGGTCGGCATCGCCGCCGAGCGCCGGGTCAATCAGCTGACCGACGCCGAGGTCCTGCAGATCCGCGAGACGATCGACCGCGACTATCTCGTCGAGGGCGATCTGCGCCGCGAAGTCTCGATGAACATCAAGCGCCTGATGGACCTCGGCTGCTATCGTGGCCTGCGTCATCGCCGCTCGCTGCCGGTGCGCGGTCAGCGTACCCACACCAACGCCCGCACCCGCAAGGGCAAGTCGAAGCCGATCGCCGGCAAGAAGAAGTGAGTTTCGGCGGGCCGGACAACCGGCCCGCTGCATTGTTTTGCGTCGCCTGACCCGCTCGCGGGCAGGCGATATCCCCAGCGCCTGGCATCACGGGCGCGCCTGAAGGATGGAAGAAAGAGACTATGGCCAAGGAAGCCCAACGCGTCCGTCGTCGCGAACGCAAGAACATCGTTTCCGGCGTCGCGCATGTGAACGCCTCGTTCAACAACACCATGATCACCATCACCGACGCGCAGGGCAACACGATCTCGTGGTCGTCCGCCGGCACGATGGGTTTCAAGGGCTCGCGCAAGTCGACCCCCTATGCCGCTCAGGTCGCGGCTGAGGACGCCGCCCGCAAGGCTGCTGAGCACGGCATGCGCACCCTTGAGGTCGAGGTCACCGGTCCGGGTTCGGGCCGCGAGTCGGCGCTGCGCGCGCTGCAGGCCGCCGGCTTCACCGTCACCTCGATCCGCGACGTGACGCCGATCCCGCACAATGGCTGCCGGCCGCGCAAGCGTCGCCGCGTCTGAGCCTCAGCCGGATCGAAGCGGCGTCCGCAGGGGCGGACGCCGGTACGGGGCGGCCCGCCGCCGCCATTATTGAATCACCAGGAGTGCGGTCGTGATCAGCAAGAACTGGCAGGATCTGTCCAAGCCGAACAAGCTCGAAGTCAAGGTCGGCGACGACCCGAAGCGTCAGGCCACCGTGATCGCGCGTCCGCTCGAGCGTGGCTTCGGCATGACGCTCGGCAATGCGCTGCGTCGCGTGCTGCTCTCCTCGCTCCAGGGCGCTGCCGTCACCGCCGTCCAGATCGACGGTGTGCTGCATGAGTTCTCCTCGATTCCGGGCGTGCGCGAGGACGTCACCGACATCGTCCTGAACATCAAGGCGATCGCCATCAAGATGCAGGGCGAGGGTCCCAAGCGCATGACCCTGCGCAAGACCGGCCCGGGCGCCGTCACTGCCGGCGACATCAACACCATCGGCGACGTCTCGATCCTCAATCCCGAGCTCGTGCTCTGCACGCTCGACGATGGGGCCGAGATCCGCATGGAGTTCACGGTCAACACCGGCAAGGGCTACGTCCCGTCCGAGCAGAACCGTCCCGAGGACGCGCCGATCGGCTTGATCCCGGTCGACAGCCTGTACTCGCCGGTCAAGAAGGTCTCCTATCGCGTCGAGAACACCCGCGAGGGCCAGAATCTCGACCGCGACATGCTGACCATGCAGATCGAGACCAACGGCTCGGTTTCGCCTGAGGACGCGCTGGCGCTCGCCGCCCGCATCCTGCAGGACCAGCTCGCCGTCTTCATCACCTTCGAAGAGCCGCGCAAGGAAGAGGCCGTCTCGACCGCGCCGCAGCTGCCGTTCAACCCGGCCCTGCTCAAGAAGGTCGACGAGCTCGAGCTGTCGGTCCGTTCGGCGAACTGCCTGAAGAACGACAACATCGTCTATATCGGCGACCTGATCCAGAAGTCGGAAGGCGAGATGCTTCGCACCCCGAACTTCGGCCGCAAGTCGCTGAACGAGATCAAGGAAGTGCTCGCCACCATGGGCCTCCATCTCGGCATGGATGTGCAGGGCTGGCCGCCGGAGAACATCGAAGAGCTGGCGAAGCGCTTCGAAGAGCATTACTGAGACCCTGGCGCGGGGCATCTCCGCGCCTTTCCCCGCCCGGCGTGACGTCACGCCGGAGCATAAAGGACGGCCGTTCCGTGGCACGGCGGCCGTAAGCAACTAAGGAGCCAAACATGCGTCACGGATTTCGCGGTCGCCGTTTCAACCGCACGGCCGAGCATCGCCAGGCGATGTTCGCCAACATGGCCCAGGCCCTGATCAAGCACGAGCAGATCACCACCACGCTGCCGAAGGCCAAGGACCTGCGTCCGGTCGTCGAGAAGCTGGTGACCCTCGGCAAGCGCGGCGACCTGCACGCCCGCCGCCAGGCGATCGCGCAGATCAAGGACGTCGCCCTGGTCGGCAAGCTCTTCGCTGTGCTGGGCCCGCGCTACAAGGAGCGCAATGGCGGCTATCTGCGCATCATGAAGGCCGGCTTCCGCTTCGGCGACAACGCCCCGCTCGCCGTGATCGAGTTCGTCGATCGCGACGTCGAGGCCAAGGGCAAGGATTCCGGCCCGGTCTTCACCGCGGATGACGAGCAGGCCGCCTGAGTCTCATCGGCATCAAGCATTTCGGAAGGGCGGTCCTCGGACCGCCCTTTTTCTTTGTCCGCTCTCCTGACTTGCCGAGGCTTTCAAGTATATACGCATACGCGTGGATGCGAGCCTGGATATCCCGATGCGAGAGAGCCGTTTTGCCGCCTATGTCGACGCGGCTCGCAATGGGAAGAACGCCCTCTGGCGGATCATTCTCTCGGTCGTGATCATCGCTGTCATCTGGGCCGTCATATCGCTTGTCTTCGTCTATGCCGCTGCAGTCTTCATTCTGATCCGCGACGGGATCTGGCCGGGGAGTTTCAGCGGCGTCTTTGAGCTCATCGGGTTTGCGGACCTGAGCAGTGATCGAATCTGGCCTTTCGTCATGCTGCTGTCGATCGCGCCGCTATGGCTCGCCGTCTGGCTGGCCGTTAAGGTCGTCCACAGGCGGCCGTTGCATGGCCTGTTCGGGGTCGAGGGGCGCTTATACTGGTCGGATTTTGCCAGGAGCGCGCTCGTCACGCTGGTCGTCGGCTGCGTGACCGCGCCGATCGCCCTTCTCATCGATCCGACCATCGTCCGTGGCAGTGTCAGCCTGTCCAGCTGGCTGGCGATGGCGCCTCTGCTGCTCGTCAGCCTGTTCCTGCAAACCTCGGCCGAGGAAGTCGTCTTTCGCGGTTATCTCCACCAGACGCTGGCGGCACGCTTCGCGACGCCGCTGATCTGGCTCGCCGTGCCGACGGTGCTGTTCACAGCAATGCACTGGCAAAGCGGAGCTTCGACTGCGATGAACCTGGCCGGTCTGTTCGTCATCCTCGGCTTCTCGCTGAGCATGAGCTGTCTGCTCATGGCGAGCGGCAATCTGGCGGCGGCGATGGGCGCGCATCTCGCCAATAACATCGGCGCTGTCATGCTGTTCTCGTACCAACCGGATCTGGGCAGCGCCGCGTTGTTCATGGGGCGCTCGATCCTCGACCCCGGCTGGACGCCGACGCAGGCGGTCATGTTCGCCCTGTACGGCGCTCTGGTCGTGGCGGTGACGCAGCTCCTGCTCCTGCATCGATCCTCGCCGGTGCGGCTGCGCTCATTGCCATAGCTGGAACGGCCTGCGGCCACGATTACTGCGGGAAATTGTTGCGCCCGCTCGCGCTTTTCGCTGCGTCAGGTCAATGTTAGCGTTTCCCTGAACCGGGCAGGGCGGCTCAACGCCGCCGGAAGCAAGCCCGGCAACGCGGGGGACAATACATGAAGCGCACTGCTCTGGCCGTGCTGGCCGCCATCGCCTTCGTGCCGGCTCAGGCCCAGGACAAATATCCGTCGAAGCCGATCAACATGCTGGTGCCGTTCGCGGCCGGTGGCTCCTCCGACGTGATCGCGCGCCTCGTCGGCGAGGAGATGGCGCAGGTGCTCGGCCAGCGCATCGTGATGGAGAACATGGGCGGGGCGGGCGGCGCCACCGCGCTGACCCGGGCGGCGAGAGCCGAGCCGGACGGCTACACCATCGTGATCGGCAATAGCGGCACCAATGCCGCCTCCTACACGATCTACAACGACCTGAAATACACGCCGGCCGATTTCGTGCCGGTCGGCCTCGTCGCCAAGACCTCGCCGATGATCGCGCTGAAGCTCGATTTCCCGGCCAAGGACCTCAAGGAGTTCCTCGCCTACGCCAAGGCGAATCCGGGCAAGATCAGCCTCGGCCATGCCGGCGTCGGCTCGTCGAACTACCTGATTTGCCGCAATTTCCTGAAGGCGTCGGGGCTCGACGTGGCTCTGGTGAGCTATCGCGGCGCGGGGCCGGCGCTGAACGACCTGATGGGCGGCCAGATCGACGGCGTCTGCGATGCCGCGACCTCGCTCTCCGGCGCCGTCCAGGGCAACAAGGTCAAGGCGCTGGTGGTGGCGACGCCGCAGCGCCTGCCGAGCCTGCCGGACGTGCCGACCTCGACCGAAGCCGGCTTGCCGGCCTTCCAGGCCCAGGGCTGGAACGCGATCTTCGCGCCGAAGGGCACGCCGCAGCCGGTGATCGACAAGCTCAATCAGGCGCTGCGCACCGCGCTTTCCAGCGAGAAGCTGCATGCACGGTTCAAGGAGCTCTCCTCGGTGTTGCCCGAGAAGGAGGAGATGTCGCCGGAGTTCGTCGCCAGGATGGTCCCGGCCGAGATCGAGAAGTACAAGGTGCTGCTTAGCGACGCGAAGTAAGCAGCTTCAGGCGCGAGTGCTGGCGAGCTCGCCGGCGAGATCGAGCAGCACGTCGAGCGGCTGCTCGAAGATCTCGGCCTCCGGCGAGACGCCATAGAGCCCGAAGATGAACTGGGTCGTCTCGTTGTGCTCGGCGAAGGCCATCGCCCAGCCGGTGAACTTTCGTTGCGCGATGGCATCCTGCGCCAGCAGGCGCAGCTCGCCATGGCGCGGATCGACCATGATCCGGCCATAGGTTTCCGCGATAGAGCCGGCCTCGCCTTCGAGGACCTGGGCGAATCCGCCCGGCGTCGCCATCAGGAACCCCGTGACATGCCGCTCGGCATTGAGCCGTCGCGCCGTCTCGAGAATGCGTGTGAGCTCGACGCGTCGATCCGCCTCGACGAGTCGGCTGCGGCTGGCATAAACAAGGCGCACGAGGTTCACGTCAACGGTCCTTTTTCAGGGCAGGGCGGGAGGTTTGCGGCCCGGAACGGAATCGCGCAGTGCGTGTTTCCGAGACTGTCCGGGATGCTGCCGCGGAGAGATGGTTCAGGATTTGAACGTCCAAAGCAGCCGTTTTGTTTCAAGAAGGAGATCGGCATGCGCCGTTCCATCATGCCGAACCGCAGTCGGTTTGTCGCCCTAAGCCTCGGCCTTGCGCTGTCCATGGGGGCGTCGACGCTCGCACTGGCCCAGACCCGCCAGGTTCCCGAAGCGCGCCAGCAGATCAGCCTGTCTTTCGCGCCGGTGGTGCAGAAGACGGCGCCCTCGGTCGTCAACGTCTATGGCGCGCGCGTCGAGCGGCGGCCGCAGAACCCGTTCATGGACGATCCGTTCTTCCGCCGCTTCTTCGGTGATGGCGGCTTCGGCCTGCCGCGCGAGCAGGTGCAGCGCTCGCTCGGCTCCGGCGTGATCGTCGATGCGATCGGGCTCGTCGTCACCAACAACCACGTCATCCAGAACATGACCGAGGTGAAGGTGGCGCTCGCCGACAAGCGCGAATACGAGGCCGAGATCGTGCTGCGCGACCCGCGCACCGACCTCGCCGTGCTGAAGGTGAAAGGCGCCAAGGACCTCGCCGCGATCGAGGTCGGCGATTCCGACACGCTGCAGATCGGCGATCTCGTGCTGGCGATCGGCAATCCCTTCGGCGTCGGCCAGACGGTGACGCAAGGCATCATCTCGGCGCTGGCGCGCACCCAGGTCGGCGTCGGCGACGCCCAGTCCTTCATCCAGACCGACGCGGCGATCAATCCCGGCAATTCCGGCGGCGCGCTGGTCGACATGCAGGGGCGCCTCACCGGCATCAACACCGCGATCTTCTCGCGCTCCGGCGGCAGCCACGGGATCGGCTTCGCGATACCTTCCGCCATGGTGCGCGTCGTCATCGAGAGCGCCAAATCGGGGGCCAAGCTGGTGCGCCGACCCTGGTTCGGGGCGCGGCTGCAGGCGCTGACCCAGGATGTCGCCGACGGGCTTGGCCTCGACCGCCCGGCCGGCTCGGTCGTCGCCAGCGTGGTCGATTCGGGGCCGGCGGCGGAAGGCGGCCTGAAGCGCTCCGACGTGATCCTCGCCGTCGACGGCGTCGGCGTCGACGACCCCGAGAGCTTCGGCTATCGCTTCGCCACCAGGCCGATTGGCGGCACGACGCAGCTCACCGTGCTGCGCGGCGGCAAGCGCATCACCGTTCCGGTCAAGCTGACCCCGGCGCCGGAAACCCGCCCGCGCGAACCGATCAAGGTCGCCGGCCGCTCGCCCTTCACCGGGTTGACCGTGCTGAACCTGTCGCCGGCCGTCGCCGAGGAGCTTTCGATCGATCCCTCGACCGAGGGCGTCGTCGTCAGCGAGATCGAGGACAACAGCGCTGCTGCCCGCGTCGGCTTTCAGAAGGGCGACCTGATCCTCGCCATCAATGGCGAGCGCATCACCGCCTCGCGCGAGATCGAGCTGGCGACGCGCGAGCGCAAGCGCTCCTGGGAGGTGACGATCTCGCGCAATGGCCAGACGGTGACCTCGACCTTCGGCGGGTGAGGTGAGCGACCTCTTCTCCGCCTCCGGCCTCGACAAGTCCGGCCCGCGCCCGCTCGCCGACCGGGTGCGGCCGACGACGCTCGGCGAGGTTGCCGGACAGGACCATCTGACCGGCGAGGATGGCGTGCTGACCCGGCTGATCGCCTCCGGCTCGCTCGGCAGCCTGATCTTCTGGGGCCCGCCCGGTACCGGCAAGACCACGGTGGCGCGCCTGCTCGCGGGGCAGACCGATCTCGGCTTCGAGCAGATCAGCGCGATCTTCTCCGGCGTCGCCGATCTGAAAAAAGCCTTCGATGCCGCCCGCGGCCGCCGCCTCGGCGGCAAGGGCACCTTGCTGTTCGTCGACGAGATCCATCGCTTCAACCGGGCCCAGCAGGACGCCTTCCTGCCGGTGATGGAGGACGGCACGATCACCCTGGTCGGCGCCACCACCGAAAACCCGTCCTTCGCCCTCAACGCGGCGCTGCTCTCGCGGGCCCGCGTCCTGACCTTCAAGGCGCTCGACGAAGGCGCGCTGCTCTTCATGCTCGGCCGGGCCGAGGCATTGGAGAACCGTGAATTGCCGCTGACGCCGGAGGCGCGCCTCGCGCTGGCGCGTTTCGCCGATGGCGACGGGCGGGCGGTGCTGACGCTGGCCGAGGAGACCTGGCGCGCCGCCAAGCCGGGCGAGATATTCGACGAAGCCGGCCTCTCCGAGGTGATTCAGCGCCGCGCGCCGATCTACGATAAGGCGCAGGACGGCCACTACAATCTGATCTCGGCGCTGCACAAGACGATCCGCGGCTCCGATCCGGATGCGGCGCTCTATTATTTCGCCCGCATGCTCGACGCCGGCGAGGATCCGCGCTTCCTGGCGCGGCGGCTGATGCGGATGGCGGTCGAGGATATCGGCCTCGCTGATCCGCAGGCGCTGGTGCATGCCCGCGCCGCGGCCGAAACCTATGAGCAGCTCGGCTCGCCCGAGGGCGAGCTCGCTTTGGCCAATACGGTGATCTATCTCGCCACGGCGCCGAAATCGAACGCGGCCTATGTCGCCTACAAGGCGGCGATGCGCACCGCCAAGGAAGCGGGATCGCTGACGCCGCCCAAGACGATCCTGAACGCCCCGACCAAGCTGATGAAGCAGGAGGGCTACGGCGCCGACTACGCCTATGACCACGACGCGCCCGACGCCTTCTCCGGCCAGAACTACTGGCCGGACGCGCTCGGTCGCCAGCTTTTCTACGATCCGCCGGAGCGCGGCTTCGAGCGCGAGATCAGGAAGCGGCTGGAGTACTGGGAGAAGCTGCGGCAGGAGCGGGGGGAGTAGGGGCTCGTACGCTTGGGCGTCCTCTCCCTCACGCTCGGGCTTGAGCCAGCCTGCAAGTTCTCCGTCGCAGGAACGATCTTCAAGAAGGGGGGATCGGCAGGGCGCAAGGCTCATCTCTTGCAATCGCTGGTAGCCTCGCCGACAGTGCCGTAACGGCAGAGGATGGCGTGGTGCCTAACGACGGTGACATAGATTTTGGCTCGCGCGAAGACGTCGAGCGCTTTCTGACCGGAAAACCGCCAGAGTGGGCTATGATGCTGGCAGCGCGTGCGGCTTTGCGTGTCTTGCCGCTGCTGGCGTCAGCCATCGCACCAAGATCGAAGCGACTTGGAGCAGCGGCGCCAGCTGCGATTCTGCTGCCGCTACTACGTGGCACGGCACTGCCGTGGCTTACAGCTCTTATACCCGGCCGTGGCCAACGCACCGTCGCCGCTGCTGCAGACGCTGCTGACGCCGCCGCTGCCCACGCCGCCCATGCTGACGCAGTGGCCGCTGACGCCTCCGCAGCTGCTGCCTATGCCGCTGACGCAGCCGCCCGTGCGGCCGACGCTAACGTTTCCGTGTATACTGCCGCCGATGCTCCCCGCGCCATCGTCCGCGCAGCCGCCCGTGCTACCGCCCGCGCTACCGATGCCGCCTACGCTGCCCGCGCCGCAGCCGCTGCCCGTGCCGCCACCGCTTACGCTGCCGCTGCCGCTGACGCCGCCGCCACCGACGATGCCCGGGCCGCCATTCGCGCCGCCGCTGCGGGTCATGTTGCCCGCTCCGCCGCCGCCTACGCGGCCGCTGACGACGCTGATGATGCCGCCCGTACCACTGTGCGCGCCGCTGCGGCTGTCGTTGACGCCGCGGCCGCTTGGATGGCGTCGCGCCGGGATGCTCTTACATTGATTGCTGAAGGGCCTCGGGCACTCGCCGAGGCGCCGCTCTGGCCAGACCGCAGTGCCCCGCCTGTCTTTGAAGCGGCTTGGCGAGAGTTCAGCGCTTCGGTTGCCCGGTTTGATGGGGCCGCAGATTGGATTGGTGTTTGGCTCGACTGGTACAAGGCCTTGCGTGATGGCCGCGCGCCTTGGGGTTTGGCACGCGAGGTCGGCGAGCGCATTCTCATCGAAGCGATGCTCTGGCCGCAGGAGGATTGGCACAAGGGCGCGCTACATATCAATCCGCGCATTCGGACGCTGATCGAGGTGGAGCGGGAAGAACTGGAGGAAAGCGCGGATCTTGACGAAATGGGCGCAGAAGTCCTGCCGTCTGTTGAGGCGTTGCCAGAACAAGAGTCATTTGCATATCGCTTCAACGGGCTCGCGAGCGGGCCAATTCAGATAGCGGCAGCGAGCGATACGTCGGATCGATTGCTGGTGGGACCCGATCGGCAGGAAGACTATGCGGATATCAGGACGAAAGGTCGCGAGCTTTCTGCCCTGGGCCCAAATCGTCTCGGCCATCTAGTAAGTTCAGTCGACCGCCTTCTCGCGCTTCCTGAGGCTGTTGCAGAAACACGTGCTCAGGCTTTCTGGTCTGTGCTCAACACGCTCAGAATCAAGCTGGAAGGCCACGAGGCTGCCGTGGCGCACCGAACGCAGAACAATTCGAAACCGGACTACGAGAAGGACGACAGGCTGCTAGATTCGTTGACCGGGGATGGGCTGCAAGATCTCGTCGAGACGATCAATGCCTTCGTCCTTGGCGATCCGGCTTTGGTGGACCGGGATGCAGCGCGACCCGGTCCACAAGAGATTCAAATTGCTTACCGAGAACGGCAGCTGATTGAACCGGTGGCGGGCGCTGCGGCTCTCAACCCCGCAATAGCGTCTGGCGATGCCGGAGCGGCCGTCACGGAGGAACTGGCAAAGATAGGGACTGGGGCTTCGCTAGCCGAGCGCCAAGGAGCCGAAGCAGGGCAGCGAACGATCCGGAATTTCATCGCCACACTATTGCGACGCGCCTATGTACCCCTCAAGAAGGCCGGAGTGGCGGCGGCAAGTGAAGTTGCCTTCGCATGGAAGGAGGCGCGTTCAGGCTTCTATAAGAAGAGCGGAGAGATCGCCGGATTGATCGGAACTGCTGCTGTCGGCGTTTGGTTGACTGGGCAATGGGCAACGATCGCGGCATTCGTGGCACAGCATGCGACCGCTCTGTCTGCCTACGCAGCCTCAGCCTTTCCCAAGAATCCGCAGCTCGTCCGCATAATTGAGACGATTGCTAAAGTATTCGGGTCGCCGGCTTAACCAACCGACAAGCCGCGCTGAATTTGTCTGCCCGCCTCTTAAAAACTCCGCTCGATGAAAATCTGCGTCGAGATCTGCCGCCCCGCCAATCCTGCCGCGATCTCGCGGCCGGTGAGCGCGATCTTCGCCCAGGCGATCGAGCTCTCGATGCCGGCCTTGAAACCCTCCACGGGCGTCCAGACCAGATTGGTGGCGAAGCGGTCGATCCTGATCTCGCCGCGGATCTGGTTGGCGAGCGGCACTTCGAGCCAGTAGCGGCTGAGATAGGCGTTGCTGGCAAGCTCTTCGGTCCATTCGAAGCGGCCTGAGACGACGGTCGAGAAACCGCGGGTGGCGTCGCTCGCCAGCAGCACGCGGTTGACGAGGCGGGCGTCGAGCTGCGAGCCGATATAGGGCGCGCCGTCGATCGCGCCGGCGAGCTGGGCGGTCAGGCTCCAGCCATGGCCGAAGGCTTCGCCTTCATAGGTCGCGCCGACGATGCCGGCCCGGCCGAAGCGCGCGGGCGTGCCGGGGATCTCGCGCAAGGCGAGCGCGCCATGGATGGTCCAGCCGCCTTGCTCATAGACCAGCCGGCCGACCGCATCCGGCATCCGCCGGCCGGTCTGGACCGGCGCCGTCACCGAGGCGTTGCCGAGCGCCGGGTCCTCGAGGGCGAGCGTCGCGGTCCAGCTCTCGGTCAGCGGCAGTTCCAGCGCGATGACGCCGACGGTGCGCGACGGCACGCGCGTCGAGAAGATGAACTCGTCGGCGGTCCAGAACGAGAAGCGTGAGGAATCGAGGCCGAAGGTCCAGGGACCGATCAGGATCGTCGCCTCGTCGATCGTGGTCTCGCTGATGCCGTCGACCGGGCTCTGCATGGTGAAGCCGAAGGCGGTGCCGATGCGCAGGCCCGAGGCGAGCTCATGCGAGGTCGCGATGCGGAAGGCGGCGCTGACCGAGGAGGAGGTCGCGGCGGAGGGAGCCGGCGGGCCGTTGCGCGAGGCGCGGAAGGAATCACGCTGCATGCCGGCGCTGACCGTGCCGGTGATCGAGAGGCAGGTGGCCGAGCCCGGCAGGACGAGGCCGCGCTCGGGCGGGTCCTCGTCGTCGTCATCTTCCTCTTCGTCGTCGCTGTCGTCATCCGCCTCGTCTGCGCTCGACGCCGTGGGCTTTGCTTTTTCGCTGGCGAAGAGCGGCTCGGTCTCGGGGAGCGTGATGGTGCAGGCGCGGGCGAAGCTCGGGGCCTGCGCCGGGCGTGACGGCAAGGGGGCCGGCGCGGCGAGGGCGGTCTGCGAGAGCAGTGCGAGCACGAGCCCGGCAGGCAAGGCCGCGCGCCAACAAGCTGCGCCGATACGCTCGCCTTCCGGTTCGAAACCGCATGCCATCGGCGCGCCGACCACCCCACGCTACCCGGCGTTTTTGCCGGTCGCGGGGGTGGCAAGTCAATCGCGGAGGCGCCGGAACGCCGGCCGGATCAGCCGGCGGAAGCTGGCTGAGGCGGGAGTGCCGAGGAGGCCGACGCTTCGTTGCGGATCTCGAAGGCGACGAGCGAGAGCCAGCCGAAGAGCACGATACCAGCGCTGCCGACGATCACGCCTGCCCAGGAGGGATTGGCCATGCCCATGGCGACGAGCGCGGGAGCCAACAGGGCCGTGGCGATGCTGTAGAGCGCCCAGCCACGCTTGCCGACGGCGCTGAAGCGGCGCGCCAGGACGAAGCAGGCGGCGATCAGCGACAGGAACGAGACGAGGAACGCCACCATATGCAAGGCGCCGGTGGCGCTCATTTGCGGCGCTTGGCCGGGAACGGGGAGGGGATCGGGTCCGAACAGCCCGGCACCGATCATGCCGATTCCGTAGAGGCCGGCAAGGATGGGGCCTGCAATGCCGCCGCGCTGGCCGCGCAGGGCCCGGCGCAAACCGAGCGCACCGGCGAGCGCCAGGGTGCCGGACAGCACGAAATTCGCGACCTGGATCCAGCCGAGCTCGCCGACCGCGAGGAAGCTGAGTGGCTGCGTGCGGATGTCGTAGCTCGGCCTGAGCGCCAATTGCAGGGCGACGACGAGGTAGAAGAACGGGGCCGTCACGGCGCCACAGGCGAGGAGGGCACGGTTCGTGGGCTGGGAGGATGCGGTTTTCATCTGGCTCTCCGGGGATGGAAGGGATAAAGTGAAACTGAACGGTTTAGTACAACTAAACTGTGTAGTTTCATTCCTGATGTCAAGCCCGGAGACGCTGCGCCATGTCGCAAGCCACCCTCGATCGATCCGAGCGCAAGCGCGGCACCGTGCTCGACGCGGCGACGAACCTCTTCCTGAGCAAGGGCTATGACGGCACCACCATGGACGAGGTGGCGGCCCTGGCGGGTGTGTCGAAGCCGACGCTCTACCGCTATTTCGCTGACAAGGAGCGGCTCTATGCCGAGATCGTCGCGGCAACCACGGACAATATCGACGGATTGCTGCGGATGGTGGCCGACGAACTCGCCGCCTCCGACGATCCGAGGGAAGGGCTCGGGCGGCTCGCCAGCAAGTTCCTGACCGCGCTGATGCAGCCGGACCTGCTGCGCCTGCGCCGGCTGGTGATCGCCAATGCCGAGCGCTTTCCGGACGTGGGGCAGGGCTGGTTCGACCGCGGCTTCGGCAGGGTGCTCCAGACGTTGTCGGGCGCCTTCCAGCGCTATGTCGCCAACGGCCGGCTGCGGATGGACGATCCCTTGCTGGCGGCCGACCATTTCGCCGGGCTGGTGCTGTGGATACCGCTGAACCGCGCCATGTTCAGCGGCAATTGCGACAGCGATCCGGCCGAGCTCGCCCGCTATGCGCAGGCTGCGGTCGACGCGTTCCTGCGCGGCTACGGCACGGAAGCAGTCAAATAAGGGGCAGGCCGGGCTGGAACGGACAGATCCGCAGCGGATTTCGTTTGTGCGCGCTGGCGCGGCGCTCTATGCCTCGGGGATGCTTTCCACCGCTCTCGTCTTCCTCGGCGCCGGCATCGGCGGCGTGCTCCGGCACGGGGTCAACCTCGTCTCGCTGAAATGGCTCGGCGCCTCGTTCCCCTATGGCACGATGGCGATCAATATCCTCGGCTCCGGCGTGATGGGGCTGGTCGCCGGCTTCCTTGCCTTCAAGGCCGGGGAGGGCTGGACGCAGAATGCGCGGCTCTTCCTCGCTACCGGCATTCTGGGCGGCTTCACCACCTTCTCGGCCTATTCGCTCGACGCGGTGCTGCTCTGGGAGCGCGGCGAGATCGCGCTGGCGGCAGCCTATGTGCTCGGCTCGGTCGTCCTCTCGCTTGCGGCGCTGGTCGCAGGGCTTGCTCTGGTCAGGGGGCTGTCATGAGAACCGGTGGCAAGGGGACGGGCGGTCCTCCACGCGGCAACGGCCCCAAGCGCGGCGGCAGGCCGCCCGCTTCCGGCGCGCCGAAGGGCAAGCGCCCGAGCCATGATGCGCGCCGCTCGGCCCGTGCCGCGGCCAGGCCGCGCCCGGCCGAGGAGGTGGTCGTGCGCACCGAGCCGACGCGCAACCCGAAGCCGCATCATCCCGCCCCGAGGGCCGCTGGACCGCGCAAGCCTGCGACACGCAAGCCGCCGATCACGGATGTGCCGACGCGCGCCGAGGTCAAGGCCGTCACCGCCGAGGTGCTCTCGACCGGCGTGCAGCAGCTCGTGGTGACGCCGGACGAGAACGAGATGCGGATCGACCGCTTCCTCGAGGCGCGCTTCCCGCAGCTCTCCTTCAGCCATATCCAGCGCATCGTCCGGAAAGGCGAGCTGCGCGTCAACGGCAAGCGCGCCGACAGCAAGGACCGGCTCGAAGCCGGCCAGACCGTGCGCATCCCGCCGCTGAAGCTGGAGCAGGCGGCAGAACGGCCGCGCTCGGCCAAGGCCGATGCCGATACGATCGGCTTCCTGCGCTCGATCACGCTCTATGAGGACGAGGACGTCATGGTCCTCAACAAGCCGGCGGGCCTGGCCGTGCAGGGCGGTTCGGGCACGACCCGCCATGTCGACGGCATGCTGGCGGCCTTGACTGGCAAGGATGGGCAGAAGCCGCGTCTCGTCCACCGGCTCGACAAGGACACGGCCGGTTGCCTGGTTATCGCCAAGTCGCGCTTCGCCGCGGCGACGCTCGCCAAGACCTTCCGCTCGCGCTCGGCCCGCAAGGTCTACTGGGCGCTGGTCTATCATGTCCCGCGCGTGAAGCAGGGCCGGATCTCGACCTATCTCGCGCGCGAGGAAGCCTATGACGGCGACCAGCGCATGGCCGTCGCCGAGCATGGCGGAGAGGGCGCGATGCATGCGGTGACTTACTACGCCGTGGTCGAGACCGCGGCGCAGAAGCTGGCCTGGCTCTCGCTCAAGCCGGTGACCGGGCGCACGCACCAATTGCGTGCCCATGCCGCCCATATCGGCCACCCGATCGTCGGCGATCCCAAATACTTCGACATCCAGAACTGGGAGATGCCGGGCGGCATCCAGAACAAGCTGCATCTGCTGGCGCGGCGAATCGTGCTGCCGCATCCGCGTGGCAAGGGCACGATCGACGTCAGCGCGCCGCTGCCGCCGCATATGCGCCAGAGCTGGAACCTGCTCGGCTTCGAGGATGCGCCTTACGACCCGATCGTCGACGCGCCGGACGAATAGGGCCCGCACGAGAAAGTTGCGTGACCTGACGTCAGAACACTTGCGGAACAAAACGCGTTATGTTCTAAGTTTGTTCCTGTGAACAGTTCATCACGGGAGGCTTTCCATGTCGCGCATCGCCTTGCTTGCCGCTGGCCTCGTTCTTTCGTTTTCTTCTGCCGGTTTCGCTCAGGTCCAGCCGGCGCCTGCCGCCGCGAAGCCGGCCGCCACGGCGGCCGACGAGCCGGTGCCGCGCGCTGCCCGCGCCGAGGCCCGGCGCGATTGCTATGCCGAGAACGTCGCTCTCTCCGGTGATGATCTGCGCCGCGCCATGCGCGAGTGCATGCAGGAGCGCTTTCCGGGCGTGAAGCTCTATGCCAGCGACGGGCTGACCCGCGACGGCAAGCCGACCGCGGCGACGGCGCGGGCCGTCTGCAAGCAGGAGGCCGATGCTGGCGGGCTCAAGGGCGCCGAGCGCACGGCGGCGCTGGTCGCCTGTTTCAACGGCAAGCGTCCGGACCTCGCCCAGCGCGCCGAATGCCGCAAGGAGGCGCGCGGCAAGGGGCTCGATGGCGATGCCCTGAAGGCGGCGATCGCCGGATGCGGCCGCAACCCGCAAGGGTGAGGCCGTTGCGGCATGAGGGCCTTGCGCCGGCGGAGATGGCGGGCTGCCGCCATCTCCTGTAGAGCGCCGGGCATGGACCTCATCATCTTCGACCTCGACGGCACGCTGATCAATTCCGAGGCGATCATCCTCGGCGCGCAATACGAGACTTTCGCGCGCTGTGGCCGTGTCCACCCCGGTCGCGAGGCCGGTCTCGGTGTGATCGGGCTCACCCTCGACATCGCGCTGATGCGGGTCGCCGGGCTTGCCGAGCCGGATGACGTGCTGACGCAGACCTACCGGGACGTCTTCAACGACATGCGGCTGCGGGCGGAGAGCGATCCGTCTTTGGCCGAGCCGCTCTTCCCCGGCGTGGTCGATCTGCTGGCAGGGCTGTCGCAGCGGCCGCAGACGTTGCTCGGCATCGCTACCGGAAAGTCACGGCGCGGGGCCGACTACGCCATCGAACGTTATGGTTGGAGACAGCTGTTCGCGACGACCCAGACGGCTGACGATGCGATCTCGAAGCCGCATCCCGAGATGATCCTGCGGGCGATCGCCGAGACCGGCGCGACGCCGGAGCGGACGCTGATGGTCGGCGACAGCACCTTCGACATGGAGATGGCGGTGGCGGCAGGCGTGACCCCGGTCGCGGTCTCCTGGGGCTTCCAGCCGGTCGCGGCGCTGCAGGCAGCCGGGGCGCGGCATGTGATCGACGCTTGCGCCGAGCTGCTCGGCATCGTCGACAAGCTGGCGGTGGCGGAGCCGGCCTGAGGGCGGCTGAAGCCGCCCGGAGAGGGCTCAGGACGCCTTGAGCTGGCCGAGCTCGTGCAGGAGCGCCGCGCCGGTGCGCAGCCCGCTATAGAAGCAGTCGAGCGTCAGGTTCTCGTTCGGAGCGTGGTTCGCCTCGTCCGGATTGGCATAGGGCGTGACGAAGGCGGGGATGCCGAGGATCTTGGTGAAGACATAGCCGGGCAGGCTGCCGAACCCCGCCGGGATCAGCAGCGGCTCGACGCCCTGCGCCGCGACGAAGGCGCGGCGTAAGGGGGCGGTGAAGGGCGAGGCGATCGGCGTCTTCGAGGGCTGCATGCCGGCATCGGCGGCGATGAATTCGACTTCCGGCGCATGCTGCGCCACATGCGCCGCGACCTTGCGCAGGATGTCCCCGGGGTCCTGCGCCTCGACCAGGCGGATATCGCATTTCACCAAGGCTTCGTTGGGCAGGACGGTCTTGGAGCCGGGGCCGCCATAGCCGCCATGGAAGCCGTTGATGGTCAGCGTCGGGCGGAAGCAGAGGCGCTCGTAGAAGGGCCGGTCGGCCGGCGCATCGAGCCGCGTCAGCCCAAGGCTGCGCTTGACCGCCTCGATGTCGAGCGGCAGGGCCTCGATCGCGGCGAGCTCTTCTGGCGTCGGTGCTTCGATGTCGTCATGCAGGCCGGCAATGGTGATCTCGCCGGCGGCGTTCTTCATGGTGCCGAGCAGATGCACCAGCGTCCAGATCGGGTTCGGCACGACGCCGCCGAAATTGCCGGAGTGCACGTCGCGGACGGCGTGGCGGCAGCGCAATTCGAAGGAGACCACGCCGCGCGAGCCGAACTTGATCGCCGCTGCACCGCTGGCATGACGCGGCCCGTCGGCGGTGACGGCAAGATCCGCCTCGAGCATCGCCTGGTTGGCGTGTACGAAGCCGGCGATGTTAGGGCTGCCGATCTCCTCCTCGCCCTCCAAGAGCAGGATGACATTGCACGGCAGCGTGCCGTGCACCGCAAGATGCGATTCGATCGCCAGGATCTGGGCGAAGTGCTGGCCCTTGTTGTCGCCGACGCCGCGCGCATAGATCCGGCCGTCGCGGATCGTCGGCTCGAAGGGCGGCGAAAGCCATTTGTCGAGCGGGTCCGGCGGCTGCACGTCGTAATGGCCGTAGAGCAGCACGGTCGGCTTGCCCGGTGCCTTCTGCCAGCGCGCGACCACCATGGGATGCCCGTCGGTCGGCACCAGGCTGGTCTCAAGCCCGATCTTCGTCAGCATCTCGACCAAGAGCGCGCCGACTTCGGCGATGCCGATATTCTCGGCGCTGATGCTGGGATGGCGCAGATAGGCGAGCAGGCGATCGAGGAAAGCGCTGCGGTTCGCCTCGATATGCGCGAAGACCGCAGCCAGCGTGTCGGAAGAAGCCATGTCGCGCTACCTGTCCGGGATGAGGATCCGGACACGGTAGAGTGCCGCGCGCGATCGCGTCCAATGCGCCGGACGCAGCCCGGAAAAGCGCTCGTGGGCAGGGAGGAGCGGCAAGGCAGTAACATCCTCGCAACCACGCTGACTCAGCACCGTTTAACCTGAACGGACGTTCAGATTTGCGTGTTAACCACCTGATGACTGGCCCGGCTGCATCGTCTTCATACGACAGGGACAAGCCGACACACAACAACGTCGGACAGGAGTTGAACGATGATTGGCCACGAACTCCGCGAATTCGTCGATCACGTGATAGACAGGCGCGTGATCGACGATGAAGACGTCCGAATTCTTCAGCGCGAGATCTTGCACGAAGCCGTGCTGACCCGCGACATCATTGATGTGCTGGTGGCGCTCGACCGGGCCGTTACCGACAAGTCGCCGCTCTTCGCCGATGTGCTGCTGGCATTCTGCGTCGACTTCTCGGTCTGGGAGAGCCGCCCGACCGGCCGGATCGACCGCGACAAGGCGCATTGGCTGGTGACGACGCTCTCGGCCGGCGATGGCCCGACGCCGCTGGCGCAGAAGATCGCCTTCGAGGTGGTTCGCGAAGCCGAGGCCTGCGACGAGGCACTGGTCAGCTTCGCCCTGCGCAAGGCCGATGCCCGGATCTCGATGGCTCCGACCGCCCAGCGCGTGGTGCTGGCGAGCTGAAGCGTGGGGCGCGTGGTGCGCCTCGCCACTGGATGATCTTGGAGCCGTATCCGAGCGGGTTGATCCGACCCGCTCGGATACGGCTCTGGTGTTTGCGCACGTCGCAGAACTTTCGCATCAGTGGACGGATGCGCTTGCCTCCCGTAAAGCCCGCACTGCACAATGAAGGCACCGGGCCGGGGGGACGCCACGCATGTTCTCGAAGATCCTGATCGCGAACCGTGGCGAGATCGCCTGCCGCGTCATCAAGACGGCAAAGCGGATGGGCATCAAGACGGTGGCGGTCTATTCCGATGCCGACCGTGATGCGCTGCATGTCGAGATGGCCGACGAGGCCGTGCATATCGGCGCAGCCCCAGCCGCCGAATCCTATCTCCAGATCGACAAGATCATCGCCGCCTGCAAGCAGACGGGGGCTGAGGCCGTCCATCCCGGCTACGGCTTCCTCTCCGAGCGTGAGGCCTTCGCCAAGGCGTTGAAGGAGAACGGCATCGTCTTCATCGGCCCCAATCCCGGCGCCATCGCCGCGATGGGCGACAAGATCGAATCGAAGAAGGCCGCGGCCGCGGCCGAGGTTTCGACGGTGCCGGGCTATCTCGGCGTGATCGAGAACCCCGAGCATGCCGTGAAGATCGCCGACGAGATCGGCTATCCCGTGATGATCAAGGCCTCGGCCGGCGGCGGCGGCAAGGGCATGCGCATCGCCCATTCTTCGGCTGAGGTCGCCGAGGGCTTTGCCCGGGCGAAATCGGAGGCGGCATCCTCCTTCGGCGACGACCGCGTCTTCGTCGAGAAGTTCATCGTCGATCCCCGCCATATCGAGATCCAGGTGCTGGGCGACAAGCACGGCAACGTCATCTATCTCGGCGAGCGCGAATGCTCGATCCAGCGCCGCAACCAGAAGGTGCTGGAGGAGGCGCCGTCGCCGCTGCTCGACGAGGCGACCCGCCGCAAGATGGGCGAGCAGGCGGTCGCGCTGGCCAAGGCGGTGAACTACGACTCGGCCGGCACGGTCGAGTTCGTCGCCGGCCAGGACAAGTCGTTCTACTTCCTGGAGATGAACACCCGCCTGCAGGTCGAGCATCCCGTCACCGAGATGATCACCGGCATCGACCTGGTCGAGCAGATGATCCGGGTCGCCTATGGCGAGAAGCTCGCGATCGGCCAGGGCGACGTGAAGCTCAATGGCTGGGCCGTCGAGAGCCGCGTCTATGCCGAGGACCCGACCCGCAACTTCCTGCCCTCGACCGGCCGGCTCGTCACCTATCGCCCGCCGAGCGAGGGGCCGGACGGCGACGCCACCGTGCGCAACGACACCGGTGTGTTCGAGGGCGGCGAGATCTCGATCTATTACGACCCGATGATCGCCAAGCTGGTGACGCACGCGCCGACGCGCGAGGCGGCGATCAAGGCGCAGGCGCGCGCGCTCGATGCCTTCGCCATCGACGGCATCCGCCACAACATCCCGTTCGTTGCGGCGGTGATGCAGCATCCGCGCTGGATCTCGGGCAATCTCTCGACCGGTTTCATCGCCGAGGAGTTCCCGGAAGGCTTCTCGCTGCCGCAGCCGGAAGGCGAGATCGCGCTGCGCATGGCGGCGATCGCGATCGCCTGCGACCACCGGCTCAATGCCCGCAAGCGCCACGTCTCGGCGCAGATGGAAGGCTGGCGCAAGGTCGAGTTCGAGCGCACCCGCATCGTCTCGCTCGGCGGCGAGCGCTTCGAAGGCGACGTCACGGAGCAGGGTGGGGCGGTGACGATCGCCTTCGCCGACCGCAGCCTGACGGTCGCGAGCGACTGGCGGCCGGGCGAGCCGGTCTGGCGCGGCACGCTCGATGGCGTTTCGATCGCGGCGCAGGTCCGGCCGATCCTCAACGGCGTCGCGCTCGGCCATGCCGGCGCCTATGCTAACGCCCATGTCTACACGCCGCGCGAGGCCGAGCTCGCGGCGTTGATGCCGGAGAAGGCAGCGGCTGACACCGGCAAGGTGCTGCTCTGCCCGATGCCCGGCCTGGTCAAGGCGCTGCTCGTCAGCGTCGGCCAGGAGGTCAAGGCCGGCGAGCCGCTCGCCATGGTCGAGGCGATGAAGATGGAGAACGTGCTGCGTGCCGAGAAGGACGTCACCATCGCCAAGATCCTGGCGAAGGAGGGCGATTCGCTCGCGGTCGACGCGGTGATCATGGAATTCGCCTGAGGCCTCAGCCGGGGGCTGCGGCACTGGCCTGCCGCCGGAAGAAGGGCATGAGCGCCGCGACGACCTGCCTGGGGCTGTCCTCGAGCTGGAGGTGATCGCCGCTCGTGCTCGCGCCGCTGACCTCGTCCGCCCAGTTGCGCCAGATGCCGACACGCCGTGCGAGGGCGTTCTCCGGGCCCGGCCAGATCACCAGCACCGGGCAGTCGAGCTTGCGGCCGGCCGCCCGATCAGCCTCGTCGCAGGCCAGGTCCTCGTCCAAAGCGGAGCGATAATCCTCGCAGACCGCATGCTGGACCTCAGGCCTGCGGAAAGCAGTGCGGCAAGCCTCCCGGGCAGCCGGCTCGATGACGGCATCGCTCTGCGCGTTCATGCCGGCGAAGGCGCGGTCGATCAAAAGATCCGGCTCGGCGGCGAGCAGGCGCTCGGGCAGGTCGGCTTCCTGCGCCAGCAGGAACCAGTGATAGGCCTTTTGGGCGTAGCGATAGTCGACCCCCGACATCGCATCGCGCGTCGGCACGACGGCCAGCGAGGCGAAGGCGCCGACGATGCCGGAATGATCGAGCACCAGGCGGTAGCCGGCCCTTGCGCCGCGATCGTGCCCGGCGAGCGCAAAACGCCCGTATCCAAGCGCCCGCATGAGCGCGACCAGCGCCGCACCGACCCGGCGCTTGTTCCAGCGCGGCTTCGATGCCTGCGTCCTGCTGGCGCCATAGCCGGGCAGGTCGGGAATGATCAGGGTATGCTCGCGCGCCAGGGCCGGGGCGACCTTGCGCCAGGCGATATGGGTTTGCGGGAAGCCGTGCAGCAGCAGGAGCGGCGGGCCGCTGCCGCCGATCACGCCGGCGAAGCGGACGCCGCCGGCTTCGAGATCGAGCGATCGGAAGCCTGGAAAGAAGGGCGGCGACCCGGCGCTGGAGTTCCGACGCGGTATCGGCTGCGACGTCATCGTCTCAGCCTCTGTTCGCTGCCGTGACGAAGGCGGCGAGCTCCAGCCCGTAGCGGCCGGGCTCCTCATAGAAGGGGGCGTGGCCGCTATCGGTATAGAGGGAGAGGTGACTATTCGCGTGGAGCGCCGCGATGCGCTCGGACATGGCGACCCGCACCAGCCGGTCATGCACGCCATGGCTCAGCAGGATCGGTCCGGAATACTCCCTGAAAACCGGTTCGAGGTCGGTGACCTGTGTCCTGACGAAGCCCTCGTTCACGGCGCGCCCGGTCATGCCGTTGATGACCAGCATGCGCTGCAGCTCGCGCGGCGCCGGCGGCCGATGGAAACAGGCGGCGAGAAACTCGGCCGTAGCCGTCGCCCGCTGTGCCAGATCAGGCGAGGTGGTGGTCTGCGTGAAGGCCCCGGCCTCCTCCGTCAGGAGATCGGGGGAGAGCTTCGTCACCGCATCGACGAGATTGACGCCGGCGATCGCCGCTCCGCCATATTTGCGCAGATAAGCGCCGGCCACGAAGCCGCCGAGCGACCAGCCCACCAGGACGGGCCGGCGCAGCCCGGTTGCCGCGATGACCGCTGCGACGTCGTCAGCCCAGCGGTCGGCATCGGAATAGGCCTCCATCGAGGTGGGCTTGTCGGAATCGCCATGGCCGCGCAGGTCGAACCCGACCAGGCGAAAGCCGGCAAGGACCGGATCGGAAAACTGCGTCTCCCAGCTCAGGCGGCTCTGGCGCAGCCCGTGGATGAAGAGGATCTCGGGCGCCGCTGCATCGCCCTGGGCCCAGCCGGCGAGCTTTGTCCCGTCGGACGAGGTCGCCGAGAAAAGGCCAGCCTGGTTCCGGGTGGCGGCCTCGGCAGCCGGACGATGCAACGACATATCCGCCAGGGCCGCACCGGCTCCGGTCGCGACCATGGTGAGACCGCCGCTTCCGGCCAGGAAGGTCCGCCGCGAATGATCCATATCGCATCGCTCCATGTTGTTTATTGATCGCTAAACAACATTCTTGACCTCCATGGTCAAGCGGTTATTTAGTGGTCGCTATGGAACAGGCTGACCGATCCCGCGGCGGACGCCCCTGGAGCTTCGACCGCGACCGGGCGCTCGACATCGCGATGCGACAGTTCTGGCGACACGGCTATGAGGGCGTGTCGATCGGCGACCTGACCAAAGCGATGGGGATCGCGCCGCCGAGCCTTTACGCCGCATTCGGCAGCAAGGCCGAGCTCTATCGCGAGGCGTTGGTGCGTTATGAGGATATTTTCGGCTCGTTCGACGTCGCCTCGCTCGCCGCGGCCGAAACCCTGAAGTGGGCGGTGCGCCTGCTGCTCGAAGGGGCGGTGCGAGCAGTCACTGACCCCGAACGCGAGCCTGGCTGCATGATCTCGAGCGGCATGATCACCTGCCATCCCGATCACGCCGAGCTCGCTCGTCATGCAGCCGCGCATCGCGAGGCGATGCGCGAGCGGATCGTCTCGGCCCTGGATCGCTTCGGTGAAGCGCGCGCGATTCAGCGTCTGGCCAGGCACCTTGCCGCGGTGATGCAAGGGATCTCGATCCAGGCGCGGGACGGCGCCTCGCGGACGGAGCTGCTGGAGATCGTCGAGGACGTGGTCGCGAGCCTCGCCATTCGGGCCGGCGGCAAGACGGCTTGAGGCGCATGCCTCTGGCGTGGCGCAAGGTTCACGCATCGTCGCGGCGTGCTCGGGGAAAGACGCTGCATTCCGCCAAAGACGCTTGTCTTCGTTCACCCGCAGGCTGATTGTCGCCGCCCTATCACGCGAAGGGGCGACCATGCTGACGATCTGGGGACGGATCAGCTCGATCAATGTGCAGAAGGCGGTCTGGGCCGCTGGCGAGGTCGGCCAGCCCTTCGAGCGTATCGATGTCGGCGGCCAGTTCGGCGGCAATCGCGAGCCGGCCTATCTCGCCAAGAATCCGAACGGGCAGATTCCGACGCTGGAGGATGGCGAGGTCGTCATCTGGGAGTCGAACAGCATCGTGCGCTATCTCGCGGCCCGTTACGGAGCCGGCTGGATCTGGGAAGAGGATCCGGCCAGGCGCGCCGAGGCCGATCGCTGGATGGATTGGATGCTGTCCGAATTGCAGCCTTCGATGACGCCGGCCTTCTGGGGGCTAATCCGCAAGACGCCGGGCTACACCGAGCCGTCGGCGATCGCGGCTTCGGTCGCCAAGGCCGAAGCCAAGCTCGACATCCTGGAAGCGCATCTGACGGGGCGGGCTTTCCTCGCCAATGAGCGCTTCGGCATGGCCGACATCACGGTGGCGCTCGGTGCCCATCGCTGGCTGCACATGCCGGTGCAGCAGAAGGACTGGCCCAATATCCGCCGCTGGTATGCACAGGTCTCGGCGCGGCCGGCGGCCGGGCCTGCCATGCCGTTGCCGATCTCGTGAGGCTGGAAAGCGGCGCTTGACCCGGCCGATTTGGCCGTCATGATCCCCGCCATGCGCGGTTTTCTGGTCATTCCCGTCATTCTGGCGCAGCTCGGCTGTGCGGCTGCGTTCGCGCAGGTGCCGACCAATCCGGTGCAGTCGGCCGATCGCATGCAGGTGGCGAATTGCGTCCGACAGGGGCTGGCCGCGAGCCCGGCCTGCATCGGCCTCGTCGCCGTGCCTTGCGTCAGCGCCGCTTCAGCCAGCGATCGTCCCCAGGCCGAGATCGCCTGCGCGCGGCGGGAGGAGGCGGTCTGGCGCGAGCGGTTGAGCTTGGCGACGCAGGCGCTGGGCCGCTCGCTCGATGCCGGGGCGCGCAGCCAGTTCGCGGCGCTGCAGCTCGCCTGGCAAAGCTACGCCGTCCAGAAATGCGCCTTCTACGGCGCTGCCCAGCCGCCGGCGCGCTCGGCCGGACTGCAGGCCGGCTGCGAATTGCGCGAAGTGGCCGAGCGGGCGCTCGAGGTCGAGCGCTTCGCGGCGCGGCAGACCCGCCGCCCGCCGGCCCAACCGCCGCAGATCATCCGGTAATCGCTCTTTCGCGTCATGCTCGGGCTTGTCCCGAGCATCTCAAGCCGGATGAGGCTCCGTCCAGGGCATTCTCGTCGTGAGATTCTCGGGTCTGCGCTTCGCTTCGCCCTAGAATGACGGCTTGGGATGGCTGCGGTGGTCGCTTGGCCTTCACCGCAACGTGAACGCAATCCCGCATCGAACCCCGGCCGCCCTCAGCCGTTTCCTAACGGCCTGTCAGCTTTCTGTGCGTAAGGGGAGGTGGGTCTGTTCAAGAAAATCATGTTCTTCGTCCTCTCAAAGATCCTCTGGTTCCTGGCTTCGCCGGTGAATCTCGCCATTGGCGGGCTCGTGCTGGCGAGCCTGCTCGCCTTCACGCGCTTTTCCGGGCCGGGGCGCTGGCTCGGGCTCGCCTGCGTCTTCGTGCTTGGCCTGCTCGCCTTCAGCCCGCTGCCGCGCATCGTCGTCAGGCCATTGGAGGATCGCTTCCCGCAGCAGGCGGTGCACTCCGGCAAGGTCGACGGCATCATCGTGCTCGGCGGCGCGATCGGCGTGGCGCGCGAGGACATCGTGCTCAACAACGCCGCGGCGCGGATGACCAAGGCGGTCGAGCTCGCCCGCGCCCATCCCGAGGCGAAGCTGGTCTTCACCGGTGGCGGCGCCAATCTGCTTTCGCCGGTGGTCAAGACCGAGGCCGACGGAGCACGATTGCTGTTCCTCGGGCTCGGCCTGCCCGAGCACCGTCTCGTCCTCGAGGACAAATCGCGCAACACGGTCGAGAACGCGGTGTTCACCCGCCGGCTGGTCGATCCCAAGCCCGGCGAGCGCTGGCTCCTGGTGACCTCGGCCTGGCACATGCCGCGCGCCATGGGCGTGTTCCGCAAGGCGGGGTTCCAGGTCGAGGCCTTCCCGGTCGACTTCCTCTCCAGCGGCGAGCGCGCCGACTATCTGCGTCCCTACCGCAAGGCGGCGCGCGGGCTCGACATTGCCGACGATGCCTTCAAGGAATGGGCCGGGCTGCTTGCCTACTATCTCGCCGGCTATTCGGATGCGCTGTTCCCCGGACCGGCACAGGCGGCGGCCAGGCGCTAGGACGGCGGCCTATCCCGCCTGATCGCGTCGAGCAGCAGCTTCGCAGCTACCGCTGCTCCATCGGTGCGGATCGTGCGCGCCACGTCGGTCGCCCGTGTTCCAGTCTCAGGCGCCAGCGCCGTGGCGAGCGCTGCCGACAAGGACTCGAAGCTCGGCGTTGGGCCATCATGGGCCGCGCCGATGCCCAGTTCCGCCACCCGGCCGGCCCAATAGGGCTGATCGACGATCTGCGGGACGATCACCTGCGGTACGCCGGAGCGGGCCGCTGCCGTCGTCGTGCCGGCGCCGCCATGATGCAGCACGGCCGCCATCTGCGGGAACAGCGCCTGCTGGTTGACGTCGCCGGTGATGAAGCAATCGCCCGGGGCGTCGTCCAAGACGAGGTCGGCCCAGCCCCGCAGGACGACCGCGCGGCGGCCCCGCGCACGAACCGCCTCGATCGCCACGCGAGCCGCGTCCTTTGCCGATTGCACGAACATGCTGCCGAAGCCGATATAGATAGGCGGTTCGCCGGCCTCGATGAACGCCATCAGCTCTGCCGGAAGCGGACGCGTGTCAGGCAGGATCCAGGCGCCGGTCTGCACGGCGTCGCAAAGGTCCGTTGGCTGCCAGGGCCACAGGACTTGGTCCGAGGCCAGAAATGGCCGGTCCGTGAAGATATGGTCGCGGGCATTGTCGACGGGCGCGACGCCTACCGACGCCCGGTGCGCCCTGAGCGCCTCGCCGAACAGCGCATTCATGGTCCGGGCGTTGAAATCCCATAATTCGCGATTGTCGGTCACCGCCGCCGGCAGGGGATGGCCGGGATAGGGGAAGGGCCGATGATGATGCGATGGCAGGAAGAGCGGGCAGAAGGTGACGTGGCGATAGGAAAGACCCGTCAGCTCCGCTACGGAGCGCGCGGCACTCGCCGACGGGAACAGGCCGGTCGCGACGATCGCATCGCAGCCTTCGGCCGCTGCGGAGATGGCAGCGAACTGCCCAGCCATCATGTCGGAGGCAAGCTTGCGGAAATCGGCCGGCGATGACGGCTTGGCCCGCTCGCTGACCCATTGGCGGATCGGCATGAAGGCCGGCGCCAGCGGCACGCCGGCCCGCGCCAGCAGGTCCGTGAACTCCCGGTCCGGCGGAGCTGACACCACTGCTTCGGCGCCAAGAGCCTGCAATTGGACTGCAAGCCCCACAAGCGGCTCGACGTCGCCGCGCGAGCCGTAAGTCGGTAGCAATACACGCATTTTTCTGCTCCCTTTGACCTGAGGTTCAGGTCGAGGGCAGCGTTCCTAGGCCATGGAGGGGGGCTTGCCGCAAGCCCCCGGGCGCGTTAGACGATGATAGTGGCAAAGGGCGGAGGCATTCCTCGGCCCTTTTTTGTTGCCGCTGACACTGCTCCTTGCGAGCTGGCGGCGCGGCCTCGGACGACTTCGCGACCATCGATGACATCTAAACAGGCGCGGCTCAGCTCCGTCCGGAGACGGCTATTCCAGTGCCTAGCGACCCATCGCTGTTGGGAGCGGGCTAGTCCTGGCTGGCCCCTTCATGACCCGGCCGGCGCAGGCGATAGACGCCGCGGAAATCGTCGGGATCGACTGGACGCCCTTTCCGGGTGATCACCAGCCTGCCATCCTTCATCAACTGCACGGCGACGCGGCGGATCGGCTGCATCAGCGGACCCCAGCCATCGGGGTGGTCGCCGCCGAGGGCGCGGGCGACGTCCATCGGCGAGGTCGTCCGATCGCTCCGCTCGTTGGTGAGACGCAGGATCGTCTCGGCAAGCTCTTCGTCTGTCGGTGTGGTCATGCCGCTTGCTGAGCGCAGCGACGGGTTTCGTCAAGCGCTGCGGCGCCCCGCACCGACGGCCGCCGCTGAATCCGAGGCGAATTGCCGGCGCCACATCACCGTCAGCACCGCCGCGGTGGCGATCAGGAAGAGCCAGGGCGAGATGAACCAGCCGAGATAGGCCAAAGCGAAGAAGAAAGCGCGCTGGCCGCGGTTGAAGTGGAGGCCGGCGACGATGTTCATTCTTACCGCCTCGCGTGCCGCTGCGATCGTCTCCGGCTTGTCGGCCTCGGTATGCGGCGGGATCGCGCCGATCAGGATGGCGCAGTAGTTGAACAGCCGGTAGCTCCAGCCGAACTTGAAGAAGGCATAGGCGAAGATCACCGCGAGCCCGATCACCTTGATCTCCCAGGCGGCGCGCGTCGTCGTGGTGGCGAAAGGCAGGTCGGCGAAGATCTGGACGACGCGATCGGCCGATTGCAGCAGGGTCAGCGAGCCGCCGATGGCGATCAGCGAGGTCGAGGCGAAGAAGGCGGTGCCGTTCTGCAGGCCGTTCATCACTTGCGTATCGATGATCCGGTTCTCGCGCCTGACCGATTCCATGATCCAGCGCTCGCGGCGCTCGTTCATCAGCGTGTTGAGGCTGCGTCTGGAATGGGGACCGATCTCGACGGCCAGCAGATAGCCGATCCAGGCCGCGGCGAAGAAGGCGATCGCGATCAGGTCGAGCGTTCCGAATCCGGCCATGAGCCCCTCCGGCCGGCAGATTGGCGAGGCCGGCGCGCGCCTGCAAGCCTGTCGATTGACGCCAGCGGTCGTAGCCGCCACCTTGCCGGCCTCTTAAGGGAAGGGCCGGTCATGCCGCAGACGATCACCAAGGGCTACAAGGCGCTGCTGGCCGAGGCGGAAGCTGCGGTGAAGACGCTCTCGGTCGAGGAGGCGCAAGGCCTGGTGGGGCGGGGCGACGTCGTCTTCGTCGACCTGCGCGACCCGCGCGAGCTCGAGCGGGAAGGGCGCATGCCTGGCGCTTTCCACTGCCCGCGCGGCATGCTGGAGTTCTGGATCGATCCGGACAGCCCCTATGCCAAGCCGGTCTTCCAGGAGGACAAGCAGTTCGTCTTCTTTTGCGCCGGCGGCTGGCGCTCGGCGCTCGCCGCCAAGACGGCGCAGGATATGGGGCTGAAGCCGGTCGCGCATGTCGAGGGCGGATTCGGCGCCTGGAAGAAAGCCGGCGCGCCCTTCGATGCGCCCGCACCGAAGCAAGGCTGAGCTCGGCGCTTGTCCCATTTCGTCATCGTTTTTCTGGTCGTCTGCTTCGTCTTCCGCAAGCCGCTCGGCCGCCTCTTGGCGAAGCAATTCCCCGACCGAGGCAAGCGCCAGCGCGTGCTCGGCACGATCATCGCGGCGTTCCTGCTGGTGATCGGGATGAGGTTGCTGGCGCTGTTCTGGTGAGCCTCCTTCTCCCACCGATCTCGGGCCTGCCCGACATGCGTAGGAAGGAGGTAGCTGCAAAGCAGCCTGTTGAGGGCAGTTCGACTTGGGTCTGGATGCCTTACGGGCTTGCGGGCAGTTCTCAGCAGATTTCAGAACAAACTGGCAACGTGAAAGCTTCTCCTCCAGCTCCTAGATGGAGGCGGGGATCCGAGACCGGGCCCGCCCGCACACTGTCATCGCTGGATCGTAGGCCATATGACCCCCCGCCAACTGAACGCCCTTCTCGAGCACCAAGCGAAGAAGCTCTTGGATAAGGGATTTCACGAGTTATGTGGCGCGACGGAAAGGGGTTTCATTTCGAGAATGGAAGAGCTCGCTTCCTTGCTCGATTCTGCCGGAGAGGTCCCGATCTCGGGCAACGTTCCCCTGTGCGTCGCCTTTCGTTTCGGCCTTGTGAATCTCGTAGATGCGATGGCGCGGATCGAGGCGAAATCGGCAACCGGCGTCGTTGAGATGACGCCCCTGTCGCCTGACGCCTTTCACGTGATCGACCGAATTCAGCTTCCCCGCGGTGAGTTCTATCTCCTGCTCGACATCGATACCGGGCGCGATCTCCTGAATGTCAGTCCGAAGGAATCCTTGGCCATCATCGAGCGGCGCGGCAGGACGCCTTTGACGATGGAGGAGGGGGTCGCTCTCACGACACAACATCCGGCATTGCTGACGGACAAAAAGAACTACAACTGCATTCAAATGCCCGGCTCGCGGAAAGCGGGCGATCAGCGAATACCCTCGATCTGGTTCAGCAAGGGGCGACCGCGCCTGGGTTGGTGCTGGGACAGGAACATCCACACCTGGCTGGGCTCAGCCTCCGCTGCTTTCCGGCTAGGCGAAGCCACAAGGTGAGCGCCGGGCTGGCTGCTTGAAGCAATCCTGCCATCATCCGCGGGTGCTTCGCGCTGCCACCTTCTCCCCCAAGGGAAGAAGGAAGTGGTGGCGAATCCCGCCCGCGCGTCGCGGCAAATCGTGACTGCAATGCGAAGCCCGATCGGTTTCGGCTGCAACCACCCCATGCATCGGACGCGGCTTGCACAATAAGCGGGCATGCGGCATGTTGCCTGCCTTGGCTCCAACTCAGGAAAGGGAGGGCTGAATGGAATTCGCAACCATCGTCGCTCCCGCCACGCGGTCCCGCCACCACTAGGTCGGATCAGCACGAGGCCCGCCTCCTAGGCGGCTCGAGCCATCATTTCCAAACACGTTTTCTGAAGCCGCGGCCTTCGCTGCGCTTCGCCTGAATTTGGAGCCGGTCTCTCGGGACCGGATGCTTTCATGTCTCTTTCTCCCAAGACGGAGCGGCAGGAGCCGTTCCGGGCCGTTCTCGGCTTCACATTTTCGCATTGGGGCCGCCAGCGCTGGCGCGTCGCCGGCGTGGTCTTCACCGTGATGGCGGCGACCGCTGCCGACCTGTTCATGCCGCTCTATGCCGGGCGGCTGGTCGATGCGGTCGCCGGCGACAAGGCGAGCGGGCTCGAGGCCGCGCTCGTGGCGCTCGCCATGATGATCGCGCTCGGCGCGGGCACGGTGTTCTTCCGGCACCTGTCCTTCATCGGCATCACCGCGATGACGCTGCGCACCATGAGCGATGTGGCGCGCGAGGCTTTCGCGCGACTGCAGCGCTTCTCGACTGACTGGCACGCCAACAATTTTGCCGGCTCGACAGTTCGCAAGATCACGCGTGGCATGTGGGCGCTCGACCTGCTCACCGACACGATCGTGATCGCGCTGCTGCCCTCGCTGATCGTGCTGCTCGGCACGACGGTGCTGCTGGCCTGGCACTGGCCGGCGATGGGCGCGGTCGTTTTTGCCGGCGCAGTGATCTACTGCGCGGTGACGATGGCACTATCGCTGCGCTTCGTCGCGCCGGCGGCGACGCTCGCCAATAGCTGGGACACCAGGCTTGGCGGCGCGTTGGCCGACTCGATCTCGTGCAACCCGGTGGTCAAGGCCTTCGGCGCCGAGGCCCGCGAGGACAATCGTCTCTCGGGTGTCCTGGCGAAGTGGGCGGGGCGGACGCGGCGCACCTGGGTGCGCGGAACCTGGTCGGGTACGGCGCAGCAGGTCGTGCTGCTCGGCCTGCGTGCCGCGGTGATCGGCCTGGTGATCTGGCTCTGGGCCAATGGCCAGGCCTCGCCCGGCGACGTCGCCTTCGTGCTGACCAGCTATGCCGTCGTGCATGGCTATCTGCGCGATGTCGGCCAGCACGTGCACAACCTCCAGCGTTCGGTGAACGACATGGAGGAGCTGGTCGCGATGCATTCGCTGCCCTTCGGCGTGCCGGACCGTGCCGGTTCGACGGCGATGGACGTGACCGCCGGCGAGATCGCCTTCGAGCGGGTGACCTTCCACTATGGAGGCCACATCGAGCCGCTCTATCGCGACTTCTCGCTGACGATCAAAGCCGGCGAGAAGGTCGGCTTGGTCGGGCGCTCCGGCTCCGGCAAGACCACCTTCGTCAAGCTGGTGCAGCGTCTCTACGACGTCACCGACGGGCGCATCGCCATCGACGGGCGCGACATCGCCTCGGCGACGCAGGCCAGCTTGCGGGCGCAGATCGCGATCGTGCAGCAGGAGCCGGTGCTGTTCCATCGCTCACTGGCGGAGAACATCGCCTATGGCCGGCCCGGCGCCAGCATGGCGCAGATCGAGCAGGCGGCGAAGCTCGCCAATGCGCATGAGTTCATCATGCGCCTGCCCAAGGGCTACGGCACGCTCGTCGGCGAGCGCGGCGTCAAGCTTTCGGGCGGCGAGCGGCAGAGGGTGGCGCTGGCGCGTGCCTTCCTGGCCGACGCGCCGATCCTGATCCTGGACGAGGCGACCTCGAGCCTCGATTCGGAATCGGAGGCGCTGATCCAGGAGGCGATGGAGCGGCTGATGGAAGGCCGCACCACCATCGTCATCGCCCACCGGCTCTCGACGGTGCGCGCCATGGACCGCATCCTGGTCTTCGACCGCGGCAAGGTCGTGGAAGAGGGCCGGCATGAGACGCTGCTCACCCATGACGGCGGCATCTACCGGGCGCTGTTCGAGAAGCAGGTCAGCGAGCTGGCCAAGGGGCTGGTGGCGTAAGGCCACCAGTTCCACCCCTGAACAGGGAATTGCCCTAGCTGTCCGGCTGGCAACAGCCGGACAGCAGGCTGTCCCTGTACCAGATCGAGATCGTCATCGGCCTGTCCTCGTCGCTGTTGGTCGCCGAGCAGGCCTCGTGGCCGATGACGGCGCGGATCTCGGCACTCAGTCCGAAGGTGACACCGGCGATCAGCGTCGTGTTGCGGCTCTGCTGCAGGGTGAAGGGGGTGGTTGAGTCCCCGCCATTGCCATCAGAGAAACGGGCCTTGCCGTCGATCCCGAGCTTCAGGCTCCAATAGGGCTCGTCACCGCCACAGGTGAGCGGTGCCGCCGGTGTTTCCGCGGAGCGGGCGAGGGCTGCTTCAGCCATAGGCATGGCGAGGAACAGCAGGATGGCAGCAGCACGGACGAGCTTCATCGATCTTGCTCCCGGAAAGACGCAATCTGGCTGCTACGAAACAGCACCTTGCGCCGCCATCCTCGCAGGATAGCGGCGCGAAAGCTGGTGAACGATCAGCTCAGGCGGCCTGCGGCTCATCCTCCTGGCGACGGCGCCCGAGCCAGAAGAACAGCGCCGAGCCGATGATGCCGATCGCGCCGGCCCCGGCGCCGACATAGATCATCTCGCTGTCCTGATCGGCCTGCTTGTCGGCATCGTCCGCGATGATCACCGCGTCCTTGCCCGGCTCGTCCGGCAGGTACTTGATCTTCAGCATGTCGACGGTGAGCTTGTCGTTGCTGATGATGCGATTGGCGAACTGGTTGGAGACCGAGACCTTCTCGGCAGTGCGGTCCTTGCCGGTGGCATCCTTCCAGGCGAGGTCGACACTATAGCTGGTGCCGCCGCGGCGGCGTTTGGTCCGGGTCGCGCCTTCGACCGAGGCCTGCGCCTCGATGCCCTTCGCCGCGATGGTCCTGACGCGTTCGCCATCCTGCCAGCTGAAGAAGGCGAGGACCGGTCCACCGATCGCCGCGATCAGCAGCAGCCATTTGATCTTGCCGGTGATCCAGCCGACGATTCCGCTCATTGGGGCCTCCATCGAGACAGTTCGGGAAAGGAGCCCGGAAGCTTTCCGGACGCCTCCCGCCTGTCGCCGCCAGCGCGATTTTCGCAGGTTGGAAGGGCTCGCGCATGGCGTGCATGCGCCAGCGTCAATCTTTCGAGATCCGAACTATTCCGAGGCTTTGCCGGCACGGATTCCCGAGCTCGGCGCGGCGGCGCGCGGCCTGACGCCGGCGACCGGACCGGCCGGTAATGGCTCGCTCAGATCGGGATTCAACGGCTTGCTGTCCTGAATCGGCTTGCTCGCAAAGCGATTCATCGCGGCGATGTAAGTCTCTGGCAGAGCCCATTTTCTGGCGCTGGCGATGATGTCTTCAAGATAGCCGAGGCGGGGCCGGCCGACCTGCGCACTGCGTCCGACATAGATCAGGGCGCGCTTGGCGCCGCCCTCGACCACGACCGGCTGGTTGATCTTGATGTAGAGGCCGCTGGCGAGCTCTTCGAACTTGTCGAGCGTACGGATGTCGCCGAGCGCGCAATCCCAGAGCACGCCATGGACGCTCTCGCGCGGATCGCGGATCACCGAGGCGTAGCCGTCCGTGGTGATGATGAAGCGATGGCGCGGCAGGCGGGCGAGGCCGAGCGCCGTCGAGCGCGGGCAGCGCTGCGCCATGCCGGCGACGTCCATGTTCAGGCCGTAGGCGAAATAGAGGGGCATTGGCGTGCGTCGGCTTACCGGAGCGGGGCTTCCTTCTCCCCTCGGGGGAGAAGGTGTCTGCGAAGCAGACGGATGAGGGCGGTATGACTGGGTGAGACGAAGGCAGGCTAGGGCTGTCCTTCCCTCATCCGACCCGGCTTTGCCGGGCCACCTTCTCCCCCGAGGGGAGAAGGAAGAAAGCGCCGCGAGCCCTCACTTCGTCTTGTTGAACAATTCCCGCCCGATCAGCATGCGCCGGATCTCGCTGGTGCCGGCGCCGATCTCGTAGAGCTTGGCATCCCTGAGCAGCCGCCCGGTCGGGTAGTCGTTGATGTAGCCGTTGCCGCCGAGCAGCTGGATCGCGTCGAGGGCGAGCTGCGTCGCCTTCTCGGCGGCGATCAGGATGGCGCCGGCGGCGTCCTCGCGCGTGGTCTCGGCCCGGTCGCAGGCCTTGGCGACGGCGTAGACATAGGCCTTGCACGAGTTCATCGCGACATACATGTCGGCGACCTTGCCTTGGACGAGCTGGAACTCGCCGATCGACTGGCCGAACTGCTTGCGCTCGTGGATATAGGGCAGGACGATGTCCATCGCCGCCTGCATGATGCCGAGCGGGCCGGCGGAGAGCACGACGCGCTCATAGTCGAGCCCGCTCATCAGCACGTTGACGCCGCGGCCGACCGAACCGAGCACGTTCTCCTCCGGAACCTCGCACTCCTCGAAGACGAGCTCGCAGGTGTCGGAGCCGCGCATGCCGAGCTTGTCGAGCTTCTGATGGGTCGAGAAACCCTTCATGCCCTTCTCGATCAGGAAGGCGGTGATGCCCTTCGGGCCGGCCTCCGGATCGGTCTTGGCGTAGACCACCAAAGTCTCGGCGATCGGGCCGTTGGTGATCCACATCTTGTTGCCGGTCAGGACATAACGGTCGCCCTTCCTGACCGCCTTCGTCTTCATCGAGACGACGTCGGAGCCCGAGCCTGGCTCCGACATGGCGAGCGCGCCGACATGCTCGCCCGAGATCAGCTTGGGCAGGTATTTGCGCTTCTGCGCCTCGTTGCCGTTGCGCGCGATCTGGTTGACGCAGAGATTGGAATGGGCGCCGTAGCTGAGGCCGACCGAGGCCGAGGCGCGGGAAACCTCCTCGATCGCGACGCAATGCTCGAGATAGCCGAGACCAGCGCCGCCATACTCCTCCGGGACGGTGATGCCGTGCAGGCCGAGCGCACCCATCTCCGGCCAGAGATCGCGCGGGAACTGGTTGGTCCGGTCGATCTCCTCGGCGCGCGGGGCGATCTTCTCCTGGGCGAAGGCATGGACGGTGTCGCGGATCGCGTCGGCGGTCTCGCCGAGGTCGAAATTGAAGGGGCGGGGCGCGTTGGCGAGCATGATGTCCTCCCGGCTCGGATGAGACCTTTGCCCGGTTATAGCGCGGTTGCCGCCTAAGTCAGCGGGTGCGAGCGGGCAAATGGCTCTGCGCCGATGCCCAGGCTCCTCCAGAAGGCGCGCGGCAAATTCGTCACATCTCATCGATTTTACCGGGTGTGAACGGCTGTTCATTGCCTCGCGCGCGACGCTGCCTGAGTCTGCTTGTGCGGTTGGGGCCTGACTATTGATGCCGAACGATCTGAAGCTTGCGCTGATGCTGCCGGCGCGTGGCCGGCGGCCGGCGCAGCTATGTCAGTCCGTTTCGATGCTCGCGCTCGGCCTCGCCCTGCTCGCCGCCGCGCCTGCCGCCAATGCCCAATCGGTGACCGGCACCGGCGAGCTGACTCCCGCCATCCCGGCGGCGCCGCTCACGAACTGGAATCTGGGAGGGGGCAATCTCACCATCGGCGACACTGGCGCCGGCGCCTTGACCATAGCCGGTGGCGGGACCGTTACCGATGTCCGTTTCGGCTCTATCGGCGGCCGGGCGGGCAGCACCGGCGCGCTGACGGTGACCGGCGCCGGCTCGAGCTGGAGCAACGATCCGGGCTATATCTATGTCGGCCTCGCCGGCACCGGCACGTTGACGGTCGAGGATGGCGGCGCCGTCTCGACCGGCTACCTTCACATCGGCTATGCCGCCGCTGGCAACGGCACGGTGACCGTGACCGGCGCCGGCTCCAATCTGACCGCATCGACTTTTATCTCCGTTGGCTTCCACGGCGCCGGCTCATTGACCGTCGCGGATGGCGCCACGGTCTCCGGTGGCGGGGGCAGCGCCGACGGCAGCACTGTCGGCGCCGCCGCCAGCAGCAATGGCACGGTGACGGTGACCGGCGCGGGCTCGCGCTGGATTAATGCCGGCACCTTCAGGGTCGCCGTCTTCGGCACCGGCACTCTGAGGGTCGAGAATGGTGGTGTCGTCGAGAGCCTCGATGGCCGGCTCGGCGCTGGCGCCGGTAGCAATGGCACGGTGACGGTGACCGGCACCGGCTCGACGTGGACGAACAGCGGCCAGCTGATCGTCGGCCTCGCCGGCACCGGCACGCTGACGATCGAGAATGGCGGCCAGGTTTCTAACACCAATGGCACGATCGGCAGCAACGCCGGCTCAACCGGCACGGTGACGGTGACGGGCACGGGCTCGACCTGGACCAACAGCGGCTACCTCTATGTCGGCGATTCCGGCACCGGCACGTTGACCATCGAGAATGGCGGCACGGTTTCGAACACCTACAGCAATATCGCCAGAAACTCCGGCAGCGTCGGCGCGGTGACGGTGAGCGGTTCCGGCTCGCGCTGGAGCAACAGCGACGCGCTCCTTGTCGGCAACGCCGGCACCGGCACGCTGACCATCGCAGCCGGCGGAACGGTCTCGAACACCACGGGCTATGTCGGCTTCAACCCCGGCGGCATTGGCACGGTGGCGGTGACGGGCGCCGGTTCGAGCTGGACCAACAGCGGCGAGCTCACTGTCGGCTACCTCGGCACCGGCACGCTGACCGTCGCGGATGGTGGGACGGTCTCGAACACCACGGGCTATGTCGGCAGAGACCTGGGCAGCACCGGCGCGGTGACGGTGAGTGGTTCCGGCTCGGGCTGGAGCAACAGCGGCGACCTCTATGTCGGCTATCAGGGCACCGGCACGCTGACCATCGAGAATGGCGGCAGGGTCAGCAACACGCTCTTTGGTTATGTCGGTACTTCTAGCGGCGGCATTGGCACGGTGACGGTGACGGGCGCCGGCTCGACCTGGACCAACAGCGCCGAGCTCCTTGTCGGCTACTCCGGCACCGGCACGCTGACCGTCGAGGCTGGTGGCAAGGTCTCGAATACCATCGGCTCTGTCGGCAGAAACGCCGGCAGCACGGGCACGGTGACGGTGACCGGCGCCGGCTCGCGCTGGAGCAACAGCACCGAACTCTATGTCGGCTATCAGGGCACCGGCACGCTGACCATCGCCGATGGCGGCACGGTCACGACCGCCGGGGCGGGCGGCTTCATCGGCAACATGGCTGGCTCGACCGGCACGGTGACGGTGACCGGCGCGGGCTCGGCCTGGACCATCAATAACGTCTCGGCCGAGACCGGGGAGCTCTATGTCGGCTCAGCCGGCACCGGCACGCTGACCATCGAGGCTGGCGGTGCGGTCCGGAACACCTCCGGCTATCTCGGCTTTGCCTCCGGCAGCAGCGGCACCGTGACGGTGACCGGCCCGGATTCGCGCTGGACCGTCGACGGCATCCTCGATGTCGGCCATGACGGCTCCGGCACGCTGACCATCGCCAATGGCGGAAGAGTCAAGGCCGTCCTCAGCCGGATCGGACAAAACGGCTCCGGCGCCGTGACGGTCACGGGCGCCGGCTCGATCTGGCAGAACAACGGCATCGAAATCGGCGGCAACGGCACGGTGACCGTCGAAAAGGGCGGCCATGTCAGAACGGCTTGGCTGTACCTTTTCGGCGGCACGCTGAACCTGCTCGGTGATGCCAGCAGCGGCCGTGGCGTGATGGAGGCCAACTACGTCATCGTCGGAGGCACGCTCAATCTGGACGGCGGCATCCTGCGCGCGCGCATGAACCACTCCTTTTTTCTCGACAGTTATGGCGTGGTGAACATCGGCGCCAACGGCGCCTTCTTCGACAGCAACGGCTACGACATCGACGTTTCGGCCAATCTCGGCGGCAGTGGCGGGCTGACCAAGCAGGGCGCCGGCAGGCTGACGCTGACCGGGAACAACAGCTATGCCGGCGGCACGACGGTCACAGGCGGCAACCTCGCGGTCGGGGCGGACGCCAATCTCGGCGCGGCCTCCGGCGGCTTGACGCTGGATGGCGGCACGCTGTCGGTGACAAGCAGCTTCTCCTCCGCGCGCACGGTGACGCTGGGCAGCGCTGGCGGCGGCATCGAGGTCGTGGTCGGCCAGGCCTTCAGCCATAGCGGCACGATCTCGGGCACGGGCGGCCTAACCAAGAGCGGGGATGGCCAGCTGGCCCTGTCGGGCACCAGCACCTATTCGGGCGCGACCACGGTGTCGGCCGGCGAGCTCCTCATCGACGGCGCGCAGGCCATGTCGGCGGCGTCTGATTACACTGTCTTGGCGGGCGCCTCGCTCAACATCAACGACACGCTCGGCACGGTGACGGCCGGCTCGATCGCGGGCGCCGGCCAGGTCCGGATCGGAAGCGGCTCTACGTTAGAAACCGGCGCGACCAACGCCTCGACCAGCTTCAGCGGCCTGATCTCCGGCGATGGCAGCCTGCGCAAGACCGGCACGGGCACGCTGACGCTGACCGAAGGCAACAGCTATACCGGCGGCACGGTGATCGCCGGCGGGGCGATCAGCATCTCCAAGGAGAGCAGGCTCGGCGCGACTTCGGGGGCGCTGACGCTGGATGGCGGCGTGCTGCAGGTGACCGACACGGTGCTGCACGGGCTGACTCGCAATATCGTCTTCGGTGCGAATGGTGGCGGCTTCGACATCGTCGAGGCCGGGAATACCTTCTCGGTTTCACAGTCCTTCTCGGGCACCGGCGCGCTCTCGAAGGCCGGCGCCGGCACCTTGGTTCTCAAGGGCACGCACAGCTACTCCGGCGCGACCACGGTCTCAGGGGGCACCCTGCGGGCCGGCGTCGCCGGGGCGTTCTCGTCGAGCTCGGCCTTCACCGTGGCGAGCGGCGCGACGCTCGATCTTGCCGGCTTCAGCCAGACGATCGCCTCGCTTGCCGGCGCTGGCACGGTCACGCTCGGCTCGGGCACGCTGACGGCGGGCGCGAACGACTCGTCGACGAGCTTCTCCGGCACGATCACCGGCACCGGCGGCCTGACCAAGGCGGGGACCGGCACGTTGACGCTGACCGGGACCAACAGCTACACCGGCGCGACCAAGGTCTCCGGCGGCAAGCTGGTGGTGAACGGCTCGCTGGCGAGCTCGGTCACGCTGGATGGCGGCACGCTCGGCGGCTCCGGCACGATCGGCGGCGTCAGCGTCGCCAGCGGCGCGACGGTTGCGCCGGGCAACTCGATCGGGACGCTGAACGTCTCCGGCAACGTCGCCTTCGCGAGCGGCTCGACCTACCAGGTCGAGGTCAACGCCGCCGGCCAGAGCGACAGGATCGCGGCTTCGGGCAAGGCGACCATCACCGGTGGCAGGGTCGAGGTGCTGGCGCAGAACGGCAATTACGCGGCCGCAACGAACTACACCATCCTGACCGCCTCGGGCGGGGTCACCGGCACCTTCACCAGCGTCAGCTCGAACCTCGCCTTCCTGACGCCGTCGCTCGGCTATGGCGGCACCAGCGTCACGCTGACCATGACCCGCAACGACACCGGCTTCGGGCCGGGTGGTGGGGACACCGGCGGCGGCACGAC